>NZ_JBGNUR010000007.1:0-366459 GCF_041951345.1 Actinomadura sp. 21ATH | reverse complement strand
GTGCCAGCGCATCTGCGCCCTCAACGCCGCGATCTGGCACAACTGGCTCATCGACGCCCCGACCAAGCGATCACTGACCGCCTACGACCACTGACCGCGCCCTCAGCAACCCCCATCAACGATCTAGTCCCGGACCACCGTGACGCCTTACCTTCGCTGCGCGAGAGCGGAGACCGCCCCCGGCTTTCGTGAATGACCTATTAGGCCAACGCCTGCGGGCGCCCTCGTCGGCGGGCGTCAGGCGGGGAGGGGCTCGTCGGCCAGGTAGGGCGGGGCGGGCTCGTACTGGATCACGCGGCGTACGGCGCGGGCGTGGTCGCGGCCGTGGAGGCGGCCGACGAGCCAGAGGGTGCTGTCGATGCCGGCGGAGACGCCCTGGCTGGTGAGCAGGTCGCCGTCCACGACATAGCGGGCGTCGCGGACGACGGTGACGTCGCCGCGCGCCTCCAGGGCGTCCTCGTAGTTCCAGTGGGTGGCCACGCGGCGGCCGCGCGCCGGGCCGGCGGCGTGCAGCAGGAACGCGCCGGTGCACACGCCGGCGGTCCAGGCGGTGGTCTCGGCGGTCTCGGCGATCCAGCCGGTGACGGCCGGGTTGTGCGGCTGGACCTCGCGGGCGCCCCTGCCGCCGGGGACCACCAGGACGTCCAGGGGCGGGTGGTCGTCGAGGGTGTGGTCGGGCAGGAGCCGCAGGCCCTTGGCGCAGCGGACGGGGCCGGTGCGCTCGGCGATCAGGACGGTGGTGTCGGCGCCGCCGCGAAGCAGGGACGAGGCGGTGAGGACCTCCCAGGGTCCGGTGACGTCGAGTTCCTCGGCTTCGTCGAAGACGAGGATTCCGTAGGTGGTCATGGTGCTCGCTTCCAGTCGGGTCCGGTGCTGCGGGTGGACGGTCGGGCGCCGGTACGTGTCGGCGGCGCGCGGGGCGCCGGTCTGCGGGACACTGGAGGGGTGAGCACCGACAACGGCCGTCCCGCCGCGCCGGTCACCAGTACCTCGATCGTGGTGCTGGCGCTGGCGCGCCAGATCGAGGCCGAGTTGAGCGCGGTGCTGGCGCCGCTGGACCTCACCGTCGCCAGGCTGGGGCTGCTCGGCCATATCGCCGGGGTGCCGGGGGCGTCGTTCAGCGAGCTGGCGCGGATGTCGGGGATCACGGTGCAGAGCGTGCACGGGGCGGTGAAGTCCCTCGCCGCGGCCGGGCTGGTGCGCGACCGCACGGCCCGGGCGGGCTCGGCGTCCACGATCGAGATCACCGCGCGGGGGGCGCGCCTTCTGGAGGCGGCCCAGCGGGCGGTGGACGAGGTGGACGCGCGGATGTTCGGCCCGGACGCCGATCCGGGCCGGCGCCGGATCGGGGACGCGGTGCGCGCCGCGGCCGCCGGCCGTTCCGCTTCCTGACCTGGCACGACGCATCACCTCCCGTTCATGGGCCGACCCCACCTTCAGGCCGTCTGAAGGATGCCCTAGGCTTCAGGTTACCTGAAGGTTAGGGACGGCAAGCAGGGGGTCTCATGTCCGAGCGATCGGGAAGTCCTTTCTCGCGGCGCGCCGCGATCACCACGTTCGCGGCGACCGCCGGAGCCGCCGCGGCGGCGGGCGGGGCACTGGCGGCGGGCGGCCGCGACGCGCCGCCACCGGGCACGGCGGGAGCCGGACGGCGCGTCGAGCCGTTCCATGGAAAGCACCAGCCGGGCATCGCCACGCCGCAGCAGCGGTACGCGCTCTTCGCGGCCTTCGACCTGGAGACGAGCGACCCGGTGAAGGGCGGGCGGCTGCGGCCCGAGCAGGTCGCCGCCAACTTCCAGAAGCTGGCGGAATGGTGGACGGCCGTCGCCGAGCGCCTCATGCGAGGGCTGCCGCCCGGGCCGAGGCCGGGCGCCGCGCCGGACGTGCCGCCGGACTCCGGCATCGCGGACGGCCTGGACCCGGCCCGGCTGACCGTCACCTTCGGCTTCGGCCCGGAGCTGTTCGAACGGATCGGCAGGGAACGGGCCCGCCCCCGCCGGCTGGCTCCGCTTCCCGGCTTCCGCGGCGACCGGCTGGAGGCGGCCTGGAGCGGCGGGGAGATCTTCGTCCAGGTCTGCGGCGACGACCTCCAGACCATCAGCCGGGCCTTCCGCGCCCTGCGCAGCCGCGCCCCGGGCCTGGCCCGGCTGCGCTGGAGCCAGCAGGGCTTCCTGGGCGGGTTCGGGGACGCCACCCCGCGCAACCTGTTCGGCCACAAGGACGGCACCGCCAACCCGCGCCCGGGGAGCGCCGCGTTCGACCGCGCCCTCTGGTCCACCGCCGCGGACGAGCCGGCCTGGTTCTCCGGCGGCACCTACCTGGTCTTCCGCAAGATCCGCATGGATCTGCCCAAGTGGGACACCTCCACCGCGCGCACCCAGGACGAGGTCATTGGGCGGCGGCGCGGCGACGGCGCCCCGCTCAGCGGGGGGCGGGAGTTCAGCACCCCCGACTTCGCCCGGACGGGACCGGACGGCAAGCCGCTGATCCCTGCCGACTCCCATGTCGCGCTGGTACGGGACGTCCCGATGCTGCGCCGTTCCTACAACTACGACTACGCCGTGCAGGCGATCAGCGAACCGATCGCCGCGGGCCATGACCACGGCGAGGGGAGCGCGGACCACGACCACGGCGAGAACATGCCGCGCCACTCCGGCAGCGGCCACGACATCTACGACAGCGGCGTGCTGTTCTGCGCCTACCTGAGCGACCCGGCGGAGTTCGTCCGCGCCCAGCACAAGCTGGCCGAATCGGACCGGCTCAACGCCTTCATCCGGCACACCGGCAGCGCCGTCTTCGCCGTCCCGCCGGGCCTGCGCCCCGGGCAGCGGCTGGCGGCCGGGCTGCTCTCCGGGTGACCGTACCGTTGGCGGGAATCTATCGCAGGCTGGCATTCCAGCCACTTGGCCGGGCCGCCGCCACGGCGAAAGATGATCACCATGGACGAGACCACCACCATCACGGACGGCGACCTGCTGTCCCTCCCCGACAGCGAAGTGGCGCGGGAGGCACTGGACTGGGTCAAGCGCATCGAGACCGAACCCCTGGCCAACCACAGCATCCGCAGCTTCCTGTTCGCGCGCCTCCTCGGCCGGCACCGCGGCCTCCGGCCGGGCGAGGACTACGACCCCGAACTGCTGTTCCTGGCGTGCGTGCTGCACGACGTCGGGCTGAGCGAGGAGGGGAACGGCGTCCAGCGGTTCGAGGTGGACGGCGCGGACCTCGCCGCCCGCTTCCTGACCGAGCGCGGCTTCGGCGCCGAGGCGGTCGACACGGTCTGGCAGTCGATCGCGCTGCACACCTCGCTCGGGATCGTCGAGCGGCGCGGCACGGTGTGCGCGCTGGCGAACGGCGGGACCGTCATCGACGTCACCGCGCAGGGCGCGGACTTCATCACCGACGCCGAGGCCGCGGCGATCCACGGCGCGTACCCGCGGCTGTCGACCGTGCGCCACCTGTTCGGCGCGATCGGCGAGCAGATCGACGCGCGCCCGGAGAAGGCCCCGCCGGCCAGCCTCCCGGGGGAGATCGCGAGGCTGCGCGGCACCGGCGGCCTCGCCGAGTACGAGGACGGCCTGATAGCCGCCTCCCGCTGGAACGACTGACCCGCCGCCCGGTCGACCCCGGGGGGGGTTTACCCCTCCCGCGGGCGCGGCCACGGTTAACCCGCCACGGGTCGGCGCTCAGCCGGCGGCGGTGAACGTCCGGCGGTAGTCGGCGGGGGAGGTGCCGACCAGCCTGCGGAAGTGCGTGCGGAGGTTGGCCACCGTGCCGAGGCCGGTGCGGTCGGCGATCTGGGCGACGCTCAGATCCCCGCGTTCGAGCAGCTCGCGGGCGAGGTCGACGCGCGCGGCGAGCAGCCAGCGCAGCGGCGGGACGCCGGTCTCGGCGACGAACCGGCGGGCCAGGGTGCGCTCGGACACCCCGGCGTGCCGGGCGAGGTCGGCGACCGTGAGCGGATGCCGGAGCCGTTCGAGCGCCCAGTCCCGGGTGGCGGCCAGCGAGGTGCCGCGCTCCGGCGGGACGCTCCGCCGGATGTACTGCGACTGGCCGCCGCCGCGGTGCGGCGCGGCGACGATCTCCCGGGCGACGTCGTTGGCGACCCGGGCCCCGAGGTCGGAGCGGACGATGTGCAGGCACAGGTCGATGCCCGCCGAGACGCCGGCCGAGGTCAGCACGGTCCCCTCGTCGACGTAGAGGGCGTCCCGGTCGACCCGGACACGCGGGAACTCCGCCGCGAGCCGGCCGGCGTGCCGCCAGTGGGTCGTGGCGCGGCGCCCGTCCAGGAGCCCGGCCGCCGCGAGCGCGAACGCCCCGGTGCAGATCGACACGACGCGCGCGCCCCGGTCGTGCGCCCTGGCCAGCAGGTCCAGGACGGGCGGCGCCGGCGGCCCGGCCGCCTCGTAGCCGGGCACGATGATCGTGTCGGCCCGGCGCGCCGCGTCCGGCCCGCGGTCCACCCGCATGGTGAAGCCCGCCGCCGTCGCCACGTCGCCCGGGCTCGCCGCGCACAGCGTCGTCCGGTACGGCTCCAGGTCCGCGAACACCAGCATCGGGATGCCCAGGTCGAACGGGATCACCCGGTCCAGCGCGAGGACCGCGACACGATGTGTGGCCATGGCGGAAATCTATCGCAGGCGGGCATTTCTGCCAGCGGTTACAGTGCGGTGATGGTGTGGAGCGAGGAGGAGTACGTCGCGTGCCTGCGAGGGGAGCGGCGGCGGTACGCCTGGGTCATGCGCCGGTACGGCGGGCTCACGGCCGGGGAGGCCGAGGCGGCGGCGCTGGACATGTACCCGTACGAGCCGGACGGCGCGCCGTCCCGGGGGCTCGTCTTCCATGACGAGGCATGGCACTGGGCGATGCTGACGATCCACAAGGGGCTCTACTGGGTTGCTCACCCGGAGCTGGCCGACCCGCCGGAGGAGTACACGGCGCTCGACTGAGGACCTACCGGGCGTCGGCGGCCAGGCGCACCGCCAGGGCGGCGAAGACGGTGCCGGAGACGCGGTGCAGCCACCGCTGCACGGACGGGCGGCCGCGGACGAAGTCGCCCAGCCGTCCCGCCAGGAGGCCGAACGCGCCGACGATGACCAGCTCGACCGCGATGAACAGCAGCCCCAAGGCGACGAACTGCGCGGTCACGTTCCCCCGGGCCGGGTCGATGAACTGCGGGAAGAACGCCAGGTAGAACGCGATCACCTTGGGGTTGGCCACGTTGGTCAGCGCGGCCCGGGCCACGATGCGCCGGGCCGGGAGGCGGCGTTCGGGCGCGATCGTCTCCCCGGCCGTGGAACGGGCCGCCCGGAACGAGACGACGGCGAGATAGACCAGGTAGGCGGCGCCCAGGATCCGTACGACGTTGAACGCCGTCGGGAACGCCTGGAGCAGCGCGCCCAGCCCCAGCGCCGCCGCGGCGGTGTGGACGGCCAGCCCGGCCGACATGCCGGCCGCCGCGAGCGCCCCCGCGCGCGGCCCTGACGCGAGCCCGGTCGCGGTGATGAAGAGCAGATCGGGGCCCGGGATCAGCGCCATCACCACCGCCGCGAGGCAGAACGCCGCGGCCACACCGGGATCGATCAGCATGAGTGCATGCTAACCGGCAGGAACGGCCGAAACGGCTGCGGGCCGGGCGCCGTCAGCGGGCGGTGAGGCGCAGGACCGGGTACACGCGGTCGGACTTGTTCTGGTACTTCGCCATCCGGGGGTTGGCGGCGGTGATGCGCTCCCACGCGCGGTCGCGGTCGGGGCCTTCGAGCCGCCGCGGCGTCACCGGTACGGCGTCGCGGCCGGCCAGCTCGATCGCGGCGCGCTCCGGGCTCGCCATCAGGTTGTCGTACCAGTCCGGGTTCCGCTTCCCGCCGCCCGACGCGACGATCAGGCGCGCGTCGTCGCCGTCGGCGTACCAGGCGACGGGCGTCTCCCGCGGTTCGCCGCTGCGGACGCCCACCGTGTGCAGGATCAGGACGTCCATGCCCATCGTCGTCCCCTTGCCCTGCCGGATCCTGCGGTTCACTCGGGCGTTCGCGCGGTGCTGCATCCACCGCGAGACGGCTCCGGGGGTGCCGGGCCTGCGGCCCGCCTGCCGGTTCTGCGTCATCGTCCACCTCCAGGCCGGTCCCGCGGGTGGGACCGGCGTCCATGACCTTCACGTTAGGCGCGGGCCTGGAGGCGGGGCTTCTCCGTTCCTGCTCGTTCCGCGGGGCGGTGCCGCCTCGCCGAAGCGGGCGGGTCAGTCCTCGATCGGGACGAGGGTGCCGTCCGGGCCGTACGTGAAGCGCCGGAGCGTGTGCGTCCTGCGGGACTCGTCGATCTCCTCCTGCGTGATCGGGTCGGTGACCGGCACCTGGAAGCCGGCCAGCGCGACGGCCTCGGGGTCGACGTCGGTGGGCAGCCGGCGCCCTTCGACGACGAACCCGAGCAGCGCGCGCAGGGCGGTCTCACCGAGGACGAGGGGGTGGAAGGGCAGCGGGTACGGCTCATCGGCGCCGGGCCACCCGGGGACGGGCTCGACGGGATGGTCGCCCGCCCAGTACGGGCGCTCGAAGTCGAGCGGGGCGCCGATGTCCTCAATGACGCCGTCGGCGGGGGACAGGCTCAGGGAGCGGACGAGCGTGCCGTCCTCCCACACGGCGTACGCGAACCAGTCGACCACGCTGTGCATGGCGTGCAGGACCGTCCGGCGCCGGTGCGCCCCGGCCTCCAGCAGATGGTCGGGGAGTTCGGACGGGCGGTCCACCATGACCTGCTGGTCGCAGAGCACGTCGACGGCCGGGAACGAGCCCGCGTAGACGGTCCCCTCGCGTGGGTAGACGGTCTCGTGGAGGGTCCGCCCTTCGATGGTGGCTCCGTCCCAGCCGGGGTTCGTCCGGGCGACGAGGCTCGCGGTCGCCTCCGGTGAGGGCGCCGGTACGCCGCGCAGGAGGTCGGCCGGCGGCCCGTCGGCGAAAACCAGGAGTGCCGTCTTGGCGCCCATGGCCGGGTCCTTTCGGTCGGGGGCGAGGCGGGCAGCCTACGGCGGGCCTGTGACACTCCGCGTCCGCTACGAAGGAACGCGCGCCGTCCCCGCGGCCCTCCGCGGTCAGCCGAGGTAGCGGCGGTTCACGCGGATCAGCGGGGGACGGTCGCGGGTCGCGTAGTCGGCGGCCAGGACCTCGGCGACGAAGAGGGTGTGGTCGCCGGCCTCGACGCGGTGCCGCGTCTCGCATTCCAGCGCCGCGACGCCCTTCTCCGGGATCAGGGCGCCGGACGCCTCGCCCCGGTGGTGCGGCTCGCCCGCCAGCAGGATCCGGGCGCCGGGACGGCCCTCGGCGGCGAAGCGGCCGGCGAGGGCGCGCTGCGGCGCGCTGAGGACGGTCGCCGCCCAGCGGTCCCGGCGGGTCAGGACCTCGGCCAGGTAGGACGAGGACGCGACGCCCGCCAGGACCATCGGCGGCTCCTGGGAGACCGACGTGAACGAGGTGACCGTGGTGCCGAGGTCGTCGCGGCCGTCGCGGACGGTCAGCACGACGACGCCGGTGGCGAAACCGGCGACCGCCTCGGTGTAGTCGCCCGGCGTCAGCGGATTTCCCATGACCCCGGCAGGGTGAGCGGGCCGGCGGCGGGCAGGCCGAGCCGGGCGGCGAGGCCGCCGAGGGAGCCCCAGGCGTCGAAGCGGGCGGACGCGGCGGTGCGGTCGTCGCTGGACTCCGGCGGGCGCAGCCGCTCCAGCGGCGAGGTGTGCGGGAACGAGCGGACGGGCGCGTCCGCGGCGAGGCCGCCGCGCTTGCGGGCCAGCTCCAGCGCCCGGTCGAGGCCGCCGAGCTCGTCGACGAGGCCGTTCTCGTGCGCGTCGGCGCCGGTCCAGACGCGGCCGCGGGCCAGCTCGTGGATCCGCTCGCGCGACATGCCGCGGCCCTCGGCGGCCTTGGCGGTGAACTCCTCGTAGATGCGGTCGAGGGAGGCGTTGACGCGCTCCCACTCGGACTCGCTGAACTCCTTGGTGGCGCTGAACATCCGGGAGTGCTCGCCGGCGGCGACGCTGCCCATGCCGATGCCGACGCGGTCGAGCAGGTCGTTGACCACGGCCTTGCCGACGACGACGCCGATCGAGCCGGTGAGCGTGCCGGGCTGGGCGACGATGGTGTCGGCGGCCATCGCGACGTAGTAGCCGCCGGACGCGGCCACGTTCCCCATCGAGACGATCACGGGCTTGCCGGCCTTGCGGGCCAGCACGACCTCGCGCCAGATCGAGTCGGACGCGACGGCGGAGCCGCCGGGGCTGTTGACGCGGAAGACGATCGCCTTGACGGAGTCGTCCCGCACGGCGGCGCGGATGGCGGCGCCGATCGTGTCGGAGCCCATCGCGGGGCCCTGGCTGGGCAGCGGGCCGCCGCGGCCGCTGCGGCCGAGCCGGATCGGGCCCTGGCCGTTGATCAGCGCGACGGCGTCCTGCCGGCCGGGGGACGGCAGCCGGCGGGCGAGGCCGTGGGTGCGGTTGTAGCGGGCGACGAACCGCAGCTGCGCTTCGGGACCGGCCTCCTCGCGGACGTCGGCGTACACCTCGTCGCGGTACGCCAGCTTGTCGACCAGCCCCGCCTCCAGCGCCTCGCCGGCGAGCAGCGGGCCGCGGTCGATCAGCTCCTGGACGCGCTCGGCGGGGATGTCGCGGGCCGCGGCGATGGCGGCGACGATCTGCTCGCCGTACGACTCCACCAGCCGCCGCGACGACTCCTCGTGCTCCGGCGTGTACGCCTTCTCCATGAAGGTGTTGGCCATCGTCTTGTACTCGTGCCGCTTGGCGAACTGCGGCCGGACGCCCGCCTTCTCGAACGCCCCGGCGAGGAACGGCTCCTCCAGCGCGACGCCGGTGAGGCCCACGTCCCCGGACGGCTGGAGGTAGATCCGGTCGAACCCGGTGGCGAGGTAGTAGGGGACGGTGCCGCGGCCGGACTCGCTGAACGTCTCGGCCCACGCGACGGTGAGCTTGCCCGCCTCGCGGACGGCCTGGACGGCGTCGCGGACCTCCTGGGTGAGCGCGACGCCGATGCCGCCGCTCACCTTGACGACCAGCGCCTTCACCCGGGGGTCGGTACGGGCCTTGCGGAGCCCGTCCAGGACGTCGCGCAGCGTGACGCGGCGCATGGCGAGGAACGCCGACACCGGGTCGGAGGGGGCGGTCTCGACGATCCCCTCGGTGAGGTCGAGCTCCAGGATCAGCGGCGCGGTGCGCCGGTCGCGGGCCTGCTTGATGACGTTGACGACTGCTCCGGGGTCCACCATGGCCCCAGCCTATGTGCTCAGCGCGCGAACGCCTGGTTGGGCACGACGGCCGCGGACGCCTGGGCGACGGGCCGCCCGCGCTCGTCGGTGATCACGGCGTTGGAGACCAGCCGGGTGCGGCCGGGGTGCACGCAGGTGCCGGTGACGGTGTACGCGGCGCCGGCCTGGACGCCGCGCAGGTAGTCGACGTTGAGGCTGAGGGTGAGCATCGGCATGAACAGCTCGCCGGTGCTGGACCCGGCCAGGCACACCGCGTTGTCGAGGATCATCGCGATGTAGCCGCCGTGGACCGTTCCGCCGGGGTTGGTGAGGTGCTCGCCGGGCCGCCAGTCGATCTCGATCAGGCCGGGCTCGGCCCTGCGGATCCGCTGGCCGATGTGGCGGTTGATGTCGGAGATCTCCGGGAACCGGCCCTCGCCCATGGCCTGGATGAGCTCGGCCCCCGTCAGCGTGTTCCACGGATCGGTGGTGTCGACGCTCAACTCTCGCTTCCCCTCTGGACAGGCGTTTCCGCACCGAATCGTATTCGCCCGCCGCGCCGCGGGCACTGTGCCCTTCATCACCGCCCCCCTCATCAGCGGGCCCTCCATCACCGGGCGCCGCCGGCCGCCCGGCGCGGAGATCGGCGACGGGTTAGGGTGCCGTTCATGGGAGGCGACGGGGACGGCTTCGCGCGGTGCGCCCAGGGCCACACGCACTGGGGACGGTTCGGCGCGTCGGGGCTGCTGCCGTACCACCGCGGCGCGGACGGCGTCATGCGGGTGCTGCTCCAGCAGCGCGCCTGGTGGGGCATCGGCGGCGGCACGTGGGGGATGTTCGGCGGCGCGCTGCACAGCCACGAGGACCCGGTGTCCGGAGCCCTCCGCGAGACCGCCGAGGAGTGCACGCTCGACCCCGCGAGCGTGACCGTGCACGGCACCCGGATCGAGGACCACGGCGGCTGGAACTTCGTCTCCGTGATCGGCTCGGTGCCCGAGACGGCCGAGGTGCGGCCCGCGTCCCGGGAGACCAGCAAGGCCGCGTGGGTCGAGCTGGACCAGGTCACCGGCAAGCGCCTGTTCGAGCCGTTCGCCCGGTCCTGGCCGCTGCTGCGGGAGGGCCTGAAGCGGCTGGTCCTGGTCGTGGACGCCGCGAACGTCGTGGGCGCCCGCGCCGACGGCTGGTGGAAGGACCGCGCCGGGGCGAACGCCCGGCTGCGCGACGACCTGGCCGTCCTGGAGAAGGGCGTGTCGGGGCTGCCCAAGGAGTCGTTTCCGTTCGACAGCTACTTCCCGGAGGTCGTGCTGGTCGTGGAGGGGGAGGCGCGGCGGGTGGCGGACGAGCCCGCGAACGGCGTGCGCGTCGTGGCGGCCCCGCACAGCGGCGACGACCGGATCGTGGAGCTGGTGAGCGAGCCCGACCCGGACGCGGTCCGCCTCGTCGTCACCGCCGACCGCGGGCTGCGGGCCCGCTGCGAGGCCGCCGGCGCGCACGTCACCGGCCCCCGCTGGCTCCTCGGCTGCCTCTAGGAACCCCCTGAGCCCTCCTCGATCCGGTGCCCGGCCTCCTTGAGGGCCGCCGTGGCGGCGGGCACCCGGTGCTCCGGGACCAGGACCAGGTCACCGTGGTACGTCGAGGCGACGAAGACCGGCACGCCCGCGCCGGCCAGCGGGCCCACGACCGACGCCAGCTGCCCGGTCGCGGACGGGTCGCTCGGGACGGCGTCGTAGTAGCCGACCCAGCGCTCGGCCTCCACGAACGGCGGCACCTCGCGGACCAGGGTGAGGCCCTCGGGCGCGCGGACCATCGCGATCCACTCGTCGTCGTCCGGGAACGTCGCGTTCGGCAGGTGCTCGATGACGAACACCGACGGGACGATGCGCAGGCGCTGGGAAGTCATGCCCCGCAGCCTAATCGGGGACGTCGGCGCTCCTCTCCGGGGTGAGGAACACCGCGCCCAGCGGCGGCACCCGCATGATCGCGGAGGCGGGCATGGCGTGGCACGGCTCGTTCACGGCCTCGATCCGGCCCATGTTGCCGACCCCGCTGCCGCCGTAGTCGTAGGCGTCGGTGTTGAGGACCTCGCGCCACGGGCCCGAGTGCGGCAGCCCCAGCCGGTAGTCCTCGTGCGGGCCGCCGGAGAAGTTGACGACGCAGGCCATGACGGGCGCCGGCGCGCCGTCGGACGCGGGCGTTCCGTACCGCAGGTAGGAGAGCGTGTTGCCGCCCGCGTCGTTGCCGTCGATCCAGCGGTAGCCCTCGGGGGCGCTGTCGAGCGTCCACAGCGCGGGCTCGGACCGGTAGAACGCGTTGAGGTCGCGGACGAGCCTCTGGACGCCGAGGTGGTCGGCGCCCTCGGCGGCGTTCTCCAGCAGCCACCAGTCGAGCGGCCGCTCCTCGGCCCACTCGGCGCCCTGCCCGAACTCGCAGCCCATGAACAGCAGCTGCTTGCCGGGATGCGACCACATGTACGCCAGCAGCGCCCGCAGCCCCGCGAACTTCTGCCACGTGTCGCCCGGCATCTTCGACAGCAGCGAGCCCTTCCCGTGGACGACCTCGTCGTGCGACAGCGGCAGGACGTAGTTCTCCGAGAACGCGTACACCAGCGAGAACGTGATCTCGTTGTGGTGGTAGTGCCGGAACACCGGCTCGTGCCGGAGGTACTCCAGCGTGTCGTTCATCCAGCCCATGTTCCACTTGAAGCCGAAGCCGAGCCCGCCGAGGTGGGTGGGACGGGACACCCCCGGCCACGCGGTCGACTCCTCCGCGATCGTCATGACGCCCGGGTTGCGCTTGTACGCGGTCGCGTTCATCTCCTGGAGGAACGAGATGGCCTCCAGGTTCTCCCGGCCGCCGTACACGTTGGGCGTCCAGCCGCCCTGCTCGCGCGAGTAGTCGAGGTAGAGCATCGAGGCGACGGCGTCCACGCGCAGCCCGTCGACGTGGAACTCCTCCAGCCAGAAGCAGGCGTTCGCGACGAGGAAGTTGCGCACCTCGGCGCGGCCGAAGTTGAACACCAGCGTGCCCCAGTCGGGGTGCTCGCCGCGCGCCGGGTCGTCGTGCTCGTACAGGGCCGTGCCGTCGAAGCGCGCCAGCGCCCACTCGTCCTTGGGGAAGTGCGCGGGCACCCAGTCGACCAGCACGCCGATGCCCGCCTGGTGCAGCCGGTCCACCAGGTGCCGGAAGTCGTCGGGGTCCCCGAAGCGCGAGGTCGGCGCGTAGTAGGAGGTGACCTGGTAGCCCCAGGACGGCCCGTACGGGTGCTCGGCCACCGGCAGGAACTCCACGTGCGTGAACCCCATGTCGGACACGTACCGGGTGAGCTCCTCGGCCAGCTCGCGGTAGCCGAGGCCGGGCCGCCACGAGCCGAGGTGCACCTCGTACACGCTCATCGGCTCGTTCACCCAGGAGCGCTCCTTGCGGCGGTCCATCCACTCGCCGTCGGCCCACTCGTAAGAGGAGGTGAACACGCGCGAGCCGGTCGCCGGCGGCGTCTCGGTGTACGCGGCCATCGGATCGGCCTTGATCCGCCACTGCCCGTCGGCGCCGAGGATCTCGAACTTGTAGACGTCGCCGTCCCCGACGCCGGGGACGAACAGCTCCCAGACGCCCGTCGACCCGAGCGAGCGCATCGGGTGCGCGCGGCCGTCCCAGTGGTTGAAGTCGCCCACGACCCGGACGCCGCGCGCGGTCGGCGCCCACACCGCGAACCCGGTGCCGGTCACCGTGCCGAACGCCGACGCGTACGTGCGGACCCGCGCGCCCAGCGCCCGCCACAGCTCCTCGTGCCGGCCCTCGCTGATCAGGTGCAGGTCCAGCTCGCCGAGGGTGGGCAGGTGCCGGTACGGGTCGTCCTGGACCAGCTCGACGCCGTTGCCGTACGTCACCGCGAGCCGGTAGTCGGGGACGGCGAGCGGCGCGTCCTTCTCCCCGGCGCCCGACAGCGACGCGTCGGGCGGCAGCGTCCCGGTGAACAGGCCCTCATGGAAGTGGCGCAGCTTGTGCCGGTCGCCGTTCGGCAGCACGACCTCGACGGTCTCGGCCAGCGGCCGCAGCGCGCGGACCGTCACCCCGTCCCGCCCCGGATGGGCGCCGAGGACGCCGTGCGGATCGTGGTGGTCGCCCCCGACCAGCTTGTCGATCTCCTCGCGCGTCACCCGTGCCATGAGACAACGGCCTCCTCGTTCCCTGGTTCCCTGGGTCCGGTACGCAGTTAGGGATGCCCTCGGAACGGCATAACTCACCTCTGCGGCGGCTCCGAAGCGCTTTGCTCCCGGACGGGGCGCGAACGCCAGCGGCCGACGGTGCGCAGGGTGCGGTCGGCCATGCCGTACAGCGCCCTGTTGCCCAGGATCAGGTCGCGGCCGCGCGCCACCGGGGCGTGCCGCAGCCAGTGCGCGGCGCCCGTCGGCGAGCGGCGCCGGACGACGCCCTCGGCGACCTCGATCGAGTGGGTTCGGAGCTCCTGCTTGTAGCGCCAGCCGACGGCCGGGCCCATGTCGATGTGCCGGACGCCGAGCGCCGCCGCCGCCTCGGCCATGCGCAGGTGGAGGATCAGCCCGGGGGAGAACTTCGCGAACTCCGGGTCGTACACCGGGAACCACGTGACGAGCGTGTGGTCGCTGCGCAGCCCGAAGTGCCCCGCGACCGGGACGCCGTCCGCGTACAGCATGGACAGCACGCCGGCGAAGCCGTCCTCGTGGGTGCCGTGCAGGCGGCCGACCAGGTCGACCACCCACGGCTTCGCGAAGCGGTCGGCGCGGCCCATCGCGCGGTACTGGTCGGACTTCCACTTCCGGACGAGGGCGAGGGACTCCTCGTCGCGCACGTCGAACGCGAACGTCACCTCGCCCGCCTGCCGGCCCATCTTGCGCTCCTTGTAGCGCGTCTGCTTCTCGACCTTGGAACCCTTCGCGCGCAGCGCCGCGCTGAACGCGCCGAAGCCGCCGCTCAGGTCCATGACCGCCGAGTCGAGCCGCTTGGTCGCGTACGGGGCGAACCACGGCTGGCCCGGGACGAGCGTCCCGAACCCGAACGCCGCCAGCCCGCACGACCGCAGCAGCTCGCGCGCGTCCAGCTCCAGGCCGGGCGCGTGGACGAGCCCCTGGCCCAGCGACAGCCAGCCGCCGATGGCGCCGGCCGACGCGCGGCCGTGCAGCTCGTACGGCAGGAACCCGGTGATCTCCCCGCCGCGCTCGCACAGCACCGCGACGCGGGCGCCGGCGATGACCCGGTCGACCGCGACCGCGTACCCGGCCGACAGGAACGGGTTCGCGAGCCCCGGGTCCTTCTCCTGCATCGCCCGCCACGCCGCCAGCTCGGCCGCGCCGAGGTCGCGGGGGCGGGTCACCTCCACGCGCATCGCCACTCCTCCCCTTCCGCCTGCTATCGCTTCGCGTACGTGAACGGGAGCCGGGTGATGCCGTTGTCGAACGACGACCGCAGGTACTCGGGCGCGCCGGACGCCCGCAGCCCGGGCAGCCGCCCGTACAGCTCGCGGAACATGATCTTCAGCTCCATCCGGGCCAGGTTCGCGCCCAGGCACAGGTGCGGGCCTGGACCGCCGAAGCCGACGTGCGGGTTCGGCGACCGGGTGATGTCGAAGCGGTCCGGGTCGGCGAACACCTCGGGGTCGCGGTTGGCGGCCGGGTAGTAGAGCACGACCTTGTCACCGGCCTTGAACGCGTGCCCGCCCAGCTCATGGTCCTCCTTCAGCGTGCGCCGGAACTGGATGATCGGGGACGCGTACCGGATCAGCTCCTCGATCGCCCCGCCGATCCGGGCGTCGTAGTCGGCCAGCAGCAGCTCGCGCTGGTCCGGGTGGTCGGTGAGCAGCTTCAGCCCGTGCGACAGCGCGTTCCGCGTGGTCTCGTTGCCCGCGACGAGCAGCAGGTCGAAGAACGACCCCAGTTCCTTGACCGACAGGCGCTCGCCGTCCGGGTTGGCGTTGACCAGCGCGGAGACCAGGTCGTTCGCCGGGTTCTCGCGGCGGGCGCGGCCCAGCCGGGCGACCAGCCGGTGCAGGTCGGCGATCGCGCGGAGGTTGCCGTACAGCAGCCGCAGCGTGCGCGGGCTGGCCAGCGAGCCGCGCACCCCCGAGTACTCGGTCATCGCGTCGATCCGCGACAGCACGTACGGGCGAGCCCGCTCCGGGACGCCCATCATCGAGCAGATCACGGTGATCGGCAGCCGGGCCGCGACCTGCTCGACGAAGTCGTGCGGGCCCGTCTCGGCCACGTCGTCCACGATCCGCGCCGCGGTCTCCTCGATGTCGGCCTCGATCTTGGCGAGCATCTTCGGGCTGAACGCGCGGGACACGATCCGGCGCAGCCGGGCGTGCCGGGGATCGTCCATGTTGACCATCGGGGTGCCGAGGATCCGCGCCAGCCAGGGCGGCGGCTCCGGCGAGGTCGCGGCCGGCTCGCTGGAGAAGATCTTGGCGTTGCGGCTGGCCGCGACCACGTCCGCGTGCCGGACCAGCGCGTGGAAGCCCTTCCCGGCCCGGACGAACGGCACCCGCGGCTCGGCGAAGAACACCGGCCGGCCCAGCTCGCGCAGCCGCGCGAAGTCGGCCAGCCGCTCCTCCGGCGGCCGGTCCCAGAACTCCATGCCCACCAGGTCGATGCCCGCCGGAGCCGCGGTCATGGTCTCGCCCCCGTCCACCCGCTCGCCTCCGTTCACCGGGCCACCCACCTGACCTCGTACGGGCCGAGTTCGACCGGCTTCCCATCGATCCGCGGCCGGACCGGCCGCTCCGAACCGTTCACCACGACCATCTGCTTCTCCTGCGCCAGCACCCGGACGGCCGGGTCGGACGCCTTCACGTCCACGAGCCTCGTTCCGGGCGGGAACCAGCGGTCGAAGTTCTGCAGCATGGCCAGCGTGGGCGTCGCGCCGCCGCCCGCCCGCGGGCCCGACCACAGGCAGCCGGGGCAGTCGGCGGCGGTCGTGGTCTGCGGGCTCCAGTAGAAGGCGCTGGCGGCGCCGCCGCGGACGAACTCCATCATCGCGGCCGTGTGGACCGCGCCCCGGCGCTCGTCGGTCCAGTCGGACGGGACGGGCTCGACGTACCACTCGGCCCACCACACCGGCAGGTCCGGCTCCAGCGCCCGCAGCCACCGCGTGACGTCGGAGAACTTGGTCAGCGCCTGGAAGTCGTTCAGCTTGATCTCGCGCTGGACGGGCTGGCTGTGCCCGTCGACGACGATGAAGTCGGCGCCCTTCTTGTGCTTCGACCAGTACTTGATCGCGTCCAGGTTGCGCTGGTCCATGGAGCCCCACGAGCCCTTCAGCTCGGCGGGCGGGCCGTGCCTCCAGTTCGGCGCGTTGCTGTTCATGACCATGTACGGGCCGCCGACGCGGATGTCCCCGTCGACCTTTTTCAGTGCGTCGTAAACCTGGTTGTAGAGCTTGGTGTAACCCTGGTAATCCCAGCGGTTCGCGCGCGGATTCCAGAAGCCTTTGAACTCGTTCCATACGGTGTAGTACTTGACCTGCGGATAACGCTCGGCGACCGCGGCGGCCATCGCGGCGAACGCGTCGAAGTCCTTCGGCTCGACGGCGCGTTCGAGTTTGCTCCAGTCGGTCCGGCCGGCCGGACCGCCCTTCATCCAGTCGGGCGCGCAGCACAGCGTGATCACCGGGGTGCCGCCGGTCCGCTCGATCGTCGCCATCCGGCGGTCGAGCGAGGCCCAGTTGTACTCGCCGGGCCGCGGCTGCGGGTTGTCGACGCCCCAGCCCATGATCGGCGTGACCTGGACGACGGGGTTGCCGGCCAGGTCGGCGAGCGCCCGCGCCGGGCCGCGCTCGACGTCCACCGAGTTCTGCGTGTGCGTGAACCCCCAGGCCGGCCAGTCGCCGGGCGCGCCGGCGCCGACGCGGGTGGCCGGCGCGGCGGGCCGGTCCACCGAGGGCTCCCCGCTCCCGAACGGCCGCCAGCCGGTGAGCGCCACCACGATCGTGGCGGCGAGGACCCCGGCCAGCGCGGCGACCAGCGCGACGAGGAAAAGGGGCCGCCGGGCCGGGCGGCCGTGCCGGCCCTGCCGGTTGCGGAACAGCGCCGTGCCTTCGGCGCGGTCCCGTGATCGGACGTCCACGAGCCCTCCTGAAAGGGGCGAGCGGGGATGCCGGACGGACGATCCGGCATATCCCTTAGAACGCTCGGAACGGGGGGCGGGTTCGCCTTCCCGTGCCGTATTCTCGACATATCTGCCTTACCCCCGGCCTTAGGGAGGAGGCAACCCTCATCAGGCTGATCCGGTCTCGCCGAATAGTCGATCAAGAAAGCCGATCAAGAAATGGCGGGTCCGAATTCCGCGGCCGGGGACGCCACGCGCGTGTCACTCCGGCGCCAGGGATCACTTGCGCCCGGGTGGCCTCGACCGCACACCCGGGTAACAGGATTCACGGCGCCGCGCCGTCCCCGCCGTCCCGGCCCGCCTGGTCGGCCAGCAGCGCGCGCAGCCCCGCCGAGTCGTCGGCCGCGACCGTCATCGCGTACCCGGCCTGGAGTTGCGCGTCGGTGAGGTCGCCGCTGCGCGTGGCGTACCACCGGCCGGCGTCGCTGCGCCACACCAGCCAGCCCGGGTACTCCCTCTCGATGGCCGTCTTCTGTTCCTCGAAGTCGCCCATCAAGGTCGTCCTTTCCCCGAGGCGGCTCTTCTGTATACAAAAGTCTTACCGAGGCCGAGAGGTGTCAAGCTGTCCGTAAGCGGACCGTCCCCCTGGAGATAGCGAACGGAGGCACGCGCGGGGACGGCCACGAGGCGAGAGCCGGGGGACGAGAGAAGGTGATGCCCGGTGCCGGACCGTCCGGCCTACCTCCGTATTGCCGAGCTGCTGCGGGACCGGATCAGGGACGGCCGCTACCCCCAGGGCACGCGGCTGCCCACGATGACCGAGCTGCGCGCCGAGCACGGGGTGTCGGAGATCGTCGTACGCCAGGCGTTCGCGCTGCTGCGCGGCGAGGGGCTCGTGGAGACCCGCCGCGGCGGCGGCACGGTCGTCAAGGTCGCGCCCCCGGTCCGCCGGGTCGCGATGGACCGCTACCGCAGCGTGACGCGGCCGATGGCCGTGCCCGCGACCACCTTCACCCACGACCGGCGCATCTCCTGGGACGAGTACCGCCTCGACCGGGAGTTCACCCGTACCCGGGCCGGGCACGACCTGGCCGCCCTGCTGGAGGCCGCGCCGGGCACCGAGGTGCTGCGCCGCCGGTTCGTCTTCCACGCCCGCGGCGAGCCGCAGCAGATCTCGGTGAACTACCTGCCGTGGGAGGTGGTCGGCGGCACCCCCGTCGCCGACCCGGCCAACGAGCCGTGGCCCGGCGGCACCCTCGCCCAGCTCCGCTTCCTCGGCCACCCGCCGACCCGCGTGGAGGAGTCCGTCGGCTCCCGCATGCCGACCCCGGAGGAGGCCGAGACGCTCCGCATGAGCGGCGGCGTCCCGGTCCTGACCATCACCCGCCGCCTGCTGTCCGGTCCCCGCGTCATGGAGGTCTGCCGCGACATCGTCATCCCCGCCGACCGGGTCGTCCTCGACTACGCGATCGACCTCTGACCCCGCCCCGAGGTGTCGACTCGTGGCGTGTCCCCCTCCGGCGCCCGCGCGAAAAGGGGAACACGCCACGAGTCAACACGGCGGCGGCGGGTCAGTCTCGGTAGAGCCAGTCCTCGTCCTCTTCGCGGCGAGGGAGGGGGAGGTCCTGGTGGGTGGTGGTCGCGGTCCGGGGCGGGGGGCGGCGGGGGACGTTCGCCAGGGTCAGGGGGACGTGCGGGCGGCGGGGGCGGTGCAGCAGGCCGGGGACGGCGACCACCAGGCTGAGGGCGAGGACCGCGAGCAGGCCCTTGCCGGGGGACCAGGCGCCGAGCATCAGCATGACCTGGGCCGTGCCCGCGACCGTCACGATGCTCGCGGCGGCGGCCACCACGAGGCGGCCGACCGGGTCCAGGCCGCGCACGAGCGTCCAGAACGCCGCGCCCGGCACGGCGAACAGCAGCAGCATCAGCGGCACCGTCATTGGATGATCACGAACCTCTCGACGATCACCGCGACCACGCTGACGAACAGCGGGATCGCCAGGACGGTCAGCGGGCGCAGGCCGCTCAGCCGGTCCGGCGGGAGCCGCAGCCGGCGCAGCTCGCGGGCCAGCAGCACGCCCAGCAGGACGGGCAGGTAGATCAGCCCGGCGGGGGTCCACGGGGAGGAGCGCAGGCCGAGGCCGGACGGCGGCGGGACCTGCGGCACGGGCTCGGGCGGCGGCGACTTCAGCCGGTAGACGGCCGCGTCGCGGTTCGCGGAGACCGTCCTGATCTCCGGGTGCGCCGCCATCGCCCGGCGCAGCCTCGCGCCGTAGTCGGGGGCCAGGCCGGCGGTGAGGACCTGGAAGTCCTCGTGGCTGCGGGTGGTGACGAAGAAGCCGCCGGGGCCCTGCTCCTTCATCCGCTGGACGATCTGCCGTACATCGGCCGGGTCGTTCCGGTTGGCGATCACGGGCGAGTACGTGAAGCGCTCCCAGTTCCGGTACGACCACGGCATCACCGGGGTGCCGCCGGTCAGGTTCGGGTCCTCCGCGCTCAGCCACACCACGCCGACCGCGCCGCTGTGCTCGCGCAGCATGGTGTCGTACGCCTTCACGTCGCTCGGGCGGACCTGCTCGTACCGCTCGTTGCCGTACCGGACCGACAGGAAGCCCCCGGCGAGCAGCAGGCCGAAGACGGACGCGGCGGCGACGGCGGGCCAGTGCCGGCGGGTGCCGGTGCGCAGCCGGCCCAGCCGCAGCCGCACCTTCGGGTCGCGGACGGCCGGCGCGTCGAACGGCGCGGGGAAGAACAGGTACGCGATCAGCAGGCAGGCCGCCGGCAGCATGAAGAAGTAGATCCGCAGCGCGATCTCGCCGCCGTAGTTCTGCAGCCCGAACGAGGAGAACGGCACCAGCATCAGCACCAGCGCCACCCGGTCGTCGATGCCGCGGGCGCGGCGGCGCAGCAGCCCCGACAGCGCCAGCCCGGCGACGGTCACGGCGATCAGGATGCGCAGCAGCTGGATGTCCTGGGTGGCCCCGGCCGCCTCGCCGATCCGCCCGCCGGTGCTCTGCTGGACGTTCTGGAAGATGTTGCCGATGTTGCCGAAGATCTCGCCCTTGCGGCCGGCCCAGTAGCCGACGGTCATGAAGCTGACCCACGCCGCGTACACGACGCCGGCGATGAACGGCAGGCCGCGCAGGTTGCAGCGGCGCACCAGGACGAGCCCGGCGCAGGCGGCCGTCATCAGGAACGGCGTCAGCTGGTGCGCGGCCGTGCCGGCCAGGAGCAGCAGGAACAGCAGGATGAGGAGGATCGAGCGCTCGCGCACCGGGACCGGCGGCGCGGGCAGCTCGCCGGGGTCCTTGGCCGCGAAGATCCAGTTATAGAACCGCCACGGTCCGCCGCGGCGCTCCCCGGTGGCCGCGGTGCGCCGCTTCCCCGAACGCTGCCGCGTCTCGTCGTGGTGGCGGAACCAGTTGACCAGGATCGCCACGAAGAACAGGTACAGCAGGTACGCGAACGCCTGCGGCGACAGGTAGTCCTGGCCGACCCAGTTGGCCGCGATGAACAGCCACGCCGCCAGCCACTTGGCCCGCCAGGTCGCCCGCAGCACCCGCAGGATCAGGACGTACGGGAGCAGGTAGAGCAGGTTCGTGACCGTCGGCGCCCACCGCAGCACCGGCTCGATGTCCTTCTGGCCGACCGCCTCCATCAGGAACCCGATGAACGCGAAGAACCCGGGCGTGCTGAACCGCGCGTCCAGCTCCCAGCTGACGGTGCCGTTCCGGGTGATGTACTCGATGAACCCGGCGGTCTGCCAGGCCGTCGGGAAGCGCGCGATCGGCTCCAGCGCGAGCGTCACGCCGTGCAGCGCCAGGATCAGCATGGCGATCTGGAGCGCGAGGAGCAGCCGGTGCGGGCGGGGCAGCGCCAGCGTGACCATGAACGTCAGCACCAGCACGGCCGCGCCCAGCAGCGTGGCCACCGGCAGCACGCCGATCAGGCCGTAGCCGTCCAGGGCCTCCAGGTCGACCCCGCTCAGCGGCACCCAGAACAGCGCCAGGCCCAGCGTCAGGGCGGCGGCGATGCCGATCAGCACCGCGCGCGGGGTGACCGGCAGGGACGGGGGAGCGGTGCTCGCCTCGCCCTCCGGCTGCCGTGCCGCGCGAACCGTCACATTCAAGAGATAACCCGCCCTCTGGCGGCCGGGGAAGGCTCGGCGCGGGTCGCGCGGAGCAGTCCCGGCAGTACGGTGGCCGCGACGATGGTGTTCACGCCGACGATCGCCAGGCCGATGGTGGCCAGCCGGTCCGGTTCGACCACGACCAGGACCAGCGCGAGGACCCCGGCGAACCGGACGCCCTGCAGCAGCGCGATCAGCCGCGTGCGGTTCTCGACCCGCAGCACCCCGACGTACAGCTCGATCAGCGCCTTCGGCAGCACCGCCAGCGCCAGCACCTGGAGCAGCGGCGCGCCCCGGTCGGCGTACTCGTGGCCGAAGAACCGCAGCGCGAACGGCGCCGCGACCACGACCACCAGCACGGCGGGCGTCATCAGCGTCAGCGTGCGCCGCAGCGCCGCCCGGGTCGACTCGGCCAGCCCCGCCCGGTCGAACGAGCCCTCGACGGTCAGCGACATCGACAGGGTGAGCGCCAGCAGGTCGAGCATCATGCCGAGCGCCCACGCCATCTGGAAGTAGGCGTTGGTGGCGGAGCTGATGTGCGCGGCGACGACGACCGGGATGAGGCTGATGGAGGCGTACTGGAACGCGCCGCCGATGTACGCGCCGCCGACGTACCGGGCGATGTCGCGGTGGGTGGGCCGGTCGCCGCGGCCGGCGTTGAGCCTGCTGTGCCGGGGGATCAGCCGCCCGAACAGGAACGCGCTGACCGGCACCAGCATGACCACCGCCGGGACGAACCACGACAGCGTGACCCCGTCGCCCGGGTACGCGCCCGCCAGCACCACCAGCAGGACGAGCTTCGTCCCGCCGAACAGCACGTTCACCACCGGGACCCAGCCGGCGTGCCGCAGCCCGGTGAACACGCCCTCCTGCTGGTTCCACAGGTTCCATGCCACGGCCATGACCAGGAACCACAGCGCGGCCTTCCAGTTGCCGAGGTGCTGGAACGACTCGCCCCAGCGGTCCAGCGTGAGCAGGAAGCCGAGCGCGAGCACGGCCGCGGCGGCGGCGCCGGTGGCGTAGCAGGCCAGCACCAGCGACCGGGTGTGCCGGGCGGTCTGCGGCACGAACCGGATCAGCAGGAAGTTGAGCATGGTCACGCTGCCGACGAACATGATCGCCTGGATGACGGCCCAGTCGCGGCCCATGTCGTCAGGCGCGTACAGCTTGGCGCCCAGCGCCCAGTACGCCAGCCCGAGCAGCCCGGTCAGCCCGCCGTTGGCCACCAGCGCGTACGCGTTGCGGAACAGCGGGTTGGACAGCTCGCGGCGCAGCAGGCCGGGCTCGTCCGGCCGGATGACCATGAGCTGGGGGTCGGTGACGGCGGGGTCGGCGAGCGGCCGTTCCCGGATCGGGCGGCCGGCGACGCGGCGGTCAGTCACGGGGCCTCACCCGTCCCAGCGCGTAGCGGCCGCGCCGCACGGCGGCGTAGCCCTTGGTGAGGGCGCGGTCCCTGGCGTAGGCGCGGGTGACGCCGCGCCCTTCGACGACCCGGGCGAACGTGCCCGGCGAGGTCGCCGCGCGGACGGTCAGCCGCGGGACCGCGTACGCGTCGCCGCCCGCGGCGGGCAGGCGGTTGGCCACCGCGCAGGCGCCCGCGTAGCCCGCCGCGCGGACCGCGCGCCGCACCCGCGCGCTGGAGTAGCCGTACGGGTACGCCATCGTCGTGACGGCGGTCCCGAGCCGGTCCTCCAGCAGGCCGCGGCTGCGCGCCAGCTCCTCGCGGAGCGGGCCGTCGCGGAGCTGGTCGAGCTGCGGGTGGCCGTGGCTGTGCGCGCCGATCTCGACGCCCGCGGCGGCGGCCTCGGCGACCTGCCCCCAGGACATCATCGCGTCGAGCGGCCGGCCCGCCGCGGCGTCGCCCGCGTCGGCCAGCCAGCCGGTGGTCACGAACACGGTGGCCGTGAAGCCGTGCGCGGCCAGGACGGGCAGCGCGCGCTCGTGGAAGTCGGCGTACCCGTCGTCGAACGTGATCACGATCGGCCGCGGGACGGCGGGCCCGCCCGCCAGCGCCGAGAACGGCACGGGCGTGAACCCGCCGTCCGCCAGCAGCGCCATCTGCTCGGCGAACGCGCCGGGGCTCACCGCGAGCGCGGCGGTCTCGGGCGGCGGACGCTCGCGCACCGAGTGGTACATCAGCACGGGGATCATCGGCGGGACTCCTCTGCCGCACGCGCGCCGACCGCGTAACCCCAGGCCGTCCAGGCCAGGCCGACCGAGATCGCGCCCGCGCGGCCCAGGCCGGCCGGGTCGCCCCGGAACGCGTCGCCGACGCCGCGCAGCGCGCCGCGCGGCAGGGTCCGCAGCGCGTGCGCGCGCTCGCTGGCCAGGCCGTCCTGGCTGCCGACGCTCCGGGTGACCAGCGCCTTCGACAGCCCCTCGGCGTAGCAGCGCTCGCGGAAGTACGCGAAGCGGGCGCGCTCGCGCGGGACGCGGTGCCAGATCACGGCCCGGTCGTCGTACACCAGCTCCGACTCCGGGCTGCGCTGCCGCAGCCGGATGCAGAACTCGGTCTCCTCGCACCCCAGCGGACGCTTGTGGAAGCTCCGCCCGATGCGGCTGTCGAAGCCGCCCGCGACCGGGAACATCTCCCGGCGGAACGAGGCGTTCCCGCCCATCAGGTTGCGGACGGGGCCGGGCCGCAGGCCGCGGTACGTGCAGCCGACCGTCCAGTCGAACTCCTCGGGGAACCAGCGCGGCCGCCGCCCCGTGGACGCGGGCACCGGCTCCTTGACCATGTCGGCGGACGCGGTGGACCCGGGCCACATCGGCAGCGTCAGGCCCCCGACGCCCGCGACGGCCGGGTCGGCGTAGTGGGCGGCGAAGGCGGCGAGCCAGCCCGGGGCGGCGGCCGCGTCGTCGTCCAGGAAGGCGACCATGTCGCCGCGCGCGACCGCGACGCCGGTGTTCTTGCCGCCGGACAGGCCGCGCTCCTCGCGGTTCTCGACCACGACGGCGTCCGGCAGCGACACCTTGAGCCGGTCGTGCAGCTCCCGGTTGTGGTCGACGACCAGCACGATCTCCTCGGGCGGGTGCTCCTGCGCGCGCACGGACGCGACGGCGGCGTGCACGTCGTCCCAGCGCCGGTCGGTGTACGCGCAGATGACGACGGAGAAGCGGGGGATTCCGGTCATCGGGTCCGTCCCCTCATCCGGGCGTACGTCTTCAGGACGCGGTCGGCGTGCCGGTAGAGCCGCGGATCGTCCAGCACGGCGCCGCGCGCCCTGTTGAGCGGCGTGGCCCGCACCCAGTGCAGGCCGGCGCCGGCGGTCGGGCGGGCGACCCGCCCCTCCGCGATGACGATCTCGCGGCCCTTGAAGCCCTCCTTGAACTCCTTGCCGCCGCGGCCCATCGCGATCTCGGTGATCCCGGCGGCCGCGCAGCCCGCGGCCAGCCGCAGGTGCCCGATCATGCCGGGGGAGTACCTGGCGAACCGGGTGTCGTACGCCGGGAACCAGCCGGCCATGACGGTGCCGTCGCGCAGCCCGAAGTGCGCCGAGACCGGCTCGTCCCCGGCCCGCAGCACGCTCAGCACCCCGAAGCCCGTCTCGTGGAAGTGCCGGACGAGGTCGACGATCCAGGGCCGCGCGAACCGGTCGGTACGGCCGGTGCGCGTGTACTGGCCGGACTTCCAGGCCATCAGCCGGGTCAGGTCGGCCGGGTCGGACGAGGCGAACTCGTACCGCACCTCGCCGACGTCGCGCCCCAGCTTGCGCTCCTTGTAGCGGATCGTCCTGTGCGTCTTCGGCGCGGCCCGGCGCATCTCCTCCTCGAACGCGGCGAAGCCCGCGCCCAGGTCCATCACCGGCTCCACGCGGCGCACCCTGTGGTACGGCGCGAACGGCAGCTGCCGGGCGATCAGGTGGTCGAAGTCCCAGACGCCGAGGCCGCAGGCCCGCAGCAGGGCGCGGGCGTCCAGCCGCAGGTCGGCCGGGGCGACGATGCCCTGCAGGTCGGTCAGGCCGAACCCGACCGGGTGGCCGATCCCCAGGGGGCCGCGCTCGTGGGGGAAGAACGCGGCCACCTCGCCGCCGTCCTCGGCGACGGCGACCCGGACGGTGTCGCGGAACCTGCCGACGCCGAGGGTGAACTCCGGCGACAGGAACGGGTTGCCGAGGTCGGGTTCGGTCCGCTGCAGCTCCCGCCAGCGCGCGATCTCGGCGGCGCCGAGGTCGCCCGGGCGGACGATCGTGATCTTCACCGCGGAACTCCTGTGGCTCAGGTCCGGTGTGGCTCAGGTCCGGTGCGGGTCCGGCCGGGCCCGGTCACTCGGTGCCGGTCCGGCTGAACCCGGCCGGGTGCGGCTCCAGCGGCAGCGGCTCGGCGGGCGCGGGGCCGCCGGCGGGCTCCAGCGCGCCGCGGAAGCGCAGCCGCACCATCGTCTTCAGCACCCGCCAGCCGTCCCGCCAGGTGTTGAGGTTGGACTCGCCGTGCCGGCGCTCGGTCTCGTGGCTGGCGACCTCGGCGACCCGCAGCCCGGCGCGGACCGCGTTGACGCACATCTCGGTCTCGATCTCGAAGCCGGTGGACTCCAGCCGCAGCCGCTCGACGGCGTCCCGGCGCATGGCGACGTACCCGTAGCACAGGTCCGACCAGTTCTGCCGGTAGAGGCGGTTGGCGAGGGCGGTGAGCGCGGAGTTGCCGAGCCGGCGCAGGCCGGTCAGGTCGTCGGAGCCGCCGCCGCACCCGTACCGGGTGCCCTTGACGAAGTCGAAGCCGCGGGACAGCAGCGCGAGGAACGCGTCGAACTCGGCGGGGTCCATGCTGCCGTCGGCGTCCAGCATGACGATCATCTCGCCGGTCGCCGCGGCCATCCCGGTCCGCATCGCCGTGCCCTTCCCGGTGGGCGGCTCGACGATGATCTTGGCGTCGGGACGGATCGACAGCACGAGCTCGACGGTGCCGTCGGTGGACTCGCCGTCGACGATGACGACCTCGTCCACGGCCGTCAGCCGCGGCATGAGCCAGCGGAGGTTGTCGGCCTCGTTCAGCGTCGGGATGACCGCGGTGACGGTCGGCCAGCGCCGGGTGGGCCGGGTCAGGTCGCGCAGGTGGGCGGGGCGCGGCGGGCGGGGGGCCGCCGCCCTCGAAATGCCGTCGACCCGCAGGAACGCGTCAGGAGTTTGCATGGGAATCCCCGTAAGTGGTGTGGCTTCTTGTCCCGTTAGATGTCGGGTCCGCCCATCATGTTTGGAGAATGTCCCGAGGCACTCCCGTATGTTGCGCAGAGTGGCCTACGTACCTGGTACCGCTCCTATGGGTAAGAGCACCGTGACGCCCTGTGTGACCGGGGATACGGCTAATTTGAGCGTTGAACCGATTATTGATCAATGGCCGTATCCGGACAGCGCGCGGCCGCACGGATAAGACGATCAATAAATGCGATGCCGACCGGTACGAATTTCACTCGGCGAGGCGCGCGAGGGACCGCAGCGGCACCGGCAGCCACGAGGGGCGGTTCCGCGCCTCGTACCGGATCTCGTACACGGCCTTGTCGAGTTCCAGCGCCCGGATGAGGACGGCGTTGGCGGCCGGGTCGGCGCCGCCCGCCTCCGCGTACCCGCGGCAGAAGGCGTCCCGGTTGCGGTCGGCCCACGCGCGCGCCCGCAGCTCCAGCCCCATCTCCGCCTCCGGCGACAGCGTCGTGTCGCCGGCCGGCAGGAACCGGGCCGCGTACTCGAACGAGCGCAGCATCCCCGCCACGTCGCGCAGCGGGTGCGCCAGCGCGCGCCGCTCCTGCGGCGTGCGGGCCGGCTCGCCCTCGAAGTCCAGCAGCACCCAGCCGGTGTCGCTGCGCATCACCTGGCCGAGGTGGAAGTCGCCGTGCACCCGCTGCAGCGGCAGCTCGGTCGCGTGCTCGGCGAGCGCGTCGAACGCCGCGGCGATCGCCTCGGCGTGCTCGGCCAGCTCCGGGACCGTACGGCTGACCTCGGCCAGCTGCCGGTGCATCCCGTGCGCCATCGCGCGGACCTCCGCGGCGGGCGCGACCGTGACGCCGAACGCCACCGCCAGGTCGCGGTGCACGGCCGCGGTCGCGGCGCCGAGCCGCTCTGCCTCGGCCGCGAAGTCGCCGCCGGCGGCGCCCGCGTCCAGCACCGGATGCCCGTCCGGGCCCGGCTCGACCCCGACCACACCGGGCGCCGCGCCCGCGGCGGCGTGAGCATCCGCCGCCGCGCCCGCCGCGCCGCCCGTGCCCGCGGTACTCCCCGGGCCCGCCATGCCGGCGGCGCCCGGACGGCCGGTCGTGTCGAGGTAGTCGCCCGATCCCGGGCCACCGCCGGGATAGCGCCCGTACCCGTCCGGACCCGGATGGGCCAGCCAGTCGCGGACGCTCGTGATCGCCAGCTGCCAGCCGTCGGTGGCGGTGCGCAGGTAGTCCGACAGCAGCGCCAGCGTGATCGGCTCCCCGCCGTCCCCGGTGTCCATCTCGATCCAGCCCCGCACCGCCGCGATGCTCTCGCAGCCGATCGCGGTCAGCGCCAGGTTGATCTCCAGATCGGGGTTGACCCCCGGGCACAGCCGGCGGAACAGCTTGCAGATGTAGGCGTCCCCGAAGATCAGCGAGGTGTTGCTCTGCTCCGCCGAGCCGGGCAGGCCGGTCAGGCCCGGCTCGATCTCGGCGCCCGGGGCCCGGTGGAACCGCAGCGGGCCCGCCTCGGTGCCGTTCGCGATGCCCTCCAGCAGCACCCGGGTCAGCCCCGGATCGTGCGCGGCGTCGTACAGGTGCGCGCCGTCCGGCGTCTCACCGATCTCGCTGTGCCGCAGCCGGGCGGGCAACTCGCCGCGCCGCTCGCCCACGAGCAGCTGGTAGCGGTCCCAGTCGTCGCCCTGCCGGACGTCCACGACCAGGTGGCGCAGGCTCGCCCCGCCCGCGGCCGGGTCGCCGCCCGCCAGCGGGGTGTCGGCGCCGATCGACACCGCGCCGATCGCCCGGTCCTTGCCGGCGAACCAGCGCTGCCGTGGCAGCCAGTCGGCGAGCGGTGCGGTCAAGGCGCGGTCCAGCGGCCGCATGGCGTCATCACCTCATCAGCTCGTCCCCGGCGGATTCGGGGGGCGGCGGGAGCAGGAACCAGTAGAAGCCGTGGCCCGGCAGCGTCAGCAGGTACGGCAGCTCGCCGATCGGCGGGAAGCGCACCCCGCCCATGCACTCGATCGGCGCCGACCCCTGGAAGCGACGCAGGTCCAGCTCGACGGGCTGCGGGAACCGGGACAGGTTGTTGACGCACAGCACGGTGTCCATGCCGCCCCAGTGGTTGGCCTCCCCGTCGCCCATCTCCCGCACGAACGCCAGCACGCTCGGGTTCGACGCCGTCAGCTCGACGTACTCGCCGACCCCGAACACCGGATGGCGCTGCCGGATCTCGATCATCTTGCGCGTCCAGTGCAGCAGCGAGCCGGGGTTGTTCCGCTGCGCCTCGACGTTGACGGCCTGGTAGCCGTAGATCGGGTCCATGATGACCGGCAGGTACAGCCGGGCCGGGTCGCACTGCGAGAACCCCGCGTTCCGGTCCGGCGTCCACTGCATCGGCGTGCGGACCGCGTCCCGGTCGCCCAGCCAGATGTTGTCGCCCATGCCGATCTCGTCGCCGTAGTACATGACCGGCGAGCCCGGCAGCGACAGCAGCAGCGCGGTGAACAGCTCCAGCTGGTTGCGGTCGTTGTCGAGCAGCGGCGCGAGCCGCCGCCGGATCCCGATGTTGGCCTTCATCCGGGGATCCTTGGCGTACTCGGTGTACATGTAGTCGCGCTCTTCGTCGGTGACCATCTCGAGCGTCAGCTCGTCGTGGTTGCGCAGGAAGATGCCCCACTGGCAGTTGTCGGGGATCTTCGGCGTCTGGCTCATGATCTCCGAGATCGGGTAGCGCTGCTCGCGCCGCACCGCCATGAAGATCCGCGGCATCACCGGGAAGTGGAACGCCATGTGGCACTCGTCGCCGCCCACGCCCGGGTCGCCGAAGTACTCCACCACGTCGGCCGGCCACTGGTTGGCCTCGGCCAGCAGCACCCGGTCCGGGTAGAGCCGGTCGACCTCCGCCCGCACCCGCTTGAGGTAGGCGTGCGTCTCCGGCAGGTTCTCGCAGTTGGTGCCCTCGCGCTCGTACAGGTACGGCACCGCGTCCAGCCGGAACCCGTCGATGCCGAGGTCCAGCCAGAAGCGCAGCACCTCCAGCATCGCGTCCTGCACGGCCGGGTTGTCGTAGTTGAGGTCGGGCTGGTGGGAGAAGAAGCGGTGCCAGTAGTACTGGCCGCGCACCGGGTCGTACGTCCAGTTGGACGTCTCGGTGTCGACGAAGATGATCCGCGCGTCGGCGTACGCGTCGTCGGCGTCCGACCACACGTAGAAGTCGCCGAACGGCCCCTCCGGATCGCTGCGGGACGACTGAAACCACGGATGCTGGTCGCTGGTGTGGTTCATGACCAGGTCGGCGATCACCCGGATGCCGCGGGCGTGCGCCTCCTCGATCAGCTCCACGAAGTCCCCGAGCTCCCCGAAGTCCGGCAGGATCTTGGTGAAGTCGGCGATGTCGTACCCGCCGTCCTTCAGCGGCGACTGGTAGATCGGCAGCAGCCACAGGCAGTCGATGCCCAGCCACTGCAGATGGTCCAGCTGCTGGATCAGCCCCCGCAGGTCGCCGTACCCGTCGCCGTTGGAGTCGGCGAACCCGCGCACCGACACCTCGTAGAAGACCGCCGTCTTGAACCAGTGCGGGTCGCGCGGCGTGTCCGGGTCGAAGGCGTCCGGTACGGGCTCGTACGTCGTCTCGACGGCCTCGGGCGGAACCTCGGTGATCTGCTCGGTGCCCGGCCCCTCCGCGGGCGTCGGCACGGGCACGGCGCCCGGCCCCGGCGGAGGCGGGTGGTTCGCGTCGCTCAACTTTCGTCTCTCCGCAGCGTGAGGATGTGGGCCGGCTGGACGTGGGGGTCGAGTCGGACGTAGTTGGAGCGCCCCCAGCGGAAGCTGTCACCGGAGAGCTCGTCGACGACGTCGAACCCCGCGTCCTCGGGCAGGCCCAGGGCGGGCAGGTCGAGATGGACGGTCGCCTCGCGCGGCTCGAAGGGGTTGAGGTTGACGACGGCGAGCACCACGTCGTCGAACCCGCTCAGCGGAGCGGGCTCCTCCAGCCCTCCGGCCGTGTACACGGCCTCGCCCGCGTCGCGCCCCAGGCCATGCGTCTTCGAGAAGGCGATCAGTTCCGGCTGGTCGGGATGATGGAACCGCAGGCCGCGCAGCGTGCGCAGCGCGGGACGCGCCCGCCGCAGCCCGTTGAGTCGGGAGATGAGCGGGGCGATGCTGCGGCCCTCGCGCTCGGCCTTCTCCCAGTCGCGCGGCCGGTACTGGTACTTCTCCGAATCTCGGTACTCCTCACTGCCGGGGCGGACGGGAACGTTCTCGATCAGCTCGTACCCGGAGTAGACCCCCCAGGTCGGCGACAGCAGCGCGGCCAGCACGGCCCGGATCTCGAACGCGGCGCGGCCGCCGTGGACGAGGTACTCGTTGAGGATGTCGGGCGTGTTGACGAAGACGTTGGGCCGCATGTACGCCGCCGCGTGCCCGGCCAGCTCCCCGAAGTACTCCTCCAGCTCCTCGCGGGAGTTCTTCCAGGTGAAGTACGTGTACGACTGGTGGAAGCCGATCTTGGCGAGGGTGTGCATCATCGGCGGCCGGGTGAACGCCTCCGCCAGGAAGATCACGTCCGGGTCGGTCTCGGCGATCTCGGCCAGCAGCCGCTCCCAGAACGGGACGGGCTTGGTGTGCGGGTTGTCCACCCGGAAGATCCGGACGCCGTGGTCCATCCAGTGCCGCACCACCCGCAGCACCTCGGCGTAGATCCCCTCGGGGTCGTTGTCGAAGTTGAGGGGGTAGATGTCCTGGTACTTCTTCGGCGGGTTCTCCGCGTACGCGATCGACCCGTCGGCGCGGGTGGTGAACCACTCGGGGTGCTCGGTCACCCACGGGTGGTCGGGCGAGCACTGGAGCGCCAGGTCGAGCGCGACCTCCATGCCGAGGTCGCCGGCGTACGCCACGAACGCGTCGAAGTCGTCGAGCGTGCCCAGGTCGGGGTGGACCGCGTCGTGGCCGCCCTCGGGGCCGCCGATCGCCCACGGCGACCCGGGATCGTACGGGCCCGCCTCCAGGGTGTTGTTGGGGCCCTTGCGGAACGTCCGGCCGATCGGGTGGATCGGCGGCAGGTAGACGACGTCGAACCCCATCTCCGCGACGGCGGGCAGCCGCTTCATCGCGGTGCGGAGCGTCCCGGACTGCGGGCCGCGGCGGCCCATCGGGTCGTACGAGGCGCCCTCCGAGCGCGGGAAGAACTCGTACCAGGAGCCGACCAGCGCCCGCTCGCGGTGCACCACCAGCGGGAACCACTCGGTCGTGGTGACCATCTCGCGCAGCGGGTGGCGGTGCTCCAGATCGAGCACGTCGGGGTGGCGCGCGGCCTCCATCCGCTCGGCGGCCGGGACGGTGGTGTCGCGCAGCGTCTCCGCGAGCCGGAGCATCGTCTGCCGGTGCACGGCGGGCTGCTTGGCGGCCGACCGCTCGAACAGCGCGGCGCCCTCGGCCATCATCAGCTCCACGTCCTGGCCGCGCGGGACCTTGATCTCGGCGTCGTGCCGCCAGTGCGCGACGGGGTCGCCCCACGCCTCGACGCGGTAGTGCCACAGCCCGGTCTCGGTGGGGGTCGCGGTCGTCGCCATCCGGTCCACGCCGGGCGGCTCGATCTCCCGCATCCGCAGCGGCGGGCGCTTGCGGCCGTCCGGGCCGCGCAGCACCACCTCGGCGCCGAGCATCTCGTGGCCCTCGCGGAACACGGTCGCGCTCACCTGGAAGGTCTCGCCGACCACCGCCTTCGCGGGCCAGGCACCGCAGCCCACCAGCGGCTCGACGTCCACGATGGGGATGCGGCCCAGTCGCGGCTTCCCTCGGCGTGCGGACGTCCCGGCCCTGACCTGCATGCGCCATCCCCTACCCGGTCGTGAATTCCAAAACGTCATGCCCGGGAATCGACGGCTACCGTCCTGTAGCTTGCGATAACTTTGCGCTACTGATCCAGTGCTTAACGAAGACCCCGGATTCCGGCCGTCGTCACGTACCCGCATTGGTGTTCGGAATGCCCCGAAGATCTTCCGGGCCCGGCGCGCTGGCCGCGACCGGCCGGCACGCCCCGGCCCGCGGCGATGACCGCGCCCGGCGGCCTTGCCCCGGCGGGGTTGCTCCGTTTGCGCGTTCTTGACGAAGATCGGTCTCCGGGGTGACGGTCTCGTCGCGGGGCTCGCGTTCACCGGCGGGACGGGGCTAGCGTGACGGTACGTGAAGGCCATTCGACGATTCACCGTCCGCACCGTCCTTCCGGAACCGCTGCGCGGACTCGAGGAGCTGATCCTCAATCTGCGCTGGTCCTGGCACCACGAGACGCTGGACCTGTTCCGGTCGGTGGACCCGGCGCTGTGGGAGTTCGTCGGGCACGACCCGGTCCGGCTGCTCGGCGAGGTCTCGGCCGACCGGCTCGACCGGCTGTCCACCGACCGCCGCTTCCTGCGCCGCCTCCAGGACTCCACCGAGGAGCTGCGCGAGTACCTGACGGCACCGCGCTGGTACCAGGAGCTCGGCGACGAGGCGCCGCGGTCCATCGCCTACTTCTCGCCCGAGTACGGGATCACCGCCGCGCTGCCGCAGTACTCCGGCGGCCTCGGCATCCTGGCCGGCGACCACCTCAAGACCGCCAGCGACCTCGGCGTACCGATCATCGCGGTCGGGCTGCTCTACCGGCACGGCTACTTCTCGCAGTCGCTGTCGCCCGACGGCTGGCAGCTGGAGCACTACCCGGCGCTCGACCCGAACGGGCTCCCGCTCGCCCTGCTGCGCGAGGACGACGGCACGCCCGTCCGCGTCACGATCGGCCTGCCGCAGGGCCGCGACCTGCACGCGCAGGTGTGGCTGGCGCGCATCGGCCGCGTCCCGCAGCTGCTCCTGGACTCCGACGTCGAGGACAACGACCAGGCCGCCCGCGACATCACCGACCGGCTGTACGGCGGCGGCGGCGACCACCGGCTGCTCCAGGAGATGCTGCTCGGCATCGGCGGCGTGCGGGCCATCCGCGCGTACTGCCGCATCACCGGCCACCCGGCGCCCGAGGTGTTCCACACCAACGAGGGCCACGCCGGCTTCCTCGGCCTGGAGCGCATCCGCGAGCTGGTCTCCGGCGCCGGCCTCGGCTTCGACGAGGCCCTGGAGAGCGCCCGCGCCGGGACGGTGTTCACCACCCACACGCCCGTTCCCGCCGGCATCGACCGGTTCCCGCGGGAGCTGATCCAGCGCTACTTCGGCGGCGTGAACGAGGAGCCCGGCGTCCCCGCCGAGCGGATCCTGGAACTGGGCGCCGAGACCTACCCCGACGGCGACCGCACCGTGTTCAACATGGCCGTCATGGGCATGCGGCTCGCCCAGCGCGTGAACGGCGTCAGCGAGCTGCACGGCGAGGTCAGCCGGGAGATGTTCGGCGGCCTCTGGGGCGGCTTCGACACCGCCGAGGTCCCCATCGGATCCATCACCAACGGCGTGCACGCCGGCACCTGGGTGGCCCGCGAGGTCCTCGACCTGGCCGCCCGCGAGGTGCCGTCGGTCATCGAGGGCCGCGGCTGGGACGGCGTCCGCCGCGTGCCGGAGCAGGAGATCTGGCGGGTGCGGCGGCTGCTGCGCGAGCGGCTCGTCCACGACGCCCGCCGCCGGCTGCGCGACTCCTGGCACCAGCGCGGCGCCAGCGACGCCGAGATCTCCTGGATCGCCGACGCGCTCGACCCGGACGTGCTGACGATCGGGTTCGCCCGCCGCGTCCCGTCGTACAAGCGGCTCACGCTGATGATGCGCGACCCCGAGCGGCTGCGCGCGCTGCTGCTCGACCCGGAGCGCCCCGTCCAGATCGTCATCGCGGGCAAGTCGCACCCGGCCGACGAGGGCGGCAAGCGGCTGATCCAGGAGATCGTCCGGTTCGCCGACGCCGAGGACGTCCGGCACCGGATCGTGTTCCTGCCCGACTACGACATGGACCTCGGCCGCTCCCTCGTCCAGGGCTGCGACGTGTGGATGAACAACCCGCTGCGGCCGCTGGAGGCGTGCGGCACGTCCGGGATGAAGGCGGCGCTGAACGGCGGCCTCAACCTGTCCATCCGGGACGGCTGGTGGGACGAGTGGTACGACGGCCAGAACGGCTGGGCGATCCCGTCCGCCGACGGCCTGGCCGCCCCCGACCGCCGCGACACGCTGGAGGCCGCCGCGCTGTACGAGCTGATCGAGGACCATGTCGCGGTCACGTTCTACGACCGCGACACCGCCGGGCTGCCGCGCCGCTGGCTGGAGATGGTCAAGCACACGATCGCGACGCTCGGGCCGAAGGTGCTGGCCACCCGGATGCTGCGCGACTACGTGGAGGGCTACTACGTGCCCGCCGCCGCGGCGGCCCGCGCGATGGCCGCCGACGGCTACTCGGGCGCCCGCACCCTGTCGGCCTGGAAGCAGCGGGTCCGCAAGGCGTGGCCGGGCGTCGCGGTCGAGCACGTGGAGTCCACCGGCGCGGACAGCCCGCACGTCGGCACCCGCCTGGCGGTCCGGGTGATGGCCGACCTCGGCGGGCTCGATCCGGCCGACGTGGCCGTGGAGGCCGTGTACGGCCGGGTCGACGAGACCGACGCGCTGATCGACCCGTCGTACCGCGAGCTGGGCGAGGGCGAGCCGGCCGGCGGCGGCCGGATGCGCTACCTCGGCGAGGTGCCGCTGACCCGCAGCGGCTCGTTCGGCTACAGCGTCCGCGTCGTCCCGCGCCATCCGCTGCTGGCGGGGCGGGCCGAGATGGGCCTGATCGCCCTCCCGCCCGCCCCGCACGGCATGACCAACGGCGACCTGCGGTAGCCGCCGCGGGTCACGCGTCCTCGTCCTCGTCGTCGTCCGGCGGGTCCGTCTGCCGCCAGGCGACGACGAGGGTGGGCAGCATCGCGACCGTGGCCAGCAGCGCCAGCCCCGCCAGCACCACCGCGGCGCTCGGCACCTCCTCGATCACGTCGTCCGAGCCCAGCGCGAACGTCCCCATGTAGACCGCGAACACCAGCAGGAGGGTCAGCCGGTGCGCGGCGGCGTGCGCCCACAGCCGGTCCTCGCGCTGCCGCTCGTCCAGCAGGTGCTGGGGCAGCCCGACGGTGCCGCGGGTGCCGACCGTCAGCGCCCGCCAGAGCACGACGCCGGCCACGATGACGACCGCGAGGATCGCGAAGCACGTGTACATCGCCGCGTCACTGGGCGCCAGCCGCCACGACACCGCCGCGTTCGCCCACAGCAGCACCAGCAGGGCCGCCGCGAGCACCACCGCGCGGCGCCGCCCGGCGCGCCCGGTGTACCAGCCCCCGGACCGCCGCTGCGTCAGTTCGAGCAGCTGCGCCTCGCGCTTGTTGCGCGGCTCCATCCGTTCCACTCCTTCGATCAGTTCGTGCTGCCGAGCCGCGGGAACGGCTCCAGCGAGAAGACCACCTCGACGGGCACCTCGAAGTAGGCGGCGATGCGCAGCGCCAGGTGCAGGCTGGGGCTGTACTCGCCCCGTTCGAGGTAGCCGATGGTCTGGTAGTGCACCCCCAGCGCGGAGGCCAGGTCGCGGCGCGATACGCCGCGCTCGGCCCTCAGCACCGCGATGCGGTTGTGGACGTTCTCCTTGTCGGCGGACACCGCGTCAGTCTCCCGTGCCCGTCGCCTAGAACGCGCCCTGGGCGGCGCGGCGCTCCTGGCGCTCGGCCAGCCGGCTGCCGGACTCGCGGGCCGTCATCCGCCGCAGCAGCCAGGGCGCGAGCAGCAGCCCCGCCACCGCCCAGGCGCCCAGCACGGCGGCGGTCTCGCCGAGCCGCCAGCTCTGCCCGATCTCGGCGGCCAGCATCGAGTCCGGCAGCAGTGCCGAGCGCAGCCCGAGCCCCGTCCAGTACAGCGGGAACGCCTGCGCGACCCACCGCACCGGCTCCGCCATGATCGTCATTGGCAGCATCACGCCCGAGATGAGCATCAGCCCGGTGGTCGGCAGCGACATGATGCTCGCCGCGTTCCGCGGGCCGGGCAGCAGCGCGCCGAGCGCGGCCCCCAGCGGGACGACCGCCAGCGTGCCCAGCGCCAGCACCCAGGCCAGCGTGAACCAGTCGCCGGCCGTCGACGGCAGCGTCAGGTCGGTGAACGCGATCCCGGCCGCGAAGATGAGCACCACGTACATCACGATCTGCGCGAGCACCGACACCGCCCGGCCCACCAGGTACGCCGGGATGCCGCCCGGCACGGCGCGCAGCCGCAGCAGCGCCCCCTCCTCGCGGTCGGCGGTGATCGTCATCGGCAGCCCCAGCAGCGCCACCGAGAAGATCGAGAAGGCGACGAACCCCGCCGCCATCAGCACCGCCTTGGACGCCTGCGTCCCCTCGACCGGCTCGCCGCCCTGCCACAGGGCCAGCGCCAGGAAGACCCCCACCGTCCCCAGCAGGCTCCCGAACAGCTCCCGCCGGTTCCGCAGATACTGCCCGTGCTCGGCGATCCCCCGCCGAACCCCGATGGCGAAAACCCTCATGCCGCACTCCTGATCTCGGTTCCGGTCTCGGTCCCGTTCCCGGCGTGGCCGGCGGCCGCGGCGGCGACCAGGCCCAGGTAGCTCTCCTCCAGGGACGGGCGGCGGATCTCCAGGCCGGGCACCGGCCCGCCGAAGCGCCGGTGCAGCTCCCACGCCAGCCCGGACGGGTCGGGCGTGACCGCGTCGCGCTCGGCGCCCTCCTCGATCCAGCGCACCCTGGAGCCGGCGCGGACCCGGTCCGCCAGCTCGGCGGGCGTGCCCTGGACGGCCACCCGGCCGGCGACCAGGATCGCGATGCGGTCCGCGAGCCGCTCGGCCTCGGCCAGGTCGTGCGTCGTCAGCATGATCGTCATGCCCTCGTCCCGGGCCAGCCGCTCCACCAGGTCGTGGAACTCGCGGCGGGCCTCCGGGTCGAAGCCGGTGGTGGGCTCGTCCAGGAACAGCAGCTCGGGGCGGCCGGCGATGCCGAGCGCCACGTCCAGCCGGCGGCGCTGGCCGCCCGACAGGGCGCCGACCGCCCGGCCCGCCTGCGCGGTGAGGCCCAGCAGCGCCAGCAGCTCGTCCGGGTCGCGCGGGTCCGGGTAGAACGAGGCCAGGTGGGCGACGAGCTGCCGGACCCGCCAGCGCGGGTGGTCCTGCCAGTTCTGCAGGACGATGCCCAGCCGCGCCCGCCACGCGTCGGTCCCCTTGCCGGGGTCGGTGCCGAGCACCGCGGCCGCGCCCGCCGAACGGCGCCGGAAGCCCTCCAGGATCTCGATCGTCGTCGTCTTGCCCGCGCCGTTCGGGCCGAGCAGCGCGAACACCTCGCCGGAGCGGACCTCCAGGTCCACGCCGCGCAGCACCTCGACGGACCCGTACCGCATCCGCAGGTCGCTGGTCCGGATGGCCGGCTCGCCCATGCTTCCCACCTCTCTCGTACGTCTGCGTCAGACGATAGCAGGAGTACTACATCCCATCGCAAGTCCACGATGTTGCGTAGCAGATAAGCGATAGGTGATCGGCTGGCAGGATGGGCGGGTGCGAGCACCGACCTGGATTCCGCGCGGCCGGGCCGCCGACGCGCTGCTGGCCCTCGCCGCCTTCGTGATCGTCGTCGCGGGAACGCTGCTCAACTCGGCGAGCGACATCGAGCGCGGCCTGGCCCCCGCGGCGGGCTGGGCGCTGATCGCGGTCGCGTGCGGCGCGCTCTACTGGCGGCGGACCCGGCCCGTCCTCGTGCTCGTCATCGCGATGGTCGTGAACGCCGTCTACTACCCGGTGTCCGAGCCGGACGGCCCGATCATGCTGGTGTTCGTCGTCGCCGTCTACAGCGCCGCCGCCGAAGGGCGGGTGCTCGCGGCGGGCATCGTGGCCGCCGTCGCGCTGGCCGTGACGCTGTTCGGCGAGGTCGGCAGCGAGGTCAACCACCTGGAGGACGCCGCGCTGTGGATGATGGGCGGCTGGTTCGTCGCGGTCGTCGCCGTCGGCGGCGTCGTCCACAACCGGCGCGCCTACCTGCGCGAGGCCGACCGGCGCGCGCTGGCCGCCGAGCACGGCCGCGAGGAGGAGGCCCGGCGCCGCGCCACCGAGGAGCGGCTGCGGATCGCCCGCGAGGTGCACGACGTCCTCGGCCACAACATCTCACTGATCAACGTCCAGGCCACCGCGGCCCTGCACGGCGGCGACCCCGCCCGGAACGAGGCGGCGCTGGAGGCCATCAAGCAGGCCAGCAAGGAGACCCTCCGCGAGCTGCGCACCACCCTCGGCATGCTGCGCCAGGTGGACGAGGCCGCCCCCACCGCGCCCGCGCCCGGCGTCGCCCGGCTGGACGAGCTGGCCGAACGCACCGCCGCGGCCGGCCCCGCCGTGCGGATCGACACCGCGGGCGCGCCCCGCGACCTGCCCGCCGAGACCGACCTGGCCGTCTACCGGATCGTCCAGGAGGCCCTCACCAACGTCACCCGGCACTCCGCCGCGGCCGCGGCGACCGTCCGCGTCCGGCGCGACGGCGACGCCGTCCGGGTCGAGATCGACGACGACGGGCCGGCCGCGCAGGCCGCCGAGCCGGCCGGGTCGGGCAGCGGGCTGGCCGGCATGCGGCACCGCGCCGAGAGCCTCGGCGGGACGTTCGACGCCGGCCCCCGCGCGGACGGCGGCTACCGCGTCACCGCCACCCTGCCCGTGCCGCCGCCCTAGGAGCCCGCCAGCGCCTCGTACGCCGGTTCCAGCACGTCGACCAGGTCCCGGCGGCGCACCTTCACCGCCGGGGGAGTCGCGACCCGCAGGATGAAGCCCGCCGGCACGGGCGGCGCGGGCGGCCGCTCCCGCAGCCCCGCCAGGCCCGACGCCGGCGCCCAGAAACCCTCCGCCGGCAGCGGCTCGCCCTCCTCCTCCGCGGGCGGCTCCGGCTCCCCGCCCGGCCGCCGCCGCAGCGCCGTGAGCAGCTGCTCCTTCGTCCGGCCGTTCCAAGCGAGGATCAGGAACGGGTCCTCGTCGAACGCCTCGGCCAGCAGGTACAGAACGGCCGCCGCGTGCTTGCACACCTCGCCCCAGTCGGGGCAGCTGCACATGATGTGGAGATCGTCCGCCGAACCCGGGAACAGCGCGAAACCCAGCTCGGCGAACACCCACTCGATCTCCGGCGGCATCTCCCCGGCCAGCAGCCGCGCCCGGAACACCGCCCGCGACGCCAGCTCCTCCTCGGCCCGCCGCCAGCCCGCCTCCGAGATCGCCTCGATCCCGAGGGCCACCTCGTACGGCTCCTCGGCCGACCCCTGCACGCGGGCGGTCACCTCGTACCGCCCGACCCTGAGATCGAGGACCTGGCCCTTGCGCGCGTACGACCGGCCGCGCCCGAGCCGCCCCGCGTCGGCGAACGACTCCACCACGTCGACGAACCGGCGCGACCACCACTCCGCCCCGATCGACCCGCGCCGCGTCCGCGCCCTGATCCCGTCCGCCTCGACGGGATCGCGCCGCTCGATCCCCGCCATCAGTCGCTCACCGCCTCGGGCGACAGCCTGAGGACCTCGCGCAGGTCGGCGACCGACAGCTCGGTGAGCCAGTCCTCGCCGGTGCCGACGATCGACTCGGCCAGCGCCTTCTTGCGCTCGATCATCTCGTCCACGCGCTCCTCCATCGTCCCGACGCAGATGAACTTGCGGACCTGCACGTTCCTCGTCTGGCCGATCCGGAACGCGCGGTCGGTGGCCTGGTCCTCGACGGCCGGGTTCCACCAGCGGTCGACGTGCACGACATGGTTGGCGGCCGTCAGCGTCAGCCCCGTCCCGGCGGCCTTGAGGGACAGCAGGAAGATGGACGGCTCGGCGTCCTCCTGGAACCCGCGCACCAGCTCGTCCCGCTGGTCCTTGGACGTGCCGCCGTGCAGCCACAGGACGGGCCGCTCCAGCCGCGCGGCGAGATAGGGCTGGAGCATCGAGCCGAACTCGGCGTACTGCGTGAACACCAGCGCCTTCTCGCCCTGCTCCAGGACCTCGGCGCAGATCTCCTCCAGCCGTTCGAGCTTGCCGGACCGGCCGGGCAGCCGCGAGCCGTCCTTGAGCAGGTGCGCGGGATGGTTGCAGACCTGCTTCAGCTTGGCCATGGTCGCCAGCACCAGCCCGCGGCGCTGCTTCTCGTCGCTCTCGGAGATCTGCGCGAGCATGTCGTCCAGCGTCGCCTGGTAGAGCGACGCCTGCTCGGGCGTGAGGTTGCAGTAGACCTTGATCTCCTGCTTCTCCGGCAGATCCGAGATGATCGACCTGTCGGTCTTGAGGCGGCGCAGGATGAACGGCTGCGTCGCCCGCCGCAGCGCCAGCGCCGCCCGCTCGTCGCCGTCCTTCTCGATCGGCACCGCGAACCGCTCCCGGAACGCCGCCCGCGGCCCCAGCAGCCCCGGGTTCGCGAACTCCATGATCGACCACAGCTCGGTGAGATGGTTCTCGACGGGCGTGCCGGTCAGCGCGATCCGCGTCCGCGCCGGGATGCTCCGCACCGCGCGGGCCTGCCGCGTCCCGCTGTTCTTGAGGGCCTGCGCCTCGTCGCAGACCACCCGGCCCCACTCGATCCGCGCCAGCATCTCCGCGTCCCGCGCCGCCGTCCCGTACGTGGTGATCACCAGGTCGCTGCGCCCGACCGCCTCCACCAGCTCCTCGCCCCGACGCCGCCCCGTCCCGTGATGCACGTACACCCGCAGCTTCGGCGTGAACTTCGCCGCCTCCCGCTGCCAGTTGCCCACCAGCGACATCGGCACGATCGCCAGCGTGGGATCGGGCGTGCGGCCGTCCCGCCGCTCGTGCGCGAAAAGGGACAAGATCGAAACAGTCTTCCCCAAGCCCATGTCGTCCGCGAGCAGGGCGCCCAGGCCCAGCCCGTCCATGAAGGCGAGCCAGGCGAGGCCGCGCTCCTGGTACGGGCGCAGCGTGGCCTCGACGCCGCCAGGCGTCGCCATGGGGGTGAGGCGGCGGTCGGACTCGCCGCTCAGGAGGTCGCCGAACGTGCCGTCGGCGTCGACCCCGACGAGGGGAAGGGCGTCGTCGCCCGCGTGGACGACGGCGCGCATCGCCTCGGCGGCGGTCATCGTGCCGCGGCGCGGGTGGCGGAGGAAGTCGAGGGCGGCCTGGAGCTGCTCCTCGTCCAGCTCGACCCACTGGCCGCGCAGCCGGACGAGCGGCGCCTTCAGCCGGGCGAGCTCCTCCAGCTCGGCCTCGTCGACGGTGTCGTCGCCGATGGCCAGGTCCCAGCGGAAGTCGACCATGCCCTGGAGGTCGAAGCCGGACGAGGCGGCGGCGCCGGAGCCCTCGTCGTCCTGCGTGCGGGTCGTCAGCTTCAGGCCGAGCCTGGCCTTGCCCGCCCACTGGGGGAGCAGCACGCCGAAGCCCGCGGCGGACAGGAGCGGGGCGGCCTGGCGGAGGAAGCGGAACGCGCCGGCGGTGTCGAGGGGCAGCTCGTGCGGCGTGGCGCCGTCGAGGGCGGGCGCCATGTCGGGGAACAGGCGCAGCGCGCGGCCGAGCCCGGTGAGGAGGGTCTCCTCGGCGCCGGGGATCGAGCCCGCCTCGCCCGCCCAGACCATGGACGCGGGCACGTACAGGCTCGGGTCCTCGGTGCCCTGGAGCGCGAACTCGACGCGCCAGGTGTCCGGGTCCGGCCGGGGGGCCGCGGTGTCGAGGGCCCAGGACGCGGCGGCCTCCAGGGCGTCCTCTTCGGGGCGCGGCTCGGCGAGGCGGAAGCAGACGCGGAGGGGGCCGGCCGGGCGGCGGGCGGCGCCGGCCCAGGCGTCGAGCTCGGCGATGAGGTCGCCGGCGTCGTCGCGGGCCTCGCGGGCGACCTCGGGCGCGGGCCCGGTGAGGGCCTCGACCCAGCGTTCGGTGAGCGGCAGCCGGTCGGGCGCCTTGCCGCGGCGGGGCGGCAGCAGGGGATGCGGGACGACGCCGCGCACGGCGGTGTCGACCAGGCCGCAGAGGGCCTCACGGAGGACGGTGCCGGCGGGGCGGCCGCCGTCGGCGGCGCGGCAGGCGGGCGGCATGGCGCGGACCAGGTCGCGGAGGCGGGCCGGGTCGTCCAGGACGGGGTGCCAGCGGGCGACGAGGTCGCCGTCCTCGCGCAGCAGGCGGGGCAGGACGCGGCCGCGCTCGGCGAGGTGGACGGCCTCGCCGGCGAGCAGGCACAGGTAGCGCAGGTCCGTGCCGGGGATCACGTCGGCGGCGTCCTCGGCGGACTGGAGCAGCGCCATCGCGGGGAACGGCTCCAGCACCAGCGCCGGGACCCGCCACGGCCGCAGCTCCGCGGGCGCGCCGGACGGGCGCGGGCCCAGCTCCGGCGAGGGGACGGGCGTCTCGCCGGCGGTCGGGAGGGTGAGGACGAGGTCGACGCGGGCGGCGGTGGCGAGCATCGGCTCGTAGGTGGTGCCGGTGAAGTCGCGCGTCGCGAACGGGTGGGCGTCCGCCTCGAAGGCGTGCGGGCCGGTGCGCTCGGCCCACAGGCAGAGGGCGCCGCCGTGCCAGGTGGCGTGCGCGACGAGCATGACGGGAAACCCCTGGTCGGACGGGTGGGAGGGCCGGTTGAGAAGGTACCAGCGGGGTGTGACAGTACGGGCGTTAGGCTCTGCTGCGGACGGAGCGATCTGCGGGAGGCGTTGTGGAGTTCGTACGGGTCGAGGTCGAGGACGGCGTCGCGACGATCAGGCTGGACCGGCCGAAGATGAACGCCCTCAACGCGCGGATGCAGACGGAGCTGATCGAGGCGTCCCGCGAGGTCACCCAGGACGACACCGTCAGCGCGGTGATCATCTACGGCGGGGAGAAGGTGTTCGCGGCCGGCGCCGACATCAAGGAGATGGCCGGGATGTCGTACGCGGAGATGGCCGGCGGCCACTCCCGGCTGCTCCAGGACTTCGCGAAGGCGCTGGCGGCCATCCCCAAGCCGGTGATCGCGGCGGTGACCGGGTACGCGCTGGGCGGCGGCCTGGAGGTGGCGCTGTGCGCGGACTTCCGGGTGGCGGGCGAGGGCGCCAAGGTCGGCCAGCCGGAGATCCAGCTCGGCATCATCCCGGGCGCGGGCGGCACCCAGCGGCTGGCGCGGCTGATCGGCCCGGCCCGGGCCAAGGACCTGATCTTCTCGGGGCGGCACGTGCCGGCGGCCGAGGCGCTGGAGATCGGCCTGGTGGACAAGGTCGTCCCGGACGACCGGGTCTACGCGGCGGCGAGGGAGTGGGCGGCGACGTTCGTCGGCGGCCCGGCGATCGCGCTGCGCGCGGCCAAGCAGGCGATCGACGCCGGCTGGGAGGTCGACCTGGGCACCGGGCTGGAGATCGAGCGGACGCAGTTCGCGGCGCTGTTCGCGACGGACGACCAGAAGGAGGGCATGCGGTCGTTCGTCGAGGAGGGCCCCGGCAAGGCGACGTTCACCGGCCGCTGACGAGCGCGCGCTCCTGGGCGCCGACGACCTCGTCGGCGTACAGCTCGGCCCACCGGCCGAGCGCGAGGATGGGTTCGAGCAGGCCGCGGCCTGGCGCGGTCAGCTCGTACTCGACGCGCGGCGGCGCCTCGGCGTACCGGCGCCGCGCGACCAGGCCGTTGCGTTCGAGCCGGCGCAGCGTCTCGGTGAGCACCTTGTGGCTGATGCCGCCGATCATCTCGCGCAGCTCGCCGGGCCGGAGCGGGCCCTCCCGCAGCGCGTAGAGGACCACGCTGTTCCAGGTGCCGCTGAGCAGGTCGAAGCCGAGCCGCGCCTGGCAGTCGGCGATGTACCCGCGTTCCATGCTGATGGTCATCTCGCCCCTCATCCTGCCTGTTCCGTTACGTACCGGGAGGTGCGTAACGGAACGCCTAGCGTCCTGCCCGACGGTAATCGACGGCCGGGAGGTCAGGGATGCGGATCGGGTTGCTCGGCGCGGGGAACATGGCGGGCGCGCTGGGAGAGCAGTGGGCGCGGGCGGGCCACGAGGTGCTGGTCGGGGCGCGCGACCCGGGGAAGGCGGCCGCGCTCGCGGAGCGGATCGGGTACGGCGCGCGGAGCGGGACGTTCCGGGAGGCGGCGGAGTTCGGCGAGGCGGTGCTGCTGGCCGTCTGGTACGAGGGCGTCGCGGACGTGCTGGAGGCGGCCGGCCCGCTGGACGGGCGGGTGCTGATCGACTGCACCAACGCGACCGCGCCGCCGGACTTCACGCTGAGGACGCCCTCGGTGGCGGGGTGGATCGCGGAGCGGGTGCCCGGCGCCCGCGTGGTGAAGGCGTTCAACCTCTGCCATGAGAGCGTGTGGCGGCTGGCGCCGCCGCCGGTGGGCGTGCCGCTGTGCGGGGACGCGGAGGCGGTGGCGGTCGTGGCGGGGCTCGTCCGGGAGATGGGGTGCGCGCCGCTGCACGGCGGCGGGCTGGAGCGGGCCGGTCTGCTGGAGGCCACGGCGGCGTTCGCGCTGGGGGTGTACTTCGGCGGACCGGAGGTGGGCGATCCGCGTGGAATGTTCCCGCCGATAAAGATCGCTGCCGAAGGCGTTGGACCGATCGCAGCGGGGTCCACCAGCCGCTAGCATCCCGCCATGCATCAGGCGTACCGCACCGCGCTGGTCACCGGCGCCTCCAGCGGCATCGGCGAGAGCTTCGCCCGGCTCCTCGCCGGCCGCGGCACCGATCTGGTGATCACGGCGCGGCGGGCGGACCTGCTGGACGGGCTCGCGCGCGAGCTGGTCGAGCGGTACCGGGTCGCGGTCGAGGTGGTCGCCGCCGACCTCACCGACCCGGAGCAGCGCGGCGCGGTCGAGCGGCGGCTGCGCGAGGACCCGGTGGAGCTGCTGGTCAACAACGCCGGGTACGGGGCGTTCGGGCCGTTCGCCGAGCTGCCGCTGGCCGACCAGCTGCGCGAGATCGAGCTGAACGTGGTGGCGCTGGTGCGCCTCACCCACGCCGCGCTGCCCGCGATGATCGAGCGGCGGCGCGGCGGGGTGCTGAACGTGGCGTCGATGGCGGGGTTCGCGCCGTCGCCGGGGAGCGCGACGTACGGGGCGACGAAGGCGTACGTCAGCGCGTTCTCCGAGAACCTGCACGCCGAGGTGGCGGGCCAGGGCGTGCACGTGACCGCGCTGTGCCCGGGGTTCACCCGGACGGACGAGGAGTCGGCGGCGGGGCTGCTGTGGCTGCGCCGCGACGACGTGGCGCGGGCCGGGCTGGACGCGGTGGCGGCGGGGCGCGCGCTGTGCGTGCCGGGGCCGCAGTACAAGGCGGTGCTGCCGGCGCTGCGGATGGTGCCGCGGCCGCTGCTGCGGGCGGCGGCCAACCGGGTGTGGCAGCAGGCCGCCGGGACGCGCTGACGCGGGCGTTCCCCGCGGCGGGTTGACAAAGAGTTCCCGGTTTTCCTTGCCCGGGTCTACAAGAAATGGGCCGCCCTGATTGTGAAGGGTGTGACTTGACGTCGCGGACGCGGCTCGCGAGCCTAGAAACCTACCCTTTCGTAGGTTGCTGCCGGTGCCGCTCGAGGACGGCACTGACCTGCGGAGGATCGGTAACCCGTACCGCTGACACGCCCGCGTGCCGGACGGTGCGCCATCACGTACAGCGAAGGATGCAGGCATGCCCGAGACGTTCCAGACCAAGCTGATGCTCGACCTTGAGCCGGTGGTGGCGAAGGAGCTCGACCGGCACCTGTCGATGGCCAAGGAGTGGTTCCCGCACGAGTACGTGCCGTGGAGCCAGGGCCGCGACTTCGAGATGCTCGGCGGCGAGCCCTGGTCGATCGAGGACTCCAAGATCAGCAAGGAGGCGCGGGAGTCGCTCATCGTCAACCTGCTGACCGAGGACAACCTGCCGGGCTACCACCGGGCGATCGCCGAGGTCTTCGGCCGCGACGGGGCCTGGGGCACCTGGGTCAACCGGTGGACGGCCGAGGAGAACCGGCACGGCATCGTGATCCGCGACTACCTGACGGTGACCCGCGCGGTCGACCCGGAGGCGCTGGAGCGGGCCCGGATGCACCACATGGAGGTCGGGTACGAGGCCGACCACGGCGAGTCGTTCCTGCACGGCGCGGCGTACGTGTCGTTCCAGGAGCTGGCGACGCGGGTCTCGCACCGCAACACCGGCAAGGCGTCCGGCGACCCGCTCTGCGAGCAGATGCTGACGCGGGTGGCGGCCGACGAGAACCTGCACATGATCTTCTACCGGAACCTGCTCGCGAACGCGCTGGAGCTGGCGCCGAACGAGACCATGCGCGCCATCACCGACGTGGTGAAGAACTTCCAGATGCCGGGCCACAGCATCGACGGCTTCCTGCGCAAGTCGGTCGTGATCGCGAACGCCGGCATCTACGACCTGCGGCTGCACCACGACGACGTGCTGACGCCGGTGCTGCGCAAGTGGGGCGTGTGGGACCGCACCGACCTCGACGACGACGGCGACAAGGCCCGGGACGAGCTGGCGGAGTTCATGGCGGGGCTGGACGACGCCGCGACGAAGTTCGAGACGCGCCGCGAGGAGCGCCGCGCCCGGCGGGCCGCCCGCCGCGAGAGCTGACCCGCCGCCCGCGTGCCGCTCGGGTACCGCCCGCGCCCGGACTCGCAGAACGATCGGAACGTATGCCCTGTTTCCGGCGTCATAGGGGTTATGGGGACGCATCGGCGACTGGGCGGGTATCGGTTGCTGGGCGAGATCGGCCGGGGGAGCACCGCGGTCGTCCACCTGGCCATGGACGCCGCGGGCCGCGAGGTCGCGGTGAAGGAGATCCTGCCCGAGTTCGCCGCCGAGGCCGAGGGGCGCCGGCGGCTGGCCCGGGAGATCGCCGTCCAGTCCAGGATCCGGAGCCCCTACGTGGCGCGGCTGCTCGACGGCGACGTGGCCGCCGAGCGGCCGTATCTGGTCATGGCGCACGTTCCGGGGACGCCGCTGAACGATCTGGTCGCCGCGTACGGGCCGTTCCGGGGGGACCGGCTGCTGCGGCTGGCGCGGCGGCTGGCGCTCGGGCTGGCGGCGGTGCACGACGCGGGGGTCCTGCACCGCGACCTGGCGCCCGGGAACGTGATCGTCCTGGGCGACCGGCCGACGCTGATCGACTTCGGGATCGCGCACGGCGCCGGCGCCGACCAGATCACCCGCCGCGGCATGGTGGTCGGGACCCCCGCCTACCTGGCGCCGGAGCTGATCGAGGGGGAGCCGGCGACGGCCGCCTCCGACGTGTTCTCCTGGGCCGCGACCCTGGCCTGCGCCGCCACCGGGCGGCCGCCGTACGGGCGGGGATCGCTGCACGGCACCTGCTTCCGCATCCTGCGCGGCGAGCACGACCTCGACGGTATCGCCGGCCCGCTGGCCGGGCTGCTCCCGCTGGGGCTGCGGCGCGACCCGGCGGCGCGGCCGTCCGCCCGCTGGTTCGCGGGCGCGCTCGCGGAGGGGAGCGGCGCGGTGACGGAGCGCGGAGGGGTGGTCGCGGCCTAGACCCGCACGCCGGCCGTACGGCCGTGGCGCGACGCCCCGGCCCCGAGAGGCGAAGGTAGGGTTTCGTAAACGATGAAGGGGGTTGCCACGTCCGGGGAGCGCATCGGCCACTACCGCATCCAGAAGACTCTGGGGGAGGGCGGTATGGGCGTCGTGTACCTCGGCGCCGATCCCGAGGGACGCAACGTCGCCATCAAGGTGCTGCGGCCCGCCGTCGCCGGCGACGCCACCGCGCGCCGCCGGCTGGCCCGCGAGGTCGACTCGATGCGGCGGGTGCACAGCCCGCACGTCGCCGAGATCCTCGACGCCGACGTGACCGCCGACCGGCCGTACATCGTCACCCAGTACGTCCCGGGCCGGACGCTGGAGGAGCTGGTCGAGGAGGACGGCCCGGTCTACGGGCAGGCCCTGCAGCGGCTGGCGGTCGGGCTGGCCGCGGCGCTGTCGGCGATCCACGGCGCCGGGATCATCCACCGCGACCTCAAGCCCGGCAACGTCATGCTGGTCGACACCGAGCCGGTCGTCATCGACTTCGGCATCGCGCAGGGCGCGGACGCGACCCGGCTGACCGCCACCGGCATGGTGATCGGCACGCCCGGCTACCTGGCCCCGGAGATCATCGAGGGCGAGGACGCGGGCGCCCCGTCCGACGTGCACGCCTGGGCGGGGACGGTCGCGTACGCCGCGACCGGCCGGCCGCCGTTCGGCTCCGGCACCTTCGAGTCGATCTTCTACAAGATCATGTCGAGCAACCCGGACCTGGAGGGCGTGCCCGAGGCGCTGCTGCCGGTGCTGCGCTCGGCCATGGCGCGGCACCCCGCCGAGCGGCCCACCGCGGTCAACCTGACGCAGATCTGCCGAAAGATCCACTTCGAGGCGACGCTCACCGACCAGACCCGCGTCGACGAGCACTACCCGCTCCCGGACGGCACCGGCGCGCAGCCGCCCGCGCCGCCCGCGCCGCAGCCCGCCGAGCGGCCCCCGCACGACCACGCGCAGACGTTCTCGATGCCGCCGTCGACGTCCCAGCCGGGCCCGTCGGGCACCGGCTCGACCGGCTCGACCGCTCCCGCCGGCCCGCCGGCCCCGGTCCCGGTCGGGCCGCCGCCGGCGCAGCCCAAGGACTTCAAGGGCATGCTGCCCCCGGCGGCGCCGCCGCCCGTCCCGCCGCCCGGGCCCAGCCCGTACGAGACGAGCGGGACCCGGCCGGGCCCGGGCTGGTACGAGCAGGCGTCGTACGCGCCGTACCAGCAGCCCCAGCAGGCGCCGCCGCAGCCACCGCCGCCGAGCCACGGAGCGCTCCAGCGCGGCGCCCCGCCGCCGCCCGGACCCGACCCGTACGGGCGCGGCACGCAGCCGCGCCCCGAACAGCGCCCCCGGGACGCGGGGCCGCGGCCGGACGGCAGGGACGCGCCCAAGCCGTACGGCTGGTTCCGCGTGCTCAGCTTCCTGCTGCTGATCGCGCTGCTCGGCTTCGCCAACATCGCGCCGCTGCTCGCCCTGGCCGTCACCGGCGTGGGCGTGGTGCTGCTGCGCGCGGGCGACAAGGCCGCCAAGGGCATGGAGGGCAAGCGGACCCGTCGCGGGCCGCGCTCGGGCGACGCGGTGGCGGCGACGTTCAAGTCGCCGCTGCACCTGCCCGGAGCGCTGATGGTGACGGCGCTGCTCGGCTCCCTCGGCCTGCTGGCGGGGCTGATCCTGCTCGTGGTGCTGATGTTCGCCAACCCGGACATGACGGCGTCGCGGGCGATCGCGTACTCCTCCATGGCCGTGATCCTGCTGCTCGGCCTGGCCCCGGGCAGCGGCGCGCCGCGCCGCCAGCTGGCCCGCCTGTGGGGCGCGGTGATGCCGCGGGCACAGGCCGCCATGGTGGGCGCGCTGATCCTGGGGATCTTCGCGGTGGTGCTGGTCGTCCTCTCGCAGCGGCAGCCGCCCGACACCACTCCGCTGAACGGGATGTCGCAGGACCTGGAGGACCTGCGCGCCGACATCAAGGACCTCGTGAGCGGAGGCATCCCCTTCATCTAGGCGGCCGTCAAGTGAGATCTGCGTCACGGGCGCCGCTGGGCGGGACGGTGCGCCCGGCGGGACGCCCGGCGTGGGTAATGTCTCCTCAGCTGGGATTTGCCACGAGGCTACCGACGGGTAACATTCGTGGGACACGGCTTAATCAGGGACCCGGAGCCGAAGCGCGTTCGGGTGTTTGGCAGGCTGTGGGTGCTAACGCATTCCAGACCGCGTCGACCCGCCCCGGGCGGCGCCCCTCTGCCGCTTACCCCAGCGGCCATGAAGAGTGCAGGGAGGTCGGCCACCGGCCATGAACATCGTCGTCCTGGTGAAGCAGGTTCCCGACACGGAGAGCCCGCGCAAGCTGAAGTCCGAGGGCAGCACGCTCGACCGTGCCGCCGCGGACGGTGTCATCAACGAGCTCGATGAGTACGCCATCGAGGAGGCGCTGCGCATCAAGGAGGCCCACGGCGGCGAGGTCACCGTCCTCACCATGGGTCCCGACAAGGCGACCGACTCGATCCGCAAGGCCCTGGCCATGGGAGCGGACAAGGCCGTGCACCTCGTCGATGACGCGCTGGCCGGCTCCGACGCCGTGCAGACGTCGTACGCCATCCAGCAGGCCCTCGGCCGCACCGGGTTCGACCTGGTGATCGCGGGCGCGGAGTCCACCGACGCCCGTACCGGCGTGCTGGCCGCGATGCTGGCCGAGCGCCTCGGCGTGCCGCAGCTGTCGCTGGCCAACAAGGTCGAGATCGACGGCTCCGCCATCAAGATCCAGCGGCAGACCGACTACGGGTTCGACCGGGTCGAGGCGAGCCTGCCGGCCGTCGTCAGCGTGGTCGAGAAGATCAACGAGCCGCGCTACCCCTCGTTCAAGGGGATCATGGCGGCCAAGAAGAAGCCGGTCGAGACGCTGGGCGTCGCCGACGCCGGCATCGAGGCCGGCCAGGTCGGCCTGGCCAACGCCACCACCACGGTGGTGGACTTCGCCGAGGCCCCGCCGCGGGCCCAGGGGCAGATCGTCACCGACGAGGGCGACGGCGGCGCCAAGATCGCCGAGTTCCTCGCCTCGAAGAAGTTCGTCTGAGCGAGGAAGGGGAGTACTGACACATGGCTGAGATTCTCGTCCTCGTCGACCACGTCGACGGCGAGGTCAAGAAGGTCACCCTCGAGCTGCTGACGCTGGCCCGCCGGCACGGCGAGCCCGCGGCCGTATGGATCGGTCCGGGGCATGAGGGTGCCAAGGACAAGCTGGCCGAGTACGGCGCCGCGAAGGTCTACGTGGCCGCCGACGAGGAGCTGAGCTCCTACGTCGTCGCGCCCAAGGCCGCGCTGCTGGCCCAGCTGGTGAACGACAAGTCGGCCGCGGCCGTGCTCGTCGCCGCGACCGGCGAGGGCAAGGAGATCGCGGGCCGGCTGGCCATCAAGCTCGGCTCCGGCGTCCTCACCGACGTCGTGGACGTCGCCGAGGGCTTCGTCGGCGAGCACTCGATCTTCGGTGGCGCGCTCATCGCGCACGCCAAGGTCACCGCCGGCACGCCCGTCATCGCCGTCCGGCCGAACTCCATCGCCCCGGAGGCCGCCCCGGCCGCCGCGGCCGAGGAGCAGGTCTCGGTGGCGCTGTCGGACGCCGACAAGGCCGCGAAGATCGTCGAGAAGGTCGTCCAGGAGAAGGGCGAGCGCCCGGACCTCACCGAGGCGGCCATCGTCGTCTCCGGTGGACGCGGGGTCGGCGGCGCCGAGAACTTCTCGATCATCGAGGGCCTGGCCGACTCGCTCGGCGCGGCCGTCGGCGCCTCCCGCGCCGCGACCGACGCCGGCTGGTACCCGCACCAGTTCCAGGTGGGCCAGACCGGCAAGACCGTGTCGCCACAGCTCTACATCGCGGTCGGCATCTCCGGCGCCATCCAGCACCGGGCCGGCATGCAGACCTCGAAGACCATCGTCGCCATCAACAAGGACCCCGAGGCGCCGATCTTCGAGCTGGTCGACTACGGGATCGTCGGCGACCTCTTCCAGGTGGCGCCGCAGCTCACCGAGGAGATCACCAAGCGCAAGTGACGCCCGAGGGCGTGACGAACGGCCGGGACGCGGGCGCGTCCCGGCCGTTCCGCTTTCCCGTGGCCGCCCCGGTTTTATGTGGATTTTCGCCGCCGGTGGGAAGACTGCCTGGCGCGGGGCGAGGCCGCCACCGCCTGGAACAGTGCGACACCTCACCCACGTTGTGAGTGCGAGCGGTGACCGCCGAACCCAAGGGAGCCATGGAAGCGATCCCCGAACGCAACGGACACTCCCGTACGGACTCCCGTACGGCGCCGCACGGGCGGCTGTCCCCGGCGCCGCGCCCGCTGCCCGTCTCGCCGCGCGAGACGGTCACCGTCGACGACGTCGGCGCCCTGGGCGACCGGCTGCGCGCCGCCGTGCTGGGCGCGGTGCGGATGCCCGCCGACGTGCTGGAGGTCGTGCTCGCGACCGTGCTGGCCGGCGGCCACCTGCTGGTCGAGGACCATCCCGGCGTCGGCAAGACCCAGCTCGCCCGCACGCTGGCCCGTACCCTCGACGGCCGCTTCGCGCGCGTGCAGGCGACCGTCGACCTGCTCCCCGCCGACATCGTCGGCGCGAACGTGTGGCGCGCCGACACCGGCGCGTTCGAGTTCCGGCCCGGCCCGGTCTTCGCGAACGTCGTGCTCGTCGACGAGATCAACCGGGCCACCCCCAAGACGCAGTCCGGGCTGCTGGAGGCCATGGAGGAGCGGCAGGTCACGGTGGACGGCGAGAGCCGCCCGCTGCCGTCCCCGATGGTCGTGATCGCCACCCAGAACCCGGCGGCCGGGTACGACGGCACGTACCCGCTCCCGCCCGCCCAGCTCGACCGGTTCCTGGCCCGGGTCTCGCTCGGCTACCCGTCCGCCGACCAGGAGATGGAGCTGCTGCGCGCCGGGCCCGAGCCGGCCGCCGACGCGGTCACCGACCCGGCCCGGCTGCTGGCGGCGCAGGAGGCGGTCGCGGAGGTGCACGCCGCCGACCCGCTGCTGCGGTACGTGGTCGAGCTGCTGGCCGCCACCCGCGAGCACCCCCTCGCCGAGGTCGGCGCGAGCCCGCGCGCCGGGCTGCTGCTGCTCGCCGCCGCCCGCGCCCGCGCCGCGCTGAACGGCCGCGCGTTCGTGCTGCCCGACGACGTCCAGGAGCTCGCGGCGCCCGTGCTCGCGCACCGCATCCAGCGCACCGGCGCGGCCCCGGCCGGCGCCGCCCGCGAGGTCGTCGAGGACGCCGTCCGGCGGGTCCGGGCGCGATGACCCGCCGCGGCCCGTTCTCGCGCGAACGCCGCCGGGAGCGCCGGGCCGAGCGGCCCGAGCGGCCCGGGCGGGTGTCGGGGCGCTGGCCCCTCTGGCTGCTCGCGGCGGCGGCCATCGGGGGCCTCGCCGCCGCGCTGCCCTCGCTGACGCTGTTCACCCTCGCGGCGGGGCTCGTCCTGACGATGCTCGCCGGCGTGCTCGTCACGGCGGCGGCGGGCGGCCGGGTGACCGTCGCCCGGAACGTTCCCGCGCGCGAGGCGGGCGAGGACGACCCGCTGCTCCTCGACTTCGCCGTCCGCATGCCCGCCTGGGCGCCCCTCCGGCTGGAGGTGCGCACCGCCGACGGCGGGTGGGCCGTGCTGGACCGCACCGGCGGCACCGTCGAGCTGGTGGTCGGCCGCCGCGGCGCGCACGTGCTGGGCCCGTCCCGGCTGCGCGTCGGCGACCCGCTCGGCATCCTGCGCCGCCCGCTGCGGGCGGGGGCCGCCGAGCCGGTGCTGATCCTGCCCGACCCGGCCGGCGACGCGCGGACGATGCCGCCCCGCGCCGTGCGCGCCGACGACCTGGAGCCGGACGGGCTGCGCCCGTACGTGCCGGGCAGCCCGATCAGCCGCATCCACTGGGCCTCGCTGGCCCGCGGCGGCGAGCTGCAGGAGCGCCGGTTCGCGGCGCCGCCGTCCGGGCTGCCGCTGGTCATCGTGGACACCGCGGACGCCACCGACCCGCGCGCCGTCGACTGGGTCGCCCGCGCCGCCGCCGGATGCGTGCTGGCGCTGGCCCGCGACGGCGGCTGCGAGGTGCTGCTGCCGGTCGCCGAGGCCCCCGTCCCCGCGGTGGACGAGCCGTCCTGGCGGGCCGTGCGCCGCCGGCTCGCGCTGCTGGAGGGCGGCCAGGCGGCGGTCCGGCCGCCGGGCGGGCGCGCGTCCTCGGTCGTCCAGGTGCCGGCCGGCCTCGACCTCGGCCCGCCCCGCCCGCCGCTCCCGCCCGGCGTCGTGGCGCTGCCCGCCGGCCGCGCCCTCCACCTGGTCACCGAGCTGAGCGCCCCGCGCACCGCCCGCCCCCAGCGCCCCGCGCCCGAACGGGAGCCGGCCCGATGACGCGCCCCGCGGAGCAGCCGGGCCGGACGCCGCACCGGGTGAACGAGCCGGCCGGTGCGCGCCGGGTTCCGTCCCGGCGCCCCGGCCCGGAACGGGAGCGGGCGCGATGACGCGCGCGGCTGGGCTGGTGCTGGCGGCCGTGGTGACGCTGACGGCGTGGGTGCCGCTGCTCGGGTGGCGGGTCCTGTGGGTGCTGCCCGCCGCGACGGTCGCCGTCGCGGCGCTGGCCGCGGGGCGCTTTCCGGGGCGGCCGCTCGCGGTCGCCCTCGCCGCCTGGCCGTTCGCGGCCCTGCCGGCCGGCGGCGCGCCCAAGGGCTGGCTGTGGCCCACGTCCTGGGACACGCTCGTGCTCGCCCTCTCGGACGGCGCGCGCGAGATGGCGCTGCTCGTCCCGGGCGAGCGGGCCGGCGACATCGGCACCCGCTCGCTGTGGCTGCTCGGCGCGGGCGCCGTCTACCTGGCGGCGGCCGCCCTCGCCGCGCCGCGCGAGGCGGGGGCGCTGCGGGCCGTCACCGGGTTCACGCTGCTGGCGACGCCCTGGCTGGTGGCCACCGCCATCCGGCAGACCGACGAGAGCGCCTGGCCGGGCGCGGTGCTGCTGCTGGCCGGGCTGCTGTGGTTCGCGCCGCGCCGGGCGGCCGTCCCGGTGCTGGCGCTCGGCACCGCCGCGGCGCTGGTCGCGGCGTCGGCCGCGCACGCCGTCGGGCCGCGCTCGCAGTGGATCGACTTCGACGACATGGTCGGCCGCGAGCCGCAGTTCCAGACGCTCAACACCACCCAGTCCTACGGCCCCATCAACGACCGGCGGTCCGGCGCCACGATGCTGGAGATCACCTCGCCGCGGCCCGCGCTGTGGCGGATGCAGGTCCTCGAACGGTACGGCTGGCGCGGCTGGGAGGTCGGCGGCGGCGTCGAGCGGGAGGAGCTGCCCGCGCCCGCCGCCGAACGCGTCGACATCCAGGTGACCGTCCGCGGCCTGCGCGACTCCCAGGTCGTCTCGCCCGGCCGGATCCGCTCGGTCGAGGCGGCGGGCAAGGTCGACACGATGCCCGGCGACGCCCGCCGGCTGATCCCGCAGCCGCGCCAGGACGACACCTACGCCGTGCAGGCCGACATGGTCCGCGTCGACCCGGCCGCCCTGCGCGCCGCGCCGCCGGCGACCGACCCCCGGCTCGCCCCGTACACGAGCCTGTGGTTCCGCTGGGGCGGCGAGCGGCTGGCCGGGCGCCTGGGGGAGTACGGCTCGTACCCGCACGTCTCCCCGGGCCTGGAGCGCTTCATGCGCCGCGTCCCCGCGATGCGCGACGTGCTCAACCTGTCGCAGCAGATCGCGGCGGGCGCGCGGACGCAGTACGAGGTCGTGGAGCGCGTCGAGCGCTACCTGACCGAGGGCGGCCGGTTCCGCTACACGACCGACGTGCCGGAGATGGTCGGCTTCCCGATCCTGGACTTCCTGCTGTACGACCGGGCCGGCTACTGCCAGCACTTCGCGGGCGCGGCGGCGCTGCTGCTGCGGCTGGCGGGCGTCCCGACCCGGGTGGTGGCCGGCTTCGCCACCGGCAGGTCCGAGGACGGCCTGTACAAGGTGCGCGACACCGACGCGCACGCCTGGATCGAGGTGTACTTCGAGGGCCAGGGCTGGGTGCCGTTCGACCCGACCCCGGCCGCCGACGCCGAGGTGGCGGCGGAGGTCGATCCGCTGACGCCGCCCGCGCCGGCGGGCTCCGGCGGCGTGCCGCGGGCCGTCCCCGTCGCCGGGATCGGGCTGGTGCTGCTGCTGGGCGCGGCGGTCGCGCTGCGCCGCCGCCGCGGCCACCACGAGCGCCGCCACGGCGAGCTGCTCGAACGCCTCGCCGCCCGTACCGGCGCGTCGGTGACCCCCGGCACGACGCTGACCGAGCTGCGCGGCCGGCTGGAGCGGATCGGCCCGCGCGTCGCGGAGATCGCGGCGGAGGCGGAGCGCGCCCGGTTCGCGCCGGGACCGGCGCCGCCGAGCTCCCGGACGCGCATCGTCCGGGCCCTCGTCGCCGACGTCGGGACGCCCCGCGCCGTGCTGCTGCTCGCCTCGGCCACGCTGCCGCGCTTCGGGGAGGCGGGCGCGGGGACGCGTCAGGGGCGGCCGGAGGGCGAGCCCGGGCCGGCCGGGTAGGGGATCGCCTTCAGGACCTCGGGCCGCAGCAGGCCGGTGAGCGAGCCGTACGGGATCTTGACGGCGGGCTGGCCGCAGGCCATCTCGTACGTGCCGAGGCCGGGCGCGTCCAGGAGCACCTCCAGCTCGGCCTTCGCCAGGGCCAGCTGGACGTACTGGCCGTCCATGAGCGCCGCGGTCAGCGCGGGCGGCCGGTCGGCGAAGCAGGTGCCCGCGGCGCGCTCCCGGACCCGCTCGGAGAGCGTCCGCAGCCCGTCCGCCGCCAGGGCGGACGGGAGGAAGAGGTCGGCCGCGCGCAGCGCCCTGCCGGTCCTGAGGTCGACGGTGACCGTGCGGGCGCGGTTCCAGCTGGAGTGCGAGAGCCGCTGCGAGCGCAGGACGAAGTCGTACCGGACGGAGATGTAGCGCGGGCCGTCCAGCCGCACGCCGGGCGTGACCGTGGACGTGGACGCGGCCGGCCGGCCGGCGCCGCCCGGCTCGGCCAGCGCCCGCCGGTACTCGCCCGCCCGCGCGTCCGCCGGGGCGCGCAGCGCGGCGTTGATCCGCCGGGTGAGCGCCGGGTCGGCGCCGCCCTTGACGAGGACCAGCCGCCCGTCCACCTGGAGCGGCCCGGCGGTCTCCCGGTGCGCGGCCAGCGACACGGTCAGCGGGGGCGGCGGGGGCGGGCCGTCGTCGGCGGCGACGTAGACGGCGGTGCCGCCGCCCGCGACGGCGACGACCCCGCCCGCGACGGCGGCCACGCCCTTGGCCCCGATCCCGGCCCCCGCCGCGCCCGCCCCGACGCCACCCGCGGCCCCGGCGCCGCCCGCGCCACCCGCGGCCCCGGCACCTCCCGCGGCTCCGGCCGCGCTCGCTCCCGACGCGGCGGCCGCGGCGCCCGCGCCCGTGGGGGCGAGGCCGAGCGCGGCAAGCGGGAACAGCGCCGCCACCGCCGCGGCCGCGCCGGCGAGGGCGCGCACGCCGCGCCGCTCCCAGTCCGTCCCGTACGCGGCGGCCGCGGCGTCCTCCAGCGCCGCCACGAACGCGGCGGCGCCCGCCGGCCGCGCCCAGGGGTCCTTGGCCATGCCCTGCTCGACCAGCGGGCGCAGCGGCTCCGGAACGTCCGCCAGCGGGACGGGATCGTTCAGGTGCGCCCGCATCAGCGGCAGGACCCCGGTACCGGCGAACGGCCGGCGCCCGGTGACGCACTCGAAGAACACGCAGGTCACCGCGTACACGTCGGTCGCGGGCGACACCGGCTCGCCGCGCCACTGCTCGGGCGCCATGTAGACCGGCGTCCCGGACCGGCCCGCCGCGCCCGCGTCCACCGCGACACCGAAGTCGATCAGCTTGCTGAGGCCGTCGCCGCGCACGATCACGTTCGCGGGCTTGTAGTCGCGGTGCACGATGCCGAGCTCGTGCGCGGCGGCCAGGCCGAGCAGGGACCCCTTGAGCACCGCCAGCGCCGCCTCGGGGTCCAGCCGGCCGCGCTCGGCCAGCACCGCCTTGAGCGGGGCGCCGTCCACCGCCTCCATGACGATGGCGGCGCCCTCGGCGGTCTCGACCAGGCCGTACAGGCGGGCGACGTACGGGTCGTACAGCCGCCGCAGCAGGTCCGCCTCGCCGCGGAACCGGACGCGGAACTCCTCGTCCGCGAGCAGCCGCGGCGACAGGTACTTGATCGCGGCCGGGCGGCCGGTGCCGTCGTGCCGCGCCAGCACCACCCGCCCCTGCGCGCCCTCGCCGAGGACGCGCAGCTCGCTGTAGCCCGGCACGCGCCAGTCGCTCATCCCGCCTCCAGATCGCCTGGAGGCGTTATACAGCAAACGCGCCGATCCCGGCGGTCAGGCGGCCACGGTCGCCGGCTCCGGCTCCGCGTCGCCGCCCGCGGCGGGCACCGCCTCCGGGCCCTCCGGACGCGCCGCGCCGGCCCGCTCGCCGACCACGCCGCCGAGCGGGACGTACCGGGCGCCGACCGCGATCAGCAGCGCCAGCGCGACGGTGACGCCGACGCCCACGCGCAGCGAGGTCGCGTCGCCGAGGAAGCCGACCACGACCGGGCCGAGCAGCAGCCCGCCGTACCCCATCGCGCCGACCTGGGCCACCGCGGCGGCCGGGCGGTCCGGGGCGGCGGTGCCGGCCAGCGAGATCGTCGTCGGGACGACCGTGCAGACGACCAGGCCGGTCAGGAAGAACCCGGCGACCGCTACCGGCGCGGTCGGGGCCAGCACGACCAGCGTCATGGTCAGGGCGGTGCCGATCCCGGCGCCGGTGAGCAGCCGGCGGGTGCCGACGCGGGCCCGCATCCGGTCGCCGGCGAGCCGGCCGATCAGCATGGCCAGCTCGAACATCGGGTAGCCGAGCGCGGCCAGTGCCTGGGTGGCGCCCATCTCCTCGTGCAGGAGCAGGCCGCTCCAGTCGGCGATCGAGCCCTCGGTCATGAACGCGATGAACGCCAGCGCCCCGATCAGGTAGACCGCGACGGGCATCCGCGCGCGCTTCCCGGAGCCGTGCGCCGCCGGGGCGGGCGGGTCGGCCAGGTACGTGCGGCCGAGCGCGAGCCCGGCCGGGAGCGTCAGGACCGCGGCGGCCAGCACGGTCGCGGTGAAGCCGAGCCCGGCGGCGGCCGTGGCGACGCCGAACAGCCCGCCGGTCATCGCGCCGACGCACCAGCCGGCGTGCATCCCGCTCATGATCGGCCGACGGTACGCCTGCTCGACCGCGCTGCCCTGGGCGTTCATCGCGATGTCGGTGATCCCGAAGGTCATGCCGAACAGCGCCACGGCGGCGAGCAGCAGGCCGTACGTGGGGGCCACCGCGACCAGCGCGTACGCGACCGCGGTCAGCGGCAGCGCCAGTGCCAGCACCGGCCGGCTGCCGAACCGCGCCATCACCGCGCGCAGCCCCTGCATGGTCACGATCGCGCCGAGCCCCCAGACGAGGACGACGATGCCGACCTCGCCCTCGCTGGTGCCGAACTTCTCGGCCAGCGCCGGCATGCGGGCGACCCACACGCCGGTGAGCAGCCCGGCGACCGCGAAGGTCAGGAACGTTCCCACGCGGGCACGGAGCAGCATGGTTCACCTCTTTCTGTGCGCATCGGGGGCACATCGCGAAGGACCCGTGCCTGGGCACGGGTTGATGGATCAGGGATGAAGCGGGGGGAGGGGGGAGAGGGGGTTTATCGTCGCTCGGCGGCCAGCGCCAGCAGGCGCCGTTTCAGCGCGTCCAGCTCCCCGGCGCCGTACAGCTCCGGGGTGTGGCTCACGACCTCCCAGAGGCCCTCGGCCGCCAGCCGGACGATCATCGCCGCGACCGGGTCGGGGTCCGCGGCGGCCGGCCGGCCGTGCCAGCGGGCCATCGCCTCGTTCAGCGGGGCGGCCAGCTCCGGGTCGGTGGCGGCGGCCATGATCGCCGACCACCGGCGGTACGCGCGGGCCTCGCCGGTGAGGACCTCGAACGTCGCCTCGACGTAGGCGCGGGTGTACGACCCGGGCGCGCCGTCGTCGTGCGCCGCGACCAGCGCGTCGAACTCCTCGATCACCCGCGCGACCAGGCCCTGGACCAGGGCCTCCTTGGTCGGGAAGTGGTAGAGCAGCCCGCCCTTGCTGACGCCGGCGCGGTCGGCGACCGCGGTGAGCGTCAGCGCCTGGGTGCCCTGCTCGGACAGCAGGGCCTCGGCGGCGTCGAGGAGGGCGTGCTTCTTCATGGCGATCCTTACTGTACCGACCGGACGGTACAGCAGGCAAACCACCCGAAATTCCGGTTTGTTCCCGCCCTCATCTCCCCCCGGCCGACCCATGGCCGCCGCCGGGGAACGTTCGGGGCGCGGATACTGTTGTGCGCGTGGTGACCTACCTCGACCATGCGGCGACGACCCCGATGCTGCCCGAGGCCGTCGCGGCGATGACGGCGGAGCTGGGCGAGCTCGGCAACCCGTCCTCCCTGCACGCCGTGGGCCGCCGCTCCCGCCGGGTGGTGGAGGAGTCCCGGGAGATCATCGCCGAGCTGTTCGGCGCCCGCCCCAGCGAGGTCGTCTTCACCTCCGGCGGCACCGAGGCCGACAACCTCGCCGTCAAGGGGATCTACTGGGCCCGCCGGGCCGCCGACCCCGCCCGTACCCGGGTGCTGGCCGGCGCCGTGGAGCACCACGCCGTCCTGGACGCCGTCCAGTGGCTCGCCGACCACGAGGGCGCCCGGGTCGACTGGATCCCGGTGGACGCGCGCGGCCGCGTCGACCCCGCGTCGCTGCGCGAGCTGATGGGCCCGGACGTCGCGCTGGTCACCGCCATGTGGGCCAACAACGAGGTCGGCACCGTCCAGCCCGTCGCCGAGCTCGCCGCCATCGCCCGCGAGCACGGCGTCCCGTTCCACACCGACGCCGTCCAGGCCGCGGGCCAGCTGCCGGTCGGCTTCCACGCCTCCGGCGCGCACGCCCTCACGCTCAGCGGCCACAAGCTCGGCGGCCCGCTCGGCGTCGGGGCGCTGCTCCTCGGCAAGGGCGTCGACCCGGTCCCGGTGCTGCACGGCGGCGGCCAGGAGCGCGACGTCCGCTCCGGAACGCTCGACACCCCCGCCATCGCCGGCTTCGCCGCGGCCGCGCAGGCCGCCCTCGCCCGCCGCGACGCCGAGGCGGCCCGGCTGGCCGCCCTCCGCGACCGGCTGATCGACGCCGTCCGGTCCGCCGTGCCCGACGCCGTCCTGAACGGCTCGGAGACGGACCGCCTCCCCGGGAACGCGCACTTCTCCTTCCCCGGCTGCGAGGGCGACGCGCTGCTCATGCTCCTGGACGCCCGGGGCATCGAGTGCTCCACCGGCTCGGCCTGCTCGGCCGGCGTCTCCCAGCCCAGCCACGTGCTGCTGGCGATGGGCGCCGACCCGGCCCGCGCCCGCGGCTCGCTGCGCTTCACGCTCGGGCACACCTCGACCGAGGCGGACGTCAAGGCGCTCGCGGACGCCATCGCCCCCGTCGTCGAGCGCGCCCGCCGCGCCGGGCTCTCCTGACCGTTCCGCCGTAACGGACGTTTCGGGCCGCCGCTCGCGGGGACCGATGGCGGGATGACGGAGAACGTTGCCGACAGCGGCCTGCGGCGGACGGCCGGACACCCCTGGTTCCACCGGCTGACCCGGACCGGCCTGGCCGCGCGCGGCGTCATCTACCTGCTGATCGGCTGGCTCGCGCTGCGGATCGCGTTCGGCCGCGGCGGCGGCCACGAGGCCGACCAGCGCGGCGCGCTGGAGACCGTGGTCGGCGGACCCGGCGGGACCGCCGCGGTGTGGCTGGTGGCCGCCGGATTCGCCGGGCTGGTCCTCTGGCAGCTGGCGGAGGCCCGGTACGGGCGGCCCGTCCCGGACGGCGGCAAGCCGCACAACCGCGCGCTCGCGTTCGCCCGCGCCCTGATCTACATCGCCGGGCTCGCGGGCTCGGCCGGCATCGCGATCGGGCTGGGCGGCCGGTCGTCCGACCAGCAGTCCCGGGCGTTCACCGCGCGGGCGATGGACGCCCCCGGCGGCCGCTGGCTGGTCCTCGCCGCCGGCGCCGGGTTCGTGATCTGCGGCGCCGTCGTCGTCTGGCACGCCGTCCGCCGCAACTTCCTGGACGAGCTGGAGCCCGGCCTGACCGGCCCCGCCCGCAGGATCGTCGTCCCGCTGGGCGTCGTCGGCAACTGCGCCCGCGGCCTGCTCCTGGCCGGCATCGGCGTCTTCCTCGGGGCCGCCGCGCTCCGGCACGACCCCGGCCGGGCCAAGGGGCTGGACGGCACGCTCCGCGAGTTCACCGCCACGCCCGCCGGCCCCTGGCTGCTGGTCGCCGTCGCGGCGGGTCTCGCCGTCTTCGGCATGTACGCGTTCTGCGAGGCCCGCTGGCGGAAGGTCGACGCCAGCAGCAGACCCGTCAGCTCGGCTTGAACGGCGCCATGGCGCGCCAGGCGGGGTCGCTGGTCGACGACACCTTGGCCTTGCCCTCGCTCCAGCCCGCCGCGAGCTGGTCGAGCTCGGCGACCACACCCGAGTCGGGGTCGGCGTACAGGTGCAGCACCCGCAGCCCGTCGCCGGTCTCCCGCACCGCCAGCACCGCCCGGTCGCCCAGGCCGGCCAGCTTCTTCTCGAACTTGCGCAGCGCGCCCGCCGACGGCTCCACCGGGAGCCGGTCGGGGTTGCTGTGCGCGTACGGCAGCGTGATCGCCACGTGCAGGTCGCACAGCGGGTAGTCCTGGCGGTGCAGCGGGAAGCGCGCCCCCAGCCGGGCGGGATGCCCGCGCGGGGTGCGGCTCTCGCCGGTCAGCCAGGTCGGCTCGGCGAACGGCTCGGCGATCTGCTCCACCACGGCGGGCAGCATCGACGGCGGCAGCGCGTCCATCGGCGCCTCGGTCGCGATCGTGACGTCGCCGATCCAGCGCGCCACGTCGTCCTCGCCCATCGACCAGTCGAGCACGTGCGCCGCGACCTGGAGGCGCTGCTCGTCCGAAACGAACAGGAAGTCGGGGTGGTACGCCGCGATGTGGACCCGGGCGAGACCGGCGTCCGCCCGCATCCCGAGCTTGACGTAGTCGAGGTCGAACTCGTGGTCGCCGAGCACGAGCTTGTGCTCCAGCATCTCCGGGTCGGCCTGCCGCGCCGGGTGGAACCGCCAGTTCCCGGCGACCGTGGCGCGCGGCGCGGCCCGCACCCAGCGCTCGGCCAGCCCGCGCAGCTCCGGGTCGCCCGCCCCGGTGACGGTCAGCACCGGCGGCTCGTCCTCACCGCCGCCGATCTCCCACTGGAGCTCCGGATGGATCTTGTGGACCCGGGCGGACAGCTCCTCGACCAGCGCGGCCGGCAGCCCCTCGCCGGGCTGCGGCTCGCCCGCGTCGGGGCCGTTCAGCGACGACTCGATCTCCTGGCGGGCCTGCGCCCACCACTCCCAGAACTCGCTGATCGAGGCGGGTACGGCAGCGGACGTCTCGCGGGGACGGCGGAAGATTCCCATAGCGGGCCTCATCGTACGCGGAATCGGTGCTCGCGGGCCGCACGGCGGGGCCGGGGGAGCGCTTACCCTGGAACCGTTATGACTTTGCGCGTACTCGCCGCCATGTCGGGCGGCGTCGACTCCGCCGTGGCCGCCGCCCGCGCCGCCGCGGCCGGGCACGAGGTGACCGGCGTCCACATGGCGCTTTCCAGCAATCCGCAGTCGTACCGGACGGGCGCGCGCGGCTGCTGCACCCTGGAGGACTCCCGGGACGCGCGCCGCGCCGCCGATGTGATCGGGATCCCGTTCTACGTGTGGGACCTGGCCGAGCGGTTCGACCGCGACGTGGTGCAGGACTTCGTCGAGGAGTACGCGGCGGGCCGCACGCCCAACCCGTGCCTGCGCTGCAACGAGAAGATCAAGTTCACCGCGCTGCTGGACCGGGCGCTGGCGCTGGGCTTCGACGCGGTCTGCACCGGCCACTACGCGCGGCTCGCGGACGGCGTGCTGCGCCGCGGCGTGGACGAGGGCAAGGACCAGTCGTACGTGCTGGCCGTCTGCACGCCCGAGCAGCTCGCGCACGCGATGTTCCCGCTGGGCGACACCACCAAGGCCGACATCCGGGCCGAGGCGGAGCGGCGCGGCCTCCAGGTCGCCGACAAGCCCGACAGCCACGACGTGTGCTTCATCGCCGACGGCGACACCCGCGGCTTCCTCGCCGGCCGGCTGGGCACCGCGCCCGGCCCGATCGTGGACGAGGACGGCACCGAGGTCGGCGAGCACGAGGGCGCGTACGCCTACACCGTCGGCCAGCGCAAGGGCCTGCGGATCGGCCGCCCGGCGGCCGACGGCCGGCCGCGGTACGTCCTGGACATCTCGCCGGTGACCAACACGGTGACGGTCGGCCCCCGCGAGGCCCTGGACGTGCGCGAGATCATCGCCGAGCGGCCGGTGTGGCTGTCGGCGCCGCCGGCCGGCCCGTTCGGCTGCCAGGTCCAGCTCCGCGCCCACGGCGAGGTGCACGACTGCACCGCCGAGCCGGACGGCGACCGCGTCCGGATCACCCTGGCCCGCCCGGCCCAGGGCGTGGCCCCCGGCCAGGCCGCCGTCCTGTACGAGGGCGACCGGGTCCTCGGCTCTGCGACGATCGGCGACACCGCCCGCGTACCGGCCTGAGCCCGTACCGGAACGGCACGGACTGGAACGGCACGGGCGGGAACCGGGAATAGCGCGGCCGTTCCGGTTGCCGTTATCTTCCGTACGCCCCGGCCGAGGAGGATCAGTTGAAGTTCGGTGTTTCCACGTTCGTGACGGATGAGGGGATCGGGCCCGCGGAGCTGGGCCGCGCCCTGGAGGAGCGCGGGTTCGGCTCGCTGTACGTGGCCGAGCACACGCACATCCCCGTCAAGCGGGAGTCCCCGTGGCCGGGCGGCGCCGACCTGCCGCGCTGGTACTACCGGACGCTGGACCCGTTCGTGACGCTGACCGCCGCCGCGGCGGTGACCGAGCGGCTGGAGGTCGGCACCGGGATCGCGCTGGTCGTCCAGCGCGACCCGATCCTGCTGGCCAAGGAGGTCGCCTCGCTGGACCGCGTGTCGAACGGCCGCGCGGTGCTCGGCGTCGGCGCGGGCTGGAACCGCGAGGAGATGCGCAACCACGGCACCGACCCGCGGACGCGGATGCGGCTGCTGAGCGAGCGGGTCCGCGCGGTGCGGGCGCTGTGGACCGAGGACGAGGCGGAGTTCCACGGCGAGTTCGTCGACTTCGACCCGGTGTTCCTCTACCCGAAGCCGGTCCGCGACCCGCACCCGCCGATCATGATCGGCGGGTCGGGCCCGACGACGTTCGACCGGGTGCTGGAGGCCGGCGACGGCTGGATGCCGATCTACGGGCGCGACACCGGCGCGCTGGGCGCGCGGATCCGCGAGCTGCGGGAGCGGGCCGGGCGGCGGCTGCCGGTGGCGATGTTCGGCGTCCCCGCCAAGGCCGAGGTCGTGGCCGAGCTGGACGAGGCGGGCGTCGACCAGGTCCTGTTCAACCTCAGGACGCTCCCGGAGGACGGGACGCTCGCCGAGCTCGACCGGCTGGCCGCGCTGATCTGATCGTGCGCCGCTCTGATCGATAGGGTTCCGGTGTGACTGATTTCCCGTGGGGGACCGGGACCGCGACCGGGGTCGGGTCGTACCCCGGCACCGACCCCGCCGAGGCGCTGCGGACCGTGCTCGGCGAGCTCCCCGAGCTGCCGCACCTGCCCGAGCTGCCCGCCCGCGGCCCCGGCGCCGACATGACCGGCCGCACCGCCGGGCTGCTGGTCGAGCTGCCGGTGCACCTGGAGCCGTCGGGCTGGCGGTTCTCCGACCGGCCCGGCCGCGACACCCGGCGCAGCCTCGACCATCTGGCGCGCGATCTGGACCTGCTGGAGGAGCTGGCGCACGGGCACGACGGCCCGGTCAAGATCCAGGTGTGCGGGCCGTGGACGCTGGCCGCGGCGATCGAGCTGCGGCACGGCGACCGCGCGCTCAAGGACCCGGGCGCGGTCCGCGACCTGACCGCCTCGCTGGCCGAGGGCGTCTCCCGGCACGTGGCCGACGTGCGGCGGCGGCTGCCCGCCGCGCGGATCGTGCTGCAGATCGACGAGCCGGGGCTGCCGGCCGCGCTGGCCGGGCGCGTCCCGACCGCCAGCGGCTTCTCCCGGCTGGCCCCGGTCGAGGCGCCGCTGGCCGAGCACGGGCTGCGGCAGGTGATCGAGGCGGCCGGCGACGCGTACCCGGTCGTGCACTGCTGCGCCGCCCGCGTCCCGTACGGGCTGCTGCGCGGCGCCGGGGCGAAGGCGATCTCGTTCGACCTGGGGACGGTGCCCAAGCGGGACGACGACGCGGTGGGGGAGACGATCGACGCCGGGATCGGGCTGCTGATCGGCGCCGTGCCCGCCACCGACGCGACGCTGCCCTCCCTTGAGGCGACCGCCGCGCCCGTCCGGGAGCTGTGGCGGCGGCTCGGTTTCCCGCCGGCGCTGCTCGCCGAGCAGGCGGTGATCACGCCCGCGTGCGGGCTGGCGGGCGCGTCGCCGCGGTACGCGCGGGCGGCGATGAAGCGCTGCCGCGATACCGCCAGGATGCTGTACGAAGCAGCCGAATAGCACGGAACGCGCAGGTCGGAGCGCGGGCAGAATGGGGCCATGACCGTGAGCGAGGGTGTTCCCAGCGAGGCGGCTCGGCGGCATCACCTGCTGAGCCAGGAGATCGACGACGCCAACTACCGCTACTACGTGCTCGACGCGCCGACGCTGAGCGACGCCGACTACGACCGGCGGATGCGCGAGCTGAAGGCGCTGGAGGAGGAGCACCCCGAGCTGGTCACGCCCGGCTCGCCCACCCAGAAGGTCGGCGCGCCGATCTCCACCGACTTCGCGAACGTCGAGCATCTGGAGCGGATGCAGAGCCTCGACAACGCGATGAACGACGATGAGCTGACCTCCTGGGACGACCGCGTCGTCCGCGAGGCCGGCAAGATCGCCGCCTATCTGTGCGAGCCGAAGATCGACGGGCTGGCGATCGCGCTGGTGTACGAGGACGGGCGGTTCGTCCGCGCCGTCACCCGCGGCGACGGCCGTACCGGCGAGGACGTCACGTACAACGTCCGCACGATCGCGTCCGTGCCGGAGCGGCTGGCCGGCGAGGGCTGGCCGGAGCTGCTGGAGGTGCGCGGCGAGATCTTTCTGACGGTCGAGGGGTTCGAGCAGGTCAACGCCGTGCAGGCGGAGGCGGGCCGGGAGCCGTTCGCCAACCCGCGCAACGCGGCGGCCGGGTCGCTGCGGCAGAAGGACCCGCGGGTCACCGCGCAGCGGCCGCTGGACATGCTGCTGCACGGGTTCGGCGCCTGGCGCGGCGGCAGGCAGCCCGACAGCCAGGCCGGGGCGTACGAGCTGATGCGCGAGTGGGGGCTGCCGGTCAGCGACCGGTACGAGATCGTCGAGGACATGGCGGGCGTCCGCGCGTACATCGAGCGGACCGGCGAGAACCGGCACGCCACCGCCTACGAGATCGACGGCGTGGTCGTCAAGGTCGACCAGTTCCCGCTCCAGCGCCGGCTGGGCTCGACCTCGCGGGCGCCGCGGTGGGCGATCGCCTGGAAGTTCCCGCCGGAGGAGGTCAACACCCGGCTCCTGGACATCAAGGTCGGCATCGGGCGCACCGGGCGGGTCACGCCGTACGGGGTGATGGAGCCGGTCACGGTCGCCGGGTCCACGGTGACGTACGCGACGCTGCACAACGCGAGCGAGGTCGAGCGCAAGGGCGTGCTGATCGGCGACACGGTCGTGCTGCGCAAGGCCGGCGACGTGATCCCGGAGATCGTGGCGCCGGTGACGGGGCTGCGGGACGGCTCGGAGCGCCGCTTCGAGATGCCCGCCGAGTGCCCGGAGTGCGGGACGGAGCTGGCGTACGAGAAGGAGGGCGACGCCGACATCCGCTGCCCGAACGCGCAGTTCTGCCCGGCGCAGCTGCGCGAGCGGCTGTACTTCGTGGCGGGCCGCAAGGTGCTCGACATCGAGGCGCTCGGGTACGTCGCCGCGACCGCGCTCACCCAGCCGCTGGAGCCGTCGGACCCGCCGGTGCGGAACGAGGGCGACCTGTTCCACCTGACCGTGGACCGGCTGCTGCCGATCAAGACGGTGGTGCGGGAGCAGCGCACCGGCCTGCCGCGGATCGACCCGAAGACGGGCGAGGAGAAGGTCGTGACCTTCTTCGCGAACAAGGAGGGCGAGCCGAAGAAGACCGTCGAGATCCTGTTCGGCGAGCTGGAGAAGGCCAAGCGGCAGCCGCTGTGGCGGGTGCTGACCGCGCTGTCGATCCGCCATGTCGGGCCGGTCGCCGCGCAGGACCTCGCCCGCGAGATGCGGTCGATGGACGCGATCCGGAACGCGACCGAGGAGGAGCTGGCGGCGGTCGACGGGATCGGGCCGACGATCGCGCGCTCGATCAGGAACTGGTTCGAGGTCGACTGGCACCGGGAGATCGTGCGCAAGTGGGCCGAGGCGGGCGTGCGGATGGAGGACGAGGGGTCCGCCGCGCCGCAGCCGCTCAAGGGGGTCACCGTGGTGATCACCGGGACGATGGAGGAGTTCAGCCGGGACTCGGCGACCGAGGCGGTGCAGGACCGGGGCGGCAAGGTCACCGGGTCGGTGTCGAAGAAGACGGGCTTCGTGGTGGTGGGGGAGAGCCCCGGGTCCAAGTACGACAAAGCGGTCAAGCTCGGAGTGCCGGTCCTGGACGAGGCCGGCTTCCGCGTCCTGCTCGCCGAGGGGCCGGATGCGGCCAGGAACGTGACCCTCAGCGTGGAGGAATGACGCCGTGTGGTCGTTGCGCGGTTAACCAGGTTCGGGTTACCCAGTGGTACAGTTCCGCTACCCAGGGGTAGAGTCTTGGTGCAGAATGGAAATAACGGAACGTACCCAACCGGTTTCGCGAAGTTGAGTCCAGGTCGTACTCTCCCTGTCATCACGACTCACCAGAACCTCCGGTCGTCACACCGGGAAACGGACCTCCGCCGCGAAGCGCCCGCGCTCCGGGGCCGGGGGACGGCCCTCGTACTCCCCCCGAGGATGTGATGAAGGACCCGAACAACACGCGGAACACGATGCCGCGCCGGGGTTCCCCGCTGTGGATCTACTTCGTGGTCGTCGTCCTGCTGGGCGTGGCAGCGTGTGCCGTCGCGCTCGCCGGGCTGTCCGGGGCCGAGGTCGACGCGCTCGTGGGCAACCCGGTCTTCTGGATCCTGGCCTGCTTCATCGTGTTCGGCGAGCTGCGGCCGATCATCACCCCCGGCTCCACCGAGAACAACGGCGCCACCACCTCCACCACGTTCGCGTTCGCCGCCCTGCTGTACGCCGGGCTGCCCATCGCCGCCGTCCTCCAGGCCGTCGCCGCCGCCACCTGCGGCATCCTGCGCGGCCGCAGCCCGCACCGGATCGCGTTCAACGTCGCCCAGTACACCCTCAGCCTGGGCGCCGCCCAGCTCGTCCTCCAGCTGTTCGGCGTGCACGCCGACCCGATCGCGCTGTGGGTGCCCACCGGCGCCGACCTGCCCGCCATCGCGGTGGCCGGCACCGTCTACTTCGTCTGCAACGACCTCCTCGTCGGCACCGCCGTCGCGCTGCACGAGCGGGTCTCGGTCCTCAAGGCGATCCGCTGGGACCTCGGCTACCAGGTCCTGGTCCACCTGGCGCTGCTCGGCCTCGCGCCGCTGATGGTCGTGGCGATGCACCGCTCGGCCGCGTTCGTCCCGCTGATCGTGCTGCCGTTCATCGCTGTGTACCTCAACGCCTCGGTCTCGGTGCGCCGCGAGCACCAGGCGCTGCACGACGCGCTCACCGGGCTGCCCAACCGCAAGCTGCTGATCGTGCGGACCGAGGAGGCGCTGGCCGAGGCGCGCGGCGCGGGGGAGGGGACCGCCCGTCCTGCGCTGTTCCCCTGGCCTGCCAGGACCCGCCCGCCCGGCCGCAAGGGCACCGGCGAGCCGGTGCGGCGCGCCGGGCTGTTCCTGCTCGACCTCGACCGCTTCAAGGAGGTCAACGACACCCTCGGCCACCTGACCGGCGACCGGCTGCTCCAGCTGGTCGCGCACCGGCTGACGCACAGCGTGCGCCCCGGCGACCTGGTGGCCCGGCTCGGCGGCGACGAGTTCGCGGTGCTGCTGCCCACGATCCGGGACGCCGCCGCCGCCCGCGAGGTCGCCGCCCGGCTGCGCGCCGCGCTCAGCGAGCCGGTCCGGCTGGACGGCATGTCGTTCGACCTGGAGGGCAGCGTCGGCATCGCGCTGTTCCCCGACCACGCGCCCGACTTCGAGCTGCTGCTCCAGCGCGCCGACGTGGCGATGTACGAGGCCAAGGGCAGCCGCAGCGGCGTCGAGGTGTACTCGCCGTCCAAGGACCGCAACTCCCCGGCCCGCCTGACCATGCTCGGCGACCTGCGCCGCGCCGTCGACCGCGGCGAGCTGGAGCTGTTCTACCAGCCGAAGACGGCGCTGCACGACGGCCAGCTGGTCGGCATGGAGGCGCTGGTCCGCTGGCGCCACCCCGACAAGGGGCTGCTCGTCCCCGAGCACTTCCTGCCGATCGCCGAGCAGACCTACCTGATGCGCTCCATCACCCACTACGTGGTGGAGGCGGCGCTCACGCAGGCCGCCGCGTGGTGGCGGGAGGACCTCACCGTCCAGGTGGCGGTGAACGCCTCCGGCCGCGACCTGCTCGACACCGGCCTCACCGAGGCGATCGAGGAGGGCCTGCTGGAGCGCGGGCTGCCCGCCGCGGCCCTCCAGCTGGAGATCACCGAGCGGATCCTGATGAACGAGCCCGCCTACGCCTCCGACACCGTGAGCGCGCTGGCCGCCCTCGGCATCCCGCTCAGCCTGGACGACTTCGGCACCGGCTACTCCTCGCTGGTGCGGCTCAAGCGGATGCCGGTCGAGGAGATCAAGATCGACTCCTCGTTCATCCGGCGGATCGCGGAGTCCTCCGACGACGCCGTGATCGTGCGTTCGATAGTGGACCTCGCCCGCACGCTGGGGCTGCGCTCGGTGGCCGAGGGCGTCGAGGACGCCCGGACCGCGGTGCTGCTGCGCGAGATGGGCTGCGACGCCGCCCAGGGCTGGCACTTCGGCCGGCCCATGGACGCCGCGGCGGCCACCGACTGGCTGCGCAGCCGGGTGGAGCGCGCCCCCGAGCCCGCCGCCTGATCCTCCGCCGGCACCCCGGGAGCGCCGGTAGCCGTCAGGTAGGGGCGGTCAGTACGTGCGGCGGGGCGGGTCCTCGTAGTAGCGCTCCTCGCGCACGGCCGGCGGCGGGGGCGGGACGCGGCGGCGCGCGGTCGCGATCCGCACGATCCCGATGATCAGCCCCACCAGCCCGCCGACCATGAGGATGATGCCGACGACCCGGATGTCGACGCCGCTGATGTCCAGATCGACGGCGTAGGCCAGGATCGCACCAATGATGATCAGGGCGAGGCTGCCTCCGATGGTCACGGCGCTCTCTCCTCTCCATCGTCCAAGGGACGTACCAGATGTGAGTTCCCTCCCGGAGCGTCCGAAACGTCCCGAGCGGTAAAGCGGTCGGCCCGAAGGAACGCGGCCCATAGGATGGACGGCGAATCCATCGACCCGCAGAAACGGTTGTCACATGTCCGCCATCACCCGTGACGAGGTGGCACACCTCGCCCGGCTGTCCCGGCTGGCGCTCGCCGACGATGAGCTCGACCATCTCGCCGCCCAGCTCGACCAGATCATCTCCGCGGTCGCGCGGGTGCAGGAGGCCGCGGCGGAGGACATCCCGCCGTCCTCGCACGCGCTCCCGCTGACCAACGTCTACCGCGCCGACGAGGTCCGCCCCTCGCTCACCCCGGAGCAGGCCCTCTCGGGCGCCCCGGCCGCCGAGGACCAGCGCTTCCGCGTACCCCGGATCCTGGACGAGGAGGCCTGATGAGGGAGCCGGAGCGGCGCCAAGAAGGTGCCCCGGAGGCGACCGGGAAGCGCGGCCTGACCGTGACGAGTGACGATCTGGCGGGGCGGACCGCGGCCGAGCTGGCGGAGCTGGTCGCCTCCGGGCAGACCTCCGCGGCCGAGGTGGCGCGCGCGCACCTGGACCGGGTGGCGGCCGTCGACGGCCGGGTGAACGCGTTCCTGCACGTCGACGAGGACGCCGTGCTGGCGCAGGCGCGCCGGGTGGACGAGCGGATCGCCGCCGGCGAGCGGCCCGGCCCGCTGGCCGGGGTGCCGATCGCCCACAAGGACGTCTTCACCACCACCGACATGCCGACCACCGCGGGATCCAGGATCCTCGAGGGCTGGCGGCCGCCGTACGACTCGACCGTGACCGCCCGGCTGCGCGAGGCGGGCCTGGTCATCCTCGGCAAGACCAACATGGACGAGTTCGCGATGGGCTCGTCCACGGAGAACAGCGCGTACGGCGTGACCCGCAACCCGTGGGACCTCGACCGGGTCCCCGGCGGCTCCTCCGGCGGCTCGTCGGCCGCGGTCGCCGCGTACGAGGCGCCGCTGGCCACCGGCACCGACACCGGCGGCTCGATCCGGCAGCCCGCCGCGGTCACCGGCATCGTGGGCGCCAAGCCCACCTACGGCGGCTCGTCCCGGTACGGCGTGATCGCGTTCGCGTCCTCGCTCGACACGCCCGGCCCGTTCGCGCGGAACGTGCTGGACGCCGCGCTGCTGCACGAGGCGTTCTCCGGCCACGACCGGATGGACGCCACCTCGATCGACGAGCCGGTGCCCGCGGTCGTCGAGGCGGCCCGCCGCGCCGACGTGGCCGGGATGACGGTCGGCGTCGTCAAGGAGTTCGCGGCCGGCGAGGGCGCCCAGGCGGGCGTGCTCGCCCGCTTCAACGAGGCCGTCGAGCTGCTGGAGTCGCTCGGCGCCAAGGTCGTCGAGGTGTCCTGCCCCAACTTCACGTACGCGCTGCCCGCGTACTACCTGATCGCGCCGTCGGAGGCGTCGTCCAACCTGGCCCGCTTCGACGCGATGCGGTACGGCCTGCGCGTCGGCGACGACGGCACCCGCAGCGCCGAGGAGGTCATGGCGCTGACCCGCGCCGAGGGCTTCGGGCCCGAGGTCAAGCGGCGCATCATGCTCGGCACGTACGCGCTCTCCTCGGGCTACTACGACGCCTACTACGGCAAGGCGCAGCAGATCCGGACGCTGGTGTCGCGCGACTTCGCCGCCGCGTACGACCGGGTGGACGTGCTGGTCTCGCCGACCACGCCGACCACCGCGTTCCCGATCGGCGAGCGCGCCGACGACCCGATGGCGATGTACCTCGCCGACCTGTACACGATCCCGAGCAACCTGGCGGGCAACGCCTCGATGTCGGTGCCGTGCGGGCTGGCCGACGAGGACGGGCTGCCGGTCGGGCTGCAGATCATGGCCCCGGTGCTCGGCGACGACCGGGTCTACCGGGTGGGCGCCGCCGTCGAGCGGGCGCTGGAGGACCGTTGGGGCGGCCCGCTGCTGGCCAAGGCCCCCGAGCTGGTGGAGGCGGCCAAGTGAGCGAGTCGGCGAGCACGGGGACGCTGATGCCGTACGACGAGGCGCTGGAGAAGTACGAGCCGGTGCTGGGCATCGAGACCCACATCGAGCTGGGCACCGCCTCCAAGATGTTCTGCGGCTGCAAGACGGAGTTCGGCGCCGAGCCGAACACCCAGGTCTGCCCGGTCTGCCTGGGGCTGCCCGGCGCGCTGCCGGTCACCAACCGGGCCGCGATCGAGGGCATCATCAAGATCGGCCTGGCGCTGAACTGCGACATCGTCGAGTGGTGCAGGTTCGCCCGGAAGAACTACTTCTATCCGGACATGCCGAAGAACTTCCAGATCTCGCAGTACGACGAGCCGCTGTGCGTGGACGGCCACCTGGACGTCCAGGTGGAGGGCGAGACGTACCGGATCGAGATCGAGCGCGTCCACATGGAGGAGGACACCGGCAAGTCGCTGCACGTCGGCGGCGCCACCGGGCGCATCCACGGCGCCGACCACTCCCTCGTGGACTACAACCGCGCCGGGATCCCGCTGGTCGAGATCGTCACCAAGCCGATCACCGCGACCGGGGACAGGGCGCCGCTGGTCGCCCGCGCGTACGCGACCGAGCTGCGCGAGCTGGTCCGCTCGCTCGGCGTGTCGGACGTCCGGATGGAGCAGGGCTCGATGCGCTGCGACGTCAACGTCTCGCTGATGCCGTGCGGCGCGTCCGAGTGGGGCACCCGCACCGAGACCAAGAACGTCAACTCGCTGCGCTCGGTCGAGCGCGCCGTCCGGTCGGAGATCGAGCGGCAGGCGGGCGTGCTGGACGCGGGCGGCCGGATCGTCCAGGAGACCCGGCACTTCCACGAGGACACCGGCGCCACCACCAGCGGGCGGAGCAAGGAGGAGGCGCAGGACTACCGCTACTTCCCCGAGCCGGACCTGGTGCCGATGGCGCCGCCGCGCGAGTGGGTCGAGGAGCTGCGCGCCACCCTGCCCGAGCTGCCCGCCGCCCGCCGTGCCCGCGTGCAGGCGGAGTGGAGGCTGTCGGACATGGAGCTGCGCGACGTCGTCAACGCCGGCGCCCTCGACCTGATCGAGGAGACCGTCGCCGCGGGCGCCGACGCGGGCGCCGCCCGCAAGTGGTGGATGAACGAGCTGTCCCGCCGGGCCACCGAGCAGGGCACCGAGCTGGCCGAGCTGCCGATCACCCCGGCGCAGGTCGCCCGGGTGCAGGAGATGATCACCGCCGGCGAGCTGAACGACAAGCTGGCCCGCCAGGTCTTCGCCGGCGTGCTGGCCGGCGAGGGCACCCCGGACGAGGTCGTCGCCGCCCGCGGGCTGAAGATCGTCAGCGACGAGGGCGAGCTGGTCGCGATCATCGACCAGGTGATCGCCGACAACCCGGACGTGGCGGACAAGGTCCGCGGCGGCAAGGTCAACGCGGTCGGCGCCCTGATCGGCCCGATCATGAAGGCCACCGGCGGCAAGGCCGACGCCGGCCGCGCCCGCCAGCTCATCCTGGAGCGCCTCGGCGCGTCCTGACACGTCACTGGAGGGGGACGACGAGGATCCTGTCGTCCCCCTCCCGCACGTCGCCGCGGCCGTCCTTGTTGCTCGTGGTGATCCACAGGGAACGGCCGTCGGGCGCCGCGACCACCGCGCGCAGGCGGCCGTACTCGCCCTCGTAGTGCGCCACCGGCCGCCCGGCCCCGCCGTCGCTCAGCGGGACCTGCCACAGGCGCTCGCCGCGCAGCCCGGCCGCCCACAGGGAGCCGCCCGCGTACCCGAGGCCGGACGGCGACGCCTCGGACGTCGACCACGTCAGCAGGGGATCGGTGTACCGGTCCTGGTCGCCGACGCCCTCCACCTCCGGCCAGCCGTAGTTGCCGCCCTTCTCGATGCGGTTGATCTCGTCGTAGGTGTTCTGGCCGAATTCGGTCGCGTAGAGCCGCTTCGCCTCGTCCCAGGCCAGCCCCTGGACGTTGCGGTGGCCGTACGTCCACAGGAGGTCGTTCCACGGATTGCCGGGCGCGGCCTTGCCCTCGGGCGTGACACGCAGGATCTTGCCGCCGAGCGAGCCGCGGTCCTGCGCCAGATCGACCTGGCCCGCCTCGCCGGTGGCGATGTACAGCAGGCCGTCGGGGCCGAACGCGATCCGCCCGCCGTTGTGGTTGCCGGCCTTCGGGATGCCGGTCACGAGCGGCTGGAGCGACCCCACCCCGTCGCCATCGTTGCGGAACCGCACGACACGGTTGTCGTCCGCGGCGGTGAAGTACAGGTAGACGAACCTGTCCCGCTCGTACGACGGCGAGACCGCGACGCCCATCAGGCCGCCCTCGCCGCCGGGCTCGACCCCGGGTACCCGCCCGATCTCGCTCACCTTGCCCTGCGGCGTCACCTGGAGCAGCCGCCGGCTGTCGCGTTCGGTGACGAGTGCGTTGCCGTCCGGGAGGAAGGCGATGGCCCACGGGACGGCCAGCCCCGTGGCCAGCGCGCGCGGCTCCCCGGGCCGCGCCTGCCCGCCCGGCGCCGTGGCGGTGGCCGGCGCCGCCGGCGGCGTGCTGGCCCCGCCCCCGGCCCCGTCCTCACCGGACCCGCAGCCGCCCGCGAGCAGCACGGCGGCCGCCGCCCCCGCCGCGATCCGGAACCTGACGATCGAGTGCTGTCTCATCGGGTTTCTCCGTTAGGTACGCCCACCCGCGGGCGGGACGGCGACGGACTCCTGCCGAGCAATATCTTGCTATGCCGACCCGCCGACGGGGCGAGTCGCCGTCCCACTGCATATGGTAATTGGCTAGTCACACAACGTTGTATGGTGCGTCAGTGGCCGGTCATGTTGTGAAGCGGGCGTTCAAGTACCGTTTCTACCCGAGCGATGCGCAGGCGGCGGAGTTGGCGCGGACCTTCGGGTGCGTGCGCAAGGTTTACAACCTGGCGCTGGCGGCCCGGAGCGAGGCGTGGACGCTCCGGCGGGAGCGGGTGGGGTACGGCCAGACCTCCGCGATGCTGACGGCGTGGAAACAGACCGCTGAGCTGGCCTATCTGAACGAGGTGTCGTCGGTGCCGCTGCAGCAGGCGCTGCGGCACCTGCAGTCCGCGTTCACCGCCTTCTTCGCCAAGCGGGCCGGTCACCCGCGTTGCAAGTCCAAGAAGAGGTCGCGACGATCGGCCGAGTACACGACCTCGGGGTTCTGCTGCCGGGACGGCGTTCTCAAGCTGGCCAAGATGTCCGAGCCGCTGCACGTCGTGTGGTCGCGGCCACTGCCACCAGGAGCGCGGCCGTCGACGGTGACGGTCTCCCAGGACCGGACAGGACGCTGGTTCGTCTCCCTTCTGGTGGACGACCCCGGTGTGGGGCCGCTGCCGGTCACCGATACCGCCGTGGGGATCGATGCCGGACTGTCGTCGCTGGTCACGCTGTCGACCGGCGAGAAGATCCCCAACCCCCGGCACGAACGCCGCGACCGTGCCCGGCTGGCCAAGGCTCAGCGTGAGCTGGCCCGAAAGGCCAAGGGGAACGGGGCCAACCGGGCCAAAGCGCGCCGCAGGGTGGCCCGCGTCCACGCCCGGATCGCCGACCGCCGCCGCGATTTGCTGAACAAACTGACCACTCGGCTCGTGCGTGAGAACCAAACGCTCGTGATCGAGGACCTGAGCGTGTCCAACATGCTCAAGAACCACAGCCTGGCCCGCGCCATCTCCGACGCGGGCTGGCGCGAGATGCGCTCGATGCTGGAGTACAAGGCGAGCTGGTACGGCCGCGAACTGATCGTGGTCGACCGGTTCTTCCCCTCCTCCAGGCTGTGTTCGGCCTGCGGCACCATCGGGGACAGGATGCCGTTGCATGTCAGGACCTACATGTGTGACTGCGGTGCCACCCTTGATCGGGACGTGAACGCCGCGAACAACCTTCTGGCCGCCGGGCTGGCGGTGTCGGTCTGTGGAGCCGGTGTAAGACCTCAACGGAACACTCCGGGCGGGCGGTCGGCGACGAAGCAGAAAGCTCACGGCGCGAGTCGTGAGAATTCCCCTTCCCGCAGGGGGAGAAGTCAAGGAACGCCCCTCCGTCACGGGTAGTTGTACTACGTGCGCGGCCCCTCTGGCTGTTCCGGAGACCCCGGGCAAGTCGGGACGATCGCGTACGGCACGCCTCCTAGCGCCGTCCTTTGTCGCCGGGAGGACGCCCAGCCTCAATCGCTCCGTGACCTACGGAACGTACTGTGGGCATCACGGTGACCCCGCACTTCAGCAACGTCGCTGACCTACCGTCGGCGCGGCCGATGCGCTGCTCGCCGGCGAGCCCGGCGCCGACCCCGCGCGGGGCACGTTCCCCCCTGCGCCGACGTTGTCGAGGGACCGGCACGGCTCGAAGATCATCAAGGGACATTCCCCGGGCGCCACGCGGCGCGGGCCTCCGCGGCGGGGCGCCCGGGCGGGCAGGAAGGGGCACGGCGCGATGGGCGGCGACAGGACCAGGTGGTCGCCGCGGCGAGTACCGCCGCGGGCGATACCGGTCGGGACGGTCGCGGCCGCCGGCGTCCTCTACGCCATCGGCTCGCTGCTGGGCTGGGGCGGCACCGCACTCATCTCGTGGGCCGAGGCGGCGGCCGCCGCGGTCGCCGCGGCCGTGCTGCTGCCCGCCTCGCGGCGGCCTCCCGACGGGACGGCCGGGAGCGGCGCCGCGCCGGCGTGGCGGGCGTCCTGGCGGTGGTTCGGCATCGCCGCGTCGGCCTGGTTCGTGGCGGCGGCCGGGAGCGCCCTGTCGTCGCTGTCCAACCGCAGCGCGCTGACGCTGTCGGTCCCCGACCTCTTCTACCTGGTCGCCGTGTTCGCCCTGGTCGCGGGACTGATCGTGCCCATCCGGCCGGCCCGCGACGGCGGCGTCTGGGTCCGGTACGCGGCCGACACCTACGTCTGCGCCAGCGCGCTGTTCGTGCTGGCCTGGGTCGTGCAGCTCGGCACGCTCTACCACCGCTCCGGCCAGAGCCCGCCGGAGTTCCTGCTGGAGCTGCTGTACCCGCTGATCGACATCGTGCTGGTCTGCGCGGCGCTGCCGTTCGTGCTGGGCGCCTCGGCGGGCTACCGGCGCCCGGCCTGGACGGCGTACGGCGCGCTGCTGGCGTTCGCCGGCGCCGACCTGGTGACCACGGTCGCCCGGATGCGCGGCGGCGCGCCCGCCGAGGACCCGGCCGACATCCTGCGGCTGGGCGGGCTCCTGCTGCTGATCCTCATCCCGCTGACCTCGCCCCCGCCGCGCGCGGTACCGCCCGAGGACACCCCCGAGGACGGCGGCGCCGGCGCGCCGGCCCAGGACGACGACCGCGGCCGGATGATCGGCCCGGGCATCGTGCCCGCCGCGGTGGCCGCCGCCGCGGCGATCTTCGTCGCCGGGCGGGCGCTGACCGCGACCGGCGGTGGGGAGCCGGTGGTCGCGCTGGTGGCCGGGACGGCGACGCTGGTGGTGCTGGCCCGGCTGGCCGCGCTGCTGCGCGAGAACGAGCGGCTGCGGCGCGCGGCCGGCACCGGCGAGGACCATTTCCGGGCGCTGACGGAGAGCATCAACGACGCGGTGGTGATCTGCGACCCGAAGGCCGTCGTCCAGTACGCCAGCGCGGGCGCCCTCAAGATGTACCTGTACGAGCCGGAGGAGCTCCTGGGACGCTCGATGCACGAGTTCGTGCATCCGGAGGACCTGCCGCGCGTCCGGGCCGCCTTCCTCCGTTTCCTGGCCGGGGACGACGAGGAGCCGCCGGAGGGCGCCGAGGGCGAGGACGGCGACGTGCTGGAGACCGCGGCCGGCACGCTGCGGCTGGCCTGCCGGGTCCGGGCGGCGGACGGCACGTGGCTGCCGACCGAGTCGGTGATCTCCCGCTACAGCGGCGCCGGGGACGCGCCCGGCCGGCTGCTGGTGACGACCCGCGACCTGAGCGAGCAGGCCGCGCTGCAGCGCCAGGTGACGCATCTGACGTTCCACGACGGCCTGACCGGGCTGCCCAACCGCGCCTACTTCGAGGAGCGCACCCGGGAGCTGCTGCCGCGGCGGCGGCACGGCGGCAAGGTCGCCGTGCTGTTCGTCGACCTGGACGGCTTCACCGCGGTGAACGACTCGGCCGGGCACGCGGCCGGCGACCAGGTCCTGGCGCAGGCCGCGCGGCGGCTGCGCGGCACCGTCCAGGCCGACGACACGGTGGCGCGCTGGGGCGGCGACGAGTTCTCCGTGCTGGTGCAGCTTCCGCCGGGGCGGGTCGAGGCGGGCACGAGCACGGGCCGGGCCGAGGCGGGGACGGCCAAGGACGCGGGGGAGACGGGCGCGGCGGTCGAGCTGGCCGAGCGGATGCTGCGGGTGCTGACGCTGGAGCCGTACCGGGCGGGCGGGCAGAGCATCGCGCTGACGGCCAGCATCGGGATCGCGTTCGCCGGCGACGGGGACGGCGAGGAGGGCCTGGACGGCGGCGGGCGCGCGGCGGCGGACGCCGACCGGCGGCTGCGGCGCAGCGCCGCCGAGCTGATCCGCAACGGCGATCTGGCGATGGCGCGGGCCAAGGAGCTGGGCGGCGGCCGGGTCGAGGTGTTCGCGCCGCACATGCACGCCGACGTCGTGCGGCGGCTGGAGCTGGGCGGCGACCTGCGCCGGGCGATGGCCGAGGAGCAGTTCGCGGTCGCGTTCCAGCCGGTGGTGGACCTGGCCACGTCCCGGGTGACCGGGGTGGAGGCACTGCTGCGCTGGTGGCGCGGGAACGAGTCCGTACCGCCGGAGGAGTTCATCGGCCCGGCCGAGGAGTCCGGCCTGATGGTGCCGCTGGGCGACTGGGTGCTGCGCGAGGCGTGCCGCGAGGTGGCGCGGTGGCGCGGCGACTCCTGGGAGGTGGGCCTGTCGGTCAACTTCACCGCCCGGCAGATCGCGGCGCCGCGGTTCGTGGAGTCGGTCGCGGCGGCGCTGGAGGAGACGGGCCTGCCGCCGCACGCGCTGACGCTGGAGGTCCGCGAGGAGGTCCTCGTGGACGACGCCGGTCAGGGGGTGGAGCGCCTGTCGGCGCTGCGCGACCTCGGCGTCCGGCTGGCGATCGACGACTTCGGCACCGGGTACGCGTCGCTGGCCTACCTGGGGCAGCTCCCGGTGGACATCATCAAGATCGATCCGTCGTTCGTGGCCGGGCTGGGGTCGGACGAGACGCGCACGCTGCTCACCCGGACGATCGTGCGGCTGGGCCGCGACCTGGGGCTGACCGTGGTCGCCGAGGGCATCGAGCGGCCCGAGCAGCTGGAGCTGCTGCGCGAGATGGAGTGCCCGCGCGGGCAGGGCTACCTGGTGGCGCGGCCGATGGGCGCGGGCCGGGTGGAGGCGCTGGTGCGCACCAACCTGGCGGCCCGGGCGCTGCCGGGGGAGATCGCGCTGCCGCTGGAGGACCCGCCGCTCCCGTCTCACATGGTGGGATAAACTGTCCACGGATTTGACCAGGGGCGGGAAGTCGGCGAGAGTGATTGCGTGCAGAGCAGTTCCATCATCCTCGTAGTACTTGGTCGGCGCGCAGGCTGATCAAGCACATAGTCCTGCGCGCGCCCCTCGACCGCCATCCGGCGGCGGGGGTTTTTTGTTGGCCGTGTGACCTATGAACGCCGGCGGGCCGCGGACCCCGCGTTCGGAGCGAGCACAGACTTCTCCCAAGGAACCAGAACATGACGACCGAACAGATGACGGGAGCCCAGGCGCTGGTCCGCGCCCTGGAGAACGTCGGCGTCGACACCGTGTTCGGCATTCCGGGGGGCGCGATCCTCCCGGCGTACGATCCGCTCTTCGACTCCAAGAAGCTGCGCCACATCCTGGTCCGGCACGAGCAGGGCGCCGGCCACGCCGCCCAGGGCTACGCGATGGTCACCGGCAAGGTGGGGGTCTGCATGGCCACCAGCGGGCCCGGCGCGACCAACCTGGTGACCCCGATCTCCGACGCCTACATGGACTCGGTGCCGATCGTGGCGATCACCGGCCAGGTGGCGAGCAAGTCGATCGGCACGGACGCCTTCCAGGAGGCGGACATCGCGGGCATCACCATGCCGATCACCAAGCACAACTTCCTGGTGACGAAACCCGAGGACATCGGCCGCACCATCGCCGAGGCGTTCCACATCGCCGCCACCGGCCGCCCCGGGCCGGTGCTCGTGGACATCGCCAAGGACGCGCTCCAGACCACGTTCGACTTCGAGTGGCCCGTCCAGCTCCAGCTGCCCGGCTACCGCCCGGTCACCCGGCCGCACTCCAAGCAGGTCCGCGAGGCGGCACGGCTGATCGTGGAGGCCGAGCGGCCCGTCCTGTACGTCGGCGGCGGCGTCATCAAGGCCGGCGCGTCCGCCGAGCTGAAGGTGCTGACCGAGCTGACCGGCGCCCCCGTCATCACCACGCTGATGGCCAAGGGCGCGCTGCCCGACAGCCACCCGCAGCACATGGGCATGCCCGGCATGCACGGCAGCGTCGGCGCGGTCGGCGCCCTGCAGAAGGCCGACCTGCTGGTCGCGCTGGGCGCCCGCTTCGACGACCGGGTCACCGGCAAGCTGGACGGCTTCGCCCCGTACGCCAAGGTCGTGCACGCCGACATCGACCCGGCCGAGATCTCCAAGAACCGGCACGCCGACGTCCCGATCGTCGGCGACGCCCGCGAGGTGATCGCCGACCTGATCGTCGCCGTCCAGGCCGAGCACGAGGCCGGCCGCAAGGGGTCCTACGAGGACTGGTGGCGGCAGCTGAACGCCTGGCGCGAGACCTACCCGCTCGGCTACGACGAGCCCTCCGACGGCTCGCTGTCGCCGCAGTACGTCATCGAGCGGATCGGCGAGCTGGTCGGCCCCGACGCGTACTACGTCGCGGGCGTCGGCCAGCACCAGATGTGGGCCGCGCAGTTCATCAAGTACGAGCGGCCCGGCGCGTTCCTCAACTCCGGCGGCGCCGGCACGATGGGCTACGCCGTCCCCGCCGCGATGGGCGCCAAGGCCGGCGCGCCCGGCACCCAGGTGTGGGCGATCGACGGCGACGGCTGCTTCCAGATGACCAACCAGGAGCTGGCCACCTGCGCGATCGAGGGCATCCCCGTCAAGATCGCGGTGATCAACAACGGCAACCTGGGCATGGTCCGGCAGTGGCAGACGCTCTTCTACAACGAGCGCTACTCCAACACCGACCTGCGGGTCAAGGGCGGCCCCCCGCGGAGGGTCCCCGACTTCGTCAAGCTCGCCGAGGCGTACGGTTGCGTCGGGCTCCGGTGCGAGAAGGCCGAGGACGTCGACGCGGTCATCGCCAAGGCGATGGAGATCGACGACGCGCCCGTGGTCATCGACTTCGTCGTCCACCAGGACGCGATGGTGTGGCCGATGGTCGCCGCCGGCACCAGCAACGACGACATCAAGATCGCCCGGGACATGGCCCCCGACTGGGAGAACGGAGACTGACCCGATGAGCCTTCACACTCTCTCGGTGCTGGTGGAGAACAAGCCCGGCATCCTCGCCCGGGTCGCGGCGCTGTTCTCGCGCCGCGGGTTCAACATCGAGTCGCTCGCCGTCGGCGTCACCGAGCACCCCGAGATCTCCCGCATGACGATCGTCGTGAACGTCGCGGAACTGCCGCTGGAGCAGGTCACCAAGCAGCTCAACAAGCTGGTGAACGTGCTCAAGATCGTCGAACTGGACACGGGCGTCTCCGTCCAGCGCGAGCTCGTCCTGATCAAGGTGCGGGCCGACGCCGAGACCCGCTCCCAGGTGCTGGAGACCGTCCAGCTCTTCCGCGCCAAGGTCGTCGACGTCGCCCCCGACGCCGTCACCGTCGAGGCCACCGGCAACCGCGACAAGCTCGACGCCCTGATCCGGATGCTGGAGCCGTTCGGCATCAAGGAACTCGTGCAGTCCGGCATGGTCGCCATCGGCCGCGGCGCCCGCTCCATCACCGACCGCTCGCTCCGCGCCATCGAGCGCAGCGCGTGACCCGTACCCGACAGATAACCAAGGAAAGGCAGCAGCACAGTGGCTGAGATGTTCTACGACAACGACGCGGACCTGAGCGTCATCCAGGGCCGGCACGTCGCCGTCATCGGGTACGGCAGCCAGGGCCACGCCCACGCGCTCTCCCTGCGCGACTCCGGCGTCGACGTCCGCATCGGCCTCCGCGAGGGCTCGCCCAGCCGCGAGAAGGCCGAGGCCGAGGGCCTGCGCGTCGTCACCCCGGCCGAGGCCGCCGAGGAAGCCGACCTGATCATGCTCCTGGCGCCCGACCACCACCACCGGGAGATCTTCGAGAAGGACATCAAGCCCGCGCTGGTCCCCGGCGACGCGCTGTTCTTCGGCCACGGCTTCAGCATCCGCTACGACCTCGTGCAGCCGCCCGAGGGCGTCGACGTCTGCATGGTCGCCCCCAAGGGCCCCGGCCACCTCGTCCGCCGCCAGTTCACCGCCGGCCGCGGCGTCCCCGTCATCGTCGCCGTCGAGAAGGACCCGAGCGGCAACGCCTGGCCGCTCGCCCTGTCGTACGCCAAGGCCATCGGCGGCCTCCGCGCCGGCGGCATCAAGACCACCTTCACCGAGGAGACCGAGACCGACCTGTTCGGCGAGCAGGTCGTCCTCTGCGGCGGCCTCTCCGAGCTGATCAAGAACGGCTTCGAGGTGCTCACCGAGGCCGGCTACCAGCCCGAGGTCGCCTACTTCGAGACCCTCCACGAGGTCAAGCTCATCGTCGACCTCATCTACGAGGGCGGCATCTCCAAGATGTACTGGTCCGTCTCCGACAACGCCGAGTACGGCGGCTACAGCCGCGGCTCCCGCGTCATCACCTCCGACACCAAGGCGGAGATGAAGAAGATCCTCGCCGAGATCCAGTCCGGCGAGTACGCCAAGGAGCTCGTCGCCGAGTTCGAAGGCGGCCAGGTCCAGTTCGGCAAGTACCGCGAGGAACTCGCCCAGCACCCCATCGAGCAGACCGGCGCCAAGCTCCGCCCCATGATGAGCTGGCTCAATGACTAGCTGTGTTTATTGCATTGCCCTTGGCGTCAGGCCCTAGAGGGCCTTCCTTCGGCGGGCAAAAGCGGTGATCGCTGCATCGCTTCGACTCGCCTAGGGGCTCGCTTCGCGATCAGATGCTCGCTCGCGCTCGCATCTGCCTTCGGACGCGATCGCAACGCCTGGGGTCCGCACCCACCTGAGCCGGCCGGCTGAGGTGGGCGGGCAAGAGTGGACTGACTGATGGAGGCCGCCCGTTTTTCGGGCGGCCTCCTCAGGTTTTTCGGGAGAAGAGGCGGGCCAGCTGGGACCAGAGGGTCACGGGACGGTCGGTGCGTTCCACCAGCACGGCCAGATGGCCGTCGGTGGTGTAGTGGACGGTGGCGGCGCCTGCCCGCTGGGGGTGGGGCTTGAGGCGGGGGCCCCGGTTGGTGCCCAGGCGCGCTTCACGGGTCAGGCCCAGGGCCGTGGCGGCCACATGGACGTCCCAGTGGCCGGGGGCGGGCGGCGGGACGGCGGCGTCGAACGTGCCGTCGCGGCCCTCGGTGGAGTAGCGGTGCTCCTCGGCGGTGCGGCGGTGGCGGAGGATCAGCTCGACGCGGGTCTCCCTGGCGTCGATCCGCTCGATGGCGGCCCGGCCGCGGAGGCGGAGGCGGCCGGACTGCCAGGCCGCGGTGTCCAGGCGGTGGTCCACCCCGATCTCGGTGGTGATGTCGGCGTCCTGGCGGGGGACGCCGCGGAGGTAGGGGTACATCGCGTACACGCGGCCGCCCACGACCACGGCGCCGACGGTGCGGCCGGCGGCCTCGTCGCGGATCATGCGCTCCAGCTCGTCGCGCAGGCCGTACCTGATGCAGAACGCGCGGAGCCGGTACGCGGCGGGGAGGGCCGCGCGCTCGGCGTCGGTGAGGTCCTCGTCGCCCAGGACGCGGCGGGTCGCCTCCACCAGGCGGTCGCGGCGGGAGCGGTCCAGATCCAGGAAGCGCTGGTCGTACACCCGAAGGACGTCCCGCAGGATCTCGCCGTTCGAGGTCACTGGTCCTCCTGTGATGCGATGAAACTCCGGGTAACGGTAAACCCATCGAAGAACACAGAGGGTGACCGACACTCGCTTGCCGGGCGGGGGACGCAAGTCGATCCGTCATGGGCGGCCGGCTCGTGCTGGTAGCGTCCTGGCGCGTGGGGGAGGCGGTGGTCGAGCAGGCCGTGGAGCGGCCCGCGGCGGGGGCGGTGGCGCCGGCGGAGCGCACGCGGCGGGACGGGTGGATCCTCGCGGGGCTCGTCGCGCTGGCGGCCCTGGTGTACGCGGCGTTCTCGCTGCTGCGGCTGCGGGCGTTCCGGGCCAGCACCTACGACCTGGTGATCTTCGATCAGGCGGTGCGGTCGTACAGCGGGCTGGGCGCGCCGGTCGCGATGGTCAAGGGCGTGCACAACGGGTTCGGGCCGGACTTCTCCATTCTGGGCGACCACTTCTCGCCGCTGCTGGCCCTGCTGGCGCCGCTGTACTGGATCCACGACGGGCCGGGGACGCTGCTGGTGGCGCAGGCGGTGCTGTTCGCGCTGGCGATCGTGCCGGTCTGGCGGTTCGCGCGGCGGCGGCTCGGGCGCGGGCAGGCGTACTGCGCGGCCGGGGCGTACGCGCTGTCGTGGCCGGTCGCCGAGGCGCTGGCGTTCGACTTCCACGAGGTGGCGTTCGTCCCGCTGCTGACGGCGCTGGCCGTCGAACGGTACGACGCCGGGCGGCGGGGGCGGGCGGCCGCGGCCGCGGCGGTGCTGCTGCTGGCCAAGGAGGACGCGGGGCTGCTGCTGGCCGGGCTCGGGATGGTGCTGCTGACCCGGCGCGGGGAGCGGTGGATCGGTGCCGGCTGCGTCGCGGTCGGGGTGGTCGCGACGTGGGTGTCCTCCCGGGTCCTGATCGCGGTGTTCGGCGGGGACAACGCCTACTACTGGGCGTACGGGCGGCTCGGCGACGACATGGGGGACGCGGCGCTGCACGTCCTGACGCATCCGTGGGCGGTTCCGGCGGCGCTGGCCTCGCCGCCGGTGAAACTGGTCACGATGGGGCTGCTCGTGCTGCCGCTGCTGCTGCTCCCGCTGCGCTCGCCGCTGGCGCTGGCGGCGGTGCCGATGCTGGCGGAGCGGATGCTCGCCGACGAGTTCCCCAACTGGTGGGAGCCGAAGTACCACTACAACGCGTTCCTGATCGCGCTGCTGGTCATGGCGGCGGTCGACGGCGCGCACCGGCTCCGGCGGTCCTGGGCTCCGGCGGCGTGGCTGCTGGCGGCGGCGGTGGGGGTGCTGCCGTTCTTCGCGTTCCGCGGGTTCGCCGACCCGGATCTGTACCGGCTCGACGAGCGGGCGCGGGCCGCTTCCGCGGCGGTCGCGGTGGTGCCCGACGGCGTTCTCGTCGAGACCGTCAACAACCTGGGCCCCGCCCTTTCCGGGCGCGCGGACGTGCTCCTCTGGGACCGCGAGGCGCGGCGCGCGCCCTGGGTCGTCGCCGACACCGCGCGGCGCTCCTTCCCCTTCGCGTCGCTCGGGGAACAGCGGGAACGGGTGGACGAGCTGATCGGGGACGGGTACCGGCAGGTGTTCGCCCGGTCCGGTTACGTGGTGCTCACCAAGGATTGAACGATTCGTGGTGACCCATGTAGATCACTGATGTCAGAAAGTCGGTGAAGTTCGTTCGGTGGAGAATTGGCCTACACTTTTCCCCTTCTTTGACCGATACTAGAAGTGAGTCGCAGCGGGCGCGGCCAACCCCGGCGCACCAGCGCGAACACCCATCGTGTCCGGGCCCGGCGGCGGCGGTGGGGCGGGATCATGAATATGCTTCGGCGAACGGAATCGGTTTTCCGTGACCGCGTGCTTTTCGGAGGAAACGAACCGGCCGGCCGCGCCGGCCGTGGGATGAAGTGTGGCGAGGAGTCGTGAGGTGGCGGCAGAGCGGGCCGTCCAGCGCTGGGATACCTGCGGGCAGGCGTGGATCGCGGTCCTGCGGCGCGTCTGGACGTTCGGCGTGGCGGGCATGGAGGAGCACGGGCCGATCATCGAGGGGCCCCCGGCCCTGTTCGAGATCGCCTCGCTGAGCTGGGAGGACCCCCTCCTGCGCGAGCACGGCGACCGGGCCCGGCTGGTCCGCCGCGCGCACGAGCGGACCCGGGGCGCGACCCGGTCCGAGTACGGCCCGCGGCTGCGCGACCGCGACGGCGTCGACCAGATCCGCTGGGTCACCGACCTGCTGCGCGCCCGGCCGTGGACGACCAGCGCCTGGATCTCGCTCACCGTGCCCGGCGAGCCGGCCGACAGCGTGCCCAGCCTGGCCGCGCTGTCGTTCCGGATCCGCGGCTACCGGCTGATCATGACGGCGATGTTCCGGTCGCAGGACGTGTTCCGCGGCTACCTGTCGTACATCCCGCTGCGGGCCGTCCAGACGGAGGTCGCCGAGGACCTCGGGCTGCCGGCGGGACCGCTGCGGATCCTCATCGACGTGCCGCACGTGGCGGTCGCCGACGCCGAGCGCGTCGCCGCCGTCCTCACGGCCCTCCCGGAGACGGACGCGGCCTAGCCCCGTCCACCGCGCGGCCGGTGGACGGGGCGTTCCGCATCACGGGGCCGGGCACGGCGATAGACTCGGGCGCGAGGCGCAGGCCACACCGTGGTGTCCGCGACTTCTTCTCCCGAACTGCACACATCCACGTTCCGAAGGACCGTTCCTTGAGCAAGCCTGTCGTCCTCGTCGCAGAAGAACTCTCCCCGGCCGGCATCGCCGTCCTCGAATCGGACTTCGAGGTCCGCCAGGTCGACGGCGCCGACCGCGAGCGGCTGCTGCCCGCCGTCGCCGACGTCGACGCGCTGATCGTGCGCAGCGCGACCAAGGTCACCGCCGAGGTGTTCCAGCACGCCAAGCGGCTGCGCGTGGTCGCGCGGGCCGGCGTCGGCCTGGACAACGTCGACGTCGAGGCCGCCACCAAGGCCGGCGTCATGGTCGTGAACGCCCCGACCTCCAACATCGTCACCGCCGCCGAGCACGCGATCGCGCTGCTGCTGGCCACCGCCCGCAACGTGCCGCAGGGCCACGCGGCGCTCAAGCAGGGCGAGTGGAAGCGCTCCAAGTACACCGGCGTCGAGCTCCAGGGCAAGACGGTCGGCGTGCTGGGCCTCGGCCGGATCGGCGTCCTGGTCGCGCAGCGGCTGGCCGCCTTCGACATGAACGTGGTCGCCTTCGACCCCTACGTGCAGGCCGCCCGCGCCGCCCAGCTGGGCGTGAGACTCGTCACGCTGGACGAGCTGCTGGCGCAGAGCGACTTCATCACCGTGCACCTGCCCAAGACGGCCGAGACGCTCGGCCTCATCGGCGACAAGGAGCTGCACAAGGTCAAGCCGGAGGTGCGGATCGTCAACGCCGCCCGCGGCGGCATCGTCGACGAGGCGGCGCTCGACCTGGCGATCAAGGACGGCCGGGTGGCCGGCGCCGGCATCGACGTGTTCAGCACCGAGCCGTGCACCGACAGCCCGCTGTTCGTCCACGACAACGTGGTGGTCACCCCGCACCTGGGCGCCAGCACGCACGAGGCGCAGGAGAAGGCCGGCACGCAGGTGGCCCGCTCGGTCAAGCTGGCGCTGTCGGGCGAGTTCGTCCCGGACGCGGTGAACGTCCAGGGCGGCGCGGTCGCCGAGGACGTCAAGCCGGGCCTGCCGCTCGCGGAGAAGCTCGGCCGCATCTTCACCGCGCTGGCCGGCGGCGTGCCGGTCCGGCTGGAGGTCGTGGTCCGCGGCGAGATCGCCGAGCACGACGTCAAGGTGCTGGAGCTGGCCGCGCTCAAGGGCGTGTTCGTGGACGTGATCGAGGAGGCGGTGACGTTCGTCAACGCCCCGCTGCTGGCCCGCGACCGCGGTGTCGAGGTCACCCTGTCCACCACCGAGGACAGCCCCGACTGGCGCAACGTCGTCCAGGTGCGCGGCACGATGGCGGACGGCTCGGTGGTGTCGGTGTCCGGCACCCTCACCGGCCCCAAGCACATCGAGCGGATCATCGAGGTCAACGGCTACCAGATGGAGCTGGTGCCGACCGAGCACATGGCGTTCTTCGTCTACTCCGACCGGCCCGGCATCGTCGGCGTGGTCGGGCGGCTGCTCGGCGACGCCGGGGTCAACATCGCCAGCATGCAGGTCGGCCGGGACGCCAAGGGCGGCCGCGCGCTGATCGCGCTGACCGTCGACTCGCCGGTGCCCGCCGACCTGGTGGACGCCATCAAGGCCGAGGTGGGCGCCGAGAGCGGCCGCCGGGTCGACCTGGAGGGCTGACGCCCCGCCCGCTGTGATCCGCTTCGCCGCCGCCGTGGTCCCGTCCGGGGCCACGGCGGTGGCGTCTCACCATGTGGGAAGTTCGGCCACGGGTCAAGACAGGCGCCTTGACATGCGGGTAACGTGGCCGGTGACATGCGGCGCTTCGTAGTGATCCTTCGCTGCCGCGACGGGGCCTGACAGGCGGGCCACCCCCGTCGCGGAGTCAGCGCTCGGCCGTAAGCCCTTCGATCTTCTCGCTTCCGCGAAGCCTTGGAGTACGCATGAACACCCACGTTTCCGCCACGCCCGACGACGCCGCCGAAGAGGCCGCCCGGGCGCTGCAGACCGCCCTGGACCGCCGCGACAACGGCGGCCGCCCCGCCAAGTGACCCCCGGGTCGACTCGTGGCGTGTCGCCCCGCGGCGCCCCCTCCGCGGGGGCAACACGCCACGAGTGAACGGCTAGGGTGGCGCGGTGGCCGGAGTCGAACGGATCGGGACGCGGGACGTCGCCGGGGTGCTGGGCGAGGTCGCCGCGCTCGGGGCGTTCTTCGAGATCAGGACCGATCCGGCCGAGGAGGCCGATCCGACCTGGCGGCCGCTGCCCGAGCCCGACACCGCCCGGCTGGACGGGCTCGTGGACGCCTACGGGCGGCGGCTCGGCACCGGTGAGCGGCGCGTCGCGGCGTCGATCCTCTTCCAGGGGCTCGCGTCGCGGCTCTGGTCGCCGGTGATCGCGGCCGCCGCGCTCGGGACCGTACCGGACCTGTCGGGCCTGCACTGGCGGTGGGCGCCGGGCGCGCCGATCGCGCTGTGGCTGGCCGATCCCGCGGGCCGTCAGGCCGCCGGTCCGGCCGCGCTCGCCGATCTCGTCCACGCGGAGGTCGTGCGGCGGCACCTCGAACCGCTCCGCGCGGCCCTGTGCGAGGTCGTCCGGCTGGCGGACGGGCTGATGTGGGGGAACGCCGCGTCCGCCCTGGCCGGCAGCCTGCGCCCCGGCGTCGCCGCGCCGGCCGCCGCCCTCGTCCGCGAGCTGCTCGCGCGCGAGCCGCTGAAGGGTACGGGGGAGTTCGGCCGGCACGGCTTCGTCCGGCGCAGCTGCTGCCTCTACTACCGGGTGCCGCCCGGCGGCGAGATGTGCGGCGACTGCGCCCTGCTACGCCGCTAGCGGCTCCTTCCGCGAAGCCGCCTCCCGGCGGTGCGACCGTTCCGTCAGGGCGCCGAACAGCAGGCCCAGCGTGGCCCACAGGACGACCTGGACGCCGAGCGAGGCGATCCGGAAGTCCCACAGCACCGTGCCGGGGAACCCGTCGGCGACCGCGTCCGGCCGCGGCGTGAGCCGGAAGACGGCCGCGACCACGACCGCGAACCCGGCGGCCGTGGCGGTCGCCGCGTTCCAGCCGCCCAGCCGCGGCGCCAGCCGGGTGAAGACGACCACCGCGGCGGCGGTGGCGAGCACGCCCAGCGCGACCATGCCGAAGTACAGCGCGGTACGGCCCCCGATCGTCTCGGGCGCGCCCACGGCGGGCGGCGTCGGCGGATACTTCAGGAACGGCACCAGCACGAGAGCCGTGAAGCCGCCCAGCGCGACCAGGGCCGCCGTGGCGCGGGCGCCGAGCGCGCCGATCCGGCCGTACGCGAAGGCGAACGCGATCGAGAACAGCCCGCCGACCGCCACGCCGTAGAACGCCATGGCCGTGATGAGGCCGCTCGTCCGCTGGACGGTGCGGCTCACCACCACCTCCTCCTCGGCGCCGTGCCCCGCGTGCGCGTGCGCGGCCCGCGCCTCCTCGAACGCGATCGCCTTGTCCGCCTGCGGCTCGCCGTAGATCCAGGCGACCAGGAGGCCCGCCGCGGCGGCGGCCAGGCCGGCGAGCAGGCCGCGGATGAGAAGCGCCCGCATCAGTGGCAGGGGAAGCCGAGCAGGTGCCGGCCGTCGTGCGTGAACTCGTGCACCCACGTGCCGCCGAAGAGGGAGGTGGCGCCCTGCTCGGCGCCGGTGAAGTAGAGCAGCGCGGCGCCCAGGACCAGGGCGAGGACCGCCCAGGGAAGGATCTCGCGCACGGGTACGCGCCGTACGGGCGGCGCCTCGGGAACGGCCTGCCGTGCCATGTCGGCCTGCGACATCGGGGTCTCCTCACGGGGTGCACTCGCCCCGGTAGCGGGAGGACGACGGGTCAGTCTCCTGACTCCCAGATCATCGCCACCCTCCGACCTTCCAGCCGGGTACGGCCGTGGTCGCGTGCGGGGGAGGCTCCCTGGTCACAGTGGCGGGACCGTCCTGGAATCGCACCAGGTTCCTGCGCACCGTCGCCTCGAATGTGAACTTGTCGCCCCGAGGTTCCCTTCGCCGGGCTTCCAAGTCAAGCGCGGTGCGCACAGGTGAGACATATGTGGGAGGGGGCGCCACCCGTATCTCCCCCCGCTGGAGATGCGGACGGTGCCCCCTCCCGCCCCGGCGGCGGCGTTGTTTCGGCCGGCCGCCGCCGGTGCCTCGCGCGGCCGTTCCGGAAGCTCCCACGTCCCGGAAAGGTCCCGCACCATCGAGAGTGCCGCGACGGCGCCGGGTGTGCATGAGTAGCCCCTACTCAATTCCCTGAGCGATTCCCCGGGCGGTCCCGCGCGCATCGTCTGGTGGCGCGCGGTGAGCGTCCGTACGATCCCTGTTGTGCGGACCTCATGGCCGTTCACCGGCCGTACGTCGACGCTCGACGAGATGGGCGCCCTGCTGAGCGCGCGCGAGGCGCGGGGCGTGGTCGTCGCGGGGGACGCCGGGGTGGGCAAGACCCGGCTGGCCGGCGAGGCGCTGCGGCGCCTTGAGCCGGCCCGGTTCACCGTGCTGCGGCTCGGCGGGAGCACTGCGGAGGCGGCGATCCCGTTCGGGGCGTTCGGGCACGTCCTGGCCGTGGAGGCGCTGGACCTGGCGGTCAACCCGATGCGGCGGGCCGCGGAGGCGGTGCGCGCGCTCGCCGGCGGCCGCCCGCTGCTGGTGGCGGTCGACGACGCGCACCTGCTCGACCCGGCGTCGGCGGCGCTGGTGCACCACCTGGTGCTCCAGCGGGACGCGCGGGTGCTGGCGACGGTGCGCGCCGGCGAGCCGGCCCCCGACCCCGTGACGGCGCTCTGGAAGGACGATCTGGCCCGCCGGCTGGACCTGGTCCCGCTGACCCTGGCCGAGAGCCAGGCGGTCGTGGAGGCCGCGCTGGGCGGCCAGCTCGCCGAGTCGACCGCGCGGCGGCTCCACCACAGCACCCGCGGCAACCTGCTGTTCCTGCGCGAGCTGGTGCAGGCGGGCCTGGACCAGGGGCGGCTGGAGGCGGCCGGCGGGGTCTGGCGGTGGCACGGCGACCTGCCGCTGAGCCCCCGGCTGCGCGGGCTGGTGGAGGAACGGCTCGGCACCCTGGCCGCCGCCGAGCGCGACGTCCTGGAGTACGCGGCGCTCGGCGAGCCGCTGGGCGCCGCCACGCTGGCCGCGCTGACGTCCGAGGAGGCGATCGAGCGGGCCGAGGCGCGGCACCTGGTCACCTCGGCCGCCGCCGGCCACCGGCTGGAGGTGCGCCCGGCGCACCCGCTGTACGGGGAGGTTGCGCGGCAGCGGGCGGACCCGGCGCGGATCCGGGACCGGAAGGCCGCGCTCGCGTCCGCGGTGGAGGCGACCGGCATGCGGCGGCACGGGGACGTGCTCAAGGTCGCGCTGTGGCGGCTGGACGCCGGCGTGCCCGCCGATCCCGGCCTGCTGCTGGCCGGCTGCCGCCAGGCGTGGAGCCTGCACGACATCGACCTGGCCGTGCGGTGCGCCGAGGCGGTGCTGGCCGCGGGCGCCGACCCGGCGGTCACCGTCCTGGTCGCGCCCGTGCTGCTCATGGCGGGCCGGCACCGGCAGGCCGAGGAGCGGCTGGCCCGGGTGGCGGACGCGCCGATGGACGAGGCGACCCGGGCGTCGCACGCCGCCGTCCGGGCGTTCAACCTGGGCATGGGCCTGGGCGAGCCGGACCGCGCGGACGCGCTCCTGGCGGAGGGCCTGGCGCGGACGGCCGCCGCCGAGCACCGCCAGGAGATCATCGCCTACCGGTCGCTGGCGCGCGTCTACTCCGCGCGGTTCGGCGAGGCGGAGCGCGAGGAGGCCGCCGCGGGCGGCGAGCCGGTCCAGCGGGCGGCGCAGCTGATCGCGGCGGGCCGGGCGCTGCGGCTGATGCTGACCGGGGCGTACGGCGAGGCCGTCGCGCTGTCGAACGCGATGCTCCGGGAGCCCTCCGCGCTGCTGCGGGAGATGCCCACGCTCGTGGCGGCCTTCGGCGACGCGCGCGCGGGCGCGTCGCTGTTCGCGGGCTACCTGGACGCGGCCGACGCGTTCATCGCCTACGGCGAGGCCCTGTTCACCGAGGAGCACCTGTCGCCGGTGGCGGCGACGACGTGCCGCTCGCTGCGCGTGGAGTACTGCCTGCTGCGCGGGGACCTCCGCGGCGCCGTGCGGTGGGCGCACGAGGCGGCCGCGCACGGGTCCGGGGCGATCCGGGCGATCTCCGGGCACGGGTACGAGCTGCTGGCGTACGCAGCCGCCGTTGCCGGGGACGCGGCCACGGCGGCCACGGCGATGCGGGAGGCGATGCGGCGCCGTACCCCGGCGGGACGGATCTTCCACTTCCGCGCCGACCTGGCCCGCGCCTGGATCAGGGCGGCGGCGGGCGACCACGCGGGCGCGGCCGGGCTGGCGCTGGACCTGGCCCCCGGCTACCGGGAGCGGTCGCTGCGGGCGTACGAGATGTTCGCGTTGCACGACGCCGTACGGCTGGGCGCGGCCGGGCGGGCCCGCGACGGGCTGGAGCGGCTGGCGGGGGAGACCGGCGGCCGGCTGGCGGGCCTGTTCGCACGGCACGCGGCCGCCGCGGCGGCGGGGGACGGCGCGGGGCTGGACGCGGCCGCGCTCGCGTTCGCCGACCTGGGCATGCCGCTGTACGGGGCGGAGGCGGCCGCGGCCGCGGCGGCGGCGCACGGCCGTGCCGGGCGGGCCCGCGAGGCGAACGCCGCCGCGACCCGCGCCCGCGCGCTGGCGGCGCGCTGCGCGGGCGCCCGCACCCCGGCGCTGGCCGGGCTGGCGGCGCCCGGCCTGACCGCCCGCCAGCTGGAGATCGCCCGGCTGGCCGCCGAGGGCCTCGGCAACCGCGAGATCGCCGACCGGCTCGTCCTGTCGGTCCGCACGGTCGCCAACCACCTGCACGCCGTGTACGACCGCCTCGGCGTCACCGACCGCGACGGCCTCGCCGAACTCCTGCCCGGCCGGCCCCGCTAAGGCCGGTAGAGCTCGGCCAGCTCGTCGCGGCCCGTCACGCCGAGCCGCTCGTAGATCGTCACCAGGTGGTTGCCGACCGTCCGCATCGAGATGTCCAGCCGCGCGGCGATCTCCCGGTTGCTGAGGCCCTGCGCGGCCAGCCGGGCGATCTGCCGCTGGCGGCCGGTCAGCTCGGGCGCCGCCAGCGCGGCCAGCGCCGGGGTGCGGGCGCCCGGGCAGCGGCCGGCGAGGGCGCGGGCGCCGGCCAGGGCGGCGGCGGCCGGGCGGTCCCGTCCCGCGGCCTCGTACGCGCCGGCGGCCTGCGCGGCGGCCTCGGCGGCGTACAGGAGCGTCCCGAGCCGCTCGAACTCCCCGGACACGGCCATGAGGGCGTCGCCGTCGCTGGCGGCGGCCGCGCCGGCGTGCCGGGCGCACAGCGGCGGCAGCGGCCCGTCCATCTCCGCCGCGAGCGCCCGCAGCCGCTCCGGTACGGTCCCCGCCGCGCCCAGCCGCACGGCGTCGTGGAGCGCGAACATCGTGTAGCCGCGCAGCCCGTGCCGCTCGGCGTCCTCGGCCGCCGCCAGCGCGGCGGTCACCGCCGCGGCGTCGTCGCCGCGCGCGGCCAGCACCCAGGGCCGGGCCAGGACCAGCGAGAAGTCCACGCCGTGCCAGGCCGGGCGGGCCAGCGCGGCGGCCCGCTCCAGTGCCTCCTCGGCCGCGGCGGCCCGGCCCAGCTGCGCCTCGGCGCAGGCCAGCTCGCCCAGGCACAGCCCGGCGAACATCGCCGGCCGGCCGGCGAGCTTGGCGACGCCGTCCCGCGACCAGCGCGCCGCCTCGTCCAGCTCGCCGCGCAACCGGTGCAGCTGGGCCCGCCAGCCGCTGAACGAGGCGGCGATCCGGGCCCGGCCGGTCTCCTTGACCAGCTCCAGCCCCCGCTCGGCGGCCTCCAGCCCGGCGCCGGCCCGGCCCGCGAACAGGTGCCCGACCGTCCGCGCGTGGGCGAGCGTGGTCTGCACGATCGGGACCTCGTCCCGCCACGCGTCCACGTCCGCCAGCCGCGCCCGCACGGTCTCCTCGGCCCGGTCGCCGAGCCCGCGGTACGCGTCCAGGAGCGCTCCGGCCGCGTCGGTCTCCGCGGTGATCGCCGGGGGCGCCTCCCCCTGGGCGCGGGCCCGTTCCACGGTCTCCCGGGCCTCGGCGACGCGCCCGGCGAACAGCGACACCCAGGCCGACAGCGCCAGCACGTGCCGCCGCCAGGCGCCGTCGGTGATCGCCGCGGCGGCCCCGGCCAGGACCTCGCCGGCCGCCCGGTCACGGGCCAGGCCCCAGGCGAGCACGAGCCCGCGCGCCCCGGCGTGCAGGGCCCGCTCGCGGTCGTCGCCGAGCCGGCCGGCCACCTCCCGCAGCGCGGCCTCGGCCTCCTCGTCGCGGTCGGCGAAGTGCAGCACGGTCGCGAGCAGCGCCGCGGCCTGCCCCGCGCCGCCGGGCCGCCGGTCCGGGCGGGCCAGGTACCCGTGCAGCGCCGCCCCCGCCAGCCGCGCGGCCAGCTCCAGGTCCAGCGCGGACCAGGCCAGCCAGGCGGCCCGCAGCAGCGGTCCCGGCCCGGTCTCGCCGCCCGAGTCCAGCCGCCAGGTCGCCACCCGCAGGACGTCCTCGCGCCGCCGCCGCCCGGTCGCCTCGACCGCCTCGGCCATCCGGCGCAGCCGGGCGCGGGCGGGCAGCGGGCCCGTGGCCGCGCGCACCACCTCGCCGTACAGGGGGTGGGCCAGCCGCAGCTGCCGGCGCCGGCCGTGCGGGTCGGGCGCGACCGCGACGAGCTGCCGCGCCCGGACCCGGGCCACCGCCTCGGACCCGGCCAGCTCGCGCAGCATGGCCTCGCAGAGCGGCTCGCCGAGGGCCAGGTACTCCAGGACGAGGCGCTCCTCGTCGTCCACCGCCCCGATCCGCGCCTCGATCAGCTCCCGCAGGCGCGGCGTCAGCGGCGGCCCCGCGGCGCAGCGCCACACCCCGCCGCTCTCGGCCAGCATCCCGGCCAGCACCAGCTCGCGCAGGAAGAGCGGGTTGCCGCCGGCGACCCGCCACAGCCGCCGCGCCCCCGCGTCCTCGACCTGCCCGCCGAGCACGGTCTCCAGCAGCCGGACGGTCTGGGCGTGCCCGAGGGGCCCCAGCTCCAGCCGGTGCAGGGTGCCGTTCCCGTGCAGGGCCGCGAGCGGGGCCGGCAGCGCGGACCCGGTACGGGCCGTCGCCAGCAGCCGGGCCTCGCCGCGCTCCAGCAGCTCGCCGACCAGCGCGGCGGACGCGGGATCGAGGCTGTGCGCGTCGTCCAGGGCCAGCACCAGGCGCCGCCGGCCGGCCGCCGCGACCGCGTCGGGCAGCAGCCGCGGGCCGGAGCCGGGGACCCGCTCGGCGGGCAGCAGGTGGGCCAGCGCGCCGTACGGGATCCGCGCGGCGGCCTCGGTCGCCTTGGCACGGACGACCAGGGTGCGCGCCGGGTCGAGGTCGGCGGCCACCTTGGCGGCCAGCCGGGACTTGCCGACCCCGGCGTCGCCGATCACGATCACCCCGGCGGCGTGCGCGTCGAGCAGCGCGGACCGTACCGCCGCCAGCTCGGTGGTCCGGCCGACGAACGGCCACGCGGGCGCGGTCCCGGGCGGGGAGCGGTCAGCGGGCCCGGGCGGGTCGGGGAACGGGCGCGACTCGGCCACGCGCGCATCGTACGAGCGCGTCCCGGCCCCGCCAATCCCGCCACGCGGTGAGGATCGGGTTTCTCAGACGGTCACGTCTGTCAGACGGGCGCCCCCAGGTAGGCCGACACGCGGTGCACGACCGCGCGGTCCGGGCCCGTCAGCAGCGCCGGGTCCTCGCCCGGCAGCAGCTCGGTCGAGTTGACCGCCTTCTCCGCGCGCGCCAGCGCCTCCAGGGACGTTCCGAGCGAGACGACGGCCGAGGAGCGCTCCTCCGGGTCGTACAGCGAGATGCCGCGGACGAGGCCGGAGACGGTCCGCAGCGCGGGCCCGATCCGCTCCCGCTGGGCGAACCTGGCCGATTCCAGCCACGCGTCGTCGTGCGGGCCGTCGAAGAACAGGAGCACCGCGGCGCCGGGCGGCAGCTCCGCGTCCGGGCCCTCCTCGGCCGACTCCACCTCGTAGATCCGGTCGCTGTGCAGGGTGACGGGCCGGGGCCCGCCGCGCGCGGCCTCGGTACGGTCCACCGCCAGCCGGGCGTCCTCGGCCGTCCGCCACAGCGTGAGCAGGGCCCCGGCCGCCGTCTCCTCGACGGCCTCCATCAGGCACAGCCCGGCGAAACCGGGATGGCCCGCGACGATCTCGACCAGCCGGCGCACGGCCCCGGCGGGCGCCGGCATCCCGCCGACGGTCTGCAGCCTGGCGTACAGCATCCTTCCGCTTCCCTTCCCCCCAGGGCGGCTCGCCCCTGCGCCCGCCCCTTGGGCACAGCCTGCTCTTCCGGCCTGCCGGACGCCTGAGTAACCCCTACTCAAGTGGCCCTGCCCGGCCGCCTCGCCGGCCGAGACGTCGATATCGAATCCTGAGACGGATGCTCAGGAACTGAGACGTTTGCAGTAGAGTGCGCCCATGGCATCCCGCAGCATTCGACTGGCCGTCATCCCCGGTGACGGGATCGGCCCCGAGGTGGTCGCCGAGGGGCTGAAGGTCCTCGACGCCGTGGCCCCCTCGTCCGGCCTGGTGTTCGAGCAGACCCCGTACGACCTCGGCGCCGCCCGCTGGCACCGTACCGGCGAGACGCTCCCCGACTCGGTCCTCGAGGAGCTGCGCGGCCAGGACGCCATCCTGCTCGGCGCGATCGGCGACCCCACCGTGCCGAGCGGGACGCTGGAGCGGGGGCTGCTGCTGCGGACCCGGTTCGAGCTCGACCACTACGTCAACCTGCGGCCGGTCAAGCTGCTCCCCGGGGCGGCCACCCCGCTCGCGGGCGTGGGCCCCGGCGACATCGACATGGTCGTCGTCCGGGAGGGCACCGAGGGCCCGTACACGGGCGTCGGCGGCGTCCTGCGCAAGGGCACCCCGCACGAGGTCGCGACGCAGGAGAGCGTCAACACCGCCTTCGGCGTCGAGCGGGTCGTCCGGTACGCCTTCGAGCAGGCCGCGAACCGGCCGCGCAAGAAGCTCACCCTGGTCCACAAGGACAACGTCCTGACCTTCGCCGGCGACCTCTACCAGCGGATCCTCAAGAAGGTCGCCGCGGAGTACCCGCAGGTCAGCACGGACTACTGCCATGTCGACGCGGCCACGATGTTCTTCGTGAACGACCCGGGCCGGTTCGACGTGGTCGTCACCGACAACCTGTTCGGCGACATCATCACCGACATCGGCGCCGCCGTCGCCGGCGGCATCGGCCTGGCCGCCTCGGGCAACGTCAACCCCGAGGGCGCCGCCCCGTCGATGTTCGAGCCCGTCCACGGCAGTGCCCCCGACATCGCGGGCCAGGGCAAGGCCGACCCGACCGCCACGATCCTGTCGGTGGTCATGCTGCTGGACCACCTCGGCGCCGCCGAGGCCGCCCGCCGCGTCGAGCGGGCCGTGTCGGACGACCTGCTGGAGCGCGCGGGCCAGGGCGCCCGCACGACCGCGCAGGTCGGCGACGCCATCGCCAAGCGAGTATCCGGCTAGCGGCGCGTCTGCTCATGACCGGGCGCGCCCACGTGGCGCGCCCGGTTTTTCGGCGTGCGCCAAGTGGAGGAGTGAGCTGGATGAAGTACGACAATAAGGACTAAAGGAATGCTGAGCGGCAACGGGGCCGCGGCGGCGATCCGGGAGAGGACCCCACGATGAGCACCCTGGACTTCGACATCACGCTCAACGAGCGGCCCATGCCGGCCGCCGAGCGCGACCGCGTCCTGGCCGACCCCGGATGGGGCCGCCACTTCACCGACCACATGGTCACGATCCGGTACTCGGCGGACGAGGGCTGGCACGACGCCCGGCTCGAACCGTACGGGCCGATCCCGATGGACCCGGCCAGCCAGGTCTTCCACTACTCCCAGGAGCTGTTCGAGGGCCTCAAGGCGTACCGGCAGGCCGACGGGACGATCGTGACGTTCCGCCCGTACGCGAACGCCGCCCGGATGAACCGCTCGGCCCGGCGGATGGCGATGCCGGAGATCCCCGAGCAGCTGTTCGTGGACGCGCTGGAGCTGCTGGTCCGCACCGACCGCGAGTGGGTGCCCACCAAGGAGGGCTACAGCCTCTACCTGCGGCCCTTCATGTTCGCCACCACCCGTGCCCTCGGCGTCAACCAGCCGGCCGACGAGTTCCTCTTCGCGGTCATCGCCTCCCCGTCCGGCAACTACTACGCCCGCGGGATCAAGCCGGTGTCGGTCTGGCTGTCGACCGACTACACCCGCGCCGCCCCCGGCGGCACCGGCGAGGCCAAGACCGGCGGCAACTACGCCGCCTCGTTCGCGGGCCAGGCCCAGGCCGTCGAGCAGGGCTGCGACCAGGTCGTCTGGCTCGACGCCGCCGAGCGCAAGTGGGTCGAGGAGGTCGGGTCGATGAACCTGATCTTCGTGTACGGCTCCGGCCCGGAGACCCGGCTGCTCACCCCCGCGCTCACCGGCACGCTGCTCCCGGGCATCACCCGCGACAGCATGCTCAAGCTGGCGCCCGACCTCGGCATCCCGGTCGAGGAGGGCCGGATCAGCGTGGACGAGTGGGAGTCCGGCTGCGCCTCCGGCGAGATCACCGAGGTCTTCGGCTGCGGCACCGCCGCCGTGATCAGCCCGGTCGGGCACGTCAAGGGCGCCGACCGCGAGTGGCGCATCGGCGACGGCGAGCCCGGCGAGGTCTCGATGCGGCTGCGCGAGGAGCTGATCGGGATCCAGTACGGCACCCGCCCCGACCCGTACGGCTGGGTCCACAAGATCGTCTGACCGGCGGACCCGCCCCGCCCGCCCGAGCGGCGGGCGGGGCCGACACGCCCGGCGTTCCACATCCTGAGACGTTCGTCCGAGCATCGGCACCGGTATGGCAGACTGATGGGCATCATGCGCCACAGCCTCGTGATTATCGGCTGGCGCGCCGGCTGACAACGGGACACCGCCGGCGCGCAGACCTCTCACGTCCGTGAGGGGTCTTTCTGCATTTCAGAGCAGGGTGCTACAGCAGTCCAGGACTCGCGGAACCGGCGCAAGGGCGCGGCGGCCCAGACCCTTGAGGGAGACCAACGATGCAGGGTGACGACGCCTTCCACGTGTACGACACAACGCTGCGGGACGGCTCGCAGCAGGAGGGGCTCAACCTCTCCGTCACCGACAAGCTCGCCGTCGCGCGGCACCTGGACGACCTCGGCGTCGGCTTCATCGAGGGCGGCTGGCCCGGCGCCAACCCCAAGGACACCGAGTTCTTCAGGCGGGCTCTGACCGAGCTCGACCTGAGGCACGCGCAGCTCGCCGCGTTCGGCGCGACCCGCCGGGCCGGAGTGAAGGCCGCCGACGATCCCCAGGTGGCCGCCCTGCGCGAATCCCGCGCGCCCGTCGTGACCCTGGTCGCCAAGAGCCACGACAGGCACGTAGAGCTGGCCCTCCGGACGACCCTGGCGGAGAACCTCGCGATGATCCGCGACACGGTCTCCCACCTCGTCGCGGAGGGCCAGCGCGTCTTCCTGGACGCCGAGCACTTCTTCGACGGCTACAAGGCCAACCGCGCGTACGCGCTGGAGGCCGTCCTCACCGCCGCCGAGGCCGGCGCCTCCGTCGTCGCGCTGTGCGACACCAACGGCGGCATGCTGCCGGACGAGCTGGCCGACGTCGTCCACGAGGTCGTCTCCGCCGGTGCCCGCGTCGGCATCCACTGCCACGACGACTCCGGCTGCGCGGTGGCCAACTCGCTGGCCGCGGTGAAGGCCGGCGCCACCCACGTCCAGGGCTGCGCCAACGGGTACGGCGAGCGCAGCGGCAACGCCAACCTCTTCACGGTGATCGGCAACCTCCAGCTCAAGCGCGGGATGCGGCTGGTCACCGACGACCAGATGGCCGAGATGACCCGGATCGCGCACGCCGTCTCCGAGGTCACCAACGTCACGCCCAGCTCCCAGCAGCCGTACGTCGGGGTGTCGGCGTTCGCCCACAAGGCGGGCCTGCACGCCTCGGCGATCAAGGTGGACCCCGACCTCTACCAGCACATCGACCCGGCCCTGGTCGGCAACGACATGCGGATGCTGGTGTCCAGCATGGCCGGGCGCGCCTCGGTCGAGCTCAAGGGCCGCGAGCTCGGGTACGACCTGTCCGGCGAGAAGGCCAAGGACGTCGTCGCGAGGGTCAAGGAGCTGGAGTCCACCGGCTACACCTTCGAGGCCGCCGACGCCTCGTTCGAGCTGCTGCTGCGCGAGGAGCTGACCGGCGTCCGGCAGCGGCACTTCGAGGTCGAGTCCTGGCGCGCCATCGTGGAGCGCCGCCCGGACGGCTCCATGATCAGCGAGGCGACCGTGAAGCTGCACGCCAAGGGCGAGCGGATCATCGCCACCGGCGAGGGCAACGGCCCCGTCAACGCCCTGGACAACGCGCTGCGCGTCGCGCTGGAGCGGCTCTATCCCGAGCTGGCCCGGCTTGAGCTGGTCGACTACAAGGTCCGGATCCTGGAGGGCTCGCACGGCACCGACGCCCGGACCCGCGTCCTGATCGAGTCCAGCGACGGCGAGCGCGAGTGGGGCACGGTCGGCGTCGAGGACAACGTCATCGCCGCGTCCTGGCAGGCCCTGGAGGAGGCGGTCACGTACTGCCTGCTGCACGCCGGCTACGAAGCGGGCTGATCCGGCCGATCGTGAAATACCCGCGCCGCGGCGGGCATTGACCGGACATGAGCAAAGAGATCAGCGACAACGCCGAGGCGAGCCGGTACGAGATCCGGGTGGACGGGGAGCTGGCCGGGTTCGCCGAGTACCGGACCCGGCCCGGCAAGATCGTCTTCACCCACACCGAGGTCTTCGACGCGTTCGAGGGCCAGGGCGTCGGCGGCGCCCTGGCCCGCGGCGCGCTGGACGGCGTCCGCGCCAAGGGCGGCCTCGCGGTGGTGCCGCTGTGCCCGTTCATCAAGGGCTGGATCGACCGGCACCCCGACTACCAGGACCTCGTCGGCAGGGAAGGCGCCTGAGAACGGGGAACGGGCGGGCGCGCCGATCGCGCGCCCGCCCGTTCCGTACCGGCTTCAGTCCTTCGGGCCGGTGCTCTCGATCACCTCGAACGACCACTGCTCGGAGCCGGTCGCCGCGGGGCCGCCGTGCCCCTTGTTCGGCTCCTTGCCCTCCTTGGCCTCCTGCTCGTCCTTCATGGAGCGGGAGTGCCCGCGCTGGAACGCCTGGCCCTCCATCCACGCCTTGAAGGACGCGTCGTCGCGCCACCGGGTGTAGACGAGGTACCGGTCGGTGCCGTCCACCGGGCGCAGCAGCTCGAAGTACTCGAACCCGTCGGCCTCGTCGACCAGTCCGGCCCGCTTCGCGAACCGCCGCTCCAGCTCCTCGCGCATCGGCTCGGGCACGGTCAGCACGTTGATCTTCACCACGGACACGTCGGCCTCCTCGTCGTCTCGTTCTGGGACGACCCTATCCAGCCCCCTCCGGCGGTCCCGGAGCGGCCGCCGGCGCGCCCCTGACAGAGTCTGATGACTCAGGTAAGCGGTTAACTGGAAGAAATTCGGCGAATGCGTCCCAAACAAGTGGCGAGTGCGTCGCCGGGGCGCCATGATGTGTAACCCGTGCGGCGCGGGGGGTCCCGCGCCGTTCCCGATGTACCCGAGCACGGAGTGAGCGCATGTCTGTCCGACCCTGGAGCCCCGAGACCGCTCGGCGCTGCGTCGACGGGGCATGGGCCGACATCGCGTTCGAGCTCGGACTGCTGTACGAGCGCGAGGGCGACCTCGACCAGGCGGTCCGGTGGTTCCGGCACGCCGCCGAGTGCGACCGGCCCGGCGCCGCGGTACGGCTCAGCTCCGCGCTGACCCGGCTCGACGACGAGCGCGCGGCGGGCTCGGGCGAGGAACTGCTGGCCGAGGCGAGCCGCTGGCTCAGCGAGGGCGTGGACGCCACCCGGCCCGACTCGATCCGCCTGATCACCGACATGCTGGACCGGCACCAGCGGGCCGCCGCCCGCCGCGGCCTGGAGGCCGCGGGCGCGGGCTGACCCGCGCCGCACGGCGAACCCGCCCGGAGCGTGAACCTGATCGGCCTCGCCATCGTCGGAGTCCATAGGCCGGCACACGGGCCGACGCGATGGAGAAGGTGACGAGTTGAGCGGCGAGGAGCCCGGGTACGTCCCCCCGGACCACAAGACGACCACCGAGTTCGCGATCCCGGCGGTCAAGGGCGATCCCGAGGACACCGTCCAGGAGACCGCGGCCGGGGACGACGCCCCGGACGAGATCGGCGAGCGGACGATCGTGGACCGCCCCGCGGCGGACCTGACCCTTCAGGACGCCGCCGTCGACGACCTCGGCGGCGCCCCGGCGGAGAACACCGTCGTCGAGGCGGCCACGGGCCCGTCCACGCTGACGGACGCCACCATGTCCGACTTCACCGTCGACACCGGCGAGACCGGCGGCGGCGCGCCCGCGTCGACCACGTCCGTACCGCTGCCGCCGTACGCGCTGGCCAAGGAAAGCCCGGCACCCCCACCGGCACCCCCGGCGCCCGCGCCGGCCGCCGAGCCGGAGCAGCCGCCCGCGGTGCCCGAGCAGGGCCCCTGGACGGCCCAGTTCGGCGCCGAGGAGGCCACCGGCGGGCAGCCCGCCGCGTTCGCCCAGGAGGCGCCGCCGGCCCCCGAGGCCGAACGCCCCTCCCTCCCGCAGGCCGCCGCCGCGGCCCCCATGGCCGCCCTCACGCCCCCGGCCGCCCCCGAGGCCGCGGCCCCCGCCGCGCCCCACCAGCCGGCACCGCCCGCCGGGGCCGCGCCGCCGCCCGCACCGGCCGCCGGGCCCGAGGCCCCGACCCCGCCCACCGGCGCCCCGCCGCCGCTCCCCGCCGGCTTCGCGCAGCCCGCGCCGCCCGCCGCGGCGCCCGCCGGCGGACCGCCGCCGGGACAGCCGCCGGTCGCGTCCCCGACCGGAGGCGTGCCGCCCGCGGGAGCGTCCCGGAGCAAGGGCAGGCGGCCGCTCCTCCTCGCCGCCGCCATCGCCGCGATGCTGATCGTGGGCGCCGGCGCCATCGTCGCCGCCATCGTCCTGTCCGGCGAGGACGACCCCGCCGGCGGCAAGGGCCCCGCCGCCGCCAGCCCGCCGGCGTCCTCCGCGCCGCCCGCCACGCCCACCGGCACGGCCACGCCGACGCCCGCCGCCTCACCGGGCGCCACCGCCCCCGGCGCGGCGCCCGCGCCGTCCCAGACCCCGGGCGCCCCCGTACCGGCGCCCACCACCGCCCCCGTCGGCCCCGTCGTCCCGGGCAAGGGCATCAGCTACCAGCTCGTCCAGCGCGACCCCGGCTACTACGAGGGCAGGTTCGTCATCACCAACCGGTCGAGCCGGCCGCTGACGGACTGGAAGATCACCTTCACCGCCCCGGGCGGCAACGTGAAGAACATCTGGGGCGCGCGGCTCGTCCGCAAGGGCGGCAAGGTCGAGATCCGGCCCCTGGAGAACGCCCCCGCGATCCAGCCCGGCGCCACCTGGGACGTCCAGTACGGCGCCGAGGGCGCCGCGGCCGACCCGAAGGACTGCGAGCTCAACGGCAAGCCCTGCGGCTTCTGACCAACGACACCCGTACTAGGCTCGACGCCATGCGTATCGCGAGGTTCTCCACCGACGAGGGCATGTCCTTCGGGGTGGTGGAAGAGAACACCATCGCCGCGGTCGCGGCCCACCCCTTCGGGGAGCTGACGTTCACCGGGCAGCGGTTCCCGCTCGCCGACGTGCGGCTGCTCGCCCCGATCCTGCCCAGCAAGGTCATCGCGATCGGCAAGAACTACGCCGATCACGCCCGCGAGATGGGCGGCGAGCCGCCGGCCGAGCCGGTGATCTTCAGCAAGCCGTCCACCGCGGTGATCGGCCCCGGGGAGGCGATCGCCTACCCCGAGAAGCTCAGCGAGCGGGTCGACTTCGAGGGCGAGCTGGCCGTGGTCATCGGCCGGATGTGCCGCGAGGTCCCCGCCGCCCGCGCCGCCGACGTCATCCTCGGCTACACCGTCGCCAACGACGTCACCGCCCGCGACCTGCAGAGCAGGGACGGGCAGTGGACCCGGGCCAAGGGCTTCGACACCTTCTGCCCGCTCGGCCCCTGGATCGAGACCGAGGCCGACCCGGCCGACCTCGCGATCACCACCACGGTGAACGGGGAGACCAGGCAGGACGCCCGCACGTCCCTGCTCCTCCACGACGTGCCCGCGCTCGTCGAGTACGTCAGCCAGGTCATGACGCTCCTGCCCGGCGACGTCATCCTGACCGGCACCCCCGCCGGAGTCGGCCCCCTGGAGATCGGCGACGAGGTCACCGTCACCGTCGAGGGCATCGGCGACCTCACCAACCGCGTCGTCGCCCGCGACTGAACCGGCCGCCTCCGGCTCCGTGCCTCCTGCTCCGCCCGCCGTGCGGCCTCCCTACCCTGGTACGGAGGCCGCACGGCAAGGAGAGACCATGGCATTCGCGGGTTTCAGCGACGAGACCTTCGCCTTTTACGAAGGACTGCTCGCCGACAACTCCAAGAGTTACTGGACCGCGCACAAACCCACCTACGAGAGCCGCGTCCGCGCGCCCCTGGCCGAACTGTGCGCCGAACTCGAAGCCGAATTCGGCCCCGCCAAACTGTTCCGCCCGTACCGCGACGTCCGGTTCTCCCACGACAAGACCCCGTACAAGACCCACCAGGGCGCCCACGCCCTCGGCGGCCTGTACGTCCAGGTCGACGCCGACGGCCTCATGGTCGCCGGCGGCATGTTCGCCCCCGACCCCGAACGGCTCCGCCGCTACCGCGCCGCCGTCGACGCCGACTCCAGCGGCAAGGAACTGGAGGCCATCGTCGACCGCCTCCGCGCCCAGGGCCTGGAGATCGCCGGCGACCGGCTCAAGACCCGCCCGCGCGGCACCGACCCCGGCCACCCCCGCCTCGACCTGCTGCGGCACCGCTCCCTCTACGCCCACGAGGGCTGGCCCGCCGACCCGTGGATGCACACCCGCGAGGTCGCCGACCGCGTCCGCGACTCCTGGCGCCGCCTCCGCCCCCTCGTCGAGTGGGGCAACGCCCACCTGGACCCGCCCGGCGACCCCGCCTAATCGTTTTGGCCGAACTCCCAAGGTCCTGTATTCTCTTCGAGGCGCGAGCGACCCGGAGGATCCCGATCCGAAGGGCCCGCTTACCGCACTGGGGTATGGTGTAATCGGCAGCACGACTGATTCTGGTTCAGTTAGTCTAGGTTCGAGTCCTGGTACCCCAGCTGTTCCGGCCGCTTGACGGCCGGACACGCCCCCGTCGTCTAGTGGCCTAGGACGCCGCCCTCTCAAGGCGGTAACGGCGGTTCGAATCCGCTCGGGGGTACGTGGCGGGACCACCCTGCTCGTCGCCCTCGTGGGCGACTTCGCCGGGGCCCGCTGTGTTTGCCCAGGGGGGCGACCCCCTGGAACCCCCGATGTGAAGGCTTCGCCTTCACGCGCGGGGTTGCGCAGGTCGTTTGAGGCTGGTCTCGGTGTCGTGCTGAGGTCGGTTGCACGCCCCCGTCGTCTAGTGGCCTAGGACGCCGCCCTCTCAAGGCGGTAACGGCGGTTCGAATCCGCTCGGGGGTACAGGAAGAAGGCGGGTCAGGTTTTCCTGACCCGCCTTCTGGCGTTCGCGCACCGGGTCAGGACAGGTACGCGGTGATGGCCTCCGAGAGGCCGCGGCGGGACTCGTCCACGTCGGTGAAGGTGCTCAGGTTCTGCTCGTCGCGCAGGCCGCGCAGGGCCGCGGGGAGCAGGCCGCGGACGCGGGTGACCTTGGTCCTGTCCACCGGGACGCCCTCGAACGCCCGGTCGCAGGTCGCCGACCACTCGGCGTCCCAGGCGGCCAGGGCGGACGCCGTGCGCGGGAACGCGGCCGCCAGGTCCACCGGACGGTGGGGGAGCGCGGTCCGCAGGTTGGTGATCGCCTTCGAGGCCGGGCGTTCCAGGGCGTTCCAGAGCATCTCGACCACGGCGTCCACGCGGGCGGCGAGGGAGGCGCCGTCGGGGACCTCGGGGAGGACCGTCTCCCATTTGGTGCCGATGTACTCCAGCATCGCCGCCCACAGGCCGTCCGCGTCGCCGAACTGGTGCTGGATCGTGCCCCAGGTGACGCCCGCCTCGCGGGCGACCAGGTTGGCGCTGACGGCGTCGGGGCCGCCCTCCGCCAGGCAGCGGATGGCGAGCCGGAGCAGCTGCTCCCGGGTCTCCAGGCCCCGGCGGTTGAGTCTGGTGCCCTTGGCGCTCAGCGTCATCGGACTCGGCCGGCGAGGCGGCCGATGAAGGCGGTCACCTCGTCGGGGGACTTGTCGGGCAGGCCCCAGATGACGTCGGTCACGCCGGCGTCCGCCCAGCGGGCGATCTCGTCGCGGTCGGGACGGGTGGTGGCCAGGAGGGCGATGTCGGGGGCGCCCGTGCGGCCGGCGGCCGCCCATGCCTTGTGGAGGTCGGCGGCCTTGGCGGGGACGTCCTGCTCGATCGGCGTGGTCATCCAGCCGTCGGCACTGGCGGAGATCCACTCGAAGGTCTTGGGACCGGCTCCCGCGCCGATGAGGACGGGGACGTGCGGCTGGACGGGCTTCGGCCAGGCCCAGGAGGGGCCGAAGCTCACGAACTCGCCGTCGTAGGCGGCCTCCTCCTGCGTCCAGAGGGCGCGCATGGCCTCCAGGTACTCGCGCAGGACCGTCCTGCGCTTCCTGGCCGGTACGTGGTGGTCGGCGAGCTCGTCGGTGTTCCAGCCGAAGCCGGCGCCGAGGGTGACGCGGCCGCCGGAGAGGTGGTCGAGGGTCGCGATCGCCTTCGCCAGCGTGATCGGGTCGGACTCGACGGGGAGGGCGACCGCGGTGGCGAGCCGGATCCGGGTGGTGACGGCGGCGGCGGTGGCCAGCGACACCCAGGGGTCGAGGGTGCGGGTGTAGCGGTCGTCGGGGAGCGTCTCGTCGCCGGTGCCGGGGTGGGCGGCGTCGCGGCGGACGGGGATGTGGGTGTGCTCGGGGACGTAGAAGGTGTCGAAACCGGCGTCCTCGGCCGCCTTGGCGGCCTGGGCGGGCGCGATGCCGCGGTCGCTGGTGAACAGGACGATTCCGTGGCGCATGGTTCTCCCTAGAAGTGGCCGCGGGCCCAGCGGGGGACGATGAAGACGCCCTCGGCCTCGACGGTGGGGCCCTCGGCGTCGGCGATGGAGGCGGTCACGTAGCTCTTCAGGCCGTCGACGCGGTCGACGCGGCCCTCCGCCCGGAGGGGGCCCAGCGGCGTTCCCCGCAGGTAGCGGAGCGTCAGCGTGCCGGTGGCGGTCGGGCGGCCGCCCTGGCTGGCGGTCTCGCCCATGAGGTGGTCGAGGATCATGGCGAGGACGCCGCCGTGGACGTTGCCGGGCGGGCCCTCGTAGGCGGCGCCGAGTTCGAACTCGGCGCGGGCCCCGGCCGGGGTGTGCTCGATCACCAGCGGCGGCGCGATGGCGTTGCGGAGCCCGATGACCGCGTTCCCCCAGGACCAGCTGCGGCCCGACCGGTTGAACCTGATGCCGAACGGGCCGTCGGTCTGCCGTTCCCTCAGGCGGGCGGTGACGGCGTCGATCTCGGCGCGGGCCCGCTCGATCGTCGCGTCGTCGACCTGGGTGCGGATGACGGCGTCCATCAGCTCCCGGACGCTGCCGGCCAGGGGGCCGTAGAGCGCCTCCAGCCGGTCGACCTCCTCGGAGGGGATGTCCTCGACGTGGAAGCCGCTGCCGCTGAGCGCGCTCAGTTCCTGCTCTGTCAAGTTCATGGTCCGAGCATCATCACATTGAACCCTCGATGTGAAAAGGGGGACAAGTGAGGAAGTCTCAGGAGAGCAGGCCCTTGGCGGCGGCGAGGTCCAGGGCGGCCCGGGCGGCGGGGGCCAGCAGGGCGCGGTCGGGCGAGCCGACGTAGCGGAACTCGTCCACCTCGCCGGCGGCCCTGATCTCGCCCGCGTACGCGGCGGTGAAGCAGGCCATCCGGACGTGGGTGTGGGCGGGCTGGTCGTGGGCCGCGGCGCGGACGACGCCGAGTTCGCGGAACGAGCCGCGGTCGAGTTCGAGGGCCAGTTCCTCGCGCACCTCGCGGGACAGCGCCGACCAGTCGTCCTCGCCGGGCTCGCGCTTGCCGCCGGGGAGGTAGAGCAGGTCGCGGCCGCGGGAGCGTACGGCGAGCATCCGGTCCCGGGTGACGTGCACCCAGGCGACGACGTCGAGATCCATGTGATCAGTCTGCCCGGCGGAGGGTGAGGGCGGCGCCGGCGGCCAGGCCGTAGCGGTCGGCGGCGGAGCCCCGGTTGACCGCCAGGCCGAGCTGTCCCGAGGAGTCCGCCCAGATGAGCGGGGCTCCGGCGGGGACGTCGCCGTAGGTGGTGACGAAGGGGATCGTCTCGGTGGCGGCCAGGGGCGTGCCGGGCGCCACCGGGCCGAGGGCCCGCTGGAGGTCGCCGGGCGTCGCGGAGAGGATCAGGCTGCCGAAGCGGTCGGTGTAGAGGACCGCCGTGCGGAGTTCGCCGTCGCCGATCTCGGGGGCCGGGATGCCGGGGCGTTCCAGCTCCTCCGCCCTGGGGCCGAGGTCGGCGATGCCGGCGCCCGCGGCGAGGTGGGCGGCGGCGGGGGAGAAGATGTCGCGGCCGTGGAAGCTCGCCGAGACCTCGGGCAGCCGGTACGCGGGGTTCGCCAGGACGTGCGCCCGTTCCAGGCCGCCGAGCCGTTCGGCGGCGGGCACGAGCAGGCCGTTGTCGGGGCCGACGAGGGTGTCGCCGCGCCCGGTGCGGACCGCGACGGGCCGGCGCGGCGTGCCGACGCCGGGGTCGACGACGGCCACGTGGACGCCCACGGGCAGGTAGGGGAGGGACTGCCGCAGCAGCAGCGCGCCCTCGACGATCGCGTACGGGGTGACCTCGTCGCTCAGGACCAGGACGGTGGCGCCGGGGGCGATCCGGTGGATCACGCCGGCGCAGATCGCCGTGTACGCGTGGCCGAAGTCGGTGGTAAGGCTGACGAACATGGCCCCAGGGTCTCAGGCCAGGGCGAGGAGCAGGCCGGTGAGGCCCAGCAGGACGGTGACGGCCGTGGCCAGGGCGATCGAGGCGGGGTCCACGGCGGGCGGGGCGGTGGTGCGCCTGCGGTGCTGCTTCTGGGTGCGCCGGAGCTGGAGGGAGACGGCGCCGCAGACGGCCGCGGCGGCCAGCGCGGCGCTGGGGGCCGTGGGGGCGAAGCGGACGCAGAACAGCCCCGCGACGATCAGCGAGAGGGTGGTGCGCGACCAGGCCAGCGCGGTCCGCTCGGGCTGGGCGCCGGGGTCCCAGAGCCTCATCGGGTGGCCAGCACGGCCACCAGCAGCACGACGGCGGCGACGGCCAGCCCGTACGACATGAGCGGGGCGAGCCGGGGCGGCGGCAGCGTCTGGCCGCGGCGCAGGGCGCGCTCGGTGCGCAGCCACCGGCGGAACGCCAGCGCGGCGATCAGCGCGCCGGTGGCGGAGAACGTGATCGCCAGGCCGTTGCGGAGCGGGGCGGCGAGCGCGTCGCCCGCCACCGCCAGCCCGATGCCGCCGGCGATCACGGCGAGCGCGGTACGGATCCAGGCGAGGAAAGTGCGCTCGTTGGCGAGGGTGAATCGGGGATCGGGATCCTCGCCCTCGCTGAGCAGCCGTGCGGTCCATCGGGTTTCGGTCATCGCCGATATTTTATGCGACCCAATTCCGACTAATCCGGGTGAAATTCTTAATTCTCATCAAAGTGCCTCGCGGCGGCGTCCTCCTGGGCCAGCCGGTGCAGGGCGGTGAGCACCTGCTCGTACAGGACGGTGGAGACGAGCATCGCCTGCACGGAACGCGCCCGCGGGCCGTCGCGGACGATCCGCCCGATCTCGTGCTCGGCCATGTCGGCGGCCGCCCGCACGTACGGCCGCAGGTCGGTCAGGGTGATCGGGAAGCCGAGCCGGCGGAGCGCCACGAACGCGCGGGCGAGCAGGTCGCGGGCCGGGGCGCGCTGGCCGACCTGCCAGCCGAGCTCCCGGACGAGCGCGTCCACGTCCTGCCGCGCGGCCCGCCAGTGCGGGTCGTCGGGCACCGCCACGTGCGGCCCGATGGCGTGCTGGGTGGTGCCGAACAGCTCGTGCAGTCCCACGCCGTCGTTCTCCATCGCCGCCAGGATCCGCCGGATCGCGGCGACCGGAAGGTCGCCGACCTCCCGCAGCGCGCGGATGAGCCGCAGCCGCTCCAGATGCCCCGCGCCGTACTCGGCCCGCGTGGCCCCCGCGGCCGTGCCCCTGGGCAGCAGCTCCTCGCGGATGTAGAACTTGATCGTCTGAACGGTGAGCCCGCTGCGGTCGCTCAGTTCCGAAATCTGCATGCCCGAGCACCCCCTTAGGGGACATTCCTAGCGCCATTCCGGTGCTCGGTACCTGGACTATCCAAAGGGGGTTCTAGCGGATCCTCTCAACGGACGGTGGTGCGGCGCATCGAATCTGAGATCTTCTCGGCGGCGGCCATCACCGGCCCGGCGTGCATCCGGCCGGGCGAGCGGGACAGCCGTTCGAGCGGGCCGGAGACCGAGACCGCCGCGATCACCCGGCCGCCGGCGCCGCGGACCGGCGCCGAGACCGATCCTACTCCCTGCTCACGCTCGCCCACGCTCTGTGCCCAGCCGCGCCGCCGGACGGACGAGAGCGTCGTGGCCTCGAACTTGGCGCCGCGCAGGCCCCGGTGCAGCCGGTCGGGCTCCTCCCAGGCCAGCAGGATCTGCGCGGCCGACCCGGCGGTCATCGGCAGCGCCGCCCCGACCGGGATCGTGTCGCGCAGGCCGCTGCTGCGCTCGGCGGCGGCCACGCAGACCCGCACGTCGCCCTGGCGGCGGAACAGCGAGGCGCTCTCGCCCGTGAGATCGCGCAGCTGTGCCAGGACGGGCTGCGCGATGGCGAGCAGCCGGTCCTCGCCGGCCGCCACGGCCAGCTCGGCCAGCCGTGGGCCGAGGACGAACCGGCCCTGGCCGTCGCGGTGGACGAGGCGGTGGTGCTCCAGCGCGACGGCGAGCCGGTGGGCGGTCGGCCGGGCCAGCCCGGTGCTCTGGACGAGCTGCGCGAGCGAGGCCGGACCGGCCTCCAGCGCGTTCAGAACGAGAACGGCTTTGTCAAGTACGCCGACTCCGCTAGAGTTGTCCATGCCTTGATATTGTCGTCTCGCAGATTGAGATGCAAGCCGAGGTGACCGAGACCACGGAGCCCCGGCGAGCCAGGGCGCCGGGGACGAACACATCCCGAACGACAGATCTCAGTACAGATCTCAAGCAGACGAGGTGGGAGCGATGGGCCGCACACTGGCCGAGAAGGTGTACGACGCGCACGTCGTACGACGTGCCGAGGGCGAACCGGACCTCCTCTACATCGACCTGCACCTGGTCCACGAGGTCACCAGCCCGCAGGCGTTCGACGGGCTGCGGATGAACGGCCGCAAGGTCCGCCGCCCCGAGCTGACGATCGCCACCGAGGACCACAACGTCCCGACCACCGACCTGCTCAAGCCGATCGCCGACCCGGTGTCGCGCACCCAGGTCGAGACGCTGCGCAAGAACTGCGCCGACTTCGGCATCCGGCTGCATCCGATGGGCGACGACGGCCAGGGCATCGTGCACGTCATCGGCCCGCAGCTGGGGCTGACGCAGCCGGGCATGACCGTGGTGTGCGGCGACTCGCACACCTCCACGCACGGCGCGTTCGGCGCGCTGGCCCACGGTATCGGCACCAGCGAGGTCGAGCACGTCCTGGCCACCCAGACGCTGCCGCAGGTCAAGCCCAAGATGATGGCCGTGACCGTGAACGGCGCGCTGCCCGAGGGCGTCACCGCCAAGGACCTGATCCTGGCGATCATCGCGCGGATCGGCACCGGCGGCGGCCAGGGCCACATCATCGAGTACCGCGGCGAGGCGATCAGGTCGCTGTCGATGGAGGGCCGGATGACGGTCTGCAACATGTCCATCGAGGCCGGCGCCCGGGCCGGGATGATCGCCCCGGACGAGACCACGTTCGAGTACCTCAAGGGCCGCCCGAACGCCCCGCAGGGCGAGGACTGGGACCGCGCCGTCGAGTACTGGAAGTCGCTGCGCACCGACGACGACGCGGTCTTCGACAAGGAGGTCGTGATCGACGCGGCCGAGCTGACGCCGTTCGTCACCTGGGGCACCAACCCCGGGCAGGGCCTGCCGCTGGGCGAGTCCGTGCCCGACCCCGCCTCGTTCGCCGACCCGGTCGACCGGCAGGCGGCCGAGCGGGCGCTGGAGTACATGGACCTGGCCGCCGGCACCCCGCTGCGCGACATCAGGGTCGACACCGTCTTCGTCGGGTCCTGCACCAACGGCCGCATCGAGGACCTGCGCGCCGTCGCCGGGATCCTGGACGGCCGCAAGGTCGCCGACGGCGTCCGGATGCTGGTCGTCCCCGGCTCGATGAAGGTCAAGAAGCAGGCCGAGGCCGAGGGGCTGCACGAGATCATCTCCGCGTCCGGCGCCGAGTGGCGCGAGGCCGGCTGCTCGATGTGCCTGGCGATGAACCCCGACAAGCTCACGCCCGGCGAGCGCAGCGCCTCGACGTCCAACCGCAACTTCGAGGGCCGGCAGGGCCCCGGCGGCCGCACCCACCTGGTGTCGCCCGCCGTCGCCGCCGCCACCGCCGTGACCGGCACCCTGACCGCGCCCGCCGACCTCTGAGGGATTCCACGACCATGGAAGCGTTCACCAGCCACACCGGCCGCGGCGTGCCGCTGCGCCGCAGCAACGTCGACACCGACCAGATCATCCCGGCCGTCTGGCTCAAGCAGGTCAGCCGCACCGGCTTCGACAAGGGGCTGTTCTCGGCCTGGCGCGAGGACCCGGAGTTCGTGCTCAACAAGCCCGAGTACGCGGGCGCGAGCATCCTGGTCGCCGGGCCCGACTTCGGCACCGGCTCGTCCCGCGAGCACGCCGTCTGGGCGCTCCAGCAGTACGGCTTCAAGGCCATCATCGCCCCGCGGTTCGGCGACATCTTCCGCAACAACTCCACCAAGATGGGGCTGCTGCCGGTGATCCTGCCGGGCGAGACCGTCGAGGCGCTGCAGGCCCGCGCCGAGGCCGACCCGGCCGCCGAGATCACCGTCGACCTGGCGGCCCGCGAAGTGCGGGCCGGCGACATCACGGCGCCGTTCGAGATCGACGACTACACGCGCTGGCGGCTCATGGAGGGCCTGGACGACATCGGCCTGACCCTCCGGTACGCCGACGACATCGCCGCGTACGAGCAGGACCGCGCGCCCTGGATGCCGGTCACCGCGGACCGGTAGCACCCCCGCCCGCACGAGCGTGTCTCCGCACAGAGGACAATTCCTGTAGTGCGGAGACACGCTCGACGCTTTTTTGGAGGGTTGCATTGAGCACGGTCCCGTGGACCGGACCCCAGTACGACGATCCGGCGCTGGCGTGGCTGGCGGAGCAGCTGAAGGTCGCCCACCGGCTGGTGGCTCCGCTGCCGCCGGAGCCCCGGCGGCGGCTGATCCGGCAGCTCCTGGCGATCACCGATCTGGCCAAACGCGACCCCGCGCTGGCCTCCCGCAGGCTGGAAACATTCCTCGCCGATTTCCGCAGGGCGCCGGAAGGCCGCTAGCGTGCGCAGTGGCCGGATCCGGTCCGGCGCCTGGCGAGACGGGGGCGAGACCGAACAAAACGCCTGCGACACGGCAACTATTGCTTGCAGGTGATTGTGTCGGTGCTATGGGTCCCTTAGTTTCGTTCGGGCAAGGGGGGAACTAGAGGAGTAACCCATGAACAAGCGTGAGCTGGTCGACGCCATCTCTGACCGGCTGGGCAGCAAGAAGGCCGCAGCCGAGGCCGTCGACGCGATCCTGGAGACGATCCAGACCGCCGTCGCCAAGGGCGACAAGGTCGCGATCACGGGGTTCGGTTCGTTCGAGAAGGCCGACCGGCCTGCCCGTACGGCCCGGAACCCCGCAACGGGCAAGACCATCGACGTTCCCGCGACGTCCGTGCCCAAGTTCAAGGCGGGCGCGGACTTCAAGAACCTCGTGGCGGGCAAGAAGTAACGCCCTCGTCAGCGCCCGGGGCCGCATCGCGCGGCTCCGGGCGCTTGCGTATGCCGGGAGCGCGTATGCCGGAGCGCGGATGCCGGGACCCGCCCGGGCGGCCTCCGCGGTCACTCGGGGAGCGGGAACGTCGACAGGGTGATCGCGGCGATCCGCCCGTCGTCCTCGCGCACGGCCAGGTTGACGCGCTGGCCGAAGCGCAGCAGCCGCAGCCCGCCCGCGGCGAACGCCGCCGCGTCGAAGGGCAGCTCGGTCCCGTCGTCGAGCAGGACGCTGCCCGAACGGGTCTCCGCGTCGTAGGTGCGCACCGTCCCCTGCATGCCGGCCAGCCTAGCCGGGCGGAGACCGGCGGCGCGGCCTCACGCCGAGGTGCGCAGCGCGGGCAGCAGCCCGGCGACCGCGGCCGTCCGCGGGCCGGTGCCCAGCTCCAGCGCGGCGCGCAGATCGTCCAGGGTGTCCACGTCGCGGCGCACGCTGTCGATGCCGGCCGGCCGCAGCTCCCGCGCCCCGCGCGCCCGGTGCGCGGCCCGCGAGTCCCCGCCGAACGCGGGCGCGAACGGGACGCCCGGCCGCGTCGCGTACAGCGTGGTCCCCACCCCGGCGGCGTCCGGCACGAACGATTCGGGCGCGCGCGCCGCCTCGTCCAGCACCCGGGCCAGCTCGCCGGGGCGCAGCGCCGGCAGGTCCGCGGAGATCGCGCCGATCCCCGTCGCGGGGTCGGCCTCGCGGGCCCGGCGCGCCCCGTACACCAGGGCCGGGTTCAGCCCCGCGTCCGGCTCGTCGGGGACGATCCGCGCCCCCAGCGCCCCCAGCTCGGCGGCCGGCACGGGGTCGTCGGTGACAACGATCACATGCCGGACCCGGTCGCAGCGCAGCGCCGCGGCCACCGTGTCGGCCGCGACCGCCAGGGCCAGCGCCGCGCGGTGCGGGCCGGCGGCGGCCGCCAGCCGGGACTTCGCCCTGGCCAGGACCTTGACCGGGACGACGAGCGACCACTGGGGACGAGGCCCGCCGCGCTCTGCTGTAGAACTGCGCTCTGCTGTAGACATGGCGACTCGACACTATGCGCAGTCGAGCACGACACTTGAGGACGCCCCACGCACACGTGGGCCCGACCGAGGAGGGATGGGCATGAGCCACGCGTATTCGCCTGCCTGGCGGAGGTTCACCATCGTCATCCTTCGCCCCCTGCTCCGCGGGCTGCTGAAAAGGGACTGGAGGGGGCACGAGAACGTGCCCAGGGAAGGCGGGATCATCATCGCCGCCAACCACATCTCCGAGGCCGACCCCCTCGCGCTGGCCCACTTCGTGTACGAGTCGGGCCGCTACCCGGTCTACCTGGCGAAGTCCACGCTGTTCGACGTGCGGTTCATCCGGGCGGTGCTGCGCGGCACCGGCCAGATCCCGGTCTACCGGGACCGGGCGGACGCGGCGCTCGCGCTGGAGGACGCCGCCGAGGCGCTGCGCAACGGCCAGTGCCTGATGTTCTACCCGGAGGGCAGTTGCACCCGCGATCCGGAACTGTGGCCGATGACCGGGCAGACCGGCGCGGCGCGGATGGCGCTGACCACCGGCGCCAAGGTCGTTCCGGTGGCGAGCTGGGGCGCGCACGAGCTGCTGCCGTACAAGAAGGCCGAGCAGCGCGGGCTTGCGGGTAGTTTGAAGAAGGGCTTCCATCCGTTCCCGCGCAAGCGGATGCGGGTGATCGCCGGTCCGCCGGTGGACCTGTCGCGGTTCGAGGGCAGGCCCCTCAGCAAGGAGACCCTGCGCGAGGCGACCGACGAGATCATGCGTGCGATCGCCGGGCTGCTCGGGGAGCTGCGCGGCGAGACGCCGCCCGAGGAGCTGTACGACCACCACCGGGTTCTCGAGCAGCGCCGCGGGACGGCGGGAAGTGGAGGGGAGGCGCTGTGAGCCTGGCATCCCGGCCGGCGCGGACGGCCGTCATGGGCGCGGGTTCGTGGGGGACCACGTTCGCCAAGCTGCTGTGCGACGCCGGGGGCGAGGTCACGCTCTGGGGCCGCCGGCCCGGCCCGGTCCGGGCGGTGAACGAGCGGCACGAGAACCCCGACTACCTGCCCGGCGTCGAGCTGCCGGCGAGCCTGCGCGCCACCACCGACGCGGCCGAGGCGCTCGCCGGCGCCGACTTCGTGGCGCTGGCCGTGCCCGCACAGACGCTCCGGGAGAACCTCGCCGCCTGGGTGCCGCTGCTGCCGCCCGAGTCGGTGCTGGTCAGCCTGATGAAGGGGATCGAGCTCGGCACGTCCCGCCGGATGTCGGAGGTCATCGGCGAGGTCGCGGACGTGCCCGCCGAGCGGGTGGCGGTCTTCAGCGGCCCCAACCTGGCCCGCGAGATCGTCGCCGGGCAGCCCGGCGCCGCGGTGGCCGGCTGCGCGGACGAGGACGCCGCCCGCCGCCTCCAGGCGGCCGCGATGACGCCGTACTTCCGCGTCTACACCAGCACCGACGTGGTCGGCTGCGAGCTGGGCGGCGCGGTCAAGAACATCGTCGCGCTGTGCGTCGGGATGGCGGTCGGGCTGGGCTTCGGCGACAGCACCCAGGCGGTGCTGATGACCCGCGGGCTGGCGGAGATCACCCGGCTGGGCGCCGCGCTGGGCGCCGACGAGCACACCTTCGCCGGGCTCGCCGGGATGGGCGACCTGGTCGGGACGTGCAGCTCGCCGCTGTCGCGCAACCGCACGTTCGGCGAGAACCTCGGCCGCGGCATGACGCTGGACGAGGTGATCGCGGTGACCAAGCAGACCGCCGAGGGCGTCAAGTCGTGCACGCCGGTGCTGGAGCTGGCCCGCAAGCACAACGTGGAGATGCCGATCACCGAGGCGGTGGTGTCGGTGCTGTACGGCGGCGTGCCGCTCAGGGACGCCGCGCTGGCGCTGATCTCCCGTGCGCCGAAGGCCGAGCGCTATGGCATGTGAGCCGCAGGCGGGGCGCTCGTGGCCGATACCGGCTGGGCACCGGTAGGGTCGGGCGTCATGGCGCCTTCATCCAAGATCCGAGTGGCCGTGGTGTTCGGCGGGCGCAGCTCCGAGCACGCCATCTCGTGCGTGACCGCGGGCGCGGTCATGGCGGCGATCGACCGGGACCGCTACGAGGTGGTGCCCGTCGGGATCGCCCGCGACGGCCGCTGGGTGCTGGCCCCGGCCGACCTGCGGCTGGCGATCGAGGACGGCCGGCTGCCCGAGGTGACCGGGGAGGGCGAGGCCCTCGCGCTGCCGTTCGACCCCGACAGCCGCGGCCTGATGGTCGTCGAGCCGGGGCGGGTGCCCCGGACGCTCGGCGAGGTCGACGTGGTGCTGCCGCTGCTGCACGGCCCGTACGGCGAGGACGGCACCATCCAGGGCATGCTCGATCTGGCCGGGGTCCGCTACGTCGGCGCGGGCGTGCTGGCCAGCGCGGTCGGCATGGACAAGGGCTTCATGAAGCTGGTCTGGCAGTCGCGCGGGCTGCCGGTCGGCCCGTACGTCCTGGTCGGCGACCGGGAGTGGCGGCGCGAGCGCAAGCGCAAGATCGACGAGATCAAGGAGCTGGGCCGGCCGGTGTTCGTCAAGCCCGCCCGCGCCGGCTCCAGCATGGGCATCACCCGGGTCGTCCGCGAGGAGGACCTGGAGGCCGCGGTCGAGGCCGCCCGCGAGCACGACCCCAAGGTGATCGTCGAGGCGGCGATCGAGGGCCGCGAGATCGAGTGCGGCGTGCTGCAGGGCCTGGACGACGGCCCGCCCGAGGCCAGCCTGCCCGCCGAGGTCGTGATCAGCGGCGACCAGGGGTTCTACGACTTCGAGACCAAGTACCTCGACAGCTCGCTGCGGCTGGACATCCCGCCGAGCCTCGACCCGGCCGCGATCGAGGAGGTCCAGCGGCTGGCGGCGCAGGCGTTCGATGCGCTGGACTGCGAGGGCCTGGCCCGCGTCGACTTCTTCCACACGCCCGACGGCCGGTGGATCCTGAACGAGATCAACACCATGCCGGGCTTCACCCCGGCGTCGGCGTTCCCGCAGATGTGGGCCGCGAGCGGCGTGGACTACCCGGCGCTGGTCGACCGGCTCATCCAGACCGCGCTCCAGCGCCCGACGGGCCTCCGCTAGCCGTCCCGGCCCCCGGCCTGCCCCGGACTCGTGCCGTGCTCGGCCCGGTCCCCGGCACCCCCACGGGCCGGGGACCGCGCCGGGTCAGGTGGCGACCATGTCAGAACTCCACCCCGCCGCGGTCGGCCAGCGTCGCGGCGTCATCGGCCCGCGCGCCGCCGTCCGACAGCGTCCACAGGGTGTCGCCGACGATCAGCGAGCGCCGGATCCCGCCGGTGAGGCCGCCGTCCGGATGCTCGATCGCGCCGACCTGGTGGACGCCCGTGCCGTCCACCCGGAGCACGAGGGCGTCGCCCGTACCCGCCCGGCGGGTGACGGGGACGACCGTCAGGCCCGTCTTCGGCCAGTGGAGGAAGGCGTGCGGGTCGAACTCGGCCGCCGCGCTGGAGCCCGGCAGCCGGAACGACCCGACCCGCCTCGGGGCGCCGGCGACGTCGAAGAGCGACACCTGCGTGCCCTTCGTGCGGCCCTGGCCGTCGGCGTCCTGCCCGACCCCGATGAGCCGGCCGTCGGCGGTGGGGTGCAGGTACGCCGAATAGCCGTTGATCTTGAGTTCGCCGGTCACCCGCGGCCGCCGCGGATCGCGCAGGTCGACCACGTACAGCGGATCGACCTGCCGGAACGTCACCACGTACCCGGTCGGGCCGATGAAGCGCACCGAGTAGACGCGCTCGCCCTTGCCGAGCCCGTCCACGCCGCCGATCCGGTCGAGCCGGGGGCCGCGCCGGGCCAGCACGTACACGCCGCTGTGCGAGGACCGCGCCTCCGCGGTGCCGTCCGAGGACGTGGTGGCGACGCGGAGGTTCCCGCCGTGCTCGGACAGCGAGTACTGGTTGAGGAGCAGGCCGGGCACCGATCCGGACGCCTCGTACCGGGGACGTCCCGGGCCCGCCGTCGCGAACCTGTGCACGTCCGTGCTCGACACCGGCCCGCCGGGCCCGCCGGGCCGGTGGCCGGTGACGTACAGGCTGGGGCCCGTGCCGTAGACGGTCTGGCCGTCCGCGGCGACGCTGACCGCGGCCGGGTCGCCGAGCCCCTTGGCCAGGTCGAGGGTGAGCACCGACAGCATGGTGGTGCCGGTGTACGAGGCGGGCCTGCTCACCTGCTCGCACGGCGTCCGGTACGACCTCGCCGGGGCGGTCCCGTTCCGGACCTCGAAGGACGGGAGCCAGGCGTCGAGCGGCGCCGACCGGACGATCTTCCGGTTGCGCTCGGCCGCGAGCCGCTCGGAGTCCGGTCCCTCGGGCGGCATGGGGAAGTCGATGCGGGGCGGGGAGGTGACCACGACGCGGGCGATCGAGCCGGACTGCCGGGCGTCGAGGTAGCCGGCGGACGTGGTCAGCGTGCCGACGACCTTCGGTTCGGCGGCCAGGTCGACCAGCGTCAGCTCGGTCCGGCGCGAAGGGAGCACGGGCTTGCTCCTCGCGGTGAGGCCCGGTTCCGGCAGCGGCCCGCCCTGCGAAAGGACGAGCGCGCGGTCGCCGCTGAGCAGGAGCCGCTTCTCGCCGGGCTGCCCGGCGAGGTCGAGGCTGTGCACCAGCTCGCGGGAGGCCGCGTCGATGACGTGCAGCCGCCCCTTGGCCAGCGCGACGATGCGGCGCCCGTCGGTCTTCACCAGGTCGGGCTCGTCGGCGCCCGCCTCGTGCGCGTTCGTCCGCGAGTGCTCGGGCGCCTTCTCCGCCGCGGCGGGGCCCGGCGCCCGGTCAGCGGAGAGCGCGCGCTCCTGCCCGTTCCCCGCGTCCGGGACGGCGCCGGGCAGCGGGCGGTGCCCGCCGAGGCCGTACGGGCCGGCCCTGCGTTCGGCGGCGGCGCGCAGGCCCGCCAGCAGGTCGGCGCAGCCGTCGTACGCGACCAGGCGCATGGGCGGCGGCTCCGGATCCGGTGCGGACACCGGCTCGCCGGAGCAGGCCGTGAGGAGGACGGCCAGCGGCGCCGCCGCCGTCGCCCATCGGGCACGCATGGGCCTTGGATGCCCGGGCGCCGCGAAAGGTTCCCGCGATTCCGGTGATCCGGTCCTAACCCGTTCGTCAGCGCTCGGAAACCGGTGTGAAACAGCCCCCACGCAAGATCATCCTTGTCAGCAGCCGATCGTTCCCGGAAGGACCCGCCTTGGCGCCCACGCTCGCCGCCGTCCCGCCCGTGCTCGCCGACACGGAACACTGGCATCCCGACGTCCCGGCCACCCGCGCGGTCCCCGGCCACGACCGCTGGCATCCGGACATCCCGCCCGTCGCCGAGGTCATCACCGGCGGCTCGGTGCGGCTGGAGTGCGAGCGCGCCCGGCCGGGGGAGGAGCCGGTGCTGTGCGGGCCGCTGGCCGTGGTCGGCGCCGAGCCCGGAGACGTGATCGTGGTCGACGTGGTCGGCATGGGGCGCTCGGACGGCGTGTACGCCCCGTACGGCCACCCGGGCGTCATCGGCTGCGCGCCCGCCGCCGGCTCCCTCCGTCCCCCGCACGGACGGCCCGCGGCGGGGGCGCGGCTCGGCCGGATCGAGCCCGGCCATCCCGCGTACCCGCGGGTCGCGGCGGAGTCGATCGTCACCCGCGCGCGCGGCCGCGACGTCGGCGGCTGCGGCATCGCGCCGCTCGGCCCGGGCGCGCGCATCCTGCTGCCCGTGCACGTCCGCGGCGCCAAGCTGTCGGCGGGCGACCTGCACTTCCCGGAGAGCGGCGCGGCCGACTGCCGCACCGAGGGGCGGGCGGGCTGGATCGACCTGCGGGTCAACCTCACCCGGCAGGGCGTCGCCCGCTTCGGCGTCGCCGGCCCGCTGCTGATGACGGGCCCGACGTGAGCCGGAACGGCGCGCGCCGAAACGCGTGCCACCAGGGGCAGCGCCGGACGGGCACGGTCGCCTAGGGTGGCACTGTGATCGTTCGCCCGGCCGGCGCCGCCGACATCCCCGAGCTCACGCGCCTGCGCGAGCTGCTCTTCCGGCGCGCCCTGGAAAACACGGCGACCACGACGACGACCGAGCCCGCCGTCGGCGGGGACTGGCGCGAGGAGTTCGCCCGCGACGTCAAGGAACGGCTCGGCGACTCCCTCGGCGTCTTCGTCGTGGACGGCGACGAGGGCGGGCTGGCGGCCTGCGGACTCGGCGTCCTCGAGTACCGGCTGCCGGGCCCGTACCAGGGCGGCGCGCTGGCCGGGTACGTGCTCGGCATGGTCACCGACCCGGCCTACCGGGGCCGCGGCTACGCCCGCATGATCATGCAGGAGCTGCTGGCCTGGTTCGGGAACCGCGGCGTCACCCGGGTCGACCTGCACGCCCCCGCCGAGGCGGCCGCGCTGTACCGGTCGATGGGCTTCCGGGAGCACCAGGTGGCCCTCACCTGGCACGCGTCCTAACCCTTGCCCTCGCTCCCTTCCTCCCCGTTCTCCTTCTGCGCCTTCTTGCGCTGCGCCTTCTCGTGCTTGGCGATCAGCGTGTCGATCTGCACGCAGAGCTTGGAGCCCAGCGGCCAGCCCACGTAGTGCAGCAGGAAGATCCCGATCTCGCGCAGCTCGTCCGCGGACACCTCGCCGTTGGCGAGCGCGGCCGGGATCTGGATGTCCAGGACGTCGTTGAGGCCCTGCCCGGCCAGCATCCCGATGAGCAGGAGCCGCCGGTCCCGCAGGCTCAGGCCGGGCCGCGTCCAGATCTCGCCGAACAGGTGGTCGGCGGTGAGGGCGAAGAAGTCGCCGTGCCCGTCGCCGACCTCCCAGCCGTACACCTCGCCCATCATGTCCAGGCCGCGCCGCCGCCGCTCGTCCACGCTCAGCTTCCCTTCTCGTCGGTGTCCCCGGCGGGGAGGCCGAGGCCCGCGGCGAACCGGTCCAGGGCCAGCCGCGCGAACGGCGCGTCCACCCCCAGCTCCTCGGCCAGCTCGATCGCCAGCGACAGGTCCTTCTCGCCGAGGCCGCGCACGTTGGCGAGGATCCCGTACAGCTCGTCGTCCGGTTCCATCGGCGCGGTGGTGCCGCGCAGCATGATGGAGCCGGGCCCGCCGGTGATCGCGTCGGTGTGCCGGACGACCCGGCCCAGCTTGCGCAGCGACACCCCGGACGCCTCCGCCAGCCGCTGCGCCTCGGCCGCCGCCGTGAACGCCACGAAGTGCAGCAGGTTGCGGGCCAGCTTCGTGCGGGTGCCGGAGCCGACCGGGCCCATGTGCAGGACCAGTTCCGCCCACGTCCCGAACGGCTCGCGGCACTTCTCGAACGCCGCGTCCGTGCCGCCGACCATGACCGCCAGCGTCCCGGCGCTCGCGCCCATGAACCCGCCGCTGACCGGCGCGTCCACCACCTCGATGCCGTACGGTCCGGCGCGCCCGGCCAGCTCCTCCGCGGTACGGGCGCCGATCGTGGAGTGGATCGCCAGCACGCTGCCCGCGCGCGCCGACGCCAGGATCTCCGCGCCGACCTCGCGGACCTGCGCGTCGTCCCGCACCATCACCGAGATCAGGTCGGCGTTCCGGGCGACCTCGGCGACGCTGCCCGCAGCCCGCGCGCCCGCCTCGACCAGCGGCCGGGTCGCGTCCGCCGACACGTCGTACACGACCAGCCCGCGCTCGACCAGATGCCGCGCCATCGGCGCGCCCATCTGGCCGAGCCCGACGAACCCGACCGTCATGCGCGGAACACCTCGCCGCCGTCGACGTTCACGATCTGCCCGGTGATCCAGCCGGCCGCGTCCGACAGCAGGAACAGGCAGGCGCCCACGAGGTCCTCGGGGGTGCCCATCCGCTTGATCGCCATCTTGTCCCGGACGATCTTCTCCGACATCCCGTCGGGTACCGCCCTGCGGTTGCCGGGGGTGTCGATCGGGCCGGGCGCGATCGCGTTCACGCGGATGTTCATGCTGCCCAGCTCGTGCGCGAGCTGCTGGGTGATCCCGTTGACCGCGACCTTGGCGAGGCCGTAGAAGCCGGAGTACTGCCACGCCGCCGTGGACGACTGGTTGACGATCGAGCCGCCGCCGCGCGCCCGCATGTGCGGGTAGCAGGCCCGCGCGCACAGCAGCGCGCCGTCCATGTTGACCGCCATGAACTTCCGGTAGTAGTCCCAGTCGACGGTGAACAGGAAGTCCAGCTTCATGCCGCCGAAGATGGCCGCGTTGTTGACCAGGTGGTCGATGCCGCCGAAGGCGTCCACGGCGGCCCGCGCCATCGCCTCCACCGACTCGGGGTCGGACACGTCGGTGCGCACGAACAGGCCCTTGACCTCCTCGGCGACCTCGCGGCCCGTCTCGTCGACGTCCGCCACCACCACCGACGCGCCCGCGTCCGCCAGCGCCCGCGCGTAGGCCGCGCCGATGCCCTGCGCGGCCCCGGTCACGACCGCGACCTTCCCCTCGAACCCCTCGTTCACTGAACACCCTCCGCGATCGACTTGATCTCCAGGTACTCCTCGAAGCCGGCCGCGCCCATCTCGCGGCCGATGCCCGACTGCTTGTAGCCGCCGAACGGGACGTCGGCGCCGTACCAGACGCCGCCGTTCACGCTGACCGTCCCGGTGCGGAGCCGCGCCGCGACGCCGCGGGCGCGCTCCACGTCGGTGCCGTACACCGCGCCCGACAGGCCGTACGGCGAGTCGTTGGCGATGCGGACCGCGTCGTCGTCGCCGTCGTGCGGCAGCAGCACCAGGACGGGACCGAAGATCTCCTCGCGCGCGGTGCGGGCGTCGTTGGTGAGGCCGGTGATGAGCGTCGGCTCGATCCAGAAGCCCCGGTCGCGGCCCTCGGGCCGGCCGCCGCCGCACGCGAACGCGCCGCCCTCCTTGAGCGCGAGCTCCAGGTAGCCCTCGATGCGGTCGCGCTGCCGCGCCGAGATGACGGGCCCGCACATCGTGGCCTCGTCGTTCGGGTCGCCGGCGCCCACGGACCGCAGCGTCCGGGAGATGATCTCCGTGGCCTCCTCGTACCGGTCCCGCGGCACCAGGATGCGGGTGGTGAGGGCGCAGCCCTGCCCGGCGTGCGCGACGCTGGAGAACGCGGCGTACGAGCAGGCCGCCCTCAGGTCCGCGTCGTCCAGCACCACGAACGCCGACTTCCCGCCGAGCTCCAGGAAGACCTTCTTCAGGGTCGCGGCGGCGGAGGTCATGACGGCCCGGCCGGTCGCGGTGGACCCGGTGAACGACACCAGGTCCACCCGCGGGTCCTCGGCGAGCTGCGCGCCGAGCGCGTGGTCGGACGAGGTCACGATGTTGACGACGCCGGGCGGGATGTCCGTCTCGGTCGCGATGAGGACGCCGAGCACGGCCGCGCACCAGGGGGTGTCGGGCGCGGGCTTGAGCACCACGGTGTTGCCGGCGGCGAGCGCGGGCCCCAGCTTGGCCAGGTTGATCTGGTGCGGGAAGTTCCACGGCGTGATGGCGCCGACGACGCCGACCGGCTCGCGGACGACGCGGCGGGCGCTGGGCATGCCCATCGGCTCGGCGCGGCCGAGGTCCCGCGTCCACTCGTACGACTCGGCGAGGTCGGCGAACCAGCCCAGGTCGGCGACGGGGCCGTCGAGCTGCGCCCCGGCCGTCAGGAAGCGGGGCGCCCCGACCTCGGCGATCGTCATCTCGCGCAGCTCGTCGGAGTGCCGCCGGAGGGCGTCGCGGAGCTGCCGCAGGCAGCGGACCCGGAGCGCGACGTCCCGCGGCCATCCCGTCTCGTCGAACGCCCGCCGGGCCGCGGCGATGGCCTCGTCCATGTCGGCGGCGGTCGCGTCGGCGGCGGCGCCGAGGACCTCGCCGGTCGCGGGGTTGAGGGTGTCGAACGTGCCGCCGGACCCGTCGGTCAGCCGCCCGTCCAGGAGTAGGGGGGAGGGGTGGGGAAGCAAGCGATCGGTAGTTCTGGACACTTGTCCAGACTACAGTTCAGTCCCGCCCGGAACGCAAGGGACCGCTCGGTGCGAATCGCCCCGGACGTTCCGGCGGAGTGAGTAGCGTCACGGGGGCGGGTCCGCGGGTCGGTGCTACCGTGTTGGACGAAGTGTCAATAACCCCCGGGGAGGTCTCGTGTCCCTCGCCGAGCCGGAGAACATCGTTCTGCGCGCCCGTGACGTCCGCTTCGACTGGTCGGACGTGCCGCTGCACTGGATCCCCCGCGATCCCGCGGCCACCCACCTGATCAACGTCCTGCACCTGCTGCTGCCCGCCGGCGAGGAGTGGTTCGTCCGGGTGTTCACCCAGGCGCTGCCCTACGTCCGGGACGAGCGCCTCAAGCAGGACGTGCTCGGCTTCATCGGCCAGGAGGCCGTGCACGCCGCCTCCCACGACGCCGTCCTCGACCACCTGGTGGAGCAGGGGCTGGACGTGCGGCCGTTCGTCCGGCAGGTGGAGTTCCTCTTCGAGGGCCTGCTCGGCGACCGCGACCTCGACGGCGACCGCGCCCGGGTGTGGCTGAACGAGCGGATCGCCATCATCGCGGCCATCGAGCACTTCACCGGCGTGCTCGGCGACTGGATCCTCAACGCCGCGGCGCTCGACCGCGCCGGCGCCCACCCGATGATGCTCGACCTGCTGCGCTGGCACGGCGCCGAGGAGGTCGAGCACCGGCACGTCGCCCACGACATGTTCATGCACCTGGACGGCTCGTACCTGGCGCGGGTCCGCGCCATGGCGCAGGTCTGCGTGATGTTCGCGAGCCTCTGGCAGCGCGGGCACCGGTTCATGATGGCCCGCGACCCGCTGGTGAAGGGCCGGCCCAAGGGCGGCCTCCGGCACCTGCGCCGCACCGGCCCGGCGGGCCTCACACCCGACCGGAGGATGGTCGCGGCGTCGGTCGTGCGGTACCTCAAGCGCTCCTACAGCCCTCTCGACGAGGGATCCACCAGCCAGGCGCTGGCGTACCTGGCCTCCTCCCCGGCGGCGCGCGGATGATCCCGCCCGACCTGCGCGGGCGGCGCGCCCGCGACCCGTTCTGGGTGACGGTGAACGCCGTCTTCAACGGCATCCAGCGGGTGCGGTCGGTGCGCGCCCCCGTGATCCCGTACGTGCGGCCCGTCGACCGGACGTTCCCGCTGGCCGTGCGGGAGATCAGGGCGGAGGCGGCGGACGTGGTGAGCCTCCGGCTCGCCGCGCCGGACGGCCGGCCGCTGCCGCGCTGGCAGCCCGGCTCCCACCTCGACCTGCGGCTGCCGTCCGGGCTGCGCCGCCAGTACTCGCTGTGCGGCGACCCCGCCGACCGCCGCGCGTACCGGATCGCCGTGCGGCGGATCGCGGCCGGCGGCGGCGGATCCGTCGAGATGCACGGGCTGGAGGAGGGTGCGGCGCTCGTCGCGGAGGGGCCGCGGAACGCCTTCCCGTTCCTCGCGAGAGACCGCTACCTGTTCATCGCCGGCGGCATCGGGATCACGCCGATCCTGCCGATGGTGAAGGCGGCACGGGCGCTGGGCGCCGACTGGCGGCTCGTCTACGCCGGGCGGACGCGCGCGTCGCTGCCCTTCCTGGACGAGCTGCCCGCCGGCCGCGTCACCGTCCGCACCGACGACGAGCACGGCGTCCCCGGCCCGGAGGAGCTGCTGAAGGACGCGCCGGGCGCGGCCGTCTACTGCTGCGGGCCCGCGCCGATGATCGACGGCGTCCGGGCGGCGTTCGACCACGCGAGCGCGACCCTGCACTACGAGCGGTTCGCGCCGTCCGCCGTCTCCGGCGAGCCGTTCGAGGTGGAGCTGCGGCGCACCGGGCTGACGCTGGCGGTGCCCGGCGACCGGTCCGCGCTCGACGTGATCAGGGAGGCGCTGCCGGACGTCCCGTACTCCTGCCGCCAGGGCTTCTGCGGTACGTGCCGCACCGGGCTGCTGGAGGGCGCGACGGACGCCCCCGGCGAAGAGGGCTCCACGCTGATCTGCGTGTCGCGGTCCCGCGGCGGGCGCCTGGTCCTCGATCTGTAGGCGGACCGGTCCGTGGCGACACGGCATCGATCCGCGGAAGGCGCGGCGTCCGGGACACCGCTGTCCCTCCGGTATGCGAACCTTGTGATGCTTGCTGCGCGCCGACCAGGAGGAGAACGCATCGTGCCGGGCCCGTCGTACCAGGAACGCCTGCCGGCGCGCATCGGCCCGTACGAGGTCCGGGACCGCCTGGGCGAGGGCGGCATGGGCACGGTGTACCTGGGCGCCGACGAGTCCGGCCGCAAGGTCGCGATCAAGGTGATCCGGAGCGAGCACGCGGCCGACCCGATGTACCGGGCGCGGTTCGAGGCCGAGGTCGCGGCGGCGCAGCGCGTCCGCCCGTTCTGCACCGCGCCGGTCCTGGACGCCGACCCGCACGCCGACCCGCCGTACCTGGTCACGGAGTTCGTCGCCGGCTCCAGCCTCAAGGACGCCGCGCCGCTGCACGGCGCCGACCTGGAGGCGCTCGCGGTCGGGATGGCCTCCGCGCTGACCGCGATCCACGACGCCGGCGTGGTGCACCGCGACCTCAAGCCCGCGAACGTGCTGCTGTCGCCGTACGGGCCGCGCGTGATCGACTTCGGTATCGCGCGGGGCGTCGAGTCGACCCGGCTGACCATGACCGGCGGGCTGGTCGGCACCCCGGCGTTCATGTCGCCCGAGCAGCTCAACGGCAAGGACGTCACCGCCGCCTCCGACGTCTTCTCCTGGGGCGCCACGCTGGCGTTCGCGGCCAGCGGCACACCCTGCTTCGGCGGCGACACGCTGCCCGCGGTCATCCACCAGATCATGAGCGGCGAGCCGAACCTCAGCGGCCTGGACGGCACCCTGCTGACCGTCGTCAAGGCCGCCCTGGCCAAGGAGGCCGCGGACCGCCCGACCGCCCAGCGGCTCCTGGAACGCCTCGTCTCCAGCGCCGGCTCGCAGCACGACGGGAACGGCGCGGGCCCGAGCACCGAGCCGCAGCGGCGGCGGGACACCCACCCCGGCACCGGGCCGGGCACGGCGTCGTTCCAGGCGGGGCCGCCGCTGCCGCCGCCCGCGATGGGGTCGGACGAGTCGGCGGCGCTGGTCGAGCGGCAGTACCGGCTGGCCGCCGAGGCGGGCGACATGGCGGCCATGTACAACCTGGGCGTCCTGCTCAACTGGCGCGGCCAGACGGCCGAGGCCGAGTACTGGTACCGGCGGGCGGCCGGGGCCCAGACGTACGGCGGCCACGGCCACGCGCAGCAGCCGCCGTACGGGCGGCAGCCGTTCGGCGGGCAGACCCCCGCCCCGCAGGGCTACGCGCAGCAGGCGTACAACCCGCCGTCCTTCGCCCAGCACTCCCAGCTTTCCCAGCACCCGCAGCGTCCCCAGCAACCGCAGCGGTCCCACGGGCCCGCCTACCAGCCCGCGCACGCCCGCCCCGCGGCCGCCTACGACCAGCGGCAGGCCGCGGACCCGTACAAGCCGGTCCGCACCAACAGCTCCGCCGTCTACGCCCTCACGTTCGGCATCGTCGGGCTCGTCACGTGCGGCCTGCCCTCGATCCCGGCGATCATCGCCGGCCACATCTCGTGGGGCCAGATGAAGCGCAACGGCGAGAAAGGCATGGGCCTCGCCGCGACCGGAATCGCGCTGGGCTATGTCATGGTCGCGTTCTGGCTGCTGATCCTCATCGGCGTGCTGACCGACGACGGCAGCAGCAATTGATTCCGATTGATCCGGGAAAAGGGATTGCGCTCGCGGGCCCGGGCTGGCACTGTAGATCACGTCAGCCCGGAGAACCGGGGCGACGGAGTCTCAGTGAGACAGATTCTTCCGAGAGGAGGCCGGCCGTGAAGCGACTTCTATATCGACTGCCCGAGGCGTCGCTCGCCCTCCCCGGCCGGTATCCCACCTCCTGAGCTCCACCCGGCCGCGCGCGGATCGCAGTGACGCCCTACCTCGATCGCTGGCATGCGCGGCTCTACTCCAACAGGCAGAGAGACCACTCTCAGGAAGTGGATGTTCCGGGTTCGAATCCCGGGAGCCGCACCATGCCCCCGTCGCCCAATTGGCAGAGGCGCCTGCCCGAGGAGCAGGAATGGTGCGGGTTCGAATCCCGCCGGGGGTACTGACGCGCATTCCCGGAATAGCTTTATGGAAATGCGCGGCAAATGAATGCAAGGGGCGGCGCCGAAGCCGGAGAGTCGGGCCTGGCTGTAAACCAGGTGCCTCGCGCTGAGTGGGTTCGAATCCCACCCGCCCCACCTTTCCCGGACTGACCACGATCGGTCAGGGACCGGATGCCCGCCGCCCGGTGCGCGATTCTTGGACCGCCGGACGAGGTCGCGGGGGGTCTCTGTTGGATGTCGAGGACGGCGGGCACCGGTTCGCCGGTACGGGGCTTCCGCCGGACGGGGTGTCCGTCATCGTCGTGACGTACCGCAGCACCGCCCACCTGGAGGAGTGCGCGGCCGCGCTGCGGCGGGCGGTGGCCGGCGAGCCCGCCGAACTGATCATCGTGGACAACGACTCCGGCGACGGCACCGCCGACGCGGCGCGCAAGGTCGCGCCCGACGCGCTGGTCGTCGAGAGCGGCCGGAACGGCGGCTTCGCGTACGGCTGCCACGAGGGCGCGGCCCGGGCGCGCGGCGAGTGGCTGGTGTTCGTCAACCCCGACGCCGTCCCCGCGCCCGGCAGCATCGCCGCGCTGGCCGCCGCCGCGCGCGCCGACCCCCGCGCCGGGATCGTCGGCGGGCGCTGCGTGACCGCGGACGGCACGACGGACCCGCGCGGCTGGTGGGGCCGGCCGACGCGGTGGTCGGCGTTCTGCTTCGCGACGCTGCTCGGCTCGGCGTTCCCCGGCAACCGGTTCCTGGACCCCGAGTCGCCCCGCCCGTGGTCGGCGGAGACGCGGCGGGTGCCCGTGGTGACGGGCGGGTTCATGCTGGTGTCCAGGCGGGCGTGGGACGAGACCGGCGGCTTCGACCGGTCGTTCTTCATGTACGGCGAGGACGCCGACCTGTGCCTGCGCGCGGCGGAGCTCGGCTACCGGCCGATGGTCACCGGCCGGGCCGTGTTCCGGCACGAGGGCGGCGGGTCGTCCACGAGCACGGGGAAGCTCGTGCTGCTGTTCACGGGCAAGGCCACGGTGATGCGGCGGCACGCGGGCGCGGGCGCGGTGCGGCTGCTCGCGATCGGCGTGTTCGCCCGGGCCGTGCTGAGCCGCCTGCTGAGCGCCCGTCCCGAACGGCAGGGCAGGCCGACCGCCAGGAGCGAGGACTGGCGCGTCCTGTGGAGCCGCCGCCGGGAGTGGACGAAGGGCTGGCCGAAGGCGGGGGACGAGAGGGAGGCGGGGGAGACCCATGCCGGATAGGGCGGGTTCAGGCGCGGCTGCTCTCGTCCCGCTGCCAGCCGGCGGCCGATCCGGCGCGCGCGGCGCGGCGCCGGGCGACGACCGCGACGCCGAGGAAGACCGCGAGGTGCGGCAGCAGCCACGGCTCGCGGCGCGCGATGGCGGCGAGGTCGGCCGGCCCGGTGCGGGCCGACCCGCCTGGCTGGTCGAGGCCGGCCGCCTCAAGCTGGCCGGTGCCCGCGGCGGCGCGCTCGCGGCGGCGCAGCAGGTCCCCGAACGTCCGGGGCGGATGCACGACCACCGCGGCGGCCCCGACGACGGCGCGCTCGGCGGGCGCGAACGCCAGCGACGCGGCCAGGTCGTCGGCGGTGACCCGGGGCAGCGCCGCCAGCCGGGCGTGCCCCTCGGCGCCGACGGCGATGACGCCGCGCCCGAACAGGCCGCGGCGGATCTCGGGCAGCCGCGTCCACACCGCGTAGTAGGCCCGGACGGGCCACGGGCGGCCGGACATGGCCAGCCGGCGGGCCGGGGCGGCGGCCAGCGTGCCGGGACGCTCCAGCGCGGCGGCCAGGGCCCGGACGTCGCGGGTGCGCAGCTCGACGTCGGCGTCCACGTACAGGCGCGGGAAGCCGCGCGCGGCACCGTCCCCGAGCCGGAGCGCGGCGGCCTTGGACGCCTCCGGCGCCGCCACGACCCGGACCGCGGCGCCGAATGACGCGGCGACGTCCGCGGTGGCGTCCGTGCAGCCGTTCGGCACGACGACGATGTCGAGCTCGCCGGGCCGCGCCGATTCCAGCAGCCCGCGCAGCAGCCGCCCGAGGACCCGCTCCTCGTCCTGCGCGGGGATCACGATGCTCACCACAGTGCTCTCACCACGACAGGTGAGTATGGACCACGGAGGTGCCCCGATGGGTGTCCGGATTCAGCCGAGCGCCGACGTCGACGAGCGCGCGGAGATCGGCGACGGGACGGCGGTGTGGCATCTCGCGCAGGTGCGCGAGGGCGCCGTGCTGGGCCGCGACTGCATCGTCGGGCGCGGCGCGTACGTGGGGCCCGGGGTGCGCCTCGGGTACGGCGTCAAGCTGCAGAACCACGCGCTGGTGTACGAGCCGGCCGTGCTGGAGGACGGCGTCTTCATCGGCCCGGCGGCGGTGCTGACCAACGACCTGTACCCGCGGTCGCTGGACGTGGACGGCAGGGTGAAGCGGCCGGACGACTGGGACGCGCTGGGCGTGACGGTGCGCGAGGGCGCGTCGGTCGGGGCCCGCGCGGTCGTGGTGGCCGGGGTGACGATCGGGCGCTTCGCGCTGGTGGCGGCGGGCGCGGTGGTGGCGCGGGACGTCCCGGACTTCGCGCTGGTCGCCGGCGCTCCGGCGCGGCGGATCCGGTGGGTGGGCCGGGCCGGGGTGCCGCTGGAGGACACGGGGGACGGGCCCGGCGGCGGGCGGGGCGAGGCCGTCTGGAGGTGCCCGCGGACGGGCGAGGAGTACGCCGAGCGCGGCGGACGCCTGGCCCCGGTGGCCAGATGACGGGGTAGGCCGGGACCGGCCAGACCGCCGACGAATGCCCGGCAGGCACTTATAGTCGAAATGCTTTCGGTACGGGGTGCTTTTATCGAGCTCGGTATTCGGGGCGGGGCCGGTCCTTCCCGGGTAGCCGGTGGTCCTGCTCACGGTGGGATCACAAGGGGGCACGCTGTGAGGTCGCGGTCGTCATGAAAGCGCGCCGTAATCGTGTCCGTATTCGGGTACGCATCCGGGCGAGACTGGCGCTGCTTCTGGGGTTCGCCCTGGTGGCGGGTGCCCTGGCGGCCCTGTCGACGCCTTCCGTGCGGGCCGCGGCGGGGCCCTGCGACCCCGGCGGCAATCCGGTGGCCTGCGAGAATTCCAAGCCCGGCGCGCCGCCTTCGGAATGGGAAAAGGCGTCCGGTGCCGGACAGACGATCGAGGGTTTCACGACCCGGTTCAGCGTGAACGTCGGCGAGACGGTGCGGTTCAAAATCAACACGCCGGCCACCGGATACTCGCTCTCCATTTACCGTATGGGTTATTACGGCGGTAATGGTGCGCGTAAGGTCGCCGCCGTCTCACCCGCCGTGACGCTGCCGCAGCGGCAGCCGGCGTGCCTGACCGACGACGCGTCCGGGCTGGTCGACTGCGGCAACTGGGGCGTGTCGGCGAGCTGGGCGGTCCCGCAGGACGCGGTGTCGGGCGTGTACTTCGCCCACATCGCCCGCACCGACGGCGAGGACGACGACAACCACGTCGTGTTCGTGGTGCGCGACGACGCGAGCCGCTCCGACATGGTGTTCCAGACGTCCGACACGACGTGGCAGGCGTACAACAAGTGGGGCGGCAACAGCCTGTACGCCGGCGACAGCACGGCCGCGCCGGGGCGCGCGGTGAAGGTGAGCTACAACCGGCCGTTCGGCACCCGCGAGGACACCCCGTGGGGCCGCGACTTCGTCTTCGCGAACGAGTACCCGATGGTGCGCTTCCTGGAGGCCAACGGCTACGACGTCTCGTACATCGGCGGCCTGGACGCGGACCGGCGCGGGCAGCTGATCAAGAACCACAAGGTGTTCCTGTCGGTCGGGCACGACGAGTACTGGTCGGGGCCCCAGCGCGCCAACGTGGAGGCGGCCCGCGACGCCGGGACGCACCTGGCGTTCTTCAGCGGCAACGAGGTCTACTGGAAGACCCGCTGGGAGAACGGCATGGGCGGGGCGGCCGAGGCCGACCGGACGCTCGTGGTCTACAAGGAGACCCGCGCCAACGCCAAGATCGACCCGGATCCGGAGTGGACCGGGACCTGGCGCGATCCCCGCTACACGCAGCCGCCCAACGGGGCCAGCCCCGAGAACGCCCTCACCGGGACGATCTTCACGGTGAACTGCTGCGGCGTCGCCCTGAAGGTGCCGGCCGCCGACGGGAGGATGCGGTTCTGGCGAGATACCCAGGTGGCCCGCCAGGCCGCCGGGGGGACGATGACGCTGGTCGACCAGACGGTCGGCTACGAGTGGGACGAGGACCTCGACAACGGGTCGCGGCCCGCCGGCCTGTTCCGCATGTCGACGACCACCGCGGACGTCCCCGAGAAGCTCATCGACCACGGCTTCGAGGTGGCCCCGGGAAGGGCCACGCACTCGCTGACGATGTACCGCGCGCCCAGCGGCGCCCTGGTCTTCGGCGGCGGCACGGTGCAGTGGTCGTGGGGGCTGGACGCCGTCCACGACGGCCCGTCCGACGCGCCCACCTCGCCCGACCCCAACATGCGGCAGGCGACCGTCAACCTGTTCGCCGACATGGACGCGCAGCCGTTCACGCTGCAGAACGGCCTGACCAGGGCCGCCAGGTCGACGGACACGGCGCCGCCGGTGTCGGCGGTGACCGCGCCCGTCGCGGGGACCGACGTGGTGAACGGCCGCACCCTCACGATCACCGGGACGGCCGCGGACGCGGGCGGCGGCCAGGTCGGCGGCGTCGAGGTGTCGGTGGACGGCGGGCACACCTGGCGGATGGCCAAGGGCCGGGCGAACTGGTCGTACACCTGGGACGCCACCGGCAACGGGCCCGTGACGGTCAAGTCGCGGGCGGTCGACGACAGCGGCAACATCGAGACGCCGGGCGCCGGCGTGACGTTCGACGTCGGCTGCCCGTGCCGGCTGTTCGGCGACTCGGCCTCCCCGGCGCGCCCGGCCGACAGCGACACCACGCCCACCGAGCTGGGCGTGAAGTTCAGGGCGGCGTCGGACGGCTGGATCACGCAGATCCGCTTCTACAAGGGGCCGGGCAACACCGGCACGCACGTCGGCAGCCTGTGGGACGAGGACGGGAACAAGCTCGCGGCCGCGACGTTCACCGACGAGACGGCCTCCGGCTGGCAGACGGCGTCGTTCCCGACGGCCGTCCGCGTGGACGCGGGCACGACCTACGTCGCGTCGTACTTCGCGCCCAACGGCCGGTACGCGGCCGATCCCGCCTTCTTCGCCCTCGCCGAGCACCGGGCGCCGCCGCTGACCGGGCTCAGGTCGGACGTCCCCGGCGGCAACGGCGTCTACCGCTCCGGCTACACGGGCTTCCCGACGTCGACGTTCCGGGGCGGCAACTACTACGTGGACGTCACGTTCGTCACGGTCAAGCCGCCGGACACGATGCGGCCCGCGGTGGTGGACGGCACCCCGCTCAACGGCTCGTCCAGCGTCAGGACCTCGGCCAGGCCGACCGTCACGTTCAGCGAGCCGGTGCGGCCGGGGACGCCCGCGTTCACGCTGAAGAACGGGGCGGAGACGATCCCGGGGAGCGCGAGCCTGGACGAGTCCCGGACGGTCCTGACGTTCACGCCGTCGTCGCCCCTGCCGTACGGCACCCGGCTGGCGGCCTCGGTGAGCGGGGCGTCGGACGAGGCCGGGAACACGATGCAGGACTTCGGCTACACGTTCACGACGGCGCGGCGGACCGTGCCGGGGCAGTGCCCGTGCAGCATCTGGCCCGACGACGCGGCCCCGGCCGTGGAGGGCGTGCACGACGGCGGCAGGGAGATCGAGCTCGGCGTGCGGTTCACCGCCGACCGGGACGGCACCATCAGCGGGATCCGCTTCTACAAGGGGCGCGACAACGGCGGAACCCACGTCGGCACGCTCTGGGACGGCGACGGGAACGAGCTGGCGATGGCGACGTTCGGGAGCGAGTCCACGATGGGCTGGCAGGAGGTCGAGTTCGCCGTTCCGGTCCAGGTGCGGGCGGGGCAGCGGTACGTGGCCTCCTACCACGCGCCCGGAGGCTGGTACTCGGCCACGTACAACGGGCTCGGGAGCGCGGTCGACAACCCGCCGCTCCGGGCCGCCGCGAACGGCGACGGTGGCGGGAACGGCGTCTACAGGTACGGGCCGCGCGGCTTCCCGAACCAGTCGTACGGGGCGACGAACTACTGGGTGGACGTGCTGTTCGCCCCGCCGCCCGACGAGACGCCACCGAAGGTCGCCAGGAGCGGCCCGTCGAACGAGGCGACCAGCGTCCCGACCGGGGCGAAGGTGTCGGTGACGTTCGACGAGCCGGTGCGCGCGGGCACGCCGGTGCTCACCCTGGCCGGGCCCAGCGGGCAGGCCGTGGCGGGCACGGCCGCGCTGGACGCCACGGGCCGGACGGTGACGTTCACGCCGTCCGCCGGGCTCGCGGCGGCGACGCGGTACACCGCGAGCGTGTCCGGCGCGCGGGACGCGGCGGGCAACACGATGACCGGCACCGCGCAGTGGTCGTTCACCACGTCCGGCGCGTGCCCGTGCACGATCTTCCCGAGCGACGCGGTGCCCGGGACGGAGGCGGAGAACGACGGCCGCGCGATCGAGGTCGGCGTCAGGTTCGTCCCCGCCCGGGCCGGGTGGATCTCGGGCGTCCGGTTCTACAAGGGGCCGGGCAACACGGGGACCCACACCGGATCCCTGTGGACCGACGCGGGCGGCCGGATGGCGCAGGGGACGTTCACGAACGAGACCGCGACGGGCTGGCAGACGCTGACGTTCTCGGCGCCGGTGCCCGTCGAGGCGGGGAAGACCTACGTCGCCTCGTACCACGCGCCCAACGGGCGGTACGCGGCCGACGCGGGCTTCTTCGCGGGGCCCTACGACAACGCGCCGATGCGGGCCCCGGCCACGGCGGGCGTCCCCGGCGGCAACGGCGTCTACGCGTACAGCGCGACGTCGCGCTTCCCCGCGAGCACGTGGGGCGGCGCCAACTACTGGGTGGACGCGGTCTTCACCGACGCCGACCCGGGCGACTCCACCCGGCCGGCCGTGCGGTCCGTCGACCCGGCGGACGGGGCGACCAGCGTGCCGCGCGCGGCCCGGCCGAGGGTGACGTTCGACGAGCCGATACAGGGCGGCACCGTCCGGTTCACGGTGACCGGGCCGGGCGGCGCGCCCGTCGACGGCACGGTCGCGTACGACCCGGCGAGCCGGACGGCCACGTTCACGCCCGCCGCCCCGCTGGCCTGGACGGCGGAGTACACCGCCACCGTCCAGGGGGCGCGGGACGTCGCGGGCAACGAGATGGCGTCCCCGGAGACGTGGTCGTTCACGACGGCGAAGCGGCCCGGGACTCCAGGGCAGTGCCCGTGCTCGATCTGGCAGGACGAGGCGTCGCCGCGGATAGCGAGCGTGGACGACGGCGGATCGGTCGAGCTCGGCCTGAAGTTCCGCACCGACACCGCCGGCTGGATCACCGGGGTGCGCTTCTACAAGGGGCCGGGCAACACCGGCACCCACACCGGCAGCCTGTGGGACAAGGACGGGAACCGGCTGGCGACCGCCACGTTCGCGGACGAGTCGGCGGCCGGCTGGCAGGAGGTCAGGTTCGCCACGCCCGTCCAGGTGGCGGCGGGCACGACGTACGTCGTCTCCTACCTCGCCCCGAACGGCCACTACTCGGCGGACGTGGACGGCCTCCAGAACCAGGGCGTGGACGCGCCGCCGCTGCACGCCCTCCGGTCCGGAGCGGACGGCGCCAACGGCGTCTACCGGTACGGCGCCGGCGGCTTCCCCTCCAGCGCGTCCACGTCCAACTACTGGGTCGACGTCGTCTTCACCACCACGGAACCGTGAGGAGCAACCCGCCTTGAGACAGAGCAACCTGGCACGGGGCGCCTTGGCACGGGGCGAGACGCCCGTCGGCCTGGCGGTGATCGGCGCCGGCTACTGGGGCCCGAACCTCGTCCGGACCGCGCAGGCCACCCCGGCGCTGCGGCTGGAGTGGCTGTGCGACCTGGACGTGGAGCGGGCGCGGGCCGTCCTGGGCAGCTACACGACCGTGCGCGCGACGGCCTCGTACCAGGACGTCCTGGACGATCCGGCCGTCGGCGCCGTCGCCGTCGCCACCCCGGCCGCGACGCACTTCGACCTGGTCCGGGCCGCGCTGGAGGCCGGCAAGCACGTCCTGGTCGAGAAGCCGCTGACGCCGACCGTGCACGAGAGCGCCAAGCTCGTGGACCTGGCGCGGCGGTCCGGGCTGGTGCTGATGTGCGACCACACGTACTGCTACACCCCGGCCGTACGGAAGATCCGCGAGCTGGTGCGCGGCGGCGAGATCGGCGAGATCCAGTTCGTCGACTCGGTCCGGATCAACCTCGGGCTCGTCCAGCCCGACGTGGACGTGCTGTGGGACCTCGCGCCGCACGACCTGTCGATCCTCGACCACGTGCTGCCCGAGGGCGTCACGATGGACGCCGTCGCCGCCAGCGGCGCCGACCCGATCGACGCGGGCCGGCTGTGCATGGCGCACCTGTCGGTGTGGCTGTCGACCGGCGTGATGGCGCACGTCCACGTCAACTGGCTCAGCCCCACCAAGATCCGCACCACGGTGATCGGCGGGTCCCGGCGCACGATCGTCTGGGACGACCTCAACCCCGTCCAGCGGCTCGCCGTGTACGACCGCGGCGTCGACCTCGCCCCGGCCGGCTCGCTCGACCCGGCCGCGCGGCACCAGGCGCTGATCTCGTACCGCGTCGGGGACGTGCTGGTCCCGGCGCTGCCCGAGCGGGAGGCGCTGCGCGAGGTGATGGCCGAGTTCGCGGCGGCGATCGGGGAGGGCCGCCCGGCCCGTACCGACGGCGGCGCGGGCCTGCGGGTCGTCGCGCTGCTGGAGGCCGCCAGCCGCAGCGCCGCCGCCGGCGGCCGGCTCGTCCCGGTCTCGGAAGTGAGCGCGCACGAGAAGCACCGGCCCCTCATCGAGGAGAACGCATGATCGCAGGATCCCGCTGCCTGGTCACCGGCGGCGCCGGCACGATCGGCTCCACCATCGTCGACCGGCTGCTGGCGGCGGGCGCCGCCGAGGTGATCGTGCTCGACACCTTCACCCGCGGCCGGCGCGCCAACCTGGCCGCCGCGGTGGCCGCCGGCGGCGGCCGGGTCCGGGTGGTCGAGGGCGACATCCGCGACCGCGCGCTCGTCCGGGCGCTGCTGGAGGGCGTGGACGTGCTGTTCCACCAGGCCGCGATCCGCATCACCCAGTGCGCGCAGGAGCCGCGGCTCGCGCTGGAGGTGCTGGTCGACGGCACGTTCGAGGTGGTCGAGGCGGCCGCCGACCGCGGCGTCCGCAAGGTGGTGGCGGCGTCGTCGGCGTCGGTGTACGGCATGGCCGACGCGTTCCCCACGGCCGAGACCCAGCACCCGTACGCCAACGACACCTTCTACGGGGCCGCCAAGGCGTTCAACGAGGGCATGCTGCGCAGCTTCCACGCGATGCGCGGGCTGGACTACGTGGCGCTGCGCTACTTCAACGTGTACGGGCCGCGGATGGACGTGCACGGCCTCTACACCGAGGTGCTGATCCGCTGGATGGACCGCATCGCCGCGGGCGAGCCGCCGCTGATCCTCGGCGACGGCCTCCAGACGATGGACTTCGTCTACACCGAGGACATCGCCCGCGCGAACCTGCTCGCCGCCGAGAGCGACACCACCGACGCGGTCTTCAACATCGGCACCGGCACCGAGACCAGCCTCCGCGAGCTGGCCGAGGCGCTGCTGCGCACGATGGACGCCAAGGACCTGGGCCTGGAGTTCGGCCCGGCCCGCGCCGTGAACGGCGTCGAGCGGCGGCTCGCCGACGTGTCCGCCGCCCGCGAGCGGCTCGGCTGGAAACCCCAGGTCGGGCTGGACGAGGGGCTGCGGCGGCTGGTCGAGTGGTGGCGGGCCGAACGGGCGGCGGGCGGCGGCCCGGGGACGGCCGGCACGTGATCGTCTACTTCGGCGGCACGGCGTACGACGGCGTGGCGGGCACCGACCGGCAGCTGGCCGAGCGGCTCGCCGCGATGGCGCCCGTCCTGTACGTCGATCCGCCCGTCTCGTTCCTGACGCCGGTGCTGCGCCCGCACCTGGCGGCGTCGCTGGAGGGGCCGGCGCTGCGCAGGGAGGCGCGCGGCCTGTGGCGGCTGATCCCGCGGGTGCCGCCCGGCGCGTACCGGCCGGGGATGCGCCGCGTCGCGGCCGCGCTGACGCGGCGCGCGGCCCGGAAGGCGGCGAGCGGTCTCGGGCGGCGGGTGACGGCCGCCGTCATCGCCCGGTACGACGGCGGCCTGCTCGGCGCCGCCCCGGGCGCCCGCACGGTCTTCTACGCCACCGACGACCTCGTGGCGGGGGCGGACCTGGTCCGGCTGCCCCGGCGGCGGCTGGAAAGGGACCGCGACCGGCTGCTGGCGGGCGCGGACGCGGTCGTGGCCGTGTCACCGCCGCTGCGGGACGACTTCCGCGGCCGCGGCCGGGACGCGGCGCTGATCCCGACCGGCTGCGCGCCGGCCGCCTACGGCGGGATCGGGTCGGCGCCGTGGCCGCCCGACGTCCCCCGCCTGGACCGGCCCGCCGCCGGGTTCGTCGGCCACATCAACGCCCGCATCGACCTCGCGCTGCTGGAGGGCGTCGCGGCGGCCGGGCACCCGCTGGTGCTGGTCGGCCCGCACGACCCGGCGTTCGAGCCGGCCCGCTTCGCGGCGCTGGCGGCCCGCCCGGACGTGCACTGGACCGGCCGCAAGGGCTTCGCCGAGCTGCCCTCCTACATGCGGACGATCAAGGTCGGGCTGACACCGTACGCCGACGGCGCGTTCAACCGGGCCAGCTTCCCCATCAAGACGCTGGACTACCTGGCCGCCGGCCGCGCCGCCGTCGCGACCGACCTGCCCGCCAGCCGCTTCCTGCGCGCCGACCCCGAGGGCGCCGAGCTGATCCGCTCCGCGGGCACGGCCGCCGGGTTCGTCCGCGCGGTCGGCGCCGAACTGGCCGCCGAGACCGCACCGTCCCTGGCCGAACGGCGGCGCCGGTTCGCCGCCCGGCACGACTGGGACCACCGCGCCCGGGCCCTCGCCGAGATCCTCGGCATCCGGCCCGCCGCCGACAAGGAGAGGGTGTCCGCGCCGTGATTCCGGTGATCAGGCCCGTGCTGGGCGAGGAGGAGGCCGCCGCGGTGGCCGAGGCCGTACGGTCGGGATGGGTGGCCCAGGGGCCGCGCGTCGCCGAGTTCGAGAGCGCGTTCGCCGCCCGCGCCGGCGCCGGGCACGGCGTCGCCACGTCGTCCTGCACGACCGCGCTGCACCTGGCGCTGCTGCTGGCGGGCGTCGGGCCGGGGGACGAGGTCGTCGTGCCGTCGCTGTCGTTCATCGCGACCGCCAACGTCGTCCGGCACGCGGGCGCCGAGGTCGTGTTCGCCGACGTGGACCCCGCCACCGGCAACCTGACCGGCAAGACCGTCGAGGTCGCGCTGACCGGCCGGACCCGCGCCGTGATCGCCGTCGACCAGGCGGGCGTGCCGGTCGACCTGGACGGGATCCGCGCCGCCTGCGACCCGCGCGGCATCACCGTGATCGAGGACGCCGCCTGCGCGGCCGGCTCGGTCTACCGGGGCCGCCCGGCCGGCGCGGGCGCGGACCTGGCCGCGTGGTCGTTCCACCCCCGCAAGCTGCTGACCACCGGCGAGGGCGGCATGCTCACCACGCCCGACGCGGACCGGGCGCGGCGGGCGCGGCGGCTGCGCGAGCACGGCATGAGCGTGAGCGCCGCCGAGCGGCACGCCAGCGCCGAGGTGGTGATCGAGGAGTACGCCGAGACCGGCTTCAACTACCGGATGACCGACCTCCAGGCCGCGGTCGGGCTGGTCCAGCTGGCCCGGCTGGACGCGATCGTCTCCCGCCGCCGCGCCCTGGCGGCCCGCTACCACCGGCTGCTCGCCGGCGTGCCCGGGCTGGAGTGCGCGCGCGACCCCGACTCCGGCCGCACCAACTACCAGTCGTTCTGGATCCTGCTCCCCGACGACTTCCCGCTGGGCCGCGACGACCTGCTCCGCCGCATGCTGGCCTCGGGCGTCTCCGCCCGGCGCGGCATCATGGCGGCGCACCGCGAGCCCGCGTACGCCGGCGTACCGGCCGACCTGCCCGTCACCGACCGGTTCACCACCCGCTCCCTGATCCTGCCGCTCTTCCATGACATGACGGAGGAGCAGCAGGACCAGGTGGTTGAGACGATCACGGCGGTGTGAGGTGAGGATCCTGGTCTACCCGCACGACATGGCCATCGGCGGCAGCCAGCTGAACGCCATCGAGCTGGCCGCCGCGATGCGCGAGCTGGGCCATGCCGTCGGGATCGTCAGCGAGCCGGGCCCGCTGGTGGACCGGGTGCGCGCCGAGGGCATCGAGCACTTCCCGCTCGACGCCGGCCGCCGCCGTCCCGCCCCGGCCACCGTGCGGAGGCTGCGCGCGCTGGTGGGCGAGCGCGGCTTCGACGTCGTGCACGGGTACGAGTGGCCGCCCGGCCTGGAGGCGTTCCACGCGGTGCGGAACAGGCGCGGCGCCGCCGCCGTCTGCACGGTGATGTCGATGGCGGTCGCGCCGTTCCTGCCGCCCTCGCTGCCGCTGGTGGTCGGCACGGAGCAGATCCGGCGCCAGGTCCTGGAACGGCGCGGCCGCCGCCCCGGAGCGGTGCACCTGATCGAGCCGCCGGTGGACGTGCGCGCCAACGCGCCCGGCCATCCCGACGCGGAGTTCCGGCGCCGGTTCGGCCTGGAGCGCGGCCCGGTGGACATCGTCGCGGTGAGCCGGCTGGCGGCCGAGCTGAAGCTGGAGGGCCTGCTCACCGCCGTCGAGGTGGCCGGCCGGCTGGCCGCCGACACCCCGCTGCGGCTGGTCATCGTCGGCGACGGCCCGTGCCGCGGCCGCGTCGAGGAGCGCGCCGCCGAGGTCAACGCGCGGGCGGGCCGCCGCGTCGTGGTGCTCACCGGCCAGATCGACGACCCGCGCCCGGCGTACGCGGCCGCGACGATCGCGCTCGCCATGGGCGGCTCGGCGCTGCGCGCGATGGCGTTCGCCCGGCCGCTGATCGTCCAGGGCGAGCGCGGCTTCTTCGAGCCGCTCACCCCCGAGACCAGCGGGACGTTCCTCGACCAGGGCTGGTACGGCGTCGGCGGCGCGGGCGCCGACCGGCTGGAGGCCGTCCTGCGCGCCCTGATCGGCGATGAGGAGCGCCGCCGCGAGCTGGGCGAGTACGGCCGCGGCCTGGTCGTCGAGCGGTTCAGCCTGGAGGCCGCCGCCCGCGTCCAGGAACGGATCTACGAGCGGGCGCTGGACGCCGCCCGTACCGGCGCCGGCCTGGCCGTACGGCGCGACGCGGCGAGCACGGTCGGCCGCGTGCTGGCGTACAAGGTCGAGCGCCGCGCCCGAAAGCTCCGCGGCACGGTCGCCCTGGACGACTTCAACGCCGTCGCGGGGCCGCGGTGAGGGAACCGGAGGGAAGGCGGCGCCGGAAGGCGCCCCGGAGGCGACCGGGGACGCTGAGAGTGACGGTCGGGGAGGAGGACTCCCTCTTCGGGAAGGCGTCCCGGGCGCTCGGGTGGAGCCTCGCCAACACGGCGGCGGCGCGGCTGGGGACGCTCGCGATCGGGATCGCGCTGGCCCGGCTGCTCGGCCCCGCCGAGTTCGGCGTGTTCGCGGTGGCGATGGTGGCGCTGCTGGCCGTGCTCAGCTTCAACGAGCTGGGCGTCAGCCTGGCGATCGTGCGCTGGCCCGGCGACCCGAAGGAGATCGCGCCGACCGTCGCGACGATCTCGGTGGCGTCCAGCTGCGCGATCTACGCGGGGTGCTTCCTGGGCGCGCCCGCGTTCGCCGCGGCGATGGGCGCGCCGGGCGCGACCGGCGTGATCCGGCTGCTCACCCTGAACGTGGTGGTCAACGGGCTGGTGGCGGTGCCCGCCGCGCTGCTCCAGCGCGGGTTCCGCCAGGACCGCAGGGCGCTGGCCGACCAGGTCAACAACTGGGGCGGCGCGCTGGTGTCGATCGGCCTGGCGGTGACCGGGATGGGCGCGATGAGCCTGGCCGTCGGGCGGCTGGCGGGCGCGGGCGCGTCGGCCGTCCTGCTGGCGTGGGCGGCGCCGGGACCGCTGCGGTTCGGGTTCGACCCGGCGGCGGCGCGGGCGCTGCTGCGGTTCGGGCTGCCGCTGGCCGGGTCGAGCGTCGTGCTGTTCGCGGCCGGCAGCGTGGACCAGCTCGTCGTCGGGCACCTGCTCGGCCCCACCGCGCTCGGGTTCTACGTGCTCGCGTTCAACCTCTCCAACTGGCCGGTCACGATGTTCTCGCAGCCGGTGCGCGCCGTCGCTCCGGCCGCGTTCGCCCGGCTCCAGCACGACCCGCCCGCGCTGCGGCGCGCGTTCCTGTCGACCGCCGGGCTGCTCGCGGGCCTGACGCTGCCGGTCTGCCTGCTGCTGGCGGGCGCGGCCGGCCCGCTGGTCCGGCTCGTGTACGGGACGAGCTGGGAGCCCGCGGCGGCCGTGCTGCTGTGGCTGGCGGTGCTCGGCGGGTTCCGGATCATGTTCGAGCTGGTCTACGACTACTTCGTCGTGCTGGCCCGGACGCGGGCGGTGTTCACCGTCCAGGTCGTCTGGCTGGCCGCGCTCGTCCCGGCGCTGGTCGCCGGGGCCCGGCTGGACGGCCTCGCCGGCGCGGCGGTCGCGCACGTGCTGGTGGCCGCGCTCGTCGTCCTGCCCCTCTACCTGCGGGAACTCCGCCGCGCCGGGATCCCCGCGCTGCGCTTCCTCGCCCGTACCGCGCCGCCCGCGCTGCTGGCGGCCGGGGTCGGGCTCGCCGCCTGGAGCGCGCACGTCCTGATCCCCGCCGATCCGATCGCGCTGGCGGTCGCGGGCACGGCCGCGCTGGCGGCCCTGGGCCTGCTGCTCCGCCCGATGCGCACCGCCCTGCACGGGCTGCGAACCATGGAGGCCGCCGATGCCCGAGCAGTCTGACCACTGGCGGCTCGACCACGAGCCCTCTGACCACAGGTCGGCCGGCCACGGGCCGTCCGAACTGGTGATCGTGGGGGCGGGCGGGTTCGGCCGCGAGACCGCGCAGGCCGTGGCCGCGCTGCCGGACCGGACGGCGGCCGGATTCGCCGACGACGACCCCGCCCGGCACGGCACCCGCATCGAGGGGCTGCCCGTCCTCGGCGGCGTGGAGGAGATCGCGAAGAGCACCCCGGCCCGGCTCGTTGTCTGCACCGGCAGCCCCCGCGACTACGGCAGCCGGGCGCGGATCGTCCGGCGGCTGGGCCTGCCCGCGCACCGGTACGCGACGGTCGTGCACCCGGCGGCGTCGGTCGCGCCCTCGTCCCGGATCGGCGCGGGCTCGGTCGTGCTCGCGCAGACCGCGCTGACCGCGTCGGTCCGCGTCGGCGCGCACGTCGCCGTCATGCCGCACGTCACGCTCACCCACGACGACGAGGTCGGGGACTTCGCCACGATCGCGTCCGGCGTCCGGCTGGGCGGCGGCGTGACGGTCGGGCCCGGCGCCTACGTGGGCGCCGGGGCGCTCGTCCGGGAGGGCGTCGCGATCGGGGCGGGCGCCCTGGTCGGCATGGGCGCGGTCGTGCTGCGCGACGTACCGCCGGGCGAGGTCTGGGCGGGCTCCCCGGCCCGCCGCCTGCGCCCGGCACCCGAGGTCGGAGAGGTGAGCTGATGGTGGACGTTCCGTTCGTCGATCTCGCGGCGGCGCACGCCGAGGTCGAGGAGGAGGTGCTCGCCGGGTTCCGGCGGGTGCTGGCGGCGACGGCGTTCGTGCAGGGGCCGGACGTGGACGCGTTCGAGCGCGAGTACGCCGCGTTCGCCGGCGCCGCGCACTGCGTCGGCGTCGCCAACGGCACCGACGCGCTCGAACTGGCGCTGCGCGCGCTCGGCGCCGGGCCGGGCTCGGAGGTGGTGCTGCCCGCCAACACGTTCGTCGCCACCGCCGAGGCCGTGGTCCGGACGGGCGCCCGGCCGGTGCTGGTGGACGCCGAGCCCGAGCATCTGCTGATGGACCCGGCCGCGGCGGCGAAGGCGGTCGGTCCCGCGACGGCGGCGATCGTGCCCGTCCACCTGTACGGGCGGCTCGCCCCGGCGGCGCCGTTCCTGGAGCTGGGGCCGCCGGTGCTGGAGGACGCGGCGCAGTCGCAGGGCGCGCGGATCGCGGGGGAGGGGCTGTTCGGCGCCATCGCCGCGACCAGCTTCTACCCCGGCAAGAACCTCGGCGCGTACGGCGACGCGGGCGCGGTCGTCACCGGCTCCGCCGAGCTGGCCCGTACGGTGCGGCTGCTGCGCGACCACGGCAGCGAGCGCAAGTACCGGCACGAGATCATCGGGTTCAACTCGCGGCTGGACACGCTCCAGGCCGTCGTCCTGCGCGCCAAGCTGCGCCGCCTGGCGGCCTGGAACGGCCTGCGCCGCGCCGCCGCCGCCCGCTACGCCGAACTGCTCGACGGCGTCCCCGGCCTGACCCTCCCGGCACCGGCCGGGGAGGAGCACGTCTGGCACCTGTACGTCGTCCGCGTCACCGGACGGGACCGGGACGAGGTCGCCGGGCGGCTCGCCGGGCTGGGCGTGCGCTGCGGCGTCCACTACCCGGTCCCGGTGCACATGCAGCCGGCGTTCCGGTACCTCGGACACGGCCCCGGCGACTTCCCGGTCGCCGCGGCGGCCGCCGGCGAGATCCTGTCGCTGCCGATGTTCCCGCAGATCACCGCGGCGCAGCAGGAACGGGTCGCCGCCGCCCTCCGCAAGATCCTCGGCTGACCGCTGAAGGAGGCCGCCATGGCCCTGCCCAGGACGCTCAGGAGAATCCCGGTGGCCGCGCTCGCCGTCGCGTGCGCGGCCGCCGGCCCGGCCGCCTGCTCCGGTGACGGGTCCGGCCGTACGGCCAAGGGCACCCGCACCGCGAAGGCGCCGCCGACGGCCACGCCGAGCCCCAGCCCGAGCGGCGCGGTGTCCGTCCCGCCGCTGCGGCTCAAGAGCCCGGCGCCGGTCGGCGGCGAGGGCTCCCGCCTCACCTGGCCGACGCTGGACATGGTCGGCGTGCCGCGCGGGAAGCCGCTGCGCTCCAGCGGCCCGATCACCGTCCGCAGGAACGGCACGGTGATCGACGGGCTGCGGGTGAGCACCGAGATCAACGTGGACGCCGACAACGTCACGATCCGCAACACCCGGGTCCTCGGATCGGGCCAGTGGGCGATCATCCAGCGCAAGGGCCGGTCCGGGCTGCGGGTGGAGAACAGCGAGATCAGCGGGGACGGCCGGACCAAGACGCAGTACGGCATCCTCAACCAGGGCGGGACGATGACCGCCCGCCGGGTGCACGTCCACACCGTCAGCAACGGGATCGTGACCGACCACGGGCTGGTCGAGGACTCGGTGATCCGGAAGCTGAAGGAGTACCCGGGCGACCACGTGACCGCGTTCCAGTCCAACGGCAGCCCGGCGCCGGGGCTGTCCCTGGTCGTCCGGCACAGCGTGCTGCTCAACCCGGTCGCGCAGACCTCGGCGATCTCGATCTACCAGGACTTCAGCCGGGCGCGCGACGTGACGATCACCGGGAACCTGCTGGGCGGCGGCGGGTACGCGGTGTACGGCGGCAAGGGCAGGTTCGGCGCCCCCACCAACATCAGGATCACCCGGAACGCGTTCAGCCGCGACCACTTCGGGAAGGGCGGCCGGTACGGCCCCGTCACCGCGTGGGACCCGGCCGGGAAGGGCAACGTCTGGAAGGACAACGTCTGGGCCGACACCGGCAGGCCCGTCCGGCCCTGACCCCGCTCTGGAGGCGCCGCTCAGGAGGCGGGTCGCGTCATCCGCCACAGCGCGCCGCAGCATCCCAGGCACAGGAACGTCAGGCTCGCGGCCATCGGGAAGCTGAACGCGTCGAACGTCGCGTACGACGCCACCGCCACCGCCATCGACGCGGCGAAGCACTGCGCGAGGTGCCGCGTCTCCGGGTCGGCGCTCGCCTTGCGCGCCTTCCGCGCCAGCGCCCAGCCCGACACCAGCACGACCAGCAGCACCGCCAGGCCGGCGATCCCGGTCTCCACCAGCGACAGCAGGTACTGGTTGTCGAGGATCCGGTACGTCTGCGGCAGGTACGTGCCGAAGCCCTGCCCGAACCAGGGCCGCGGCGCCACCGCCTCCCCGATGACCGCCCAGTCGTCCGTCCGGGTGGTCGTGCTGGAGTCGCTGCCGATGGAGGAGACCAGGCCGGTCAGCGTCCCGATCAGGCCGGGGACCACGGCGCGCAGCGCCACCGACAGCAGCCCGACGACCAGCACCGCCCAGACCCGCCACATCGCGGGCCACACCGGCAGGACCACCAGGCCCACGACGACCATGCCGAGCATCGCCGACCGGGACACCGTCATCGGCAGCACGATCATGATCAGCGCCACCGGCAGCCAGCCGCGGAACCGCCGCCCCTTCCCGGCGCGGACCGCGCCGTGCAGCGCCAGCGGCAGCAGCATCGCCATCACCACCCCGAACTCGATGGGGTGCGTGGCCGTCGCCATCGGCCGGTTGAACTCCTCGCGCTGGAGCACCGAGGTGTACGACGTGGACGTGGTGAGCCCCGGGAACGCCAGGTACCCGGCCAGGTCGACGCCGGTGAAGAACTGGAACGCGCCGACCGCCGCGATGAGGCCGCCGCCCGCGACCAGCCTGCGCCGGACCGCCTCCAGCCGTTCCAGGTCCGGGATGCCGTCGGCGGCCAGCAGCGCGACGCCGATCCAGCCGAGCATCAGGATCAGGCCGCGGTCGGCTCCGTTCGCCTCCAGCCCGGGCAGGTTCCGGCCCATCGCGGCGGCGTACGCGGCCAGGATCGAGCAGGCGAACAGCACCATCACCGAGCGGACCGGCTGCGGCCCGCGCAGCGGCGTCGTCCGGGCCGTGATCATGGAGCTGAGGTACCAGCCGAGGCAGAGCACCGCCATGATCCCCGCCGGGGTGCCGGCGGCGCCGAGCGGGCCGACCACGAACCGCGCGGGCACCACCGTCAGCACCAGCACGAACGCGCTGAGCACGGTGACGGCGTCCACCCGCCCGGGCAGCGGCCGCGTCCCCGCGGGGTCCGCGATCAGCCCGCCCGGCGATCCCGTACCGGACGCGGCCGTGGTGGCGGCCAAGGTCAGCTTCCCGGCCTGCGGTAGCGCCCGGAGCCGGAGCGCGCCGACGCCTTCTCCTTGGCCTCGGCGGCGCTCTCGGCGGACGCGGCGGGGCCGGCGGGTTCGGCGGGTTCGGCGGGGCGCTTCGGGCCTTCCCTGGGCGCGGTCTTCGCGCCGTCCTGCCGTTTCGTCCCGTTCACCTTCCGGGGGAGCGGTACGTCCGGCAGCGTGACGCCGTTCGGCGACGGCTCCGCGGCGGCCGGGCCGTCGTCGTAGCCCGTCGCCGGAACCGCGGGCGGCTCGGGGCCCTCGCCCGCCTTGCCGCCGGCGCCCGCACCCGCTCCGGCGCCCGCGCGGACGCGCTTGCGGCGTTCGGAGAGGACCTCGGCGAACAGCGGTACCGCCACCGTGAGCGCCAGCCCGACGAACAGCACCATCACCAGCGTGCGCATCTTGCCGGTGGGCGCGAGCGTGGCGGACGGGCTCGCGGTGACGACGTTCGCCCTGATCTGCGCCCGCTCGGCCACGCCCTCCTTGGCCTGGAGCTGCGCGAGCCGCTGCGGGATCGCGGCCACCAGGGCGTCCAGCGTGCCCTTGGTGACCTTCTCGTCCGGCCCGGTGACGTCCACGGCCAGTACCGGGCCGGTGGAGTCCTGCGCGACGCCGACCTCGTACTCGGCGGTCAGGCCGCGGCCGCGCAGCTCGGCGGCGGTGCGGTCGTCCATCATCTCCCGGCCCACCACCTCGGCGGTGATGGTCAGCGAGCTGTCGAAGATCAGCCACGGGTTGCCGCCGGCCTCCCGCGCCTGGAACGGGGAGGCCAGGAACACCACGCTCGCCTTGGCCTCGTAGGTCCACGGTGTCAGCACCGCCGCCGCGGCGACGCCGCCCAGCGCGAGCAGCAGCAGCGGCACCGTCAGCAGCCACCGCCGCAGCAGGATGCCCATCCAGTCGAGTAGATCCACCAGTCCCCCTAGGCGGGCTCGCCGAGGCGGGCGAGCACGTCGATCATCACCATCGTGCGCAGCGGCCGGGCGCGCGTCACCCGGATGGCCACACCTGGCGAGCGGCGGCCGCCGCGGGCGGCGGCGTGCCACGATGTCCGGTACGTACCGGGACGGACGGCGCGGACGGGGCGGGACCGGACGGGCGGGGGGTGCTCGTGACCATTCGGGACTTCGGCGCCGCGCTGTGGCGCAGCCGGCTGGTGACCCTCGCGGTCGCCGCGCTGACGCTGGCGGCGCTGCTCCACGTGAAGACCGCGCCGCCCGACCACGAGCAGCGCTCGGCCATCACGCTGCTCTCGCCGCGCTCGCCGTTCCCCCGCAACGCCTACGCCAGCTTCACCCCGGCCATGGTCACCAACGCCGAGATCTCGGTGCGGATCCTGAGTTCGGAGCAGGGCCGCCGGCTCGTCCGCGCCGCCGGGGGCCGCGGCGAGTTCCAGGTGCTGCTCGCCAACCGCGGCAACCAGGAGATGCCCATCCACGACCAGCCGCACATCACGGTGGCGGCGCGGGACTCCACGGCGGCGGGCGCGCGGCGCACCCACGCGGCCGTCCTCCAGGTGCTGCGGCGGCAGCTGCTGGACCGGCAGAGCTCGCAGGGCGCCGCGCCCGGCTCGCTGATCTCCTGGCAGGTGACGGCGGGCACCGGCCAGGCGGTGCCGATGACGGGCCGCCCCTCGCGGCGGCTGCTCGCGGTCGCGCTGCTCGGCGGCATGATCATGCTGTACGCGGCGGTCGCCGCCGACCGCCGGCGGAACGGCGGCGGCGGGGGGCCGGGCCGGGGTCACGGGCTCTTGGCCCCCGGACGCCGCGCCCGGCGCGGCCTGACGATCCCGCGCAGGGTCTCCCGTACCGCCGCGAGCCCCACCAGCGCGACGAACGTGAAGTTCGTCGTGAAGTAGCGCGGGCCCAGCCGCAGCGGCTCCTGGATCACGCGGTACAGCCACTCCAGTCCGTGCCGCTGCCACCACACCGGCGCCCGCCGCACCTCCCCGGCCAGCACGTCGAACGTCCCGCCGACGCCGTGCGCGACGTACGCGCCGCTGCGTGCCGCCCAGTCCCGGACGAACAGCTCCTTCATCGGCGACGAGACGCCGATGAACAGCAGGTCGGTCCCGGCCGCGCGGATCTCGTCGGCGATCGCGGGCGCCTCGGCGGTGGAGAAGTACCCGTGCCGGGACCCGGCGACGACCAGCCCCGGGAAGCGCCGCCGCACCTCGGCGACCGTGCGTTCCAGCACCTCGGCGCGGGCACCGAAGAAGAACACCCGGTCGCCGCGCCGCTCCGCCTCCGGCAGCAGCGCCAGCATCAGGTCGATCCCGGCCACCCGCTCGGGCAGCGGCGCCCGCAGCAGCCGCGACGCCCACACCACCGACTGCCCGTCGGCGAGCACGAGGTCGCAGTCCAGCACCGCGCGGCGCAGGTCCGCGTCCCTGCGCAGCCGTACGATCTTGGCCGCGTTGAGCACGCCGATCGTCACCGGGGACCGCTCCTCGACGGCCTTCACGCAGGCCGCCACCGTCTCGTCGATGGTCAGCGGATCCAGCCGCACGCCGAGGAACTCGCGGCGGTCGCCGGGGCGCCGGCCGCCGGTCCCGCCCCTCGTTCGGTCGGACTCGGGAACGTCGCGGTTCATCGATCCTCCAGCCAGGAGTAGAGGAGCCAGCCGAGCTCGTAGGGGCGGCACTCCCGGTCGACCGCGCCGGGCGGGAACACCCGGTCGAGCGTCGCGGTACGCCAGCGGGGATGGAGCATCGTCGCGGCGGCGCGCGCGCCCCGTACCGCCTTGCGGGGGTCGGCGCGCGCCACCTTGCGCCAGGTCATCACCGGATCGCCGGGCATCAGCGGGACGTCGGTCTCCGGCGGGCGGGCCAGCCAGCCGACCCCGCGGGCGATCGCGTCCATGTGGCCGGGGCCGCCCGCCGCGGCCAGGTCGAGCAGCGCCATCGGCGCCATCGCGTGCTGGTGGACGCTGTAGACGGGGTAGCCCTCGACGACGCCGCCGGTCCGGGCGTCGTAGTGCCACCACCACTGGCCCTCCGGTCCCTGCGCCGCGCAGACGCCCGCGGCGGCCTTCGCGGCCGTCTCCAGCGACTCCTCGTCGCCGAGCCGGGCGAGCGCCTGGATCGGGTAGACCTGGTCGGCGAAGCAGCCGACGTGGGCGCGGTAGCGGGGGACCAGGCCGCGCCCGCCGACCTCGTGGGCGTACAGCTCGCGGCCGCGCAGGCCGTTCAGGAGCCGGCGGCGCGCCTTGTTCAGGTGGCCGAGCCCGTGCGCGGACGCGTCCAGCGCGCCGGCGTCGCGGGCGGCGGCCAGGGCGGCGACCACCCAGGCGGCGTCCACGGTGTACACCGGGCCGCGGCCGGGACGGTCGGCGCCGGCGAGCCGTTCGAGGGCCTGCGGCAGCCCGTCGTGCCCGGTCTCCGCGGCGGCCCAGCACACCAGCGCCACGTCGCCGAGCGAGGTGACGGCCCGCGCGCCGGTGTCCTTCAGCCGCGCCAGCAGCGTCCCGGCCAGCTCGGCGGCCGTCTGCCCGGCCAGCGCCGCGCGCTGCCCGTCCTCCGGCAGCAGCCGCGCGCCGAGCGCCACGATCGCCGCGTACCGCAGGCTCTGCCCGGCCGGTACGGCGCCGTCCCCGCCGGGCTCGCCGCGCATGGTGAAGACGAACGGCGCCGCCTCGCCGCCGCCGCGTTCCGTGCCGCCGCCGCGTTCCGTGCGCATCCGGGGCAGGCCGCGCACCGCCTGCGCCAGCAGCTCGCCGATGACTTCGCGGGCGGCCGGGTCCGCCTCGTCCAGGGCCCGCAGCCGGGGGGTGTCGAGGTTCACGAGCGCTTCACCGCGATCAGCGACTTGGTGAGGCCGGCGACCTTCTCGCCGAGGATCCGCGAGTGCGGGAAGTACTCCCGCATCTCGGTGCGGCTCAGCAGCTCGACCTCCAGCACGGCGCGCAGCGCCTCGGCCCGGTCGGCGGGCGGCGTGTGCACCAGCGGCCAGTGCCGCGCCACGGCCGCCCGCGCGGGCGGCGGCAGGAACTGCATGCCCGGGCAGACCCAGTGCGGCTCGACCGGGAAGTACCGGTACGGCGTCTGCACCCAGTGCCGGTCGGCGAGGCGGTGCACCGCGGCGGCGAACATCCGGCGGCGCGCGTGCCCGCCCAGATGCTCCAGCACCGAGTTGGAGATCACCAGGTCGTACCGGCCGCCGAGGATCTCCGCCGGCAGCTCGCACGCGTCGGCGTGGTCGGCGCGCAGCCACGGCGGCGGATCCGCCGGCGGTTTCTCCAGGTTCACGATGTGCACGCGGGCCGGCCGCACCGGGGCGCGGTGCCACGATTCGGCGGTGCCGCCCAGATCGATGACCGACATCCGGTCCAGCTCAGGAAAGGCGGCGCACAGCCAATCCCAGCGGCGGGCGCGGTAGCGCGCCCCCAGGGAACCCGGTGCGTCCACGAAACGATTACGCAATGCGTGCAGTCGACTCAACGCATCTCCCCGAACGGCTCCCCGTGACGGCCCAATATTGCGACCGTTCTACCGGGAAAAGCCACCTGGTTAAGTGGCCTGATCAGGACAGGGCATCGCGTGAAGTGGCCGGTATCGGCACGGCACACCAGTAGAAAATCGTCGAGAAAACGTCCTACCGAAATGGTTGCGCACCGAATGCGCGCGACTACAGAATCCGGTTCCGAAGTTCGATAGAGGTGCTGCCGGTTCAGCGGATCACGGCCGGCGAGAAGGCGCTGGCCAGCAGGATCCGGGGCGCGCCGGAGCCGTCGGCCGGGACCGTCCAGACCTCGCCGGCCCCGCCGCGCAGCCGCCCGTACGCGACGCTCCGCCCGTCCAGCCAGATCGCCTGATCGTCGATCGACGCGGTTTCGGCCAGCGCGGTCTCCTTCATGCCGCGCAGCTCGAGCACGTGCAGCCGCCATGGCCGGGATGGGTCACCGGTGGCCTTCTTGAACGCCAGCCGCGTCCCGTCGGGCGACAGCGACGGGCACTCGACGCCGGTCCGCATCGTCCACATCGCCTGCGTGCTGACCCGGCCCTGCACCAGGTAGGTGACGCCCTTGGTCTTCGCGGTGGCGTAGAAGCGGTCGTCGTCGCCGGTGAACGTCACGCCCCAGTAGTTGAGGTCGACGGACGTGTTCGGCCGCCCGTCCTGGAGCAGCGTGAAGCGCTCCAGGTCGGGGATGACATGGCCGGTTCTCGTGTCGAGGATCCCGGTGCGGGTGGACAGGTCCCCGCCGGCGTACGAGTCGCCGCTGACGAACACCGTCCAGGAGATCATCCGGCCGCTGGGCGAGACCTGCGCGCGGCTCGGCGCGCCCGGGATCGGGACCTTCCTGGTGACCGCGCCGCGCCGGTCCAGGGCCAGCGCGTACGCCTGCGTGTGCGCGCCGCGCTCGACAGTCAGGCAGGCGCCCGTGCCGTTCCTGGCGTGGACGCGGACGCACGGCAGGTCGCTGACGGTCCGGGTGCCGCCGGGCGCCTTGACCGGCACGCTCGCCAGCCGGCCGCTCTCCGGGCCGGGCGCCGCGTTGCGGAACAGCAGCGTCCCCGCGCGGGCGAGATCGAGCCCGCTCGCCCCCGCGCCGGTCCCGGTGCCGCCGCCCCCCTCGCCGCCGCGCGGGAACGGCAGGACGGCGGCGGCCACCGCGGCGACGGCGGCGGCCGCCGCGACCGCCGCCAGCGCGGTACGGCGGCCGGGCGAGCGCCCGGACACCTTCATCGAGCCTGCCCGGCGGTGTCGAACATGGGCGCAAGGCTAAGTGCGGCACGCGGTGCCGCCGCTTTATCGTCCGAATCCGGCCACCGGGATCGCTATTGACCACGTATTACTGATCCACTTCCCGGTCAGGGTCCTGTCCGGAGTCGGCCTTTTGCCTTCCTTTTACCAACCTCGACTGGAAGCTTAACGGGTCGGTCAATGTTCTTTCTGGCAACGGAGAGGGTGACGGGGGATGACCGGGTGAGCGTCATCGGCCATACCGGCACGGGTGTTCGTCCCGACCGGGGAAGGCGGGCAGCGGGACGCGACGGCTGGGTTTCACGCTATGTTCGTCTTGCCATTGCCGTGGATTTCTGCTGTGCACTCACGGCCGGCCTCGCCGGTTTCGTGTTCCGTTTCGGAGACCAAACTCTCGCGTACCGGCCGGACGTCGTGCTGGCCGCCGGCCTGCCGCTGCTGTGGGTCGGCTGGGCCGCCGCGGCCCGCGCGTACGACCCCCGCTTCTTCGGGATCGGGTCCGACGAGTACCGCCGCATCCTGAACGCGGGGGTCAGCCTCACCGCGGCGGTCGCCATCGCCTCGTACGCCACCAAGGCCGAGGTCGCCCGCGGCTACGTCGTCATCGCGCTGCCGCTGGTGACCGCGCTGACCCTCGCCGGCCGCTACCACCTGCGCAAGGGCCTGCACCGGCGGCGGGCGCGCGGCGACTGCCTGCGCCGGGTGGTGGCCGCCGGGCACCGCGAGGCGGTGGACGAGCTGATCCGCGAGTTCGGCCGCGCCCCGTACCACGGGATGCGGATCGTGGCCGCCTGCCTGCCGGCCGGCGGCACCGCGGACCGGCTCGGCGGCGTGCCCGTGGAGGGCCGGCTGGACGAGGTCGCCGACGTCGTGGCGCGCACCGGGGCGGAGACCGTCGCGGTGCTGGCCTGCCCCGAGCTGGCCGGCGTCGAGCTGCGCCGGCTCGCGTGGCGGCTGGAGAAGAACGACACCGAGCTGCTGGTCGCGTCCGCGCTGCTGGACATCGCGGGCCCGCGCACAACGATCCGCCCGGTCGCCGGGCTGCCCCTGCTGCACGTCGACCACCCCGAGCTCGCCGGCGTCCGGCGCGTCTTCAAGGGCATGTTCGACCGGGCCGTGGCCGCCGCCGCGCTCGTCCTGCTCGGCCCGCTCTGGGGGCTGATGGCGCTGCTCATCCGGGTCGACGACCCCGGCCCGGCGCTCTACGCGCAGGAGCGCGTGGGCCGCGGCGGTCACCGGTTCCGGATGCTGAAGTTCCGCACGATGGTCGTCGGCGCCGACCGCCGCCGCGACGAGGTCGCGGCACCGAACGCCCGCAACGGCGTCCTGTTCAAGCTCCGCGACGACCCGCGCGTCACCCGGCTCGGCGGCCGGCTGCGCCGCTTCTCGCTGGACGAGCTGCCGCAGCTGGTCAACGTGCTGCGCGGCGAGATGTCCCTGGTCGGCCCGCGCCCGCCGCTGCCGGACGAGGTCGACCGGTACGGCGAGGACGTCCACCGGCGGCTCGCCGTCAAGCCAGGGATGACCGGGCTGTGGCAGGTCAGCGGCCGCTCCGACCTTCCGTGGGACGAGGCCGTGCGGCTGGACCTGCGCTACATCGAGAACTGGTCGCTCACCCTCGACACCCAGATCCTCTGGAAGACGATCGCCGCCGTGGTCCGCGGCCAGGGCGCCTACTGATGGCAGGGAACGAAATGATCATCCTCCATGTGCTCGGCGCACGCCCGAACTTCGTCAAGGCGGCGCCGGTGATCGACGCGCTGGCGGCCCGCGGGGCCGCGCAGGCAGTGGTCCACACCGGCCAGCACTACGACGAGAAGATGTCGGAGATCTTCTTCCGCGAGCTGGGCCTGCCCGAACCCGACGTCAACCTCGGCGTCGGCTCGGGCAGCCACGCCGCCCAGACCGCCGCCCTGATGACCGGCCTGGAGGCCGAGTTCCTGCGCCGCGCCCCCGAACTGGTCGTCGTGTACGGCGACGTGAACTCGACGATCGCCGCCGCGCTGGTCGCGGCCAAGCTGCACCTCCCGGTCGCCCATGTGGAGGCCGGGCTGCGCAGCTTCGACATGACCATGCCCGAGGAGGTCAACCGCCGCCTCACCGACCAGCTCTCCGCACTGTGCCTGGTCACCAGCCCCGAAGCGATCGGCCACCTGGCCGCCGAGGGCATCGACCCCGCCCGGGCGCACCTGGTCGGCAACCCCATGATCGACACCCTGCTGACCAACCTCGGCCACTTCGACACCGCCGCCGTCCGCGCCGCCCACCACCTGCCCGAGCGCTACGTGCTGGCCACCCTGCACCGGCCCGCCAACGTCGACGACCCGGCCACCGCCGCCGCCCTGGTCACCCACCTGCACGGCATCGCCGACCTCGCCGACCTCGTCATCCCCCTCCACCCCCGCGGCCGCGCCAACCTGCTGGCCGCTGGCCTGGACACCCACCAGGGCGTCCACGTCCTGGACCCGCTGGGCTACATCGACTTCCTCGCCGCCGTACGCGGCGCCGCCGCCGTGGTCACCGACTCCGGCGGCCTCCAGGAAGAGACCACCATCCTCGCCGTCCCCTGCCTGACCGTACGGCCCAACACCGAACGGCCGATCACCATCACCCACGGCACCAACCGCCTGGTCACCCTCGACGACCTCGTCCCCGAGACCCGCAAGGCCCTGGAGACCGACCGTCACGGAACGAAACGCACGCCCCCGCTCTGGGACGGCCACGCGGGCGAACGCATCGCGGAAGTCATCCAGACCTGGCGACGGGAGAGCACCCGATGACGGCGGAGCGCGGCGTGGCAGGGCCGGACAGGCCAGACAGGCAGGACATGGATCTGGCGGTCATCGGACTCGGTTATGTCGGGTTGCCGTTGGTCAGGGAGGCATGCCGGGCAGGACTCCGCGTCGGGGGCCTGGACCGCGACACCCGCGTCATCGACGGCCTGGCCGCGGGCCGCTCGCACATCGACGACGTCACCGACGGCGAGGTTCGCGAGATGCTCGCCGCCGGGTTCGCGCCCAGCACCGACGACACGCTGCTGAGCGCCGCCCGCACCATGGTCATCTGCGTGCCGACCCCGCTGTCGGCCGAAGGCGGCCCCGACCTCACCGCCGTCAAGGGCGCCGCGGCCACCATCGCCCCGCACCTCAACCCCGGCGACCTGGTCGTCCTGGAATCCACCACCTACCCCGGCACCACCGAGGAGGTGCTGCGGCCGCTGCTGGAGGAAGGCTCCGGCCTGACCGCCGGCACCGACTTCCACCTGGCCTTCTCACCCGAACGCATCGACCCCGGCAACCCGCACTACGGCGTCGCCAACACCCCCAAGATCGTCGGCGGACTCACCGAAGCCTGCGCCCAGGCCGCCGCCGCCCTCTACGGCAAGTTCGTCGCCCAGGTCGTCCTCGCCAAAGGCACCCGCGAAGCCGAGATGGCCAAACTCCTGGAGAACACCTACCGCCACGTCAACATCGCCCTCGTCAACGAGATGGCAGTGTTCTGCAACGAACTCGGCATCGACCTGTGGGACGCCATCGACTGCGCCGCCACCAAGCCCTTCGGGTTCCAGCCGTTCCGCCCCGGGCCCGGCGTCGGCGGCCACTGCATCCCCATCGACCCCAACTACCTGTCCTACAAGGTCCGCTCGCTCGGCTACCCGTTCCGGTTCGTCGAACTCGCCCAGGAGATCAACGACCGCATGCCGCGCTACATCGTCGAGCGCGCCCAGCAGCTCCTCAACCAGCACGGCCAAGCCCTCAACGGCGCCCGCGTCCTCCTCCTCGGCGTCACCTACAAGGCCGACATCGCCGACCAGCGCGAATCGCCCGCCCGGCCCATCGCCCGCCGCCTCGCCCGCCTCGGCGCGCACCTCACGTACCACGATCCGCACGTCCCCTCCTGGCAGGTGGACGGCGCCGATGTGCCCGCGGCCGGCGGGGAACTGGCGGAGTCGCTCGGCCGGGCCGATCTGGTGCTGCTGCTGACCGGGCACGCCGCGTACGAGCCGCAGCTGCTGGCCGAGCACGCCACGCTGCTGTTCGACGCGCGCGGCCACACCCGCGCGACCGCCCGCCCCACGATCGAGACGCTCTGACACGGCCGCGGCGGATGTGTTGACTCGTGGCGTGTCTGGCTGATCGGGGCGCTCTGGCGGCGAGACACGCCACGAGTCAACGTTCTGGGGCGGTCCGGGTGGGAATCATCGGGTGATGGTTACCTCCCGCACCGGCGGTACGTCCTGGCTGGACGCCGCCGTCCTGTACCAGATCTATCCGCAGAGCTTCGCCGACTCCGACGGGGACGGGATCGGCGACTTCGCCGGCATCACCGAACGGCTCGGCCACCTCGCCTGGCTGGGCGTGAACACGGTCTGGATCAATCCGTGCTTCGTGTCGCCGTTCCGGGACGCCGGGTACGACGTGTCCGACCACTTCACCGTCGCCCCCCGCTACGGCACGGCGGACGACCTGGCCGTGCTGGTCGAGGCCGCCCGCGGGCACGGCATCCGCGTCCTGCTGGACCTGGTCGCGGGGCACACCTCGGACGAGCATCCGTGGTTCCTGCACTCGGCGGACGACCCGTCCGACCACCGCTACATCTGGACGGACGGCGGCGCGGCCCCGCGCGGCTTCGTGCCGTCGCCGGGGAGCCGGCCGGGCGCGTACCTGCCGAACTTCTTCGAGTCCCAGCCCGCCCTCAACTTCGGCTACGCGCGCGAGAAGGAGGGCCAGCCCTGGCGGCAGCCGGTGGACGCCGAGGGGCCGCGCGCCAACCGCGCCGCGCTGCGCGAGATCATGGACCACTGGCTGCGGCTCGGTTTCGCCGGGTTCCGGGTCGACATGGCCTCGTCGCTGGTGAAGGACGATCCGGGGCTGCGCGAGACCGCCCGGCTGTGGACGGAGCTGCGCGGCTGGCTCGACCGCGCCCACCCGGAGGCCGTGATCATGGCGGAGTGGGGCGATCCGGCGGTGTCGGTGCCGGCGGGCTTCCACGTCGACTTCTTCCTCCAGTTCGGCGGCGAGACCGACGGGCTGGCGATGCGGTCGCTGTGGAACAACGGCCAGGGCACCGTGCTGGAGCACTGGGACCCGCTCGACTGCTTCTTCGACGCGGGCGGCGGGGGCTCGCCGCGGCCGTTCGTCGAGGCGTGGCGGGAGGCGACCCGGGTCATCGGCGGTCCGGGGCACGTCTCGCTGCCGACCTCCAACCACGACTTCGCCCGGCTGGCCTGCGGCGCCCGGACGCGCGAGCAGCTGCCCGCCGCGTTCGTGCTGCAGATGACGTGGCCGACGCTGCCGGCGATCTACTACGGCGACGAGATCGGGATGCGCTTCGTTCCCGGCCTGCCCGACGTGGAGGGCAGCCGCCTCGGGCCGCGCTACAACCGGGCGGGCTCGCGGACGCCCATGCAGTGGGACGCCGGCCCGAACGCGGGGTTCTCGACCGCCGCGGCCGACCGGCTCTACCTGCCGCTGGACCCGGATCCGGACCGTCCCGACGTGGCGTCCCAGCGCGCCGACCCGGACTCGCTGCTGAACCTCGTCCGCCGCCTCATCGCCCTGCGCGCCGCCGCGCCGGAGCTGCGCGGCGGCGGTGACGTGGAGATCCTGGACGACGGGTTCCCGTTCGCGTACGTGCGCGGCGGCCGCTACCTCGTCGTCGTCAATCCGCGCCGCGAGCCCGCGACGCTCCCGCTGCCGCGCCCGGAGCTCGCCGCCGCGCGCCCCGTCGAACGGGCGGGCGTCACCATGAACGCCGACTCCGTGACCGCCGCCGCGTTCTCGTACGGGATCTTCGAGTGCGGCGGCCCGGGGAACGCCGCCGCTCCCTGACGAAAGTGGGGGGCGCCCCGGGACGATCGGGCACTGCGCCGCCGCCCGCCCGCTTCCTACCGTGATCGCGGTAGACGACGAGCGGGGGAGTGCATGATCACTCTGGACGGGCTGACGAAACGGTACGGCGACCGGACCGCCGTACGGGACCTGTCGCTGACGATCGAACCGGGCCTGGTGACGGGCTTCCTCGGGCCGAACGGCGCGGGGAAGTCCACCACGATGCGGATGATCCTCGGCCTGGACCGGCCGACGGCCGGCACGGCGCTGGTCGGCGGCCGGCCGTACGGCGCGTACCGGCATCCGCTGCGGCAGGTGGGCGCGCTCCTGGACGCCAAGGCGCTGCATCCCGGCCGCGGCGCGCGCCGGCACCTGCTGGCGATGGCGCACAGCAACGGGATCCCCGCGTCCCGGGTGGACGAGGTGCTGGGCGTGGTCGGCCTGCCGGAGGTCGCGGGGAAGCGCGCCGGGACGTTCTCGCTGGGCATGGGCCAGCGGCTCGGGATCGCGGGCGCGCTGCTGGGCGATCCGCCGGTGCTGATGTTCGATGAGCCGGTGAACGGCCTGGACCCGGACGGGGTCCGCTGGGTGCGCGAGCTGATGCGGTCGCTGGCGGCCGAGGGGCGGACGGTGTTCGTGTCCAGCCATCTGATGAGCGAGATGGAGCTGACCGCCGACCGGCTCGTCGTGATCGGGAAGGGCCGGCTGCTGGCCGACGCGCCGATCGCCGAGGTGCTGGCGGGCAGCTCCCGCCGGCGGGTCAGGGTCCGGGGTCCGCAGCCGGAGGGGCTGCGGAGGCTGGCGGCCGAGCTGGCCCCGCACGGCGTCGCCGCCGAGGAGGTCGCGCCCGGCGAGCTGCTGCTGTCGGGCACGAAGGTGGACCCGGTCGGTGATCTCGCGTTCCGGCTCGGCGTCCCGCTGTACGAGCTGAGCCCGCAGGACGCCACCCTCGAACAGGCGTACATGGAACTGACCGCCGGCAGCGTCGAGTACGCCGCGCCCGAAGGAGCGACCCGATGACCGCGGTGCTGACAGAGGGAGGAGCGCGGGCCGGGGACGGGGCGCGGGCCGGGGGCGGGCTGCCCGGCGCCGTCCGTTCCGAGTGGACCAAGGCATGGTCGGTCCGCGGCACGTGGTGGAGCCTGGTCGGGGCGGGCGCGCTGATGGGCGCGGCCTGCCTCCAGCTGGCGATCTTCACGGTGAACGCCAACGGCAACGACGATCCGGCCGACGACAAGGGCGTGGTCGGGCTCGGCACGATCGCGTTCGGCGCGGTCGACCTGGCCCAGTTCGCGATCATCGGGCTGGCGATGCTGCTGATCACCTCCGAGTACGCGACCGGCGCGATCCGCACGACGCTCCAGTGGATCCCGCGCCGCGGCACGATGCTGCTGGCCAAGACCGCGGTGGCCGCCGTCGTCGGCGCGGTGGCGGGCACGCTGCTGGCGGCGGGCGGCTCGCTGGCCGCCGCGCCGCTGCTCGGGCGCTGGGGGGAGTTCGAGCCCGCCACCTGGCTCGGCGACGTCCTGGCCGTGGGGGCCTACCTCGGCCTGATCAGCGTGTTCACGCTGGGCCTGGGGGCGATGCTGCGCAGCTCGGTGGGGACGCTGATCACGGTCTTCCTGATCTTGATGGTGGTGCCGGCGACCCTCCAGGCGAGCGATGTCGAGGCGGTCGAGCGGGCCTCGGAGTTCCTGCCCGGCATCGCGGGCACGTCGTTCATGCGGGGCGAGGCCGAGGCGTATCCGGCGCCGTTCGGCCTGCTGATCCTGGCCGCGTGGGCGGTGGCCGCCGTCGCCGGGGGGTACCAGGTCCTCCGCCGCAGGGACGCGTAACCCCTACTGGGACGGCGATCCCGCCGTGTCCGCCGCTGTGTCTTCCGCCACGGGGCGGGCACGGCGGGACCGCGTTCCCCATGGTGGTGAAGCCGGCCGCCGGGCCTTCCCCGCCCGGCAGGGGCACCCACCGGCAGAGCATCCGGTATGGGCGGGTACGTTCTGACCTGTGGACCCGCGCCCAGACCCGCCGCGGGCTGGGTATAACGGAGGGGCCGGGCTCTGGCCACCGGCGCGCGGACGGTGGCGGCGATCATGGGGGGATGGACGCGTGGGCGACTGGACGGTGATCGGCACGATCACGCTCGCCGCCGTGCCGGAGAGCGTGGGGGACGCCAGGCGTTTCGCCACCGAGACGCTGCCGGACGGCGACCGCACCGACACGGTGGAGCTGCTGGTCTCCGAGGCGTGCACCAACAGCGTCCAGCATTCGCGGTCCCGGTTCGGCGGGAAGTTCACCCTGACGCTGTCCGAGTGCGGCGGCGCGGTGCGCTGCGAGGTCGTGGACGACGGCAGCCCGACCCTCCCGACCCGCCGCGAGGGCGGCGAGTTGCGGGGCAGCGGGTACGGCGTGATGCTGATCGAGACGATGGCGGACCGGTCGGGCCACTTCGTCGAGGACCGCCGCCTGCACACCTGGTTCGAACTCGACTGACCGCGTCCGAAGGCCACAGGGCGGATCTCCTAGCGGGGATCCGCCCTTTTTGTCGTCTCTGTACCGACTCTTGCCGTCTCCTCGCCGGCCGTCTTGCGCGCCCGCCCGCACCCGGATACTTTTGAACCAAGTATTTTCGTTCCAAGCTATTAACGAACCAAGCTACTGACGGAGGGGCCGTGCGGGTCGGGGTGCTCGGGCATGGAGCGATCGGGGCGCGGGTCGCCGGGGTGCTGCGGGAGGGCGGCGTGCCCGGGGCCGAGCTGTCGGCCGTCCTGCGGCGCGGCGCCGGGACCGTGCCCGAGCGCGTCGAGGACGTGCGGGAACTGGTCGAATCCGCCGACGTGGTCGTGGAGGCCGCCGGGCAGGGCGCTCTGCGCCAGTACGGGCCGGACATCCTGGACGCCGGCCGCGACCTGGTCGCGGTGTCGGTCGGGGCCCTGGCCGACGACGCGCTCTTCGGCCGGCTGAGCGGTGCCAAGGGGCGGCTCCTGGTGTGCCAGGGCGCCCTCGGCGGGCTGGACGTCGTCCGCGCGGCAGCGATCGGCGGCCCCCTCACCGCGGTCCGGCTGACCTCGTCCAAGGCGCCGGCCTCGCTGATCCAGCCCTGGATGGACGACGGCTTCGCGGAACGGCTCCGCTCCCTCAAGCCGGGCGACGAGCCCGTCGTCCTGCACGACGGGGCCGCGCGCGAGGCCGCCGAGAGGTTCCCCAAGAACGCCAACGTGGCCGCGACGCTCGCGCTCGCGGCGGGGGACTGGGACGCCGTCCAGGTCCGCCTCGTCGCCGACCCCTGCGCCTCGATGACCCGGCACGTCGTGGAGTTCGCCGGGGCGGTCGGGCAGTACCGCTTCGAGCTGGCCAACCTCCCCGACCCCGACAACCCGGCCACCAGCGGGCTGGTGCCGTACGCCGTACTGCGGACCCTGGCGGACCTCGGCGCCTCCTGGCGGGTCGCATGACCGGCGCCCCGCGCATGATCAGGGACACCGGCACGGGCGCCCCGCTCCTGTGCCTGCACGGGATCGGCTCCAGCGGCGCCTCGTTCGACGCGATCACCCCGCTGCTGGCGGACCGGCTGTGCGTGATCGCCCGGGACGCCCCGGGCTACGCCGCCGCCCCCGACCCCGACGGCCCGCCCGGCATGGACGGCTACGCCGACGCCGCCGTCGCGATCCTGGACGATCTCGGCATCGGCCGGGCGCACGTCCTCGGCGTCTCCTGGGGCGGCGTGATCGCGACCCGGATCGCCCTCCGGCACCCGGACCGGCTCCGCTCGCTGATCCTCGCCGACTCGACCCGCGGCTCGGGCACCGCGCCGGAGAAGGCCGCCGCCATGCGCGCCCGCGGCGCCGAGCTCGCCGAGACCGGACCCGCCGCGTTCGCCCGCAGGCGCGCCGCCCGGCTGCTGTCGCCCGCGGCGACCCCCGCCCAGGTGGACGCCGTCGCGGCCGCGATGGCCGCCGCGATCCGCATGCCCGGGTACGGCCACGCGGCCGAGTCCATGGCCGCGACCGACCACGGCCCCCGCCTCGGCGAGGTACGGGCCCGCACTCTCGTCCTCGTGGGCGAGCACGACGCCGTCTGCCCGCCCGCCGAGAGCCGGCTGATCGCCGCCGCGATCCCCGGGGCCCGCTACGCGGAGATCCCCGGCGCCGGCCACCTGTCCAACCAGGAGCGGCCCGCGGAGTTCGCCCGGGCCGTACGCGACTTCCTCCACTCCGACCACTGAACGAAGGGGAACTGCCATGACTGATCTGGACCAGCTGATCGACGGCTGCATCGCCAGCCGGGACAGCCGCCTGGAGGACTGGGACACGCTGGGGTTCCAGGCCAAGGCGGGGGAGGAGTTCAAGCGGGCGCAGATCCGCTACATCGGCTCGGGTGCGACCGGGAACCACGAGACGGACGCGCGGATCCTGCCGTCGGAGCACTTCACGTTCTCCAACATGCGGCTGCCGGTGGGGGCGATCGGGCCGGAGCACACCCACCATGACGTGGAGGAGGTGTTCTTCGTCCTGGAGGGTGAGCTGGAGGTGACCGTTCACGATGTGGAGGACGGCACCCGGACCGCTTCGCGGGTGCTGGGGTACCGGGATCTGATCCGGGTGCCGGCGGGGGTGCCGCGCAGCCTGCGCAACATCGGGGACACCGACGCGCTGTTCTGCGTGGTGATCGGTGCGCAGAAGCCGCAGCTGCCGACCTACCCGCCGACCTCCCCGATGCACGGCGTCACCCGCGACTGAGAAGAGCGGGAACGCGGGAACGCGAGAGGGCCGGGGCCGTCCAGCGGCCCCGGCCCTCTCGCGTTCCCGCCCTCAGGGGATGAGCACGAACTTCTTCCCGGCCCCCGCGCCGAACTCCTCGTACGCCCCGGCCGCCTCGTCCAGCGGCACCGCGGTCGCGCGCACGGCGTCGCCGATGGCCAGGCCGCCGCGCAGGACGGCGGACGCCAGCTCGTCCTGATAGCGCCGCGCCGGGGTCGCGCCGGAGGTCACCGTGATCGCCTTGGACCAGATCCCGCCGAGCCACACCTCCAGCCCGGGACGCTCGCCGGGAGGGCCCGCCGGATACACGCCGGGGATCGCGATCGCGCCGCCCGGCCGGACGACCGAGACGACGTCGTTCAGCGCGGCGGCCCGGACGCCGGACGCGCCCACGCAGTCGATCCCCGCGTCCACGTGCGGGACGCCGGCGATCTCCGCGATCAGGTCGGGCAGCCCGCCGGCCGCGAGATCGGCGGCCGCGAAGCCGGCCGCGCGGGCGTGCGCGAGCCGCTCGGCGTTGAAGTCGCCGACCACGACCAGCGCCGCGCCCAGCAGCCGGCAGGCCGCCGCGCACGCCAGGCCCACCGGCCCGGCGCCGGCGACGTAGACGGTCGAGCCGGGGCCAACCCGGGCGCCCTTGGCCGCGTGGTACCCCGTCGGGAGCACGTCGCCGAGCAGCGCCACGTCCAGCAGCCGCTCGCGCGCCTGGTCCGGGTCGGGCAGGACGTGCAGGTTGAAGTCGGCGTACGGCACCAGCGCGTACTCCGCCTGGAGCCCCGCCCAGCCGCCGAAGCCCTCGCCCATCCCGTACGTGGCGCCCGGCCGGGACGGGTTCACGGCCAGGCAGTGCGCGGTGAGCCCGGCGCGGCAGTTCGCGCAGCGCCCGCAGGCCACGTTGAACGGGACCGAGCACACGTCGCCGGGCCGTACCCGCTCGACGTCCCGGCCCGCCTCGACCACGACGCCGGTCAGCTCGTGCCCCAGCACCATGCCGGGGACGGCGCCCGGCCCGTGCAGCGTGTGCCGGTCGGAGCCGCACACGCAGGTCGCCAGCGTCTGGACGATCACGCCGTGGTCGCAGCGCCGGGGCAGCACGCCGGGACCCGGCCGCACCTCCAGGGCGGGCATGGGAGCCTCGCCCAGGACGGCACGGCCGGGTCCGGCGTACACCACGGCCCGCTGGGAGCCGTTCGTCACAGCGCCCCCGACGCCTCGAACCGGCGGCCGCTCTTCTTCCCCGGCACGAGGACCCGTTCCAGCACCTCGACCAGCAGGAACAGCACGAAGCCGATCACGGTCAGCCAGGCGATCGACGCGAACACCGTGAGGCTGTCCATGTCGCCGCGCGCGGTGATCAGCAGCACGCCGAGGCCGGTGTCGGCGCCGACGAACTCGGCCACCACCGCGCCGACCACGGCCAGCGTGATGCCGACCTTGACGCCGGCGAAGATGCTGGGCAGCGCCCACGGCCAGCGGATCTTCCAGAACGCCTGCCACCGGCTCGCGCCCATCGACCGCACCAGCATCAGGCTCTCCGGCCGCGCCGCGCGGAAGCCCACCAGCGAGTCGATCACCACCGGGAAGAAGCAGATCAGCGCCACCATCAGGATCTTCGGCAGCTGGCCGAACCCGAACCAGATGATGAACAGCGGGGCGATCGCCACCTTCGGCACCACCTGCGCGATGATCAGCAGCGGGTAGATCGCCTTGCGGACGATCGCGCTGTAGACCATCCCGACCGCGATCGGCAGCGCGACCGCGATCGCCAGCGCGAACCCGACGAAGATCGCGATGATCGTCGGCACCGACTCCTCGGCGAACACGCCGAAGTCGCCGAACATCTTGGCCACCACGTCGCCCGGCGCCGGGAGCACGTACTCCTCGACCCCGCCGAACGACACCAGGCCCTGCCAGCCGGCGACGACCAGCACGACCAGCACGATCGGCAGCGCCCAGTCGGCGAACCGCGACTCCACCCAGCTCCGCTTCGGCGCGACCGCCGCGGCCGGGGCCGCCTTGCCCGCCTTCCCGGGCCTCTCCGTCTTCCCGGCCTTCTTCGCGTTCCCGGTCCGCGTCGCGGTCACTTGCCCTCCTCCGTCAGAACGCCGAGGGTCTCGAAGACGCCGCGGATCTCGCCGACCAGGTCGGTGAACTCCGTGCCGCTGCGCGCGCTCAGCGGCCGCGGCCGCTCCAGCGGCACCCGGAACTCGGCGGCGATGTTCGCCGGCCGCGGCGAGAAGACCAGCACCCGGTCGGCCAGGAACACCGCCTCGTCGATGCTGTGCGTCACGAACACGACCGTCTTGCGGCGCTCCATCCACAGCCGCTGGAGGTCGATCTGGATCTGGTCGCGGGTCAGTGCGTCCAGGGCGCCGAACGGCTCGTCCATCACCAGGATGTCGGGGTCGTGCAGCAGGGCGCGGCACAGCGCCACCCGCTGCTGCATGCCGCCCGACAGCTCCTCGGGGTAGTGGTCCTCGAACCCGCCGAGCCCGACCTGCGCCAGCAGCTCCTTCGCGCGCTCCTCGGCCGCGGCCCTGGGGGCGCGCCGGATCTCCGACTGGAGCAGGACGTTCTGCATCGCGGTCCGCCACGGCAGCAGCTCGGCGTTCTGGAACACGATCCCGAGGTCGGTGTACGGCTCCAGGACGGCCTCGCCCTGCACCCGCACCTGCCCGGACGTCGGCTGGGTCAGCCCGGCCAGCGCCATCAGCAGCGTGCTCTTGCCGCAGCCGCTGGGCCCGACGATGGCGAGGAACTCGCCGCGGTCGAGCTTGAAGGACATCTCGTTCACCGCGGTGACGACGCCGCCCGCGGTACCGAACGACTTGGTGAACCGGTCGAACTCGACGTACGGGGTCCGCGTCCCCGCCGCTTCCTTGGTCGCGGCCGTCATCGGCTACTTCCCTCCGAGGCTGTCGGCGCACTTCGCCAGGTGCGCGTTGCTGGCCACGTCGGCGGGCGAGAGCTTGCCGGCCTCCACGCCGCCGTACTGCTCCATGACCTTGATCGTGCTCTTCCAGTCCGCCTCGGCGGTGCAGCCGAACGGCTGGCCCTTGGTGGCGGCGGTGGTCAGCAGGGCGTTGGACGCCTCCCACTGCTTCTTGACCACGTCCTTGGACAGCGTGCTGGTGGTGGCCACCTTGAAGAACGAGGCCACCGCCCCGTCGATGTCCTTGTTGGTCGCCTGGACGGCCTCGGCGGTCGCGGCGAGGAACTTGCGCACCGCGTCCGGGTTCTCCTCGGCGAACTTGTCGGAGGTGACGATGCCGGAGCTGAGCACGTCCAGTCCCGCGTCGGCGTAGCCGAGCGCGACCAGGTCGCACTTGCACTTCTCCTTCATGTTCGGCTCGGTGACGTTCAGCAGGCCGAAGGTGAACTGCGTGGTGCCCTGGACGAACAGGCTGTCGCGGGCAGGGACGTCGACCTTCTTCAGCGTGACCGAGTCGGGGTCGAGCCCGGCCGCCTTGGCGAACGCCGGGAAGACCGTCTCGGGCGCCGAGCCCGCGGTGTACCCGGCGGACTTGCCGGCCAGGTCCTTGGCGGTGCGGATGCCGGAGTCCTTCTTGGCGAAGATCGCCAGCGGGGAGCGCTGCACCATGCCGGCCACCATCTGGACGGGCATGTTGCGGCCCGCCGCCTGCACCAGCGCCCCCGCGTCGGCGTAGCCGAGGTCGTCGGAGCCGTTGGCGACGGTCTGCAGCGTGGTGGCCGAGCCCTTGCCGGGGTTGAGCGTGACGTTCAGCCCGTGCTTGGCGTAGATACCCTGGTCGACACCGGCGACGAGGGGCAGGACGGCACCGGTGTAGAACACGTCGGTACGGACGTCGAGCTTGATCTTCCCGTCGGCGTCCTTCTCCGTTCCCGACCCGCCGCACGCGGCCAGCGTCAGGGCGGCGGCCGCGGCGAGCGCGGCGCCCGCCACGATCCGGCGCCGGCGCGGGCGGGAAGTGGCAACGACTGTGTGCATGGTGACCCCATCAGAGCGCGTTTACTTGGGGCGAAGTATCTGGGAGTCAAATTACTTGTGTCAAGGTATCTTAGGTCGTGTGGTTTTCCGCTAGGCTTCCCCCGTGCCGCCCGGCGGGCGGCGCCCCCCACCCCGGACGAGCCCGCTCAGCCCGGCTCGCACACCACACGGACGGTGCCATGGACACGGTCGAGAAGGTCCTCGACGACTGGCGGCGGGAACGTCCCGACCTCGACCCGTCGCCGATCGGCGTGTTCGGCCGCCTGCGCCGCGTCGCCGAGCTCGCGCGGCACGAGCTGGAGGGCTACCTCGCCCCGTACGGGCTGACGCCGAGGTCCTTCGACGTCCTGGCCAACCTGCGGCGCGGCGGCCCCCCGTACCGCAAGACCCCCTCGGAGCTGGCCGAGTCGTCGCTGCTGTCCAGCGGCGCCATGACCGGCCGCCTCGACGGCCTGGAGAAGGCCGGGCTCATCACCCGCACCCCGCACCCCGGCGACCGGCGGGTGATGTTCGCCGAGCTGACCCCGGCCGGGATCGAGCTGATCGACGAGGTCTTCGCGGAGCACCTGGCCAACGAGGAGGCCCTGCTGGACGGCCTGGACCGCGAGCACCGCGACGAGATCGCCGCCGCCCTGGCGCTGCTGGAGCGGACCATCAAGGACGCCGTCGCGAAGAGCGCCCCGCGCCCCCGCCGCCGCAGGAACGCCGGCGGCTAGGGCGTGAGCAGGTAGAGGCGGAGCTCGCCGCACGGCGCCAGCACGCCGCCGCCCTCCACCTCGACCGGCGCCCCGGTGCGTTCCACCGCCCTGATGTCCAGCCGGCGCAGGAGCGCGCCGGTCACGTGCCGCGCCGACCGGGAGATGATCACCCGGCCCTGCGAGTTGAGCAGGATCGCGCCCGGCGGCAGCAGCGGCAGCACGGCCTTCTCCACCCGGCGCAGGTACAGGTCGGCCCCGGTGATGCCGAGGTACCGCCCGGCGTCCAGGACGGGCGCCGACATCGTCAGGATGTACTGGTCGGTGCCGTGGAAGTCGACGTACGGCCCGTGCACGTTGGCCGCGCCCGTCCGGGCCGGGACGGTGTACCAGGGCTTGCCGGTGTAGTCGTAGAAGCCCAGGCTGTCGGGGTCGAGGTCGACGACCAGGCGCTCCGGATCGGGCCCGTCGCCGGCCTGCCACCACTCCAGCCACAGCGGCGCGTCCGCCAGCACGTCCGGCGCGGCCACGTACCCCGTCCCGGTGACCAGCGGGGCGTGCCCGCCGAGCACGCCGAGGATCTCCAGCCGCAGCGGCTCCAGGTCGCGGCGGGCCGGCCGCCCGTGCTCCCGGACGAGGCCGACCACGGTGGCGCTGAGCCGTTCGACGGAGCGCAGCACGGCGTCGAACACCTCGCCGACGTCGTGGCCGGCGGTCTGGGCGAGTCGCTGGTTCACTGGTGAGCCCCCGGCGTCGGCGATGGTCTCGATGGTGTCGTCGGTCTCGATGGTCTCGATGGTCTCGATGGTCTCGATGGTCGTCGGTGTCGGTGGTCGGTGCGCTTCACGGTTCTACGAGACCGAGATGCAGCTCCACAAGTCGTTCGACGGACTCGGCCACATGTCGCCGCGCGAGCGCGGCGGCGCGGTCGCCGTCCTCGGCGGCGATCGCCGCGACGATCTCGCGGTGCTGCCGGTCCAGCCGGCGCCGGGTCCGCTCGTCGGCGCCCGGCAGCCACAGCAGCGGCCCGATCTCGCTCTGGAGCCGGATCTCCTCCCGGGTGAGCCGGGCGGACTGGGCCGCGGCGGCCACCTCGACGTGGAAGCGCCCGTCGGTGTGGTGCTGGCGGCCGGGGCCGGTGGCCGCGGCGAACGCGTCGGCGGCCTCGCCGAGCCGGCCCAGGTCGTCCTGCGAGGCGCGGTCGGCCGCCAGCAGCGCCGCGCCGGCGGCCAGCGCGGCGTAGTGGTCGCCGAGGTCGCGCAGGTCGGCGACGGTGAGGTCGGCCAGCCGGCGGCGCAGCAGCCCGGCGGTCTCGGCCCGCTGCGGGGCCTTCACGAAGCTGCCGCCGCCCCGCCCCCGCCGGGTGACGATCAGGCCCTGGGCGCGCAGGTCGCTCAGCGCCTCCCGGACGGTCACGGTGGCCACCCCCAGCTGCGCGGCGAGGTCCGGCTCGCTGGGCAGCTGCTCGCCGTCGGCCAGCAGCCCGAGCGAGATCGCGTCGGCCAGCCGGCGGGTGATGGTCTCCGCCCGGCCCCGGTTCTCCAGGGGCGCGAACACGGCGAGCCGGGCGGTCGCCGACGCGTCCGGTGCGGGCATCGTTCTCCCTTCCACGGGTCCGGTCCTCGGCCCTCGGCCGCGGGTCCACGCCCACGGGGCCGTGGCCGTGGCGAGCGCGCCGGCCGGGGACCGGCCGCCACGGATGTCGCCGGGACCCTTGCCAAGAAAATATCTGGCGCCATATCTTTTCGCCGTGAGAGTACCTGCGGCTCTCGCGGCGCGACGCATCGCCGGCGCCAGTTTCGCAGGCCCGCGCGGTCCGGGCACAGGCCAGGACCCCGACGAGGGAGGACCCCCCGTGTCCGCCACACCTGACGCGGCCCCACCGGCCGCCGCGCCCCCTCACGACGACGACTCCGCCACGCTCGCCGCACTCGGCTACGAGTCCCACTTCCGGCGCGACATGAGCCTGTGGGCCAACTTCTCCCTGGGCTTCACCTACCTGTCCCCGGTGGTGGGCATCTACGCGCTGTTCGCGTTCTCGCTCGGCACCGCCGGGCCGCCGATGGTGTGGGCGCTCGTCATCGCCGGGATCGGCCAGCTGCTGGTGGCGCTGGTCTTCGGCGAGGTCGTCTCGCAGTACCCGGTCAGCGGCGGCATCTACCCCTGGGCCCGGCGGCTCTGGGGCCGGCGCTGGGCCTGGATGAGCGGCTGGATCTACCTGTTCGCGCTGCTGGCCACGATCGCCAGCGTCAGCTACGGCGCCGGCCCGTACGCGGCCGCCATGCTCGGCTTCGAGCCCACCGTCACCACCACGATCGGCTGCGCGCTGGCCGTCCTGCTGATCGCCACCCTGATCAACCTGTCCGGCACCCGCTGGCTGTCGCTGGCCGCGATCATCGGCTTCTCCGCCGAGCTGGTCGGCGCGCTGGTCGTCGGCGTCTGGCTGCTGGCCACCGAGCGCCACCACGGCCTCGGAGTCTTCTTCGACGGCCAGGGGACGGGCGCGGGCGGATCGTACGCCGCCGCGTTCCTGGCCGCCTCGCTCATCGGCATCTACCAGTACTACGGCTTCGAGGCGTGCGGCGACGTCGCCGAGGAGGTCCGCGACCCGGCCCGCCGCATCCCGAAGGCGATGCGGATGACGATCTACGTCGGCGGCGCGGCCGCCACGTTCATCACCTTCGCGCTGGTGCTGTCGGTCGCCGACTTCGGCGCGGTCATCTCCGGCGCGGACGCCGACCCGGTCACCACCGCGCTCACCGCCGCGTTCGGGCCGACGATGGTCAAGGTGATCCTCGGCATCGTGCTGATCTCCTTCGTGTCCTGCGCGATGAGCCTCCAGGCCGCCGCCAGCCGGCTGACCTACGCCTACGCCCGGGACGACATGATCGTCGGCAGCCGGGTGCTGGCCCGGTTCTCGGCCGCGCGGCACGTCCCGCCGTACGCGCTGCTGCTCGCCGCCGTGCTGCCCGCGCTGCTGGTGATCGGCTCCAAGGTCTCCGCCGACGCCCTCACGAAGATCATCTCGTTCGCCTCGCTGGGCATCTACCTGGGCTTCCAGATGGTCGTGCTCGCCGCGCTGCGGGCCCGGCTGCGCGGCTGGAGGCCGGCCGGCCCGTTCACCCTCGGCCGCTGGGGCCTGGCCGTGAACGTCGCCGCGCTCGTGTACGGCGTGCTCGCCATGATCAACATGGCGTGGCCGCGGACGCCGGACGTGCCCTGGTACGACAACTACATCGTCCTTCTCTCCGGCGCCGTCGTCATCGTGCTCGGCCTGGTCTACATGACCGTGACCCGCCACTACGGCCGCGGCGACGCCCCCGCCGGCGACGCGATCCCCGCCAAGCAAGGAGCAGGAGCGTGACCGCAGCCCCGTACTTCGACGCCCCCTACTTCAACATCGCCGACCCGACGTTCTCGGTGCAGTCCGCGGAGGTCAGGAAGGCCCGCGAGCAGGGCTGGTACGCCCGCACCAACTACGGCATCGCCGTGCTCCGGTACGACGAGGTCAGCCGCCTGCTGAAGCACCCCCGGCTCCGGCAGGGGAGCGCCAAATGGCCCGCGCACCACGGCATCACCACCGGCCCGTTCGCGGACTGGTGGGCCAACTGGGTGCTCAACAAAGAGGGCGCGGACCACCACCGGCTGCGCCGGCTGATGAACCCGGCGTTCTCCCGCCGGCTCATCGGCGGGCTCGTCCCGCGCTTCCGCGCCCTCGCCGGCGAGCTGGTGGACGGGTTCGCCGAGCCGGACCGGTGCGAGTTCGTGTCCGAGTTCGCCGAGCCGTACGCCGCCCGCGTCATCGCCATCATGCTCGGCCTGCCCGAGGAGGAGTGGCCCGTGCTGGCCCGCGACTCCGCGACGATCGGGCTGGCGATGGGCGTCACGATCGCCGAGGACCTGCCGAGGATCGAGGCGGCGCTGGACAACCTGTACGGCTACGTCGACGAGCTGATCGCCGACCGCACCCGGGAGCCGCGCGACGACTTCGTCACCCGGCTCGTCCAGGCCGGGAAGGACCAGGACCGGCTGGACCACACCGAGCTGCGCGACTCGATGGTGCTGCTGATCTTCGGCGGCTTCGACACCACCCGCAACCAGCTCGGCCTGGCCATGCAGACGTTCATGCGGCACCCCGACCAGTGGGGCGTCCTCGCCGAGCGCCCCGAGCTGGGCGCCGCCGCCGTCGAGGAGGTCATGCGGGTCGCGCCCACCACGACCTGGGTGACCCGCGAGGCCCTGGAGGACTTCGAGTTCGAGGGCCTGGACATCGCCGCCGGCACCACCGTCCACCTGTTCACCGAGTCCGCCGGGACCGACCCGCTCGCCGTCCCGGACGGCCGCTTCGACATCACCGCCGAGCGCCCGCCGCACTTCGGCTTCGGCGGCGGCGCCCACCACTGCCTCGGCCACTTCGTCGCCCGCTGCGACATGAGCGAGGCGCTCCCCCTGCTGGCCCGCCGGATGCGCGACCCGCGCCCCGGCGGCGAGATCCGGTCGCTGCCGCTCAGCGGCAACACCGGCCCCACCACCCTGCCCATCGCGTTCACCCCCGCCACCAGCCACTCAGGAGGAACCACCGCATGAAGGTCGTCGTCGACCTGGCCGTCTGCCAGGACCACGGGCAGTGCGCCATCGCCGCCCCCGACGTCTTCCGCATCAACGACGACGGGAAGCTGGAGTACGACGACGCCCCGCCCGAGGAGCTCCGCGAGGACGTCGAGGACGCCGCCGACGTCTGCCCCGTCCAGGCCATCCTGATCGAGGGCTGACATGGGCGGCCATGTCGTGATCGTCGGGGCCGGGATGGCCGGGCTGCGCGCCGCCGAGCAGCTGCGCGCCGCCGGCTGGGACCGCGCCCTCACCATCGTCGGGGCGGAGGAGCACCTCCCGTACAACCGTCCCCCGCTGTCCAAGGAGCTGCTCGCCGGCAAGGTCGGCGCCGGCGGGCTGGCCGAGGCGCACGCCGCGGCCGTGTTCCGGCGCCGCCGCAGCGTCGAGGACGCCCGCTGGATCCTCGGCAACCCCGTCGTCCGGTCGTCGCTGACCGCCCGGCGGCTGGAGCTGGCCGACGGCACCCGGCTCACCTTCGACGGCCTCGTGGTCGCCAGCGGGCTGCGGCCGCGCCGCGCGACCGTGCCGGGGCCGGCGGGCGGCCGGTACGTCCTGCGCACGCTGGAGGACGCCGTCGACCTGCGCGACCGGCTCGTCCGGGGCCGTTCCGTGCTCGTCATGGGCGGCGGCTTCATCGGCTGCGAGGTCGCCGCCACCGCGCTGCGCGCCGGCTGCGAGGTCACCGTCGTCGAGCCGTGCGCCGAGCCGATGGAACGCGCCCTCGGCCCCGAGCTGGGCCGCGTCCTGCGGCGCCACCACGAGGACCAGGGCGTCCGGTTCATCACCGGCCGCATGGTCGCCGAGTTCCTCGCCGACGGCGACCGGGTCACCGCCGCCGTCCTGGACGACGGCACCCTCGTCCCCGCCGACCTGGTCGTCGAGTCGATCGGCTCGCAGGCCAACGTCGAATGGCTGCGCGGCAACGGACTCGACCTGCACGACGGCGTCCTGTGCGACAACCTCCTGCGCGTCGAGGGCCGCCCCGGCGTGGTCGCGGTCGGCGACGTGGCCCGCTTCCCCAACCCCCGCTACGACGACGTGCCGCGCCGGGTCGAGCACTGGTGCGTCCCGACCGACACCGCCAAGCGCGCCGCCGCCACGCTGGCGGCGCACCTGGGCGTGCGGGCGCCCGACGACGCGCCGTTCGCGCCCGTCCCGTCGTTCTGGAGCGACCAGTACGACGTCCGCGTGCAGAGCTTCGGCGCCCCCGGCCTCGGCGACCGCTGCGAGCTGCTCGACGGCGGCCTCGACCATCCCCGCGCCCTCAAGGGCGGCGTCGCGATGGCCTACTACCGCGACCGCCGGATGGTCGGCGTCGCCCTCGTCGGCATCCCGCCCGCCCGCCACCGCCAGTACCGCGACCTCGTCAGCTGAACGGAAGGTCCCACCCATGAGCACGACCCCCCTAGACGAGCACCGGCAGCGCAACGCCGCCGCGGCCGCCGACATCCTCGCCCGGGTGGAGGAGTCCGGCGTCGAGTTCCTCTACTACCAGACCGTCTCGCTGACCGGCCGCGTCGTCGGCAAGGTCGTCCCGGCCCGGCACCTGGCCCGCAACCTCGAACGCGGCGTCAACCTGCACCGCACCGCGATGTCCGACCTCCAGGTCGACCGGCTCGGCAACCTGCTCGGCGGCGGGACGGAGGCCGCCGAGTTCACCGCGATGCCCGACCCCGAGACGTTCGCCGTCCTGCCCTGGGACACCACCGTCGGGCGCTTCTTCTGCCGCGTGTACGAGCCCGCGCACCGCGCCGACGTCGGCGGCCGGATCCTCGCGACCGACGGCCGCACCAACCTGCTGCGCGCGCACGAGGCGTTCACCGAGGCGACCGGGCTGCGGCTGCGCAGCGGCTGCGAGCCCGAGATGACCTGGACGGGCCCCGGCATGGAGGTGCACGTCAAGCCCGGCTCCAGCTCGTCGTACCACATCGACTGCCTGGAGGTCATGCGGCCGGTCTTCCAGCGGGTGATCCGGTACGGCCAGGCGCTCGGCTTCGACATGATCGAGGGCGACTACGAGGACCCCGGCCAGCTGGAGCTGAACTGGCTGTTCGACGACTGCGACGTGACCGCCGACCGGCTCGTCACGTACCGGCAGATCTGCCGCCAGGTCGCCCGCGAGCTCGGCGTGACCGCCAGCTTCATGCCCAAGCCCGCGACCGGCGTGATGGGCAACGGCTGCCACCACAACCTCAGCCTGTGGCGCGTCGGCGAGGAGGGAGGGGAGGGCACGAACATCCTGGCCGATCCGGACGTGACCGAGATGCACCTGACCGAGGCCGGCCGGCACGCGGTCGGCGGGATCCTGACGCACGCCGCCGGGATGATGGCGCTGATGGGGCCCACGGTGAACTCGTACAAGCGGTACTGGGACGCCGGCCAGTTCGCCCCCTCGCAGATCAACTGGGGCTTCGACAACAAGACCTGCACGGTGCGGCTGTCGGCGAACGGCCGGCTGGAGTTCAAGATCCCGGACGCGAGCGTCAACCCGTACCTGTCGCACGCCGCCCTCCTCGCGGCCATCAAGGACGGCCTGGACAACGCCATCGACCCGGGCGCGCCCCAGTCCGGCAGCAGCTACGAGGGCTCGCCGTCGAAGTTCGAGCCGCTGCCGCTGTCCCTCAGCGACGCCCTCGACGCGTTCGAGGCCGACCAGATCGTGCAGAGCTCCTTCCCCGCCGACCTCACCGGCCTGTACCTGGACCTCAAGCGCGACGAGTGGGCCCGCTTCTGCGGCCACATCACCGACTGGGAGCGCGACATGTACGCGGAGCACCTCCCGTAATGGCCGCGCCGCTCCGCCTCGCCTGCATCGACGCCGAGGCGCCCCCGCTGTTCTCCAAGAGCCCGGACGGCGTCACGCGCGACGGCTACGAGCCCGACCTGGCCGAGCTGTGCGCGGCCGTCCTGGACCGTTCCGTCGAATGGGTCTTCACGCCGTGGGCCGAGTTCGTCCCGGCCCTCCGGTCCCGCGAGGCCGACGCGGTCTGGTGCGGCCAGGGCATCACCGAGGCGCGCCGCCGCCAGGTCGACTTCACCCGCCCGTACGCCGTCTTCAACGAGTCCGTGCTGGTCCGCCGGGGGACGCCCGTCGCGTCCCCGGCCGACCTGCGCGGCCTCCGGGTCGCGGCCATCGAGGGCAGCACCAACATGGCGCTCGCGGAGACGTTCGAGGGCGCCGTGGCCGTCCCGTTCGGCGGCGCGACCGACGACGTCTTCGGTGACATGCTGGCCGCCCTCCGCGGCGGCGAGGTCGACGCGGTCGTGGACGACGACGTCGTCTTCGTCCCGCTGGGCGACGACCCCGACTTCGACCTGGCCTTCACCGTCCCGACCGGCAACCGCTGGGGCGTCGCCGTCGCCAAGGACCGCCCCGACGTCCTCGCCGACCTGGACGGCGCCCTGGCCACCATCATCGAGAACGGAGCACTGGAAAAGGTCTGGAGGGCACGCATGCCCGCCCTCCCGTACCCCTTCTGACGCGTCCCCGCCGGGCTGCGGGGCGGGCGCTGCCAGGGCGTTCCCGGAGGCGTCCCGGCTGTCGAGGGTGGCCGCGAACCGGCACAGCGGCCACCCCGGCAGCGGCGTGCCGAGCGGTTTCCAGGCCGCCCGGCAGGTCGCGTTCCGGATACGCCGGCAGACCGGCGTCGGCGCCGGAACGGCCCCGCCCGGCGCCCCCTGTCCTCGCATTTCGTGCGGCGGCCGGATTTCGGACGTACGCGCCGACCGGAATCGGATGAGCATTCCCCGCAATTCCGTGTCTATCTCGACATTCGTGCCGGGCGGATACCGGTTCACCGGCGGGGCGACACCGGCGGCCGGTCATGGCCCATTCCGGCCCGCCGATGACGGAACACCGCCGAGCAGGCGCTCATGTCGCAGCAGCTCGCAGCGGCCATGACGCCCGAGCGAGCTCGCCCCGGTTCCGCTCGAACGCGCCCGCCCGCGCGAATTCGCCGGCACCGTCTCATTGCCCCGACCCGGCCATGGCCGGACACTGAGTTCCTTGCCAGGGCCGGTGCAGATCAGTTGATGGGGGCCTCCATGTCACAGTCCATTCGCGAGCCCGTGAATTCTCGTGGAACGCGCAGCAAGGCGGCCATTGCCGCGCTCATTCTCGCCGCGCCGGTGGTGGCCGCGCCCGGTACGGCGCGGGCCCGCCCGGCCGCCGCCCCCGGCGCCCATCCGGCCGGCGCCGTCCTCACCTGGGACGTCCACGCCGAGACGGCGATCTTCGACCGGGCCCGGCAGTCGCCGACCGCGGCCGCCCGCAGCTTCGCCATCGTGCAGGGCGCCGTGTACGACGCGGTCAACGCCGTCGCCGGCGCCCCGTACGAGCCGTACCTGGTCGCGCCCCGCAGCCGGCCCGGCGACTCGACCCCCGCGGCCGTCGCCACCGCCGCGTACCGCACGCTCCGCTGGCTCTTCCCCGACCAGGCCGAGCCCCTGCGCGCGCAGTACGAGCAGGCGCTCGCCGCGATCCCCGACGGCCGTCCGGAACGCGGCGGCGTCGCCGTCGGCGCCGCCGCGGCCGCCGCGATGATCGAGGCCCGCCGCGACGACGGCGCGTTCTCCGACGCGACCTGGCGGGTCGGTACCCGCCCCGGCGAATGGCGGCCGACCCCGCCGGGGTTCCTCCAGGTCGGCGCCTGGTACGCCACCCTGAAGCCGTTCGTCATCGACGACCCCGGCGACTACCGCACCCCGGGTCCGCCCGCCTTGAGGAGCGCCGCGTACGCGCGCGACCTGAACGAGGTGCAGTCCCTCGGCTCGGCCGCCAGCACGTCGCGGACCCCCGACCAGACCGACGCGGCGAAGTGGTGGGACGACCCGCGGCAGGTGGAGTGGGCGATCGGCCGGCAGCTCGCCGCGACCCGGCGGCTCGGCGAGCTGCAGACGGCCCGCCTGCTGGCGATGGCGGGCGTGGCCGCCGCCGACGCGCTGGTCGCCTGCTACAAGGAGAAGAAGTACTGGAGCTTCTGGCGCCCGGTGACGGCGATCCCGCTCGCGGACACCGACGGCAACCCCGCCACCCGCGCCGACCCGTCCTGGACTCCGCTGCGGACCACGGCGCCGTCCACGGAGTACCCGTCCGGGCACGCCTGCTACACCTCGGCCGTCACGGCGGGCTGGGGGCGGTTCTTCGGCCGCGACGACATCTCGTTCAGCGCCTACAGCGCCGATTCCGGCACGACCCGCCGCTACGGCAGCCTCGCCGAGGCCAGGGCAGAGCTGGGCGAGGCCAGGATCTGGGCGGGCGTGCACTACCGCAGCGCCTCCGACGACGGCACCCGGCTCGGCTCCGCCGTCGCCCGCGCCGTCCTCGACCGCGAGTTCGGCCGCCGCGGCGACTGAGCCCGTTCACGACCGGACCCTTCTAACCTTCTAAATGCCGTTGACAAGTTAGGTAGGCCATGCGAGTCTCTAACTGTTGATAGTGTTTTAGAAGGTTAGAAGGGCGACGCGATGACCATCCGGCACCACACCATCGAGATCCAGGGCCTGCCCGTCTTCTACCGGGAGGCGGGCGACCCCTCGAAGCCCGCGCTCGTCCTGCTGCACGGCTTCCCGACCAGCTCGGCGATGTTCCGCGACCTCCTGCGCGACCTCGCGGACGACTTCCACCTGATCGCGCCCGACCACATCGGCTTCGGGCGGTCGGCCATGCCCCGGCTGGACGAGTTCGACTACGGCTTCGAACGGCTCACCGAGATCACCCTGGCGCTCCTGGACGAGCTCCGCCTCGACCGCTTCGCGCTGTACATCCACGACTACGGCGCCCCCATCGGCCTCCGGATCGCCTCCCGCCGGCCCGAACGCGTGACCGCGATCGTCAGCCAGAGCGGCAACGCCTACACGGAGGGCTTCACCCCGTTCTGGGACGTCCTGTTCGCCCACGCCAAGGACCGCGCCGCCAACGAACCCGCCGTACGGAGACTGCTGGAGCCCGCGGCGACCGAGTGGCAGTACACGCACGGCGTCCCCGCCGACCGCCTGGACCGCGTCTCACCCGACGCGTGGACGCTCGACCAGGCGTACCTCGACCGGCCCGGCAACCAGGAGATCCAGCTCCAGCTCTTCTGGGACTACCAGTTCAACCTCGACGCCTACCCCGCGTTCCAGGAGTACTTCCGCACGCACCGGCCGCCGCTCCTGGCCGTCTGGGGCCGCAACGACGAGATCTTCGGCCCGGACGGCGCCCGCGCGTTCGCCCGCGACCTCCCGGACGCCGAGATCCACCTGCTCGACGCCGGGCACTTCGCCCTCGACACCCACGGCCCCGAGATCGCGTCCCTGGTCCGCGACTTCCTGACCCGCGAGGCCGCCGCGTCCGCATGACGCCCCGCCCCGGTCTCCGCCGGCCCGTCCGCCGGAGACCGGGGACGGGCGGGAACCTTGACGGCCACCTCGGTGCCGCGGGGAGAATCGCGTCCGGTGGCGCCGGATGGGAGGCCGAGTGGAGGAACCGGCGGCGGGCGATCCGCGGACGGCGGGACCGTTCCGGCTGGTGGCCCGCCTCGGGAGCGGTGGCATGGGCCGGGTCTTCCTGGGACGCTCGCCCGGCGGTAGGCCGGTCGCCGTCAAGATGATCCGGCCCGAGCCGGCGGACGACCCCGGGTTCCGGCGCCGCTTCGCCCGGGAGGTCCGCGCGGCCAGCCGGGTGAACGGCTTCTGCACCGCCGAGGCGGTCGGCGCCGACCCCGCCGCGGACCCGCCGTGGATGGCCACCGCCTACATCGAGGGGCCTTCGACGACGACGTGCTCATGTTCGCGGTGCTGCGGCTCATGGCGCGCGACCTCGGCCGGCTCCGGGGTCAGCGCGCCACCGCGGCCTGGCCCGAGGAGCGCACCGGCCAGGTGTTCGGGCTGCTGGACGCCCCCGGGCCGTGGTCGGCCGGCCGCGTGCCGGAGCCCGGCGGCCCCTGACCGGCGCCCCGCCCCCGGTGCTCGGCGCGGAAGGTGCGGCGGTACGCGTCGGGCGGCACGCCGACCGCGCGGTTGAAGTGGCGGCGCAGCGTCGCGCCGGTGCCCATCCCGGTCGCCGCCGCGATCGCCTCGACACCGTCGTCGGTGGTCTCCAGCAGTTCCTGCGCGCGGCGGATCCGCTGGACCAGCAGCCACTGCAACGGGGTGGTGCCGGTCACCGTCCGGAAATGGCGGCCGAGGTTGCGCGTGCTCATCGCGGCCTGGCGGGCCAGGTCCTCCACGGTCAGCGGCCGGTCCAGCCGCTCGATCGCCCACGGGAACAGCGCCGCCAGCGGATGGTCGGCCTGCTCCGGCATCGGCGCGGAGACGAACTGGGCCTGGCCGCCGGCCCGGTGCGGCGGTACGACCAGCCGGCGCGCGACCACGTTCGCGACCGCCGAACCGTGGTCGAGCCGGACCAGGTGCAGGCACAGGTCCATCGCCGCGGCCTTCCCCGCCGAGGTGAGCACGCTGCCGCCGTCCACGTAGAGCACGTCCGGATCGACGTCCACCTCGGGGTAGCGCGCGGCCAGCGCATCGGTGTGCGCCCAGTGCGTGGTCGCGCGCCGCCCGTCCAGCAGGCCCGCGGCGGCGAGCACGAACGCGCCCGTGCAGAGGGAGGCGACGCGCGCGCCCGCCCGATGGGCCGCGCGCAACGCGTCGATGAGGTCGCCGGGCGGGTCCGCGTCGACGTCCGCCCACCCCGGAACGATCACCGTGTCGGCGTCCGCCAGCCGGTCGAACCCGTGGTCGGGCTCCAGCAGGAACCGGCCGGCCCGGACGGCGCCCGTCCCGCACCCGGCGAGGTCGTACCAGGGGACGGTCACGGCGGCCGGCGGCGGGCCGAACACCTCGTAGGCCACCGACAGCTCGAAGTGCAGCATCCCGTCGGTGACGGCGACCGCGACAGTTCTCATGTCCGGAATTGTACGAGCATTGGCGTTCCGGACACTCGTGCGGACCGGCCGGTCCCGCCAAGATCGTCGTCATGGATCGACCGAGCACGATGGAGGCGACGATGGCGACCGGCCAGGCGGTCACGGTATTCGGCGCGTACGGCCACACGGGACGCTTCGTGGTGGCGGAGCTGCGCGAGCGCGGGTTCGTCCCGGTCCTGTCCGGCCGCGACGCCGGGAAGCTGGAAGCGCTGGCGGCGGACTTCCCGGGGGCCGGCGTCCGGCCCGCGTCCGTCGACGACCCGGCCTCGCTCGACCGCGCCCTGGCCGGCGCGGCGGCGGTGATCAACACCGCGGGGCCGTTCGCCGCGACGGCCGCCCCGGTCATCGAGGCGGCGCTGCGCGCCGGCGTCCCGTACGTGGACGTGGCGGCCGAGATCGAGGCCAACGCCGACACGTTCGCGCACTTCGGCGAGCGGGCCCGCGCCGCCGGGGCCGTGATCGTCCCGGCGATGGCGTTCTTCGGCGGCCTCGGCGACCTGCTGGCCACCGCCGCGCTGGACGACCGCACCGCCGCCGACGAGGCGCACATCGCGTACGCGCTGAGCAGCTGGCACCCCACCGCGGGGACGCGGGACTCGGGCACCGTCTCGCGGGACCGGCGGGACGGCCGCCGCGTCCGCTTCACGAACGGGAGGCTGGAGTACCACCAGGACGACCTCCCGTCCCTGGAGTGGGCGTTCCCCGAGCCGATGGGCGCCCGGCCCGTCGTCGGCGAGTTCAGCATGGCGGACGTCGTCACGATCCCCAGCCACCTGGAGGTCCCCGAGGTCCGCTCGTACATGACGGTCGAGGCGGTGGAGGACCTGTCGGCCCCCGGCACCCCTTCCCCGGCGGCGGCCGACGAGCGCGGGCGCTCCGACCAGACCTTCCTCGTGGACGTCGTCGTCCGCTCCGGCGGCGAGGAGCGCCGCGCCACGGCGAGCGGCCGGGACATCTACGCCATCAGCGCGCCCCTCGCGGTGGAGGCCGTCGACCGCGTCCTCACCGGCCGGACCCGGACCACCGGGGTCGCCTCCGCCGGGCAGATCTTCGACGCGGCCGACTTCCTCCGCGCCCTGTCACCGCACCTGTCGTTCGAGATCTCGGACGAGGTCGCCGCCGGTTCCGGCGTGTAGCCCGGATGCCGGCGCGGGCGATGAGATGATCCTGCACGGAGATCGGAGGCCGTGCCATGGACGCTGAACCGCCGCACGTCGAAGGGGTCGCCCATCGATGGGTCGAGGCCCGGGGCATGAGGTTCCACGTCGCCGAGGCGGGGACCGCCGGCGACACCGTGGTCCTGCTGCACGGCTTCCCGCAGCACTGGTACGAGTGGCGGCACCTCATCCCCGAGCTGGCGGCCGACCACCGGGTCGTCGCCATCGACCTGCGCGGGCACGGCTGGTCGGACGCGCCGCCGGACGGCTACGCCAAGGAGGAGATGGCGCGGGACGTGCTGGCCGTCATGGACGCCCTGGACCTCGACCGGGTCAAGCTGGTCGGCCACGACTGGGGCGGCTGGATCGGCTTCCTGCTCTGCCTGAAGGCACCGGAGCGTTTCGACCGTTTCCTGGCGCTCAACATCGTCCACCCCTGGTCGCGGCCGCTGGCGGCGCTGCCGCACCTGTGGCGCTTCTGGTACCAGCAGGTCATCATCGCGCCGGGCATCGGCCGGCTGGCACTGCGCAAAGGCGCGTTCGCCCGCCTGATACTGCGGCTGGGCGTCCACGACCGGTCGGTGTGGGACCGGCGGACCATCGACGCCTTCGCCGACCGCTACACCGATCCCGCGCGGACCCGTGCGGGGATCATGGTCTACCGGACGTTCGTCCTGCGCGAGTTCCGCGCGGTGATGAGCGGCCGCTACCGGAGCCCCCTCGCCGTCCCGACCCGGCTCGTGTTCGGCACGCGCGACGTCTTCCTCAGCCACCGGGTGCTCGACGGCCACCAGCCGTACGCCGATCTCGACGTCCATCTCGTTCCCGACTGCGGCCACTTCATCGCCGACGAGCGCCCGGACATCGTCGCCGAGCACGCCCGCGCCTTCCTGGCCCCCTGATCGTCCCGGTTCGTGGACGATCGCTAGCGCCGGCGGGGAGTCCAGGCGTTCGCGGGGCGGCGCGGCCGAGATGATACTGACTGCATGCGCCGAGCCTTCGTCCATGAGGCCGTGGTGACCATGGCGGCCGGAGACGTCCGAGCACCGGGAGCCGCCGTCACCGCCGCGCTCTGCGGGCACTGGGAGCACGAGCCGCCATGCCCGCTCGCGCCCCACCACACCGCGGCGCACCGTTCCGGCGACGAGGTACGGCTGCGGGTGCTCTTCGCCACCGAACCCGCGGCCGAGGCCGAAGTGCGCCGCCGCATCGAAGCGGCCCTGTCCCAGGCGACTCTCACCACCCCGGACGGCACCGTGACCCGCTGGCGACTCCGCAGCGCTCACCCCGGCGCCATCGAGCAGGACGAGACCGGCCACGCCGAACGGCTCCTGCGGACCTGACCCCGTCGACACGCGGGCAATCGACATCGACCTGGAGTCCGTAGGTTTCGGCTGGGCGTGGTGGGGTGGCGGCATGACCACACCAGTCGCCATCCTGGTCAACGGGCTGCCCGGGGCAGGGAAGACCACGCTGGCCCGCACGCTGTCGCGCCACCTGGAGCTACCGATGTTCAGCAAGGACATCATCAAGGAGGCCCACGCGGCCGTGGCGGTGAAGCGACCGGAGCTCATGGTGAGGTGCCCGCCGTCCGGCAACCTGAACGCGCCCGTGATGGCGCTCGCGTGGCGGGCGGCCGACTTCATCATCGCGGGGAGCTGACCGGCGGATCGGTGGCGGATCCGTGGTGGCCACGGATGCCCGTCCGTGGCGGCGGAGGCGAGTCTTCGGCGGTAGGACGGCTGCCGAGGAGGCCCCGCGATGAACACCGCCACGCTGGACCGGACGAGCAAGACGGACGAGACGGAGCGGGAACGCCTGCTGACGCCCGCGTTCCTGCTGGTCATGACGGCCGGTGTCGGGGCGGCGACGAGCTTCTACCTGCTGTTCTCGGCGCTGCCGCGGTACGCGGAGGCGTCGGGGGCCGGCGGCGTGGGGGCCGGGCTGACGACGGGCGTGATGATGGCGGCGACGGTGGCCGCCGAGCTCGCGGTGCCGGGGCTGGTACGCCGGTTCGGGTACCGGCCGGTGTTCGGCGCGGGCCTCGTCCTGCTGGGCGCGCCGGCGCTGGCGCTGGTCGTCTCGGGCGGGATGGGGACGGTGCTGGCGGCCTGCCTGCTGCGGGGCGCCGGGCTCGCGGTGGCCGTGGTGCTGGGCGGGGCGCTGGTCGCCTCGATCGTGCCGGCGGCGCGGCGCGGCGAGGGCCTGGGCGTGTACGGCGTGGCGTGCGGCGTGCCCGGCGTGGTGGCGCTGCCGCTGGGGCTGTGGCTCGGCGACGCGGCCGGGTACCGGGTGGTGTTCGCGCTGGCCGGCGTGTCCGCGCTGGCGGGCCTGGCGGCGGTACGGCGGCTGCCCGGACGGCGGCCGGCGCCCGAGGAGCCGCTGGGCGTCCTGGCGGCGGCCCGCACGCCCGCGCTGCTGGTCCCCTGCGCGATCTTCGCGGCGGTCACGGTCGCGATGGGCGTCACCGCGACGTTCCTGCCGCTGGCGGCCGGCGGCGTGGCGGTGTGGGCGCTGCTGGCGCAGTCCCTCGCGGCGACGGCGACCCGGTGGTGGGCGGGGCGGCGCGGCGACCGGAACGGCGCCGGCCGGCAGCTGGTGCCCGGCCTGCTGATCGCGGCCGCGGGGATCGCCGCGCTGGTGCTGGTGCCCGAGCCGCTCTCGGCGCTGGCCGGGATGGTCCTGTTCGGGATCGGGTTCGGGCTCACCGGCAACGCGAGCATGGTCGTGATGCTCGACCGCGTGCCCGCCTCGTCCTACGGCACGGTCAGCGCCCTGTGGAACGTCGCGTACGACGCGGGGATCGGCGCGGGCGCCCTCGGCTTCGGCCTGATCGCCGTCCACACCGGCTACCCGGCGGCGTTCGGCCTGGTCGCGGCACTGATGCCGGTGCCCCTGCTCGCCGTCCGGCGCCGCACCGCTTCCTGAGCTAGAGGCAGCCGAGGGCCGCGAGTTCCGCGCGGCCCTCGGCGGCGCGTCCGGGCAGGAGCGCCAGCGTGGTCGCGCGCTCGAAGCGGGCGCCGATGCGCTCCCACTGCTCGGCCGCGGAGGCCAGCTCGTCCCGGTCGCCGTTCAGCCGTCCGCGTGTCCGGGCCAGGCACGCGGCGGCCCACGCGTTCTCGGCGGCGGCGCTCTCGGCGGCGGCGACCCGTTCCGCGGCGCCGGGCAGGCCCGCGACGGCGGCGAGCTCGGCCCCGGCGGCGTGCGCGTAGCCACGGTAGAGCGTGCGGTCGTCGAACAGGGCGGCGACGAGATCGGCGGCGGCATCGAGCCGGCCGGTGTGCACCGCGACGCGGGCGTCGACGAAACCGGTCAGCGCCGCGTGGTCGAACACCTGCCCGCCGGCCGCCCCGGACGCCCGCTCCCGCCACGCCAGGTACTCCGCGCGCTCGCCGCGCAGGCCGTGCACCAGCGCCGGGCCCACGGCGACCGGCCGCATCATGCCGCCGCCCGGGCCGCCGGCCCGCCGCCAGCTCTCCAGCGCGGCCGCCGCGTGCCGCAGCACCTCGTCGAACGCGCCGCTCAGCGCCAGCGGCAGGACGACGGTGTTCGTCGACAGGAAGTACTGCCCGCCGAGCAGGTCGTCGGCCAGCGCCCGCCGCCCGGCCGCCAGCGCCGCGGGCAGGTCGCCGGCGGCGGTGGCGCAGTTGGCCGCCACATGGAAGATGTCGACGATCTCGGCGGCGCAGCGCGGATCGTGCTCGGGCAGGCGGGCCAGCAGCGCGAGCCGGTCGCGGGCGCCGCGCGCCGCGTCCCGCAGCCGCCCCTCGCGCAGCGCGGCGCTGATCGTCGCGTCGAGGGCGGCGCTGACCAGCACGGGATCACCGGCGGCGCGCGCCGCCGTGACCGCCTCCTCGGCCAGCGCGCGGTCGGCGCTGTACGGCTCGGGCGAGGCGAGCCAGGCGCGGGCGGCGGCGAGCCAGGCCGCGACCGCGGGCCCGCCGTCCGCGCCGGCGGCCTCGGCCCGTTCCAGCAGCCGCCGCAGCTCGCCGTGCGGGACCGTGTACCAGCCGGGGTTGCGGGCCGTGGTGACGACCGCCGCGGCGAGCGTGGCCGCCTCGCCCGCGGCGTCCCCGCCGGCGCGGGACCGGTCGGCGGACGAGCGCAGCAGCGCGAAGTGCCGGTCGCCGCCGGTCGGGACGACATGGGCGCAGTCGGCCGCGCTCCGCAGGTCGCGGGCCGCCTCCGCGGGCGACGCGGCGCGCTCGGCGGCCTCCAGGAAGTGCCCGTACGCCTCGGCCTGGAAGCGCCGCGCGTACGCCAGCCGTCCCAGCGCCCGCGCCAGCCGGTGAGCGATCTCCCCGGCATCCGCGGGAGCCCGCTCCAGCGCCACCCGCAGATCCCCCGCGACGACGTCGAAGCCCGCCGCGGCGTCCGGGGCGCACCTCTCGTCGGCGGCCCTGGGCGCGGCCGGGTGGTCTGGGGTGCGGTGTGGGGCATCGAGCGCTTCGGCGAGCGCGGTGGCGGTACGGGACGCCCAGAGCAGGTGCCGCCGCCGCAGGTCCTCGTGCTCGCCGCTCTGGGCCAGCCGCTCGGCGGCGAAGTCCCGCACGGTCTCCAGCAGCCGCCAGCGCCCGGCCGCCGCCTTCACGACGAGGCTCTTGTCGACCAGGCGTCCCAGCACATCGGCGGCGGCACCCGGCAGCGGCATGGCGCTCCCCGTGCCGGGAGCGGCCGTCACGGCGCACACCGCGCCGAGGTCGAAGTCGCCCGCGAAGACGGCCAGCCGCCGGAACAGCTCCCGCTCCTCCGCGTCGAGCAGGTCGTGGCTCCAGCCGAGGACCGCGCGCAGCGAGCGGTGCCGCTCGTCGCGGCCCCGGCCGCCGGCCAGCAGCCGCAGCCGGTCGTCCAGGGCGGCCAGCACGCCGGCCGCGCCCAGGGCGGCGCTGCGGGCGGCGGCCAGCTCGATCGCCAGCGGCATGCCGTCGAGCCGGGCGCAGATCTCCGCGAGGGTGCCCGGGTCGGCGGTGAAGTCCGGGTCGGCGGCGCGGGCGCGGTCGGCGAAGAGCGCCTCGGCGTCCGACGACAGCGGTCCCACCCGGACGATCCGCTCGCCGGGGACGCCGAGCCGCTCCCGGCTGGTCGCCAGGATCCGGGTGCCGGGGCAGGCGGCCAGGATCCGGTCGGCGAACCCGGCGGCCGCGTCCAGGAGGTGCTCGCAGTTGTCGAGCACGAGGAGCGCGCGGCGGCGGCCGAGCCGTTCGGCGATGCCCGCCTCCAGGGGCGTCCGCGGGCTCTCGGTCACCCCGAGCGCCGCCGCGACGGCCTGGGCGACGAACCCGCCGCGTACCGGCACCAGGTCCACGAACGCGCCGCCGTGCCGGGAGGCCGCCGCGGCCACCGCCGCCAGCCGCGACTTGCCCGCCCCGCCGGGGCCGAGGAGCGTCACCAGCCGGGCCGTCCCGATCGCGGCCTCGATCTCCGCCAGCTCGGCGGCCCGCCCGACGAACGACGTGCGCGCCGCGGGCAGGCCCGCCATCGGGCGGTCCTCCTCGCCGGTACGCTCCTGCGCGGCGAGGATGGCCAGGGCCCGCCGGTCGGGGACGCCGTACTTGCGCAGCAGCGACGAGACGTGGCTCTCGACCGTGCGCACCGAGATGTGCAGCCGGTGCGCGATCTGGACGTTCGTCAGGTGGCGGCCGACGGCGGCGAGCACCTCGGCCTCGCGCGCGGAGACCTCGACGGGCGGCATCGGCCCATGGTCGCAGGACGCGGAGATCACTTCCATGGCGCGGCCCGTGCCGGGCGGCGGGTGCGGGACGGGCGGCGGGGGAGGTTGCCGCCGCGCGTTTGCTGAACTATTGTCTGGACACGTGTCCGGAAACCAGGAGCTGATCACCGAGTCCACCCGCCGGCGTCTCACCGAGCGGCAGGCCGACACCGTGCGGAGGCTGACCGACGCCGCGGTGGAGGAGATCCGCGAGACCGGCTTCGACGGCCTGACCGTACGGAACGTCGCCAAGCGCGCGGGCGTGGCCCCGGCCACCGCCTACACCTACTTCGCCTCCAAGAACCACCTGATCACCGAGGTGTTCTGGCGGCGGCTCAACGCGCTGCCGCCGGTGCCGGCGGGCGGGACGCGCCGCGAGCGGGTGAACGAGGTGCTGCGCGAGGTCGCGCTCCTGGTGTCCGACGAGCCCGAGCTCGCGGCGGCCTGCACGGCGGCCATGCTCGGGAGCGACCCCGATGTCCGCGAGCTGCGGATGCGGATCGGCGTCTCCATCAGGCGGCGGCTGGAGGCCGCCATGGGCGACGGCGCCGATCCGAGGATCCTCGGCGCGCTCGAACTCGCGTACGCCGGTGCGCTGGTGCACGCCGGAATGGGCTACACCTCGTACGCCCGGATGGCCGACCGGCTCGCCGAGATGGCAGAGCTCATCCTGCCCGACCCCGAATGAGGTGACGGCCATGGGCCATTCCTCCCCCCAGCCCCCCGACGTCCATTACAGCCCCTTCGACTACGCCGTCCACGAGGACCCCTACCCGACGTACGAGCGGCTCCGGGAAGAGGCGCCGCTCTACCGCAACGACGAGATCGGCTTCTGGGCGCTGTCCCGGCACGCCGACGTGTCCGCCGCGTTCCGGAACCACGGCGCGTACTCCAGCTCCAACGGCGTCTCGGTGGAGCCGAGCGCGTGGGGGCCGCACGCGTCCAAGACGATGTCCTTCCTCGCGCTCGACCCGCCCCGGCACACGCGCATGCGCGCGCTGGTCTCCAAGGGGTTCACGCCCCGGCGGGTGAAGGAGATGGGCGACGACATCCTGCGGCTGACGCGCCGGCACATGGACCTCCTCCTGGAGAAGGGCGAGGGCGACTGGGTCGCCGACTTCGCCGGGCTCCTCCCCATGGACGTCATCTCCGAGATGATGGGCGTCCCCGAGCCCGACCGGGCGGAGGTGCGGCGGCTCGCCGACCTCGTCGTCCACCGCGAGGACGGCCTGAACGACGTTCCCCCGGCCGGCATGGAGGCCGCCCTCACCCTCGTCGGCTACTACGAGGAGATGCTGGCGGAGCGCAAGAAGGCCAGGCGGGACGACCTGACCTCCGCGCTCCTGGACGCCGAGATCGACGGCGACCGGCTCGCCGACCGCGAGATCATCGCGTTCCTCTTCCTCATGGTCGTCGCCGGCAACGAGACCACGACCAAGCTGCTCGCCAACGCCCTCTACTGGGGGCACCGCAATCCCGCCCAGGGAGCCAAGCCGTTCCGGGACCCGGCGCGCGTGGACGATTGGGTCGAGGAGACGCTCCGGTACGACACCTCCAGCCAGATGCTCGCCCGCACCGTGACCGAGGAGCAGGAGCTGTACGGGCGGAAGGTGCCGGCGGGCGACCGGATGCTGCTGCTGGTGGGCTCCGCCAACCGCGACCCGCGCGTGTTCGACCGCGCGGCCGAGTACGACCTGGACCGCGACACGTCCCAGCTCGTCAGCTTCGGCGCCGGCCGGCACTTCTGCCTGGGCGCCAACCTCGCGCGGCTGGAGGCGCGGATCGCGCTCGGCGAGCTGGTCCGCGCGGTCTCGTCCTACGACGTCGACGAGGCCCGCGCGGAACGGGTCCACGCGGCCAACGTCCGCGGATTCGCGTCCCTTCCCGTACGACTGGAGGTGCGGTAGGCGTGCCCAGATTCGATCCCCATCCGGAACGGCGCCCCGCGATCGTGACCGGTGCCTCGTCGGGCATCGGCGAGGCCACCGCGACCGCGCTGGCGACGGCCGGGTACCCGGTCGCGCTCGGCGCCCGCCGGGTCGAGAAGTGCGAGGAGCTCGCGGCGACGATCCGGGCCGGGGGAGGCGAGGCGTTCGCGCACCACCTGGACGTCGGCGACTCCGACTCGGTGAAGGCGTTCGCGGCGGCGGCGCAGGACGCGCTCGGCCCGGCCGAGATCGTCGTGTCGGGCGCCGGCGACCTGGCGGCGGGCCGCGTCCACGAGCTCGACCCCGACGAGTTCCTGGCGCAGATCCAGGTCCACCTGGTCGGCGTGCACCGCCTCGTGGCGGCCTTCGTCCCCGGGATGGTCGCGCGCAGGAGGGGCGACCTGGTCTTCATCTCGTCCGACACGGTCGGGGTGCCGCGGACGTGGACGGGCGCCTACGTCGCGGCCAAGAACGGCGTCGAGGGCATGGCGCGGACGATGCAGATGGAGCTGGAGGGCACCGGCGTCCGGGCGTCGATCGTCCGGCCCGGCCCCACCGCCACCGGCATGGGCATGGGCTGGGACGCCGGGACGACCGCGAACGTCCTGGACGACTGGGTCAGGTGGGGCGCGGCCCGCCACCCCTACTTCCTGCGGCCCTCCGACATCGCCGCCGTCGTCGCGACGATCGTCGGCACGCCGCGCGGCGCCCACCTGCACATGGTCGAGGTCCAGCCCGAGGCGCCCCTCGCAGAGCAGCCGGCCCTCGCAGAGCAGTCACCCCTCGAAGAGAACAGGACCGAGGAGAAATGACCGAGCTTCTCGCGCCGCCCGTCGTGTCGGGCGGCCCCGATCACCTCGAAGAGCTGCGCACCGATCCGATCGGGCTGATGCGGCGGGTCCGGGACGAGTGCGGCGACGTCGGCGAGTTCGTCCTCGCCGGCCGCCGCGTGGTGCTGCTGTCGGGCGCCGAGGCGAACGAGTTCTTCTTCCGGTCGCCGGACGAGGAGCTCGACCAGGCCGAGGCGTACCCGTTCATGACCCCGATCTTCGGCGAGGGCGTGGTCTTCGACGCCACCCCCGAGCAGCGCCGCGAGGCCCTGCACAACCAGGCGCTCAAGGGGTCGTTCCTCAAGGGGCACGCCGCCACCATCGCCGCCGAGGTCGACCGGATGACGGCCGGCTGGGGCGACGAGGGCGAGATCGACCTGCTCGACTGGTTCGCCGAGCTGACCATCTACACCTCGTCGGCGTGCCTGATCGGGAAGAAGTTCCGCGAGCAGCTCGACAGCCGCTTCGCCGAGCTGTACCACGACCTCGAACGCGGCACCGACGCGATCGCCTACGTCGACCCGTACGCCGACATCGAGAGCTTCCGCAAGCGCGACGAGGCCCGCCCGGGCCTCGTCGCGCTGGTCCAGGGCATCATGGACGGCCGGGAGCCGAAGCCGCCGCGCGAGGACCGCGACCTCCTGGACGTGCTGATGTCCATCAAGGAGGAGGACGGCTCCCCGAAGTTCTCCGCCGACCAGGTCACCGGCATGTTCATCTCGATGATGTTCGCCGGGCACCACACCACCTCCGGCACCGCCGCGTGGACGCTGATCGAGCTGCTGCGCCACCGGCCCGTCCTGGACGGCGTGGTGGCCGAGCTGGACGACCTGTACGCCGACGGCAGCGAGGTCTCCTTCCAGGCGCTGCGCGCGATCCCGCGGCTGGAGTCGGCGATCAAGGAGGCGCTGCGGCTGCACCCGCCGCTGATCCTGCTGCTGCGCGTCGCCCAGTCCGACCAGGAGGTCGTGGGCCACCACATCCCCGCCGGGACGATGGTCGGCTGCAGCCTGGCCGTCTCCAACCGGATCCCCGAGGACTTCCCCGAGCCCGACGCGTTCCGCCCCGAGCGCTACATCGCGCCGCGCGAGGAGGACCTGCTCAACCGGTGGACGTGGGTGCCGTTCGGCGCCGGCCGGCACCGCTGCGTGGGCGCCAACTTCGCGATGATCCAGCTCAAGGCGATCTTCTCGGTGCTGCTGCGGGACTGGGAGTTCGAGCTGGCGCAGCCGCCGGAGACGTACCGCAACGACCACTCCAAGATGGTCGTCCAGCTGGCCCGGCCGTGCAAGGCCCGGTACCGCAGGCGGCGGAGGTGAGGCGCCGATGAGGATCGAGGTGGACCTGGACCTGTGCCAGGGGCACGCGATGTGCGAGCTGGAGGCCCCGGACGTGTTCGAGGTCCCCGGCAAGGGCAAGGTCCGCGTTCTCGAGGAGGAGCCGTCCGAGGACCACCGCGACGAGGTGGCCGCCGCCGTCCGCTACTGCCCCACCCAGGCGATCAAGCTTCAGGAGATGTGATGCCGGAGTTCTCCCGCGAAGAGATGGACGACATGGTCCAGCACTGGCTGGACGAGAACAAGCGCTGCGAGGAGCTGGGCGACTGGCGCCCGCTCGCCGACCTCTACACCGAGGACGCCACGTACGGCTGGAACATGGGCCCGAACCAGGACTTCATGGCGATCGGCCGGGACGAGATCCGGAACATCGCGCTCGGCCAGGAGATGGGCGGCCTGGACGGCTGGACGTACCCGTACCAGAGCATCCTGGTCGACGAGCGCAAGGGCGAGGTCGTCGGGTTCTGGAAGCAGATCGCCGACGTCCGCCGCGAGGACGGCGGCGCCTACGAGGTCGCGGGCATCGGCGGCAGCTGGTTCCGGTACGCGGGGAACCGGCAGTGGTCGTGGCAGCGCGACTGGTTCGACCTCGGCAACGCCGCCGCGATCTTCATGGAGATGATGCGGGCCGACGTGCTGTCGGACGGGATGAAGCGGCGCATGGACCGCTCGGTCAAGGGGCCGCTGCCCGGCTACTACAAGCGCGGCGAGGGCCCCGTCCCCATCTGGTGACGCCGCTTTCCGGCGGCGCCGCGTCCCGGCGGGCCCGGGGGCCTCGGATCCGTGCTCAGATCTGGCCCTCGGGCTTCTTCGGGATCGTCGCCGCGATCGCCTGCCCCAGCTCGATCAGGACATCTCCCGGCGGGCTGTACTTCGCCGGCACGGTGACCTCGACGTACGCCTGCCGCGCCACCGCCGTCCACGTCACCGGGCGGTCGGCCGGCACGCCGAACCAGTCGACCCCGTTCACCGTCATCAGCTGCGACGCCGGCTGGAGCCCGGCCGGGCGCGGCACCCCGCAGCGCAGCGCGATCGCGGGCGAGCCCCACGCGGCCGTCAGCGGCGACTCGGGGGAGGTGTCGCGGCGCGACTCGCCGTGCACCGTCTCCGGCAGCCGCAGCCCCGAGCACAGCCGCTCGCCCGCCGCGTCCGCCGCCGGCACCGGGACCTGGACGGCCCCGCCCGCGCACCCCGCCGCCAGCAGCGCGGCCGCCGGCAGCGCGAGGACACGGGGCGCGGTACGCCGGGAACCGGTGGAGCGTCGAGGCACGGGGAAGCTTCGCGGTAGGGAGCCGTCGGCTACGTCTCGGTCAGATGTGGACGATCGGGCACGTGAGGGTGCGGGTGATCCCTTCGACCGCCTGGATCTGCGCGACGACGAGCTTGCCCAGCTCGTCGACATTGCGCGCCTCCGCTCGGACGATCACGTCGTAGGGTCCCGTCACGTCCTCCGCCAGGGCCACGCCGGAGATCCCGGAGATCTCGGCGGCCACCTCGGCCGCCTTGCCCACTTCGGTCTGGATGAGGATGTAGGCCTGCACCATCACGTCCTCCCCGGGCGGAGAAAATGCCGTCGGACGGTCACCGTATCGTGTTACGGGCCGCGGCGGGCGCCCGGGGCGGCCCGGGCCCGGGCCGGTGCCGTTCCGGTACCGGCTGAGCACGCACGAGGACGGGGGCCGATGAGCAGCATCGGGGAGCTGGGCGAGTTCGGGCTGATCACGAGGCTGACCGACCGGCTGCCGCAGGGGCCGGCGGTGGAGCTGGGGCCCGGCGACGACGCGGCGGTGGTGCGCTCGCCCGACGGCCGCGCCGTGGCCACCACCGACCTGCTGGTCGAGGGCCGGCACTTCCGCCGCGACTGGTCCGGCCCGTACGAGATCGGCTGCAAGGCCGCCGCGCAGAACCTCGCCGACGTCGTCGCGATGGGCGCCCGGCCGACCGCGCTGCTGGTCGGGCTGGCCGTCCCGGCCGAGACGCCGGTGGAGTGGGCCGAGCAGCTGTACGCCGGGCTCGCCGAGGAGTGCGGGCTGGCCGGCGCGTCGGTGGCCGGCGGCGACGTGGTCGCCGCCCCGCGGATCACGCTGGCGGTCACCGCGCTCGGCGATCTCGGCGGCCGGCCGCCGCTGACCCGCGCCGGCGCCCGGCCCGGCGACCTGGTCGCGGTGCGCGGCACCCTCGGCCTCTCCTCGGCGGGCCTGGAGCTGCTGGAGCGCGGCGAGGAGGGCCCGGCCGAGCTGATCGAGGCGCACCGCCGCCCGAGGCCGCCGTACGCGGCCGGCGACGAGGCCCGCGCGATGGGGGCCACCGCGCTGCTGGACGTGAGCGACGGGCTGCTCCAGGACCTCGGCCACATCGCCAAGGCCAGCGGCGTGCGGATCGAGGTCGACACGGCGCGCGTCCCGGTGCCGCCGGTGCTCGGCCGGGGTGGTCTCCGCCACGTCCTCACCGGTGGCGAGGACCACGGGTTCGCCGCGACGATCGGACCCGGCGCCGTCCCGCCGCCGTCCTGGACGGTGGTCGGCACGGTCGCGGAGGGTGCCGGCGTGCTGGTCGACGGGGGTCCGTACGCCGGATCCGGCTGGGACCACTTCCGCGGGTGACCCCATGTGAGAGCATGCGGGCGGCCCCTTCTCCAGGCGGACCCCTTTGCTCGTCTGGTAGGCATGCTTGGGACGGGTTTGGTATACATCCTGTGATCGAAGAGGGATGGGATGGGACGACACACCAGGCTCGGACAACCCGAAGACGAGGTCCCGCAGGACGAAGCGGAACCTCCTTCAGGCCGCCCTCGGTTCAGGATCTTCTCGATGGTCCCGGTGCCGCTGCTGCCCATCGTGGCGCTGGTGCTGGCCGTGGGCGTCGTCTCGTACGCCATGAGCACGCAGCAGATCTCCCTCAACTTCGCCGGCGGCGCCCCGCAGACGCCGCAGACCGGCGTGAAGGAGAACCAGATGTCCCAGCGGGGGCCGGGCGACCGCGCCAGCCGGGACGCGCAGCGCGCCGACGGCCTCGTCGTCGCCTTCAAGAAGGTGAGCGAGTCGCCGGGCGCCTTCCGGTTCACCGCGACGGTCGCCAACCGCGGCCAGCGGCCGGTGCCCAAGTGGTCGCTGGCGTTCAAGATCCCCAACGCCTCGATCGTGTCCGCGAGCGGCGCGGCCGTGGTCCGCACCGGCGAGGTCGGCTGGGTCCGCAGCCGTACCGGCGCTCCCGCCCTCACCCCGGGCCAGTCGGTCCGCGTCACGTTCGTCGCCAAGGGGACGATCGCCCGCCCGTCGGTGTGCAAGATGAACGGCCTTCCCTGCGCCCGCGTCTAGAAAGGCGCATATAGGGCCTTACAGTGGGCGGCATGACGCAGAACCCCGTCCCGCCCGCCGCTTCCGCGGCCCCGCCCCTCGTGCTCACCGTCGCGGGCAGCGACTCCGGCGGCGGCGCCGGCATCCAGGCCGACCTCAAGACGATGCTCGCCCTCGGCGTCCACGGCATGAGCGTCATCGCGGCGGTGACCGCGCAGAACTCCCTCGGCGTCCAGGGCTACTGGGAGCTGCCCGTCGAGGCCGTGCGGGCGCAGCTGGACTCGGTGCTGTCCGACATCGGCGTGCACGCGGTCAAGACGGGGATGCTCGCGTCCACGGCGCTGGTGGAGGCCGTCGCGGCGGGCCTGGCGGACGCGGGGGCGCCCGTGGTGGTCGATCCCGTCGGCGTCTCCAAGCACGGCGACGCGCTCCTCGCCGCGGACGCCGTCGACGCCGTCCGCACGGCGCTGCTGCCGGCCGCGACCGTCGTCACCCCGAACCTGTGGGAGGTCGAGCAGCTCACCGGCGTGAAGGTGGTCGACGAGTCCGGGCTGCGGGAGGCCGCCGAGGCGGTCAAGGCGCTCGGCCCGGAATGGGTCCTGGTCAAGGGCGGGCATCTCCCCGGCGAGCCCGCCGACCTGCTGTTCGACGGCGAGCGCGAGCACCGCTTCACCGCGCCGCGCCACGACAACCGGCACACCCACGGCACCGGCTGCACGCTGGCCTCCGCGATCGCCTCGTACCTGGCGCTGGGCGAGGACGTCCCCGGCGCGGTCGGCAAGGCCAAGGAGTACGTCACGGGCGCCATCGCCGCCGGCTTCCCCCTCGGGACCGGAATCGGCCCCGTCGACCACGGCTGGCGCACCCGTACCTGATCCGGAACGCGAAAGTCGGCTCACCGGAATCCGGTGAGCCGACCGAGGCTGTCGCGCCGGGAGCGTCCCGCGCGGTCCGGCCGTGCGGTCAGACCGTCGGCTTGACGACCTTGCCGGCCTTGATGCACGAGGTGCAGGCGTTGATCCGCTTGGTGCTGCCGTTCACGACGGCGCGCACGCGCTGGATGTTGGGGTTCCAGCGGCGCGGGGTGCGGCGGTGCGAGTGGGAGACGCGCATGCCGAAACCGGGTCCCTTGCCGCAGACGTCGCAGACGGAAGCCACGGGAAACTCCAAGTGGGTGTCGGTGCTGTGAAGCGTTCGATGAAGCGGAGCGACCCGCGATGCCGTGCCGGGCACTTTGGGGGCGCTCAGAAAGCGCCCCGGACGAGGCGCACGAATCAGATTAGCCCACGGCCGGCCCCCTAGGCGAATCGGCCCGGCCGCGCAAGCCTCGTTCCGGGACCGGACGCGAGCACCGGATTCCGCCGGATTCCCACGGGAACGGTCCGCACGATATGAGGTATCCGTGGCGGTCGGCCACGATCGAGGGAAGCAGAGGAGCGAGGGTGGGCGAGGTCCTCGACGGGGCGGCGGTACGGCGATGGAGCGGGCTGGCGGCCGAGGCGCTGGGCCGCACCCGGGGGGAGATCGACGCGCTCAACGTGTTCCCCGTACCGGACGGGGACACCGGGACGAACCTGCACCTCACCATGCTGGCGGCGGCGGACGCGGTGGCCGCCCTGCCCGCCGGGACCGGCACGGGGGAGGCGTGGCAGGCGCTGACCAGGGGCGCGCTGCTGGGCGCGCGCGGCAACTCCGGGGTGATCCTCAGCCAGGTGCTCCGCGGGCTGGCGGAGATCGTCGGGCGGCCGGAGACGGCCGCGGACGGCGCGGCGCTGGCCGAGGCGCTCGGGTACGCGTCGGTGCTGGCCCGTGGCGCGGTCGAGCATCCGGTCGAGGGGACGATCCTCAGCGTCCTGGAGGCGGCCGCGTCCGCGGGCCTGGACGAGCCGGGGCCGGGCCTGGCCGGGGTCGCGCGGGCGGCGGTGACCGGCGCCCGGCAGGCGCTGCGCCGCACCACCGGGCAGCTGGACGTGCTGGAGCGCAGCGGCGTGGTGGACGCGGGCGGCGCGGGCCTGTGCGTGGTCCTGGAGGCCCTGGCCGCCGTGATCACCGAGGAGTATCCGGAGCGGTACGAGGTGCCCGGCCGCGTCCCCGGCGAGGGACCCGCGCGGGACGGCCGCGCCGGGCGCGCCGAGCCCGCCGGCCCCGGCTACGAGGTCATGTACCTGCTGGACGCCGCCGACGACCGGGTCCCGCGGCTGCGCGCCGTCCTCGACGCGCTCGGCGACTCCCTCGTCGTGGTCGGCGGCGACGGGCTGTGGAACGTCCACGTGCACGTCGACGACGCCGGCGCGGCGATCGAGGCGGGCCTGTCGGCGGGCCGCCCGCACCGCGTCCGGGTGACGTACCTGCACGCCGAGGACCGGTCCCAGGCGCCCTGCACGGGCCGCGCGGTCGTCGCGGTGACCGCCGCCGACGGGCTCGCCGCCCTGTTCGAGAGCACCGGTGCCCATGTGGTGCGCCGCGAGCCGGGCGCGCTGCCGCCGCTGGCGCTGCTGGCCGAGGCGATCCTGGCGGCCGGCGACGAGGTGGCGGTGCTGCCGAACGAGCCCGAGGTGGCGGCGCTCGCCGAGGCCGCCGCCGAGCGCGCCCGGGAGAGCGGCGCGCGGATCGCGGTCGTCCCGACCAAGGCGTCCGTCCAGGGGCTGGCCGCGCTGGCCGTCCACGACCCGCTCCGCCGGTTCGCCGACGACGTGATCGCGATGACCCGGGCGGCCGGCGCGACCCGCTTCGGCAACCTGGAGGTCGCCGCGGAGGAGGCGTTCACCAGCGTGGGCCTGTGCCAGCCGGGCGACGTCCTCGGGCTGATCGAGGGCGATGTGGCCATGATCGGTGAGGATCTCGCCGCGGTGGCCCGGCACGTCCTGGACCGGCTGCTGTCGGGCGGCGGCGAGTTGGTCACGCTGATTTCGGGCACGTACGCGCCGGAGGGGCTGACCGGCCTGCTGGAGGCGCACCTGCGCGACCGGCATCCCGACGTGGAGGTCGGCGTCTACGACGGCGGGCAGGTGCTCTACCCCCTCCTGATCGGCGTCGAGTGACCCGGCGCGTGCCGGGAGCCGGCGCGAGTGACGGACCGGCGCGGTAGAAAGGGCGACGTGGCGAAACTCGACGAGCCGTTGCGCAAGGTGCTGGGGGACAAGACCGCCAGGGTGCTGGCCAAGGGGCTCGACCTGCACACGGTCGGCGACCTGCTGCACCACTACCCGCGCCGGTACGCGCACCGCGGCGAGCTGACCCCGCTGAACGAGCTGGCCGACGGCGAGCACGTCACCGTGATGGCCGAGGTGGTGAAGGTCCAGGGCCGGACGCTGTCCCGCAGCCCCGGCTACGTGCTGGAGATCACCGTCACCGACGGCACCGGCGAGCTGAAGCTGAGCTTCTTCGGCCGCAAGGGCTCGTACAAGCCCGAGAAGGAGCTGTCGCCGGGCACCCGCGGGCTGTTCGCCGGCAAGATCAGCACGTACCGGCCGCGCTCCGGCCGCGCCCAGCGCCAGCTCGCCCACCCGCAGTACAAGGTGGTCGCCGAGCGCGCCGGCCACGAGGCGGCGCAGGAGTGGGCGGACGAGATCATCCCGATCTACCCGTCCACCAAGGGCCTGGACATCGAGACGATCTCGATCTCGGTCGGCACCGTGCTGGACAACCTGGACCTCGGCCCCGACCCGATGCCCGAGCTGACCCTCAAGCGGCACCACTACATCGGGCTGCGGGAGGCGTACGAGGGCATCCACCGGCCCAAGGACTGGCAGGAGCTGGGCCGCGCGCGGCACCGGCTGAAGTGGGACGAGGCGTTCGTCCTCCAGATCGCCCTGGCGCGGCGCCGGCTGGCGGCCGCCGCGCTCCCGGCCAAGTCGCGTCCCGCGATCGAGGGCGGCCTGCTGGACGCGTTCGACGCGCGCCTGCCGTTCGCGCTGACCGAGGGGCAGCGCGAGGTCGGCCGCGAGATCGCCGAGGACCTCTCGCTGGAGCACCCCATGCACCGCCTCCTCCAGGGCGATGTGGGCGCCGGCAAGACCGTGGTCGCGCTGCGGGCGATGCTCCAGGTGGTGGACGGCGGCGGGCAGGCGGTGCTGCTGGCGCCCACCGAGGTGCTGGCGCAGCAGCACTTCCGGTCGATCAGCGGGATGCTGGGCGAGCTGGGGCAGGCCGGGCAGATCGGCGGCGCCGACGTCGCCACGCGGGTGGTGCTGCTCACCGGGTCGCAGGGCGCCAAGGCGCGCAAGGCGACGCTGCTGGACGCGGCGTCGGGCGCGGCCGGGATCGTCGTCGGGACGCACGCGCTGCTGGAGGAGCACGTCCAGTTCGCCGACCTGGGGCTGGTCGTGGTGGACGAGCAGCACCGGTTCGGCGTCGAGCAGCGGGACGCGCTGCGCGAGAAGGTGGCGGGCGGGCGGCCGCACGTGCTGGTCATGACGGCCACGCCGATCCCGCGGACGGTGGCGATGACGGTGTTCGGCGACCTGGAGACCTCGGTGCTGGGGCAGCTCCCGGCCGGGCGTTCCGAGATCAGGACGCACGTGGTGCCGCCGGAGAAGCCGGCGTTCCTGGCGCGCACCTGGGAGCGGATCCGGGAGGAGGCGTCCGGCGGGCGGCAGATCTACATCGTGTGCCCGCGGATCGGCGAGCGGGAGGGCGACGAGGGCGACGCGCCGCCGCCCCCGGACGAGGGCGAGCGCCGCTCCCCGCTGGGGATCATGGAGCTGCTGCCGCGCCTGGAGGAGCTGCTGGCCGGGCTGCGGATCGGCGTGCTGCACGGCAAGCTGCACCCGGACGAGAAGGATGCGGTGATGCGCCGCTTCACGGCCGGCGAGCTGGACGTGCTGCTGGCCACCACGGTGATCGAGGTCGGGGTGGACGTGCCCAACGCCACCGCGATGATCATCATGGACGCCGACCGGTTCGGGGTGTCGCAGCTGCACCAGCTGCGCGGCCGGGTCGGCCGCGGCACGCTGCCGGGCCTGTGCCTGCTGGTCACCGACGCCGAGCCGGGCAGCAAGGCCCGGGAGCGGCTGGACGCGGTCGCGTCCACGACCGACGGGTTCGCGCTGTCGCGGCTCGACCTGGAGCAGCGCCGCGAGGGCGACGTGCTGGGCGCCGCGCAGGCCGGCCGCGCCTCCAGCCTGCGGCTGCTCACGCTGCAGAAGGACGAGGACGTGATCCGCAAGGCGCGGGACGAGGCCACGCTGCTGGTCGAGGCCGATCCCGACCTGTCCGAGCACCCCGGCCTGGCCGCCGAGCTGGCGGTGCTGCTGGACGAGGACCGCACCGACTACCTGGAGAAGGCGTAGCCGTCGGCGGGGACGTATATTCCCATTAAGCCGATTGACTTTGCATGAAATTCTCCCCAGCATGGAGAGCGTGAATCCGAGCGAGGACCTCACCGTGCGGCATCACGTCGACCTGCGGCGGCAAGCGAGCATGCTCTGTCCGCGTCGCTGATGCCCGTTCACCGGATCCGACGCTTCCTGGAGGCACATCCATGCCCATCACCCATGACCCCGTTCACGACGGCGACCTGATAGCGCGCGCCGGCGACCTCTACACCCAGGGCCTGAACGACGGCGAGCCCCAGATACGGCTCCAGGCCGTCATCGGCCTCATCGCCCTGGAGGCCGTCACCGAGGTCGCCGAGGCCGCCGACGACCCCGCCCGGGAGGTCCGGGTCGCGGTGGCCGGCGGCCTGGCCCGGCTGGCCGATCCCGCCGGCCTGCCCGCCCTGGAGGACCTGCTCGCCGACCACGACCCGGTCGTCCGGATGGCGGCCCTCGACGCCGCCGCCGAACTCGGCGTCCCCGAACCGCTCGCCGGCCGCGTCGTGACCGGCGTCGTCCACGCCGGCTGGCAGGTCCGGCGGCGGGCCGTGCTCGCGCTCGCCGAGGCCGCCCCCGAGGTCGCCGTGCGGCCGCTGGTCCGCGCGCTCCGGGACGAGATCGTCGACGTGCGGCGCGCCGCCGTCCAGTCCCTGGAGCGGTGGGCCGCGGACCGTCCCGAGGTCGTCACCGCCCTCACCGAGGCGCTCTCCGACCCCGACCCCGGCGTCCGCACCCAGGCCCGGTGGGCCCTGGCCTGACGCCGGCCGCCGGAACGCGGGCGGGGCGCTTCGGGGTGGGAGCGCCCCGCCCGCTCCGTTCTCCTCTCTCCTCCGTCACCGAGAACGCACGATCGATCACAGACGTCTAACGACCTACGGGAAGGATGCGCCTCCCGGCCCGGCCCCGGGTAGAGCTTCCGTGGCGGGTCCGCACCTGACGGAGGAGACCGATGACGGCCGTTCGCCCCCTGCTGCCCGAAGACCCGGTGCGGCTGGGCCCCTACGAGGTACGCGGACGCCTCGGCGAAGGCGGCCAGAGCATCGTCTTCCTCGGCCGCGGCGAGAGCGGGCGGGACGTGGCGATCAAGCTGCTGCGCGCCCAGTTGAGCCGGAACCCCGAGTGGCGGGCGCGGTTCCAGCGCGAGATGGAGATGATCGGCCGGGTCGCCGGATTCTGCACCGCCCAGGTCCTGGACGCCGACATCACCGGCGAGCTGCCCTACGTCGTCAGCGAGTACGTGCCCGGCCCGTCCCTCACCGAGGCCGTCACCGGCACCGGCCCGCGGATCGGCACCGACCTGGACCGGCTGGCGATCGGCACGGTCACCGCGCTCGCCGCCATCCACCGGGCCGGGATCCTGCACCGCGACTTCAAGCCGGCGAACGTGCTGATGGGCCCGGACGGCCCGCGCGTGATCGACTTCGGCATCTCCCGGGTGCTGGGCAGCGAGGCCGCCAAGGGGAGCGGCGTGGTCGGCACGCCCTCGTACATGGCCCCAGAGCAGGTCACCGACACCGAGCTGGGCACGCCCGTCGACATGTTCGCGTGGGCGGCGACCATGCTGTTCGCGGCCACCGGGCGGCACCCGTTCGGGAACGACACGATCTCGGCGGTCTTCCACCGGGTCCTCAACTACCAGCCCGACCTGTCGCCGCTGCCCGACTCGCTGCGCGCGACCGTCACCGCGTGCCTGGACAAGGACCCGGCGCGGCGCCCCGAGGCGCAGCAGGTGCTGCTCGACCTCCTGGGACGCGACACCGTGACCAGCGACCCCGAGGGCGCCCTGACGACCGGCACCTCCTTCGCGGGCGGCGCCGTACCGCCGGCGGCCCCGGTGCCGCCGCCGCAGCCCCCGCACCCCCCGCAGCCCGCCACCCACCCGCCCGCCGCCACCGGCCCGCAACCGCTCCGGCGCGGCCGCCGGCGTGCCGCCGCCATCGCCGCGGCGGCCGTGCTGCTGCTCGCCGGCGGCACCGCGTGGGCGCTGATGGCGAACGGCGAGGACCCGCCGCCGCCCCGCGCCGCCGCGGCGGCGGCCGACACTCCCGTGCCGCCCGCGGAGGCGGCGGGCGCCGCCCGCGTCGCGGCCGAGTCGGTCAAGGCGGTCCTCAGCTTCGACTACCGGCGGATCGAGCAGGACGTCGCGGGGGCGCACGCCCGCTCCACCGAGCGCTACCGGGCCGAGTACGACCGGCAGCTGGCCGCCGAGAACTGGCGCGTCCGGCTCCGCGACAACCGCAGCACGATCGTCACCGACGTCCCGGAGTCCGCCGTCGTGGCGGCCGCGCCGGGCACGGTGACCGTGCTCTCCCAGGTCAAGCGGACCATCGGCTCCGCCAACGCGGAGCCGCGGCTGCGGAACGAGCCGATGCGGGCCACCCTCGTCCGCCGCGGCGGCGGCTGGCTCCTGGACACCCTGTACGTCCTGAACGCCGTCTCCGTCCCGGCCGTGACGTCCGGCGGCACCGGCTGGCCGGGCGCCCGGGCCCGCGCCGTGACCGACGCCGTCCGCGGCGCGAAGGAGGTGGCGGCGGGCACCCTCGTGGAGGCCGCGCTCCGCGCCGGCGACACCCCGCGGAGGACGGCCGCCCTGGTCGCGGTGGCCGAATGCGCCAAGGGCGCCTGCAAGGCCGACGACAAGGTCGCCCTCTACCGCATGGCGGTCGACCCGCAGCCGAACGGCACCTGGAAGGTCACCGAGACCGACCGCCTCTGACGTACGGACGCGAACGGGGCGCTCTCCGCCGGGATTGTCGGAGAGCGCCCCGTTCCGCCGTGCGTGCCGTGCTCAGCCCTCTTCGGCCTCGCGGCGGCGGGTCGCGGCGACGGCCGCGCCGCCGGCCAGGATCGCGGCCAGGCCGAGGGCCGCCATGGGCAGGCTGCCGGCGCCCGTGAACGGCAGGCCGTCCGGCAGGGTGCCCGGCGCCATCGAGGCGGCCGCCGCCTCCGGGCCCGCGCCGGCCTCGGGCAGGTCGGGCAGCAGCGGCGAGGACGGCGGGAGGTCCGGCAGGCCGGGCGACGGGCTCGGCGAGCCGGGCGGCGGGGTGCCCGGAGGCGTCGGCGGCGTCGGGGCGGGCGGGCCGGGCGGGCTCGGCGGGCCGGGCGCGTCCAGGCAGCCCGCGCCCGCGCAGACGTTCAGCGCCCCGGCGGCCGTGACGCCCGCGGGCGTGGCGGTCACCTCGCCGCCGGTGGCGACGCCGAGCCCGGCGTCGCCGAGATGCGCGGCGAGCCCGATGCCGCCCCCGGCCTCCGGGTCGCCGATGGAGATGTCCTCGGCCGACAGCCGGCCGTCGGCCTCCAGCCTGAGGCCCGCCGGACCGAGCAGCGTCCGGAGCCCGGCGTCGACGAGCAGGCTCCCGGCGACGGTCTTCCTCTTCGGATCGAGATCGGGAGAGATCTCGACGCGGAGGTGGCCCGGCGGCTCCTTCTTCTGAGCCTTCTGGGCTTTCTGGGCCTTTCGCGTCTCCGGCGCCTTGCCCGCGCCGGCCTTCGCCTTGGCGCGGGACGTGCCGCCGCTCCCGGACGAGCGGGTGGCGGTCTCCGGCCTGGCGGGGGTACGGGTGGCGGAGGGCTTCTTCCTGGGGGCCGTGCTCTGCTTGGAACCGGTGGCCGGCGAGCCCCCGCCGCCGCTGAGGGCGCCGGTCAGGCCGTCGATCGTTCCGGTCAGGGTGGAGGTGAGGTCGGCCAGCGGGCCGGACCTGGGAGCCGCGGTGTCGGCATGGCCGACGCCGCTCATCGCCGCCAGGCCCAGCACCGTCGCGCCCGCCGTCACCGCCAGTCTTCTGCCGTGGTGCACGAGGTACTCCTGGGGGGTGTCGTGAAGACAACTCGCGTTTACGACTATCCGCGTTCACAGTGGCACGCCGGGTAGCGGTTGTGAACAGTGATCCATGAATTGGGGCGCGGACCTGCGCGGCTCCCGGGGGACGGCGGCTCCCCGGGGACCACCCGCGCGTCCGCGCCCCCGATAATCGACGGATGACAAGGGTCATCGCGGGAAGCGCGGGAGGGCGGCGGCTGGCCGTGCCGGCGGGCCGGGACACCCGCCCCACCAGCGACCGCGCCAGGGAGGGGCTGTTCTCGACGGTGCTGGCGCTGCTCGGCCCGCTCGACGGGCTGCGCGTCGCCGACCTGTACGCCGGATCGGGCGCGGTCGGGCTGGAGGCGCTGTCGCGCGGCGCCGCGCACGCGCTGCTCGTGGAGTCCCACCCCCGGGCGCTGAAGGTCGTCCGGCAGAACGCGGCGGCCCTCGGCCTGCCCGGCGCGGTGCCGCGCGGCGACAAGGTGGAGCGCCTCGTCCAGCGGGAACCGGACGCGCCGTACGACCTGGTCTTCGCCGACCCGCCGTACGCGCTGGCCGACGCCGCCGTGACGGGCGTCCTGGAGGCGCTGCGCGACCACGGCTGGTGCGCCCCCGACGCGCTGGTGGTGGTCGAGCGCGCGGCGCGGGGGGCGGCGCTGCGCTGGCCCGAGGGGTACGAGGCCGAGCGCGACCGCCGCTACGGCGAGGCGGTGTTCTGGTACGGCCGCGCCGCCCGCTGACCCGCGTGCGGCCCGCGCGTGACCCGCCCGCCGGTTCCCGAAACCCGGTGTGAGTTCGTTCTCGTCCGGTTTGGTACGGTCGCGCCGCAGGGCCCCACCTGCACAGGAAGACCCAGACGCAAGGATGGAGCCACCTCGTGCGACGTGTCGTTTGTCCCGGCTCGTTCGACCCCGTCACCAACGGCCACCTCGACATCATCAGCCGGGCCTCCCGCCTCTACGACGAGGTCGTCGTCGCCGTGCTGATCAACAAGACGAAGCAGGGACTCTTCAGCATCGAGGAGCGGATCGAGATGCTGGACGAGGTCACCAAGGAGTACGGCAACGTCAAGATCGACAAGTGGCACGGGCTGCTGGTGGACTTCTGCCGGCAGAACGACATCCCGATGATCGTCAAGGGGCTGCGGGCGGTCAGCGACTACGAGTACGAGCTGCAGATGGCCCAGATGAACCACCGCATGGCCGGGGTCGAGACGATGTTCATGTCGACCAACCCGCTGTACTCGTACCTGTCCTCCAGCCTCATGAAGGAGGTCGTGAAGTACGGCGGGGACGTGTCCGGGCTGATCCCCGACGTCGTCCACGCGCGCCTCACGGAGCGGTTCAAGGAGCTGTAACCTGCCGGGGCCGGGCGCGAGTTGGGGACGCGCCGCCGCGTTGGGTACCCTGGGACACCGGCCTGACCGATGGCCGCAGTTCCCTGTGCCTGAAAACGCAGCCTTATGAAAGCAGGTTTCCGCTGACTCGCCTCGATCCGAACGCGCCGCTCGTGCTCGACACCCGAGCCCTCAGCAGGCAACCCGGGTCGTCGCGCGAGGAGGTGGTGCGCGTTCCGGCGCCGGAGAACTTCGGCGTCGAGATGGTGGGCGTTCCCGAAGGCGAGAGCATCGAACTGGACCTCCGGTTCGAGGCGGTGCTGGAGGGCGTGCTCGTCACGGGCACGGCGCGGGTGCCCCTCAAGGGGGAGTGCGCGCGCTGCCTGGACCCGATCGCCTCGACCTTCGAGGCGGACTTCCAGGAGCTCTTCGTCTATCCTGACACCCGCTCCGGCGGGAACGCGGACGACGACGAGCTCTACCTCGAGGACGATCTGATCGACCTCGAGCCGGTGCTCCGGGACGCGGTGGTGCTCGCGCTGCCGCTGTCCCCGCTCTGCCGGGAGGACTGTCCCGGCCTGTGCGCGGAGTGCGGCGTCCGCCTGGCGGACGCCGAGCCGGGTCACGGCCACGCCGTGGCCGACGCCCGGTGGGCGGCACTGCAGGGCCTGGCCCCCTCCGACGGAGGGGACGGGGAGAACTCTTCCCACCAGGCATTCGACCAACGAGAAGGAAAGCAGGAGGGCTGACGTGGCCGTCCCGAAGCGGAAGAAGTCCCGCAGCAACACGCGGCACCGGCGTGCGCAGTGGAAGGCCAGCGCGCCGACCCTGGTCGAGTGCCCCACGTGCCGCGACAAGAAGCTGCCCCACACCGCGTGCGCGACGTGCGGCACCTACGACCGGCGGCAGGTCATCTCCCCGTCGGCTTGATCCCAGGCGTTCCGGGGGGCGGTACCGCGCGCGGCGCGGCCGCCCTCCGAAGTGCCCGGGCGAACGTGACCACCCCGGCGGGTGACGCCGGCGTGGTGAGCGGCGGAGGGCGGGCGCCCGAGGCCGTGGTGCGTGCCGGGGATGTCGATCGACCGGCCCGCACCTCGTCTTCGTGGAACCTCTCCCGAGCCGTGCGTCCGCGCCGTACCGGGACCGCCGGCCGCGAGGCCGCGCGGTGGCCCTCCGAGCTCCCCTCGGGGGCCGTTCCGGACGTCACGCGCCGCCAGCGGCACCGCCTCAGGCGGTGCGAGGCCTGCGAGGAGGGCCTGTGAGCGGCAAGAAGAGCGAATCCGCGCCCGAGCGCGCGGAACTGACCCGGGCGCTCGGCGTCGAGGTGGGCGACGAGCTGCTGGAACGGGCGCTGACGCACCGTTCGTACGCGTACGAGAACGGCGGCCTGCCGACCAACGAGCGGCTGGAGTTCCTCGGCGACTCGGTGCTGGGCCTGGTCGTCACCGACACCCTGTACCGGGGCCATCCGGACCTGCCCGAGGGGCAGCTGGCCAAGCTGCGCGCGGCGGTCGTCAACATGCGCGCGCTCGCGGGCGTGGCCCGCGCGCTGGGCGTGGGCGCCCACATCAGGCTCGGCCGCGGCGAGGAGGGCACCGGGGGCCGCGACAAGGCGTCGATCCTCGCCGACACCCTGGAGGCGCTGATCGGCGCGGTGTACCTGGACCGCGGCCTGGACGAGGCGTCCGCGCTGGTGCACCGGCTGTTCGACGCGCTGATCACCCGGTCGGCCGGGCTCGGCGCCGGGCTGGACTGGAAGACCTCGCTGCAGGAGCTGACGGCGGTGGAGGAGCTGGGCGTCCCCGAGTACCACGTCGCCGAGAGCGGCCCCGACCACCAGAAGACGTTCCGCGCCGCGGTACGGGTCGGCGGCGACACCTACGGCACGGGCGAGGGCCGCAGCAAGAAGGAGGCCGAGCAGCACGCCGCCGAGGCCGCCTGGAACCGCATCCGCGAGATGGTCGTCAAGCGCGAGAGCGCCGAGCAGGGGACCTGAGCCGTGCCGGAGCTGCCCGAGGTCGAGGTCGTCCGGCGCGGCCTGGACACGTGGGTGACGGGCCGGACGGTCGCCGCCGCCGAGGTGCTGCACCCGCGCGCGGTGCGGCGCCATGCCGAGGGGCCCGCCGACTTCGCCGGGCGGCTGGCCGGCCGCGTGATGGCGGCCCCGGAGCGGCGCGGCAAGTACATGTGGATCCCGCTCGACTCGGGCGAGGCGCTGCTGTCCCACCTGGGCATGAGCGGCCAGCTGCTGGTGGGCGAGCCGGACCGCGAGCGCGAGAAGCACCTGCGGGTGCGGCTGACGTTCGCCGACGCCGCCGAGGGCGGGTTCGACCTGCGGTTCGTCGACCAGCGCACGTTCGGGCACCTGATGGTGACCGAGATGACCGAGGCGTCCGGGAAGCCGGTGCCGGAGCCGATCGCGCACATCGCCGCCGACCCGCTCGAAGAGGCGTTCGACGACGAGGCGTTCTCCAGGGCGCTGCGCCGCCGCCGCACGGGGGTGAAGCGGGCGCTGCTGGACCAGTCGCTCATCAGCGGCGTGGGCAACATCTACGCCGACGAGGCTCTCTGGCGCGCCAGGCTGCACTACGCGCGCCCCACGGAGACGCTGACGCGCGCGGAGGTCGCGAGGGTCCTCCAGGGCGTCCGGGAGGTCATGGAGGCCGCTCTGGCCGTCGGAGGGACGTCGTTCGACAGCCTCTACGTGAACGTCGACGGCGAGAGCGGCTACTTCGACCGTTCCCTGGACGCCTACGGCCGCCGGGACGAGCCGTGCCGGCGCTGCGGGACGCCCATCCGCCGCGACGTCTTCATGAACCGGTCGTCGTTCAGCTGCCCCACCTGCCAGCCGAAACCCCGAAGGGCGCGATACTGAGCACCATGGCCGAAACCGATGCGACCGAGGAGACGGTGCGGCTGACGGCGTGGGCCCGCGGGCGGGTCCAGGGCGTCGGCTTCCGCTGGTGGGTGCGGTCGCGGTCGCTGGAGCTCGGGCTGGCCGGCAGCGCGACCAACCTGCGCGACGGCCGGGTCGAGATCGTCGCCGAGGGGCCGCGGGCGTCCTGCGAGCGGCTGCTGGAACTGCTGCGCGGCGGCGGCACCCCGGGCCGGGTCACCGGAGTCGCCGAGCGCTGGGGCGAGCCGCGCGGCGAAGGGCCCGGTTTCCACGAACGCTAGCCCGGGTAGGGCTTTCCGGTTCGTACCTGCTAAACTAGGTGCCGACAGGTTGTTACCGGCCTGTGATGTGCGTCTTGACCAGGAGACAGGCCGGTGCGACTCTAGACGATACGCGCACTCTCTGGATTCGAATCGTGCGCGATCCCTGCTGGTTACTCAGCGTGGAGGACCCTTAGTCATGGCGAAGGCTCTACTCGGCCACGTCGGCGGTCCCGACCCCCGGATGGTCGCGGAGATGCGGCGCCTTCAGCAGCGCGTACGTGATCTGGAAGCCGAGCTCGTACGGCTTCAGGCGGAGAACGACGCGCTCGCGACGGCGGCGGACGACGACGTAATGTCGCTCGGAGTGAAGGACCGCGAACCGGCGCTGACCTGATCGGCGCCTTTATACCGGGGAGAACCCGGGATCCCGGGGAAAGATAGGGCTCCGGAGAAACACACAGGGACGTCGATCGCGGCGTCCCTTCGTTTTGCCCTCTCGCGGTGATCGCCCTACGGCGTCCCGCGCGCCCGCCCCTATGATCGGGCGGATGGCGGGGCCGCCCCGGCCTCCGGGCTACCCGTTGTTCCGGGCCACTGTTTTGTAGCGCCCCGGCGATTGCGCGGTTCCCGTCAGGTCCGGCCGGTATCGTTCGACGCGTTCCCGGAAGTGGTGCCGGGGCGTCGCGGCACGGCCGTGACCGGGGGAGCCGGGAGGACGGACGCCCCCGCGCGATCTCCGGAGGAGGACAGCGAGCGCGTGTACCTGAAGAGCCTGACGCTCCGCGGCTTCAAGTCCTTCGCGTCCTCCACCACACTGAAGTTCGAGCCCGGCATCACCTGCGTCGTCGGCCCCAACGGGTCCGGCAAGTCCAACGTCGTGGACGCGCTGTCCTGGGTGATGGGCGAGCAGGGCGCCAAGTCGCTGCGCGGCGGCAAGATGGAGGACGTCATCTTCGCCGGCACCGCCAACCGGCCGCCGCTGGGCCGCGCCGAGGTCGTGCTCACCATCGACAACGCCGACGGCGCCCTGCCGATCGACTACACCGAGGTGACGATCAGCCGGCTGATGTTCCGGTCCGGGCAGAGCGAGTACGCCATCAACGGCGACAACTGCCGGCTGCTGGACATCCAGGAGCTGCTGTCGGACTCGGGCATCGGCCGCGAGATGCACGTCATCATCGGGCAGGGCCAGCTCGACCGGGTGCTGCACTCCGGTCCCGAGGGCCGCCGGGCGGTGATCGAGGAGGCGGCCGGCGTCCTCAAGCACCGCAAGCGCAAGGAGAAGGCGCTGCGCAAGCTGGACGCGATGCAGGCCAACCTCACCCGCGTCCAGGACCTCACCGGCGAGCTGCGCCGCCAGCTCAAGCCGCTCGGCCGGCAGGCCGAGATCGCCCGCCGCGCCGCCGTCATCCAGGCCGACCTGCGCGACGCCCGGCTGCGGCTGCTGGCCGACGACCTGGTCACCCTGCGGACCAGGCTCGACCAGGAGGCCGCCGACGAGGCCGCCGTGCGGGAGCGCCGGGCCGAGACCGAGCGCGCCCTGGCCGAGGCGCAGGAGCGCGAGGCCGCCCTGGAGGCGGAGGAGGCCGAGCAGGCCCCCCGGCTGGCGCAGGTGCAGGACACCTGGTTCCGGTTGTCGGCGCTCAAGGAGCGCCTGCGCGGCGTCGCCGACCTCGCCGCCGAGCGGCACCGCAACGCGGCCGAGGCGCGCGACGAGGAGCGGCGCGGCCGCGATCCCGAGGACATGGAGCGCGAGGCCGCCGAGGTCCGCGAGCAGGAGGAGATGCTCCGCGCCGCGCTGGAGGAGGCCCAGGACGGCCTGTCGGGCGCGGTCGACGAGCGGTCCGCGGCCGAGGAGGCGCTCGCCGCCGAGGAGCGCCGCCTCCAGGCCGCCGCCCGCGCCGCCGCCGACCGCCGCGAGGAACTGGCGCGGCTGCGCGGCCGGGTCGAGGCGCTGCGCAGCAAGGCGCAGGCGGGCCGCTCGGAGATCGGCCGGCTCGGCGAGGCCCGTACCGAGGCCGAGCAGCGGGTCCAGACGGCGCGCGCCGAGTACGAGGCGTTCGAGTCCGAGGTCGTCGAGGACCCGGAGCTGGCCGCCGAGCACGAGCTGGCCCAGGAGACGCTCGCCACCGCCAAGGAGGCCGTCGAGGCCGCCCGCGCCGCCGTGGACGGCCCCCGGCAGGCGCTCAAGGACGCGCGCGCGGCGGTGGGCGCGGCCCGTTCCGCCGACCAGGCCGCGCAGAAGCAGGTCGCCGCGCTCCAGGCCCGGATCGAGGCCCTCGACCTGGCGCTGGCCAGCGCCGCCGAGGGCGGGGAGGCGCTGCTGGCGGCGAGCGAGGACGGCTCCCTGGAGGGCGTGCTCGGCACGGTCGCCTCGCTGCTGACCGTACGGCCCGGTTACGAGACGGCGGTCGCGGCGGCGCTCGCGAGCGCCGCCGAGGCGATCGCGGTGGGTTCGCTGGACACGGCCGAGGCCGCCCTGGAGCTCCTGCGCGCGCGTGACGCGGGCCGCGCGGGCATGCTGGTCGGCTCCGCCGGCGCGCCCCCCTCGCAGCAGGACAGGCTTCCCGGTGTCGACTACGCCGTCGACGCCGTGACCGTTCCCGACGCCCTGCGCCCCGCGATGAGCGCGCTGCTGGACGGCGTGGCCGTCGTCGCCGACGTGCCGGCCGCCGCCGCCCTCGTCCGGCGCGAGCCCCGCCTGCGGGCCGTGACCCGCGACGGCGACCTGGTGGGGGCCCACTGGGCCCAGGGCGGCGGCGCCGGCGGCGCGCAGAGCCTCCTCCAGATGCGCGCCACCCTCGACCAGGCCACCGCCGACCTCGCCGCCGCCGAGACCGAGGCCGAGCGCTGCGCCGCCGCCCTGGAGGCGGCCACCGAGGCCGAGCAGTCCGCGCAGTCCGCGCTCGACGCCGCCCAGGCCGCCGTCAACCAGGCGCAGGGCGGCGTCAACCAGGCGCAGACCGACCTCGACCGGGTCCGGGCGCGGCTCCGCGAGCACGACGCCCAGGCCGCCAAGGAGGCCCAGCGCGCCGCCCGCCTGGAGGCCGGCGTCCGGGCCGCGCGCGGCGAGGTCGAGCGGCTCACCAAGGCCCTCGACGCCGCCACCGAGTCCCTCGAACGCGACACCCAGGCCGCCGAGGAGCTGGCCGAGCGGCTCGCCGAGTCCGAGGAGGCCGCCGAGGTCGCCGACGACGCCGGGCACGACACCGAGGCCCGCGACGAGCTGGCCGCCCGCTGCCAGGAGCTGCGCGCGGCCGAGATGGAGGCGCGGCTGACCGTCCGCACCGCCGAGGAGCGCGTCCAGGCGATCTCCGGCCGCGCCGACGCGCTGGAGCGCGGCGCCCGCCGGGAGCGCGAGGAGCGCGCCCGCGCCGCGCACCGCCGCGCCCGCCGCGAGCAGCAGGCCAGGGTCGCCGACGCCGTCCACAAGGGCGCGCGGACGGCGCTGCGGCACATCGAGGCGTCCCTGTCGACGGCCGTCGAGCAGCGCGAGGAGGCCGAGCGCGCCCGCGCCGCCCGCGAGGCCGAGCTGAAGGTCGTCCGGACGCAGGTGCGCGAGCTGTCGGGCACCCTGGAGCGGCTGGTCAACGTCGTGCACGGCAGCGAGGTCGCGCGCGCCGAGCAGCGGCTGCGCCTGGAGCAGTACGAGCAGCGCGCCATGGACGAGTTCGGCCTGGAGGTCGAGGCGCTCGTCTCCGAGTACGGCCCCGACCAGGCCATCCCGCCCGGCCCGGAGGCGGGGGAGGACGCGCGGCCCGTCCCGTACGACCGCAGGGAGCAGGAGAAGCGCGCCAAGGCCGCCGAACGGCAGCTCAACCAGCTCGGCAAGGTCAACCCCCTCGCCCTGGAGGAGTTCGCGGCGCTGGAGGAGCGGCACGCGTTCCTGAACTCCCAGCTGGAGGACCTCAAGAAGACCCGCCGCGACCTGCTCACCGTCGTCAAGGAGGTCGACGACCGGGTGCAGCAGGTGTTCGGCTCGGCGTACGAGGACACCGCCCGCGAGTTCGAGCGCGTCTTCGCCCGGCTGTTCCCCGGCGGCGAGGGCAGCCTGTCGCTCACCGAGCCCGACGACATGCTCACCACCGGCGTCGAGGTCGCGGCCCGCCCGCCCGGCAAGAAGGTCAAGCGGCTGTCGCTGCTGTCGGGCGGCGAGCGCTCGCTGGTCGCGATCGCGTTCCTGGTCGCGGTCTTCAAGGCCCGCCCGTCGCCGTTCTACGTGCTGGACGAGGTCGAGGCGGCCCTGGACGACACCAACACCCAGCGCCTGCTGCGGGTGTTCGAGGAGTTGCGCGAGTCGTCCCAGCTGATCATCATCACCCACCAGAAGCGCACGATGGAGGGCGCCGACGCCCTCTACGGCGTCAGCATGCGCGGCGACGGCGTCACCCAGGTCGTGAGCCAGCGCCTGGAGCGCGAGCCGGCCTAGCCGTTCACGTCAGTCGCCGATGATGCCGTCGCGGCGGGCCTCGCGGTAGAGGTCGACGCGCGTGGGGGCTTCACGGCCGGCCCTGGCGTACTTCTCCCTGGCCCGGCCCAGGTACTGCTTGACGGTGTGCTCGCTGATGCCGAGCTGCCGCGCCACCCCGGCGCGGGTCAGGCCGCCCAGCCACAGCCGCATCGTGCGCAGCTCCTGCTCGGAGAACCGCGGCCGGCGCTCGCCCGTGGCCGCCAGCATCGCGCCCGCCTGCGACGGCGTCGTGTACGTCTCCCCGCCCGCGACCGTCAGCACCGCCTCGATGAGGTGCCGCCGCCCCTCGCCGGTCTCCTTGGAGATGTACGCCAGCGCGCCCGCCTGCTCGGCCCGGTGCACGATCTCCGGCTCGGCGTGCTGGGAGAACACCACGATCCGGCGGCCCGCCGCGGCCAGCTCCGCGATCCGGTCGAACACCAGCTCCCCGGCGATGCGCAGGTCCACGACCAGCACGTCGGCGCGCGCCGCGGGCCCCTCGCGGACGCCGTCCAGGTCGGCGGCCGTGTGGACGATCTCCACCCGGCGGTCCGGATCCTCGGCGACCCAGGTCCGCACGCCGGACAGGACGACGTCCTGGTCGTCGATGACGGCGATGGTCACGGGCTCGTCCATCGGGCCTCCACCCACAGCATGTCCCCGTCCCGGTCGGCCGTCACGGTAACGCCGTCGCGCCCGGACCGCCCGGCGAACGTCGCGGCGGCCTCCCCGCCGGCCAGCACCGACACGCTGACCTGGCCCGGCCCGGTCGAGACCACGGTCACCCGGGCGCGGGTCCGGGTGGCCGCCAGCACCGCCAGCGGGACGTCCGCCAGCGCCAGCCCGGCCTCCTCCGGCATCACCGGGATCCCGCCCACCGGCGCGACCTCGACGATCGCGCCGCGCCGTACCGCCTCGTCGATGCCCGGCTGGAGCGCCCGCAGCAGCGGATGCGGGACGTCCTCGCGCTCGGCCAGCAGCCGCCGCAGCATCGCCTCGGCGGCCGCGCAGCGGTTCTGCACGGCCGGGTCGGCGGGGTCGACGGTGCCGTCCGCGAGCCCGCGCAGGATCGGCGCGACCAGCGTGCGGGCCTCCCGGTAGCGCGCCTGCCGCGCCGCCGTCACCTCGGCGATCACGGCCTCGCGGGCGGCGATCTCGTACTGCTCGGCCGCGGCGCCGGCGGCGAGCCCGCCGCTGTACCGGAACACCCGGGCCGCCGTCATCATCGCCAGCTGGATGCTCGCCGAGGCGTACAGCAGCGTGACGAGGCCCGCGGCCCGGTGCCGGTCGATCCCGCCGGCGAGGAGCAGCGCGGCCAGCACGATCCCCGCGTTCACCAGCAGCAGCGCGATCAGCTCGCGCATCCGCCGGTGCAGCAGGAGCAGCACGCCGATCAGCCCGGACGTCGCCCAGGCCCAGTTGATCATCAGCTGCTCGCCGCCGGGGCAGTTGGCCGCCATCGCGGCCCCGGCGGCGAGATCGGCCGCCACCAGGCCCCAGGTCGCGGCGGCGCTGGTGACGCCGCGCAGCAGCAGGACCGAGCCGGCCACGATGATCAGCAGCTGGACGGCCCAGACCAGCACCGCGACCGCGGGCACGTGGTAGCGGCCGAGGTAGACCAGCAGCGCCGCCCCCGCCGCGGCCACCTGCCACCCGGCGACCGTGATGACCGTCGCCACGTCGAACGCCCGGGTGAACCGCGCCGCGAACAGCCCGGCTCCGGGCGCCGTGTCGGGGGACGCGTCCGAGGGCGCGGCCGAGGGTGCGTGCGGAGCGTCAGCCACCGGGCCACCGCAGGACGATCCGCGTCCCCTCGCCGGGGCGGGAGCGTACCGTGACGCCGCCGCCGGCCGCCGCCATCCGCTGCCTGATCGAACGGTCGATGCCGTGCCGCCCCGCCGGGACCCGGCCGGGGTCGAACCCGCGCCCGGTGTCGGCGATCTCGACGGTCACGGTCCCGTCCCGGGCCGCCGTCCGCAGCTCCGCGCGGCCGGTGCCGGCGTGGCGGGCCACGTTGCGCAGCGCCTCGCCGGCCGCGCCCGCGAGCGCCTGCGCGACCGGCTCGGGGACCATGACCGGGGTACGGTCCGGCCCGGACACCGTGACCGCGACGTCCGCGCCGGGCTCGGCGGCCAGCGTGCGCAGCCGGGCGGCGACGTCCACCGGCGGGCCGTCGCCCGACGCGGGGGCGGCGAACTCCTCCAGGACCTCCAGCGCCTGCCGGGCGCCGCGTTCGAGCCCCGGCGAGCCGGGCCGCAGCGCGCCCGAGGCCACCATCGTCAGCGTCGCCAGCACCGAGTCGTGCATCTGCGCCCGGTGGTGCCGCTCGTCGGCGCGGCGGGCGGCCTCCACCCGGGCCCGGCGGCGGTCGCGGTCGCGGTCGGCCACGATCGCGTCGGCGCGGCGGCCGCCGCGCCGCAGCAGCTCCATGATCGCGGCGACCGCGACCGTCTGCACGATCAGCACCCGGACCTGGCTGGTCACGGCCGGGGCGCCCGCGACGTACGCGGCGATCACCAGCGCCACCGGGAGCAGCGCGGCGGGCGGCCGCAGGGCGAGCAGCGCCACGTACACGGCGGTGCTCGCCAGCATGATCGCCCACGTGGTCTCGTCCACGGCCGCGGCCACCGGGATGTACCGGTCCTGGGCCAGCAGCACCAGCGCGACCACGGCCGAGTCGCCCGCGACCAGCGGGAACGACAGCCCCCGCCGGAGGGCCACCGCGGTGAAGAGGCCCGACCAGGCCGCCAGGACGACGAGCACGGCCAGCTGCCAGGTCCGGGAGATCCCCGCACCGCCGCCGACGGCCGCCGCGATGGACGCCGCCACGACGCCGCCGCAGCGCAGCGCGATCGTGAACCGCCGGACCGTACGGGCGAGGGCGTGATCGGAAGGACCCCGTTCGAGGCGTGCGCGAGCCTCGCTCCTCGCCCGGCGCGCCCGGGGCGAGCGCTGCGCGGCTTCGCGATCGGCCAAGATCCCGCCTCCGGTCCTGATCTTGTCTGGCCTTCCCGCGCGGGCGCAACGGGCGCCGTTCCGATAGTCCGAATCGGCCGGATCCGGCCGTGCGGGGCCCGCCGGTCGCCGTCCATGACCCCCGAACGGCCGTCATGACACGAGCTGACCGCTCGCCTCAGACTGGGGGACCACTCCTCGATCACGGCCCCGCGGTCCGGCCTGCTGAAACGGAGGCTCGATGTCCGAGACGGAGCGGTACCGGATCATGGTCGTGGCGGGCGACCCGGTCCTGCGGGCGGGGCTCGTGCTCCTCCTGGCGGACCGCCCCGACCTGGAGGTGGTCGCCGAGACCGGGGACGGCCGGCGGGCCGTGGAGACCGCCTGGGAGCTCGTCCCCGACGTGGTGCTGCTGGACGGCGGGCCGCGCGGCGCCACCGGGGTCGGCGAGCTCAGCCGGCTCAGCCGCGTGATCATGCTCGCGCCGCGCGCCGACCCCGGCCTGGTGCTGGCGGCCATCCGCGACGGCGCCGTCGGCTACCTCCTGCACGGCACCCTCACCGGCGAGGAACTGGCCGCCGCCATCCGCGACACCATGCGCAACAACGCCCATCCGCTCGCGCCGGCCGCGACCGCCGCCCTCGTGGCCGCCGCCCGGGGCACCGGGCCCGCGCCGATCCCGGAATGCGCCCGGGCGGGATTCGGCCTCTCCGCCCGCGAGACCGACGTCATGCGCCTCATCGCGCAGGGCCGCACCAATTCCGATATCGCCGCGGAACTCGTGCTCGCCGAGAAAAGCGTCAAGAACTACATCAACCGCATCTACGCCAAACTCGGGGCCCGCAACCGCGCCACCGCCATCATCATCTGGCTCGGCGCCGGGCCGCCCGTGGCGCCGCCCGCCGTGCCGCCGCCGCGGGCCGCGTCCCCGGCCCGCCGCCCGGCCGCCCGCTGACCCGCGGGACCCCGGACGGCTCGCCCGCCACGGGACGGGGTTCGGCGCATCGGCGCCGGTCTGGAAAACTGGTTGCGCTATGGACTATCTGATCCTCATCGCAGGGCTCGCCGTGGTGGCGCTGGTCATCGGCGGCGCGCTGCTGCTGCGCCCCGGCCGCCGCAGGCCCAAGCCGCCCGTGGAGCCCGCGGAGCGGCCCGCCGACCTCGCGCCGGGCGGTGCGACCACCGTCGAGGAGCTGGAACGGGAGGCGCCGCCGGCCGAGCGGGCGCCCCCGGCCGAGAAGGTCCCGCCCAAGCCCGAGATCGAGATGCCGCCGCCGTCCGCGGGACGGCTGGTACGGCTGCGGGCCCGGCTGGCCCGGTCGCAGAACGCCTTCGGCACCACCCTGCTGGGGCTGCTGTCCCGCGAGACCCTCGACGACGACGCGTGGGAGGAGATCGAGGACACCCTGATCGGCGCCGACATCGGCGTCGCGGTGGCCCGGCAGATCACCGAGGACCTGCGCACCCGCGTCCAGGTGCTGGGCACCCGCACCGCCGAGGAGGTGCGGGCGCTGCTGAAGGAGGAGCTGGTCAAGCAGATCGGCGCCGACCTCGACCGGTCGCTGCACACCGAGCCGCACGGCACCCGGCCCGCCGTCATGATGGTCGTGGGCGTCAACGGCACCGGCAAGACCACCACCTGCGGCAAGCTCGGCCGCGTCCTGGTCGGCGACGGCCGCACCGTGCTGCTCGGCGCCGCCGACACCTTCCGCGCCGCCGCCGCCGACCAGCTGGAGACCTGGGGCGCCCGGGTGGGCGCGCAGGTCGTCCGCAAGGACGAGGGGACCGACCCGGCCAGCGTCGCGTTCGACGCGGTCAAGCAGGGCATCGACTCGGGCGTCGACACCGTGATCATCGACACCGCGGGCCGGCTGCACACCAAGGTCGGGCTGATGGACGAGCTCGGCAAGGTCAAGCGGGTGGTCGAGAAGCAGGCCACGGTCGACGAGGTGCTGCTGGTGCTGGACGCCACCACCGGCCAGAACGGCATGCAGCAGGCCCGCGTCTTCGCCGAGGTCGTCAACATCACCGGTATCGCGCTGACCAAGCTGGACGGCACCGCCAAGGGCGGCATCGTCGTCCAGGTGCAGCGCGAGCTGGGCGTCCCGGTCAAGCTGGTCGGGCTCGGGGAGGGGCCCGACGACCTGGCCCCGTTCGAGCCCGAGGCGTTCGTGGACGCGATCCTCGGCGACTGATCCCCGGCGGCCGGTCCTCGCGGCCGGACCGCCCCGTCCTTCACGGCTCTCCCACGGGCCCCTCGCGTATCAATGGATGCGCGAGGGGCCCGCTGCATTTCTCGTCCGGGACGTTCCGGCGGAAGCGAAATGGCCGCGAGGAACGCCGCGCCGCCCCAAAGGAACGGGCTGTGAGGTTTCGGAAACACTGCCGAAACAAGTCGGAATGGGGTTTCACACTCTAGAAACACAAGGGCATCCCAGGTGAAACGGCCGCGCCAGAGTCTCTGAGCAGTCCGAGTTCCCTGTCGAGGAGGGGCTTTCCCTGAGATGAACGTCGATAGCGGTAGTACCGCATGGATGCTGACGAGCACCGCGCTCGTCCTGCTCATGACACCGGGCCTGGCCTTCTTCTACGGAGGGATGAGCCGGGCGAAGAGCGTGCTCAACATGATGATGATGAGTTTCGTCAGCATCGCCGTGGTGGGCATGGTCTGGGTCGTCTACGGCTACTCCCTCGCCTTCACCGAGGCCGGCGGGCTGAGCTCGTTCATCGGCGGGCTCGGCGACTGGGGACTCGTCGGGCTGGAGACGGCCGCCACGGCCGACGACGGCTCCGGCATCCCGCAGCTGGTGTTCGTGGCGTTCCAGGCCACCTTCGCGATCATCACGGTGGCGCTCATCAGCGGCGCCGTGGCGGACCGTGCCAAGTTCGGGGCCTGGGTGCTGTTCACCCTGGTCTGGGTGACGCTGGTCTACCTGCCGATCGCGCACTGGGTGTGGTGGTCCGACGGCGAGGAGAACGGCAAGGCCGGCTGGATCTTCGAGCTGGGCGCGCTGGACTTCGCCGGCGGCACGGTCGTGCACATCAACGCGGGCGTCGCGGCGCTGGCGCTCGCCCTGGTCCTCGGCCGGCGCAAGGGCTGGCCGAAGGACCCGATGCGCCCGCACAACCTGCCGTTCGTGCTGCTCGGCGCCGCGCTGCTGTGGTTCGGCTGGTTCGGCTTCAACGCCGGCTCGGCCCTGGCGGCCGGCGAGACCGCGGCCGTCGCGTTCGTCAACACGCTGGTCGCCACCTGCGCCGCGGCGTTCGCCTGGATCGTGGTGGAGAAGCTGCGCGACGGCAGCTCCACGACGCTCGGCATCGCCTCCGGCATCGTGGCCGGCCTGGTCGCGATCACCCCGGCGGCGGCGTTCGTCACCCCGCTCGGCGCCATCGCCCTCGGCCTGGTCGCCGGCGCGGTCTGCGCCTTCGCGGTCAGCCTCAAGTACAAGCTCGGGTACGACGACTCGCTCGACGTCGTCGGCGTCCACATGGTCGGCGGCATCGTCGGCGCGCTGCTGATCGGCATCCTGGCCACCACCGCGGTGAACGACGCGGGCGCCGACGGGCTGCTGGCGGGCGGCGGGCTCGGGCTGCTCGGCAAGCAGGCGGTCGCGGTCCTGGCGACGCTGGTCTACTCGTTCGTGGTGACGTGGGTCATCGCCAAGGTCATCGACCTGGTGATGGGCTTCCGGATCAGCGAGGAGGACGAGGTCTCCGGCATCGACAGCAGCGCCCACGCCGAGACGGCGTACGACTTCGGCAGCGTGCACGCCGGCGTCGGCGCGTCCCTGCCCTCGTCCTCCAGCGTCAGCGGCGGTACCCAGAAGAAGGTCGAGGCGGACGCATGAAGCTGATCACCGCGGTCATCAAGCCGTTCAAGCTGGACGAGGTCAAGGCCGCCCTGGAGGCGTTCGGGGTCAAGGGCCTGACCGTGAGCGAGGCCAGCGGGTACGGCCGCCAGAAGGGCCACACCGAGGTCTACCGGGGCGCCGAGTACAAGGTCGACCTGGTGCCCAAGCTGCGGGTGGAGGTCCTGGTCGAGGACGAGGACGCCGACGACATCATCGACGTGATCGTCAAGGCCGCCCGCACCGACAAGATCGGCGACGGGAAGGTCTGGGCCGTCCCGGTCGAGACCGTCATCCGGGTCCGTACCGGCGAGACCGGTGCGGAGGCCCTGTAGGGACGGCGCCAGGTGACGACGGCGCACGGCCACGTCCCCGGCCGCGACCAGGCCCGCGGCACGGCCGGGGACGGGACCGGCGCGGCCCGCACCGCCCTCGCGGCGGCGCGGGCCGCGCGCACCGCGGACCTCGACCGCTGGCTCGCCTCCCTCCTCGGCGGCCGCCCGGCGCCCGGCCCGTCCGCGCCGCCTGGGCCGCTCCCGCCGCCCGGGCCGCCCGTACCGGACGGGGTCGCGCTGGTCGCGGTCGGCAGCCACGCGCGGCGCGAGCTGACGCCCGGCGGGGACCTGGACCTGGTGCTGCTGCACCGCGGCCGGGCGGACGTGGCGGAGGTCGCCGACCGGGTCTGGTACCCGGTCTGGGACTCCGGCGTCCGGCTCGACCACTCCGTCCGCACCGTGGCCGAGGCCCGCGAGGTGGCCCGCGCCGACATGAAGGCGGCGCTCGGGCTGCTCTCGGCCCGCCGCGTCGCCGGGGAGCACGCCCTGGTGGACGAGCTGCGCGCCGCCGTCCTCGCCGACTGGCGCGCCGGCGCCCGCCGCCGGCTCGCCGAGCTGGGCGAGATGTGCCGGGCGCGCTGGGAGTCCAAGGGCGAGCTGGCGTTCCTCCTGGAGCCCGACCTCAAGGAGGCCCGCGGCGGGCTGCGGGACGTCGACGTGATGCGGGCCGTCGCCGCGTCCTGGGTGGCCTCCGCGCCGGACGCGCGCGTCCAGGCCGCCCACGGCCTCCTCCTGGACGTGCGGCACGCCCTGCACGAGGCGACGGGACGGTCCGCCGACCGCCTCGTCCTCCAGGAGCAGGAGGCCGTCGCGGCGGCGCTGGGGATGCTGGACGGCAACGTGCTCCTGCGCACGATCGCCGAGGCGGCCCGTACCGTCACCTACGCGAGCGACCACCTGTGGCGGCGCGTCGAGCGGTTCTGCGCGCCGCGCCGTACCGGCCCCGCCTCACCGGCCCGGCGCGCCGCGGGCGCCCGGGGCGTGGAACGTCATCCGGTCGGCGACGGCGCCGTGGAGCAGGAGGGCGAGGTCGTCCTCGCCCGCGACGCGGACCTGAAGGACCCGGCACTGGTGCTGCGCGTGGCCGCCGCCGCCGCGCAGGCGGGCCTCCCGCTGGCGCCCGCGACGGTCGCCCGGCTGGCCGAGGACGCGGTGCTGCCGCCCGTTCCGTGGCCCGCCGGGGCCAGGGACGCGCTGGTGTCCCTCCTGGGAGCCGGCCCGGCCGCCATCGGCGTGTGGGAGGCGCTCGACCAGGCGGGCCTGGTCGTCCGGCTGCTGCCCGACTGGGAGCGCGTCCGCAACCGCCCGCAGCGCAACCCCGTGCACCGCTACACCGTGGACCGTCACCTGGTGGAGGCCGCCGCCGGCGCCGCCGCCCTCACCAGGGAGGTGTCGCGTCCCGACCTGCTGCTCGTGGGCGCGCTGCTGCACGACATCGGCAAGGGGTGGCCGGGGGACCACTCCGTCGGCGGCGCCGTCGTCGCCCGCGACATGGGCGCCGCGCTGGGCTTCGCCGACGAGGACGTCCGGGTACTGGAGACCCTCGTACGGCACCACCTGCTGCTGCCCGAGACGGCGACCAGGCGCGACATCGACGACCCCCGGACCGTGCAGGCCGTCACGTCCGCCGTGTCCGCCGTCCCCGGCCGCGAACGCGAGCTGATCGACCTGCTGGCCGCGCTCGCGATCGCCGACGGCCAGGCCACCGGCCCGGCCGCGTGGGGCGCGTGGAAGGCCGGGCTGATCGCCGAGCTCGCCCGCCGCGCCGCCGCGGCGCTGGCCGGCGGCACCCCGCCCCCGCCGCCCGCCCTGAACGGCGCCGGCCTCGCCCTCGCCCGCCACGACGGCGGCGCGGTACGGGTCGCCGGGGCCCAGATCACCGTCGCCGCTCCCGACCGTCCCGGGCTGCTGTGGAAGGCCGCGGGCGTCCTGGCCCTGCACCGGCTGCTGGTCCGGAGGGCCCGCACGTCCTCCCCGGCGGTCGCGGGGAACGGCCGTCCCGGGACGGCGGTGCTGGAGTTCACGGCCGTGCCCGAATACGGCGACCCGCCCGACCCGGCCGCGCTGGAGGCCGACCTGCGCCGCATGCTCGCCGACCGCCTCGACGTCGCCGGCCGGCTGGAGCGCCGCGCCCGGAGCGCCCGCGCGCGGCCCGCCATCGGCGTCCCGCCGCCGCGGGTGACGATCGTGGACGACGCGTCCAGCACGGCCACCGTCGTGGAGGTGCGCGCCCACGACCGGCCGGGGCTGCTGTGGCGCATCGGCCAGGCGCTGGGGGAGTGCGGGCTCCAGGTCCGCGCGGCCCAGGTGGACACGCTGGGCGCCGACGCCGTCGACGTCTTCTACGTCGTGGACGCCCGGGGGAAGCCGCTGACGGACTCCGAGCGGCTCGACGAGGTGCGCCACCACGTCCTGGCCGCGCTGGTCGATTCCCGGCCCGCCGCGGCCACCTAGCGAGGGCCCTACCCGGGCGGGGCCTCCGGCCTCCGCCGGGCGGCGTCCCGGTCGCCGGTCCCGCCGGTCTCCGGTGACCTGGCGGCCTCACCGGTCCTGCTCGTCCCGCCGGTGCCGCCGGACGGGGCGGCCGCGTGCGGGCGGGTCTGGCTCCCGGTCCGCGGAGTGCTCCCGGAACCGCCGTTGCCGGGGTTCGAGGTGCCGTTCTCGCCCTCGGGCCTGCCGGTCTTCGTGGGCTTTCCGGGGTTCTCAGGCTTCCCGTTCGGCGGGTCGGGCCTGGCGGGGTTCGGACTGCCGTTGCCGTTGTTGTTCCCCGGACCCGTGGGCCGCGGCTTCCCGGTCGCGGGCTCCTCGGAGGGCGCCTCGCTCTCGCCGGGCCGGGGCGACTGCCGCCCCTGCGAAGGCGGCCGCAGGCCGGCGCAGTAGGACGGGACCCGCTCCGTGCCGCCCGCCGCCCGGACGAGGGCGCTCAGCGCGGGCTTGCCCAGCTCGGCGGCGCGGTCGGCGGGCTCGACGGCCTCGTACGAACGGCACAGGCCCGCCATGGCCTCCAGGGACGGGGACACGGCGGGATTCCCCGGAACGCCCTGCGGCAGGCCCGGTACCTGGGAGGTGTGCGAGCGCTCCGGCGTGATCGTCGGGTTGGGGCCCGGGGCCAGCGGGCCCAGCGGCAGCTTGCCGAGATGCGCCGCGTAGGTCAGCCCGCCGGCCGCCGTGGCGCCGACCAGCGCGAGTGCCGCGATCTTCACCGGCAGCAGCCGGGTGAGGGGGAACCAGGCCCTCCCGGCGACCCGAGGTGACGAGGTCTCCGGTGAGAGCGCGGCGGCGTGGAAGGCGGCCACGGCGGCCTCCTCACCGGCCAGCTCGGCCTCCGTGCCACGGGCGGAGGCGGCGGCGAGCAGGCCCGCGAGGGGCTGGGGGACGGCCCGTGGATCGCCCGGGGCGCCGGCGAGCAGGCGCTCGGCGGCGTCATGGTCCAATCCCTGGCTGTCGGTGTTCATCTCACCCTCTTCAGCGCTGAGGCCCGCGTACGTGTCACACTCGCCCGCGCCGCCCGTCCCTCTCCTGCCCGACCCCTTGCCGGGACTCGCGTCCGGGCTCATCGGGCGGCGTCCGGCGGCGGGGCGCCGTGCGCCCCCGACGGCTGCCGTTCGATCGCCGCGGCGGCCTCGCCGGCCTCGCGAGCCTCCCCGGGCCGCGCCGCCTGCCCGGGCTGCCCGGACTGTTGGGATTGCTCGGGATGCTCGGGTTGCTCGGCGAGGCGTTCGGCCAGGCGGCGCAGGCCCCGGTACGCGGCGGTGCGCACCGCGCCCGAGCGCTTGCCCAGCACCCGTCCCGCCTCCTTGGCGTCCAGGCCGACGACCACGCGCAACAGCACGGCCTCCGCCTGGTCGCGGGGCAGCCCGCAGATCAGGGCGACGGCCGCGCCGGTCGACAGCCGCTCCAGCGCGTCCCGCTCGGTGTCGTCACCGCCCGTCAGATCGGTCACGTCGTCGATGTGCACGCTGGCGTCCGGACGCCGGCCGAGGCGGCGCAGGTGGTCCAGCGCGCGGTGCCGCGCGATGGTGGTGGCCCAGCCGCGGAACCGGTCGTAGTCGCCCTCGAACGAGCCGAGATCCCGGGCGATCTGCAGCCACGCGTCGGCGGCGACGTCCTCCGCCTCGCCGCCCACCAGCGCGCGCAGGTAGCGGAGCAGGCGGGGCTGCAGGTCCCGGTAGAGCGTCCGGAAGGCCGCCTCGTCCCCGGCCTGCGCGCCGCGCAGGGCCGCCTCGAGGTCCCGGTCGGGAGCGGCGCGTTCCTTCATGTGCCCCTGTCGTACGGCCGGTGGTTCACGTATCGGTCCTGTTGGTCCTCGGTGGGGTGGGGGGTCGGACGCGGTCGCAGGGCCATGGCGCACCGCCGCAGAGAGCCCCTGGAGCGTTCAGCGTACGTTCAGTATCGGGTGTCACACGTTGAAACGGCGTAACCGCTCACCGCCTCTCCGGGCGGGAACCGCCCGGTGACCCGATACGCTGGGGCTGATCCCAGAAGCTTCCAAGGACGGGTCCAGACACGTGTTCGAGACGCTCTCCGACCGGTTGACGACGGTCTTCTCGTCGCTGCGCAGCAAGGGCCGGCTCTCCGAGGCCGACATCAACGCGACGGCCCGCGAGATCCGTGTCGCGCTGCTCGAGGCCGACGTGGCGCTGCCCGTGGTCAAGGACTTCATCGCGCAGGTCAAGGAGCGCGCCCGCGGCTCGGAGGTCTCCCAGGCGCTCAACCCGGCCCAGCAGGTCGTGAAGATCGTCAACGAGGAGCTCATCAACATCCTCGGCGGCGAGACGCGCCGGATCCGGTTCGCCAAGAATCCGCCCACGGTGATCATGCTGGCGGGTCTCCAGGGCGCGGGCAAGACCACCCTGGCGGGCAAGCTCGCCCGCTGGCTCAAGGCCGACGGCCACGCGCCCCTGCTGGTGGCCGCCGACCTCCAGCGGCCCAACGCCGTGCAGCAGCTCCAGGTGGTCGGCGAGCGCGCCGGCGTGCCCGTCTTCGCCCCCGAGCCCGGCAGCGGCGTCGGCGACCCGGTCGACGTGGCCCGCCGGTCCATCGACCAGGCCAGGCACGCCCAGCACGACATCGTCGTCATCGACACCGCCGGCCGCCTCGGCGTCGACGCGGAGATGATGCAGCAGGCCGCCGACATCCGCGACGCCGTCCGGCCGGACGAGATCCTCTTCGTGGTCGACGCGATGATCGGCCAGGACGCGGTCACCACCGCCCAGGCGTTCCTGGACGGCGTGGGCTTCGACGGCGTCGTCCTGACCAAGCTCGACGGCGACGCCCGCGGCGGCGCCGCGCTGTCGGTCCGGCACATCACCGGCCGGCCGATCATGTTCGCCTCCGACGGCGAGAAGCTCGAGGACTTCAACGTCTTCCACCCGGACCGGATGGCCGGCCGGATCCTCGACATGGGCGACATCCTCACCCTGATCGAGCAGGCCGAGCGGGCGTTCGACACCGAGCAGGCCGAGCGGATGACCACGAAGTTCGCGTCGGGTGAGGACTTCACCCTCGAGGACTTCCTCGAGCAGATGATGATGATCCGCAAGCTCGGCCCGATCGGCAACCTGCTCGGCATGATGCCGGGCATGGGGCAGGTCCGCGACCAGGTCAGCCAGATCGACGACAAGGACCTGGACCGGGTCGCCGCGATCATCCGCTCGATGACCCCGGCCGAGCGCGCCGACCCCAAGATGATCAACGGCTCCCGGCGGGCCCGCATCGCCAAGGGCTCCGGCGTCACCGTCGGCGAGGTCAACAGCCTGGTCACCCGCTTCTTCGACGCCCAGAAGATGGTCCGCCAGATGGCCGGCGGCATGGGCCTGCCCGGCTCGCCCGGACGCCGCAAGGCCAAGGCGGCGGCCAAGGCGAACAAGAAGAAGGGCAAGCAGCGCAGCGGCGACCCGCGCAAGCGCAACCTCCAGCGCACCGGCGGCCAGCAGGAGCAGCCCGCCGCCGAGAACGGCGCCCCCCAGGGCCTGCCGCCCGGCCTCGGTGGCCAGCTTCCCCCCGGCCTGGGCGGCCAGCTGCCCCCCGGCTTCCAGATGCCCGACCTCGGCAAGCTCCAGGGCCGCAAGAAGAAGTAGCCCCGCCCGCCCCGGCTCCCGGCGCCCCCGTCCGCGTTCCATCGGACGGGGGCGCCGCGCGTTCAGGGCCCTGGGAGTCGGTCGTACGGCGTTCCGGGCGGACGGCGCTCAGAAGGCGGGCGGACGGCGTCCGGATGGCATGAAGTGCAATGGATGTGGCGTTGACGCCACAGCGCGCCCCTGACCAGCATGGAGGCATGCGGCGCGTCGTCATCGTGATCTTCGAGGGGTTCCAGCTCCTCGACCTGGCCGGACCGGCCGACGTGTTCGCGACCGCGGGCCTGATCGCCGGCGAGCGCGGCTACACCGTCGAGACCGCCGCCGTCGCGGCCGGCCCCGTACCCGCCCACAACGGCGTCGCCGCCGTCGCGGGCGCCCGGCTCGCCGACGTGGCCGGGCCGATCGACACCCTCCTGGTCGCGGGCGGCCCGCCGGCGTCCCGGCTCACCGCCGACCGCGCCCTCGTGGACGGCGTCGCGCGGCTCGCCGGACGCGCCCGCCGTACCGCCTCGGTCTGCACCGGCGCGTACCTCCTCGCCGAGGCCGGGCTGCTGGACGGGCGGCGCGCCACCACCCACTGGCTGCGGGCGGGGAGGCTCGCCGAGCGGTACCCGTCCGTCCGGGTGGACGCCGACCCGATCTACGTCCGGGACGGCCCGGTGTGGACCTCGGCCGGGGTCACCGCCGGGATCGACCTCGCCCTCGCCCTGGTGGCCGACGACCTCGGGCACGACGTGGCGCGGCAGGTCGCCCGGGGGCTGGTGGTCTACCTGCACCGGCCCGGCGGCCAGAGCCAGTTCAGCGCCCCCATGCGCGCCGCCGCGCCCCGCAGCGAGCCGCTCCGCGAGTTGCAGGCCCACATCGACGCCAACCCCGCCGGCGACCTGAGCGTCCCCGCCCTCGCCCGCCGCGCCGGGATGAGCGAGCGGCACTTCTCCCGCGTCTTCACCGAGCAGACCGGCGTGCCGCCGGGCCGCTACGTGGAACGCAGCCGCGCCGACGCCGCCCGCCGCCTCCTGGAGTCCACCGGCCACCCGCTGGACCGGGTCGCGCGCGAGAGCGGCCTCGGCGCCCCGGAGACCCTCTACCGCGTGTTCCGCCGGCACTGGCGGATCTCGCCCGGCGACTACCGCCGCCGCTTCCGTTCGCAGGACTGACGGCTCACAGCACTTCCGGTACCGACAGCTCGGAGGAGAACCGACATGCACGTCGCCATCCCGCTCTACCCCCGCTTCACCGCCCTGGACGCGGTCGGCCCGTACACCGTCCTGGCCTTCGCCCCCGGCTGGACGGTCACGTTCGTCGCCGCCGGCCGCGGCCCCGTCCAGGACGACCAGGGCTCGCTCAACCTCACCGCCACCGCCGCCTACGCCGAGGTGCCGCGCCCGGACGTGATCGTCGTCCCCGGCGGCCCCGGCACCCTTGAGGCCCTCTCCGACCAGGCCCTGCTCTCCTGGCTCGCCGAGGCCCACGAGCACACGCGCTGGACGACCTCCGTATGCAGCGGGTCGTACCTGCTCGGGGCCGCCGGCCTCCTGCGGGGCCTGAAGGCCACCACCCACTGGGGCGTCCTGGACGGGCTCACCAGCTTCGAGGCCGAGCCGGTCTCCGAGCGCGTGGTCGAGCAGGGCCGCGTCATCACCGCCGCCGGGGTCTCCGCGGGCATCGACATGGCCCTGACCCTCCTCGCCAAGGCCACCGACGCGGGGACGGCGCGGTCCGTCCAGCTGGCGATCGAGTACGACCCGCGCCCTCCGTTCGACGCCGGCTCCGCGAGCACGGCCTCGCCCGAGCTGCGGGCCGCGGCCATGAACCTGATCCACTGAGGCGGTCCGCGGGCCGGAGCGACCTGACCGTGCAGCATTCGCCGGTAATGTTGCTGTTGATGCCGCCTGTCAAGGCGGCCGCGGCCCGCGTGTCCTCGGGTGATTGCGCTTTTCCCGGGATCGTCTGGCAGAATGGCTGGCTGGAAACCCCGGAACCTGCCAGGCGCCCTCTCTCGTCCTGCGCGGCCGGAGTCCATCGAGCGGCCGGTCACCGGTGTCCCCACCTGGTAAGGCCCGCTCACCTGTAATCAGTCTGGAGAACACCACACCCGTGGCAGTCAAGATCAAGCTCAAGCGTCTGGGGAAGATCCGGAACCCGCAGTACCGGATCGTCGTCGCCGATGCCCGCACCAAGCGTGACGGCCGGGCCATCGAGGAGATCGGGCTCTACCACCCCAAGGAGGAGCCCTCGCGCATCGAGATCGACTCTGAGCGCGCGCAGCACTGGCTGAGCGTCGGCGCGCAGCCGACCGACCCGGTGCTGAACCTCCTCAAGATCACCGGCGACTGGCAGAAGTTCAAGGGCGAGCCCGGTGCCGAGGGCACCCTCAAGGTGGCCGAGCCCAAGGCCGACAAGAAGGCCGTGTTCGAGTCCGCGGTGAAGGAGTCCATGGGCGACGCCGACACCCCCGCGACGGCGACCAAGGCGAAGAAGAAGGCCGAGCCGAAGAAGGCCAAGGGCGAGGACGAAGGCGCCAAGGCCGACGAGAACACCGAAGCTAAGAGCGAGGGCTGACCGTGCTCGAAGAAGCGCTCGAGCATCTGGTGCGCGGGATCGTCGAGCACCCGGACGACGTCCGGGTGCGCGCCCGCCGCATCAGGGGCGGCCGGGTCCTGGAGGTGCGCGTGCACCCCGAGGACCTCGGCAAGGTCATCGGCCGCAGCGGGCGTACCGCCAAGGCCCTGCGCACGGTCATCAGCGCCCTCTCCGGGGGCCGGTACGTGCGCGTCGACCTGCTCGACGTCAACGAGGTCCGCTGACCATGCGGCCCCGCGGGCCGGGTGATCGGCTCGTGGTCGGCCGGATCGGCCGGCCGCACGGCGTCCGCGGCGAGCTCACCATCGACGTCCGCACCGACGACCCGGAACTCCGGTTCGCCGCGGGCGCCGAGCTCGCCACCGAACCCGAGGCGGCCGGTCCGCTGACGGTCGAGCGGACCCGCATGCACTCGGGCCGCCTGCTCGTGCGCTTCACCGGGGTCGGCGACCGCGACGCCGCGGAGGAACTCCGCGGCACCTGGCTGGTCGTCGACCCCGAGGACATCCCCGCCTCCGACGATCCCGACGAGTTCCACGACCAGGAGCTGGTCGGGCTCACCGTCGTCACCGTCGGCGGCGACGAGATCGGCGCGGTCGCCGAGATCCGGCACACCGGCCAGGACCTGCTCGTGATCCGCCGCACCGCCGGCGGCGAGGCGCTGGTGCCGTTCGTCGCCGCGCTGGTCCCCGAGGTGGACGTGGCCGGCGGGCGGCTGGTGATCGACCCCCCGCCCGGACTCGATCTGTGAGATCCGGCCGGTCCCGCGACGACGGAACGCCATGAGACTCGACATCGTCACGATCTTCCCCGACTACTTCGCCCCGCTGGACGTCTCGCTGCTGGGCAAGGCCCGCCGTACCGGCCTGCTCGACGTGCACGTGCACGACCTGCGGGAATGGACCCACGACCGGCACCGCACGGTCGACGACACCCCCTACGGCGGGGGGCCCGGCATGGTGATGAAACCCGAGCCGTGGGGTGAGGTCCTCGACACCGTCGTGCCGGCCGCCGGCCCGGCGCCGCGGCTGATCGTCCCCACCCCGAGCGGGCGCCCGTTCACCCAGGCCATGGCCGCCGAGCTGGCGGCCGAGGAATGGCTGGTGTTCGCCTGCGGCCGGTACGAGGGGATCGACTCCCGCGTCGCCGAGGAGGCGCGCACCCGGATGCCGGTGGACGAAGTCAGCCTCGGCGACTTCGTGCTCGCCGGCGGCGAGGTCGCCGTCCTGGTGATGGTGGAGGCCGTCGGGCGGCTGCTGCCCGGCGTGCTCGGCAACGCCGACTCCGTGGCCGACGACTCGTTCGCGCCGGGGGCGATGGAGTCCCTGCTCGAAGGGCCCGTCTACACCAAGCCCCCGGTCTGGCGGGAACGGGCCGTGCCGGACGTCCTGCTGTCCGGCAACCACGGGGCGATCGCCCGCTGGCGCCGGGACGAGGCACTCCGCCGTACCGCCGGGAACCGTCCCGAACTCCTCGCCCGGCTGGACCCGGGCACGCTCGACGAGCGTGATCGCGAGGTGCTGCGGGAGGCCGGTTTTCCGGTTGACGGCGAACATATGGCACACTAGAGCGTCACCGTGTGCGCAGACGCACGGTGCCCAGACTTCGAAGATCCATCTCGCGCGGCGCGACGCCCCCCTGCACGGTCTGTCCGGGGCCTCTCGATGCCCGCGTCTCACCTGCGAGGAACCGCTCTCATGCACACCCTGATCCAGGAGATCGAGAAGGCCGCGATGCGCGCCGACGTCCCGGACTTCCGTCCGGGCGACACGCTCAAGGTGCACGTCCGTGTCACCGAGGGCAACCGCAGCCGTATCCAGGTCTTCCAGGGCGTGGTGATCCGGCGGCAGGGCGGCGGCGCCCGCGAGACGTTCACCGTCCGCAAGGTCAGCTACAGCGTCGGCGTCGAGCGGACCTTCCCGCTCAACAGCCCCTCGATCGAGAAGATCGAGGTCGTCACCCGCGGTGACGTCCGCCGCGCCAAGCTGTACTACCTGCGCAACCTGCGCGGCAAGGCGGCGCGCATCAAGGAGAAGCGCGACTTCTGAGCCCCGCCCGTCCGGACCGCCGCGCGGTCCGGTGCGCGACGTCCGACGCCCCGGGAACCGACACGGTGACCGGGGCGTTGCCCGTTCCGGGATGGTTCGTCATGGTGGGGAGTGGCCCGCCTTCGGGCGACACGGCCCGGTACGCGGTGCCGTGGCCCCGGCGCCGATAGGCTTTCGCCTTGATGGACGACGAGGACGATCGGAGAAACGTGCGTTCCGAAGCCGAGGGCGCGGTGCCCGAAGAAGAGAAGGCCGTGTCCCCGGAACCGGAAACCTCCGACGGAGACAAGCGCAAGAAGCAGGGTTCCTTCTGGAAGGAACTCCCGATCCTCATCGGGGTCGCGCTGGTCCTCGCCCTGGTGATCAAGGCGTTCGCCGTCCAGGCGTTCTACATCCCGTCGGGCTCGATGGAGAACACCCTCCAGATCGGCGACCGCGTCCTGGTCAACAAGATCGTTTACCACACGCGGGACGTGAAGCGCGGCGACATCATCGTCTTCAACGGCCTCGACTCCTGGGACCCCGAGGTCCAGGTGCAGGAGCCCGGCAACCCCGTCTCCAAGGTGCTGCGCGCCATCGGCGGCGCCTTCGGCGTGGCGCCCAACGAGAAGGACTACATCAAGCGGGTCATCGGCGTCCCCGGCGACAAGGTGAAGTGCTGCGACGCCAAGGGCCGCGTCACCGTCAACGGGACCCCGCTGGACGAGAACTCGTACCTGTTCACCGACCCCCTCACCGGCGAGCGGAACAAGCCGTCCAACGACCCCTTCGAGGTCACCGTCAAGCAGGGCCAGCTCTGGGTGATGGGCGACCACCGCGAACTCTCGTACGACTCGCGCTCGCACCGCGGCGACCCGGGCGGCGGCACCATCCCCGTCAGCCGCGTGATCGGCCGCGCCTTCGTCATCGTCTGGCCGCTCGACCGGATCGGTACCCTCCCGATCCCCAAGACCTTCGAGCAGCCGGCCCTGGCGGCCGCGTCGGCCCTCCTTCCCGCGACCCCCATGGCCTTGGGCCTGGTCGGCGCCGTCCCGATCACGTACCTGACCCGCCGTCTCCGCCACCGCTGACGGAGTCAGAACGGGGTTAACGGGGGAATCGCGGCGCCTTGACCGGGTCGGGCGACGTACGCTGCGGAGAATGAGGAGTCGTCCACTTCGGTTCACACCGCGGCGCGACGCGGGGCTGCACGCCTACGAGCGCGTGCTGGAGCACGCCGGGTTCACACCGGTCGCGGGCGTCGACGAGGCGGGGCGGGGCGCGTGCGCCGGGCCGCTGGTGATCGGCGCGGTGATCCTGCCGGACGGGCGGCGCGGGCGGATCGCCGGGCTCGCGGACTCCAAGCTGCTGACCCCGGCCCGGCGGGAGGACCTGTACGCGGAGATCGTCGAGCGGGCGGAGGCGTGGAGCGCGATCGTGGTGCCGTGCCATGACATCGACCGGATCGGCGTGCACCGCTGCAACGTCACGGGCATGCGGCGGGCGCTGGCGGCGCTGGAGCGGCGGCCGGAGTACGTCCTGAGCGACGGCTTCGCGGTGCCGGGCCTGGGGGTGCCGGCACTGAACGTGATCAAGGGCGACCAGGTCGCGGCGTGCGTGGCGGCGGCGTCGATCGTGGCCAAGGTGACCCGAGACCGGATCATGGTCGAGCTGCACGAGCGGTACCCCGAGTACGGCTTCGACGTCCACAAGGGTTACGTGACCCGCGAGCACTCCGCGGCGCTGGCCGAGCACGGTCCGTGTTCCGAGCATCGCTTCTCCTTCGTCAACGTCGGGCGGGCCTTGCGCAAGAATGGGGAGGTGGCCTTGGGGGATGAGGCCGGGGACGATCTCGCGATCCCCGGCGACGGCCGGACGGAAGGGGCATCCGCGTGAGCGCCGAGGATCTCGAGAAGTACGAGACCGAGATGGAGTTGCAGCTCTATCGCGAGTACCGGGACGTCGTCGGGCTGTTCACCTACGTGGTCGAGACCGAGCGGAGGTTCTACCTCACCAACTCGGTCGACCTGCAGGTGCGCGGCACCGACAACGGCGAGGTCTTCTTCGAGGTCACGATGCAGGACGCATGGGTCTGGGACATGTACAGACCCGCCAGATTCGTCAAGAACGTTCGCGTAGTCACCTTCAAAGACGTAAACGTCGAAGAACTGGCCAAGAGCGACTTCGAACTCCCCGACCAGTAACCCCACCCACCACCGCCCGCGTCCCCCTTCAGTAGTTGCGTGATCGTGCCTCGCGGGTGAGGCGCCAGCCGGCCGTGTCGCGTTCGACGAAGCCCGCGGCGGACAGCAGGCCGAGCTTGCCGTTGACGGTGGGGAGGTCGGTGCCCGCGGCGGCGGCCAGCTGGGCGGGGCCCGCGGTGCCGCGGGCCGGGAACGCCTCCAGGACGGCGAGGGTCGCGGGATCCAGGCGGTCGCGGGGCAGGACGGGCGCGGCGACGCGGGGAGCCAGATCGGTCCCGATGTGCCCCACCATCTCGATCACCTCCTCGGTGCGGGTGACCAGGGTCGCGGTGGGATCCTCGCGCAGCAGCCGCAGGCAGCCCGCCGAGGAGCGGGAGTCGACCGGGCCGGGCACCGCCATCAGCGCGCGGCCGAGCCGGCGGGCCCACGCGGCGGTGTTGAGCGCCCCGCTGCGCAGCTCCGCCTCGACGATCAGCGTGCCGCGGGACAGGGCCGCGATGACCCGGTTCCGTACGAGGAAGCGGCGCCGCTGCGGATGCGTGCCCGGCGGGGACTCGCTCACCAGCACCGCGCACCGTGCCATCTCGGCGAAGAGCCCGTCGTTGGCGGCGGGGTAGGGGACGTCCACCCCGTTCGCGAACACGGCCACGGTCGGGCCGCCTGCGGCCAGGGCGCCGCGGTGGGCGGCGGCGTCGATGCCCAGCGCGCCGCCCGAGATCACCGTCCAGCCGCGCTCGGCCAGCTCGGCGGCGAGGTCCGCGGCCACCCGCAGGCCGTACGGCGAGGCGGCGCGGGAGCCGACCACCGCCACCGAGCGCAGGCAGCAGTTGCGGAGGTCGGCCGGGCCGCGCAGCCAGAGCGCGTACGGCCGGGACGGGCCGAGATCGTCGAGCGTGGTCGGCCATTCGGGCTCGCCGGGGCACACCAGCCGGATGCCGAGCCGCTCGGAGACGGCCAGGTCCTCCTCCGGCGATGCCGAACGCAGCCGGACCCGCCAGCGCTCCAGGCGCCGCCGCTCGCCCTCGGTGACGTCCAGGCCGGCGGGCGGGCGGCCGTCGCGGATCGCGGTGAGGGCGGCCGGGGCGCCGGCCTCGTCGATGACGCGGTTGAGGAAGGTGTCGCCCGGCTCGGCGACGGCGCACAGCGCCGCCCGGGCGGCGTGCTCGGCGGTGGTCATGATCTCCTCCCGGTCCAGAGGGCGAGGGCGCCGCCCACGTCGTCCTCGGCGGGACGGTCGCGGCCGGCGAGGTCGGCGATCGTCCAGGCGACCCGCAGGATGCGGTCGAAGCCGCGGGCGCTGAGCGAGCCGTTCTGCAGGGCGTCGTCGGCGGCCCGCATCGCCTCGGGCGGCGGCGTGAACCGGCGGCGCAGGTCGGGCCCCGGGATCTCGGAGTTGCACCGCCAGGGCGTGCCGGCGAGGCGCTTGAGCGTGCGGTCGCGGGCCTCCAGCACCCGCTCGGCGACGACCTCGCTCTTCTCGGCGAACTCCAGGTCGTAGCGGAGCTCCGCGCGGCTGGCGGGGGAGAGTTCCAGCTTGAGGTCGACGCGGTCGAGCAGCGGGCCGGAGATCTTGCTGAGGTACCTGCGCCGGATGTTCGGCGCGCAGGAGCAGTTGATCTGCTTGGCCGCCGCGCACGGGCACGGGTTGGCGGCCAGCACGAGCGTGAACCGGGCCGGGAAGCGGGTGTTCCCCTCCGACCGGGAGATCCGTACCTCGCCCTCTTCCAGCGGCTGCCGCAGGGCGTCCAGGACGCCCGCCTGGAACTCGGGGGCCTCGTCCAGGAACAGGATGCCGCGGTGGGCGAGCGAGACCGCCCCGGGCCGGATCACGCGTCCCGACCCGCCGCCGACCATCGCGGCCCGGGACGCGGTGTGGTGGGGCGCGAAGAACGGCGCCCGCGTGATGAGCGGCTGCCCGTGCGGGAGCGTCCCGGCCACCGAGTGGATCGCGGTGACCTCCAGCGCGGCGTCCGGCTCCAGGGGCGGCAGGAGGGTGGGGAGCCGTTCGGCGAGCATCGTCTTCCCGCAGCCCGGCGGCCCCGAGTAGAACAGGTGGTGGCCCCCGGCGGCGCTGATCTCCAGGGCCCGCCGGGCCTCGGCCTGGCCGCGCACGTCGGCCAGATCGAGCTCGGCGCCCTGGTGCTGGCCGCGGAGCGTCAGCCCATCGGTCGCGCGCGGCGCGGCGGGCGGGTCGGCGGCGGGCTCCTCCAGCGGCGGCGGCTCATCCCGCAGCAGGCACAGCAGCCCCCGCAGCGTCCCGGCCGTGATCACCTCCATGCCGGGGACGAGCTCCGCCTCCGCGCTGTTGGCCCGGGGGACGACGACCGTGCGGCAGCCCGCGTTCGCCGCCGAGAGCACGGCGGGCAGCACGCCGGGGACGGCCCGGATCCGCCCGTCCAGCCCCAGTTCGCCGATCAGCACCAGCCCCGAGCAGGACGCCGGGGGCACGGCCTCGGCGGCGGCCATCAAGGCCACGGCTATGGCGACGTCGAAGATCGAGCCGCGCTTGGGCATGCTGGCCGGGAAGAGCGACACCGTGACGTGCCTGTTGGGCCAATCCTCACCCGAGTTGTAGACCGCCGCCCGCACCCGGTCGCGGGCCTCGCTCAGCGCGGCGTCGGGCAGGCCGACGAGATGCAGGCCCGGCACCCCGCTGGTGATCGCGGCCTCCACGTCGACGACGTTCCCCTCCACCCCGATCAGCGAGACCGATCGCGTTCTGGCGAGCGCCACTCAGCACACCTCCCTCAGATGCTCGATCGTGAAGCCGTCCCGGTCGGTGACCAGGCCCAGGACGTCGACGCCGACGTTCGCGCCCGGCACCCCGCGCTCGCTCGCCCAGCGCCAGGCCAGCCGCCGTAACCGCGCCGCCTTGGCGGGCGTGATCGCCTCCAGCGGATCGCCGTAGTCGGTGGAGCTGCGCGTCTTGACCTCGCAGACCACGTGCCGCAGCCCGTCATGAGCGACGATGTCGAGCTCGCCCTCCCGGCAGCGCCAGTTGCGTTCGAGGACGGTCCACCCCAGCTCGGCGAGATAGGCGGCCGCGGCTCGCTCCCCGCGTTCCCCGAGCCTCTTGTTGCTGTTCAAGCGCCTCACCTCCACCCCCGACGCTCCCGGACCCCCACCCGCCACGTCCGTAGAACCCCGTTCTGTGGATAACTCGGAGTGAATGAGAAGGTGCACACGGTCGCGTTGGCGGTGAGCGGCGCGAGGACGTCGGTGGTCTTGATGAGGCGGCGCCGGGATCCTGGTGGCCAAGGTCTCGGTCGTGGCAGGGAGGTCGGCGATCTGGTGACGGAACGAGGCGTCGCCGGTGGTCTTGGCGAGATCGCCTTCGGTATCGGTGGCCGGTGGTGAGGGTGTGAAGTGTGTGATGAGGGTGTCGGTCGTGGGGAGGTCGGTGGAATGGCGGTAGAGCCGGGTGAGGCTGGCTCTGGCGGGCCTGGGGTCGGTGCGGGTGCCGGCCAGGTTGGGGAGGCGGCTGGATGCGGTGGGGGACTGGCGGAGGCTTTGCTGGGGTTTGAGAGGTATCTGCGGGGAGAGCGGGATCTTTCTGCTCATACGCTGCGGGCTTATATCGGGGATCTGCGGGATTTGTGCCGGTACTCGGAGGAGGTCGGGATCGGCTCGGTCGCGGGGCTTGACGTGGGGGTCCTGCGGGGGTGGCTGGCACGGCAGCACGCCAGTGGGCGGGCTCGGGCGACGCTGGCGCGGCGGACGGCGGCGGCGCGGGCGTTCACGGCCTACCTGTGCCGGTGCGGGCTGCTGGAGCGCGATCCGGGGCCGCTGCTGGGGACGCCCAAACGGCACCGGGAGCTGCCGGCGGTACTCGATCAGGACGCGGCGGGGCGCCTTCTCGGCGGGATGGACGCCGGCGGGCCGGTCGGGCTGCGCGATCTCGCGGTGCTGGAGGTCCTGTACGCGACGGGCGTGCGCGTCAGCGAGCTGTGCGGCCTGGACGTCGATGACCTGGACGGCGCCCGCGGGACCGTACGGGTCCTCGGCAAGGGGAACAGGGAACGCGTCGTTCCCATCGGCGAGCCGGCGGTCCGGGCGGTGGGGGACTGGCTGCGGGCGGGCCGGCCGCGGCTCGTGAACGAGCACAGCGGCCCGGCGCTGTTCCTGGGGGCGCGGGGCGGGCGGCTGCACCCCACGAGCGCGCGCAGGATCGTCCACGCGCGGATCGCCGAGGTCGGGGACATGCCGGACCTCGGCCCGCACGGGCTGCGGCACAGCGCCGCCACGCATCTTCTGGAGGGGGGAGCGGACCTGCGGAGCGTGCAGGAGATCCTCGGGCACGCGTCCTTGCAGAGCACGCAGATCTACACGCACGTGTCTCCGGAACGTCTGAGGCAGGTCCACCGCCAGGCCCACCCGCGCGGGGCGGAGTGAGCCCGGCGGCCTCTAGCGGGCCCGGCGCAGGCGGCGTTCCCTGGCCAGGTCGACCACCCCGGGCGGGGGCGGCCGCCGGGAACGGCCGAAGCGCCAGAGGGACGCCAGCGTGAACGCGAGCAGCATCCCCGCCGCCGCGCCCCCGGTGGCCGTCGTGGCGTCCCGGAGGCTGATCTGCGGAGCGGACGGGGCGGGCGGGGACGGCTTCGGGTTCCAGTGGGGGAGCAGGCGTACGCGGGGACGTACCAGGCTGAGCGGATCCAGGTACGTACGCCCCTTCAGCAGGCCCCAGTGCAGGCACGGGGCGGGGCAATGGGCGGACGCCTCGACCGTGCCTATGCGGGAGCCCGCGCTCACGTCGTGGCCCTTCCGGACGGCGGGACGCACGGGAAGGTACGTCGTGCGCAGCGCGCCATGGGTGATGGCGATGATCCCGCGCCCGGCCACCCGGCCCGCGTACGAGACGCGGCCGGCGGCGGTGGCGTACACGGGGAGCCCCGGCGCGGCGGCCAGGTCGACGCCGCGGTGACCCGGCCCCCAGGGCGTCGCGGGCGGGCTGAACGGCCGGACGACCTCGGGGGCGGGCGGCCCTAACGGCCAGCGCCACGTTCCGGGGCCGGCCGCGGGGGCGACGGAGACGGTGCAGGCCAGGAGCAGTGTGAGCAGCGTCATAGCGGCAGTCTGCGGGACGGGCGGGCGGCGGCCCAGGGGTTCCGGGGACTGTGGATAACCGCCGGATCCGCCGTTTCCCGGGTGCTGCCGTGCCCTGATAACCTAAGCGGGTGCCCGAATGGACACCGGTCAGGGCTTGGCCGTCGATCAACCGGCCGGCTCGGCCGGGCGATCGAGAAGCCGCTCCCATGCCGAGCGGACAGGCCCCAGGTCCGGGGAACGGTCCCGGGCCGGCGGTCGCGTCCGTCGCGACCGAATTCATGCGTCCGCGAGCCACTTGCTTCGCACGGTGGGGCGCAACCCCTCGGTCCGTCATACCGATGACGGCGGGGTTGTGTCCGGGCGCAGGCAGACAACCAAACGTGGCCCTTTAAGGGCCGGAGAAGGAGAACACGGGCAATGGCACCCGTCGTCACCATGCGGCAGCTGCTCGAGAGCGGCGTTCACTTCGGCCACCAGACCCGCCGGTGGAACCCGAAGATGAAGCGCTTCATCTTCACCGAGCGCAACGGCATCTACATCATCGACCTGCAGCAGTCGCTGTCCTACATCGACCGCGCGTACGAGTTCGTCAAGGCGACCGTCGCCCACGGCGGCACGATCCTGTTCGTCGGCACCAAGAAGCAGGCCCAGGAGGCCATCTCCGAGCAGGCCACCCGGGTCGGCATGCCGTACGTCAACCAGCGCTGGCTGGGCGGCATGCTCACCAACTTCTCCACGGTGCACAAGCGCCTCACCCGGCTCAAGGAGCTGGAGGAGATCAACTACGACGACGTCGCCGGCTCCGGGATGACCAAGAAGGAGCTGCTCGGGCTGCGCCGCGAGAAGGACAAGCTGGAGCGCACCCTCGGCGGTATCCGCGACATGGCCAAGGTGCCCAGCGCCGTCTGGATCGTGGACACCAAGAAGGAGCACATCGCCGTCAACGAGGCGAAGAAGCTCGGCATCCCGGTCGTGGCGATCCTCGACACCAACTGCGACCCGGACGAGGTCGACTACCCGATCCCGGGCAACGACGACGCGATCCGCAGCGTCAGCCTGCTGACCCGCGTGGTCGCCGACTCGGTCGCCGACGGCCTCATCGCCCGCGCGGGCGCGGCCTCCGGCGGGGACGAGAAGCCGGCCGAGGGCGGCGCGTCCGCGGCCGAGCCGCTGGCCGAGTGGGAGCGCGAGCTGCTGGAGAACAAGGAGCAGGCCGGCGGCGAGGCCGCCAAGGCCGAGGGCGAGCAGCCGGCCGCGGAGGCCCCTGCCGCCGCTGAGGCCCCCGCCGAGGCCGCCGAGGCCGCCGAGGCCCCCGCCGCCGAGGCTCCCGCGGCCGAGTCCGCCGAGGCTCCGGCGGAGGCCCCCGCCGAGGCCAAGGAAGACCAGAACGCCTCGCAGAGCTGACGACGCCGGTGCCCCGGGGCCGCCGCCGCGCGGTCCCGGGGCCCTGCTCGTCCCTCCTTTTCCTCCATCAGACGTCCCACCACCACAGAGACGAAGAGAACGATGGCGAACTTCACCGCCGCTGACGTCAAGCGGCTTCGCGAGCTGACCGGCTCCGGCATGATGGCCTGCAAGAACGCGCTGACCGAGGCCGAGGGCGACTTCGACAAGGCGGTCGAACTGCTGCGCCTCAAGGGCGCCAAGGACGTGGGCAAGCGCGCCGAGCGCACCGCCGCCAACGGCCTGGTCGTCGAGCGCTTCAACGGCCAGAGCGAGGGCGCGCTCCTCGAACTCAACTGCGAGACCGACTTCGTCGCCAAGAACGCGCAGTTCATCGAGCTGGCCGACCGGCTGGTCGAGTTCGCGCTGGGCAGCGGCGCCGCCGACGCGCCCGCGCTGCTGGGCGCCGAGATCGAGCCGGGCAAGACCGTCCAGGCCCTGATCGAGGAGAACAGCGCCAAGATCGGCGAGAAGCTGGAGCTGCGCCGCTTCGCCCACTTCAAGGGCGAGTACGTGGCCAGCTACCTGCACAAGTCCGACCCGTCCCTGCCGCCGACCAACGGCGTGCTGGTCGAGCTGGACACCGTGAACCCCGAGGTCGCCAAGGACATCGCGCAGCAGATCGCCGCGATGGCCCCCAAGTACCTCACCCGCGACGAGATTCCCGCCGAGGCGATCGAGAAGGAGCGGGCGCTCGCCGAGCAGCTCACCCGCGACGAGGGCAAGCCCGAGCAGGCCATCCCGAAGATCGTCGAGGGCCGGGTGAACGCCTACTTCCGCGACTTCGTGCTGCTGGAGCAGGCGTTCGTCAAGGACAACAAGAAGACCATCGCCAAGGTCCTCGACGAGGCCGGGGTGAAGGTCGTCCGCTTCGCCCGCTTCAAGGTCGGGCAGGCTTAGTCCGCGCCCGCCTTCCCAGGCCCCCGCGGCCCGCGTCGTCCGTACGGACGGAACGGCCCCGTTCCCACGAACGGGGCCGTTTTCGGGAGGCTTCGGGCCACGTCCACGATTCCCGCGTGGCATGGCCGGAGCAGGGCGTAGGGTCGGACGCGCCCGCCTGGGGCATCCTGGAAAGACAGGGATCCGACGATTTCACCAGACGCCGAACGAGGAGGCCGCCGACGTGCCGGAGCCAAAGACCAGTGATCCGACGGCGGCCGCGTCGCCGGCGCGGCACGCGCCCCGTACGGGCTGGAAGCGGGTGCTGCTGAAGCTCTCGGGCGAAGCCTTCGCCGGCCGCGATCCGCTGGGCATCGACCCGGAGATCGTCCAGCATGTCGCCGAGGGGATCGCCGAGGCCGTCCGGGACGGCGTGCAGGTCGCGGTCGTGTGCGGCGGCGGCAACATGTTCCGCGGCGCGGCCCTGGCCGAGCGCGGCATGGACCGCGGCCGCGGCGACTACATGGGCATGATCGGAACTGTGATCAACTGCCTGGCGCTGCAGGACTTCCTGGAGAAGCTTGGTCTCGACACCCGCGTGCAGACCGCGATCACCATGAGCCAGGTCGCCGAGCCGTACATCCCGCGCCGCGCCATGCGGCACCTGGAGAAGGGCCGCGTGGTGATCTTCGGCGCGGGCCTGGGCCAGCCGTTCTTCTCCACCGACACCACCGCGGCGCAGCGCGCGCTGGAGATCGGCGCGGAGGCCGTCCTGAAGGCGACTCAGGTGGACGGCGTGTACGACGCCGATCCGCGCAAGAATCCTGACGCGGTGAAGTTCGACCGTTTGGATTACGGTGAAGTCCTACAGCGGGGCCTGAAGGTCATGGACGCCACGGCCATCAGCCTCTGCATGGACAACGCGCTTCCCATCGTGGTCTTCGACCTCATGGGACAGGGCAACATCGTCCGGGCCGTCCGGGGTGAGAAGATCGGCACCCTGGTCAACCCGGCGGACGGCTGATCCCCCTTCGCGGTCCGGATCAGCAGGGACGAGGGCCGCACCGATGACATGGGAGTCGAAGTGATCGACGAGACCCTCCTCGAGGCCGAGGAGAAGATGGAGAAGGCGGTCGCGGTCGCCAAGGAGGACTTCCAGGCCATCCGCACGGGCCGGGTCACCCCCGCAATGTTCAACAAGATCACCGCGGAGTACTACGGGACGCCGACGCCGATCAACCAGCTGGCGTCGTTCACGCTGCCCGAGCCGCGGATGGTCATCGTGCAGGTCTTCGACAAGTCGTCCATGCAGGCGGTCGAGAAGGCCATCCGCGACAGCGACCTCGGCGTGAACCCGACCAACGACGGCAACGTCATCCGGGTCGTGTTCCCCGAACTGTCGGAGGAGCGCCGCAAGGAGTTCATCAAGGTCGCGGGCGGCAAGGCGGAGGACAGCAAGATCTCCATCCGCAACATCCGGCGGCGGGCCAAGGAGACCCTCGACAAGATGGCCAAGGACGGCGAGGCCGGCGAGGACGAGGTCCGGCGTGCCGAGAAAGAGCTCGACGACGTCACGCACCGCTACACGGCGCAGATCGACGAGCTTCTCGAGCACAAGAAGGCCGAACTCCTCGAAGTTTGATGAGAGTCGACATGACCGGGGAGCCCGAGGGCTCCCCGGGTGAGCCGCAGGCTTCCGGCCCCGTCCCCGGCGGGGCCGCCGAGCCCGGCCCGCCCCCCATCGACCCTGGGCCCGCGTCCCCGGACCCCGTCGAGCCCGCGGAGCCCGGCGCGTCCGGGGAGTCCGGGGAGTCGGCCTCCGTGCCGCCGTCCGTGGCGGCCGAGGCGGCGGGCATGAAGCGCGGCGGCCGCAACCTGCCCATCGCGGTCGGCGTCGGCGTCGGCCTGGGCACGCTGACGCTGGTCTCCCTGTACACCCGCAAGGAGATCTTCCTCGCGGTCATGGTGGTCTTCCTGTTCCTCGGCCTGCGCGAGCTGGCCGGGGCGTTCGGGACGCGGGAGATCCGCGTCCCGCTGATCCCGCTCGGGGCCGGCATGATCGCCGCCCCCGTCGCCGCGTACGTGTGGGGCCCGGAGGCCCTGGTCGCGGCGCTGTCGCTGATCGTGCTGACCGTGCTGGTCTGGCGGATGGCCGACGGACCCGCCGAGGGGTACGTCCGGGACGTCGCGGCCTCCGTGTTCGCGGCGGGCTACCTGATCCTCATGGGCGGGATCGTGGCGCTGCTGATGGCGCCCGGCGACGGCGACCACCGGATCGTCATCTTCATCGCGGTCACGGTGGCCAGCGACATCGGCGGCTACTTCGCCGGAACGTTCCTCGGCAGGCACAAGCTGGCGCCGTCGATCAGCCCGAAGAAGACCTGGGAGGGCGTCACCGGGTCCGCGCTGACCTGCATGCTCGTCGGTGCCGGGCTGATGTGGTGGCTGCTGGAGGACGGCCAGGTGTGGCACGGGGTCGTGATCGGCGCCGCCGCCGTGGTCACCGCCACCGTCGGCGACCTGATCGAGTCGATGCTCAAGCGCGACCTCGGCATCAAGGACATGGGGACCCTGCTCCCCGAGCACGGCGGCGTCATGGACCGCCTGGACTCGCTGGTCGCGACCGCTCCGGTCGTGTGGCTCCTGCTGGAGGTCTTCGTCCCGTCCGCCTGAGGGGCCGAGAGCACGTTCTGCGCCTCCTCAGGAGACGACCCACGAGCGGTTCTGCTGGGCGAGGCGCCGGACGAGCGCGTCCGAGCCCTCGTTCTTTGCGTACCGGTGCTCCTCGTCCGTGATGGGCACCAGCCACAGCCAGCGCACCGGGTCGCCCTCGGTGGACAGCCCGGCCAGGCCGGGGACGACCGGCCCGTCGAGGCGGCTGGGGTCGTCCAGGAGCAGGACGCCCTCCCAGGACGTCTCTCCCGTGTTGAGCGGGAACGTGTGGGCGTCGTGGTACCACTTGACGACGTCGCCCGCCGCGAACCACGTCACGACCCGCCACGGGTACTGCGCCAGCCAGGGGAAGATGCTCCCGGCGCGCTGGCTCGGCAGCGTCGTGGCCACCGCCAGCTCGATCCTGCTGTAGGGGGCGACATCGTCCTCGTACAGCTCGACCGTGGGCATCCTCTGGCGGCTCATGCCGACCGTGCTCAGAACGGTGAACTCGCGGTCCCCGCGTGCGGGACGCTCAGTGACCCCTACGACGGGCGATGCCGCGCCGTTGCCTCCAGGCAGCTGCCGCCCGACGTCGTGCCAGTAGTGGCCGCCGGGGCCCAGCCGCTGCAGCAGGTGGCCCAGTACGGACTGCTGGAAGTCGGCCCAGGACCCGTCCGCGTCGCAGACCTTCCAGTGGTCGCGGGCCCGGTCGATGCGCGGGCCGAACTCCTCGACCTCGTCGTCCAGCGGGAACGCGAACGGGCTCTGGTCCGTGGCGTCCCTGCTGTAGCCGGGGATCCCGCGGCCGATGTCGGACCAGCCGGGGATGACGCACAGCGGCTCGCCCTCTTCCAGGACGGCCACCCCGTCCCCTTCCTCGAACCACACGACCTCCAGGGCGTCCCCGTCGAGAGCGGGACGGCCTTCCGGATGCCGCACGTGCGAGGCGGGCAGCAGCGGCGACCGGCCGCCGTCCAGCCGCCCCTGGTCGGGCCCGGCCGGGGCGGGCCGGTGGTTGGCGAGCCAGCAGGCCCCGACGACGCGGTCGCGGGAGTCCAGCAGGTACGCCGCGCTGGCGGCGCCGTCGGTCTCGATCACGAGCCGGCGGCTCCCGTAGGGGCTCGCCTCGGTACGGATCACCGCGGCGCCCGCGCCCGTGGCCGCCGGGCCCGCGCCCTTGCCCGGGCCGCCCGGCCCCCTGCCCGCGGCGGACCCCCTGCGCAAAACCGACATGATCGGAACTGTACAGCGAGAAGGGCCACCTGCACGGGGCGTTCCAGGGGCTCGTTCCAGCCGCTCCTTCCGGCCGGCCGGTCCAGGCATCGCCGCACGTTTGCCACACTGGAAGCACCATGTCTGCTACCGCCGAACCGTCCGCCGCGAAGACCCCGCCGAAGCTGGTCTTCGCCGCTCCGCGCCGTGCCAAGCCGCCGCGCCATCTCGCCGACCTCAGCGCGGCCGAGCGCCGGGAGGCGGTGGCCGAGCTCGGCGAGAAGCCGTTCCGGGCCGACCAGCTCTCCCGCCACTACTTCTCCCGCCTGGCCGACGACCCGGCGCAGATGACCGACCTGCCGGCCGCGCTGCGCGAGCGGCTCGCCGCCGAGCTGCTGCCGTCCCTGATCACGCCGGTCCGCGAGCTGGACTGCGACGGCGGCAAAACGCTGAAGACGGTCTGGAAGGCGTTCGACGGCGTCCTGTTCGAGTCGGTCCTGATGCGCTACCCCGACCGGGCCACGATGTGCGTGTCGTCCCAGGCCGGCTGCGGGATGAACTGCCCGTTCTGCGCCACCGGCCAGGCCGGGCTGACCCGCAACCTGTCCACGGCCGAGATCGTCGAGCAGGTCGCCGCCGGTGCCCGCGCGATGGCGCGCGGCCGGATCCCGGGCGGCCCGGGCCGGGTCTCCAACATCGTCTTCATGGGCATGGGCGAGCCGCTGGCCAACTACAAGGCCGTGCTCGGCGCCGTCCGACGGATCACCGACCCGGCCCCGGCCGGGCTGGGCATCTCGCAGCGGTCGGTCACCGTCTCCACCGTCGGCCTGGTCCCGGCGATCGAGAAGCTGGCCGCCGAGGACATGTCCGTGCGCCTCGCGGTCTCCCTGCACGCGCCCGACGACGAGCTGCGCGACGAGCTGGTGCCGATCAACAACCGGTGGAAGGTGAGCGAGGTCCTGGACGCGGCCTGGGCCTACGCCGAGCGCAGCGGCCGCCGCGTCTCGATCGAGTACGCCCTGATCAAGGACGTCAACGACCAGGCATGGCGGGCCGATCTTCTCGGCCGGCTCTTGCGCGGCCACCTCGTACACGTCAATCTGATCCCGTTGAATCCCACGCCGGGGTCCAAGTGGACGGCGTCCCGGCCCGAGGACGAGCGCGAGTTCGTCCGGCGGCTGGAGTCCCACGGGGTGCCGGTCACCGTCCGCGACACCCGGGGGAGGGAGATCGACGGCGCCTGCGGCCAGCTGGCCGCCGCCACCGAGGAGTCCTAAGGGGAGGGCCGGTGAAGACGGAGACGCGTCTGCCGGTGGCACTGCGCGGTTACGACCGCGCCCAGGTCGACGCGTTACTCGAACGCGTCGAGGCGACGCTGCGCCACGGCCGGTGGGGCCTGACCGCCGACGAGCTGCGCGGGATCCGCTTCGACGTGGTCCTGCGCGGCTACGAGCAGCGCGCCGTCGACGAGCTGCTCCAGGAGACGATCCGGGAGCTCCAGGCAGCCGCCCCGATCGGGCGCCGCCCCGGCCGCCCCCGCGTGCACGCCGGCTGGCTGGCCGGCTGGATCCAGAACGCGCGCTTCGCCAGCGCCGGCATCCGCACCGGCTACGACGTCCGCGACGTCGACCTCTTCCTCGACCGGGTGGTCGCGGGCCTGCGCGGCCTGGCGCCGCCGGTGACCCCCCGTGACGTCCGTGAATGCCGTTTCCGGTCGGTGCGAATCGGTCCCGGATACGACGAGGGCGAGGTCGACCGCTTCCTCGTCCAGCTCGCCGCCGCGCTCGAACGCCGCTAGTTATCCACAGATCTTGAATGGGGTCTGGCAGGCGGGGCCCGGCCAGGGAACGCTGAGTGACATGGATCACTTCGACGCGCAGCCCCGGCGGCTGCGTTCCCTGTTCGGCGTGTTCTTCGCTCCCGAGGTCACCGGAGCGCTGCTCCCGCTGGCCCGTCCCGCGCTCCGGCTCACCGCCGGCGGCGCGGGCGCGGTCCGGCTCGGCGGTGCCCCGCTCCTCCCACCCGGCGAGCCCTGGCCGTCCTGGCAGGGCCGTCCCCTCGACCACCTGGGCTCGGTCGACTTCGGCCTGGTCCCCGAGGTCCCGGGCCTGCCCCGCAAGGGAACGGCCGCCTTCTACTACGCGGCGGGCCCGCCCCGTCTCTGGGGCGACGCGGCCGCGCACCGCGGGGCCTGGCGCGTCTTCCACGGCGATCTCCAGAAGACCGACCGCGAACCCGGCCCGGAGGTGCTCCTGGACGCCGAGACGTTCCTGTCCCTGCCCTCCCCTCAGGAGCCGCTCCTGCGGCGCGTCGAGGAGCGCTTCGGCGGCACCCTGCCCGTGTACGAGCAGCTCCACGCGGCGTGGCGGCAGCACGTCTGGCCCGACGCCACCCCCGTCCACCAGCTCGGCGGCTGGCCGGCCCTGATCCAGCGCCCCGTGGGGCCCGACTGCCACCGCGCCTCGTCCGGCCTGCCGCCCGACGCCCCGCTCACCCCCGAGGAGAGCCGGTCCGCCGGCGAGGAATGGCGCCTCCTGCTCCAGCTCGACTCCGACGACCGCCTCGAATGGCACTGGGGCGACCCCGGCCGCCTCTTCTTCTGCACCCGGGAAGAAGCTCCACTGGAGGACGCCTGGATGACCCTCCAGGCCACCTGAAGCACCCGCGGAGGCCCCGCGCGTGGAGGAGACGGCGGGTCCGGGGGCGGGACTCAGGTGCGGGTGCGGCGGAGGGTGAGGTAGGCGGCGGCCAGGGCGGCCGTCCACAGGGTCAGGTGGAGGGCGACGCCGGGGAAGGCGGCGGCGAGTTCGGCGGGGCCGTCGTGGGCGGCGCGCAGCCAGCCGACCATCGGGACGGCGATCCAGCGGAGCGGGCTCATGCTGAGCAGGAGGGCGGCGGCGATGCCGGTGATGAGCGTGATCAGCGAGATGCCCGGGTCCGGGATGAGCGCGCGGGTGGTCAGGGCGCCGAGGACGGTGGCGGCCGGCGCGACCAGGAGGAGGAGGCCGATGCCGGCCGCGAGCGCGGGCGCGGGCACGCCGGTCGCGAGCGCCTGGCCGACGGGGACGGCCGCGCCGAGGGCGCCGAGGCCGAGGTTGACCGCGTACGCCGCCAGGAGGCCGGCGGCGGCGTGGCGGCGGGTGGACAGGGCCGACAGGGCGCGCTGGTCGTCCGGCTGGGTGTCGAGCAGGGCGCGGGCCGTCCAGGCCCAGACGGCGAACAGGAACGCGGGGACGTCGCCGAGGGCCCCGGCGGCCAGGCCGGCGCTGTCGGGGCCCTGGAGGAGCACCAGGGAGACGAGGAGGAGCACCACGATCAGCGGTTGCAGGACGCGGAAGGAGCGCAGGTATCCCGCGATCTGGAAGCGGACCAGCGCGCTCATGCGGGGTCCCGCACGTCGTAGCCCTCGGCGCGCAGCTTCCCGGCCACGCGATCCGCCTCGGCGGCGCGCACGACCACTTCCAGCACCGTCCATTCCCCGTCCCCGTCCCCGTGCCTTGCGGGCGGGTGGTCGGGCGGGGGGAGCAGGGTGGCGCTCCTGTCCGTGATGTGGACCCTGGTCAGGGCGGGCAGGGGCTCCAGGCAGCGCTGGTGGTCGCTGACGACGACCGTGGTGCCCTGGGCGGTGAGTTCGGTGATCAGGGTGGGCAGGGAGTCGCGGGTGGCGGCGTCCAGGCCGGAGAACGGTTCGTCCAGGACCAGCAGGTCGGGGCCGGAGAGGAGGGCCTGGGCCAGGCCGACCTTCTGGGCGCTGCCCTTGGAGAGCTCGGGGAGGCGGGTGTCCATCAGATGGTCGAACGCGAGCCGTTCCGCCCAGGACGCGATGCCCGCGCTGGGCGCCCTCCGCATGGCGGCCATGTGGCCGAGGTACGCGCGGACGGTGAACGGCTGGTCCGCCGGGAAGCGTTCGGGGGCGTAGCCGACGTTGGCCGGCCGGCCGGTGATCCGGCCGTGGCGCGGGGCGCGCAGGCCCGCGAGGAGCCGCAGGAACGTGGATTTGCCGGCGCCGTTGCGGCCGGTCACCTCGGTCACCTGGCCGGCGGGAACGGAGAGGGTGACGTCCCTCAGCACCCACGGCGCACGGTGGTGGTAGCGGAAGGAGACGCGTTCCAAGTGCACGAGAACGGGAGGTTAGCCGGAACGGTGTAAGGGCCCCGTTAGACGGGCGAAGCGGTTGGGCGGATGGGACGGGCGGCCCGGTGGGACAATGCCGCGTATGAGCGACTCCAAGGGGTGCGTCTTCTGCGAGATCATCAAGGGTGAGCGGCCCGCTCACCTGGTGCTCGACGCCCCCGACGCGATGGCCTTCCTGGACACCAGGCCGCTGTTCAAGGGGCACGCGCTGCTGGTGCCGCGGGCGCATCTCGAGACGCTGAACGACCTCCCCGAGGAGATGCTCGGGCCGTTCTTCGCGCACGCGCGGCGGCTGGCGGGCGCGATGGAGACGGTGCTCGGCGCCGCGGGCTCGTTCGTGGCGATGAACAACCGGATCAGCCAGAGCGTGCCGCACCTGCACGTCCATGTGGTCCCGCGCAACCGCAAGGACGGGCTTCGCGGGTTCTTCTGGCCGCGCCACAAGTACGCCTCCGAAGAGGAGGCGGCGGAGTACGCGGAACGTCTGGGACGGGCCCTCGTCAGCCCAGGGCGGTGACGAGGGCCACGTAGGGTTCGACGGATTCGCCCGCCTCCCGGGGCCGGGTGGCGGCGTGCCCGTACAGGTCCCGTTCGGCCCGGTCGAGGGCGGCCGACAGCACGTACTGCGAGACCGTCCAGCCCACGAGTTCGGCTGCCTTGCGGATGGCGAGATGCTGTTCCCCAGAGGTCCAGAGTTCCAGATGTTCCCCGGAGAGATCAGTGGGAAGGTCCTGCATGGCCGCTCCTTCCGTACCGCCATCAAAGTACGCCGGAAACGGGGGGAGGGCATCCTCTTAAATGAGGAAAAGGGCTCCTGCCGCGATGAAACGGGGGCCGGAGCAGGGCGCGGGTCGGGCGGGAGTTCGGCGCGCGGCCGTTGCCGGACGCCAGTGCATTATTACCTGGTGTGTCAGGCTCCGTTGAGGTACGGCGGGTGCGAATTCCACGGTTCAGCGGGTTCTCCAGGCGTACGTCTGCTTGCGGACTTTGAGATAGACGAAGCTTTCGGTGGAGACGACGCCCGGGACGTCGCGGATGCGGCCGATCAGTTCCAGCAGCCGTTCGTCGCTCTCGCAGACCACTTCCAGGAGGATGTCGAACGAGCCCGCGGTGATGACGACGTAGTCGATCTCCGGCACGGCGGCGAGCGCGTCGGCGGCGCGCTCCAGGTCGCCCTCGCACTTGACGCCCACCATGAGCTGCCGGTCGAAGCCGAGCATGATCGGGTCGGAGACGCCGACGATCTGCATGACGCCGGCGTCCAGCAGTTTCTGGACGCGCTGCCGGACGGCGGCCTCGGAGAGGCCGACGGCCTTGCCGATGGCGGCGTAGGAGCGCCGGCCGTCCTCCTGCAGCTGCTCGATGATCTGCTTGGCCGTCTCGTCGAGCTGGACGCTGGTGCGCCGCGTCATCTCACTCCTACCTATGGGGGGCAACCGATTCAGTTGTCTGGATTGCTTTCAACGACGGAATCGCGCGTTCGACGCGGTTCGCCGTCGCGCCACTTTATCGCCCTGGGGTCCGGTTTGGCGGGGGGCGGGGGGACCCGCGACCATGGTCACCCCCGGCATCCGACCCCCGACCGCCGATCCCGCGACAGTTGAGGAACCGCCCATGGCCGAGAGCGAGCAGACCCCGGCGATCGAGCTGCGCGGCGTGGCCAAGGACTTCCGGGGCGTCCCGGCGGTGCGGGGCATCGACGTGGCGATCGCCCCGGGGGAGTTCTTCTCGCTGCTCGGGCCGTCGGGCTGCGGGAAGACGACCACGCTGCGGATGATCGGCGGGTTCGAGGAGCCGTCGGCGGGCGAGGTGCTGCTGCGCGGCCGGCGCGTCAACGGTGTCCCCGCCAACCGGCGGGAGGTCAACACGGTGTTCCAGTCGTACGCCCTGTTCCCGCACATGAACGTGTACGACAACGTGGCGTTCGGGCTGCGCCGCAGGCGGCTGCCGAAGAAGGAGATCGCGGACCGCGTCGGGCGGATGCTGGAGACCGTCGACCTGGCCGGGCTCGGCCGGCGGCGCCCGGCGGCGCTGTCGGGCGGGCAGCAGCAGCGGGTCGCGCTGGCCCGGGCGCTGGTCAACGAGCCGCGCGCGCTGCTGCTGGACGAGCCGCTCGGCGCCCTGGACCTCAAGCTGCGGCAGGCGATGCAGGTCGAGCTGAAGCGGATCCAGCGCGAGGTCGGTATCACGTTCGTGTACGTGACGCACGACCAGGGCGAGGCGCTGACGATGTCGGACCGGCTCGCGGTGATGAACGCGGGCCGGATCGAGCAGGCCGGGCCGCCGCGGGAGGTGTACGAGCGCCCGGCGACCCGGTTCGCGGCGGGCTTCATCGGCACGTCCAACCTGCTCGCGGGCGAGGTGGCCGAGGTCCGCGGCGGGCGGGCGGTGATCTCGTACGGGCCGGCCGGCCGGGTGCTGGCCCCGCTGCGCCCCGGGCTGCCGGCCGGCCCGGCGGAACGGCTGGAGCTGACCGTGCGTCCGGAGAAGATAGAGATCGGCCGGGACCGCCCGGACGACGCGCTCTGCGCCCTTCGTGGCACCGTGTCCGAAGTGGTGTATCTCGGTACGTCCACCACCTACACCATCAGCACCGCCGCCGGGCCCGACATGGTGGTGTTCGTCCAGAACGCCGCGTCCGCCGACGACGTCGCCGCACGGGGGGACACCGTGTGGCTGTCGTGGGACCCGCGGCACTCGTACGCCATTGGAGCAAGCACGTGACCCGGACCGACCCCCCGCTCCTGCGCGGCCTGACCCGCCCCCGCCTCAGCACCCCGGGCCTCAGCGCCCCGTGCCTCAGGGGCTCCGGCCTCGGCGCTCTCGGCCGCGGCCCCCTCGGCCAGGGCGCGCCCGGCCCGCATGCCGCCGCGCGGCGGGACTTCCTCCGCCTGGCGGGGCTGGCCGGCGCCGGCGCGGCGCTGGCGGCCTGCGGCGTCGAGGGGCAGGGCGGCAAGCAGAAGGTCACCACGTCGGACGTGCAGAAGTACTGGTCGGGGAAGGCCCGGACCGGCACGCTGCGCTGGGCGAACTGGCCGGGCTACATCGAGGACGACCGGGCGACGCTCAAGGCGTTCGAGAAGGCCACCGGCATCAAGGTGACCTACCGCGAGGTCATCCAGGAGACCGCGCAGTGGTTCGGGCGCATTCAGGCGCCGTTGTCGGCCGGCCAGTCGATCGGTTTCGACCTGATGGTCATGACCAATGGAATCCAGCTGGAGAAGCTGCGGCAGCTCGGCCATCTGGCGCCGCTCGACCATTCCCGGCTGCCGGCGTTCGCGGCCAATGCGGGCGCCGAGTACAAGAACCCGTCGTACGATCCGGGCAACGCGTTCACGATCCCCTACATGTCGGGGATCACGGGAATCGCGTACAACACCAGGTACGTCAAGGACGAGATCACCAGCATCGCCCAGCTCTTCGATCCCAAATACAAGGGCCGCGTCGGGATGATGCGCGATTCGCAGGAGCTCGGCAGTTTCGGGATGTTCCTGCTCGGCGTCGATCCCGAGAGGTCGGGCCCCGCGGACTGGCGGCGGGCGGCCGATCGGCTGCGGCGGCAGCGCGACGCCGGGATCGTGCGCAAGTACTACGAGCAGGATTACGTCGACGCCGTCAGCAAGGGCGACGTGTGGCTGACGATGGCCTGGTCGGGGGACGTCTACAGCCTCGCCGGACCGGACGTGGAGTTCGTGGTGCCCGAGGAGGGCGGCACGCTGTGGACCGACAACCTGTGCATCCCGCGGACGGCCGAGAACCCGGTCGACGCGCTCGTCCTCATGGACTACCTGTACAAGCCGGAGAACAACGCGCCGCTGACCGAGTTCATCAACTACATCACGCCCGTACCGGCGGTCAGGCCGCTCATCGAGGCGCACGCGCGCGAGGCCGCGGGCGAGGAGAAGGCGGACCTGGAACGGCTCGGCAGCAGCCCGCTGGTCTTTCCGGCCGAGGCCGACCTGAAGCGGCTGCGCCATTACCGGCGGCTCACGCAGCCGGAGGAGGCCGAGTACCAGAAGCTGTTCGAGCCCATTCCCAAGGGATCGTGATGGCGGGCCGCTCCCGCCGGCTCGCCCCGTACCTGCTGGTCCTGCCGAGCTGGCTGTGGCTGCTGGCGCTCTTCGCCGTCCCGCTCGCCCTCATGGTCTCCCTCTCGCTGCAGACCGGGAATCTCGTCGACGGGTTCCGGCAGACGTTCCGGTGGCAGAACTACACCGACGGGCTGCACACGTACGGCGACGCGTTCATCAGGTCGCTCTGGTACGGGCTGCTGGCCACGGCCCTGTGCGCCGCGCTCTCCTATCCGGCGGCGTACTGGATCGCGTTCCGCGGCGGGCGGCGGAAGACGATGTACCTGCTCCTTCTCCTGCTGCCCTATTTCGTCTCCTACATCCTGCGGACGGTGTCCTGGAAGCTCGTGCTGACCGACAACGGGCCGGTCCTGGGGCCGCTGCGCGGCGCGGGCCTGCTCCCGGACGGCTTCCACGTGCTCGACACCGGCGCCGCCGTGGTCACCGGCCTGGTGTACGCCTTCCTGCCGTTCATGGCGCTGCCGATCTACGTGGCGCTGGAGCGGATGGACCCGCGGGTCGTGGAAGCGGCGTACGACCTGTACGCCTCGCGCGTCCAGGCGTTCCTGCGGGTGATCCTGCCGATCTCGCTGCCGGGCGTGCTGGCGGGTGTGATCATGACGTTCGTGCCCGCGTCCGCCGACTACGTCAACGCCGAGGTGCTGGGCGGCCCCGGCGACACCATGATCGGTAACGTGATCCAGTCCGAGTACTTCGACACCGGCGCGTACCCGACGGCCTCGGCGCTGTCGTTCACGCTGATGGCGATCCTGCTGCTCGGGATCTTCGCGTACGCGCGCGCCCTGGGCACCCGGGACGTCCTGGAGGCGGCGCGCCGATGAGACGCGGACGAGCGGCGCGGCCGGGGCCGGCCGCGGGCGGCGGCGGCCGGATCCTGCGGATCTACACCTGGCTGCTGATCGGCTGGCTGGCGCTGCCGGTCGCCGTCATGATCCTGTTCGGGTTCAACGACACGAGCGGCAAGCAGAACTTCCGCTGGGAGGGCTTCACGCTGCGCTGGTACGCGGAGCTCTTCGACCGCCCGGACCTGACGACGGCACTGGTCAACTCGCTGACGATCGCGCTGCTCAGCACCGCGGCCAGCACCGTGCTCGGCACGCTGGCCGGGCTGGCGCTGGGCCGCTACCGGTTCCGCGGCCGGGGCGCGACCACGCTGCTGATGTTCATGGCGATCTCCTGCCCGGAACTGGTGATGGGCGCGTCGCTGCTGTCGATGTTCGTGACGTTCGGCCTGCCGCGCGGGTACGGGACGATCCTCGCCGCGCACGTGATGTTCTCGATCGCGTTCGTCGCGGTGACGGTGCGGGCGCGGGTGAGCGTGCTGGATCCGGCCGTGGAGGAGGCGGCGCGCGACCTGGGCGCCGGGCCGTGGACGCGGTTCCGGCTGGTCACGCTGCCGATGATCAGGCCCGGGGTGGTGTCGGGGGCGCTGCTGGCGTTCGTGCTGTCGGTCGACGACTTCGTGATCACCGACTTCACCAGCGGCGGCACGCTCACGTTCCCGCTGTGGGTGTACGGCTCGACGCGCACCGGCACGCCCCCGCAGGTGAACGTCATGGGCACGCTGATCTTCGCCGCCGGGATCCTGGTCGCGATCCTGTCCGCCCGCCGGGGGAGGCGCGCGTGAACGCCCGGAAAGCGGTCGCCGGCGCGCTGCACGAGCCGTACTGGCTCGGCGACCCCGCGCGCCCCGAACCGGAGCCCGCGCTGCACGGGACCGACGCCTGCGACCTCGCGGTCGTCGGCGGCGGCTACAGCGGCCTGTGGACGGCGCTGCGCGCGAAGGAGCGCGATCCGTCCCTGGACGTGGCCGTCCTGGAGGGCGGCCGGATCGGCGGCGCCGCGTCCGGGCGCAACGGCGGCTTCTGCGCGGCCAGCCTGACCCACGGGATCCGGAACGGGGCGGACCGCTGGCCGGACGAGCTCCACGAGCTGGAACGGCTCGGCTGGGAGAACTTCCGGGCCATCGCGGAGACGCTCGTCCGGTACGGGATCGACGCGGAATGGGAGGCGGCCGGCGAACTCCACGTCGCCACCGCCGAATGGCAGCTGGAAGGGCTCGCGGAGGACGCCGAACTCGCGTTCGAGCACGGCTGGGAGCCCATGCTGATGAGCGCGGAGGCCGTCCGCGCCGAAGTCGACTCGCCCACCTATCTCGGCGGCCTTTGGGATCCCGACGGGGTCGCACTGGTGAATCCCGCGAAGCTGGCCTGGGGATTGGCGGACGCGTGCCGTTCCCTGGGCGTCCGTATCTACGAGCGGTCGCCGGTGACGGGCCTCGACGAGGACGTTCCGCTGCGCCTCTCCACGCGGAACGGCCGGCTCGCGGCCCGCCGGGTGGCGCTCGGGACCGGCGCGTTCCCGCCGCTGCTGAAGCGGATGCGGCGCTACGTGGTGCCCGTGTACGACTACGCGATGGCGACCGAGCCGCTTTCCGCCGCCCGGCTGGAATCGCTCGGCTGGAAGCACCGCCAAGGCATCGGGGATCGCGCGAACCTCTTCCATTACTACCGGCTGACCGCCGATGACAGGATCGTTTGGGGCGGCTCCGACGCCGTCTACCATTTCGGCGGCCGGATCGGTGACGGGCTGGAGCGGCGCGGCGCCGCGTTCGAGGCGCTGGCCCGCGATTTCCTCACCACGTTCCCGCAACTCGAAGGGCTCCGGTTCAACCATACCTGGGGCGGTGTGGTCGACACCTGCACCCGTTTCTGCGCCTTCTACGGAACGGCGTACGACGGCCGCCTGGCCCATGCCTCCGGCCACACCGGGCTCGGCGTGGGCGCGACCCGGTTCGGCGCGGACGTCATGCTCGACCTGCTGGGCCTGCCGGAGGCCGACCCGGCCCGTGCCCGCCTGGCCATGGTGCGCGACCGGCCCGTCCCGTTCCCGCCCGAGCCGTTCCGGTACGGGGCGATCGAGCTGACCCGGCGCGCGATGGCCAGGGCCGACCGCCGCGCGGGTCACCGCGGCCGCTGGCTGCGCGCCCTGGACCGCTTCGGCGTCGGCTTCGGTTCGTGAGTCCTCAGGCGACGGGGGCCAGGCCGCAGAGGAATGACGCCTCCGTGAGGATCTCCGGAGTGAGCCGCACGCCGGTCAGACGCTCGGCGAGCGCGAAGGCGGCGGCGCCGCAGTCGAGGTTGGAGTCGTCCCCGTCCAGCAGGTCGAACCCCGCCTCCCGCATGGCGTCGAGCAGGGCGTCGGGCGTGCTGCCCCACCGGTGCGAGGGGAACAGCGGCTCGAACGTGAGGCGGACGTCGCCGTCCTCGACCCAGTAGAAGTTGCCGGCCGCGTTCACGTTGCTGAAGTGCGACACCAGCCGGGAACCGGCCGACAGCGGGACGACCGCCTCCTCGGAGGCGCCGAGGTAGCCGTTCGGCTCGACGGCGAGCGCCCACTCGCCGACCGCCGTCACGCCGACGACCAACTCGCGCCCGGCGCGTTCGGCGTAGCCGTCGTAGGAGAGCCTCGACAGCGCCTCGACGCCCTTCACCTGCGGCCCGCCCGTACGGGCGCCGAGCCGCGCGAGCACCTGCGCCGGGGTCAGCCCGCGCACGAGCGTGAAGCAGTACGCCTCCGCCAGGTCGGGGAAGCGCTCTTCGAACCAGGCGTAGTCAGCCGCGGTCGGTGCCATGACCGGATGCTGCCAGATATCACTGACAAATATCACCGGCAACGTTCCGCGACCGCGTCCACCCGCGACACGGCACTTCAGTTTCGCGCGCGAGTCACCGCCGGCGTCTATAGTCCCGTGCATGTCCGAAGATCTCGACGCCTGGAACGCCCTCCATCCGAAGGGCCTCCTGCACGGGCTCCGCGAGGCGCACCGGGAGGCGACGCTGGCGGTGTTCGGCGGGCTGAGCCGGTCGGCGGGGTTCACCGACCGCTCGTACGGCTACAGCTCGTTCGACGTGCTGGCGTCGCAGATCGACCGCGTGTTCCGGGGCGACCCGGCGATCGTCCGCGACAACCTGAACGGCTCGCCCGGCTGGCGGCACGGGCCGTACCGGATCCTGCTCAAGCGGCACGAGTTCGGCGCCGTCCGCGCCATCCGCTGGGACCGCGACAGCGCCACCAAGCAGATGGTCGCGCGGCAGGACTACGCGGGCGACCCGCAGCTGGCGCTCGACCTCGGCGACCTGCCGGGCGACCCGGACGGCGCGCCCGGCACGGTCACGCTCGTGCTCGCGCACAGCGCCAGCGAGGAGCCGCTGGAGCTGGAGCTGTTCCTCGGCCGGCCCCGGCACAACGCCGACGGCGGCGACCCCTGGTTCTGGCTGATCCGCCTGGACGAGGACGCCCTCGGCCCCGATCCGCGGCGCAGGCCCGCCGAGCCCACGCTGCCGCTGTGGACCGGCGACGAGTCCGAGGCCGACGTCCCCATGCGGCTCCGCACCGGCTCCGCGACCGCCACGAGCACCGAAAAGGCCCAGTGAACGAGCGCACCCATGACCGGATCGCCGAGGCCCGCCTGCTGTTCGACTGCGAGCGGCTGACGCTGGCCAGGCGGCTGCGCGGGCTGCGCAAGAACCAGCTCGCGCAGGCCGTCGGGACGACGCCGACCGCGATCGGGCAGTACGAGGCGGGCGTGCACCGCCCCTCGGAGAGGTCGCTGTCGCGGCTGGCGATCGCGCTGGGCGTCCCGGTCGAGTTCTTCCACGCGGGCCGCAGCCCGGTCACGCTCGACTCCGCGCACGCGCACTTCCGCTCGCTGCGGTCGACGACGCAGATCGAGCGCGACCAGGCCCTCGCGTACGGGCGGATCGCGGCCGACATCGTCGGCGCGCTGGAGGACCTGGTCGAGTTCCCGCCCGCGGAGCTGCCCGAGCATCCCGTCCAGCCCGACGAGATCGCCGGGCCCGGGCCGGCGGAGGCCGCCCGGCTCGCGCGCAAGGAGCTGCTGGGCGGCGAGCCCGGCCCCGTGCCGCACATGGTGCGGCTGCTGGAGAAGAGCGGCGTGATCGTGCTGATCCTGCCGCCGTCCACCGAACGCGTCGACGCGTTCAGCATCGGCGCCCACCCGCGGCCGATGGTGATGTTCAACCCGGCCAAGGCGGACTACTGGCGCAACCGGTTCGACGGCGCGCACGAGCTGGGCCACCTGGTCATGCACGCCGACGCCGAGCCGGGCAGCAAGGTGATCGAGGACCAGGCGCACCGGTTCGCCGCCGAGTTCCTGATGCCGGAGGCGGAGATCGCCGCCGAGCTCCCCGCCACCGCCGACTGGTCCCGCCTGGCGGCGCTGAAGGCGACGTGGGGCGTGAGCATGGCGGCGCTGCTCTTCCGCGCCCGCACGCTCGGCATCATGAAGGAGGCCACGTACCGGAACGCCATGAGCGCGATGGCGGCCCGCGGCTGGCGCCGCCGGGAGCCCGGCCCGTCCAGGCCACTCGAAGCGCCCACCATGCTGACCGGCGCCCTGGAACTGACCGCGGGATCCGGCGTCGGCCGCGACGCCCTGGCCGAGCGCGCCCGCGTCACGCGCGCCGACCTCGACCTCCTCGTCCCCGGCCGCCCCCGCCCCTCGGTGCCCGTCCGGGGGGACGACCCCCCGGTCCCGCCGCCGGACTGATCGGCTCCCGCACTCCGCCGGGACTCCGTTCCGCCGCCGGTCAGCCGTCCAGCGCGGTGTAGACCGACGTCCAGAAGTCGAGCCAGACCGGGTTGTCGGCGGGGAACTCCAGGCGCTGCGTCAGCAGGATGCCCACCAGGTCCTCCTCCGGGTCGGTGTACCAGGAGGTGCCCATGCCGCCGTCCCAGCCGTACCGGCCGGGCGTGTCCCACACGTTCTCCCGGCGGAGCCCGACGGCGACGCCGTGGCCCCAGCCGTTCACGCCGCCGAACGACTGCCGGCTCTGCTCCGGCGTGAGCCTGTCGGACGTCATCAGCTCCACCGAGCGGCGCGACAGGATCCGGGTGCCGCGGTACGCGCCCCTGCCGCGCAGCATCCGCGCGAACGCCAGGTAGTCGTCGGCGGTCGAGACCAGCGCGCCCGCCCCGTCCGGGAACGCGGGCGCGCTCGCCCAGGCGCTGCCTTCGCGCGGGTCGTGGAGCTCCAGCGTGCCGCCCTCGGCGGCGCCGTACGCGGCGGTGAAGCGGCCGATGTCCGCGGCCGGGACCTGGAAGCCGGTGTCCTTCATGCCCAGCGGCTCGAAGATCCGTTCGCGGAGGAAGTCGGGGAACGGCCGCCCGGACGCGCGCTCGACGAGGATGCTCTGGAGGTACGAGCCGATGTTGTACGTCCACCGCTCGCCGGGCTGGTCCACGAGCGGCAGCGTCGCGAGGAGGCGGAGCCACTCGTCGGGCGCGTGCGGCAGCGCGGGGTCCGGCGGCCCGAAGCCGGAGATGCCCAGCTCCTGCGCCGCCCGGAAGAACGGGTACCCGAACGCGGCCTCGTCCAGGATCATGCCGAGGCCGAGCCGGAAGTCCAGCACGTCGCGGACCGTGATCGGGCGGCGGGCCGGGACGGTGTCGCCGATCTCCGCGTCCGGCGCGCGCAGCACCCGGCGGTCCGCCAGCTCGGGCAGCAGCCGGTCCACCGGCTCGTCCGGCCGCAGCAGGCACTCCTCGACCAGGATCAGCGCCGCCACCGCCGTGATCGGCTTGGTCATCGAGCTGATCCGGAAGATCGTGTCGCGCCGGACCGGGGGGCCGCCGCCGAGCTCGGCGGTGCCGACCGCGTCGACGTGCGTCTCGCCGTGCCGCTCGACGACCGTGACCGCGCCGGGGAGCCGGCCCGCCTCGACATGGCCGGCCATGGTCCGCCGGAGCCGCTCCAGGCCCGCCTTGCCGAAACCGTTTCCGCCGTTCATCCGCGCGCTCCGTTCGCTCACTCGCCCGCCGGTCCGTTCCTCGTCCGTCATGGGGGCAGACCGCGGGGAGGCGCGGAACTCATCGGCGGGCTAGTCGGGGGACCCGTCCTCGGCGCCGAAGATGACCGAGGAGACCTCCAGGTAGAGCTGCTCCGGGTACGGCATGAAGCCGACGTTGCGCAGCGCCTGCTTCTGCCCGGCCGACTCCATCTCGAACTCGCCGTACCCGAGCATCTGGCCGACCAGCGAGCGGTTCATCTTGATGTCGGTGACCTTGGCGAGCGGCATCATCGCGACGTTCCGGTTGAGGACGCCGTTGATGACCATCACCCGGTGCTCGGTGACCAGGAAGAACTCCACCGACCAGGCGATGACCTTCCACAGCAGGTAGCCGAGGGTCGCCAGCCACGCCCACCAGATCCACATCACGCTGACGAGGGTGGCGGCGAAGCCGCACAGGATCAGGCCGCCGACCACCAGCACGAGCGCGGGCAGCAGCACCGCGGGGTGGCGGCGCACGGCGATGACGCGCCCCTCGTGCGGCATCAGGTACTTGTCGACGGTCCGCGAGCTGGTGTCGCGGTAGACCATCAGGTCCTGCACGTTCATCTGGCCAGCCGCTCCCGCCGCCTCACGTCGCGTCAGACGCTCCCAGCGTACCGCGCCGCCTCCCGGCATGCCCGGCACGACGTCCTTGCCTGAACGCCCGTGTTCGTGGCGTTACGCGGTGATGACGCTGGACTTGTGCCGATGGCTCCCGCGACCGAGGATGGGCGCCATGGAGGCTGCCGAGACGGGCGACGCGGGAACGGCGGATACGGCAGGCAAGACGGATAGAGCGGGTACGGCGGGTACGGCGGATCGGGCGGCCGCCGGGGGCGAGCGGCCGCGGGGCGACAGCGGCGCGTTCGTCCAGGACGTGACGGGACGGCCGGTGTGGCGGCTGCTCCTGCGCGCGCTCGGCGTGTTCCTGCCCGGCTGGCACCAGCCGTCCGGGGCGCTGCGGGTGCCGGGCGGGCCGGCCGCCGCGCAGGGCGCGTACGGGTTCGGGCCGCCGGCGTTCCTGGACGGCGACTCCGGCTTCGGGCTGCAGCTGCCGCGCCGCCGCCGCGGGCTGGAGCCGGCCCGCGAGATCTACGTGCGCGGCCGCGAGGACCCCAGTTTCGGCATCGTGATCGCCGGGCCGGCGGCGGCCATCGGCACCCGGGTCGTGGACGCGGGCGAGCTGCTGCGGTACGCGCGCCGGCTGACGTTCGAGGAGCTGCTCGACACCGCCGACGCGGACTCGGTGCCGTACGCCGTGCGGGCCGCCCGCGCGGTCGAGAACGTCGTCTTCCTGGACCGCGCCGCCGGGTTCGGGCTGTGCGCGGAGATCGACGCCGAGACGCGGGCGCCGCTGTGCCCGGTGTTCGTCCGGCTCGGCGCGTCCGGGGAGCGCACCGTGCGGGCCTACGGCGCGGCGGCCGCCCAGCCGGTGAGGTCCCAGAGCTGATGCGACGGGAGCCGGCGCAGCCGCACGGTGGCGGCCGCCGGGTCCCAGAACACGTCGTCGTACTCCAGCTCCAGCGACTGCGGCGGGGTCAGCACCGCGCACATCAGCTCGTCCCGGGTGCGCACGGCCATCAGCGGGCCGATCTGCGCGACCGCGCCGCTGGACTCGTACAGCGTGCGCAGCAGGGCCTTCAGCGCCACCTCGTCCTCGGGCGCGCGGGGCGGCTCCACCCCCGGCGGCAGCGCCCCGGCCCCGGCCCGCGCCAGGCCCGCGCCGTTGTGCCGCAGGTCGGCGCCGGTCGAGATCAGCAGCGCGGTGAAGCCGCCGATGAGGTCCTCGACATGCTGCCCGGCGAGGAAGTAGCGGCGCTGCTCGGCGGTTCCGGGCAGCGGCCCGTCCGCCCCGTCGGAGGTCCGGAACCTGATGTCGAGCCGCGCCGCCCGCACGCACCGCTCGTACATCTCGATGAGGATGTCCTCCAGCTGCCCGTCCCGGGTCCACAGCCGCCCCGTCGCGCGCACCGCGGCGCCGTCCGCGTGCGCGCTGCGGCCGGTGAGCGCCGCGGTGACCGACTCGTCCAGCTCGCCCTCGGTGAACTGGAGCAGTTCGGAGACGACGTCCTCGACCTCCTCCAGCGTGCGGGTCAGGGTGCGCTGGAGCTCCAGCATCTCGGTGCCGCCGCGTTCGAGGTCGGCGAGCCGGTCCAGGGCCGCGTCCACCTTGCCCTCGACCGCCGCGGTGCCGGCCCGGGTGACCGACCGCACCGAGGTCTCCACCTCGCCGAGCTTGCGGCGCAGCGCGGCCAGCGTGATCCGCTGCTTCTCCAGGTCCTGCAGCCGGCCGGCCTGCGCCCGCAGGTACTCGCCGGCCTGGTGGACGAGCGCCGCCAGCTCCTCGACCTGGTCGGACTGCGAGCGCAGCCGCGAGTCCAGCGCCGGCAGCGTGTCCCGCTTCACCTTCGACAGCTCGGCGGTGAGCTGCTCGCCGACCGCGACCAGCACGTTGTTCTGCTTGTTGACCTGCGCGTTGAGCTCGTCGATCCGCCGGACGAACGCCTGCTGCTGCTCCTTGCTCCGCCGTCCCGCGTACAGTTCGAGCGCGCCGACCGCGAGGCACATCACGACCAGGATCACCGTCGTCATGAGACTCCTCGTAGCAGGGCCGTGACCGCGAACGGGTTTTGATCGCGACCATAACTTACGATCATGAGCCGGTTCCGGTACTTACGTAACCGACTGATCTCGGTGACGGTGAAGCCCAAAACAGTGTCAGTCACAGCCCTCGAACTGCGGGACGGTGGTCGTCACCCTCAGCCCGGCGGGCTCGAACCACTTCTTCAGCAGCGCGGCCGCGGTGCCGTCCTGGTACATCCCGGTGATCGCCTTGTTGACGGCCGCGCACCCCTCCACGTCGCCCTTGCGCAGGCCGATCCCGTACGGCTCGTCCGAGATCGGCGCGTTCACCATCCGCAGCGCCGGCCCCGAGCCCGACGCCGCCGCCCGCGCGGCGAGCCCGGTGAGGATCAGGTCGTCGGTGGAGACCGCGTCCAGGGCGCCGGCCGACAGCTTCGCCACGCAGTCGGCGTAGTCGGCGCCGGGCACGGAGAGCACCGGGACGTGCCGCTCCTCGCGCACGCGCGTGAACGAGACCGACCGGTCCACCCTGCACAGCCGCTTGCCGGCCAGGTCGCGCACGTCCTTGACGGACGCGGCGTCCGGCCGCCGCACGAGGATGTCCTGGTGGGCGACGTAGTACGGGCCCGCGAAGGTCACCTCGGTCTTGCGCTGCGGCGTGACGGAGTAGCTGGCGACCACGAGGTCGACCGTGCCGTCGGCCAGGAAGTCCGCCCGCTGGTCGGAGGAGACCTTCCGGAACGTGACGTTCCCCGCGTCCACCCCGAGCCTCTTGGCGATCTCGCGCGCGACGTCGGCGTCGAAGCCCTCGTACCGGCCGTTCGCGCCGCGCGAGCTCAGTCCCGGCTCGCCGTCCTTGACGCCGATCACGAGCGAGTCCCGGTCCGCGACGGAACCGTCCGCGCCCGCAGCGGCGCCGCAGCCCGCCAGCGCCAGGACGGCCGCCCCGGCCGCCAGCGCGTGGCGCACCCTCAAGCTCGTCCCCAATCCGGTCCTTCCCGTCGTCGCCCGCCGATCTCCGCCGCGGCCCGCAGTCACCGGTACTCGGCCAGCCGGGGCCGGACGCCCGCCAGCACCAGGCCGATGATCACCAGTCCGGCGATCGGCACGCCGGCGTTCCAGCCCCGGGTGCCCTTCTCGCCGTCGTCCACGGCCTTCGTGAACGCGTCGTGGTGGATCTTGAAGAGCCGCTGCATGGACGCGTCGTAGGCGGTGAAGTCGCGGTCGGAGGAGAAACCGCCGGTGCCGCCGCCGAGCCGGGCCGCGATGGCGCGGTCGGACTGCCCGGCCCGCACCAGCGCGCGCACCCGCGAGTCGCTCTGCTGGAACGCCCGGTACCTCCGCAGCACATCGCGGTACGCCCCCGGCTGGCCCGGCAGCGCGCCGTAGCCCGCCTCGCGCCCCAGGAAGCCCAGGAACCGCTGCCTCTGCGGGTCGAGGTTCGGATTCCCCAGGTCGCGCTGGATCGCCTCGTTGTAGCGGTCGAGGTTGTCGGCGGGCCGGTACAGCACCGACTGCGACTTGCTCAGGTACACCTGCTCGTAGGTGTCGGCGCGGCCCGGGTCGAGCAGGAACCGCGTCTCGTCGGCGTTGGCGCTGGTGCTGATCGCCCGCGCCCGCGACAGCGACAGCAGCGAGTCGAAGCCGTCGCCCTTGGCCGTGCGGAGATGGTCCATCTGGCCGTTCAGCATCACGGCGCTCGCGCCGGCCAGGACAAGCGTCAGCAGCGCCGACAGCGCCAGCGCCGGGTTGAGCATCCGGCGGAACCGGGCGAACAGGTAGAGCTGGAGCGCGGCCAGGAGGCCGAGCGCGATGGCGCCGAACACGTAGACGAGGACCTGGCCCGCCATCACCGCGCCGCGCTCGGACTCGTACGTGTGGCGCACGAGCGTGCCGTTGTCGAGCGTCAGGTTGTACGCCTTGGGCAGCAGGTCCAGCTTCATCAGGTCGGTCGCCTGCCGGTAGTAGGCGATGACCTCCGCCGGCGGCGGGCCCGCCGCGTGGTCCGCGCGCTCGTCGAGCAGCAGCGCCTGGCCGGCCAGCCGCTCGTACCGGGCGAGCGCGTTGAGCGACTCGCGGGCGGTCTCGTCCTCGGTGGTCTCGTCGGCCAGCTTGGCGGCCTTCAGCAGCGCGTCCCCGGCCGCCAGCCGGCTCGCGTCGAAGCGCCGCAGCGCGTCGTCGCGGCGCATCCCGAGGTCCTGCGTGCGGCCGATCAGCAGCGCGTTGGCCAGCTGCGCGTCCATGTTCGTCAGGTGGAAGTACAGGTTCCCGGTCGCGATCACCTGCGGGCCGGCGTCCTGCCCGATCACCCGGACGCCGTCGCGGGCGTTGCCGACCGACACCGCGACGACCGCCAGCAGCGCGGCCACCGCGACCAGCACGGCCGCGGTGAGCGCCCGGACCCGGCCCGCCACCGTGCGCGGGACGAACCCGAACCGGCGGCCCGGCGGCGCCGCGTCGGGCCTGCGCACGCCGCCGCGCCGCGGTCGCGGCGCCGGCGCCGTTCCCCGGGCGGTGGACGGGGAAGGCGGTGCGGACGGGGGAGCGCCGGGCGGCGCGGGCTGTACGGCCGTCATGGCGCCTCGCCCTTCCTGAGCGTGATGGTGGTCCACACTCCGACGTGGATCCGGTCGCCGTCGCCGACCGGGACCTCCACGTTGAGCGGGATGGCCGAGGTGGAGCCGTTCAGGGACGTCCCGTTCGTGGACCCGGGGTCGACCAGGACCCACGAGCCGCCGGGGCGGGCGAGCAGCACCGCGTGGATGTGCGAGACGCCCGGATCCTCCGGCGCGACCCGCAGGTCGATCTCGGGGGTGATGCCGCGGGACGCGCTCCGCCGCCCGATGCGGACCTGCTCGCCGCCGATCGGCACCCGCCGTTCCGGGCAGTACGGCGGGAACGCGATCACGCCGGAGTCCGGTTCGAGCGAGGCGACGACCGCGTCGTAGTAGGCGCGGTCGGCGCTGACGACCGCGACCCAGCCCGGGCCGGCCGGACCCGGCGCCGCTGCCGGTGCCGGTGCCGATTCGGGCGCGGCCGGTTCCGGGACGGGCGCCGGAGCCGGGGCCGGTGCGGACGGCAAGCCCGCGGGCGTGGGTACGCCGCCGCCGGTGGCGAAGTCGTACCCGCACTCCTCGCAGAACCGGTCGCTGGCCGGGGTGCCGCAGTCGGGGCACGGCGTCCCCGCGCCGCCCGCCGCGGGGCCGGACGGCGCGGCACCGGCCGAGGGCGGCGCGGCCGGAGGACCGCCGATGCGCTCGCCGCACACGTCGCAGTAGTCGCCGGACGCGGACGCGTGGCCCGCTGGACACGTAGCCATGCTCAGCCCTCGCCCGTGCCGGGCGGGTTGGGATGGGAGGAACCTCGGGTGCGCACGGTCTTGGTGGAACGGGTGTCCAGCTCCATCTCGTCGACCTTGTTGACGTTCTTCTTCAGCCGGACCGTCCCGGTGACCGGGTCGACCACGTCCACGACCTTGCGCAGCATCGTGGTGATCGCCTCGTTGCCGGCCTCGTCGGCCAGCTTCACGGCGCGGCCGAGCCGGGCGGTGGCGGTGTCGAGGTCGCCGTCCTTGCGGGCCTGGAGGCCCTCCTGGATGACCTCGGCCAGCTCCGCCTGCCCGGTGTAGTGCGCCACCCGCGCGTTGATCCGGGTGGACTGCGCCTCGTCGTCGGTCCACTGGGCCAGCACGTTGCCGGTGGCGAGCACCTGCGGCTCCTGGCCGGCCGGGCCGGGCACCATCAGCTTGACCCAGGCCGCGCGCAGCTCCTTGCCGACGTCGCCGGGCGGGACCTCGACGCAGATGTGGTAGTCGCGGCTCTCGGCGCCCCACGCCCCGAGCGGGTAGTCGCCCGCCTGCGCCGCCGCCTCCACCCGCCTGCCGGTGAGGTCCTCGACCGAGGGCATCACCTGCTTGACGTACCGGAGCTTGGCGGCCTGCGGCGTCCAGACCCGCAGCATGACGTCGGCGACCGCCTTGCCCATCGCCGCCTCCGTCATCGCCTGGAAGTCGGCGACCAGGTCCTGCGGGTCGGCGACGATGTCGACGCCGCCGAGCAACGCGGAGGAGATCTTGCGGAGCTCCGCGACCTCCCAGTCGGTGCCCACGCCGCGGCAGTCGCAGACGAAGCGGCCGGAGCAGCGGAACAGGACCGCGTCCAGCTCCTCGGCCGTCTCGTGCTGGTTCTTGCCGTCGGTCAGCAGGATCGCGTGCCGGACGCCCTCCTGGTGGGCGTCGAACAGCTCGTCGGCCAGCCGCAGCCAGGAGCCGATGGCGGTGCCGCCGGACGCCTGGAGCCGGCTCAGCGCGTGCTTGGCGTCCGCCCGCGTCTTCGCGTCCGCCCGGACGAGGACCGCGTTGCCCGGGTAGACCATCTTGGCGCTGTTGGCCCCGGAGATCACCGCGAAGTGCACGCCGTCCCGGATCGTGTCGATCGCGGTCTGCGCGGCGGCGATCGCCGAGCGGAGCTTGGTGTCGGGATAGGACATCGAGCCCGAGGTGTCGATGATGATGACCTCGGCGGCCCCGGCCGCCGTCGCCGCGCCCGGGCCCGCGGGGGAGCCGGTGCCCTCCACGGAGACGATGGCGTGCACTTCGCGGCCGCCCTCGGGCAGGAACTTGTTCTGGTCGACCTTGATGGTGAACTGCGGCTGCTCGCTCAACGCTCGCGCTCCTGGCTCGACGAGGGGGAAGGGGGGAGGGGGATCACGGCGACCGTGATGTTGTCGCGCCCGCCGGCGTCCAGCGCCCGGCGGACCAGTGCCCGCGCGGCGCCGAGCGGGTCGGCCGCCGGATCGGCGGCGGCGCCGGCCAGCGCCGCGGCCAGGTCCTGCGCGCGGGGCAGGTAGTTCCAGAGCCCGTCGCTGCACACCAGCAGCGTGCCGGGCGAAGCTGAATCGGCGGTGAACGCGGCGACGTGCGGCCGGACGTCCTCGGCGTCGGCGCCCAGCCAGCCGGTGATGACGTGCGCGTTCGGGTGCGCCTCCGCCTCCGCCTCGGTCATCGTCCCCTGGGCGACCATGTACGCGGCCCAGGAGTCGTCCTCGGTCAGAGCGCGGGACGCGCCCAGCTTCGCGTCGCCCGCCATGTCCGCGGTGTCGGCCAGATCGGCGGTGTCCGCGGGGTCCTCCGACTCACCGGCGGCCGCCGGATCCGCGCCGTTCCCCTGCGGGGGCCGCGGGGGCCGCGGGGGCAGGGTGTCGAGGGGCGAGCCGTCGCCGGACGCGGACAGCCAGTACGCGCGGCTGTCGCCGACCCAGCCGACGGTGACCCGCCCCGGGCCGGTCACCGCGGCGACGAACGTGCAGGACGGCGCCTCGGCGGGCGAGGCGGCCAGCGCGGCGACGGCGGCGGCGGCCCGCGCCACGGCCGCGCGCATGGCGTCCTCGGGCGCGGTGCCGTTCCGCAGCCGCGCGGCCAGCTCGGCCACGCCGGTCTCGGCCGCCGCGCGGGACGCCTCCTCGGGACGCGGGGACGACCCCACGCCGTCCGACACGACCACCGCGACGCCGCCGGGGACCTCCGCGAGCGCGATCGCGTCCTCGTTGCGGGCGTACCGCTTGCCGCGGTCGCTCGCCCCGGCCGCGGCCGAGCCGGGCAGCTCGATCTCCACGTGGTCGCGCTCGGCCGGCTGGCGCAGGCCGCACTGCTCGCAGTAGCCGTCGGCGTCGATCGTGCCCGTTCCGCAGCCGACGCAGGCGGGCCCGGCCGGGGCCGCCGGCACGGGAGCCTGGGGCGCGTCCTCGCCGCCCGGCGTCAGCCGCCGCCCGCACGCCTCGCAGTAGTCCTCGCCGGGGAAGACGAGCTCGCCGCAGGACGGGCACTTCAGCTCCGCGGCCTTCGCCGCCTCGCCCGTCACAGCAGCGTCCTCGGCCGCACGGCGTTGGCGCAGTCGACGAACCACCGCCGGTCCTCGCGGTCGGTGGCGCGCCGGGCCAGCGAGCGGTAGGTCGCCTCCAGCCGCACCCGCAGCGGGGCGTCCAGCAGGGGCGCGCCGAGCACCGTCCCGCCCTGGGGCCGCCCGCCGCCGGCGCCGGACGCCGCGTGCTCCACCCAGTCCAGCGCGGCCTCGAACACCTCCGCGGCGAGCCGGTCGTGCCGGTCGCCCTCCAGCCCCAGCGCCTCCAGCCGCTCCCCGGCGCGGCCCAGTTCGGCGGCGGTGACGTCGCCGGGGGAGCGGCCGCGCACGGCGGCGGCCATGGCGGCCACCTGCGCCGCGTGGAAGTGGATGGACGTCGAGGGCACCGAGTCCAGCGCCGCCGTCGCCGCGGCCCGGTCCCCGGCGTCCAGACGCACCCGGGCCAGGCCGAAGGCCGCGCCGATGTACTGCCGGTCGGTGCGCCAGACGGTCTCGTACAGCGCGGCGGCGTCCCGCGGCGCGCTCAGCTCCAGGCAGTAGGCCAGCGCCAGCTTCGGCGCCGCCTCGCCGGGCAGCAGCGCGTACAGGTCGTCGAAGAGCGGGGCGGCCTCGTCCGGGCGGCCCTCGGCCAGCGTCGCCAGCGCGCGGTACCACGCGGTCCGCCAGTCGCCGGGCGCCTCGGCGTCGAACGCGTCCAGCAGCGCCCGTGCCTCGTCGTACGCGCCGAGCTCGATCCGTACGCGGGCCAGCGCCAGCCGCACCTCGGGGGTCTGCTGCGGCGCGGCCGCCAGGGCGCCGGCCATCCGGGCGGGTTCGAGCGCGGTGAGCCCGGCCAGGAACCCGGCGGCCGGGTCGCCGCCGCTCACCAGCGGCACCGGCAGCGACACCGCGGCCTCGGCCCGCAGGACGCGCGGCAGCACGTCGGCGCGGTCGATCAGCCGTTCCGTGGTGATGCCGGGCACCGACCGCTCCGGCCCGAACAGCCCGGACGGCGCGGGCCGCTGCTCGCCGTCCTCGGCCGCCAGCACCTCCCGCAGCACGCCGGTGAGCTGCTCGGCCATCTCGGCGGCGTCCTGGAACCGGCGGGCCGGGTCCTTGTGCGTGGCGCGCCGCAGCAGCCGGTCGTACGACGGGAACCGGGCCAGCACCGGCACGTCGGCGGCCGGCGGCAGGCTGTCGGCCCACGTGGACGTGTAGCCCTTGAACGGGAAGCTCAGCACCGCGAGCGCGCGGCCCACCGTGTAGAGGTCAGAGCTGATCGAGGGGCCGGCGTCGGCGATCTCCGGTGCCTGGTAGCCGACGGTGCCGTAGATCGCGCCGTCCTGGTCGTCCAGCCGGCGCACCCCGCCGAGGTCGATCAGCCGCAGCTGCTCCTCGGACTGGATCACGTTGTCGGGCTTGAAGTCGCAGTAGACGAGGCCCTGCGCGTGCAGGTAGCCGAACGCCTGGAGCACTTCGAGGCCGTACGCGATGGCCTGCCCGACCGGCAGCGACTGCTCGCCGGTCGCGCTGCGGCGCTGCTGGAGGATGTCCTTCAGCGACGCGCCGCCGACGTACTCCATGACGATGTAGCCGGCGCCGCCGTGCTGCACGAAGTTGTAGATCTTGACGATGTTGGGGTGCTCGACCTCGGCCAGGTAGGCGCGCTCGGCCGTCGCCGCCGCGAGCGCGTCCGCGTCGCCGGTGTCGAGCAGGCCCTTGAGGACGACCCAGCGGTCGTTGACGTTGCGGTCGAGCGCGAGGTAGATCCAGCCGAGGCCGCCGTGCGCGATGCAGCCCAGCACCTCGTACTGACCGCCGACCAGGTCGCCGGCGGCGAGCTTGGGCGTGAACGAGAACGCCGTCCGGCACTTGGCGCAGAACCCCTCGGTACGGCCCGGCCGGCCGTCGCGGCTGCGGCCGACCGGCTCGCCGCAGTTGCTGCAGTAGCGCCGGTTCTCGGCGACCTGCGGGTCGCTGAGGACGGCCGTGGACGGGTCGCGGTACGGGACGCGCGGCACCTCGACGAGCCCGGCGCCCAGCATCCCGCGCCGTCCCGACGAGCGCGACGACCCCGTGCGGGTGGATCCGGTACGGGTGGATCCGGTGCGCCCGGAGCCCGTGTATCCGGAGCCCGTGTGCGCGCCGCCGGACGAGCCGGAGGCCGGGGTGCCCGCCGACCTGACCGACGGCGGCATCCCGCACACGTCGCAGTAGCCGTCGACGATGGCGCCCGTGCAGCCGGACTGGGTGCACCGGGACGGCGAGGAGGGCGAGGGGGACGAGGGGGACGAGGAGGACGGCGGCGGCGCTGGAGACGCGGCCGCGGCCGGCGCGGCGGCGGGGGAGCCGCAGACGTCGCAGTAGCCGTCCGCGATCGTTCCCGAGCAGCCGGGCTCCGAGCAGGCGCCCGGCGCGGGGCCCGCGCCCGCCGCCGCCGGATCGGGATTCGCCGTGGCCGCCATGCCGCATACGACGCAGTAGCCGTCTTCGACGGTTCCGCCGCAGCCCGGCACCGTGCACTGGTTCATCGGCCCTCCGCCCGCTCCGCGATGGCCTGCTGGTAACCCGACAGCATGACGGTCGCCTTCCTGAGGTCACAGGGGGAGGTCCACAGCACCGCGCGGGCCTCCTCGTACATGCGGCCGAGCCCGGCGTCCTCCGCCAGCCCCAGCCGCCCGGCCTTCGCCTTGTAGGCCAGCAGCCGCCCGCGCAGCTCCTCGCGGCGGTCCAGCAGGCCGGTGACGAGGCCGAGGTCGCCGCGCGCCCGCTGGAGCGCGTCCCGCGCGGCCCGGTCGAGATCGGTCGCGCGGTCCGCCAGCTCGCCCCAGCGGTGCCGGTCGCGCAGGCCGTACAGCGCCGCCAGCCGGTCGTCGAGCGTCGCGGCCAGCGCGGTCGGGGCGGGCAGGGCGGGGGAGGCGATCTTCTCCAGGACGCGCTCGCGGGCGCGGCGGATCTCGTCCTCGGTGTCGCGGACGAGGCCGACCGCGTCCCGCACCTTCCGCATCCGGTCCTCGAACCCGGCGCGGAACCGCGCGGCCTCGGCGAGCCGCTCGCGCAGCGCGGCCAGCTCGCGCGCGGCCGCGTCGAGCCCGCCGGTCCCGACCGCGAGCGGGTCGGAGCGGACGGCGGCCGCCAGCGTCCGCACGTTCTCGCTGACGCGGTCGTACTCCGGCTCGGGCGCGCCGAGGCCCGCGACCAGCTCGCCGGCCGCGCGCAGGTCCCGTTCGACCTCGTCGAGCCGCGCCAGCAGCGCGGACCAGACGGTGTCGACGGCGGCGACCGTACGGGCCGCCTCCTCGTACATCGGCGTCATCCGCGCGACCACGTCCCGGAGCGTCACCCGCTCGCCGCCGGGCGCCGCCAGCAGCGTGCGGCGCTCCAGCGGGACCTCCTCGGCGGGCAGCTCGACCGACGGGCCGCTGAGCAGCCGGGTCAGCTCGGCGAGCTGCGCAGCGCCGGGGCGTGCGTGCCGGGCGCGGAGCTCCTCGGCGGCGCCGAGCGTGCGCCCGTACAGGTCGAACAGCGTCCACAGCGCCGACATCCCGGCCAGCAGCGCGGCCCGCCGCGCCGCCGTCTCGCCGGTCAGCTCCGCGCCCTCCAGCAGCCGGTAGCCGTGGTGGGACTCGAGTTCCAGCAGGGCCGCGCCGATCCGCTCCTTCTCGTCCCGGAGCTCCGCGAGGGCGCGGTCGACCTCGTCGCGGTTCATCGGCGGACGACCTGACGCTGACCCAACTCTGCCCCTGTATCCCCCGGTACGAGCAAATGGTGGTGATCAGTGTTCACCATGCGCAGAGCCTTCTCAAGAGGGCCCTCGCGGGCCTGCAAAATGTCAGTGTTCGAACGTATTATCGAATCATGGCGAACGTTGCGACGCACCGCACCGATCTCACCGCGGCGGAGATCGCCGCCCTGGCGCTCTCCCTCGCCCACCTGGGCACCGGGCCGCAGGCCGCGACCGCGCGGCGGGCCCTGCGCACCCTGCTCGACATCGACGCCCACGACGACGTCGTCACCGCCACCCTCGGCACGCTGACCAGCACTCTCGACGCCTCCACCGCCGACCGCGCCCGCGTCATCGCCGCGGCCGTCACCGAGCACCGCGTCGTCCGGCTCTGCTACGGCGACGCGGGCGCCAACGTCACGATCCGCGAGGTGGAGCCGGTCACCTGCCTCGTCCACCGCGACCACTGGTACCTCGTCGGCTGGTGCCGGATGCGGCGCGGCATCCGCGCCTTCCGCTTCGACCGCATCCTCGCGGTCGAGTCCACCGGCCTGCTCGCCCGCCCGCGCCGGGCCGACAACTACCTGCCCTTCCAGCGCCGCGCCACCGCCGCGGCCTGACCGCCCCGCCGCCCGGTCCGGTTGCGCGAGCGGGCCGGGCGGCGGATCCGGCCGCCGCCGCGGGCCGCCCACCCCCGGGGCGCCCCGCGGCGGTCCGCGCCCGCCCCCGCGCCGGGCGGGCGCGGCTGGCCGGAAGTGGACGCCGGCCGGTCTCCCTTGATGGGGGGAGACCGGCCGGCGCCCGCCTGACCGGTGCCGCCGCGCCCCTCGCGGGCGGTCAGCGCGAGATGACCCGCGGGACGACCCGGGGGAGCAGCCGGCTGCCCCGGGCCATGCCGCGCCCGATGCGTCCCAGGGGCGTGCGCGACGGATCCGCCGCCTGCTCGGCGCGCAGGTCGCCGATGATGCCCTCCACGGCGTCGCGGACCAGGTCGCGCACCTCCCGCACGGCGCGCTCGTCGCCCGCCCGGCCCGCCCACGGCGCCGTGTCGATCGGCTCGCCGAAGCGGTAGTAGAGGCGCTCGGGACGCGGGAACGGCGTCAGCCCGATGCCGCGCGACAGCGGCGGGACGACGTCGTCGCGGTGGCCGCGCTCGCCCAGCACCGTACGGCCCAGGGCGCGCGCGGGCGCGAGCAGCGGGCTGCCCGGGTCCACCACCGTCGTGAACATCTCCTCGACCCCGACCGTGCCGAACGGGACGATCGGGCAGCCCGCCTCGATCGCCATCCGGGCGAAGCCGAGCCGCCGCCCCCACTGGAGCCGGTAGCGCTCGCCGCGGTCGCGGGTGGCCTCGCGGGCGCCGCCCGGGAACACCACCACGATCTGGCCCGCGTCCAGCAGCGCGCGGCAGTTGGCGCGGGTGCCGTCGACCGAGCCGCCCAGGTCCATGATCCGGCGCCACACCGGGACCTGCCAGTGCAGGTGGTCGGCCAGCGAGCGGACCCACACCCCGCGCCGCCGGTGGATCTCGAAGAAGATCAGCGGCGCGTCGATCACGCCGTACACCGTGTGGTTGCCGGCCAGCAGCGCCGGCCCGTGCCGGGGCACGTTCCGCAGCCCGTGGAAGACCGGCGAGGTCCACGCGCGCCAGGGCGCCAGCGCCAGGTTCGCCGCGCGGATCAGATGCTCGGACGGGGGAGTCCAGTCGGCAGGGGAGGCCATGGCGCGCCATCGTAACCGCGCGCTTTCACAGCAGCGCGGCGTACTCCCCGCCGTCGACCTGGAGCGCCGCCCCGGTCACGAACCCCGCCTGCGCCGAGCACAGGAACGCCACGCACGCCCCGAAGTCGGCCGGGTCGCCCACCCGGCCCGCCGGGATGCCCGCCGCCACCTCGTCCAGGTCGTCCGCCAGCGACCGCAGCCGGTCGGTCGCGTGCGAGCCGGGGAGCAGCGAGTTCACCGTCACGCCGTCGCCGGCGACCTCCCGGGCCAGCGTCTTCAGGAAGCCGGTCGCGCCCGCCCGCGCCGTGTTGGAGAGGATCAGCGACGCCGCCGGCTGCCGCACCGTGATCGAGGTGATCGCCACGATCCGGCCCCAGCGGCGCTCGCGCATCTCCGGCACGGCGGCCTTGCACATCGCCACGACCGACATCAGGTTGAGGTCGAGCGCCGGCCCGTACGCCTCCACCGGCGTCGACGCGAAGTCGCCCGCCGGCGGCCCGCCCGCGTTGGTGACCAGGACGTCCACGCCGCCGAGCGCGGCCCGGGCCTCCTCGACGAACCCGGCCGCGCCCGCCGGCGTCCCCACGTCCGCGACGATCGGGTGCACGTCCCCGCCGAGCCGTCCGGCCGCCGCGTGCAGCCGCCCGCGGTCGCGCCCGCAGACGGCGACGCGCGCGCCCTCGTCCAGCAGCGCCTTCGCCGCCGCGTACCCGAGCCCGCCGCTCGCCGCCGCCACCGCCGCCCGGCGGCCCTTCAGTCCGAGATCCACTCTCCGCAGGCTAGTACGCGTCCTCGTAGTACGAGTCGACCGCCGGCTGCCCGGTGTAGTTGGGCCCGGCCTGGTCGTCGGCGCCCAGGTAGCGGTACGGGAACCGCACCGCCCGGCCGCCGCGCATCGAGACCCGCCGCCGGGCGGTGTCGTAGGCGAACCCCTGCCGCCGCAGCTCGGCGGCGAGCCGCCGCGGCGTGCCGCCCGCGACCCGGACCGAGCGGACGTCCAGGTTGGCGACGAGCAGGCCGTCCTCCGTGAGCCACGACGCGGCCCGTTCCAGCACGCCCAGCTTGTCGCCCACGTAGTGCAGCCCGTGCACGGAGGTGATGAGATCGAACCGCCCGTCTGGCTCCCAGGCCGTCACCGACGCCGTCACCAGCACCGGACCCGCCGGCCGCCGCGGGACGAAGTGCCCGGCGAGGTCGACGCCGACGATCTCCGTGCGGCCCTCCGCCAGCGCGGCCGCCTCGTCCAGCGCCCGGCCCGTGCCGCAGCACAGGTCCAGCCAGCGCCCGCGCCGGGCCAGCTCGGCGGCGATGTCGAGGCCCAGCTCGCGGCCGTAGCCGTTGGATCCCGCCAGCGAGCGTTCGCGGTTCATGGCGCAGTTGGCCACCACCGCGGACCGCTCCAGCGCCTCGTCGTCCAGGTATCGGGTCACCCGGGCATTCTCGCCGCCGGGCGCGAGTAGCATGGCGCCGGTGCGCGACGTCCTCGAACACCTCCAGCGGCTCGGCATGTCGGGGTACGAGGCCAAGGCGTACGTCGCCCTCGTCGCCGCCGGCCGGCCGGTCAACGGCTACGAGGTCGCCAAGCGCTCCGGGGTGCCGCGCAGCACCGTGTACGAGACGCTCGGCAAGCTGGTCGCGCGCGGCGCGGCGTACGAGCGGCGCGGCGGGGCCGGCGCCACCGAGTACCTGCCGCTCCCGCCCGAGGCGCTGATCGAGCGGCTGCGCCGCGAGTTCGACGGCTCGCTGGCCGCGCTGGAGGACGCGCTGCCCGCCGTGGCCGCCGAGCCCGAGGCCCACCCGCTGCACAACCTCACCGACGCCGACGCCATGCTCGCCCGCGCCGGCGACGTGATCGCGGCCGCGTCCCGCGACCTGTTCCTGTCCGCCTGGCCGCAGGAGCTGGACCGGCTGGCGCCGCAGGTCAGGGCCGCCGCCGGCCGCGGCGCCGCGGTCTCCGCCATCACGTACGGCGCGACCGACCTGCCCGGCGACGTCCGCGAGCACCGGCACGCGCGGGCCGTACTGGACGACCTCGGCTACCGGCTGATCGTCGTCGTCGGCGACCGCCGCGAGGCCGTCGTCGGCGGCTTCGGCGGCGGCACCGCCTGGGGCATCTACACCGCCGACCCCGCCGTCGCGCTGATGGCCGCCGAGTACGTCCGCCAGGACATCGCGCTCCAGACCCTCGCCGACCACATCGGCCCGGCCGAACTGGACCGCCTCCTCGCCGCCGACCCCGGCCTGCGCCGCCTCCTCCGCCGCTGACGGAGCCGCCGGCGGCGCCGCTGGCAGGGCGGCTGGCAGGGCGGCTAGGAAGCGCTCGTGCGCCGGACGGCGTCCGTCACCACGTCGCTCATCCGGCCCGTGTCCGCGTACACGGCGCGCTGCCGCCGGGCGCCGGTGCCCTCCTCCAGCAGGCGGCCGAGCCCCAGCTCCGCCGTCTCCAGATCGCCGTGGTCCTCCAGCGCGCCGGCCACGTGCGCGAGCAGCGCGTCCAGGACCTCGCGCGCCGGAACGGCCCGGTGCGCGAGCGGATGCACCAGGTCGCCGTCCAGGCCGGAACGGCTCGCCCGCCACATCGCCAGCCGCAGCAGGTCCGTCCGCACCGGATCGGGCCGCACGCCCGCGCGCCACTCCCGGGCGGCCGTCTCCACCAGGCCCCGGACCAGCGCCGCGAGCAGGGCGGCGTCCCGCGCGTTCAGGCACACGTCGGCGACCCGCACCTCCACCGTCGGGTAGTGCCGCGACAGCCGCGCGTCGAAGTAGACCATGCCCTCGTCCAGCAGCGCCCCGGTCGCCAGCAGCCCGCCCACCGCCGCCCGGTAGGCCGCGACCGACCCGAACGGCTCCGTCGGCCCGCTGGACGGCCACCGACCCCACACCTGCTGCCGCCAGCTCGCGTACCCCGAGTCGGTGCCCTGCCAGAACGGCGAGTTCGCCGTCAGCGCCAGCAGCGGCGGCAGCCAGGGCCGGATCCGGTCCAGGACCGCCACGCCCTCCTCCGGCGACTCCACGCCCACGTGCACGTGGCAGCCGCAGGTGAGCTGCTCGTCGGCGGTCATCCCGTACTCGTCGGCCATCTTCCGGTACCGGCGCGACGGCGTCAGCGCCGGCCGCACCTCCATCGGGCACGTCGCCAGCGCCGCCACCGCCGAGCCCGCCCCGGCCGCCGCCACCGACGCCGCCTGCCGCACGTCCCTGATCTGCCCGCACAGCTCGTCCAGCGACGAGCACGGCAGCGTGCACGTCTCCAGCTGCTGGCGCTGGAGCTCGGTCTCCAGCAGCCCCGCGTTCCCCGCCCCGGCCAGCGGCACCCCGCCGTGCTCGCGCGCGAAGCGGATCACCGCGTCCGCCACGGCACGCGGCCGCCCGCCCGCCGGATCCACCAGCAGCAGCTCTTCCTCGACTCCGAACGTCCGCGCTGTCACCGTCCCGTTCTGCCCGAACGGAGCCGACTTACGACCAGTACGGCAGCAGCGCCTCGCCGATCGCCAGCTGGACCGGGCTCATCTCCGGCTCCCCGTCCTCGGCGTCCCACAGCGTGTTCTGCAGGACCCGCCCCAGCGTCCACCCCGCCGCCCGCGCCCGGTCCAGGCCCAGCGCGTCCACCATCAGGTCGAACCGCCACCGGACGGCCCGCGCGACGTCGCCCCGCGCCGCGATCTCGTCCCAGCGGTTGTCGAGCGCCGGCATCAGGTCGAACCCCGGGTCCCCGGCCAGCGGGTTCGGGTCGATCGCCAGCCAGGGCTCGCGGGTGCCGGCGAGCACGTTCTCGTAGTGCAGGTCCCAGTGCAGCAGCCGGTCCCCGCCCTCATCGGCCAGCTCCGCGACCGCTCCCGCGCACGCCTCCAGGATCCGCCGCCGGTCCGGGAAGGCCGCCACGGCCTCCGGCACCTGCCGCACCATCGCGTGCGCGATGTCGGTGAGCCGCCGCATCCCGTCCGGCGCGGGCCGCGCCACCAGCCGCCCGAGCAGCCCGGCCAGCAGCTCCAGCGCCCGCGCGTCGTCCTCGACCGCCATCAGCGACCGCTCCGCGTCGAGCCGCTCCAGCAGCAGCGCCCCCGCCGCCGGGTCCTCGTCGAGCAGCCGCACGGCGCCCTGCCCGTCCCAGGCCCGCAGCGCGCCGCCCTCGCCCTCGCTCTCCTCGTTCACCAGCCGGACCTTGAGCACGGCCGGCGTCCCGTCGCCCCGGACGACGGGCACCACGAGCCCCGCCATCCCGTGCCGCGGCTCCCCGTCCGGCTTCAGCCCCCAGAACTCCAGGCACCCGTCCACCAGCCCGGGCAGCGCCGCGATCCAGGCCCGCCCCGCGTCCCCGTTGAAACGCGCCTGGTACTCCGCCAGCCGCCCCGGAATCTCGATCATTCCCACGCCGGGAGCCTATGCGCGCCGGGGCGGGGTCAGGGGCGTTCCTGGCGGAGGGAGTCGAGGGCCAGGAGCGCGACGTGGAGGGAGAGGCAGGAGTCGACGTCGTGGAGGCTCGTGCCCAGGACCCGCTCGATGCGGCGGAGGCGCTCGTAGAAGGCGGGGCGGGAGAGGTGGGCCCGCTGGGCGGCGACGGCCTTGTTACGGCCGGTGTCGAGGTAGAGGCGCAGGACGCCGGTCAGGTCGGCGCCGCGGTCGGCGTCGTACTGGAGGAGGGGGCCCAGCTCGCGCTCGACGAACGTCTGGATGCGGGCGTCGTCGCGGAGGAGGTGCAGGAGGCCGCGCAGGCGGAGGTCGGGGAGGCGGTAGTAGGGGCGGTCGCCGGAGGAGCGGCAGGCGACGTCGGCGACCTGTTCCGCCTCCAGGAACGAGCGGCGCACGTCGCGGATCGAGTCGACGACGGAGCCGGCGGCCATCACGGCGGGGGACTGGGCGTGGACGCGGGTGGCGACGGCGCCGAGGGCGGTCTCGGCGTCGGCGCGGGCGGGCAGGGAGGCCAGGACGCCGACGCGGGAGCCGGGGCCGCCCTCGTCCAGGACGCCGACCAGGGCCGACAGGCGGGCCTCCTTGCAGGCGGCGGCGGTGGTCTCGGCGAGTTCGGAGATCTCGGCTGGCTGGGCGGGCGTCCGGGGGCGGACGACGACGCCGAGGAGGCGGCGGCCGGACAGCGGGACGCCGAGGGCGCGGGCGCGGGCCGCGGCCTCCTGGGGGTCGGAGTAGGCGTGCTCCAGGATGCGGGCGATGATCGTGCCGTGCGCCTGGCGCTCGACGCTCTCGGCGTGCCGGTCCAGGAGGCGGCCGAGGGCGAGGGTGGTGGCGGCGCGCTCGATCAGCACGGTCTCGCGCGGCGTGGGCGGGGCGTCCAGCGTGATGATGAGGCGGCCCCAGTCCTCGCCGCGGGCGCCGACCGTGGTGACCAGCCAGCCGGACGCCTCGTCGTAGCCGGTGCGGCGGCCGGGCCGGACGGCGCGGGAGCGGGTCTCCCAGGCGGAGAGGAGCTCGGCGGGGTCGCGGCCGTCGGCGTCGGCGGCCAGCACCTGGTGGGACAGGTTCTCCAGGACGACCGGGCGGCCGCCGAGCGCGGCGACCTGCCGGACGACCTCGTCGGTGGAGGCGCCCTCGACCGACAGCCGGGTGAAGATCTCGTGCAGCCGTTCGGAGGCGCGCAGCTCGGCGAACTGGTCCTGGACGATCCGCGCGTGCACGGACTCGGTGATGTCCACGAACGCGGGCTCGTGCGCCAGCATCACCACCGGCAGCCCGTGCTCCTCCGCGGCGGCGAGGAGGGCGGGCGGCAGGCTGGAGGCGTACCGCCGGCCCAGCTCGACCATCAGGCCGCTGACGCCGACCTCGGCCAGCTCGGCGATGTAGGCGCGCAGCCGGGCGGGCTCGTCGGGCAGCGCGATGCCGGTGGTGAGGACCAGCTCGCCGCCGTGCAGCAGGTGGGCGATGTCGGTGACCTCGGCGACGTGCACCCAGCGGACCCGGTTGCCGAGCCGGTCGCCGCCGGCGACCACGTGCGGCTGGCCCCGGCGCACCGCGTCGAGGCCGAGGACGTCGGCCAGCGTCGGAAGCATCGTTTACACAGTGTAAATCCTGCACAGCGTCAAACCCCGGAACGCGATGCTGACAGTGTGAAGCTGGCCGGGGGCGGGGGCCGGGGTGAGACTGGGGGGCATGTCAGCCAGCCTGCTGCAGCGCCACCGGGCGGTCATGCCGTCGTGGCTCGCGCTCAACTACGCCGAACCGATCGAGATCGTCTCCGGCAAGGGGAGCCGGGTGACCGACGCGCAGGGCAAGGGGTACCTCGACTTCTTCACCGGAATCCTCACCAACATGATCGGGTACGACGTCCCGGAGGTCCGGGAGGCGGTGGAGCGGCAGCTGGCCACCGGCGTCGTGCACACCTCGACGTCCTACCTGATCGGCGGCCAGGTCGAGCTGGCGGAGAAGATCGCGCGGCTGTCCGGGATCCCGGACGCCAAGGTCTTCTTCACCAACTCGGGCACCGAGGCCAACGAGGCCGCGCTGCTGCTGGCCACGTACGCGCGGCGCACCGACCAGGTGCTGGCGATGCGGCAGAGCTACCACGGCCGGTCGTTCGGGGCGATCGGCGTCACGGGCAACCGGGCCTGGACGAACGTGTCGTACTCGCCCGTCCACGCCCACTTCCTGCACGGCACCGACCGCCACCTGCCGCAGTTCGCCGGCATGTCCGACGCGGCGTACACCGAGGCGTGCGTGCAGGACCTGCGGCACGTGCTGGCCACGGCGGCGGGCGGCGACGTCGCCGCGCTGATCGCCGAGCCGATCCAGGGCGTGGGCGGGTTCACGATGCCGCCGGACGGGCTGTACGCCGCGTACAAGGAGGTCCTGGACGAGTACGGCATCCTCCTCGTCTCCGACGAGGTGCAGACCGCGTGGGGCCGCACCGGGCAGGGCTTCTTCGGCATCGAGAACCACGGCGTGACACCGGACGCGATGACGTTCGCCAAGGGGCTCGGGAACGGTTTCGCCGTCGGCGGCGTGGTCGCGCGCGCCGAGCTGATGGACGCGCTGCCCGCGGTCGGGCTGTCGACGTTCGGCGGCAACCCGGTCTCGATGGCGGCCGCCAACGCCACCCTGGACTACGTGCTGGAGCACGACCTCCAGGCCAACGCCGCCAAGCAGGGCGACGTGATCATCGGCGGGCTGCGCGCCGCCGCCGAACGCCTGCCGGCCGTCCGCGACGTGCGCGGCAAGGGCCTGATGTTCGCCGTCGAGCTGGCCGGCGCCCGCGCCGCCGCCGCCCTGATGGAGGCGTGCCGCGAGCGCGGCCTGCTGGTCGGCAAGGGCGGCCTGTACGGCAACGTCGTGCGGATGGCGCCGCCGCTGAACCTGACCGACGCCGAGGCCGCCGAGGGTCTCGCCATCCTGACCGCCTCCCTCGAAACCCTGGACGCCTCATGAGCAAGCACGTCACCCACTGGATCGGCGCGAAGCCCTTCAACGGTTCATCCGGCCGGCAGGGCGACCTCTACGAGCCCTCCACCGGCACCCTGGCGGGCACGGTCGACTTCGCCGGGCCGGCCGAGGTGGACGCCGCGGTCGCCGCGGCGAAGGCGGCGTTCCCCGCGTGGCGGGACGCGTCGCTGGCGCGGCGCGCGAAGATCATGTTCCGCTTCCGTGAGCTGGTGGACGGGCACCGCGACGAGCTGGCCCGGATCATCTCGTCCGAGCACGGCAAGGTGGTGCCGGACGCGGCCGGCGAGGTGGCCCGCGGCCTGGAGGTCGTCGAGTTCGCCTGCGGCATCCCGCACCTGCTCAAGGGCGGGTTCTCGGAGAACGTGTCGACGGGCGTGGACGCGTACTCGATCCTGCAGCCGCTCGGCGTCGTCGCCGGGATCACCCCGTTCAACTTCCCGGCGATGGTGCCGATGTGGATGTTCCCGGTGGCCATCGCCTGCGGGAACACGTTCGTGCTGAAGCCGTCCGAGAAGGACCCGTCGGCGTCGGTGCGGCTCGCCGAGCTGTGGGCCGACGCGGGGCTGCCCGACGGCGTCTTCAACGTGCTGCACGGCGACAGGGCCGCGGTGGACGGGCTGCTGCACCACGACGACGTCAAGGCGGTCAGCTTCGTCGGCTCGACGCCCGTCGCCCGCCACATCTACGAGACCGCGGCCCGTACCGGCAAGCGCGTGCAGGCGCTCGGCGGCGCGAAGAACCACATGGTGGTGCTGCCCGACGCCGACCTGGACCTGGCCGCGGACGCGGCGGTCTCGGCCGGGTTCGGCTCGGCCGGCGAGCGCTGCATGGCGATCTCCGTGGTCGTCGCCGTCGGCCCGGTCGGCGACGAGCTGGTCGCGAAGGTGAAGGAGCGCGTCGCCCGGCTGAAGGTCGGCCCCGGCGACGACCCCGGGTCCGACATGGGGCCGCTCGTCACCCGCGCGCACCGCGACAGGGTCGTCTCGTACCTGGACGGCGGCGTCGCCCAGGGCGCCGTGCTGGCCGTGGACGGGCGCGAGAGCGTGCCGCCCGGCGACGGCTTCTGGCTCGGCCCGACCGTGCTCGACCACGTCACGCCCGAGATGGACGCCTACCGCGACGAGATCTTCGGTCCCGTCCTGTCGGTGGTGCGCGCCGGGTCGTACGAGGAGGCGATGGACCTGCTCGACGCCAACCCGTACGGGAACGGCACCGCCGTCTTCACGAGCGACGGCGGTGCCGCCCGCCGCTTCCAGAACGAGGTGGAGGTCGGCATGGTCGGCGTCAACGTGCCGATCCCGGTGCCGATGGCGTACTACTCGTTCGGCGGCTGGAAGGCGTCGCTGTTCGGCGACAGCCACGCGCACGGCATGGAGGGCGTGCACTTCTACACGCGCACCAAGGCGGTCACGGCACGGTGGCCGGATCCGAGTCACGGCGGGGTGCGGCTGGGCTTCCCGACGAACGGGTGACGACCGGCCGCCGGGGGCGCAGGGGGAGCCGGGCGCGCGTGACGGCGAGCCCGGCGGCCAGGCACGCGAACGGCATCGCGGGCACCACGTACCGGTAGTCGAAGTCCGCGCTCGCGATCGGGAACACCAGCAGCGTCGCCGCGCCGCCCCAGGCCAGCAGCGCGGCGCGGCGGCCGCGGGCGGTCGCGATCCCGGCGGCGCCGAGGGCGAACAGCAGCCCCAGCGCGGGCCCCGGCAGGTGGACGGACTCCTGGTAGGCGACCATGCGGTCGGCGTGCGGCCGCACGACCCGGTTGGGGTGGACGGAGCGCTCGTAGCGGACCGCGTCCGTCATCGCCGTGCCGCCCTCGCCGCCCCAGCCGCGCCCGCCGGGGAAGATCTGCGGCTGGTCCTGGAAGTGGTAGAGCGACTCGGTCGCGGCCGTGGGGTGCGGGAAGCGGTTCGGGCTGAACGCCTTGCCCAGGCCGTCCCCGACCGTCCGCAGGTAGTCGCCGGGCTGGGCGAGGATCGCGCGGACGGCGAAGTCGCGCAGCGTCGCGTTGTGCTCGGGGTCGGTGACGTTCTCGTACAGGATCCGGGGCGGTGCCTCCGACCGCCAGATGAGGTGCCCGGGGGCGTGGCCGGCCGCTCTCAGCTCCGGGTCGAGGCAGAGCGCCTCCTGGTGGGGCGGCGGTCTCATCCGCGCGCAGTCGGCGAACGGGGCGGTGCGCCCCCACAGGTAGAGGCCGTCGCTGGTGGTGAGCGAGTACGAGCCGAGGACCGAGTGGAACCAGACGGCGTACGCGACGAGCGGGGCGGCCGCCGCCGCGCCGAACACCAGGGCCGGCCGCCACCCGCCGCGGCGGAGCAGCAGGAACAGCAGGGCGAGCGGGATCAGCGGCGCCCCGGCCGACCGCACCAGCACGGCGTACCCCAGCAGCAGCCCGGCGGCGAGCGCCATCCACCAGGCGGGGCCGCGCGGCTCCGTCCCCCCGGTACGGGACGGCAGCGTCCGCCACAGGAGGAGCGCCAGCGCGGCGGCGATGAGGAACGTGAACAGCGCCTCCGCCATGAGCAGGTGCTCGAGCTGGATCTGGTACGCGTCGTACAGGATCGGCAGCGCGCACAGCGTCGCGCCCCAGCCGGGCAGGCCGGCGCGCCGGAGCAGGGCGTACACCAGCACCGCGACCGCCAGCCCCATGAGGTGCTGGAGGACGGCCACCAGGGCGAGGCTGTGCGCGGGTTCGAGCAGCCGCAGCAGGAACGAGTAGCCGATCGTCTTGCTGGGGGAGGGCTCGGGGCGCAGCGCGCGGCCCAGGTAGAAGTAGGAGTCGCCGGTGAACCACAGGACGCCGGGGTGGCCGAGCGTGGCCACGCAGCGGACGGCGGCCCCGCCGAGGAGCGCCACCACGAACGGCAGATGGGACACGCCCGGACGAATCGCCCATATTCCACTAAATATGGTTGAAAGGCGCCGCGCGGCAGGCGGGCGCGGGGAATCGTTCTCGGTCACAAGGGGCATCACCCTAAGCGCCACCGGTGACCGGAAGGTGAACGCCGCGTGGCCCGGCCGCGACCGAGCGTGCCGAATGTGACGGCCGTTGTCCGCGGGGCGCAAGGGTCACGGCCCCAGCGCCCGCGCGCAGGTCGGCCGCCGGAATTTTCTTCCGCCCGCAGATTTCCGTCGTCAATTTCCGTCGCGGCGGGTCCGACAAATAATAGCTACAAGTGTTGACTGCTTCTGTGGCGTTCGCCACAATCTGATTGTCTCTTTTAAATGGAGACGCAAATAAAAAAGGCCGCGGCCCGGGATCGGGCCGGGGCGGACGGGGTCCGCAGGAGAGTCGCGCCATGACCGCAGACGACCACCACACGGCCGAGGCCCAGGCGCTCGGCCGGCGCTTCCCGGGGTGGACCGTCTGGTTCGGGCCCTTCACCCGGCGCTGGTGGGCGCTGCCGCCGCGGGAGCGCGACGGCGGGTTCGTCGAGGCCGAGACCCCCCAGACGCTCATCGCACGGATCGAGGTGGTCCAGCACGCCGACGACCCCACCCAGCCCGGCGAACCCGCCCGGCCGGCGACCGGCGACGGTCTCCGCCCGGCGGAACGGGACCCCCGGCAGGACGCGTGGCGGCCCTCGAATCTCCTCCGTCTCGAGGGCATCACACCGTCATCGTTCGGCCGGGTACCGGCGATCGCGTGGCCAGGCAGCACTGCAAGGTGATCCGCTGTTCCCCAACCTCGCCACGCCCGCCGGTGCCGCCGCGGCCCCGGGACGGACAGTAGCCCGCGCCATATCCCTCTCCAGCAACCTCCGTGTATGGCGCGGACGCCAGCACCCGCTGTCCCCCCGGGCCGCGGCGGTCTCTTTTCCTCCGCGCGGAGGACGGCCGTCCGCAAATGGCCGGAAAATGCATTGAGGAATGGCTGAAAACGGCACGGTGACGGTTGGGGGGACGGTCGTGGCGAAACCCGCGGCGGCGTGAGATCCGCCGGATGCGGGCCGTGCCACGGCGGCGGAGACGCTACGCTGCGCCGACGGGGCGTCCGCGACGGGGACGGCCCGGTGGGCGAGGCGAGCGGGAGCGACATCCACATGAGGCTGAGGGCCAAGGTGCCGGTGGCGGTGCTGGCCGCGGGGGCGGCGGTCCTGGCGCTGGGCGGCGCGTGCAGCGGCGGCGAGGACGCCGGAGAGGCGGACCGGCCGGCCGGGGCGGTCCGGGTGGCGAGCACGCTCGGCCCCGGCGAGGGCTCGCTGAGCCTGGTGACGCTGGCCGACGACCTGGAGAACGGCGGCAAGGACCCCCGGGTCGACTGGGTCACGCCGTTCGAGGAGCGCACCGGCTGCAAGGTCAGCTGGAAGGTCGCCGACGGCGTCCAGGAGATGACCGACCTCATGCAGAACCCGGGCCGGACCTACGACGGCGTCGCCGCCCCGCCCGAGGTCGCCGGACAGCTGATCGACAACGGCCACATCACCCCGGTCAACCCCAACCTCGTGGACGGCTACAAGAAGCTCGAACCGCGGCTGCGCGACCTCCTCAAGGAGGACGGCAAGGTCTACGGCGTCCCGTACGTGTGGGGCTCCAACCTCCTCATGCACGACACCCGCGCGACCGCGGCCCCGCAGAACTGGGCCGCGCTCTTCGACCCCGCCCAGGCGAAGCGGTTCTCCGGCCGGATCATCATGCGGGACAGCCCGCTGGCGATCGCCGAGGCCGCGCTCTACCTGAAGGGCGAGCGGCGCAAGCTGAAGATCGGCGACCCGTACTCGCTGACCCGCAAGCAACTGGACGCGGCCGCGAAGGTGGTCGCCGAGCAGCGCCCGCACGTCGCGGCGTACTGGGAGAAGCCGGCCGAGGCGGTCAGCGCGTTCGCCGGCGGGCGGGCCGCGCTGGGCCAGGTCTGGCCGTACCAGGTGGACGTGCTCACCCGCGCCGGCAAGCCCGTCCAGGGCGTGGTGCCGTCCGGCGGGGTCACCGGCTGGATGAAGGCGTGGATGATCGGCGCCCGCGCCGAGCACCCGAACTGCATGTACCAGTGGCTCCAGTGGACCTCGTCCCCGGACGTCCAGCAGCAGGTGGCCGAGTGGTCGGGCGTCGCCCCGGCCAACCCGCAGGCGTGCTCCGGCGACCGCCTCGGCGCCGGCTTCTGCGACGCCTACCGCGTCGGCGACCGCGGCTACCTCGACAAGGTGATCTTCGCGCACACGCCGTCCCGGCAGTGCGGCCGGGACCGCGACGGCAAGCGCGACTGCACCGACTACGCCGAGTGGACCCGGGCCTGGAACGAGGCCACGAGCGCGGAGAGCGAGCCGGCGGGCAAGCCGTCCGGCAGGCCCGCGAGCACGCCGGCGGGCAGGCCGGCGAACTGAGCCGCGAGGACGTTAAATAGGCGCGCCCGGCCGCCCCCAGCCGGGCGCGCCTTGACGGGTGGTCCCGGGCCTCCCCCCGATGGCCCGGGTCACCCTTCCTCCTGGAGAGATCTCCCAGTCGCCGGCCTCCTCGGAGACCGGCGCCACCGGAGCCCGCCGGGTCGGCGGGCGTCCGGCTCGGGTGGTCGGCCCCGGCGGGCGGGCGGGCCCGCGGGGAGCCGGAAGGGCGGGTGCGCAATCGTCGCACGCGAACACCCCTTGGCCGTCGGGCAGCAGCCCCACGCGCAGTCGCGGCCGCGGCCACTTCTTGTGGCAGACGACGCAGGCGTCGCCCTGGCGCTGCGCGGCGCTCAGCACGCCGGCATCGAACCGCGGTTCGCCCGTCTGGCTCATTGCCCTTCTCCCCTGTACGGCGGGAGCCGACATCACAGGATCCTTTATAGGCGCTGAAAAGTGATGCTCCTGTTACTCCCAGTGAAAATGGCGGCAAAGGACCTGGTACGGGCATCCGCGGCCGGATCATGGACGGGTCATGGCCGGGCCGGGACGATCATCGACTGCCGTTCGCCCAGCCCCGCTTGGGGATCGCGGCGCGGGCGGGGCGGGACCCGGGTCCGGACTTTGCCTTCCATTTGGCGCTATGGACATACAAAGGAGGCATGCGGGTACGAGATTCCGCTCGCCTCCCGTGGGCGTCCGCCGTTCCGCTTCCGGGCGCGCCCGCGGCGGCGGGCGAACGCCTCCCCGGGGACGCGGTCCTCGCCGTCGCGCTGGCCGGGCTGTGCCTGGTCCTGATCGTGCTGCTCGGCGCGGGGATCAGGGCGTACCGGAGCGCGGCCGCCCGCGCCCGGCGCCGCCGCGGGGAGATACGGGCGCTGGCGGCGGAGGCGGCCGAGGCCGCGGCGGTCGGACCGCTGGGCAGCGCGCGGGTGGCGGTGCCGGGCGACGACGACCTCGCCCTGCTGGCCCGCACGTTCAACGCGACCCTGGACCGGCTGGAGCGCCTGTTCGACCAGCAGCGCCAGTTCGCCGCCGACGCCTCGCACGAGCTGCGCACGCCCGTCACCGGCCTGCGCACCCGGCTCGAGGTGGCGCTGGCCGACCCGGACGGCACGGACCTGGTGGGGACGCTGCGGGACGCGATGGGCGACGCCGAGCGGCTGCAGCGGATAGTGACCGACCTGCTGGCGCTGACCCGCATCGACGCGGGGTCGGCGCCGGTCGCCATGCCGCTGGACCTGACCGGCCTGGTGCGCGCGGAGCTGTCGGGCCGCTCGGACCGGGTGCCGGTGCGCAGCCGGCTGGAGGAGGGCGTGGCGGTGCGGGTGAACCGGCTCCAGATGTGCCGCGTGCTGGTGAGCCTGCTCAGCAACGCCGAGCGGTACGCGCGCGAGGGCATCGAGGTGTGCCTGGCCGCGGACGCCGGCGAGGCGGTGCTGGAGGTCCGCGACGACGGGCCCGGGATCGCCTCGGGCGACCGGGAGCGGATCTTCGAGCGGTTCGCCCGGGTGGACTCGGCGCGCAGCCGGGCCGCCGGCGGCAGCGGGCTGGGCCTGGCGGTCGCCCGCGAGATCGTGATGGCGCACGGCGGCCGCCTGTACGTGGGGCCCAGCGAGCGCGGCGCCCGCCTCATCCTGCGGCTGCCCCTCCACCGGGACGGGGACGGCCCAGCGGCCGGCGATCTCGCGGTGGACGGCGCGGCGCTGGACGGCTCCGCGGCCTGCGGCGCCGGTGAGGCGGCCGTACCGGGACGGCCGGAGCGCGGGGTGCTCCGGCCGCCGGTACCGGCCGCGTCACGAACGGAACGCGAGTGACCGAGTCTCCCTCACATCGCGTGATCGAGTCCGCTCTTTCCGTTGATCCGGCTACGCGGACTGCGCCCTGTTGTAGAGGTTCTGCGCGTCGGCGCCGAAGTAGGGGCCGAACATGTACATCGGCAGGAAGTTGTACTTGAAGCTGTTGACCGAGTTCTGGACGCCGCTGCCGGTCGCCTCGTCGAAGCCGAGGAACCACGGGCCGCCGCTGGAACCGCCGGTCATGTCGCAGGCCAGGCCGATGCCGCTGCTGAGTAGCGGGTCGTTGATGGCGCGGCCGCTGCAGTAGGTGAGCGTGGACCCGTCGTAGGGGGCCGCCGCCGGGTAGCCGAAGGCGTACATGGTCTGGCGGCGCGGCTGGTTGAACGCGATGCCCTGCCCGCCGACCGCGTCGACGAGGGCGCGGCCGTCCAGGGGGTTGACGACGGCGGCGCCGACGTCGTAGCTGATGTCCTCGGTCGCGGTCCACTGCGGGGTGGCGAGGGTCTGCCGGGCCGTCCAGGTGCCGTGCGGCCGGTCGCCGTCCTTGTAGCCCGGCACGAACACCCAGTTCGTGTGCCAGGCGCCGTCCAGCTTCACGCAGTGCCCGGCGGTGATCACCGTGCTGCGGTTGGCGCTGGTGACCGCGTCGCCGGAGCAGGACGCGTCGCGCCCCTGGTAGGTGAAGAAGACGCGGCCGGCGGTGCGGGCGACCGCCCCGCCGCCCGTCCAGGTGTCGCCGGTGCTGGGCAGGGCCCGGGCGGAGGGCGGCAGCACCTGCTCCAGGCCGCGGCGCACGGCGTCCCCGCCCGACCGCTTCTCCGCCGCGCGGAACAGGCGTTCCATCGGGGTGGCCGACCTCATGCGGTCGCGCGTCCAGTAGCCGGTGACGCGCTTCTGCGCCGCCTCGCCCGCCGCCTGCGTCCGTGCCTGCGGCGAGGGGGACGGCGCGGCGGGGGCCGCCTGCGCGGGGGCGGCGAGCAGCGGCAGCGCCAGTACGGCGCCGCCCAGAGTGGAGAGAACCATGACCCTGGGGCGGAGGGAGCGTTTCATGAGATCTCCGAAGTGTCCGGGGGAGGGCGGAATGGAGTATCCGTCCGTGAGCGGACCGTAATTTCGTGTTCTGTCGGGCGGCTAGTGGCAGACATCGCCAAAGGACCGGGTCCCGTTCCGCACCTTTGGCCGTCGCCGCAGGTCGCGGCGCGCGCGGCGGCCGGCCCCGGCGATGGCCGACAATGGGCGGGTGATGCCTTCTACGCGCGCCGGCGCCTCCCCGTCCCCGCAGCCACCCGCCCGCCGCGACGTGGCGATCCTCGGCTCGACCGGATCGATCGGCACCCAGGCCCTCGACGTGATCCGCCGCAACCCGGAGCGGTTCCGGGTGACCGGGCTGGCGGCCGGCGGCGGCCGGGTGGACCTGCTGGCCGAGCAGGCGCTGGAGTTCCGTCCCGAGGTGGTCGCGGTGGCCCGCGCGTCCGCCGCCCAGGACCTCCAGCTGGCCTTCTACGCCGAGGCCCGCAAGCGCGGGTACGCCGCCGGCGAGTACGCCATCCCCAAGATCGTGGCAGGCCCCGAGGCGGTCGCCGACGTCGCCGCGATGCCCTGCGACGTGGTCCTGAACGGCGTCACCGGCGCGCTCGGGCTGGCCTCGACGCTGGCCGCCCTCGACGCCGGCCGCACGCTCGCGCTCGCCAACAAGGAGTCGCTGATCGTCGGCGGGCCGCTGGTCAAGGAGCGCGCCCGGCCCGGCCAGATCGTCCCGGTGGACTCCGAGCACTCGGCGCTGGCCCAGTGCCTGCGCGGCGGCCGCGCCGACGAGGTGCGGCGGCTGGTGCTGACCGCCAGCGGCGGCCCGTTCCGCGGCCGTACCCGCGCGGAGCTCACCGGCGTGACGCCCGAGCAGGCGCTGAACCACCCCACCTGGGACATGGGCCCGGTCGTCACGATCAACTCCGCGACCCTGGTCAACAAGGGCCTGGAGGTGATCGAGGCGCACCTGCTGTTCGACGTGCCGTTCGACCGCATCGAGGTGATGGTGCACCCGCAGTCGGTGATCCACTCGATGGTGGAGTTCACCGACGGCTCGACGCTCGCCCAGGCCAGCCCGCCGGACATGCGGCTGCCGATCGCGCTCGGGATGGACTGGCCGGACCGCGTCCCGGACGCCGCGCCCGGCGTCGACTGGACGAAGGCGCACACGTGGGAGCTGTTCCCGCTGGACGAGGAGGCGTTCCCGGCCGTGGCGCTGGCCGCGCGGGTCGGGGAGACCGGCGGCACCGCGCCCGCCGTCTACAACGCCGCCAACGAGGAGTGCGTGGAGGCGTTCCGCACGGGACGGCTGCCGTTCCTGGGGATAGTCGACACGGTCGCGCGGGTAGTGGATGAGCACGGCGCGGGCGGCTCAGACGGCCCGACCGGGCTGACGCTGGACGATGTCCTGGCGGCCGACGCGTGGGCCCGCGCCAGGACCAGGGAGATCACGGGCCTGGCCTGACCGGCCGGCCCCGCCGGGCACGCGGCTGCCGAGGGGAGGGCGGATGGCCTTCCTCCTCGGCGCGCTCGCGTTCGTCGCCGCGCTGCTGGTGTCGGTCATGCTGCACGAGGCGGGGCACCTGCTGACCGCCAAGCGGTTCGGTATGAAGGCCACGCAGTACTTCGTCGGCTTCGGCCCCACGCTGTGGTCCCGCCGGCGCGGCGAGACCGAGTACGGGATCAAGGCGATCCCGCTCGGCGGCTTCGTCAGGATCGTCGGCTACACCTCGCTGGAGGAGATCGACGAGGCCGACCGGCCGCGCGCCTTCTACCGGCAGCCCGCCGGGCGCCGCGCCATCGTGATCGGCGCCGGCGTGGTGATCAACTTCGTGTTCGCGTTCCTGCTGCTCATGCTGATGGCGATGGCCATCGGCATCCGCGTGCCGGGCACCGCCACCGCGACGGTCGACCAGGTCAGCCCGTGCGTCCCGGCGAACACGCAGGCCGCCTGCCGCGAGGGCGACCCGCCCTCGCCCGCCGCCGCGGCCGGGCTGCGCGCCGGGGACCGGGTGACCGTCTTCAACGGCACGCGCGTCGCCGACTGGGCGCAGCTGCGGAGCGCCATCGGCGCGGCCCGTCCCGGCCGGACCGTCCCGATCGTCGTGGAACGGCCGGCCGGCGGGACCGCGCGGCAGGTCACGCTGCACGCGCGGCTGGGCTCGGCGGGCGGCGAGCCGTTCCTCGGCATGTCGTCCAGGGTCGTCGGCGAGCGCTACGAGCGGGCCGGCCCGGTGAACGCGGCCGTCTTCGCCTCCCGCGTCATCGGCCGCACGGTCGCCGGCATCGGGGAGGCCCTGGCCGGCCTGCCCGCCGCGATCCCCGACCTGTTCTCCGCCGACCGCGGCAGCACCCCCGGCGGGCAGGTCGGCAGCGTCGTCGGCGCGACGGACGTGTCCGGCCAGATCTTCGCCTCCGACGGCTCCTGGCAGGACAAGCTCGTCCTGTATCTGTCACTTGTCGTCTCGGTGAACATCTTCCTGGGAGCGCTCAACGTCATCCCGCTGCTCCCGCTGGACGGCGGGCACCTGGCGATCGTCGCGTACGAGCGGTCGCGCGCCCTCGTGGCCCGGCTGCGCGGCCGCCCCGATCCGGGCACGGTGGACATCACCAGGCTGATGCCCGTCACGTACGTGGCGGTCCTGCTGCTGATCGGCCTCGGCCTGCTGCTCATCCTCGCGGACCTGATCAATCCGCTCCGCCTACCTGAATAGTTCACTCCCGGTAATCGATCGGCAGCGAAATGTATCCGGGTGTGACCGCCGTCCGCGTCACGCCATGGCCCCGGGGCGCTTAGGGTAGGCGAAGGGTCATTTTTAGGGAGAGGGATGAGCGTTTCACTCGGAATTCCGGCCGTCCGCGGCAAGGGGGACGAGCAGGGCGCGCCGCGCCTTGCGGTGCCGCGCCGCGCGTCCCGGCAGATCATGGTGGGCAACGTCCCGGTGGGCGGGGACGCCCCCGTCTCCGTCCAGTCGATGACCACGACGCTGACCGCCGACGTCAACTCCACGCTGCAGCAGATCGCCGAGCTGGCGGCGTCGGGCTGCCAGATCGTCCGGGTCGCCTGCCCCTCGCAGGACGACGCCGACGCGCTGCCGGCCATCGCCCGCAAGTCGCCGATCCCCGTGATCGCCGACATCCACTTCCAGCCCAAGTACGTCTTCGCGGCGATCGACGCCGGGTGCGCGGCCGTCCGCGTCAACCCCGGCAACATCAAGAAGTTCGACGACAAGGTCGGCGAGATCGCCAAGGCCGCGTCGGACGCGGGCGTGCCGATCCGGATCGGCGTCAACGCCGGCTCGCTGGACAAGCGGCTGCTGGAGAAGTACGGCAAGGCCACCCCCGAGGCGCTGGTGGAGTCGGCCCTGTGGGAGTGCTCGCTGTTCGAGGAGCACGGCTTCCGCGACATCAAGATCTCGGTCAAGCACAACGACCCGGTGGTGATGATCGAGGCGTACCGGCAGCTGGCCGCCGCCTGCGACTACCCCCTGCACCTGGGCGTCACCGAGGCCGGCCCGGCCTTCCAGGGCACGATCAAGTCGTCGGTGGCGTTCGGCGCGCTGCTGAGCCAGGGCATCGGCGACACGATCCGCGTCTCGCTGTCGGCGCCTCCGGTCGAGGAGGTCAAGGTCGGCAACCAGATCCTGGAGTCCCTCGGACTGCGCGAGCGCGGCCTGGAGATCGTCTCCTGCCCGTCCTGCGGGCGCGCGCAGGTCGACGTCTACACGCTGGCCGAGCAGGTCACCGCCGGGCTCAAGGACTTCCCGGTCCCGCTGCGGGTGGCCGTCATGGGCTGCGTCGTGAACGGCCCGGGCGAGGCCCGCGAGGCCGACCTGGGCGTGGCCTCCGGCAACGGCAAGGGCCAGATCTTCGTCAAGGGCGAGGTCGTCAAGACGGTGCCCGAGGCGCAGATCGTGGAGACGCTGATCGAGGAGGCGATGCGGATCGCCGAGGAGATGGGCATCGAGATCGGCGAGGACGGCACGGTCTCCGGCCCCGGCGCGGAGGTCGTCGTCAGCTGACCCGAGGCGCGCGGCCCGCTTCGTGCCCGCGCCCGCCCGCTTCACCGAAGGCCCCTGGGGAGACCCGGGGGCCTTTCGCCATGCACGCGACGGCCTGAGACGCCCGGACGCGGTGGAACGTTCGAGCCGTATTGCCGAGTTCCGCGAAGGTTGTCACGATTTCGCATCCACTGACGACAGCCCCTGCCGTTCTCGCGGGACCAAGCGCAACAATCTCCACCGATCGTACATATCGCTCTTACCGGAGCGGCTCCCACCGATCGCGCGCCCGACCCGCGGCGCGGGCGTTGGCGTGCCACCGGTGATCGAGGGGGTTCGGTGAAGAGGCTCGTTCTCATCACGGCGGCCACGGCGGTGGGGGTGGGCGGCACGGCCGCCGCCGTCTCCGCCGGCGTGGCGCCCGCGCGGACCGCGGCCCCGGCCGCGGCGTCGAGCATCGCCTGGGGCGCCTGCCCCACGGACGTGACCGGCGGCGCCTACCTGAAGAACGCCGAGTGCGGCCAGGTCGAGGTGCCGCTCGACTACGGGAAGCCGGACGGCCGCAAGATCTCCGTCGCGGTGTCCCGGGTGAAGGCCACCGACCGGGCCAACTACCAGGGCGTCCTGCTGGGCAACCCGGGCGGTCCCGGCGGCAGCGGCCTGTACCTGTCCGGCGGGCTGGCGTCCTGGCTGCCCAAGGAGGTCGCGGCCCGCTACGACATCATCGGCTTCGACCCGCGCGGCGTGGAGTCCAGCAAGCCCGCGATCAGCTGCGTGCCCGGCCATTCCGACCCGACGCGCCCGGACTACGTCCCCGCGAACGCCAAGGAGGAGAAGGTCTGGCTGGCCCGCTCCAAGGCGTACGCCGACGCGTGCCAGAAGAAGTTCGGCTGGATGCTGCCGCACATGCGCACCACGAACTCGGCCCGCGACGTCGACGCGATCCGCAAGGCGCTGGGCGCTCCGCAGATCAGCTACTACGGCTTCTCGTACGGGACGTACCTCGGCGCCACCTACGCCACCATGTTCCCCGGCAACGTGAAGCGGATGGTCTGGGACGGCAACGTCGACTCCCGCAACGTCTGGTACGAGGGCCAGCTCCGCCAGAACGAGGCGTTCGAGCGGAACATGAAGCTGTGGTGGGGCTGGGTCGCGAAGCACGACTCGATCTACCACCTGGGCACGACCGCGAAGCAGGTCGAGGCGACCTACTACAGGACCCGCGCGGCCGCCGAGAAGGCCCCGATCGGCGGCAAGATCGGCCCGTCCGAGCTGGACGACATCATGCTCAGCGCCGGGTACAACACCGCGTACTACATCCCGTTCGCGCAGATCCTCTCCGCGTGGGTGACCGAGAAGGACCCGGCCCCGCTGCTGGAGTGGGTCAGCGAGGGCGGCGGCGACAACTCCCTCGCCGTCTACCTGGCCGTGCAGGGCGTGGACGCGCCGTGGCCGCCCAAGTGGAAGACCTGGCACCGCGACGCGGCCCGCCAGTACGCGAGCGGAATCCGCTTCAACAGCTGGTCCAACACCTGGTTCAACGCGCCCATCCACTACTGGGGCGCCAAGGCCGGCAAGGCGGTGAAGCTGGGCGACGCGCGCGGGCGGGTCGCGCCGTTCCTGCTGGTGCAGTCCACGCTGGACGCCGCCACGCCGTACTCCGGCGGCCCGCAGATGCGGAAGCTGTTCCCGTCCGCGACGCTGCTCGCCGAGCGGGGCGGCAAGACCCACAGCAACACGCTCAACGGCAACGCCTGCCTGGACGACAAGGTCGCCGCGTACCTGGCCGACGGGACGCTCGCGCCCCGCAGGCCCGGGAACGGCGCCGACGTGTCCTGCGACGCGCTGCCCGCCCTGAACGACCCCGACCCCAACGCCCTCAAGGCCGCCGGGAAGGGGCAGGGCAAGGACGTCCTCATCGGCCGTCCGTAGCCCTCGCACGATGAGCCGGACCGCCGGTGCGCCGGGGAAGCGCACCGGCGGTTCGCCATATCGGGGGAGTACCGGAAGAAGCCGGAAAACCCCGGGTATCACGGGGAATCGCGCGAACCCGGGGGTGCGGGACGGGCGGCCCCCGGACCGGTAGAAAACGCTGGTGCCGAACGCCCTGAAGACGACCGCCGCCGGGATGGCCGCGGCCGCCGCCGCCCTCGCCGCCGCGCCCCTCTCCGCGCCCGCCGCCGCGCTGGACGACACCGCCGACACCGCCCGCACCGCCGCCGCCGCGGCGCCGCGGATCGCCTGGAAGCCGTGCCCGGCGAAGGACCGGCTCCTGGGAGGCGGCCTCAGAGGGCTGGAGTGCGGGGCCCTCCGCGTCCCGCTCGACCACGACCGGCCGGCCGGCGAGAAGATCACCCTGGCGCTGACCCGGGCCCGGCACACCGCGGCGCGCTCGCAGGGCGCGGTCCTGCTCAACCGCGGCGGCCCCGGCGCGCACGGCCGCGACATGCCGAAGCTCTTCACCGGCGCGCTGCCCAAGGACGTCGCGGGCCGCTACGACTGGATCGGGTACGACCCGCGCGGCGTCGGCGCCAGCAGGCCCGCCATGGTCTGCGACACCACCTACCAGGACCCGGGCCGCCCCAGGGCCGACACGATCCCCGCGAACCGCGCGGAGGAGGAAGCCTGGCGGGAGCGGGCGCGCAGGTACGCCGCCGACTGCGGCGCCAAGCACGGCCGGCTGCTCCCGCACATGGGCACCCGCGCCTGGGTGCGCGACCTGGACGCGATCCGCGCCGCGCTCGGGCAGGAGAAACTCCACTTCGCCGGCTACTCGTACGGGTCGTACCTCGGCGCCGCCTACGCGACCGCCTACCCGCGGCGCGTCGGGCGGATGGTGCTCGACAGCGTGGTCAAGCCCAGCGGCGTCTGGTACGCCAACAACCTCGACCAGAACGTCGCGTTCGAGAAGCGCATCGGGACGTACTTCTCCTGGATCGCGCGCCACCACGAGACCTACGGGCTCGGCGGCACCCGGGAAGCCGTCGCCGCCTCGTACGCCGAGGCGAGGGCGGCGCTCAAGGCCAGGCCCGCCAAGGGGAGGCTCGGCGCGAGCGAGCTGGACGACCTGTTCCTGATCAACGGCTACATCGACCAGACGTGGCCCGCGCACGCCCGCGCCCTCGCCGCGTACGCCCGCGAGAAGGACGCGGGCCCGCTGCTGAAGGAGTGGAAGCCGCCGACCTGGCTGGAGCAGAACAACTACGCCGTCTACAACGCCGTCCAGTGCCGGGACGCCGCCTGGCCCCGCGACTGGGAGACCTGGCACCGCGACAACTGGCGGCTCTACCGGTCCGGGTACCGCTTCGAGACGTGGAGCAACGCCTGGTACAACGCGCCCTGCGCGTTCTGGCCGGTCCAGGGCGGCCCCCGCCCGGACGTGCGCGGCGGCCCCGGAACGCCGCCGATCCTGCTCCTCCAGGCAACGGAGGACGCCGCCACGCCGTACGAGGGCGCCCGGGAGACGCACCGGCTCTTCCCGACCTCGCGGCTGGTCGTGCAGTCCGGGGGCGGGAACCACGGGATCACGATGAACGGCGACGCGTGCCTGGACGGCGCCGTGGCGGCCTACTTCCGCGACGGCACGCTGCCCGCCGCCCGCCCCGGCCCGGACGCGTCCTGCCCCGCGGGCCCGCCGCCCGCGGCCGGGAAGGCCAAGCGGGGCGGTCCCGCGGCCGGAACGGGCCACCGCGGCGGCGCGGCCGTTGATACCGCCCGGTAAGGGAGGCGGTTGGCGCGCGCTCGGAGGGAACGTCATAGGCTTGTGAGCGTGGTGCTGAAAGCCGAGACGACCATGCCGTCTCCCGTCCCGTGCCGGGTCCGGTAGCCATGCGGATGCTGGGGTCGTTGCCGGTACGCGTACTGGACGACCGGCACCGGGCGGAGGCGCTGGCCATTCTGGACGCCGACCCGGTCGCGAACGTGTTCGTCAGCTCCCGCGTCCACGCCGCGGGGCTGGACCCCCGCCGCCTGGGCGCCCAGATGTGGGGCTACATGCGGGACGGGCGGCTGGCGTCGCTGTGCTATTCCGGCGCCAACCTGGTGCCCGTCGCCGCCACCTCCGACGCCGTGCGGGCGTTCGCCGAGCGGGCGCAGGCCCAGGGCCGCCGGTGCTCGTCCATCGTCGGGCCGGTCGAGTCGGTCGGCGAGCTGTGGGACATGCTCGCCCCCTACTGGGGCCCGCCGCGGGCGATCCGGACGGCGCAGCCGGTGATGGCCACCTCGACGATGCCGCCCGTGGCCGCCGACCACCGGGTCCGGCCGGTGCGGATGGACGAGTTCGACATCGTCTACCCGGCCTGCGTGGCGATGTTCACCGAGGAGGTCGGCGTCTCCCCGAACTCGGGCGACGGCGGCGTCCTCTACCGGGCCCGGGTCGCGGAGCTGATCAGGGCGGGCCGGGCGTTCGCCCGGATCGAGGACGGCCGGGTGATGTTCAAGGCCGAGATCGGCGCCGTCACCCCGTACGCCTGCCAGGTGCAGGGCGTGTGGGTGCCGCCCGACCTGCGCGGCCAGGGGCTGTCGGTGAACGGCATGGCGGCCCTGGTGGAGGAGGCGCTGAGGTCGGTCGCGCCGTCGGTCTCGCTGTACGTCAACGACTTCAACACCCGGGCGCGCGCCACGTACCGGCGGGTCGGCTTCACCGAGATCGACACCTTCATGTCGGTGCTCTTCTAGGGGCGGGCCGCTAAAATCCGCCCGTGGAGTTCGCCGGGGCGCTGCGGCAGGCCATCCAGGCCAGCGGCCTGACCCTGGAGCGGATCCGCCACCGGCTCGCCCTGCGCGGCCTCACGGTCAGCGTGGCGTCGCTGAGCTACTGGCAGCGCGGCCGCAGCCGGCCGCGCTCGCGCGCCGTGGTCGCCACGCTGGAGGAGATCCTGCACGTCCCGGCGGGGACGCTGACCGCGCTGCTGGACGATCCGGTGCCGGCGACGGCCCCCGGGCGCGGCGCCCTGCCGCCGCTGCCGCCCGGCCCGCCCGAGAGCGCCCCCGGCCTGTGGGCCGACCCCGAGCGGTACGCGCGCGTGGTCGGTCAGCTGGATCGTTCCGGCGACCACCGCCTGGAACGGCTGAGCGTCCACGACGTCTACCGCCTGGGCCCGGACCGGCGGCCCCGCTCGCTGGCCGTGCGGGAGGTGCTGCGGGCGACCGGCGACGACATCGACCGGGTCGTGCGCGTCCACCCGGTGCGCGGCGCGGAGCCGGGGCTCACCGGGCTGCGCTACTGCCGTTCCGGCCGGGTCCGTGCCGAGGCGGCGGCCGGCCGCGACGGGGGCGACGGCCTCGCCGGCTTCGAGCTGATCTTCGACCGGGTGCTGGCGGCCGGGGACACCGCGGTGATCGAGTACGAGCTGGCCCGCCCGGGGGAGGGCTACGAGCGGCGGTTCCCGCGCCCGGTCCGCGACTATCTCGCCGTCGTGCAGTTCCACACCGAGACGCTCCCGGCGCGCTGCTACGGGTACGCGCGGGAGGGCGCGGGCGCGCCGCCGCGGCGGCTGGCGGAGCTGTGGATCGGCTCCTCGGGCAGCGCCCACCTGGCGCTGGGCGACGTGCGGCGAGGGATCGTCGGCGTCGAGTGGGAGTGGGACTGAGGCCGGCGGCGGGCCCCGGTGTTGTAGAAAGTTGCCCATTGGTTTTGTGAGCCGGTGGCCTTACATTGAGCCCGGAAGTTCCAACTGCTGTTGTCAAGGCCGATCACGGGGGCCGGCCGGACGCGATCCGGAGGCGATAGCGGTGCAGAGCGCCACGGAGGACGATCTCCTCCAGATGCTGCAGTACGGCCCGTTCAACGTCGCCCTGCACGCGGCGATCCAGGCCCGCGGTCTCAGCCTGGAGGCGCTGCGCCGCCGGCTGGAGGAGCAGGGCATCGCGGTCAGCCTGTCCACGCTCAGCTACTGGCAGCGCGGCCGGACGCGGCCCGAGCGCGCCGACTCGCTGCGCGCCGTGCGGGCGCTGGAGATGATCCTCGGCCTGCCCCGGCACTCGCTGGTCACCCTGCTGCGGCCGGGTTCCGAGCGGGCGGCCGGCCCGTGGCTGCCGGTGGAGGAGCTGTGCCCCGAGCCGGGCGTGCGCGATCTGATGGAGGAGATCGGCGAGCCGGGCGAGCGCCGGCTGACCGGCCTCAGCCTGCACGACCAGCACACCATCGGCCCCCGCCGGGAGCTGCGCGAGGTGCGCAGCCGGGCGGTGTACCAGGCGCAGCAGCGCGGTGTGGACCGCTGGATCGCCGTCTACCACCATCCGCACGGGCTGCTGCCCTCGTCCCGGACGGCCCGCGGCTGCCGGTTCGGCCGGGTCCGGGTGGACGCGGCCAGCGGGCTGATCGCGGCGGAGCTGCTGTTCGACCGGGCGCTCGGCCGCGGCGAGACGTACCTGCTGGAGTACGGCTTCGGGTTCGACGGCACGGGCCCGCCGGTGGCGGAGGAGGGCCGCGGGTTCCGCACTCCGCAGCACGAGTTCCTGATGGAGGTGCGCTTCCATCCGGCGGCGCTGCCGGCCCGCTGCTACCGCACCTGGCGCCCGGACGCGCAGACCGCCCTCAAGGACGCCGCGGACCTGCGGCCGTCCAGCTACCACAGCGTCCACTTCATCGAGTTCGGCGTGGCGGCCGGCTACCACGGCATGCGCTGGGAATGGGACTGAAGGCCCCGGGATCCTGGGGGGCTACTTCACCAGCAGGTCCAGCAGCCTGTCGAGCTCGGCGGCCGGGTCGCCGGTGAGGCCCGCGTGCACGGGCCCCGGCTGGACGATCGTGCTGCGCGGCGCGGTCAGCCAGCGGAACCGGCTGCCCTGCGGCTCGGCCGCCGCCTGCCCGGCCCGCTCTCCGCCGCAGCACAGCGCGTCCACCGCCCGCAGCGCGGCCCGCACGCCGTCCAGGTCGAGACCGGGGTCGAGGGCGCGCAGGCGCGGCTCGTCCAGGTGGCTCCGGCAGCCGAGGAAGTCGAGCGCCCGGCAGTACACGACGACACCGACGTTCATCGCCTCCCCCCGCTCGACCCGGGGCACGACGCGCAACGCGGCATACTCGAAAACGGTGTTCCCCGGTCGCCTGCGGGGCGCCTCCGGGCGCCCCTCCGGCTCCCTCATACTGCTGCCTTTCGGGCTCACTTGGGGCCTCCCAGCCAGCCGGGACGGTTGTCGCCGCGCCGCGCGCCGGTGTCGGGACGGCGGTGGCTGACCGACAGCTCGGGCAGCCACTCGCGCGGGGCGGCCGCGCGCCCGGCCAGCAGCTCGACGTAGGCGTCGCGGAGGGCGTCCACCGTGTCGAAGCCGGGCTCGTTCTCCAGCCACAGGTCGGGGACGAGGCCGACGACCTCGCGCAGCAGGTCCTCGGTGACCTTGGGGAGCAGCTCGGCCTCCGCGTCGGCGAGCTTGGCCGCCCAGGGGGTGAGGACGTGGTCGCCCACGTCGTAGGCGCCGGCGAAGACCTTCGCGGCGTTCCGCCAGGCGTGGTGGAAGTAGAGGCTGGCGCCGTGGTCGATCAGCCAGACGTCGCCGTGCCAGACCAGCATGTTGGGGTTGCGCCAGCTGCGGTCGACGTTGCCGATGAACGCGTCGAACCACAGCACGCGGGACGCGAACAGCGCGTCCGGCGACCAGCCCAGCGGGTCGAAGCCGAGCGAGCCGGGCAGGAAGTCGACGCCGAGGTTGCGCCCGGTGCTGGCCTTGAGCAGGTCCTGGACGTCGGGGTCGGGCTCGTGCCGGCCGATCACCGGGTCCAGCTCGATGATCACCTGGTCGGGCACCCGGAGCCCGAGCCGGCGGGCCAGCTCGCCCGCGATCACCTCGGCGATCAGGGCCTTGCGGCCCTGCCCGGCGCCGTGGAACTTCATCACGTAGGTGCCGAGGTCGTCGGCCTCGACGACGCCCGGCAGCGACCCGCCCTCGCGCAGCGGTGTCACGTAGCGGACGGCGGTCACAAGCGGCAGCACGCGCCAACGCTACCGGAGGCCGGGGACGGCGGGATAATCGGCGGCATGGCGGTTGAGCTGGTCGATCTGTCGGTCCCGGTCGTGTCGGGGATGCCGGTGTACCCGGGCGATCCCGAGGTGGTGGTCGCGCCCGCGCTCACGGTGACGAACTCCGGGGTGAACGTGCGGCGCCTGCACATGGGCTCGCAGACCGGGACGCACGTGGACGCCCCGTACCACGTGGACGACGGCCTGCCGGGCCTGGAGCGGCTGCCGCTCGACCGGTTCACCGGCCCGGCGGTGGTCGCCGACGCGCGCGGGCTGCCGCCCCGCGCGGCGATCGGGCCCGAGGTGCTGCCGGCGGGGCTGGCGCCGGGGACCGTGCTGCTGATCGCGACGGGCTGGTCGCGTCACTGGGGGAGCGCGGAGTACCTCGCGCATCCGTACCCGTCGGCCGAGACCGCCGAGGCGATCGTGGCGGCGGGCGTCCGGACGGTCGGGATCGACGCGCTGAGCGTGGACCGCACGCCGCCGCCCGGGGACGGGGACTTCTCGCTGGACGCGCACCGCGTGCTGTGCGGGGCGCACGCGGTGATCGCCGAGAACCTCACCGGGCTGGACCGGCTGCTGGCGGCGCAGGGCGCGGGCCGCGCGGTGGAGGTGTCGCTGTTCCCGATCCGGCTGGACGGCGACGGCGCCCCGGTACGGGCGGTCGCCCGGATCGGCTGAGCAATCGCTTGGTGGCTAGGGTGGCGGCCATGAGGCTGGGGATCACGCTGTTCACGACCGACCGCACCATCAGCGCGCACGAGCTGGCCGCCGCCGCGGAGGAGCGCGGGTTCGCCTCGCTGTACGTCCCCGAGCACACCCACATCCCGGTGTCCCGGCGGACGCCGCCGCCGACGGGCGTGGACCGGCTGCCCGAGGAGTACGCACGCACCACCGACCCGCTGATCGCGTTGGCCGCCGCGGCCGCCGTCACCGAGCGGATCCGGCTCGGAACGGGCGTGTCGCTGCCCGCCCAGCGCGACCCCATCGTCACCGCCAAGGCGATCGCCACCCTCGACCGGATCGCCGGCGGCCGTTTCACCCTCGGCGTCGGGTACGGCTGGAACGCCGAGGAGGCCGCCGATCACGGCGTCCCCTGGAAGCGGCGGCGCGCCGTGGTCCGCGAGCACGTGCTGGCGATGCGCGAGCTGTGGACGGCGGAGGAGGCGTCGTTCAAGGGGGAGTTCGTCGCGTTCGAGGCGTCCTGGAGCTGGCCCAAGCCCGCCGCGCGGATCCCGGTGCTGCTCGGCGGCGCGCCCGGCCCCACCCTGTTCGCGCACGTCGCCGAGTACGGCGACGGCTGGATGCCGATCGGCGGCGCCGGGATCCGCGCGGCGCTGCCCGCGCTGCGCGAGGCGTGCGCCGCCGCCGGGCGGGAGCCCGTCCCGGTCGTGCCGTTCGGGACGGTCCCCAGCCGGGAGAAGCTCGACCACTTCGCCTCGCTGGGGATCGAGGAGGTCGTCCTGCGCGTGCCCGCCGGGGAACGGGACGACGTGCTGCCCGTCCTGGACGAGTACGCGCGGACCTACCTCCCCGTCACTTGATCATGGGGAGGCAGAAGAAGGCGGGGAACCTGTAGTAGGCGCCCTTGCCCGCCTTCACCGCGCCCAGGATCAGGAACACCCACTGCCCGAGCCCGTCCACGACGTAGAGCAGGATCAGCGGCACCAGCCACACCGGGTTGTCGAACACGATCGCCAGCGGGATGAACGCCGCGCACAGCACGACCAGGTGGATCAGGATCGTGAGCTGGTAGTTGAGCGCCTGCGCCGCGTGGAAGCGGCTGAACGCCGACTCCCGCTTCTTGACGAAGTAGATGATCAGCGGTGCCAGGAAGCCGAGGAGCAGCGTCCCGAGGTAGGCCATCATCGCCCACGTGGTGTCCTCACCGGCGACCGGCTGACCGGGGCCGTACGGGACGCCGGGCGGGCCGTACCCGTAGCGCGGGTCGTACGGCGGCGGCTGCCCCCCGCCGGGAGGCTGGGCCCCGCCGGGCGGCGGCCCGTACCCCGGAGGCGGCTGCCCGTATCCGGGGGGCTGACCGTACCCGGACGGCGGGGGCGTGCCGGGAGGCTGCCCGTAGGGCGTGTCGTACGGCGGTGGCTGGTCTGTCACTGCTCATCCCATCGTCCTGCGGGAGCTCGTTCCGGCAATCTATCCGAACCGGGCGAAGCGGACCGGCGTCCCGCCTGAAACGGAGGGCTCATGCCGACGGTCGGATCCCGCGCGCGGCCGCGATGGTGAAGGTCATATCCGGGCGCCGCGGCCTGGCGGCGCCCGGAAAATCACGAGCGCGGAACGCGCCCGCCCTGGTATCCCTGCTGGGACGCCGCATCGACCATCTGGACGCGACCGAACCTCCATGAGCATTCGCATCACCGCCCCCGACCGCCTCGGAACGACCCGGCTGCCCGACGGCCGCGAGCTCGCCTGGAGCGAGTGGGGGCCGCCGGGCGCGCCGCCCGTCCTGCTGTCGCCGGGCGCCGCCACGACCCGCCGGCTCGGCACCGCCGCTCTCGACGGGCTCGACGGGCTCGGCGGGCCCGGCGGGCACGGGGTCCGGCTCATCGGGCTGGACCGGCCCGGGCTGGGCGCCTCGACGCCCGCGCCCGGCCGGACGTTCGCGGATTTCGTCCAGGACGTCCGGGACCTGTGCGCCCTGCGCGGGCTGGGCCGGCCGGCCATGGCGGGCAACTCGCAGGGCGCCCCGTTCGCGCTGGCCTGCGCCGCCGCCGGAGCCGTGAGCGCGCTGGCCGTCGTCGCCGGCTCCGACGAGATCGCCGCCGATCCGGCCGCGCTGCCCGCCGGACTCCGCGACCTCGTCGAGCTGACCGCCGCCGACCCGGCCGCGGCGGAGGAGACGTTCGCGCGCTTCACCCCGCGGGCGATGTGGGACATGGTCATGGCCTCGTCCCCGGAGTCCGACCTCGCCGTCTACCGGGACCCCGGCTTCGCCGCCGCGTACCGCGCGGCCCTGGAGGACGCCTTCGCCCAGGGCCCGGCCGGGTACGCGCGCGACACCGTCCTGGCCATGGGGCGCTGGCCCTTCGACCTCGGCGCCGTGGCCGTCCCCGTCGACCTCTGGTACGGCGCGGAGGACACCGCGCACTCGCCCGACAACGGGGCCGCCCTCGCCGCCCGCATCCCGGGGGCGCGGCGCCATCTCGTCCCGGGGATCGGCGGCGCGGTCCTGTGGACCCACACGGGCCCCATCCTGCGCACCCTCATGGAACGGGCCGCGGGCTAGGACGGGCGGACCGGCCGGATCGGGGGCGGATCGCGGAACTCTCTGGGAACCGTCGGTGGGCGGGCGCATACTGAAGGGCACAGTCGGCAGGGAGGCCAGAGGGTGGGCGGGACCCAGAGCGACGTTCCCCCGGAGACGACCGGCTTCGTGGGGCGGGAGCGGGAGCTGCGGGAGGTGCGCGAGGCCCTGGCGCGGACGCGGCTGGTCACGCTGACCGGGCCGGGCGGCGTCGGCAAGTCCCGGATCGCGCTGCGCACCGCGCGCGAGATCGCCGGGCGCTTCCCCGACGGCGTCTGCATGGTGGAGCTGTCCGGCGTGCGCGACGGCAACCTGCTGGCCGACACGGTCGCCGAGGCGATGGGCGTGCGCGACGGGTCGGCGCCCTCGGCCGTCGGCCTCCTCACCCGGGCGCTGCGCGGCAAGCGGTTCCTGCTCATCCTGGACACCTGCGAGCACCTCGTCCCCGAGTGCGCCGCGCTGGTGCGGTCGCTGCTGGTCGACTGCCCGGGGCTGCGGGTGCTGGCCACCGGGCGGCAGCAGCTGGGCGTGGCGCGCGAGGCCGTCCTGGAGGTGCCGCCGCTCGCGGTGCCGGAGGCCGCCGACCCGCCCGGCGGCGGGCCGTCCGACGCGGTCGAGCTGTTCGCGCGGCGCGCCGCCGAGGCGGTGCCCGGGTTCACGCTGACCGACGCGGTGCTGCCCGACGTGGCGATGCTGTGCCGGCGGCTGGACGGCATCCCGCTGGCGATCGAGCTGGCCGCCGCGCAGCTGCGGTCGCTGCCGCTCGACCGGCTCGTCCGCCGGATCGACGGGCTGGTCTGGACGCTGGAGAGCGCCGTCTCCGAGGACGTCCGGCACCAGACCCTGCGCACCACGGTCGGCTGGAGCCACGAGCTGTGCGCCCCGCTCGAACGCCTGCTGTGGGCGCGGCTGACGGTGTTCGTCGGCGGGTTCGACCTCGCCATGGCCGTCGAGGTGTGCGGCGACGAGCGGCTCGACCCCGACGGCGTCGCCGCCTGCCTGTCCGGGCTGGCCGAGAAGTCGATCGTCCAGCGGGTGGCGGGCAACCGCTACGACATGCTCGACACGCTGCGGGAGTACGGCGCCGTCTGGCTGAACCAGGTGGAGGACGTCCGGCCGCTGCTGGCCCGGCACCGCGACTGCATGACGCGGCTGGCGCGCCGGGCCGCGTCGGCGTGGATGAGCGACGGGCAGTCGGCGTGGGTGCGGCGGATGGACACCGAGCGCGACAACCTGCGCGCCGCGCTGGAGTTCTGCTTCACCGTGCCGGGGGAGGCGCGGGCCGGGCTGGCGCTGGCGGGCGCGCTGTGGAGGACCTGGCTGTGCCGGTCGCGCTTCACCGAGGGCCGCTACTGGCTCGACCGCGGCCTGGAGCTGGTGACCGAGCCGGGGCCGGAACGCGCCGAGGCGCTGTGGCAGACCGCGTACCTGCGGACCAACCAGGGCGACTCGCCGGAGGCGCTGCCGCTGATCGGCGAGGCCCTGAAGTACTTCGAGCGGACCGGCGACACCGCCGGGTACGCGCGGGCGCAGCGCACGCTCGGCTCCGCCGCCACGTTCATGGGCGACACCGAGCGGGCCGACGACGCCCTCGACGAGGCACTGCGGATCATGACCGGCCGCGACCTGCGTCCCGACCTGGTCATGCTGCGCGTTCTCCGCGGCTTCCACCGCTCCCGCAGCGGCGATCCGGCGCGGGCGCTGGCCGAGTGCGACGAGGCGCTGCTGCTGCTCAAGGACGCCCCCACCGAGAGCTGGATCCGGTCGTGGGCGGGCTACGTCAAGGCACTGGCGTACTGGTTCATGGACGACGGCGGCCGCTGCGCCGGCGAGCTGCGCGCCTGCCTGGAGATGTTCCGGCGGATGGAGGACCCGGCCGGGCTCGCCAACTGCTTCGAGATGCTGGGCTGGCTGTCCGCCCGCGCGCACCGGTACGAGGAGGCGGCCGTCCTGTTCGGCGCCGCCTCCCGCTACCCCGAGAAGGTCGGCGTCCCGCGGCTCGGCGCGCCCGAGCTGGAGGAGGTGCACCGCGGGCTGGAGGACCGCGTCCGCGCCCAGCTGGGCTCGCGGCGGTTCGCCGAGCTGAACGGCCTCGGGACGTCCCTCGGCGTCGACGAGGCCGTCCGGCTCGCGCTGGGCGAGGCGCCGCCGGCCGATCCGCGAGCCGGTCCGCTCGGCTGATCCGCCCGGTCGGTCCGGCCGGGTGCCCGATGGCGGTGCCGGTTGCCATACTGCGGGGATGGTCGACGGATCGCTGCACAGCCTGCTCCGGGAACGCGTCCGCGTCGCGCTGGCCCGGGGCGAGGACGACTACGAGACCATCCTGGCCGACGCGCGCGAGAACCTGGACGGCACCGCCGGCGGGGAGGCGGTCGCGGAGCTGGTCCGGGCGGAGTTCGCCGCGTACCGCCGCGAGCAGCGCGAATGGGGCGGCGATCTGCTGGACGCCGAGCGCCTGCTGGCGGCGTTCCGCGATCTGGACCTGGCCGGGATCGTGGCCCGCGCCGACTTCACCTGCTGCCAGAGCTGCGGGACGAGCAAGATCGCCGGGGCGGTGCCGGGCGGCGCCGCCGTCCGCGGGTACGTGTTCTGCCACCGGCAGGACGTCGACGCCGCCGCCCGGGGCGAGGGCCTGTTCCTGTCGTACGGGACGTTCGGTGACGACTCCGGTGGCGCCGCGGGCGCGGGCGGCGCCGGCGCCGGTGCCGCCGAGATCGGCGAGCGGGCGGTGGCGGCGCTGCGCGGGCGCGGCCTGGAGGTCGAGTGGGACGGCGAGGTGACCACCCGCATCCACCTCCCGCTGACCTGGCGCCGCCGCCGCTACGCCCACCTGGCGCACTCCCCGGACACGCCGGACACGATGGACACGCCGGAGACGGAGGTGCCGGAGGCGGCGGCCGGGGCGCGGCTGGCCGTGACGTTCTGCGACTACACGCGCGACCGCGGCGAGGACGATCCGGTGCCGATGTCGTTCGAGGAGTTCCGCGGCCTGCTCTACGAGCTGGTCCCGGCCGGTGACAACTTCATCACCTGCCAGGGCCGGTCCGGCGCGGTGGTGCAGGGGATGTGGGACGAGGGCCCGCGGTTCTGGCTGGAGACGCCCGACCCCGACGCGGGCTGCTCGTACGGCCGGTACGCCACCCTCGACGAGGCGGCCGAGGTCGTCCGCGTCCTGGCCGCCGACGGCCGGATCGCCCTGACCGACCTCGGCGAACTGGAAACCGTCGACTGGACGTGACCAAAGCCACCTTCACAGCCACGATCCAGACATCCCCGCCCCATAGAATTTGGTTCGGTAGTGAAGCCCGAGCCGGGTGCGGCGCCGGGAGCGGCGGCCGCTGACCGGTCCCCGCCCCTCGCCGCCCGCGCGGGGCGCGAGAACGAGGGAGACCCATGAGCGGGGCCGGGGCGGCGATGGCGCGGGTGCATCTGGAGCGCGAGCAGCACTCGCTGGCGGAGTCGCAGGTCGCGGCGCTGGCCGTGCTGGCCGAGCGGGTGCGCGCGCTGAACGAGGTGGTCGTGCACACCGGCGCCGCCGAGGACGAGCTGGCCGCCGTGTCCGCCGAGATCGCCGCGCTGACCGAGCGGCTGTCGGCCGCGCCGCGCCGCCCGCACCCGCCGATCGCCCAGGCCGGCCGGGACGGCATCTTCCGCCAGCTGGCCAGCCCGGTGACCGGCCCGCTCAACCCGATCGCGCCGCCGCTCGACGTCGAGATCCTGCCGGACGGCACGGCGCGGGCCGAGTTCACGCTGAACGGCGTCTACGAGGGCCCGCCCACGTTCGTGCACGGCGGCGTCTCGGCGATGATCCTCGACCAGCTGCTCGGGATGGCGGCGTCCGCCAACGGCACGCCCGGCATGACCGCCACCCTCGAACTGCGCTACCGGCGGCCGACCCCGTACGGCGTCCCGCTGGCCGCCGAGGCGAAGGCGACCGGGGCCGAGGGCCGCAAGTCCTGGTGCGAGGGCCGCGTCCTCGACCCCGAGGGCAGGACGACCGTCGAGGCCACCGCCATGTTCGTGATGCCCCGCTTCTGACCGGCCGGGCCGCGGTCAGGCGTACGACTCCTCCTTGGTGATGTCCGCGCGGGAGCGGTCGGGCAGCAGCGCCAGCGCGGTCAGCGTCAGCAGCGAGCTGACGATCATCGCGATGGCGATCGCCTCCCAGCCGAAGTCGTGCAGCAGCCAGGTGGCCAGCAGCGGCGCCGGCCCGCCGGCGATCACCGAGGCCAGCTGGTAGCCGATCCCGGCGCCGCCGTACCGGAGCCGGGTCGGGAAGCTCTCGGCGATCAGCGCGGCCTGCGGGCCGTACTGGACGGCGTGTGGGATCTGGGCCAGCACCACCGCGCCGAACACGAGCGCGGCCGTCCCGGTGTTGAGCAGCCCGAAGTACGGGAACGCGATCACCGCGATCAGCAGCGACCCGGTGGCGTACACCCGTTTCCGGCCGATCCGGTCGGCCAGGTGCCCCGCCGCCGGGATCGTGAACAGCTCCAGCACCGCCGCCGCCGTGACCGCGCCCAGCGCGAGGCCCTGCGCCAGGCCGAGGTCCTCATGGATGTAGGTGAGGGCGAACGAGGTGAAGATGTAGAACGGCATCTGCTCCGAGCACCGCAGCAGCGCGCTGAGCACGATCTCCTTCGGATGCCGCCGGATCACCTCGGCGACCGGGACCTTCGCGACCTCGGCCTTCTCGACCACCTCGGCGAACAGCGGGGTCTCCAGCACCTGGAGCCGCACCCACAGCCCGATCGCGACCAGCACCAGGCTGAGCAGGAACGGGATCCGCCACGCCCAGGCGGTGAACGCGTCCTCGGCCGACAGCGCGATCGCCGTCATCGCGCCGGTGCCGAGGATGAGCCCGATCGGCACCCCGATCTGCGGCAGGCTCGCCATGAGCCCGCGCCTGCGCTGGTCGCCCCACTCCATCGACAGCAGCACCGAGCCGCTCCACTCGCCGCCGACCGCGATGCCCTGGAGGATCCGCAGCAGGACGAGCAGGACGGGCGCCGCGACCCCGATCGACTCGGTGCCGGGCAGCACGCCGATCAGCGCGCTGGACACGCCCATCAGCAGCAGCGTGATGATCAGCGTGGCCTTGCGGCCGAGCCGGTCGCCCCAGTGCCCGAAGATCGCCGCGCCCACCGGGCGGGCCGCGAACCCCACCGCGTACGTGGCGAACGCCGACAGCGTCCCCGCGTAGTCCGACGACTCGGGGAAGAAGACGTCCTTGAAGACGATCGCGGCCGCGGTGTTGTAGAGGAAGAAGTCGTACCACTCGATGGAGGTGCCGACGACGCTGGCGAGCGCCGCCTTGCGCACCTGCTCTCTGCGTCCGGCCGCGTCGAGTTCGCGGGCCCGGCCCGCCTCACCGGGATCGAGGACCATGGGGAGCCGTCCTTCCCGACCGCCCCCGCCGATCAAGCCGAATACCTGCTGGACCCGATACCCACCCGGTGTCGCCCGGAACCCCCCGAAGACAGATACCCCCGGTTGGTAAAACATGCGCGTTTTGCGCATGAAGTGTGTTTACATGCGCAAAACGCGCAGTAGCATGACCTCACTCGGGGGAAACGAGGGAGGCGGGCCGCGCCGCGGGCGCGGCCGACGGGTACGGAGAGTGCGATGCAGATCCCCATCAAAGCGACCGTGGAGCGGGTCCCCGGCGGCATGATGATCGTTCCGCTGCTGCTGGGCGCCGTGGTGTACACGCTGTTCCCCGGCGCGGGCGAGTACTTCGGCTCGTTCACCGGGGCGCTGTTCAGCGGCTCGTTGACGATCCTCGCGGTCTTCTACGTGTGCATGGGCGCGAGCATCGACATCCGCTCGACGCCGTACATCCTGAAGAAGGGCGGCGCCCTCTTCGGCGCGAAGGTCGTCGCGTCCATCGTGGTCGGGCTGGTCCTCGGCCGGCTGCTCGGCGAGGCGCCGGTCGGGTCGGGCTTCTTCGCGGGGCTGTCCACGCTTGCCGTGGTCGCGGCCATGAACGACACCAACGGCGGCCTCTACATGGCGCTGATGGGACAGTTCGGCAAGCCCAAGGACGTCGCCGCGTACTCCATCCTGACGATCGAGTCCGGGCCGTTCCTCACCATGGTCACGCTGGGCATCGCCGGGCTGTCGGCGTTCCCCTGGCAGACCCTGGTGGGCGCGCTGCTGCCGCTGCTGGTCGGCGCGATCCTCGGCAACCTGGACCACGACCTGCGCAGGTGGCTGGGCGGCGCCACGCCGGTGCTCATCCCGTTCTTCGCGTTCGCGCTCGGCTGCAGCATCGACCTCAAGAGCGTGTGGACGGCCGGGCTGCTCGGCCTGGGCCTCGGCCTGGCGGTGGTCGCGTTCAGCGGGACGCTGCTGTTCACCGCCGACCGGCTCACCGGCGGTACGGGCGTCGCGGGCCTCGCGGCGGCCTCGACCGCGGGCAACGCGGCGGCGGTTCCGGCGATCGTGGCCGGCGCGAACCCGGCGTACAAGGAGGCGGCCGCGCACGCCACCGTGCTGGTCGCGGCGTCGGTCGTGGTGACCGCGATCGTCGTCCCGATCATCACCGCCTGGTGGGCCGACCGCGTCAAGCGCCGCGAGGAGGCCAGGGGCGAGCCGGCGGAGGCCGCGTCATGAGCGACCGGACCGAGTTCGTGATCGTGGCGGACGACCTCACGGGGGCGGCCGACAGCGCGGTGCCGTTCGCGGCGCGGATGAGCACGGCCGTCGCGCTGGAGAGCGCGTGGCCGCGGGCGCGGGCCGTGGCGGTCGACACCGACAGCCGCTACTCGCCCGAGGACGTCGCCGCCGAACGCGTCGCCGAGGCCGTGACCAGGGGGATCACGGCCGGCGCCCGGATCGTGAAGAAGATCGACTCGACCCTGCGCGGCAACGCCGGCGCCGAGATCGCGGCGGCGGTGGCCGCCGCGGGCGGGCCGCTCGCGGTGGTCGCGCCGGCCTTCCCGGCGACCGGCCGGACGGTGGCCGGCGGTGTCGTCCGGGTCGGCGGCGAGCCGCTGCCCGGGCGCCGGCACGGGGGCGACGTCGTCGCGCTGCTCGCCGGCGCGGGCCTGACCGCGCGGCGCCTCGACCTGGCCGCGGTACGGGGCGGCGACCTGAATGCGCGTTTCGCGCAAGCGCGCGCGGACGGGCTGGCGGCCGTCGTCTGCGACGGCGAGACCATGGCCGACCTGGAGGCGGTCTGCGCCGCCGCCGGGGAGGGGACGCTGCTGGTCGGGTCCGGCGGCGTCACGGCCGCGCTGGCGCGCACGGCCGGCCCGGCGGGACCGGCCGCCGTACGGGCGCCGGCCGGCCCGGCCCTCGCCGTCATCGGCAGCTACTCCGGCCTCGCCCGCGCCCAGCGGGCGACGCTGGTCGCCGAGGGCTGGACGCCGGTGACCGTCGCGCCCGCCACCGGCGGCGCCGGCGGCGCCGCGGCGGCCGCAGAGGCCGTACGGGACGGGCTCAAGGCCGGCGACGTGGTCCTGTCGGTGGACCCGGACGCCCCGGTCGACCGGGACCGCGCGTACGCGACGGCCCGCTCGCTGGCCGCCGCCGCGGTGGCCGCGGCGGACGGTGCCGGGATCCTGCTGGCGACCGGCGGCGAGACCGCGCGGGCCGTGCTGCTGGGACTGGGCGCCACCGAACTGTGGCCGGCCGGCGAGCCGGAGCCCGGGGTCGTGGCGGGGCGCGTCCAGGGGACCGGCGCGCTGTTCATCACCAAGGCGGGGGCGTTCGGCGACCCCGCCACGGCGGCGCGCGTGGTGCGCGCCGTACGCACGGCGGCCTGACGAGACTTGACGAGACCTGACGAGAACTGAGGAGAGCACGGATGGAACGCCCGATCGTCGGGATCACCATGGGGGACGCGGCGGGCGTCGGTCCCGAGATCATCGTGCGGGCGCTGGCCGCGCCGGAGGTCCGCCGGATCGCCCGGCCGCTGGTCATCGGGGACGCGGCGCGGCTGCGCCGGGCCGCCGGGATCGTCGGCGAGCCGGTCGCGATCGAGACCGTGGCCGGCCCCGAGGACGCCACGTACGCCGAGGGCGTCGTCGAGGTCGTCGACCTCGACTGCGTGCCGGCCGACCTGCCGTTCGGGGAGCTGAGCCCGGTGGCGGGGGAGGGCGCGTACCGGTTCGTCGAGCGCGCCGTCGAGCTCGCCACGGCCGGGCGCATCGACGCGATCTGCACCGCGCCGCTCAACAAGGAGGCGCTGCACGCGGCCGGGCACAGGTACCCGGGGCACACCGAGCTGCTCGCCGAGCTCACCGGCACCGAGGAGGTGTCGATGATGCTGAGCGCGCCCAAGCTGCGCGTCATCCACGTGACCACGCACATCGGGCTGGTCGACGCCGTGCGGAGGATCGAGCCGGGCCTCGTCGAGCGCACCGTGCGGCGCGGCCACGCCACCCTCGTCAAGGCCGGGATCGCCGAGCCGCGCATCGCGGTGTGCGGCATCAACCCGCACGCGGGCGAGAACGGCCTGTTCGGGCAGGGCGAGGAGGAGGAGAAGGTCGTCCCGGCGATCGAGCGGCTGCGCGCCGGCGGCGTCGACGCGCGGGGGCCGCTGCCCGCCGACACGGTGTTCTTCCGCGCCGTGCGGGGCGACTTCGACCTGGTCGTCGCGATGTACCACGACCAGGGCCACGGCCCGGTGAAGGTGATGGGCCTGGAGGCCGGCGTGAACATCACCGTCGGGCTGCCCGTGATCCGCACCAGCGTCGACCACGGCACCGCGTTCGACATCGCCGGCACCGGCCGCGCCGACCACGAGAGCATGCTGGAGGCGCTGCGCCAGGCCGTCGACCTCGCACCCGCGCGGGCGGAGGACAATGGGGGCCGTGAGAGCTGAAGAGCGCCGCGCCCGGATCGCGCGGATCCTCCGGGAGCAGCCCGTCCGGGTGGAGGAACTGGCCGAGACCTTCGCGGTGTCCCTGTCCACCATCCGGCGCGACCTGCAACTCCTCAGCGACGAGGGCGCGATCGTCCGCACGTACGGCGGCGCGCTCTCGGCCGCGCCCGGCGAGCAGTCCCTGCACGAGCGCGAGAAGCTCGCGCTCGCGCAGAAGGCCGCGATCGCCGCGGCGGCCGAGAAGCACGTGCGGCCCGGCGGCGTGCTGCTGCTGGACGCGGGCACGACGGTCGGCGCGCTCGCGTCCCGGCTGGCGTCCTGGACCGGCATCACGGTCGTCACCAACGGCCTCACGACGCTGGACGCGCTCGCCGAGAGCGCCGGCGTCGAACTCGTCGCGCTCGGCGGCGCCGTACGGCACATCAGCCTCGGCATGATCGGGCCCATCGCGGAGAGCGCGCTGCGCGGCATCACCGCCGACACGGTCTTCCTCGGCGCGGACGGCGTCGTCGCGGGCCGCGGCGTGTGCGAGGGGACGGCCGAGCAGGCGGCCCTCAAGCGCCTCATGGTCGAGCAGGCGAGCGAGGTGTGCGTGCTCGCCGACGCGAGCAAGCTCGGCCGCGCCGAGAGCCACTGGTGGACGCCGCTCGACCGGCCGTGGACGCTCATCACCGACTCCGGCGCGGACGCCGGACGGCTGGCCGCGTTCGAGGCGCGGCCCGAGGTGACGGTGACGGTCGCCGCGGGCTGACTACGCCCGGGAGCCGTACTCGTACACCTCGACGGTCGGCCGGTGGCCGTAGAAGCTCGCGATGACGGACGACGTCCGCCGGCCGGCGATGAAGTCGACCCGCAGCCAGCCCTCGTTCTCGGTCACGCGGGTCTCGTACCCGGCGTTCGGCGTGGCCGACACCAGCTGCGCCCGCCGCTCGGAGATCGCCAGCGCCGCCCGGCCGCCGCGCGTCGAGTAGCTGTGCACGTTCCCGTGCCGCCCGCTGGGGGACGGGGACGGCCTGGCGGTGCCCGAAGCGGTCTCCTGCTCCGCCGGGCTCTCCGCCGGGCTCGGCCGCGCCGCCGCGGTGCCGACGCTGCCCGGCGGCGTCGGGCTGCCGTGGATGACCGGTCCGGTGACGGGCGGCGGCGACGAGCGGTCGGAGATCGCGCCCCGCACGACATCGCGTACGCCCAGCCACGACAGCGCCACGGCCAGCGCCGTGACCATCGCCCAGGGCGCAACGTACGACATTGCGCGACGCATGGCACATGGTGGCATACGGTTCGGGCATGGCGAGTGTGCTCGTGGTGGAGGACGACGCTAACGTCCGGACGGCCCTCATCCGGGAGCTGAGTCAGCGGTCGCACGTCGTGCGCAGCGTGGGGACGGCGATGGACGCCCTGCGCGAGGTGACCCAGGCACCCCCCGACGTGGTCATACTCGACCTCGGGCTGCCCGACCTCGACGGCGCCGAAGTGCTGAAGATGCTGCGCGGCATCTCCGACGTCCCGGTCATCATCGCGACCGCGCGCGAGGACGAACCCGAGATCGTACGGCTGCTGAACGCCGGCGCCGACGACTACCTCATCAAACCGTTCTCCGCGGAGCACCTCAACGCGCGCCTCTCCGCCGTACTGCGCCGCGCCGCCCGCTCCGGCCCCACCGCCGAGATCCGCGTCGGCGGCCTCCACATCGACCTCGACCGGCGCGAGGCCGCCCTCGACGGCAACGCCCTCGAACTCACCCGCCGCGAGTTCGACCTGCTCGCCTACCTCGCCGCCCGCCCCGGCCGCGTCGTCGCCCGCCGCGAACTCCTCGCCGAGGTCTGGCGGCAGGCGTACGGCGACGACCAGACCATCGACGTGCACCTGTCCTGGCTGCGCCGGAAACTCGGCGAGACCGCCGCGAAACCGCGCTACCTGCACACCGTCCGCGGTGTCGGCGTCCGGCTGGCCGATCCCGGAAAGCCATGAGGCGCACGCTCGTCCTGGTGTCCCTCGCGGTCACCTCCATGGTCGCCCTCGCGTTCCTCATCCCGCTCGCGCTGACCGTCCGGGAGATCGCCCGCGACCGCGCCCTCACGGCCGCCGAACGCCAGGCCAGCGCGCTCGGCCCCGTCCTCGTCGTCACCGAGGACCCCGGCGCCCTCGAACGCGCCGTCGCCAGCTCGCAGGCCGGCGCCGCCCGCCGGATGGCCGTCCACATGCCCGACAACACCGTCGTCCCGCAGGCGTCCGGCGACGGCAACCGGGCCCGGCTCGACCAGGTCACCGAGGCCGCGCGCCGCGGCCGCTCGTACACCGCGCGCGTCGACGGCGGCCACGCCCTCCTTCAGCCCGTCTCCCTGGACGCCGGCCGTACCGCGGTCGTCGAGGTCTACATCCCCGACTCCGACCTCACCCGCGGCGTCTGGAACGCCTGGCTCGTCATGACCGCCGTCGCCGCCGCCCTCGTCGCCGGCTCGGTCGCCGTCGCCGACCGGCTCGGCGCCCGCATGATCCGTTCCACCCGGCGGCTGGCCGAGGCCGCGGGCGCGTTCGGCGACGGCGACCTCGGCGTCCGCATCGAGCCCGACGGCCCGCCCGAGCTCGTCGAGGCCGGCCTGGCCTTCAACGCGATGGCCGACCACGTCGTCCAGCTCCTCGCCGCCGAGCGCGAGATGGCCGCCGACCTCTCGCACCGCCTCCGCACCCCGCTCGCCGCCCTCCGCCTCAACGCCGAGGCGTTAGGCAACGGCGCCGTCGCCGACCAGACCCGCGACGCCGTCGGCCGGCTGGAGCACGAGATCGACCAGATCATCCGCACCGTCCGCCGCCCCACCGCCCGCGGCTCCTGCGACGCCGCCAAGGTCCTGCGCGAGCGCGTCGCGTTCTGGTCCGTGCTCGCCGAGGACGAGGGCCGCTCCTGCGAGCTCATCGGCGCCGACCGCCCGGCCGCCCTCCCCGTCCCCGCCACCGAACTCGCCGCCGCCGTCGACGCCCTCCTCGGCAACGTCTTCCGCCACACCACCGAAGGCACCGACTTCGCCGTCACCCTCCACGTCGGCAAGGGCCTCACCGGCATCCTCGTCGCCGACGCCGGCCCCGGCATCGCCGACCCCGACACCGCACTCCAGCGCGGCCGCAGCGGCGGCGGCTCCACCGGCCTCGGCCTCGACATCGCCCGCCGCGCCGCCGAGGCCACCGGCGGCCACCTCCGCATCCACCGCTCCGTCCTCGGCGGCGCCCAGATCCAGATGTGGTTCCGCACCAAGTGGCTCCCGCCGGCCCGCCGCTCCCGCCGCCTGGTCCGCCGCCGCCACTCGCGCTGACCTACGACGGCCCGCCGCGGGCGTGCTCGTCCAGCTCCAGCTCGATGAACGCGCCCACCATCGCCCGCCAGACGGCCTCCGCGACCGCGGGCTCCAGCCCCGCCTCCCGAGCCCGCCCCCTGGCCAGCGCCACGACCTGCTCGACCCGGCCGGGCGCCCGCACGGCCCCCTCGTCCTTCTTGAACGCCGCCGCGGCCTTCACCGCCCCCTGCCGCTCCGCCAGCAGCCGCACCAGCTCCCCATCGATCGCATCGATCCGCGCCCGCACTTCCTCGAGATCCCGCATCCCAAGATCGTCCCACCCCGGGGAAGGCCGTGCACCTCAGGCGGGCGGTCGATCGCCGCCTTCGCGCGCCCCTGCCCGGCCATGACCTGCGGAGACCTGGCAACGGCGGCGGCATCCGGAGGCCCGGCCGCCGCTTCACGGTAGCGGCGGAGCCGCAGAGCCCGCTGGACCGTTGTGCGACGTCCTCGTAGGGTTGGCCGCACCCAGCCGCCTACGCGCCGCCCTCACGACAACGCACCCATGTACATCGAGTCCGCTACAGAGGTAAGAGCCGTCCCGACTCATGGCCGAGGTGCTGATGCTCAAGCGAATGATTCCTCCGCTGATCCTCGTCCTCGGCGTGGGCGCGGCGGTCTTCTACTTCAATCAGGACACCCGGCACGATGTGATGATGCGCCATGAGGCCGAGTTCGCCACCATCCGGCAGCAGCTCGCGCGGCTCGCCTCCGTGGTGCGGCCGCCGCCTCCTCCACCCCGGACGATTCCCTCCACCGGATGCAACGGCGTACCGCCGGGCGCGCGGCCGTTCAAGTTCGACAGGGGCGACGCCGCCGGGACCAACACGGGCCTGGTGACACAGGCCCAGCTGAGAGACCCGGCCGGCCCCGCAGGGGAATGGTCGGTGATCGAGCCGGACCTCGCGAGGTACGTCGCCGCCACCGCGCCCGGCTACCGGCCGACCGAAGCCGACGAAGAGCGGGCGAGCGAGGAATTCGGCCGCTGGGTCCAGGCGATGGCGAACGTGCGCTACGTGGTCGTGGTCTGGACGGACCGTTCCGAGGGCTTCGCGCAGAACGGGCCCTGGGACGACACCCTGGGCGTGGAGGCCCATATAGCCGACCTGCGTACGGGCAAGAGCCTCTGCTTCGTCCACGCGGCCGGCGGACTGGGCGACCGCGGCCGCATCCTCTACGCCTACCCCGGGAACGGCGGCCCGGGGGCCAGGGAAGAGAGCGCGAGCGAAGCGGTGGACAGCATCCTCCGCAGCGCCGGAAAGACCGAGCTCGAGAAGAAACTGAACGGCCTGGGCCGCGGCCACTTCGACCTCGACACCGAATAGGCCTCCGCGGGCAGGGAGCCGATCGAGGGAGCCAACGCAAGCCGGCTTGCGGTGATCGCGCGAACTACACCCGGGCACCGTGTCCGGTTCTCCCCTGTTTATGCAGGTGAGCGGGTCTACGGGCGGTGCGGCGCGCGGAGGCTGAATAAGGCTGGCTCAGCGGTTCCCTAAGTGAGGCTTAAGGGTGTTCCGGTGGGGGGTGGGGGGATCTAGCGTTCCTGGTGTCACATCCAAGACACGGCGGAGGTGCACAGGCGGAGAGCAGAGCGAACGTCGGCTGAGGTTCCGACTGAGGTTCCTGATTGAGACAGGTTTTTGGCTCGTACGGCCCTGTAACCCCGCTCTTGGGCCGTGCGGGCCAAAGCCGTTTCAGGGGCGGGGCAGGGCGCCGTGGAGGAGGAGGCGGATGGCGTCGGCGGTGCCGGCGGCGGAGGTGTCGCCGGTGGCGAGGCGGCGGACGGCGAGGCCGTAGAGCATGGCGACGACGGCGGGGGCGTGGCGGTCCGGGTCGGGGATGCCCAGGGCGGTGAGCAGGGTGGTGGCGAGGCGGTCGTACGCCTCGACGGAACGGGCGGACGCGGCGGCGACGGCGGGGTCGCGGGCGGCGTGCAGGTGGAGTTCGAGGTTGGCGATCTGCTCGGGGCCGTACGCGAACGCGAGGACGGCCTTCTCCACCTCGTCGGCGGCCTGGTCGGGGCCGGTGTCGCGGAGGCCGGCGGCGTGCTCGGTGACGCGGGCGATCTCACGGTCGACGAACGAGGCCAGGGCCTCGCGGAGCAGGTCCGACTGGCTCGGGAAGTGGTAGGTGAGGGAGCCGAGCGAGACGCCGGCGGCCTTCGCCACGGCGCGGTTGGTCACGGCGCCGACGCCCTGCTCGCCGATGAGGCGGAGGGTGGCCTGCAGGATCCGGTCACGAGTCACGGGGGCAGTCTTTCGCGTTCGGGGAGTCCAGCGTATCGTTCGTTCGAACGAACGAGAGGGGTGGGCGTTGCTTCTGACCGAGCAGGTGGAGGCTCTGGGGCGGGGAGACGTCTCGTCGGAGGAACTGGTCGGGGCCTCGTTGGACGCCATCGAGCGCTCGGAGCTGGGGGCCTTCCGGGTCGTGCGGGAGGAGGCGCCGAGGGAGGCGCGGGAGGCCGACAAGCGGCTGGGGGAGGGGGAGCGGCTCCCGCTGCTGGGGGTCCCGGTCGCGATCAAGGACGATACGGATCTGGCGGGGGAGACCACTCCTTTCGCCGTCAAGGGGCGGCATCCGGTCGCCGTGCGGGACGCCGAGGTCGTGCGGAGGCTGCGGGCGGCGGGAGCCGTGGTGGTCGGGAAGACCACCACGTGCGAGATCGGGTTGTGGCCGTTCAGCGAGTCGGCGACCGGGTGCGCGCGCAACCCGTGGAACCCCGAGTACACCCCCGGCGGGTCGTCGGGCGGGAGCGCGGCGGCCGTCGCGGGGGGCATGGTCGCGGCGGCGGTGGGGTCGGATGGGGCGGGGTCCATCCGGATCCCGGCCGCGTGGACGGGCCTGGTGGGGATCAAGCCGCAGCGGGGGAGGGTGTCGGGGTTCCCGCACACCGATCCGTTCTACGGGCTGACGGTGTGGGGGCCGCTCGCGCGGAGCGTCCGGGACGCGGCGCTGATGCTGGACGTGCTGAGCGGCAGCCATCCGGATGATCTCTACCGGCTGGACGCGCCGGTTTCGAGTTTCGTGGAGGCGGCGTCCAGGGAGCCCCGGCGGTTGCGGATCGCGGTGTCGTTCCGGATGGCGCTCGGGGCCAAGGGGCCGCTGGATCCGGAGATCCGGGGCGCGGTGGAGCGGATCGCCAGGAGGCTGACCGAGCTGGGGCACAAGGTGTTCCCCGCCGATCCCGACTACGGGCTCGTCGGGCTGGGACTGGTGCCGAGGGGGACGGCGGGGGTCGCCGACTGGGTCGACGCGATGGAGGGCGGCGAGCCGGAGCCCCGGACGCTGGCCGAGGCGCGGCTGGGGCGCGTGGTGGGGCGGCGGCTGCTGCCGCTGGCGCGGAGGATGGACCCGGCGCTGCGGCGGCGGGTCGGAAGGATCTTCCGGTACGCCGACGTCGTGCTCACGCCTACGACGGCGCAGCAGGCATTGAAAGTGGGGCGGTACGAGGGCGTGGGATGGCGCAAGACGCAGTCGGGCGTCGCCGCCGCCTGCCCCTACGCGTGGCCGTGGAACGTCCTGGGATGGCCGGGCGTGAACGTGCCGGCGGGCCTGAGTAAGGAAGGTCTGCCCATTGGGGCGCAGCTGCTGGGGCATGATTCGGACGAGGCCACGCTGATAGCGCTGGCCGCGCAGCTCGAGGCCGTCGAGGGGTGGACGGAGCGGCGGCCCGGATGAACTTGCGGCGAGCCGCCGGTGCGGGGGTCCACTCGAACCGGCGGCTCGTCGCAGGCACTCTCAGAAGCCGGAGATCAGGCCGCCGTCCACGAGCATCTCGCTGGCGGTGCAGTACGAGGAGTCGTCCGAGGCCAGGAACACGACCAGGCCGGTGACCTCCTTGGTGTTGCCGAGGCGGCGCAGCGGCAGGTTCTCCATGATCTGGACGGCGCGGTCGGCGGTGGCCTCGACGACGTCGTCCTGCATCGACATCGCGGTGACGATGCCGCCGGGGTGGATGGAGTTGACGCGGATGCCGTCCTTGCCCAGCTCGCGGGCGGCGGACTTGGTGAGGCCGCGGACGCCGTGCTTGCTGGCGCTGTAGGCGGCCAGGCCGGCGGTGCCGATGAAGCCGTCGGTGGACGAGACGTTGACGATGGAGCCGCCGCCCGCCTCGCGCAGCGCGGGGATCACCGACTTGACGCCGAGCCACTGCCCGATCAGGTTGACGTCGATGATGCGGCGGCACTCCTCCAGCGTCATGTCCTCGATCGTGGTGTGCCGGATGATCCCGGCGTTGTTGACCAGGACGTTCAGCCCGCCGTACGTGTCGACCGCGGTGCGGACGGCCGCGGCCCAGTCGCCGGGTTCGGTGACGTCGAGGTGGACGAACGTGGCGCCGTCCAGGTCGGCGGCGAGCTTGGCCCCCTCCTCGTCGAGCACGTCCCCGAAGACGACCTTGGCGCCCTCCTCGACGAAGCGCCGGACGTGGGCCTTGCCCATGCCGCGCGCGCCTCCGGTGATCAGGGCGACCTTGCCGTCGAGCTGTCCCATGTACGCTCCTCTTTCTCTTGCCTACTGCCGGCTCGCGCAGAGGACGAGCGGGTTCCCGGCGGGGTCGCGCAGCACGGCGCGGACCCCGTCCGGTCCCTCCTCCGGCCCGCGGACGAGCAGCGCCCCGGCTGCGGTGAGCCGGGCGGTCATCGCGGCGACGTCGTCGACCTTGAAGGACACCGCGGGCTCGCCCCCGGTGAGGTCCTCCTCGGGCCCGGCGATGGCGAACGTGGTGCCGCCGCCGTCCAGCGTCGCGAACCGGGCGCCGTCCCGGGAGGTGACCGCCAGCCCCAGGACGTCCCGGTAGAAGCGGACCGCCTCGTCCACGTTCCTGGCCCCGTAGAGGACGTTGCCGATTCGGGTCATGGGGCAAGCCTCCGGTGGGGAACGGGCGGTCCGACGTGCGCCAACCTAGCGCACGCTTGGTAGCCGGACAATACCCCGGTCAGGAGGGGAGCGCGGCGAGCGCGTCGCGCGACAGCCGGTCCGCGCGCCGGGTCGTCTCGGGCAGCCGGAACTCCGGGCTCAGCGCCAGCGCGAGCCCGCACGCCGCGTCCAGGCCGATCGCGTTCCCGACGGAGACGAAGACCGGCCTGACCCCCGCGCGGGTCCGCAGCACCCGGCCGACGGTCTCGCCGCCGTCGCGCAGCGGCCCGGACGCGCCGCGCTCCTCGCCGACCGGCTCGTACGTCCCCACGAACGGCGTCTTCGCGATCCCGAACGACGGCAGCCCGGTCAGCACCCCCAGATGGCAGGCCAGCCCGAAGCGGCGCGGGTGGGCCACCCCGTACCCGTCGCACACCAGCACGTCCGGCACGGTCGCCAGCCCCCGCAGCGCCTCCACCAGCGCCGGCAGCTCCCGGAACGCGAACAGCCCCGGCACGTACGGGAACGCGGCCGTCCCCGTGACGACCGACTCCTCGACGACCTCCAGCGTCCGCGCGTCCAGGACGACGGCGGCGGCGGCCAGGCGCGCGGCCGCGTCCCCGCCGTCGCCCGCGTACGACACGTCCAGCCCGGCCACCGTCCGGGGCGAGTCCGGCCCGGGGGAGGCCAGGTCGAGCAGCGGCCGCAGCCGGTCCTGGAGCGCCCCGGCCTCCTCGGGGGTGGCGGGCCACGGATGCAGGTCGCGTACCTCCATGGCCCGAGAACCTACCCTCCGGCGGCTACATGGCCGCGTACGCCGCCTTCACCAGGTTGTACGCGCGCAGGTCGCCGGAGAGGTGCTGGCCCATCAGGTTGGGCAGGTACGCGACGGCGAGGCCCGCGTCCGGGTCGCCCAGGCCGATCGAGCCGCCGGCGCCGGTGTGCCCGAACGCCGACTCCTGCGCCGCGGCGGGGGTGAAGAACGTCATCGACGGCCGCATGTAGCCGAGGCCGAACGAGCTGTCCACGAGCAGCGTCCGGTCGGGGCCGCTGACGCGCGGCTTCATGGCCTCGCGCAGGGTCTCCGGCCGGAGCACGCGCCCCGCGATCAGGTCCCGGTAGAACCCGGCGAGGCCGGGCGCCGTGGTGAGCATCCCGGCCGCCGGCCAGCCCGCCCGCAGCACCACGGGGTTGTTGTAGCCGCCCTTGCCCGGGTGCGGGTTGTTGAGCGCGCGGTTGAGGCGGCTGCCGGGGTCGGTGTACGCGTCCGCGAGGAGGGTGAGCATGTCCTCGCCGCGGCCGGCGGGCGGTTCCGTGCCGCCGCTCTTGGGCGCCTCGTCCCCGCCGCCGGGGCGGCGCGCGGTCAGCTTGGCGGCCCGCGCGATGACGTCGTCCGGAGCGCCGATCCACAGGTCGAGATCGCCGCCGAACTCCGCCCGCACGAACTCGCCGACCGTGCGGCCCGAGAGCCGCCGCACGATCTCGCCGGCCAGCCAGCCGTACGTCAGCGCGTGGTAGCCGTGCCCGTCGCCGGGCGTCCACTCCGGCTCCTGCGCCGCCAGCTCCGCCGCCCGCGCGGGCGCGTCCGCCGCCTCCTCCGCCGACACCGGCCGGGCGAACGCGGGCAGTCCCGCCTGGTGCGACAGGAAGTGCGCGGCGGTCGTGCCGTCCTTGCCGTGCGTCCCGTACTCCGGCCACCAGTCCGTGACCGGCCCGTCCACCTCGTACGCGCCGCGCTCGGCCAGCAGCAGCGCGGCGGTCGCGGTCAGCGCCTTGGTGCAGGAGAAGCCGAACGCGGGGGTGTCCGCCGCCCACTCCCGCCCGGTGCGGTGGTCGGCGACGCCGCCCCACAGGTCGACGACCTTCCGGCCGCCCGCGTACACCGCCACGGCCGCGCCCAGCTCGCGCCCTTCGGCGAAGTTGCGCTCGAACGCGTCCCGCACGCCGGAGAAGGCCGGATCGCAGGTCCCCTGCACAGTGCTCATCGCCACGCTCCTCGCTCGAAGGGCTCACCCGTACGAAACCGAATGATGCTCGATATGGGCCCCGGACCGCGAGCCCCCTGCGCGGCGATCTAAGGTCGGAGGCGATGGAGAAGGCCAGGAAGAGCAAGCGGCTGCTGATCGTCCACCACACGCCGTCGCCGTCGCTGCAGGCGATGTACGAGGCGGTGCGGGCCGGCGCGACCACCGACGAGATCGAGGGCGTCGAGGTCGTGAGCCGTCCCGCGCTGACGGCGTCGCCGGTGGACGTGCTGGAGGCCGACGGCTACCTGCTGGGCACGCCCGTCAACCTCGGCTACCTGTCCGGCGCGCTCAAGCACTTCTTCGACCAGATCTACTACCCGTGCCTGGAGGAGACCGTGCGGCGGCCGTACGGGGCGTACCTGCACGGCAACAACGACGCGACGGGGGCGCTGCGGGCGCTGGAGTCGATCACCACCGGGCTGAGGTGGCGGGCGGCGCGGCCGCCGGCGGTCGTCACCGGCGAGCCGGGCCGGGCCGATCTGGAGGGCTGCTGGGAGCTGGGCGCGACCGTGGCCGCCGAGCTCGGGACGGTCTGAACGGGGGTCCGCTACCGTGACCCCATGAGCGGATTCCGGCACGTGGTGATGTTCGGGTGGGCCGAGGGGACCACCACCATGCAGCAGGAGGAGGTCGCGGCGAAGCTGCGCGAGCTGACCGCCGTGATCCCCGAGATCGGCACGCTGAGCGTGGGCCTGGACGCCGGGGTCAACCCGGGCAACTTCGACTTCGTCGTGGTGGGCGACTTCGCCGACCGGGACGCGTACGTGGCGTACCGCGACCATCCGGCGCACCGGGCCGTCGTCGACGAGTACATCAAGCCGATCGTGGACCGGCGCGCCGCCGTCCAGTACGAGCTGTAGCCCGGCAGCGGGCGCGGTTCAGCGGGCGCCGGCGGCCCTGAGGAGGCCCGCGATCTCGCGCTGCCCGCGGTCGAGGGCGTGCCGGAGCGGCGGGACGCCGGCGCGGTCCGCCCGGTTCACGTCGGCGCCGGCCCCGATGAGCAGCTCGACGATCTCGCGGTACGGGCGGGAGCCGTCCCCGGCCGTGACGGCCTCCAGCAGGCCGGTCATGCCGGCGCGGTTGGCGTGGTCGACCTCGACGCCGGTCTCCAGGAGCGCGCGCACGTAGCCGGCGTGGCCGCGCTCGCAGGCGGGGATGAGCGCGACGTCGCCGTCCCGGTTGGCCTGCGCCGGGTCGGGGCGGGCCGGGAGAAGCGCCCGCAGCATCGCCACGCCGCCCGTCATCCCGGTGACCAGGAACGGGCTGTCGCCGCGGTGGTCGCGCGCGTCGGGGTCGGCGCCGGCCTTCACGAGGACCTCGGCGGTCTCGACGTGGTCGGCCGCGGCCGCGAGCAGCAGGGCGGTGCGGCCGCGCCCGTCGCGGGCCTCCAGCGACGCCCCGGCCTGGAGGGCGTCCCGTACCGCGGCGGCGTCGCCCTTGGCCGCCGCCGTCAGCAGTTCCTCGTCGTTCACCGGGCCCCTTTCCCGCGCCTGCGCCAGAACGATCATCATTTCCGGTCCGGGCCGGGCGCGTCACCAAGATCGACGATCTTTGTCGGGCGAATACCGAGCAAGCGCTTGTGTCATCTGGTCGCCGGGGGTTAGGTTCGGCTGCGTAGGCACCGCCGGCGATCCCGCCCCCCGGGTTCGCCGGCCGCCCCGAGAGCGCCCCTCACCGGGGACGGATCGCGCCCCGTCCCCGGTGAGGGGCACGGGTCGCGGGGCAGCCCGAAGGGACCGGCAGGGCCGGAGAACAGAATTCGAGACGCGCCGGACGGGCCAAGGCCGATCCGGCGGGTTCATCCCAGCGAGCGTGCCCGCAGGATCAGATCGCGGATGTCCTGGGGCGTCGGGGCCTCCAGGAGCCGGGGGCCGTCGCGCATCGGCACCAGCGCCCACCAGGAACCGGTCGCCTCGCCGAACCAGACGCGCACGCCGGGGAACTGGCCCTGAAGATTCCGGGCCGTGGCCGCCCGCAGCTCCGCCGGCGTGGGCTCCTCGTGCCCGGCGGTGCCCCGTTGCCCCGTCATGTCGCCTCCCTCCCCCATCACACCGGTATCAGCGTCCGCGTGACGTAAAACATCACCCGGATTTGTTGAATTGTGACTAAAGACACCCGTGTCCCCCCTAAGGGGATGAGCGCGTCTTCATCAGGACGTACGGGCAGCGCGGTGATCCGGCTCGCCGGAACGGCGGGGGCGCGCTGGAGGGAGGGGCGGGGCGGTCAGCCGTGGACGTTGATCCCGTCGAACATGACCTTGAGGTAGTGCTCGCCCAGCTCGGTGGCGTCGAGCCGGCCGCCCGGCCGGAACCACCGGACCGCCACCCAGATCGTGTCGCGGATCATCCGGTACGTGAGCTTGGCGTCGATGTCGGAGCGGAACACGCCGTCGGCCTGGCCGGCCTTGATGGTGTCCACCCACATCTTCTCGACCTCGTCCTCGGACCTGGTGAGGTAGGCGAACCGGTCCATGTTCTTGAGGTAGTTCCAGTCGTTCTGCATCACCGTGATGGCGGCCCGGTGCGGCTCCAGGGTCGCGAAGGCGATGCGGACCAGCCCCGCGATGGTCTGCCGGGCGTCCTTCCCCTCGTCGATGACCTCCCGGTACGCCGCCATGATGTCGCGGAAGAACCCGGAGAGGATCTCGTCGACGATCGACTCCTTGGAGTCGAAGTGGTGGTACAGGCTGCCGGACAGGATCCCGGCCTGGTCGGCGATGTTGCGGACCGTGGTGGCCTGGAAGCCCTTCTCGGCGAAGAGTTCGGCCGCGAGCTTGACCAGGTGCTCCCGCCGCTCGGAGGCGAGCGCGGGGGAGCCCTTGCCGCGGCGGCGGGCGCCGCTCTCCCCGCCGGCCCGGGGCCGTCCTGAATTCGTGCTCGTGGTCGTCACCCCTTCATTATGCCGGGCGCGCCCCGCGGCCCAGGCCCCATCGCCCGCTCGCGCGGGGCTCGGCACCAGCGTACGCGACGTAGCAAGCGCTTGGTGTTCAGTCCTCGCTGGGCGGCAGCGCCGCGCCGCCGGCCTCGGCCGCCTCGGTGAGCCGGTCCCGCAGCCGGCGGACCAACTCGTCGCTCTGCTCGGTGAGCCGCTCGATCGCCGGCAGCGCGAGATCGTCCCGGACGGAGTCGGCGAGCAGGTCGTCGTACTCGTGCGCGCGGGCCGCCAGGGCGTCGAGATGGCGCTGCGCGCGGTACGCCTCGTCGGCCGCCCGGGTCCGCTCGGCGTACCGCTCCAGCGCCTCCACCCGGCGGACGACGGCGGCCACCGCCAGGTCCAGCTTCTCCTGGTACGGGCGCAGCGCGGCCTTCACCTCGGGGACGACCGACTCGTCGGCCGCCGCCCACACCCGGTGCTCCTTGCGCAGGTTCGACTGCCGGGCCAGCACCTGCGCGATCTCCCACTCCTGACGCGGCAGCGTCACGGCGTTGTCGACGTCGTCGAGCAGGCCCGCCCGGTTGACCTCCGAGTCCCGGACGGTGTCGGTCGCCGCCTGGACCCGGCCGAGCAGGTCGCGGGCCTCGCCGTCGAGGTCCTCGGGGGTGAGGTAGCGGTCGCGGCGGCGGGCCAGCTCGCGGGCGCGCTGGAGGTCGAGGGAGACGGCGGGGGAGCCGAGCGCGACCAGGACGGCCATCATCGCCAGCCCGAGCAGCCACAGCGAGCCCAGCACCGGGGCGCCCAGCACGCCCATGCCGAGGACGGTGAGCGGGGCCAGCCACACCAGCGGGCGGCGCCTGGCCACGATCGTGTCGAGTTCCGCCTTCAGTCCCGGGTCGGCCACCGGGCGCGGCTCCGGCGGGGCGCCGTCCTCCTGGCGCGGCGGCGCGATGCGCTGCCAGTACGTCCCGACGTGCGTCTCGAACGCGAAGTCGGTCGGCGAGATCTCGATCTCGGTCGGCCCGGCCGGCAGCGGCCAGGACCCGACCGGGTCGCCGCCGCCCGGCCCGGTGAAGCGGACCCACCAGCCGCCCTTGCCCTCCTCGCACCGGTAGCGGCCGGGCGCCACGTCGATCCCGACGAAGTACGTCCCCACACCGGGGATGGAGTTGCTCCAGGTACCACTGGTCACCGGCGACCTCCGACCCGACCTCTCCCGCCGTGTCCGTCCCCTCGGCCTCCCGATCGTTCCGCACCACGTCGAACGATCGGGAGCCGTCACTAGTTGCCCGTACCCACCGGGCCGCCGTGCCAACAGCGCCGGGCGGCCCGGCCTGGAGCGAAATGGAATACTCCTGCCGTGAGCACACCCGGTGATCCCTTCGACGACCCTCCGTGGGCGATGCAGCTGGTGGCGCGGGCCGAGAAGGCGGCGCCGCCCGCGCACTCCGCCGTGTGCGCGGCCGCCGCGACGGCCGTGGTGCGGCTGCTGACCGACCCGCGGGCGACCGATCCGGACGGCGAGTGGTTCCCGTTCGTGAGCCGCTGGGAGGCGGGGCGGATCCGCAAGGTGACGCGGCGGGCGCGCGGCGTGCGCTGGCCCGAGGTGCAGGAGCTGCCCGGCGTGACCGTCGAGCAGGACGGCGCGCAGGTGCGGGCGTTCGTGCCGGGCCCCGTCACCGAGGTGCCGCCGGAGCTGGCGAAGCTCCAGGTCGCGGGGCTCGACCTGGCCGACGTGCCCGAGGACGCGGTGCCGGAGCCGCCGAAGCCGCCGTACGCGGCGATCGCCCTCAACCCGGACGTGCCGATGACGACCGGCAAGGCGGCGGCGCAGTCGGGGCACGCCGCCCAGCTGCTCCTGCGCCAGGCGGGCGCGGCGGAGGTGGCGGCGTGGACCGAGGGCGGGCTGCGGGTGCACATCGCGCGGGGCATCCCGTGGCGGCGCTGCGTGGGGCGCGCGACGGTCGCGGTGCGCGACGCCGGGTTCACCGAGGTCCCGCCCGGGACGATGACCGCCATCGGGTGGATCGTCACCGACTGAATGGCGGCGGCGGGCCGGTCCTCCCTCCCGGAGGGCCGGCCCGCCGCCGCACCGCCTACGGCAGGGTCACCGCGATGGGGGTGATCCCGGACCTGCGGATCTCGGCCGCCAGCCGCCCCGCGAACGGGTGCCGGTCGGCCGGCAACCCGCGCGGGTTGTCGATGACGTAGTGCACGGCGTCCCCGCCGCGCCGCTCGGCCCACCTCGCGCCGACCGACCGCATCAGCGCGGCCGTGCGGGCGGCGTCGGCGGCCTTCACCGAGACCCGGATGGGCGACTCGGCCTGAGGCAGCGCCGCGGCCTTCGCGGCGGCCGCGCCGGACGGCGCCGGAGCGGCGAGCGCGGCCGCGCCCGGCCTCGGGTCCGGGCCGAGGATCGCGTTCGCCAGGAGCTTGGCCGTCCCGTCGGTGAACGCCCGGAAGTTGGGCTCGCCGCCGAACAGCACCGTGCGCCCCTCACCGACCGGCTCGTCGACGACCGCGGCCGTGCCGCCGAGCTCGGCCGCGCCGCGCTCGAACCCGGACACGAACCAGTCGGGCGAGTCCGCCGCCGGGTACCGCACCGCGACCTTCGCCGGGTCGGGCTGCCGCATCACCAGGTCGTACGAGTAGAACTGCCAGGCGGTCGCGCCCACGCCGCCGGCGAGCGGGCTCTCGCGGTCCACGTTCACGCGGAACAGCGTGCCCGGGACGTCCGAGGTGGGCTCGCTGAGCTGCGCGGTGGTCAGCCCGAGCCGCGCCGCCAGCTCGGTGCCGCCCTGCCAGCCGACGTAGCGGCCGCCGTCCCGCGTCCACTCCCGCAGCGCCGCCTGGCCGGCCGCGCCGAGCTGCCCGTACGCGGTGGCCGCCGGGCCGTTCGGCACGAGCAGCACCTCGACGCCCGCCAGCTTCCCGGCCGCGACGTCGGCGGGCTTCAGCAGGCTGAACGGAAGCCGCCACTCGCGGTCGAGCCTGTGCCGCAGCCATCCGGCCGACTGCCGCGCGGCCGACGAGGTGTCCGACAGCTGGAGCACGCCGATCTTCGGCTTCCCGCCGTGCCGGGCCACGGCGGCGCTCTCCTCGCGCAGCGCCGGCACGGACGAGGCGCGCGGCCGCAGCTCGGCGCCGGACGAGCCGCCCGACACGTTCCCCAGCAGCGGCAGGCTCCAGGCCGTCACGTCGTAGAAGTACGGGAACGGCGTGTAGGAGTCCTCGTTCAGCATCGCCTGCACCCAGTGCTTCTGCACCTGCGCCATGGGGATCCAGTAGGTGCCCGCGGGAAGCGTCGTCCGTGCCTCGGCGCGCCCGTACGCCTTGTAGTCGGGAACGGTCAGCGGCCTCGACAGCAGCTCCACGCGCACGCCCATGCGCTGGAGCCGCCGCACGATGGTGCGCACCTCGGCGCGCTTGGAGCGGTCGTCGGCGCGCAGGAAGTAGTGCCGCACCGCGCGGTCGGGGACGGGCCGGTCGACCTGGTTCGGCGGGTTGTAGATCCGGTTGGGCTCCAGCTTCCCGGCCCTGCCCTGCCGGTAGGCGTCGACGGCCATCTTGCGCCACTGGGTGAGGATCCTCTGCCGGTTGGCGGCGGCCTGCGACAGCGTCACCCACTGCGTCAGGTACTGCTCGCGGAACCGGTCCGGGTACGGGCTGTCGCCGCCCTTCTCGAACGTCATCCCGGCCGCGTGGAACGCGGTGGTCGGGACCGTGTCGCCGTACCCCTGGTAGAAGAGGTCGTAGACGTCGCGGTTGAAGAAGTCGATGCCCTGCCGGGTGAACTCCGCGGCCATCGCCGCGCCGTACAGGTCGTTGATCCACCCGACCGCCTCCTCGGGCGTCTCGTGGTAGATCGGGTCCGCGTTGGGCGGGAAGAAGTAGGAGTCGCCGCCCATCTCGTGCGCGTCGATGTAGAGCTGCGGCGGGTACTGGTTGAGCATCGCCAGCTTGCCGTCGGTCTCGGGCTGGGTGCGCGCGAACCAGTCCCGGTTCATGTCGAACCCGTACGCGTTCTGCCGGGTGTTCGCCTCGCGGCCGTCCGGGTTCTGCGTCGGCAGCACGATGACGAGCGCGTTCTCCAGCACGTTCGCCGCGGCGCAGTCGGTGCGGTCGCCGAGGTCGCGCAGCACCTGGAGGGCGGCGTCGGTGCCGCTGGGCTCGTCGCCGTGCACGTTGCCGCTCACCCACAGGATCGGCACGCCGCGCTCGGCGATCCTCCTGGCGAGGGCGTCGGGGGTGCGCGGGTCGCGCAGCCGGGCCGCGTCGGAGCGGACCTTCGCCAGCCCGGCCTTCGACAGCAGCCCGGGCTCGCCGACGATGGCGTACTTGAGGGGGCGTCCCTGCGCGCTCCTGGCCAGCGTCCCGGAGACGACGCGCTCGCTCCTGGCGGCGACGGTCTCCAGGTAGCGGTCGGACTCGGCGGCGGTGACCTGCCGCTCGCCGAGCTCGATGCCGAGGACCTGCTCGGGAGAGGGGACCTTGCCGCGGTACTCCGGCTCGGTCCGCGTCGGGTCACAGGCCGGGGCCTTGACCGGTGCGGCGGGCTGCGCCGCGGCGGAGGCCGCGAACGCCGCCGGGGCCGCCAGTGACGTGGCCATCACCACCGACCACGCGAGTTTTCGGGCTCTCATGTGCCACAAAGCTGACAGCGGCCGAATCGTCCACCAACGGCAACTGTTGACGAGATCGTTCCGGCCGGTCGGGCGGCGTCCCCCTTGACGCGGCGCCGTTCGCGGCCTCCGGAACGGCGAATGTGCCAGCGATCGGTGGCAAGGGGGTGCCGCCGCGGCCCCGGACGTGATTCGGTGCGGGAGGAAGGTTCCGCCACCCCGCCGGGAGGCCCGCATGCGCGCCGTGCTGACCAAGGACAGGACGATGGTCGTCACCGAGGTGCCCGACCCGGAGCCGCAGGAGGGCCAGCTCCTGGTCAGGACGCTGGCGTGCGGCATCTGCGGCTCCGACCTGCACGCGCTCCGGGACCCCGACGCGTTCATGGCGACCACCCGGCGGTCCGGCGGCACCCCGTACGACCCGCGCGACGGGCTGGTCTTCGGGCACGAGTTCGCCGCCGAGATCGTCGAGCACGGGCCCGGCACGCGGCGGGCGCTCCCGGCGGGCACCGCGGTGTGCGGGCCGCCGATCGCGTTCGGGCCGCAGGGCGCCGGGATCGTCGGGTACGCGCCGATGTACCCCGGCGGCTACGGCGAGTACATGGTCCTGAACGAGGGCCTGGTGTTCCCGGTCCCGCCCGGCCTGGACCCGGAGATCGCCGCGCTCACCGAGCCGTTCGCGGTCGCGACCCGCGCGGTCGACCGCAGCGGCATCGCGGCGGGGGACGTCGCGGTCGTGCTCGGCCTGGGGCCGATCGGGCTCGGCGTCGTGGCGGCGCTCAAGGCGCGCGGGATCGGGCCCGTCCTCGCCGCGGACTTCTCGCCCAAGCGACGCGCGCTGGCCGAGGGGCTGGGCGCCGACGAGCTGTTCGACCCGGCCGTGTCCACGCCGTACGGCCGCTGGGCCGACCTCGGCGTCCCCACCGGCGTGGGGGAGCGGATCGCCGCCGGGCTGCTGGGCACCACCGTCCGGGAGGCGGTGGTCTTCGAGTGCGTGGGCGTCCCCGGCGTGCTCGGGCAGGTCATCGAGAACGCGCCGGCCGGCTCCACGGTCATGCTCGTCGGGGTCTGCATGCGGGCCGACACGCTCGAACCCGGCCTGGCGGTGAACAAGGAGCTGACCCTGCGGGGGACGTTCGGCGCCCACCCCGCCGAGTACGGCGCCACGCTGGAGGCCATCGCGGACGGCCGGATCGACGCGGGCTCCATCGTCACCGGGACGGTCGGGCTGGACGGCGTCGCGCAGGCGTTCACCGATCTGGCCGCCCCGGACGCGCACGCGAAGATCGTGGTCGTTCCCTGAGCGGCGGCCGGGCGCGCTACTTCTCCGGCTCGTCCGGCAGCTCCATCGGCCGGGTGGCGTTCGCGGGCACGTCCCCGGAGTCGCGCGGCTCGCGCGGCTCCGGCGGCTCGAACGCCTGCGTCGCCTCGGAGTCCCGCGGGGAGCCGGTGTCCGCGACGGTCGCGGCGTCGTCCTCGGACACCGTGTCCTCGTCGGCGTCCGGAGCCGTCGCCGGCTCGGCGTGCCCGGGCGGCGCGGGCGGCTTGGGCAGGGGGAGCCCCTCGGCTCGCGTCACCTCGGACCCCGACGCCGGCGGGGCGGCGGGAGCGGGGCCGGGCGCCGGGGCGGGAGTGGGCGCGGCGGCGGGCTCGGGCGAGGGCGTGGCGGGCGCGGGGCGCTGGCCGTGCTGCCACGGCAGCGCGTTGCCGCCGGTGGCCGACTTGGCCGCCTCCTGCCAGCGGTTGAGCGTGGCGAGCGCGAACTCCTGCGTACGGGTCAGCGGCTTGCCGGGAGCGGCGGCCGGGGCCGGGGCCGGGGCGGGTGCGGCCGCGGGGGCCGGGGCCTCGCCGCCGGCGGGGACGGGCTGCGGCACCTGCGCCTGCTGCTGGGGCTTGGCCGCCCGGCCCACCCGCGCCTTCACGCTCAGCCCGTACGAGACGAACAGCAGCAGCGCGAAGACCGCCAGGTAGACGGCGTGCTCCAGCAGGCCGCCCCACTTGCCCTTGACGACGTCCAGGACGGCGAAGGCGGCGAACCCCGCGAACCAGCCGGCCAGCGCGGGCAGGAACCAGATGTCGCGTCGTCGCACGACTCCGGCGAGCGCGAGCGCCACCAGCGCCAGCTCGACCATCTTGACCGCCGCCAGGACGGGCGTGGCCGGGCCCGAGCCGATGTACCCGGCCAGCTCCTCGCGCCGGTCGCCCCAGCCGATCAGCGCGGTGGCGAACCCGGTCACCCCGTACGCGACGAGGAAGATCCCGATCGGGTAGTGGTACCGGTGCCAGTTCCGGCCGCCGCCCGCGCTCGGCGGCGCGGCGGGCGCGGGCCCGGCCGCCGGGGGCTCGGGCGGGCGGGGCAGCGGCGGGGGCGCCGGGGCGGTGCCGGGCGCCTCGGGGAGCGGCAGATCGGGCCGGGTCAGATCCCGGGGTGTCTCCGGGCTCGGTCCCGCGTGCGCCGTCATGCAAAGCCCCCATCTGGACGACCGTCTGGTACGCGCAAGATATCCCGGATCGCGGTAGCGCATTCACGGGTCCGCGCGCCTCCCTCCGAGGTTTTCCGCGCGCACCCGCTCTGACCTGGCCGAAGTGCTTGCGGACGGGGCGGGGAGGGAGGAGGCTGATTCCGCGCCGGGCCGCCCGGCCAGACGACGTCCCGATGGAGCGACGATGACGCCAGGGGAGACGGGCACGGGAACGGCCGCCGCGTCGGAGCGGACGCGCGTCCGCCTGCTGGAGGAGCTCGGCGACGAGCTGGTGCCGCTGGGGTTCACGGTGCGGCTGTCCCGCCCGCGCGGCCAGTCGCCGTACCTGCACGTGGTCAACCCGGACGCGGCCGCGCTCGCGGAGAACGTCCTGGCCGAGGAGTCCGCCGACGGCTGGTGGTACCGCTGGTCGTGGTCGGAGCGCATCGCGCCCGCCGCCGACGTCGCCGCGGTCGCGGCCCGGATCGCGCGGGTGCTCGCCGCCCGCTGACCTCTCCCCGCCGGGAATGTTGAGGCGCCGAACATTCGCGCCCGTTCCGGCGTGCCCGCGCGGCCGCCCGTCCAAGATCACATATCCGCACGTTGATCGCGTGTTACTTGATTGTTACGGCGGACAACAAATCGGGGGTCGACTTATCGGGCGACCGGGACATAAGTTGCGAGGCACAACATTCGTCCGTGTGACCACCGTCACCGGCGGATCCCACCCCCCAGAAAGGACCCGGGCCCATGCGCAAGGGGATCCTCAGCCTCACCGCCGTGTCGGCGGCCGCGGTGCTCACGCTCGCGGCCTGCGGGGACGGCGAAGAGGGCGGCGGCGAGAGCCGGCAGGGCAAGATCGGCGTGATCCTGCCCGACACCAAGTCCTCCGTCCGGTACGAGAGCTTCGACCGCCCCTTCCTGGAGCAGTCGTTCAAGGCGGCGGGCGTCCAGTACGACATCCAGAACGCCGAGGGTTCGACGCAGCGCTTCCAGACCATCGCCGACCAGATGATCACCAGTGGCGTCACCGTGCTGGTGGTGGACGGCATCGACTCCAACTCGGCCGCGGCCGTGCAGCGCAAGGCGCAGCAGCAGGGCGTCAAGACGATCGACTACGACCGGCTCACGCTCGGCGGCGTCTCCGACTACTACGTGTCGTTCGACAACGTGAAGGTCGGCGAGGAGCTCGGCCGGGGCCTGCAGAAGTGCCTGGGCGACAAGAACGCCAACATCGCGTACCTGAACGGCGCCCCCACCGACAACAACGCCACGCTCTTCGCGCAGGGCGCGCACAGCGTGCTCGACAAGGTGACCAAGTACAAGAAGGTCGCCGAGCAGGCCGTGCCCGAGTGGGACAACCAGCAGGCCGCCACCATCTTCGAGCAGATGTGGACCCAGCAGGACGGGAAGATCGACGGCGTGCTGGCCGCCAACGACGGCGTCGGCAACTCGGCGATCTCGATCCTGAAGAAGAACAACCAGGGCGGCAAGGTCCCGGTCACCGGCCAGGACGCCAGCGTCCAGGGGCTGCAGAACATCCTCGACGGCACCCAGTGCATGACCGTGTACAAGCCGGTCAAGCAGGAGGCCGACGCGGCCGCCAAGCTGGCGCTCGCCGTCCTCAAGGGACAGAAGGCCGAGACCAACGGGACCGCGGACGACCCGCAGGGCAAGCGCAAGGTGCCCTCGGTGCTGCTGACGCCCATCCCGGTGGACAAGAGCAACATCAAGCGGGTCGTGGACGACGGCTTCGTGAAGAAGGAAGAGCTCTGCGCCGGGTCCTACGCGGACAAGTGCGCCGACGCCGGCATCAAGTAGACCTCTCGCGGCGGGTCCCGCCGCTGGGACGCGCCGCAGGGTCTGTCCCCGCTGGGGCAGCACGAAGGGAAGCACGTGGCAGAAAACGGTGACCCCGTCCTCCGCCTGACCGGGCTCAACAAGAGCTTCGGCGCCGTCCACGTCCTGCACGACGTGGACTTCACGGCGCGGGCCGGCGAGGTGATGGCCCTGGTCGGTGACAACGGCGCGGGCAAGTCCACCCTCATCAAGTGCATCGCCGGGATCCACCCGATGGATTCCGGCACGGTCGAGTTCGACGGCCGGCAGGTCTCGATCGGCGGGCCGCGCGACGCCGCGGCGCTCGGGATCGAGGTGGTCTACCAGGATCTCGCGCTGGCCGACAATCTGGACATCGTGCAGAACATGTTCCTGGGCCGCGAGCGCCGCCGCGGCATCGTGCTCGACGAGGACGCGATGGAGGAGGCGGCCCGCGAGACCCTCGCCCGCCTCTCGGTCCGTACCGTCAAGTCGGTCCGCCAGCAGGTGGCGAGCCTGTCGGGCGGGCAGCGGCAGACCGTCGCGATCGCCAAGGCCGCGCTCTGGGAGTCCAAGGTGGTGATCCTGGACGAGCCCACGGCCGCGCTCGGCGTGGCCCAGACCCGGCAGGTGCTGGACCTGGTCCGGCGGCTCGCCGACACCGGCCACGCGGTGGTGCTCATCTCGCACAACATGGTCGACGTGTTCGAGGTGGCCGACCGCATCACGGCGCTCTACCTGGGCCGGGTGGCGGCGGACGTGGCGCGCGCCGACGTCACCACCGGGCAGGTCGTGGAGCTCATCACCGCCGGCCGTTCCGGCGATCTCGGCCTCGCGCCGGCGACCGCCGCCGAGAACATCTGAAAGGGCTTCGATGTCCATCGACAAGGGTGCCGCCATGAAGCTGGCGGACTCGGACTTCGCCGCCGACCGGCGCGCGCGCGACGTGCGGTCGGCGCTCGGCGACTACTGGATCCGGGTGCGGTCCGGCGACCTCGGCGCGCTGCCGGCGATCCTCGGGCTGGCCGGGCTCGTCGTGCTCTTCACCGCGCTGCGGCCCGAGACGTTCCTGAGCGAGCGCAACATCGCCAACCTGTTCACGCAGGCGATGCCGGTGACGATCCTGGCCCTCGGCCTGGTCTTCGTGCTGCTGCTCGGCGAGATCGACCTGTCGGCCGGCGTGGCCAGCGGGGTGTGCGGCGGCGTGATGGCCTCGCTGATGGTCGACGCGGGCCAGCCCTGGTACGTGGCGGTGCTGTCGGCGGTCGCGGCCGGCGTCGTCATCGGGACCGCGATCGGCTGGCTGGTCGCGGTCGTGCGGATCCCGTCGTTCGTGGTCACGCTCGCGCTGTTCCTCGGCCTCCAGGGCATCACGCTGCGGCTGATCGGGCAGGGCGGCACCGTCCCGGTGCACGACGACGTCATCGTGGCGCTCGCCAACAAGAACATGCCGGTGTGGCTCGGCTGGCTGCTGGCCGTCGTGACCGCGGCGGGCTACTCGGCGATCCAGCTGTGGCGCTGGCGGAGCCAGCACCGGCGCGGGCTGGCGAGCAAGCCGGTCCAGCTGGTGGTCGCGCAGGCCGGGGTGGTGTCGCTGGCCATCCTGTTCGGCACGTACGTGCTGAGCATCGACCGGGCGCCGAGCCCGCTCATCACGCTGGCCGGGGTGCCGTGGGGCGTCCCGCTCGTCGGCGTGCTGGTCATCGTGGCGACGTTCGTGCTGGGCCGGACGGCCTACGGGCGGCACCTGTACGCGATCGGCGGCAACGCCGAGGCCGCCCGCCGCGCCGGGATCAACGTGACCCGGCTGCGGATGTCGGTCTTCATGATCTGCTCCGGGCTGGCCGCGGTCTCCGGCATCTTCGCCGCCTCCCGCCTCAACTCGGTCACCCCCGACGCGGGCGCGGGCAACACGCTGCTGTTCGCCGTCGGCGCCGCCGTCATCGGCGGGACGAGCCTGTTCGGCGGGCGCGGCAAGGCGCGCGACGCGATCCTCGGCGGGCTGGTGGTGTCGATCATCGCCAACGGCCTGGGGCTGCTGGGCGCCAAGGCGTACGTCAACTTCCTCATCACCGGCGCCGTGCTGCTGCTCGCCGCCAGCATCGACGCGCTCGCGCGGCGCCGCAGGGCGTCGACGGGCCGATGAACCCGGGCACGGGAACGGGAGAGCCGGAGGCCCTGGCCACCGGCCTCCCGTCCCCGTTCGAGGGGCGCGGGACCGCCTTTCAGACGCGGGACGCTGCTGCTACGCTCGCCAGGCGTGACCGTCTTTCGCGCGATGACGGTGCGGCACGGTGGGAGCCCCTCGGCATGTCAGTGACACCCGTTCTCGACCTGCGCGGCATCGACAAGAGCTTCGGTCCCGTCAAGGTCCTCCAGGACGTCTCGTTCACCGCCTACCCCGGCGAGGTCACCGCGCTCGTCGGCGACAACGGCGCGGGCAAGACGACGCTGGTCAAGTGCATCGGCGGCATCCACCCGTTCGACTCGGGCAGCTACCTGTGGAACGGCCGCCCGGTCCGCGTCGGCAGCCCCCGCGAGGCGGCCGACCTCGGCATCGAGGTCGTCCACCAGGATCTCGCGCTGTGCGAGAACCTCGACATCGTCCAGAACATGTTCCTCGGCCGCGAGCGGCGCCGCGGGCCCGTCCTGGACGAGTCCGCGATGGAGGAGCTGGCGGTCACCACGCTGGCGTCGCTGTCGGTCCGCACGATGCGGTCGGTGCGGCAGCGCGTCTCGGCCCTGTCGGGCGGGCAGCGGCAGACCGTCGCGATCGCCCGCGCCGTGCTGTGGGACAGCAGGCTCGTCGTCCTGGACGAGCCCGCCGCCGCGCTCGGCGTCGCGCAGACCCAGCAGGTGCTGGAGCTGGTGCGGCGGCTGGCCGACAAGGGGCTGGCGGTGGTGCTGATCTCGCACAACATGAACGACGTGTTCGCGGTGTCGGACCGCATCGCCGCGCTCTACCTGGGCCGGATGGTCGCCCAGGTCAGGACCGCCGACGTCACCCACGCGCAGGTCGTCGAGCTGATCACCTCCGGGCGCAGCGGCGACCTCGGCCTCGTCCGCGAGGCGGACGCACCGGCGGCGGGACCGCCCGCATGATGAAGGCGGGCCCGTCACAAGAGGAGATCCGGCGCCACAACCTCGGCACCCTGCTGCGCTTCGTGCACCTGCGCGGCCCGGCCTCGCGCGCGACGCTGGCCGGGTCGCTCGGCCTCAACCGCAGCACGATCATGGCGCTGACCGCCGACCTCACCGCCGCCGGGCTGGTGCGCGAGGAGCTGCCGCGCAGCCCCGGCCGCCGGGCCGGCCGCCCCTCGCTGGTGGTGCGGCCGGAGTCGACCCGGGTGTACGTGCTGGCGTTCGACGTCGGCGTGGACCGGCTCGGCGTGGCCCGGGTCGGGCTCGGCGGCGAGATCCTCGAACGGCGCGAAGCGGCCCGCGACCGCGGCTCGTCCGACCCGGCCGAGATGGTCGGCGCGCTGGCGGCGGCGGCGCGCTCGCTGGTGCGCAAGGCCGGGCGCGACTCGGTGTGCGTGGGCGCGGGGCTGGCGTTCCCCGGGACGGTCCGCCGCGCCGACGACCAGATCATGTTCGGCCCGAACCTCGACATCGGCGACCTGGCCCTGGGCGAGGCGCTGTCGCGCCGGCTTGGCCTGGGCATCCCGGTCTCGGTGTGCAACGACGCCAACCTCGGCGCGCTGGCCGAGCACGAGCGCGGCGCGGGCGTCGGCTGCGACAACCTCATCTACCTGCACGGCGACGTCGGCGTCGGCGGCGGCATCATCGTCGGCGGCCGGCTGCTGGGCGGCGAGGAGGGGTTCGGCGGGGAGATCGGCCACATGGTGGTCAACCCGGGCGGCCGGGGCTGCGCCTGCGGGTCGCGCGGCTGCCTGGAGGCGGAGGTGGGGGAGCGGACCCTGCTGGCCCACGCCGGCCGCGCGGAGGTCCCCGGGCTGGCCGGCCGCGACGCCGTCCGCGCGGTCGTCGACGCCGCCGACCGGGGCGACATCGTGGCGCGCGACGCGCTGCACCGGGTCGGCACCTGGCTGGGCTGGGGCGTGGCCAACCTGGTCAACATCTTCAACCCGGGACTGATCGTGTTCGGCGGCACGCTCCGCGACGTCTACCTGGGGTCGGCGGCGCAGGTGCGCAGCGTGCTGGCGACGGGGGCGCTGGCCGCGCCCCGGGAGAAGGTCCGCCTGCGCACGGCCGCGCTGGGGGACGACACGACGCTGGTGGGGGCGGCGGAGTTCGCGTTCGCCGAGGTGCTGGCCGACCCGGTCCAGGTGCTGGCGCGGCTGCGCGCGCCCGAGGACGCGCCCGTCACCTCCAAGTAGAGGCCGCGAGCAGGAGCCGTGAGCGGAGGCGGCGGGTGCGGGGCTAGGCGTCGAGGCGGCCGTACTCGCCCTTGTAGAACAGCAGCGGCTCGCCGTCCCGGTTCCGGGCGAGGTGCCGGACGCGGGCCACGACGATCACGTGGTCGCCGGCGACGTGCTCGGCCTCGACCTCGCACTCGATCCAGGCCAGGCCGCCGTCGATCACCGGGGCGCCCGCGGGCGACTCCGTCCAGCCGATGCCGGCGAACTTGTCGCCGCCCCTGGTCGCGAGCCGTTCGCAGACGTCCGCCTGCGACTCGCCGAGGATGTTGACGCACAGCCGCCCGGCGGCGCGCAGCCGCGGCCACGTCGTGCTGGTGTGCGCCACGCAGAACGAGACCAGCGGAGGATCGAGCGAGACCGAGGTGAACGAGTTGGCGGCCAGGCCCGTCGGGCGCCCGGCCGCGGGATCGACGGCGGTGATCGCGACCACCCCGGTCGCGAACCGGCCGAGCACCGAGCGGAAGCGGGCGGTGTCGATGTCGGCGACCGCGGCCGCCCTGGCCGAGGGCTGCGGAGCCGGTACCGCGCCGGCGGGACTCTGCGCGGAACTCTGCACGGAACTCTGCACGGACGCCCTGGCTGCGGTCGCTCCGTCGGCCATGAAACCCGAACCCTCCTGTAGCCGTGCGTTGCAGTCGCCTCTCGTACAACCGGCGCGGGACCGAAAGATTCCCGTTCGCGTGGAAGCTTCTATGGGCGACGGGTGCCGGGCGGCATCAGGTTCTGCGCCGCCGCGTACGGGGACATCGCCATGGCGGTCGCCGACAGGCCGGCGAACACCAGCCGCCCGGCCGCCGCGAGATGCGCTCCGGCCCGCGCCGGGAGCCGGGCGCCCTCGCGCAGGCCGAGCCAGGCGAGCCAGCCGACCGCGACCACGACGACGTACGAGACCAGCCGGTAGAGGCCGACGGCCGCGCCCGCGGGGGCCAGCGCCGCGCCGAGCGCGACCAGCGCGGCGGCCATGCTGCTCTCGATGGCGCCGAGCCCGCCCGGCAGCAGCGGCAGCACGCTGCCCGCGGCCTGCGCCGCGAAGTAGGCCAGCGCCACCACGTGCGGCGCGATGCCGATCCCGACCGCCTGCGCCGCCGCGAAGAGGGCGAGGATGTCGAACACCCAGTTGACCAGGGCCAGCGCCGCCAGCGCGGCCCAGTCGCGGCGGCACGGCCGCAGCACCCGGCGGCCGTCCCGCAGCCCCTGCACGTGCGGCGCGATCCGCGGCCGGGCCAGGACCGCCCGCAGCGCCCGGCCCGCCACCGCGGCCGCGCGGGCGCGCGGGCCGCGCCGGGCCAGCACCAGCGCCGCGGCCGCCGCCGGGACGGCCGGGACGAGCAGTGCCGCCAGCGCCGTCTCCCGCGCCTGCGGCGCGGCCAGCAGGGCCGCCAGCGCGACCGCCGAGTACGCGGCCGTCGTGATCACGCCGCCCGCCAGGATCACCGCCGTGGCCAGCTGCGCCGTCGCGCCGCTGTGCCGGAACTGCCGGAACGTGTAGACCACGCTCACCGCGGGGCCGGCGGGGAGGGTGGTGGACAGCGCGTTCCCCGCGTACGTCACCGCGATCGCCCGGCGCAGCGTCATCCGGACCCCGCCGATGCGCAGCAGCCGCCGCTGGAGCCGCGCGAACGCGCCCATCGAGATCGCCGAGGCCATCACGACCAGCAGGATCCACGCCGGATGGGCCCGCGCGGCCGCGTCCCGCATGGCGCCGAAGTCGGGGAGGCGGTCCCGGAACGCGACCAGCAGCGCGACCGCCGAGATCCCGAGGCCCCACTGCACCAGCGTCTTCGGGCCGGGACGGCGGCGTGCGGACGCCGCGACTGAGTCGCTCATGTCCCGGTCACCTCGCAAGCTAGCCCCGCTCGGCGCAACCTCTCATTTCGTACCGACATTCCCCCTTGCCCATAACGAAAATCGTGATGTGGCGGTCATCACGCGGCCCCTTCGGGACACGCGCTCAGGGGCGGTCGCGCACCGCCGCCAGGCCGCCCACGACGCCGACGTACGCCGTCCCGTCCGGGCCGAGCGTCACCGGCGCCCAGTTGTTGTCGAACCACTTGCCCGTGCCCGTCAGGACCTTGTAGACGGTCCTTCCCGTGTGGACGTCGACGGCCGTCAGGTACCAGGCGTCGATCAGGTCCCTCCTGGGCTCCTTGGTGTAGAGGTACAGCAGGCCCGCCGTCACCGAGACCTTGGGAACGGCGGAGAGCGAGCGCTCCTTGCTCTCCCACACCGTGCGGCAGCCCTGCCCGTCCGCGTCGATGTCGATCCGGCTCACCCCGCCGACCGACGAGCCGCCCGGCGGCAGCTCGAAGAAGTTCCGGTAGCCGTAGTTGTTCTCGACGAACAGGCTGCGGCCGTACCCGACCAGCGAGTTGTCCGTGGCGCTCGCCCCGCTGCCGAACACCGGCACCTGGCAGACCCGGCTCCCGTCCTCCCGGCGGTGCACCAGCACGTTCATGCGGTCGTCGGCGTTGTCGGTGATCGCCACGTACTCCGTGCCGAGCAGGGTGGGCGTGGTGCCCGAGCCCTGGTCGATCTGGCCGGGCTTGCGGCCGCTGCCCCGGTCGTACGCCTTCCGCCAGCGGATCTCCGGGGTCCCGTCCGCGCCCGCGCGCAGCTTGTAGAGCGCGTGGTCGGAGACGATCGAGACGCCGTCGGCCCCGGCGGCGAACGAGTTCTGGATGCCCTCGCCCGGGAGCCTGATCTGGCGTACGGCGCCGTTCTCGGGGTTCACGGTGCCGATCCGCCCGTTCCGGGTGATCCACCAGATCAGCCCGCCCCAGTCCGGGCCGACCGCCGTGATCGGGTCGCACTCGCCCTTCGGCCAGGGATCGGTCCAGGTCGCGCAGTCGTGCGGCAGGTGCCCGCTCAGGTCCCAGTCGTCGGTGACGGTGAAGCGCCACTTCCCGTCCGGGCCCTTCTCGTGCGCGAACCGCCGCAGGTGGAACGCCGAGTCGGCGAGCACGGCCCGGTCCTGCGGATCGAGGTAGTAGTACGCGCCGCCCGAGGTGTCGGTGAGGATCTTGTCGAAGTCGAGGGACACGGCGGCCGTCACCGTGGACGAGCGCGGCGGCAGCTCGTACGCCGCCAGGTCCCGCAGGGTGCCCGGATCGATCAGCCGCAGCGTGAACGTCGCGCCCCGCGTGCACTGCGCCACGATCAGCCCGCTCTTCCTGGCGAACGTCACCGTCGAGCACAGCCCCGGCAGGCCGCCCGCCTTCGCCTCCGACCGGGCCTCGGGCCGCTTCCCGAGCGGGCCGTGGAACGGGTAGGTGTCGGAGGCGTGGCTGTCGGCGTGCATCGACGACAGCCCCACCGCTCCCTGGTACGGGTTGGCGGGCACCGGCTCGCCCGGCAGCGGGCGCGGCGTGTGGGGGCCGCCGGTGAAGGCGGGCACCCAGCCCCTCCCCGGGCCGTCGGGCACCGGCGCGGCGGCCGCCCCCGCGCCGGTCCCGAGGACCGCGGCCAGCACGGTTCCGGCGGCCGCCGCGGCCGCCACGTGTCTCCGGATGCGCGACATCTCCCTCACCGCTTCGCTCGTGTTCGCCAGTGGTGGCTCGTGAACCGCTGGTGCGCGGACGGACGGGACCCGGTCGCGCCTCCGGGCCGCCTCAAATCATGATCGGCGCGGGTGTCGGAATGGTTACGATCCGGGCATGGCGGTATCTGCGGTGATCTTCGACTGGGGCGGCACGCTCACCCCGTGGCACGACATCGAACTGGGCGAGATGTGGCGGCGGATCTGCGCCGCCCACCACGACCCCGACGAGGTGGAGGCGGTGGCCGCGGCCCTGCTCGACGCCGAGCTGGAGCTGTGGCGGCGGGGCCGGGACGAGCACCGCAGCGCGACGCTCGACGACCTCTTCGCCCTGGCCGGCGTCGAGCCCACCGAGGCGCTGCTGGCCACCCAGTTCGAGGTCTGGACCCCGCACACGATCATCGACCCGGCCGCGCCCGCCCTGCTCCAGGGCCTGCGCGAGCGCGGGATCAAGGTCGGCGTGCTGTCCAACACCATGTGGTCGCGCGAGTGGCATGAGCGGATCTTCGCCCGCGACGGCGTCCTGGACCTGCTGGACGGCGCCGTCTACTCCAGCGAGATCCCCTGGACCAAGCCACACGCCGAAGCGTTCCGCGCCGCCATGGACGCCGTGGGCGCCGACGACCCGGCGGGCTGCGTGTTCGTCGGGGACCGGCCGTACGACGACATCCACGGCGCCAAGTCGGCCGGGCTCCGCGGCGTGCTCGTCCCCAACAGCACCGTCCCCGCGTACGACTCGGTGCGGCCGGACGCGACGATCGACCGCCTGGACGGGCTCCTGGCCCACATCGACCGCTGGGCGGCGGCCTAGCGGCGCCCGGCCCGGCTCACTCGCCGGGACGCGGCTCCGGGGCCAGCGCCGTGCCGGGCAGGCCCGGGAAGGCCGAGGCGGGTCCGGCGGCCCGCGGCGGGCCGGACCGGGCCCGCCAGCGCACGGCCCGTTCCATGGCCTCCTGCATGGCCCGCGCCGCGAAGCCGCGCAGCGCGGCGTCGCCCGAGCCCGCCAGCCCCGCGTACGCGGTGACGGCGTCGTCCTCCAGCGCGGCGGCCACCTGCGCCGCGGAACGCGCCGAGCCGACCGCCCGGGGCAGCTTGTAGGCGGGCGCGGCGGCGTCCGGCTTCGCGCCCATGGCCGTGATCCGGGCGGCCAGGTCGTCCCGGCGGGCGCGGTGCAGGTTCCACGCCGTCCGGGCGTCCTGGCGGAGGGCCCCGCGCAGGCGCGCGCCCACGACGCCGTACCCGTACACGGCGGCGTGCTCGGAGCGCAGCGCCCGCTGGAGCGCGTCGACGGTGGTCATGCCCCCGCCGTCCCTTCCAGAGCGGCGGCGTGGCCGGCCTCGCAGGCGCCGATGCTGGCGAGCAGCTGCGCGAGACCCGGCCCGGCCCTGCCCGCCTCCGCCGCCCGCGCGGCCGCGGCCCGTTCCTCCGCCTGGCGGAGGGCCGCCAGGGCGCGCGCCTGCCCGTCCGGCGCCCGCTGCGCGCGCGGCGCCGGCAGCGGGGCCTCGTCCGCCCGGTCGCCCGACCCCGGGCGGTAGTGCCGCTTCAGCACGGCCAGGTGCTCGCGGTGGTGGGCCAGCGCCGGATCGATCCGCGCGGCCAGGGACGCGTGGGCGCCGCGGACGGCCTCGTACAGGGCGACCAGGTCCTGCTCGGCCCCGATCGCGCCGATGAGGACGGCGAGCTCGGCCCGCGCCGCGGCCGTCCCGGCGTCCCGGCCGGCGCCGCCGCAGCCGCCCAGGAGAGGCAGGCCCAGCGCCGCCCCGGCCCCCAGGACCGCGCGCCGGCGCAGGGCCGCCGCGGGCACCCGTTCAGGCAAGCGCGTCTCCTCACCGAGTGGCGTGGTGATCCCGGCCCGCTGCGAGTGAACCGCCCATCAGGCCAGCTCAAGCATTCCATATCCGGCGCGCCGGTGAGCCGTCCGAAAGGCCGCTGGGGTGCCCGGCTGTCGATAGTCTTGAAGGGCAACGGACACACGGCGGTATCCGCACAACTCAGAGGAGGTCCCATGAGCGTCGAGTCCGGCCGTGGACGCGCTCACCGGGGCCGCGACGACGGCCCGGCACCGAGCGCCCGCACGGAGGCGGTGGCCGCGCTGACCCGGCTGCTCGCGCCGGCGGTCGCCGAGGCGGGCTTCGACCTGGAAGAGGTCGACGTGCGGCCCGCGGGCCGGCGCCGGCTGGTGAAGATCGTGGTGGACGCCGACGGCGGGGTGAGCCTCGACGACGTCGCGCTGCTCAGCCAGACCGCCTCCGGTCTCCTCGACGGCTCCGACGTCATGGGCGCGGGGCCGTACGTGCTGGAGGTGACCTCGCCCGGCGTCGACCGCCCCCTCACCGAGCCCCGGCACTGGCGCCGTGCCGCGGGCCGGCTGGTCGTCGCCCCGCTGGCCGAGGGCGGCCAGATCGAGGGCCGGGTGGTGTCCGCGGACGACGAGGCGGTCGTCATCGACGTCGCCGCGCCCGCCAAGGGCCCCAAGGGGGGCAAGGGCGGCAAGGCGCCCAAGGGGGCGCCGCGGAAGACGACCAGGCGCCGGTTCGCCCTCGGCGAGCTGGGCCGCGGCCGGGTCCAGGTGGAGTTCCGCCGGGACGGCGATCCCGGCGAGCCCGCCGGTGAGGCCGAATCGCGTTCTCCGGCTGAGCCGGACTAGAGGGGGAGACTCGTGGACATCGACATGACCGCCTTGCGGAGCCTGGAGAGCGAGAAGGACATCTCGCTCGACGTGGCCGTCAAGGCCATCGAAGACGCCCTGCTGATCGCGTACAACCGCACGGAGGGCGCGGCGTCCCGCGCGCGCGTCGAGCTCGACCGCAAGACCGGGCACGTGACCGTGTGGGCGACCGAGACCGACGAGGAGGGCGAGGCCGTCCGGGAATACGACGACACCCCCACGGGTTTCGGACGTATCGCGGCGACCACCGCCAAGCAGGTCATCCTGCAGCGGCTGCGGGACGCCGAGGACGAGCTCACGTTCGGGGAGTACGCCGGCCGCGAGGGCGACATCGTGTCCGGCATCATCCAGCAGGGCAAGGACCCGCGGAACGTGCTGGTCGACCTCGGCAAGATCGAGGCGGTGCTGCCCCCGCAGGAGCAGGTGCCCGGCGAGTCCTACGACCACGGCGAGCGGCTGCGGGCGTACGTCGTCCAGGTGCGCAAGGGCCACCGCGGCCCCTCGGTGCAGCTGTCGCGGACGCATCCCAACCTGGTGCGCAAGCTGTTCGCGCTGGAGGTCCCGGAGATCGCCGACGGCACGGTGGAGATCGCCGCCATCGCCCGCGAGGCCGGCCACCGCACCAAGATCGCGGTACGGTCCCGCAAGACCGGCGTGAACGCCAAGGGCGCCTGCATCGGCCCGCTCGGCAGCCGCGTCCGCAACGTGATGCACGAGCTGCACGGCGAGAAGATCGACATCGTGGACTGGTCGGACGACCCGGCCGAGTTCGTGGGGAACGCGCTGTCGCCGGCGCGGGTCTCGGCGGTCGAGGTCGTCGACGCCGAGGCGCGGGTGGCCCGGGTGATCGTGCCCGACTACCAGCTGTCGCTGGCGATCGGCAAGGAGGGGCAGAACGCCCGGCTGGCCGCGCGGCTCACCGGCTGGCGGATCGACATCCGGTCCGACACCGAGCAGCCGGCCGCCCCGGCCGAGGCGCCGGCCGCCGAGCCGGCCGCCGAGGACGGCGGGGCCGCCCCGACTCCGGGAGGCACCGCCCCATAGACGCCTGGAAACGGGCGAATATGGACCAACTACGTGAGGAGAGCATGCGACAGGTAGCGCCGAACGCTCGGCGCGGTAGACTTCCCTCACGTGGCCGGTCGGTCCCGCTGCGCACTTGCGTGGGCTGCAGGGTCCGTACGGCCAAGACCGACTTGCTGCGCCTGGTGGCGGTCGAGGGCGTCATCGTCCCCGACCACGCGGGGCGGCTGCCGGGCCGGGGCGCTCATCTGCACCCCGACCTGGGATGTCTCGAGCTCGCCGAGCGACGTCGGGCGTTCCCCCGGGCCTTCCGCCTGGCGGGGCCGCTCGACACCAGCGTGCTGCGAGACGGGCTTGCGGCGGCGACGCCGCGGCAGCAGGATGGCGAAACGGTAAGCGACGTCTAGTCGGAAGCAGGTCGAGATTGCTATGAGCGCTCGATGAGCACGCCGCGATGAGTACGGCAAGTTAGCGACGGTCCGGAGGCCGCACCCCCGGACCGAGTAGGGAGTGCAGTGGCGAAGGTCCGGGTTTACGAACTCGCCAAGGAGTTCGGTGTAGAGAGCAAGGTCGTCATGGCCAAGCTCAACGAGATGGGCGAGTTCGTACGTTCGGCGTCCTCCACGATCGAGGCGCCGGTCGTCCGCAGGCTCACAGAAGCTTTTTCCAATTCCTCCTCCGCCAAGCAGGCGGGGGGCAAGGGCGGCGCCAAGCGCCCCGGCCCGCGCCCGTCGGCGCCGCGGCCCGGGCCCGGCCCGTCCGGTTCGCCGTCTCCGGGCGGCGCTCAGGGCGCCCAGGGAGCACGGCCGGCCGCGCCGAAGCCGGGGCCCCGACCGCCCGCGCCCAAGCCGGGCCCGGCGGGTCCCGCCGGCGGCGGCGCGCCCAAGCCCGGCCCGCGGCCGGGTCCGGTCCCGCCCGCGCCCGGCACGCCGGCCGCTCCGGCGCCCGCGCAGGCGTCCGCTCCGGCCGCTCCGTCCACCCCGGCTCCGCCGGTGCCCAAGGCTCCGGGCGGCGCGCCGGCCGGCGGCCAGCGCGACGCTGGCCCGCGTGACGCCGGCCCGCGCGACGGTGGTCCGCGTGACGGCGCGCCCAAGCCCGGTCCGCGCGCGCCCAAGCCGGGCCCGCGTCCCGGCCCGCGCCGTGACGGCGGCGGTGGCGGCGGCCGCGGTCCCGGTGGACCGCGTCCCGGCAACAACCCGTTCAGCTCGACCAACACCGGCATGGGGCAGGCGCCCAAGCCGGGGCCGCGTCCCGGCCCCCGGCCCGGCGGCGACCGGCCCGGCGGCGGCGACCGTCCGGGCGGCCCGCGGCCGGCCGGCGGTCCGCGTCCCGGCGGCGCTCCCGGCGCGGGCGGTCCCCGCCCCAGCCCGGGCAACATGCCGCCGCGGCCGTCCGCGGGCGGCGGCCCGCGGCCGAGCCCGATGAACATGCCGTCCTCGCGGCCGTCGTCCGCCCCCGGGCGGGGCGGTCCCGGCGGCGGTGGCCGTCCCGGTGGCGGCGGTGGCCGCCCGGGTGGCGGCGGCCGTCCCGGCGGCGGTGGCCGTCCCGGTGGCGGCGGCGGCTTCGGCGGTCCCCGTCCCGGTGGCGGTGGCGGCGGTCGTCCCGGCGGTGGCTTCGGTCCCCGCCCGGGTGGCGGCGGCCGTGGCCGCGGCGGTACGCAGGGCGCGTTCGGCCGTCCCGGCGGGCGTCCGGCCCGCGGGCGCAAGTCGAAGAAGCAGCGGCGTCAAGAGTTCGACCAGATGCAGGCGCCGGCGATCGGCGGCGTCCAGGCGCCGCGCGGCAACGGCAAGGCGATCCGGCTTCCGCAGGGCGCCACGCTGACCGACTTCGCCGAGCGGATCGGGGCCAACCCGGCCTCGCTGGTGCAGATCATGATGCACCTCGGCAAGATGGTCACCGCCACCCAGTCGGTGGAGGAGAGCGACCTGCAGGAGCTCGGCCTGGAGCTCGACTTCGAGGTTCACGTCGTGAGCCCCGAGGAAGAGGACCGCGAGCTGCTCGAGTCGTTCGACATCGAGTACGGCGAGGACGAGGGCGGCGAGGAGAACCTCCAGGTCCGCCCGCCCGTGGTGACCGTCATGGGTCACGTCGACCACGGTAAGACCAAGCTGCTGGACGCGGTGCGCAACGCCGACGTGCAGGCCGGCGAGGCCGGCGGCATCACCCAGCACATCGGCGCCTACCAGGTGCAGACCGTGGTGGACGGCGAGGACCGCAAGATCACCTTCATCGACACCCCGGGTCACGAGGCGTTCACCGCCATGCGTGCCCGCGGTGCCGACACCACCGACCTGGTGGTGCTGGTGGTCGCCGCCGACGACGGCGTCAAGCCGCAGACGACGGAGGCGATCGACCACGCCACCGCGGCCGGGGTGCCGATCGTGGTCGCGGTCAACAAGATCGACGTCGAGGGCGCGGACCCGCAGCGGGTGCGGGCCCAGCTCACCGAGTACGGCCTGATCGCCGAGGAGTTCGGCGGCCAGACCCAGTTCGTCGACGTGTCGGCCAAGCAGGGCCTCAACATCGACGGGCTGCTCGAGGCGATCGTGCTGACCGCGGACGCCGAGCTGGAGCTCAGGGCCAACCCGGACATGCCCGCGCAGGGCTCGGCCATCGAGGCCCACCTGGACAAGGGCCGCGGTGCCGTGGCGACCGTGCTGGTGCAGCGCGGCACGCTGCGGGTCGGCGACTCGATCGTCTGCGGCGTGGCCCACGGCCGCGTCCGGGCGATGCTCGACGAGAACTTCAAGCCCGTAGACGAGGCGCCGCCGTCGCGTCCGGTGCAGGTGCTCGGCCTCACCGCCGTGCCGGGTGCCGGGGACAACTTCCTGGTCGTCGAGGACGACCGGGTCGCCCGGCAGATCGCCGACAAGCGGGTCGCCCGCAAGCGCAACGCCGAGCTGCTCAAGAGCCGCAAGAGCCTGTCCCTCGAGGACGCGTTCGAGGACCTGCGGCGCGGCGAGCGGGACGAGCTGCTGCTCATCCTCAAGGGCGACGTGTCCGGTTCGGTGGAGGCCCTGGAGGACTCGCTCTCGAAGATCGACGTCGGCGACGAGGTCAACCTGCGCGTCATCCGCCGCGGTGTCGGCGCGATCACGCAGGACGACGTCAACCTGTCGCTGGCCTCCGAGGGCGCGGTGATCATCGGCTTCAACGTGCGGCCCGAGCGCAACGCGCAGGACCTGGCCGACCGCGAGGGCGTGGACATCCGCTACTACTCGGTCATCTACCAGGCGATCGAGGAGGTCGAGGCCGCCCTCAAGGGCATGCTGAAGCCGGAGTTCGAGGAGGTCCAGCTCGGTACCGCGGAGATCCGCGAGATCTTCAAGGTGCCGCGGATCGGCAACGTCGGCGGTTCGATGGTCACCTCGGGTGTCATCCAGCGCAACGCCAAGGCCCGCCTCGTCCGCGACGGCACGGTGGTGGCCGACAACCTCACGGTGTCGTCCCTGCGCCGCTTCAAGGACGACGCCACCGAGGTCCGCGAGGGCTTCGAGTGCGGTATCGGCGTCGGGTTCAACGACATCAAGCTCGGTGACGTCATCGAGTGCTTCGAGATGCGGGAGAAGCCCCGCGTCTGAGGCCCTCGCGACGGCCCCGGACACGAGGTCGCGCACGTAACGGCACGGCGCCAGGTCGCACCCGCGGCCTGGCGCCGTGGCGCGCCGTCCATCGGGGACGCGGCCCGGGAACACCCGGGCCGCCGCCCGTCGTTCCACTCGATACGAAGATCCACGAGGTGATCCATCAGGTGTACGTGGGTGCGCTGACACTCGATCTGCTGCTGGGGGACGTCCGCTCGCTGAAGGAGAAGCGCGCGGTCGTGCGCCCCATCGTCGCGGAGGTCCGCAAGAGGTTCCCGGGCGTGGCCGTGGCCGAGACCGGAGACAACGACCTGTACCGCCGGGCGGAGATCGGGGTGGCGGTGGTCTCCGGTACCGCCGCCAACTGCACCGAGGTGCTGGACAAGTGCGAGCGGCTGGTGCACGGCCGCCCGGAGATCGAGCTGCTGTCGGCGCGGCGGCGGCTCTACAACGGCGAGGACTAGCGAGCTCCTCGCGGAACTACGGAAAGGGAGTGCGATCATGGTGGACGCAGCTCGCGCGCGCAAGCTCGCCGACCGCATCCAGCAGATCGTGGCGGAGATGCTGGAGCGGCGGATCAAGGATCCGCGGCTCGGCTTCGTGACCGTGACGGACACCCGCATCACCAACGACCTGCGCGACGCCACCGTCTACTACACGGTGTACGGGTCGGAGGGCGAGCGGGCCGAGACCGCCGCCGCCCTGGAGAGCGCGAAGGGCGTCATCCGCTCGGAGGTGGGGCGGCAGACCGGCGTCCGGCACACCCCGAGCCTGACCTTCGTCGCCGACTCCCTGATGGAGGACGCCGCCCACATCAACGACCTGCTGGCCAAGGCGCGGGCGCGGGACGCCGAGGTCGCGAAGGCGGCGCAGGGCGCCACCCACGCGGGCGAGGCGGACCCGTACCGGGCGCCCGGCGGCGACGGTGACATGGATGAGACCGGCGGGACCGCCGAAAGCGCTGAGGACGAGGGCGGCCGAGAGGGACACTCGTCATCGTGAGCGAACCGGTGGCGGGCGGCCCGCGGACACCGGGGACCGTCTGGACCAGCGACCACGACGCTCCCGGGCTGGCCTGGGGCGGGGCCGTCGACCACGTCGACCACTCGCCCCGCGCGGCCCGGCCGGCCGCGGCCGCCGCGGCACCGGCCGCCGGGTGGGACGGGCTGGACTGGGACCACGCCGTCCGGATCATCCGGGAGGCCGGCGAGATCTCGCTGGCCTGCCACATCGCCCCCGACGGCGACGCCCTCGGGTCGATGCTGGCGCTGGCGCAGGCGCTGCGGGCGCTGGGCAAGGACGTCGCGGCCTCGTTCGGGGAGCCGTTCAAGGTCCCGGACATCCTGCGGTTCCTGCCCGGCCAGGAGCTGCTGGTCGAGCCGTCCCGGCTGCCCGCCGCCCCGGAGGTCATGATCACGCTGGACGCGGCGGGCGTGGAGCGGCTGGGCTCGCTGGCCGGCCGCGCCGGCGCCGCCGGGGCGCTGATCGTCGTCGACCACCACGCGTCCAACACCGGCTTCGGCGCCGTCCGGCTGGTCGATCCCGACGCGGCGGCGACCGCCGTGCTGGTCGACGAGCTGATCCGCCGGCTGGGCGCGCCGCTCACCCCGGACATCGCGGAGGGCCTCTACGCGGGGGTCGCCAGCGACACCGGATCGTTCAAGTACCCCTGCACCACCCCGGAGGTGCACGACCTGGCGGGCAGACTCCTGGCCGCGGGCGTGCGGCCGGAGGCGGTGAGCCGGGAGCTGTGGGACCGCGCCCCGTTCGGTTATCTGATGGTGCTGGCGGGCGCGCTGAACCGGGCCCGGCTCGAACGCGACGCCGCGGGCGGCCTCGGCCTGGTCTGGACGACGATCGGCCGCGCCGAACGCGACTCCCGGGGCGTCCCGTACGACCAGCTGGAGGGCGTCATCGACCAGCTGCGCCGCACCGACGAGGCCGAGGTCGCGGTGGTCCTGAAGGAGAACGACCAGGGCGGCTGGTACGTCTCGACCCGTTCCAAGGGGCGGGTGGACGTGGGCCGCGCCTGCGTCGAGCTCGGCGGCGGCGGGCACCGCACCGCGGCCGCGTTCACCATCACCGGCGAGCCGGCCGACATCATCGACCGGCTGCGGGCCTCGCTCGGCGCGGCCTGACCGCCGCCGCACCGACGAAGGGAACACCATGAGCACGGCCGCCTCGGGGCTGGTCATCGTCGACAAGCCCGCGGAGTGGACCTCCCACGACGTGGTGGGCAAGATGCGGCGGCTGGCGCGCACCCGGCGGGTCGGGCACGCCGGCACGCTGGACCCCATGGCCACCGGCGTGCTGGTGATCGGCGTGGAGAAGGCGACCCGGCTGCTCGGCCATCTGGCGCTGACCGAGAAGGAGTACGCGGCCACGATCCGGCTCGGCCAGTCCACCAACACCGACGACGCCGAGGGCGAGATCACCGCGACGGCGTCCGCCCGCGAGGTGGCCGGCGAGGCGCTGCGGGCCGGGATCGCGTCGCTGACCGGGCCGATCGAGCAGGTGCCGCCGCAGGTCAGCGCGATCAAGGTGAACGGCGAGCGGGCGTACAAGATGGCCCGCAAGGGCGAGGAGGTCGCCCTGAAGGCGCGGCCGGTGACCGTGCACGCGTTCACCGTGACGGACGTCCGCCGCGAGGGCGACCTGATCGACGTGGACGCGGTGATCGGCTGCTCGTCGGGCACCTACATCCGGGCGCTGGCCCGGGACCTGGGCGCCATGCTCGGCACCGGCGGGCACCTGACGGCGCTGCGCCGCACCCGGGTGGGCCCGTACGACCTGAGCACGGCCCACACGATCGAGCAGCTCACCGAGAGCATGGCGGTCCTGCCGATCGGGGACGCGGTCGCGGCGGCGTTCCCGCGCCGCGAGGTGACCGCGGAGGACGCCCGCAAGGTCGCGCACGGCGGCCGGCTGCCCGCGCTCGGCATGGGGCCCGGCCCGGTCGGCGTCTTCGGGCCGGACGGGACGCTGCTTGCGCTGGTGGAGGAGCAGGGGAGGGCGGCGAAGCCGCTGGCGGTCTTCGTCCCCTGAGTCTTCCGATCCCCGACGTGGCGAGGCTCACGCCCCGAGTTGCGCGGCGGCCCCTCCCGAAACAACCTACGGTCACGTAACCTACGTAACCGTAGGTTGTTGAGCGAGGAGGTCGCCGTGGCCACGATGAGCCGGCCGTCAACGTCCCTTCCCGAAGCGCCGTCCCCGACACGCCCCCGGTTGCGCGGCTGGCTGCACCTGGGCGCGTTCCCGGCCGTGCTCGTCGCCGGGCTGGTGCTGGTGGCGCTCGGGCCGACGCTGGAGGCGCGGCTGGCCTCCGCCGTGTACGTGCTGGCGTCCGGCCTGCTGTTCGGGATCTCGGGCACCTACCACCGGCAGCGCTCGACCCGGCTGGTGGAGCTGCTGCGGCGCTTCGACCACGCCAACATCTACCTGATCATCGCGGGGACGTACACGCCGTTCGCCGTCGTGGCCCTGGACGGCGGCACCCGCCTGGCGGTGCTCGCGGTCGTCTGGACCGGCGCCGTCGCCGGCGTGGTGTTCCGCACGGCCTGGGTCGGCGCGCCGCGCTGGCTCTACGTGAGCCTCTACATCGCGCTCGGCTGGGTCGCGGTGTTCTTCATGCCGCAGTTCCTGGAGGGCGCCGGGCTCGCCGCGTGCCTCCTGGTGGCGCTGGGCGGCATCGCGTACAGCGTCGGCGGCGTCGTGTACGGCCTGCGCCGGCCCGACCCGTCGCCGCGCTGGTTCGGCTTCCACGAGGTCTTCCACGCCTGCACGCTCGCCGCGTACGTCATGCAGTACATCGCCGTCTCGCTGGTGGTCTACCAGTCCGCGTGACCTCCTGCTACCCGCGGGTAGAATCGCCACGGGCAGCCCCTCCGGTCACCCCGCGACCGGCCGCATGGCAGTCTTGAGGGCGACAACTGGACCGGCAGGCAGGTTTCACGCAGGGAGTGCATGGTGCGGCGCTGGCACGGCCTCGAAGAGGTTCCCGCCGATTGGGGCAGGTCGGTCGTGACGATCGGCGTGTTCGACGGCGTGCACCGCGGTCATCAGCGGATCGTCCGCGCCGCCGCCGATCTGGCCCGCGAGCGCGGCGTCCGGTCGGTCGTGATCACGTTCGATCCGCATCCCGACGAGGTGGTCCGGCCGGGCACCCATCCGCCGCTGCTGGCCTCGACCCGGCGCCGGATCGAGCTGCTGGAGGGCCTGGGCACGGACGCGGTGGCGGTGGTCCCGTTCACGCTGGAGCTGTCCAAGGTGCCGCCGGACGAGTTCGTCCAGTCGGTGCTGGTCGACCGGCTGCACGCGTCCCACGTGATCGTGGGGGAGGACTTCCGCTTCGGCCACAAGGCCAAGGGCGACGTCCCGCTGCTGCGCGAGCTGGGCGAGAAGTACGACTTCACCGTCGACGGCATGCCGCTGGTGGCCAACGGCGGCACGATCTCCTCCACCTACATCCGCGAGCGGCTGGACGCCGGCGCGGTCGAGGACGCCGCCGACGCGCTGGGCCGCCCGCACCGCGTCGAGGGCGTGGTCGTGCGCGGCCACCAGCGCGGCCGGGCGCTCGGCTTCCCGACCGCCAACCTGGAGAGCCTGCCGCACACCGCCATCCCCGCCGACGGGGTCTACGCCGGGCGGCTGGTCTGCGACTCCGACCGCTACCCCGCGTTCAGCTGGCCCGCCGCGATCTCCATCGGCACCAACCCGACGTTCGAGGGCGGGGAGCGCACCGTCGAGGCGTACGCGCTGGACCGCGACGACCTCGACCTGTACGGCGAGCACATGGCGGTCGACTTCGAGGCCCGCATCCGCGACACGCTCAAGTTCGACTCGATCGAGGCGCTGATCGAGGAGATGCACCGCGACGTGGCGCGCGCCCGGGAGCTCACCTCCTCCTGAGCCGCCGGCCCCGGAACGATCACAAAACACCTGATCACGCACGGTGCCCGGATCGGGACGGGGTATCGGGGCGGGCATGGTACGGTGAAGAATCGCCGGGAAGGACCCCGGCCGGTGAGCTGCACCCTCATGCGGCTCGCCACGTTTCCTGCGCACCATGCGGACCGCCGGGCCGAACGGCCGGGATCTGCGGGTGACGATCTCATCGAAGGAGCCACGTGTCGCTCGACACCGCCACGAAGAACAAGATCATCTCTGAGTATGCGACCACTGAGGGTGACACCGGTTCTCCGGAGGTCCAGGTCGCGCTGCTGACCCGGCGGATCAACGATCTGACCGAGCACCTCAAGGAGCACAAGCACGACCACCACAGCCGCCGCGGCCTCCTGCTGCTGGTCGGCCGGCGTCGTCGGCTCCTGAAGTACCTGAGCAACAAGGACATCAACCGCTACCGGCAGCTGATCGAACGACTCGGTCTGCGTCGCTAGCAAGGCGAGGGAGTGGCTCACACGGGCCGCTCCCTCCTCTGTATCGGCCCGGGACCGCGGCCCGCACGGGCCCGCCGCCCCCACCGCGCGTCCGCCGCGAGGCGTAGAACCGCCGCGGAACGGGAACGCGAGTCCGCGGACGCGGAGCCGCTCCCGGCGGCCGGTACGGAGACCCCGGGAGCCCCGGGCTCCCGGATGCGGCTGGCGGCCGTGACCGGTCATCGGACGGCGCGTCCGCCCGGCCCGCCGTACAACTGGAAAGAACAAGCCCCGCGGACACCGCCCTGGTGCGGCCGGTCCTCGGTAGTGGCTTCCGGATCGCTCCGCGCGAGCGCCCGCCGACGGCGGGCCCCGTCCGATCCGGACGCTTCGATCGAAGACCGGCACTGCGCGAAGCCACGGGAGAAGACCGCGGGAACGACCGAAACCTAGGAGGTTTCCCGTGAGCGATGCCGTGCGCATCGACGGCGCGCAGAGCGCCGAAGCCGTGATCGACAACGGCTCCTTCGGTACCCGGACCATCCGGTTCGAGACCGGCCGGCTGGCCCGGCAGGCGGCCGGCTCGGCCGTCGTGTACCTGGACGACGAGACGATGGTGCTCTCGGCGACCACCGCGTCCAAGAAGCCCAAGGACAACCTGGACTTCTTCCCGCTGACCGTGGACGTCGAGGAGCGGATGTACGCCGCGGGCCGGATCCCCGGCTCGTTCTTCCGCCGCGAGGGCCGGCCCTCCGAGGACGCGATCCTCACCTGCCGGCTGATCGACCGGCCGCTGCGCCCGTCCTTCGTCAAGGGCCTGCGCAACGAGATCCAGGTCGTCGAGACGATCCTGGCGCTGCACCCCGAGCACCTGTACGACGTCGTGGCGATCAACGCCGCGTCGCTGTCCACGCAGCTGGCCGGGCTGCCCTTCTCCGGCCCGATCGGCGGCGTCCGCGTCGCGCTGATCGAGGGGCAGTGGGTCGGCTTCCCGACCCACCCCGAGCTGGAGCGCGCCACCTTCGACATGGTCGTGGCCGGCCGGGTGCTGGAGGACGGCGACGTCGCGATCATGATGGTCGAGGCCGAGTCCACCCGCGACACCCTCAAGCTGATCGGCGAGGGCGCCACCGCGCCGACCGAGGAGACGGTGGCCGAGGGCCTGGAGGCCGCCAAACCGTTCATCAAGGTGCTGTGCCAGGCGCAGAGCGAGATCGCGGCCGCGGCCGCCAAGCCGACCGCCGAGTACCCGCTGTTCCCCGACTACCAGGACGACGTCCTGGAGGCGGTCACCGCCGCGGTCTCCGAGGAGCTCGCGCAGGCGCTGACGATCGCCGGCAAGCAGGAGCGCGAGGCCCGGCTGGACGAGATCAAGGCGTCCGCCGCCGAGAAGCTCGGCGCCGACTTCGAGGGCCGGGAGAAGGAGATCTCCGCCGCGTACCGCGCCCTCACCAAGAAGCTGGTGCGCGCCCGGGTCGTCAGCGAGGGGCTGCGGATCGACGGCCGCGGTGTCAAGGACATCCGGCAGCTGACCGCCGAGGCGCACGTGATCCCGCGGGTGCACGGCTCGGCGATCTTCGAGCGCGGCGAGACGCAGATCATGGGCGTCACCACGCTCAACATGCTCCGGATGGAGCAGATGATCGACACGCTCAACCCCGAGCGCACCAAGCGCTACATGCACAACTACAACTTCCCGCCCTACTCGACCGGTGAGACCGGCCGGGTGGGCTCGCCCAAGCGGCGCGAGATCGGGCACGGCGCGCTGGCCGAGCGGGCGCTGATCCCGGTGCTGCCGACGCGCGAGGAGTTCCCGTACGCGATCCGGCAGGTGTCGGAGGCGCTCGGCTCCAACGGCTCCACCTCGATGGGCTCGGTCTGCGCGTCCACCATGTCGCTGCTGGACGCGGGCGTCCCGCTGAAGCAGATGGTGGCCGGCATCGCCATGGGCCTGATCCACGAGGGCGGCGAGTACGTCACGCTGACCGACATCCTCGGCGCCGAGGACGCGTTCGGCGACATGGACTTCAAGGTCGCCGGCACCCGTGACGTGATCACCGCGCTCCAGCTCGACACCAAGCTGGACGGCATCCCCGCCTCGGTGCTGGCCGCCGCGCTCAAGCAGGCCAAGGGCGCCCGGCTGGCGATCCTGGACGTGATGGCCGAGGCCATCGAGGCGCCCGCCGAGATGAGCGAGTTCGCGCCGCGGATCATCACGATCAAGGTCCCGGTCGACAAGATCGGCGAGGTCATCGGCCCGAAGGGCAAGATGATCAACTCGATCCAGGACGACACCGGCGCCGACATCACGATCGAGGACGACGGCACCATCTACGTCGGGGCCACCGACGGCCCGTCCGCCGAGGCCGCGCGGCAGGCGATCAACGCGATCGCCAACCCGCACATGCCGGAGGTCGGCGAGCGCTACCTCGGCACCGTCGTCAAGACCACGACGTTCGGCGCGTTCGTGTCGCTGCTGCCCGGCAAGGACGGCCTGCTGCACGTCTCGCAGATCCGCAAGCTGCACGGCGGCGCCCGGATCGAGAACGTCGACGACGTGATCTCGGTCGGCGAGAAGATCCAGGTCGAGGTCACCGAGATCGACCAGCGCGGCAAGCTGTCGCTGGTCCCGGTCGAGGTGGTCGAGAAGGAGGCCGAGGCCAAGGAGGCCGGCGGCGACGCGCCCGCCGCCGCCAACGGCTCGGCCGACCGCGGCGACCGCGGTGGCGACGACGAGGGCGGCGAGCGCCGCGCGCCGCGCCGCCGCCGCACCCGCCGCGGCGGCGACGAGGGCTCGCAGCACAACTCCTGAGCCCGCGCGGCGTTGACGGCCGACCGGTCTGCCCGACCCACCGGGCAGACCGGTCGTCCGGTTTCCGAACCCCCACCTTCCGACCCGATGGAGAGTCCGCCCGTGACGCTGCCGGCCAGGGCGCAGGAGCCCGGCACCACCCACACGATCCACCCCGGCGCGGACGGCGGCGGCGCGGTCCGCCGCACGGTGCTGCCCGGCGGGCTGCGCGTGATCACCGAGTCGATGCCGACGGTCCGCTCCGCGGCGTTCGGCGTCTGGGCCGGGATCGGCTCCCGGGACGAGTCGCCCGCCGACGCCGGCGCCAGCCACTACCTGGAGCACGTGCTGTTCAAGGGCACGAAGCGGCGGTCCGCGCTGGAGATCTCGGCCGCGATCGACGCGGTCGGCGGCGACCTCAACGCGTTCACCGCCAAGGAGTACACCTGCTACTACGCGCGGGTGCTGGACGCCGACCTGCCGCTGGCCGTGGACGTCGTCTCCGACATGGTCGCGTCCTCGCTCAACCGGCCCGACGACGTCGAGGCCGAGCGCGGGGTGATCCTCGAAGAGATCCACATGCGCGACGACGACCCGGGCGACCTCATCCACGACGAGTTCTCCACCGCGCTGTACGGCGACGCCCCGCTCGGCCGCCCGATCCTCGGCACGGTCGACTCCATCAACGCCCTGACCCGCGACCGCATCCACGGCTACTACCGGGAGCACTACGTGCCCCGGAACCTCGTGGTCGCGGTCGCCGGCAACGTGGACCACGACCAGGTCGTCCGGCTGGTCTCGGACGCGTGGGCGGACCGCCTCACCGGCGACGACCGTCCCGCCGCCCCGCGCATCGACGGCGAGGCCGCGCCCGCGTCCCCGCGGGTCCGGGTGATCGACAAGGACACCGAGCAGGCGCACGTGATCGTGGGCGGCACCGGCGTGTCCCGCACCGACGACCGCCGCTTCGCGCTCGGCGTCCTCAACGCGGCCCTGGGCGGCGGGATGTCGTCCCGGCTGTTCCAGGAGATCCGCGAGCGGCGCGGGCTGGCGTACTCGGTGTACAGCTACACCTCGCAGTACGCCGACACGGGCGTCTTCGGCGTCTACGCGGGCTGCCAGCCCGCCAAGATCGACGAGGTGCTGTCCATCTGCCGCGACGAGATCGCCAGGATCGCCGAGGAGGGCATCGAGGGCGAGGAGCTGGACCGCGGCAAGGGCCAGCTGCGCGGCGCGATGGTCCTCGGCCTGGAGGACAGCGGCTCCCGGATGAGCCGGATCGGCAAGAGCGAGCTGGTGTACGAGTCGCTGCTCCCGGTCGACGAGGTCCTCGCCCGGATCGACGCCGTCACCCCCGACGACATCCGCGAGGTCGGCCGCGCCGTCCTCGCCGAGCCGCAGGCCCTCACCGTCATCGGCCCCTTCGGCGACCGCGACTTCAGCCTGCGTTGATCGCGGTCATCTCTCACCTTCCTGAGCCCTCCTCGATGCGGGCGGCCGGGGCTCGACGGCCGAGCTGAGGAGGCCGGTCAGCCAGTGCTTGCTCGGGTCCGCGTCCACCAGCAGGGCGCGGACCAGCGTGCTCAGGGGGACGGCCAGGATGGCGCCCAGGGGGCCGAGGACCCAGGACCACAGGATCAGCGAGATGTTGACCAGGGTGAACGACAGTCCCACGGCGTCGCCCAGGAACTTGGGCTGGATCAGGGACTGCAGGACGAAGTTGATGGCGCAGTAGGCGACGACGACCCAGACCATCGTGCCGACGCCGCCGTCGAGGAGGCCGAGGACGGCCGGGGGCGCCAGGCCGACCACGAAGCCGATGTTGGGGATGTAGTTGGTGAGGAAGGACAGCAGGCCCCACAGCAGCGGCAGCGGGACGGCGAGGACGTAGAGGGCCACGACGTCCAGGGCGGCGACCAGCAGGCCGAAGACCGTGGTGACGACGAGGAAGCGGCCGGTGTCGCGGGCGAAGGCGCGCAGGGCGCGGACGAGGTCGGCTCGGGGACCTTCCTGATCGGCGAGCTTCGCCAGCTGGCGGACGGTGCCGGTGGCGTCGATGCACATGCCGAACAGCAGCAGCACGATCAGGACGAGGGCCGAGGACGCGCTCAGCAGGCCGTTCAGGAACGCCTGGACGTAGGCGAACAGCTGGCTCGGGTCCAGCCGCGACACCGCGTCCTGGAGCTTGCGCTGGTCGATGCCGTACTCGGCGAGCGTGTGCGTCGCCGAGGTGACCAGGGCGTCGAACTGGCTGGTGTAGTCGGGCAGCATCAGGGCCAGCTGGGCGACCGAGACGGCCAGCGCCGCGCCGAGGGCCAGCAGGACGAGGATCACCGTGGCCAGCGGCACGGCCACGCAGACCCAGAACGGGGCGCCGTGCCGGTCCAGCCATCCCCGCAGCGGGTTGACCGAGATCGTCAGCACCAGGGCCAGGAAGGCGGGGCCGGCGAGCGAGCCGACCGCCTTGATGCCGGCCACCGTGACGACCGCGGCGGCCGTGCCCGCCAGGACCCGCAGCGCGGGCGAGCGCGCCGGCTCCATCCGCCACCTCCCCAGGTTCGCGACGTGTCGTAACAGTATCGTTACCCACTGTCATTTCGGTTCGCTGACCGGCGGCGGGCGGCCGCGGCCGCCGCGATAGGCTGCGGGCCGCAGTCGTATCTGGAGGAGCTTGTGATCAAGGTTGGGGTGCTGGGCGCGCGGGGCCGGATGGGCGCCGAGGTGTGCCGTGCCGTCGAGGGTGCCGCGGACATGGAGCTGGCCGCGGCCGTGGACCAGGGCGACGAGCGCGACGCCCTGACGGCCGCGGAGGTCGTGGTCGACTTCACGCATCCCGGCGTGGTCATGGAAAACCTCCGCTGGTGCGTCGAGCACGGGCTGCACTCCGTCGTGGGCACCAGCGGCTTCGACCCGGCCCGGCTGGACGAGGTGCGCGGCTGGCAGGCCGGGCGCCCGGACGGGAACGTCCTCATCGCCCCGAACTTCGGGATCGGCGCGGTGCTGATGATGCACTTCGCGGAGAAGGCGGCGCCGTTCTTCGAGTCGGTCGAGGTCGTCGAGCTGCACCACCCCAAGAAGGTGGACGCGCCGAGCGGCACCGCGTACCGCACCGCCGAGCTGATCGCGGCGGCGCGCGCCGCGGCCGGCGTGCCCGCCTCGCCGGACGCCACCACGTCCGAGCTGGACGGCGCGCGCGGCACCGACGTGGAGGGCGTGCGGGTGCACGCGGTGCGGCTGTCCGGGGCGATCGCCCACCAGGAGGTCCTGCTGGGCGGGCACGGCGAGCTGTTCACGATCCGGCACGACTCGATGAACCGCGAGTCGTTCATGCCGGGCGTGCTGCTGGCCGTCCGCAAGGTCGGCGGCCTGGACGAGCGGCTGACCGTGGGCATCGAATCGCTGCTGGGCCTGTGAGCCCGCCGCTGTTCGACGGGGAGCCGTGGGACTACCTCGGCGCCCACGAGGCGGTGGACCTGGAGCACGAGATCGTGCAGTCCACCGCCGCGGCCCTGCGCACGGGCGACGACATCGCGTTCGCGCGCGCCGCGTTCGACCTGGTGCGCGACGACGTCGCGCACTCGATGGACGCCCGCGACAGGCGCGTCACGTGGCGCGCGTCGGACGTGCTGCGCGAGCGCACCGGGCTCTGCTACGCCAAGTCGCACGCGTTCGTCGCGCTGCTGCGGGCGGGCGGCATCCAGGCGGGGTTCTGCTACCAGCGGCTGCTGCTGGGCGACGACCCCGCCGAAGGGTTCGCGCTGCACGGGTTCGCGGCGGCGCTGATCGACGACCGCTGGGTGCGGCTCGATCCGCGCGGCGACCGGCCGGGCGTCGACGTGCGGTTCTCGGCGGACGAGGACCGGCTGGCGTACGCGGCGCGCCCCGAGCTGGGGGAGGCCGACTACCCGACGGTGTACGCCGCGCCGCACCCGGCGGTGCTGGACGTCCTGAAGGCGGCCGACGACTGCGTCCGCATGTGCGAGACCGGGGGGCTGCCTTCCGCGGAGCTGTGACCGGTGTGCAGAATGCCCGGCATGGACGACTCGTACGCACGCACGCTCTGGTCGGTCATCGAGCCCCTGCACATCGTGACGTACTTCTCCCCGGAGTGCGTTCAAGGGCACAAGGACGTGGGCCTGAAGGGCTTCTGGATGGGGTACTTCGGCGCCCGCGCCGCCCCGATGGGCCCGGTGCCCGCCGGCGTCGTCGAGGCGACGTTCTACGGCTTCCATCCGGACCGGGTGCGCCGGGCGGTGCCGGACGCGTGGTCGTTCGCGTCGCCCGGGGACATCCTGCGCTCGCGCGAGGCGAGCGCGGCCAGGGCGCTGCGGCGGCTCGCGCCCGGGATCGACGCGGCCGCGGAGAAGGCGAACCCGCTGCTGGCCGCGGCGGTGGAGGCCGCGGACGGCGCGGGCCGCGCCCTGTTCGCCGCCAACCGTGACGTGCCGGTGCCGGACGACCCGGTCGCGGCGCTGTGGCAGCACGCGGCGTCCCTCCGCGAGCACCGCGGCGACGGCCATCTCGCCGTGCTCGCCGCCGAGGGCCTGGACGGGCTCCGGTCGAACCTGCTCGCCGCCGCCGTCAACGGGGTCGCGTTCGACATGCTGACCCTCACCCGCGGCTTCTCCGCCGAGGAGATCGCGGCGGGCGCCGCGGACCTCGCCGGCCGGGGCCTGCTGGCCGCGGACGGCGCGGTCACCGGGGAGGGCCGGGCGCTGCGGGCGCGGATCGAGGACCGCACCGACGCGCTCGCGGCGCCCGCGTACCGCGCCGTGGCCGACCCCGAGGGGCTGCACGCGCTGCTGGAACCGGCCGCGCGCCTGGTGATGGAGTCGGGCGAGGTGCCGTTCCCCAACCCGATCGGCCTGAAGAAGCGCTAGATCGTTGATGGGGGTTGCTGAGGGCGCGGTCAGTGGTCGTAGGCGGTCAGTGATCGCTTGGTCGGGGCGTCGATGAGCCAGTTGTGCCAGTTCGCGGCGTTGAGGGCGCAGATGCGCTGGCACAGGCGTGTCCATAGGCCTTCGGTGGTGCGGGCGGCGTGGCGTTCGAGCCCGAGTTGGTTCTTCAGGGTCCAGATGACCGCTTCGATGCGCTGGCG
>NZ_JBGNUR010000006.1:51736-386826 GCF_041951345.1 Actinomadura sp. 21ATH | reverse complement strand
CCACCTTGATCTGGCGGTAGGCGCCCTCGAAGGCGACCTCGCCGAGGCGGCCCACGCCCCGCAGCTCGGTGGCGGCGGCGGTGACCTGGATGCGGGAGCCGGCGGGCAGCTGGACGGTCACCTCGACCGCTCCGGACTTGCCGGTCACCGGGTTCTTGGGCTCGGGGACCTGGATGCGCAGGACGCCGTCGGCGTAGTCGACCGTGGTCTGCTCGGCCGCCTTGGCGTCGCGGCCCTTGGAGGCGTTGGCGGGCAGGACCTCGACCGCGGTGTCGGCCCGGTCGGCGGCGATGAACTGCACCCGGCCGGCGGGGACGGTCAGGACGGCGGTGATCGGGGCGGGGGTGGCGAAGGTGTTCATCGGGTTCTCCCTGCGGTTCGGTTCGTTCGTGCTTGTTTCTGACATCGCAAACGCTACGTTGCATTTCCAGATTGAGCAACATACATGTTGCGCTGGCTTCACGTTCTCGCAGGTAGAAGCTGCTTAATCATTGCAACAACACTGAAGGCTAATGCAACATCGGAGCCGTATTCGTTGCAACGGACTGAGAGTTAACGCTCTGCGCCGGGTTCAGAGGCGGTACTCGTTGGTGCGGTGGTGCAGCCGGAAGCCCAGGTGGCGGTTCACCGCCAGCAGGTCGCCGTCGTGCCCGGGACTGTCGGTCGCGACCTGCGTGACCTGCGGGTACTCGTCGTACAGCAGGCGCAGCATCGTCGCCTTCACCCACAGGTCCAGCCCCAGGCCGTGATGGTCGTCGGACGGCGGGCGGTCGTGCTGGGCCGCGCGGGACCCGCCGCCCCCGGGGACCACGACCTCGGTGCAGCCGACGACCCCGCGGCCGTGCTCGGCGGCGACCGTCAGCAGCACGTCGCCCGGGACTGCGTCCTCGCGTCCCGGCGGGGCGATCCGCGCCGTCTTCGTCAGCCGGTAGCCCGGATGCTCGGCCGCGACCATCTCGTCCAGCCAGCCCGGATGGACGTCCCGCAGCGACAGCAGCAGGTGGTGCAGCGTGCGCACGCGGGTCAGGCCGCGCCGCAGGCAGAACGCGTCGCCCGTCCCGCCGACGGGCACGGCCGCGATGACGCCGTTCAGGCCGCGCTCGCTCGCCTCGGCGGTCAGCGCGCCCAGCAGCCGGCCGCCGACGCCGCGGCGCCGGTACGCCGGATGGACGTGCACGTGCGCGCGTCCCGTCGCGGTGGCGGACGGCAGGTGCAGCACCGCCAGTCCCAGGACCTGGCCCGCCCGGGTGGCCGTCCAGACGGCCGTCGCCCCGGCGGTCAGGTGAGCGTGGAACCGGCGGGGGGCGGCGGGCGCCGTCCCGGGCGCGTCCGCGGCCATCGACGCGGCGACCACCGCGTGCCAGGCCCGCAGGCACGGCCCGTCCGGCTCCTCCCGAGCCGGTTCGGCGCGGGCGACGCGCACCCGCCCCGGCCAGGCCCAGGCGCCGTCATCGGTCATGTCCACTCCCTGATCACCGGCGGTCCGGCGCCGGAGGCGCCCGTCACCAGGCTGGCGGGACGGCCCTCGCCGAACAACGGCGATGTCGGCAAGGCAGCGTTGCCCGGCCGGTCATCGATGCGATTTGTGTCAACGCGGCGATGACGGCTACGTTCACGATCGATTCGGGGGGATTCATGGAGCTTCGGGACATCGAGATCTTCCTGGTGCTGGCGGAGGAGCTGCACTTCGGGCGCACCGCCGAGCGGCTGCACATCACCCCGTCCCGCGTCAGCCACGTCATCAAGAAGGCCGAGCGCCGCATCGGCGCGCCGTTGTTCGCCCGCACGTCCCGCACCGTCGACCTGACGCCGCTGGGCGAACGGCTCCGCGACAATCTGCTGCCCGCGCACCAGCGGATCCAGCAGGCCGTGGACCAGGCCGTCGCCGAGGCGCGCGGCATCACCGGCACCCTGCGCGTCGGCTACTCCACCCCCTGGTGCGCCGACCTGCTCCTCAAGGCGGCGGAGACCTTCCGCGCCCGCTACGCCGCCTGCACCGTCCAGATCCAGGAGATCCAGCTCAACGATCCGCACGGCCCGCTGCGCCGCGGCGACCTCGACCTCCAGCTCAGCGAGCTCCCCGTCGCCGAACCCGGCATCACCGTCGGACCCACCGTCCTGTCCGACTCCCGGGCGCTGCTCGTCCCCGCCGGCCACCCCTTCGCCCAGCGGGAGAACGTGACGATGGAGGACCTCGCCGACATCCCGCTGATCATTCCGGGCGGGCTCCCGGATTACATGACGGCCGTCCATCTGCCCACCCACACCCCGTCCGGCCGCCCCATCCCCCGCGGCCCGGTCTTCACCTACTGGGCCGAGGTGCTCTCCCTGGCCGCCGCCGGCCTCGGCGCCTTCCCGGTCTCGGTACGCGGGGAGCGCTACTTCGCCCGGCCCGGCGTCGCGTTCGTCCCCTTCCTGGACGCGCCGCCCGTCGAGTACGGGCTCCTGTGGCCGACCGCCGGCCACACGCCCCGCGCCATGGCGTTCGCCGACCTGCTCACCGACCTCACCGATTTCTGAACGCGGAAACGCTACGTTGCCTTCGCGAATCACGTAACGAGGCCGTTGCGTACTACCGGCGACTTGCCCGATCGATGACCACGCTCCGTTGCAACGAATCCGCGCTAACGCAACACAGGGCCGCGCTCCCGTTGCAATGGATTGAGGATGGCGGCTAGGGTGGAGGCCGCGTCGAGGAGCACCGAGGAGATCGCGATGCCGGGAGGCAGGCTCACCCAGCAGGAACGCCAGCAGATCGCGCTGGGCCTGGCCGACAGCCTCGCCTACGCCGAGATCGCCAGGCGCCTGGACCGGCCCACCTCCACGATCACGCGCGAGGTGATGCGCAACGGCGGCCCCACCGGCTACCGCGCCGACCTCGCCCACCGCGCCACCGAACGCCGCGCCCACCGGCGCCGGCCCGCCTCGTCCCGGGAGTCGCAGGCGGTCCCGCAGCCGCACGGGCGCGACGCCGACGCCGTGCGCGAGTACGAGGAGAGCTTCGCCACCGTCTTCATGACCTCGGGCCTGCCCAAGATGATGGCGCGGGTGCTGGCCTGCCTCTACACCACCGACTCCGGCAGCCTCACCGCGTCCGAGCTCACCCAGCGCCTCCAGGTCAGCCCGGCGACCGTCTCCAAGGCGATCACGGCCCTCGCCGACCTGGACCTCGTCCGCCGCGAGCGCGACGAGGGCCGCCGCGAGCGCTACGCCGTCGACGACGAGGTCTGGTACCAGTCGATGATCCGCAGCGCCCGGGACAACGAGCAGCTCGTCGCGGCCGCGCGCCAGGGCGTCGGCGTCCTCGGTCCCGGGACCCCGGCGGCCGACCGCCTGGAGAAGATCGCCCGCTACATGGACTTCGTCACCGAGAGCCTCGTCCGCGCCGCCGAGCAGGCCCGCGAGGTCCTCTACACGAAGCCGGAACCGGCCGCCGGCGGCCCGGCCGAGCCGGAGCGGGACGGCGACGCGTAGACCCGTCGCGAGCGCCGGCGATGGGCCGGGCCTGTGGCCGCCGCCGCGTGTCCCAGCATGGGGGCGTATCGGAGAGGTCGCCGCGTCGGCGACAATCGCAGCGTGCTTGATGTCTCCCTTTTTGCGGCTTTTGTTGTTGCGGCGCTGGCGCTGTGCCTGACTCCCGGGCCGGACATGATGTTCGTGGTCGCCATGGGCGGCCGGGGCGGGCCGATCACCGGCGTGATGGCCGCGCTCGGCGTGGCCTTCGGGGCGTCGGTGCACGCGGTCGCGGCGATGCTCGGCCTGTCCGCCCTGTTCACCGCCCTGCCGACGCTCTACCACGTGCTGCGCTGGGCCGGTGCCGCCTACCTGCTCTACCTCGCGGTCAAGGCGTTCCGGGACCGCGGAACGGTCGAGGCCGCCGACGGAACGCCGGCGGCCGGCGGGCCGGGCCGCAGGCGGGCGTTCTGGCAGGGCGCGATCACCAACCTGCTCAACCCGAAGGTGATCCTGTTCAACATCGCGTTCCTGCCGCAGTTCGTGAACCCGGCCCTCGGCCACACCGTCGCCCAGTTCATGGTCCTCGGCATCACCCTGGTCACGATCGGGCTGGCCGTCGACGCCACGATCGGGCTGCTGTCGGGCCGCCTCGCCGACCTGCTCAAGCGCAGCCGCCGCGCCGCCCGCGCCCTGAACATCTTCAGCGGCACCGTGTTCACCGGCCTGGCCGTCCGCCTCGCCGCCGGCGCCCCCCGTTGACTCGTGGCGTGTCGCCCCGCCGGCGGGCGCACGGAGGGGAGACACGCCACGAGTCGACCTGAGCGGGGGCTAGGCGGGCGGTCGCTCCAGCTCGGTCAGGCGGCGCTGGAACAGGGCCCGCTCCGGGGCCGTGCCGGCCAGGGCGAGGGCCTCGCGGTACGCGGCGGCGGCCTCGGCGCGGCGGCCGAGGCGTCGCAGCAGGTCGCCCCGGGCCGCGGGGTACGGGTGGTGGCGGCGCAGGCGCGGTTCGGCGGCGAGTTCGTCGAGGAGCGCCAGGCCGGCCTCGGGGCCGTCCCGCATGGCGACGGCCGCGGCGCGGTTGAGCCGGACGATCGGGGACGGCACGAGCGCCAGCAGCACGTCGTACAGCGCGACGATCTGCGGCCAGTCGGTGGTGGCGACGTCCGCGGCCTCGTCGTGCAGGGCGGCGATCGCGGCCTGCACGCCGTACGGGCCGGGCGGGCCGCCGGCGAGGGCGGCCGGGACCAGCCGCAGGCCCTCCTCGATCATCTGCCGGTCCCAGCGGCCGCGGTCCTGGTCGCCGAGCAGGACGAGCTCGCCGTCCGGGCCGGTACGGGCGTCGCGGCGGGCGTGGATCAGCAGCGTCAGCGCGAGGAGGCCGGTGACCTCGCGTTCGGCGGGCAGGAGGCGGCGGAGGATGCGGGCGAGCCGGATCGCCTCGTCGGCCAGGCCGGGGCGCTGCAGGTCGGGGCCGGAGCTGGCGGCGTACCCCTCGGTGAAGACCGAGTAGAGCACCTGGAGGACGCCCGGGAGGCGTTCGGGCAGCTCGTCGGGGCCGGGCACGCGGAACGGGATACGGGCCTCGCGGATCTTCTTCTTGGCCCGCACGAGCCGCTTGGCCATCGTCTCCTGCGGGACGAGGTACGCCCGCGCGACCTCGGGCGTCGTCAGCCCGGCGAGGCAGCGCAGCGTCAGCGCGCCGCGGTCCTCGGCGGGCAGCGCCGGGTGGGCGCAGGTGAAGAAGAGCTGGAGCCGCTCGTCGGGGAGCTCGTCGCCGCTTGCGGGCGGCGCGGCCCGGTCGGCCTCCACCTGGAGGAGGGCGAGCCGGGCCGCGTACGCCTTGTCGCGGCGGAGCCGGTCGACGGCCTTGCGGCGGGCCGTGGTCATCAGCCAGCCGCCGGGGTTGGGCGGGACGCCGCGGGCGGGCCAGTGCACCAGCGCCGCCTCGATCGCGTCGGCGGCGACCTCCTCGGCCAGGTCGAGGTCGCCGAAGCGGCGGGCGAGGGCGGCCAGCAGCCGCCCGTGCTCCTCGCGGAACACGGCCTCCGCGGCGTCCATCTCAGTACTCGCCGACCGGGCGGACGACGACCGAGCCTCCGTCGCGGGCGGCCGGGCAGCGGGCCGCCCAGTCGAGCGCGGCGTCGAGGTCCGGGACGTCGACGACGTAGTAGCCGCCGAGGACCTCCCGGGTCTCGGCGAACGGCCCGTCGGTGGTGATCACCCGCTCGCCGGCCGCGTTCACCCGGAGGGTGGTGGCGGTGGTCAGGTCCGCGAGCGAGGCGGAGTCGACCACGACGCCGGCGTCCGTGATCGCCTTGTCGAACTCCACCCACTTCTCGAACTCGCACGGGTCCGGCTCGGGGCCCCGGCCCTCGTCGTCGACCGGCGGGCTGTGCAGCAGCAGCATGTACTTCATGGTCCGTTCCTTGTCTCTCGGGACGTCGTACGCCTTGTCCACGAGCGGCCCCCGCCCGGATGGACACCCGGTCCCGAAATTTTTTCAGCGGGGCGTTCCGCGATGAGTTTCGGGGCGGCCGCCGGTCGGCATCGGTGTACCCGCGACGAGGAGGGCCGAGATGGAGCAGATGGGCGTCACCGGCATCGGGGCCGTGGCCGTGCCCGTGACCGACCAGGACAAGGCGGTCGCGTTCTACGTCGGCGTACTGGGCATGGAGAAGCGGCTGGACGTGCCGCTGGAGCGGTTCGGCGCGCGGTGGATCACGGTGGCGCCGCCCGGGTCGGGGACGGAGGTCGCGCTCGTTCCGGAGAGCGCGGCGCAGCCCGCCGGGAACGAGATCGGCGTCCGGTTCAGCACCGGGGACGCCGCCGCCCTGCACGCCGCGCTGAAGGAGCGGGGCGTCGAGGTGGACGAGCTGCTGGAGTGGGAGGGGACGCCGCCGATGTTCGCCTTCCGTGATCAGGACGGCAACGGGCACGAGATCGTCCAGTACGGGTAGGCGGGCGGCGTACGGTCGGCGTCGTGGACCGAATCTCATCGCTGACCGGGTACGGGCTGACGCTCCGCGAGTGGGCCGACGACGATCTCGCGGCCATGGTGGAGCTGTTCGACGACGCGGACGTGGCCGACCGTACGCCGCTGGCCTCGCCGTTCGACCTCGCGGCGGCGCGCGCGTACCTGGAGCGGGCGCGGGAGGCGCAGGCCGCGCACCAGCGCGTGCAGCTGGCCATCACCACCGACGGGACCGAGGTCAAGGGCGAGGTGCGGCTCAACCGGCTGAAGGGCACGATCAGCTACGTCGTGGGCGCCGCGCACCGGGGGCAGGGCCTGGCGGTGCGGGCGGTGCGGCTGATGACCGACCTCGCCCGGCAGGATCTCGGGTACGCGCGGGTGGCGCTGGAGATCGAGCCGGACAACGCGCCGAGCATCGCGGTGGCGCGGTCGGCCGGTTTCCGGCTCACCGACGCCGAGCCGGAGGTGGTGGAGGGGGAGCGGCGCAGTTACACCCTCTGCACATGGGTGCTCGATCTCTCCTAGGCGGGTGTACGCGCGGGTGTCGTGAACGTGGATCCGCCCCGTACCAGCAGGGGGAGCGGTGCGGTGAGCGCGACCATGCAGGCCGCCGCGACGAGGACGGCGCCGGTGCCCAGGGCGGTCACCGCCAGTCCTGCCAGCAGGTAGCCCAAGGGGGTCAGTGCCTCGCTGCCGAACCAGTCGAGCGCCATGACCCGGCCTAGGAGGGCGTCGGGGACCTCTTGCTGTACGGCGGTCGTCCACAGGACTTCGTAGACGGTGATGCCCGCTCCTGCGACGCCCCAGAGGAGCAGTACGGCGTTGAGCGGCAGGCCGGCGAGGGCGAGGGGCGCGGCGGCCGCCGCCAGGAGGCCCGCCACGGAGACGGCCCCCTGGCGGCGGGTACGGAGGCGGGCGGCCAGGACGGTTCCGGCGACGCAGCCGGCGCCGAGGGCGGTGAACAGGGCGCCGTAGGCGCGGGGGCCGCCGGCGGCGAGCGGCGCCGCGAGCATCATCGGGGCGATGGCGAAGGTCATGACCAGCGTGGACGTGGCCATGGAGGCGGCGAGCCAGGGGCGCTCCAGGACCGCGCGCAGGCCGCCGGCGAGGTCGCGGCCGGTCTCCCGGAGCGTCCAGGGGGCGGCGGCCGGCCCGGCCGGGGGCTCGCGGAGTTGCGCCAGCGTCACCAGGCTCGCGGCGAACGTGCCGACGTCGATCCACAGGGCGGCCGTAGTACCGGCGGCGGCGATCACCGCACCGGCCAGCGACGGGCCGACGATCATGGCGGTGTACTGCGAGAACGCCGTCAGGGAGTTGCCCTCCCGGAGGCGTCCGGCCGGCAGCACGCGCGGGAGCAGCGCCGCGTAGGCGGGCTGGAACAGGCCCTCCGCCAGGGCGATCGCCGCGACGAGCGGGAAGAGGGCGGGGCCGGGGGCGAGCGTGAGCGCGGCGACGCCCAGCGCGCGGGCGGCATCCGTCACGATCATGATCGTCCGGCGCGGCAGCCGGTCGGTCACGGCGGCGGCGGCGAGCGCGCCGAGCACCAGCGCCGCGCCCTGGACGGCCAGCACCGCGCCCAGCGCGGCGGCGCCGTACCGGTCGAGGACGACGAGGGCCAGGATGACGGGGAACATCCGGTTCCCGATCGCGCTGAGCGCCTGCCCGCTCCACAGCAGCGCGAATTGCCGGTGCCTGAGCGCCGCGAGCATGCTGCGCACCACATCACGTCATGATCTTCAAGGCAAGGACATGACCTTATCCGGTCAGGGCATTTTCGCAGTAGTGTAAATAACGGACACTGGCCGGATGATGCTCCCTCTCACCCCGCCCGGCAATGGCGCCGGACTCCGCGTCACGCTCGTGTCGATGCCCTGGCAGTCGTTCGAACTGCCGTCGCTTCCCCTCGCCCTGCTCACCGCCCGCCTCGCCGACGTTCGCCCGATGGACACCGTTCGCGAATACCACGGCTACCTGCGCTGGGCGGAATACCTCCTGACCGAGACCGGAGGCGAGATCACGCCGGAGACCTGCGAACGGGTTTCCGTCGACGACGTGTTTCACGGGATCGGCGACTGGGTATTCGCGGGCGCGCTTTACGACGACCCGGAATGGCGGACGGCCGAACTGGAGGCGTACGCGGCGGACGCCCGCGGCGGCGCGCTCGACATCTCGGCGGCCCGCCGCATGCGGCCGCTCGCGGCGGGCTTCGTCGAGCTGGCCGCCCGCGAGATCCTGGCCGGCGAGCCCGACGTCGTCGGCCTGACCTCGACGTTCATGCAGAACCTCGCGAGCCTCGCGCTCGCGCGGAGGCTCAAGGAGGAGGCCCCCGGCCTGGTGATCGTCATGGGCGGGAGCAACTGCGACGGCGCGATGGGGCACGCGCTGCACCGCAACCACCCGTTCGTCGACCTGGTCGTCCGCGGCGAGGGCGAGCGCGTATTCCCCGAACTGCTCGAACGCGTCGCCGCCGGCCAGGCGCCGGAACACCTTCCCGGCGTCTGCTGGTGGAAAGGTGACGATTCGGTGGCCAATCCGCAAGCGCCGCATCCCGTTCCGCCGGCGCTCATCCCCCGGCCCGATTTCGACGCCTGGCAGGCCGCACTCGATTCGTCGGCCGTACGCCCGTACATCGAACCGAAACTGCTGCTCGAAGGGGCGCGCGGATGCTGGTGGGGCGAGAAGCACCAGTGCACGTTCTGCGGTCTCAATGGCTCGTCCATCGCGTTTCGCGCACATCCGGCGGAACGGTTCCGCGCCGACCTGGAACACCTCGTCGAACGGCACCGCATTCTCGACGTCCTCACCGTCGACAACATCCTGGACATGGGCTATTTCCGCGACCTGCTGCCCGGCCTCGCGGCGACCGGCTGGGACCTGCGCATCCACTACGAGGTCAAGGCCAACCTCCGCGCCGACCAGATCCGCCTGCTCGCCGAGGCGGGCGTGCACTGCGTCCAGCCCGGCATCGAGAGCCTCAGCACCCGCGTCCTGGAGCTGATGGACAAGGGCTCCACGGCCACGATCAACGTCCGCACGCTCCGCGACTGCGAGGCCGAGGGCATCACCGTCTCCTGGAACCACCTGTGCGGGTTCCCCGGCGAGACCGACGAGGACTACCTGGACGTCCTCGCCCAGATCCCCGCCCTCGTCCACCTCCAGCCGCCCGGCTCGGTCGGCCGCATCCTGCTCGAACGCTTCAGCCCGTACTTCGAGCGGCCCGAGCTCGGCTTCCCCGAACGCCGCCCGCACCGCATCTACGGCCACGTCTACGACCTGCCGCGCGAGGAGCTGGACGACCTCGTCTACCTCTTCGACGCCCCGCCCGCCGGCATCTCCGCCGCCCTGGAGAAGCGCCTCCAGGACGCCGGCCTGCGCTGGCGCGACGCGTACCCCGCCTCGTCTCTCGTCATCCGCGAGGACACCCCGGACATGCTGCGCATCGAGGACCGCCGCGAGGGCTGGCCGCGCACGGACCACGTCCTCACCGGCGCCGAGGCCACCGCGTACCGCGCCCTGGAACGCGGCCGCGCCGCCGCGCACCTGGACGTCCCGCTCTCCTGGCTGGACGAGCAGGTCGCGAAGGGCCTCCTCTTCCGGGACGGCCCCACCTACCTGGCGCTCGCCACCCGCGGCATGCCCGTCCACAAGGTCGCCGAGTCCCTAGAGGACACCGCCCGCTGGCGGCCGCACGTTTGACCTCTTCCGCAGCTCAGGGCAACGGAATCCCAGGGCTCTCGCCCTGGGGTTCCTGCTTCCTTGCCGACCGCCCCGCACGGAAAGAGTTCCGTTGAGGTCTCACACCGGCTCCACAGGCAGAAACCGCCAGTCCGGCGGCCAGAAGATTCCTGGCCGCGTTCACGTCTCGGCCATGAGACGCTCCGCAGCCCCACGCCCAGAAACGGACGTTCAACGGCATCATGATCTACGCGCTATGTACATGCTCGGTCACGGTATGCAATCCAACGCGCCCTTGAACCGGCGCTGGCTGAAATCCAGTGATCCACGCCGCCACGGCCACCGCGTTCCCCCGGCGCCGGTAGGCGGCCGTCTCCCAGAGGAGTAGAGATGACTGCGATCGACCGATACCTCGAAATCGGGGACGATCCGGAGGCGACGGTCAGGGCCGTGGTGTGGTTGCGGGATCTCGTGCCGACCGGGCGGCGGGTCGCGTGGCGCGGGCGGGCCGGCGGGGGGATCGATCTCAGCCTCCTGCACCATCTGCCGCCGCCGGTGGAGCTGGGGCCGGACACGGACGCCAAGGAGGCCATGGAGGCGTGGGCGCGGGCGTACGCGTTCGGGTCGCTGCACTACCGGATGGGCCCCGGGTTCCTCCAGGTCAAGGACGTCCGGGACGCGGCGTCGCCGGTGCAGACGGTGCTGGAGGACCCGGCGCTCATCGACGCGTTCACCGCCTGCCTCACGCCGGCGGCCGTACGGGACGTGGAGGCCCCCGCTCTCCGCGATCTCGTACGGCGCCGGCTGGTGCTGCGGGTCGGTGACCTCGCGGTGACGCTTCCCTACCGGCTGGGGAGGTGGCCGGTGCCGTTCTTCGCCATCTGACGGCGCCCGTTCCGGAGGAGGGCGGTCAGGCCGGTCGCGATGCCGCCCACCAGGAGGGTGCCGAACGTGACGAGGCAGGCGCCGACGATCCAGAGGCCGCTGGAGTCGTCCGACCAGTCGACGGCCGTCGCCGCCGCCATGCCGGCGGTGCCGCCGATGAGGCCCGCCGCGGCGTGGCCGTACCAGGCGGCGGCGACGGCCAGGGCGAGCAGGACGAGCACCAGGCCGGCCACCTGCCAGCCCTCGTACGGGCCGGTGGTGTGGCCGTCCGGGTGCTCGTCGCGGCGCTGGTCCCAGCCCAGCCAGGCGTACCAGTTCAGCAGCGTGGCGGCGAAGGTCAGCGCGGCGGCCAGGACGTGTCTCGTCATGCGGACGAGTCTTCCCGCCCGGGCGGGTCCGGCTAAGGGCGCCGCTACTCAAGATCTCCTGAGTAGGAGAACGCGGCCGCGAAGGCGTCCTCACCCAGGGCGCGGCGGGCGGCGGCGGTGATCCGGTCGACGTCGCCGCGCTCGGCGGCCGGGAGCGGGGCGCCGACCGAGGCGCGCAGCCGGGCGGCGGCGCCGAGCAGCCGGGCGGCCCGGACGGCGTCGTCCTCGGCGCCCGCGAGGCCCTCGTAGGCGAGCGCGACGGCGCGGGGGTCGCCGATGCGGCGCGCGGCGTCCAGGCCCTCCCGGTGGAGCGCGCGGGCGGCGTCGCGGTCGCCGCGCTGCTCGGCGGCGAAGCCCAGCTCCGCGAGCACGAGCGGCAGCCCGGGCTCGCCGTGGACCTGCCGGATCCAGCCGAGCCACTTGCGGAGGTGGGCCTCGGCGTCGGCGAACCGGCCCTGCCTGCGAGCGGAGAGGGCCAGGCCGACCTCGGCGAAGTGCTCGGCGACCCGGTTGCCCTGCTCGGCGGCCAGGGCGAGGGCGCGGCGGTGGTGCTCGTCGGCCGCCGCGAAGTCCCGTTCCAGGAGGGAGACGCGGCCGAGGCCGGAGTGGCGGAACGACGCCTCGGAACGGAGCCCGAGCTCCTCGGCCAGGCGCAGGCCGTCCCGGTGCAGGTCCTTGGCGCGGGCGTAGTCGCCCGCGATCTCGGCCAGCTCGGCGAGGCTGTTGGTCGCCTTGAGCAGCCCCCAGCGGTCGCCCAGGGAACGGAACAGCTCCTCGCTTTCGGACGCGTCGCGGTACGCGTCGCCGAGTTCGCTGCGCGCGCGGCTGATGGTGGCCCGTACGGCGAGTGCGGCCGCCGTCCCCCAGCGTTCGCCGCGCGCACGGAACTCGGCCAGCGCCTCGTCGATCAGGCGGCCGGTGATCGACAGGTCGCCGAACCCGCGGTAGGCGAACGCCAGGAACCAGCGCGCCCGCGTCCTCATGGCGGGCACGCCGCGTTCGGCGATGAGCGCGACCTCCTCGCGGGACCGCGGATCGGTGCCGTCGTAGCCGAGCAGCGCGAAACCGGCCCGCCACGCCCTGGCCTCGGGGTCGTCCGCCAGGGCGAGGGCCGTGTCGAGCGAGCGGCGGCCCTCGTTCAGGCGCCCGCGCAGGAACCAGTACCAGGCGAGGGCGTTCACCAGCCGCAGGGCGAGGCCGCCTTCCCCGAGCCGTACGGCGGACTCCAGGGCGGCGCGGTGGTCGGCCGCGTCCGCGTCCAGGCGTTCCAGCCAGGCGCGCTGGTCGGGCCCGTAGAGGTACGGCTCGGCGCGTTCGGCGAGGGCGACGTGGTGGCGCAGGTGGCGGCGCCGGATCTCGCCGGCCTCGCCGGCCTCTTCGAGGCGTTCCGCGCTGTACGCCCGCACCGACTCCAGGAGGCGGTAGCGCGGGCCGTCCGCCGCGCCGGCCGGAGGGACGAGGGAGACGAGGGAGCGGTCCACCAGGCGGGCCAGGGCGTCGAAGACGTCCAGGCCGGGTTCGGCGCAGACCTCCTCGGCCGCGTCCAGCGTGCAGCCGCCGGCGTGCACGGCCAGCCGGCGCAGGACGGTCCGCTCGCGCTCCGGCAGCGGCTCCCAGCTCCAGTCGATCATCGCGCGGAGGGTGCGCTGCCGGGCCGGGGCGTCGCGGCCGCCGGAGGTCAGGACGCGGAACCGGTCGTCCAGGCGCCGGGCCAGCTCGCGGACGCCCAGGGAACGGACGCGCGTGGCGGCCAGTTCCAGGGCCAGCGGGATGCCGTCCAGGCTGCGGCACACCGTCATGACGTCGTCGAGGTTCGCGGCGTCGACGGTGAAGCCGGGCGCGGCGGAGGCGGCGCGGGCCGCGAACAGCCGCACGGCGCTGGAGCGTTCGGCGGCGTCCAGGTCCAGCGGCGGCACGGCCCACAGCGCCTCGCCCGCGATGCCGAGGGGCTCCTGGCCGGTGGCGAGGACGCGCAGGCCGGGCGCGGCGCGCAGCAGCGCGCCGGTCAGCTCGGCGGCCGGCTCCACGACGTGCTCGCAGTTGTCGAGGAGCAGGATGAGGCGGCGGTCGCGGAGCGCCTCCGCGAGGCGCTCGGCGGGATCGGCGGGCGCGCCCGGCGGGTGGGCGTCGTCCCGCACGCCGAGGGCCGTGGACACGGCGTCCGCCAGCGCGTCCCGGCCGGCCGTGCGGTCCAGGCCGGCCAGCTCGACCAGCCACACGTCCGCTCCGATCCCCCCGGCCCCCCCGGCCCCCTCGGCGCCCGGAACGTCCCGTACGACCTCCAGCGCCAGCCGCGTCTTCCCCACTCCGCCCGGCCCGGTCAACGTCACCAGCCGCGAGGTCCTCAGCAGGGAGCGCACCTCGGCGACCGCTTCGGAACGTCCGATCAGCTCGGTCACGGGCGCCGGCAGGTTGGAGCGCCGCGGCCTCGGCAGGTCCTGGCGCAGGACGGCCTCGTGGAGCGCGGCGAGTTCGGGTCCCGGGTCCAGGCCGAGCTCCTCGGACAGGTGCCGCCGCAGTTCCTCGTAGGAGGCGAGGGCGTCGGTCTGGCGCCCCGACCTGTAGAGGGCTTGCAGGTGGACGGCTCTGAGCCGTTCGCGCAGGGGATGCCGTGCCACGAGGACGGTCAGTTCCCCGGCCAGTTCGCCGTGCTCCCCCAGGGCGAGCCTTGCTTCCGCGAGTTCCTCCAGGACGACCAGGCGTTCTTCCTCCAGGCGGGCCGCCGCGACCCGTACGAACTCCTCGTCCGCGAAGTCCGCGTACGCCGACTCGCCCCGCCAGAGCGAGAGCGCCTCGTTGAGGAGCTTCGCCTTGGCGCGCGGTTCGTTCTCGGCGCGCGCGCCCGCGACGAGCTCCCGCCAGCGTCCGCCGTCCACAGCCTGTGGACGGGTCCGGAGCAGGTAGCCCGGCGGCTGCGAGACGACCAGCGCCCGCCCGCCGGGCTCCGCGGCCTCCAGGGCGCGGCGCAGCTGCGAGACCCGGGTCTGGAGGGTGCCCCCGGGGTTGCGCGGCAACCGCTCGCCGGCCCACAGGTCGTCGATCAGCCGGTCGGCCGGCACGGCGCGCCCCTCGTGGACGAGCAGGTCGGCGAGCAGCGCCCGCACCTTCAGCTCGGGCACCTTCACGGGCGCGCCCTCGTCCGTCCACACGGCCAGCGGACCGAGCACCCCGAATCGCATGGGCGCAGGCTAACCGACCTACAGCGGACCTAAAGGAAGCCCGCAGTCCGTTCCCGCACTCTCCTTCCATGACTTCCACGAAGACCCGCGAGATCGTCCTGGCCGCCCGCCCCTACGGGGAGCCCCGCCCCGAGGACTTCTCCCTCGTCGAGACCGAACTGCCCGCGCCCGCCGAAGGGCAGATCCTCGTCCGCAACACCTGGATGTCCGTCGACCCGTACATGCGCGGCCGGATGGACGACGCCCCGTCCCTCGTGCTGCCGCCGTTCGAGATCGGCGCCCCGCTGGACGGCGCGGCGGTCGGCGAGGTGATCGCGTCCCGCGCGGACGGCGTCCCGGTCGGCGCGACCGTCTCGCACTTCCTGGGCTGGCGCGAGCACGCCCTGCTGGACGCCGCCGAGGCGACCGTCATCGACCCGGAGCTCGCGCCGCCCGCCGCCTACCTCGGCCCGCTCGGCACGACCGGGCTCACCGCGTACGCCGCCCTGACCCGCCTCACCCCCGTCCAGGAGGGGGACGTGGTGTTCGTGTCCGCCGCCGCCGGTGCGGTCGGCAGCGTCGCGGGCCAGCTGGCCCGGCGGCTGGGCGCGGCCACGGTGATCGGCTCGGCCGGCGGCCCGGAGAAGGCCCGCCGGCTGGTGGACTCCTTCGGGTACGACATCGCGCTCGACCACCGCGCCGGGCCACTGGGGGAGCGGCTCGCCGCGGCCGCCCCCGGCGGGATCGACCTGTACGTCGACAACGTCGGCGGCGACCACCTGGAGGCCGCGCTGGACGCGCTGCGCCCGCACGGCCGCGCGGCCCTCATCGGCGCCATCAGCGGCTACAACGCCACCGAGCCGGTGCCGGGCCCCGCCAACCTCTTCAAGATCATCGAGAAGCGGCTCACGCTGCGTGGTATCCAGATCGCCGACCACCTCGACCTGTTCCCCGAGTACATCGGCCGCGCGGCCGACTGGCTCGCGGACGGCGGCCTCCGCACGGAGGAGACCGTGGCCGACGGGCTCGACCGGGCCCCCGAGGCGCTCATCGGCGTCCTGCGCGGCGCCAACACCGGCAAGATGCTCGTCCGCCTGGAAGGGTGAACCGATCGGTCACCAGGGCACGGGGCCGTCGTCGTCGTACGCCCCGCCGCTCCCCCCGTCACCGGGGAGGGTGGCCAGGCGGACGGCGATGGCGGCGCCCTGCGCGGCCGTGCGCGGGATGTCGAACCCGAGGTGCGCGGTGAAGTCGGTGGCGCACGCGCCGGGGATCGCCGCGTTCACCAGGATCCCCTCCGGGCGCAGCTCCTTGGCGTACTGCACGGTCAGCATGTTCAGCGCCGTCTTGGACGCCGGGTACGCGGCGCCCGCGGGCAGCGCGGACATGTAGTGCTCCGGATCGGTGTGGTGGGCCAGGGAGCCGACGCCGCTGGAGACGTTCACGATCCGCGCCGCCGGCGACCGCCGCAGGAGCGGCAGCATCGCGTTGGTGACGCGGAGGACGCCGAGGACGTTCGTGTCGAACACCTCCCGCAGCTCGCCGGTCCCGCAGGCGCTCGGCGGCGTCCCCGGGCCGGAGATCCCGGCGTTGTTGACCAGGACGTCCAGCCGGCCGAAGCGCTCCGCGACCAGCGCCGCCGCCGCGTCCACGCTCTCCTGGTCGGTGACGTCGAGCGGGACGCCGTGCGCGTCCTTCAGGCGGGCCACGGCCTCCTCCCGGCGCCCCGCGTCGCGCACCCCGACGAGCACGGTCAGCCCGCGCTCCTCCAGCTGCGCCGCGATCTCGAAGCCGATTCCCTTGTTCGCGCCGGTGACCAGCGCGATCCTGCCGTTCGTGTCGTCGCTCATGATCCGAGGACACCACCGCGGCGCCCCGTCCGGACAGGACGATCCGGGTCACGCGCCATACCCTGGCGGTATGGCCGACCGTGTGGAGACGCGCGAGCTGGAGTACTTCGTCGCGGTCGCCGAGGAGCTGCACTTCGGGCGGGCGGCCGGGCGGCTGGGGATCGCGCAGCCGCCGCTCTCGCGGGCCGTCCGGCGGCTGGAGCGGCGCCTCGGCGTCACGCTGCTCGACCGCGGCCCGCGCGGCGTCGCCCTCACCGCGCCCGGGGCGGTCCTGCTGCGCGAGGCCCGCCGCGCGCTGGAGTCGGTGGACGCGGCCGTCCGGCTCACCCGGCGGGAGGGCGCGGACCGGCCGGGGCTCGTGCTGGTGCTGAAGCCCGGCGGCGACGGCGGGCTGCTCCCGGCGATCCTGGCGGCGTACGAGGCGTGCCCGGACGCCGTCCCGGTCGAGGTGCTGATGCGCGGCATCGGCGACCGGGTGCGGGCGCTGCACGACGGATCGGCCGACGTGGCGCTGCTGCACGCCCCGTACGAGGACCTCGCCGGCCTCGACAGCGAGGAGCTGATGACCGAGGGGCAGGTCGTGGTGGTGCCGCGGGGCCACCGGCTCGCGGGCCGCGCGCACGCCGCGATGGCCGACCTGGACGGCGAGCCGCTCTTCGACCGCGGCACCGGCGGCGCGCCCGAGGCCGGGCACCTCATGCAGCTGGTCGCGCTGGGCCGTACCGTCGTGCTGGCCCCCGAGTCGGTCCGCGACCACCTGCGCCGCGACCTCGCCTGCGTCCCGGTCCCGGACGCCCCGCCGGTCGCGGTCGTGCTCGCCTGGCCCGAGCGGAGCACCTCGCCCGCCCTGGCCGCTTTCGTCCGGACCGCCACGGAGATGGCGGGTTCGTATCGAAAATCGGAGGTATAGCACGCGGTACCAACCGCCGGAACGATGGACGCGGCCACCGCCGGTCCGCTAGAGGTACCTGTTATGACCGCATTGGTACTCGGGCCGCTCCTCCGCCACGTCAGCGATCGCACCGCCACCGTCTGGGTGGAGACCGACCGCCCGTGCGAGGTCCGCGTCACGAGCGACGGGCACGACGTTCACGGTACGGACGGCGGGCACGGGGTCGACGCCGCCGCCCGGACGTTCACCGCGCACGGCCACCACTACGCGCTCGTCGAGATCGGCGGGCTGGAACCGGGCGCCCGCGTCCCGTACGCGGTGGAGCTGGACGGCGAGCGCGTGTGGCCCGAGCCGGACTCCCCGTTCCCCGCCCCGCTGATCAGGACGATGGACGCGGCCGGGGCGGTGCGGATCTCGTTCGGCTCGTGCCGGCGGTCGCCCGACCGCGCCGGGCGGCACGGGCTCGACACGCTGACCGCGTTCGCGAACCGGCTCGCGGGCGACGCGGGCGCGTCCTGGCCCGACGTGCTGCTCATGGTCGGCGACCAGATCTACGCCGACGAGCTGGGCGACGAGATGCGCGCCTACATCGCCGGCCGGCGCGCGCCCGACGTGGAGCCGAAGGACGAGGTCGCCGACTTCGAGGAGTACACCCAGCTCTACAAGCTCGCCTGGCACGAGGACCCGGCGGTGCGGTGGCTGCTCTCCACGGTGCCCGTGTTCACCGTCTTCGACGACCACGACATCCGCGACGACTGGAACACCTCGTACGCCTGGCGGCGGGAGATGTGGTCGAAGCCCTGGTGGCGCGCCCGGATCACCGGCGGCATCGGGTCGTACTGGATCTACCAGCACCTCGGGAACCTGTCGGCCGAGGAGCGCGCCGCCGACCCCGTCTACGAGGCGGTCCGCGCCGCCTCGGCCGGCGGCGGCGACGCCGGCAAGATCCTCGACGAGTTCGCGGAGCGCGCCGACAAGGAGCCCGCCACGATGCGGTGGAGCTACGCGCACGACTGGGGCGGCACCCGGCTGATCGTCGTCGACAGCCGGTGCTCGCGGCTGCTGACCGCCGACCGCCGCGGGATGCTGGACGACGAGGAGTTCCGCTGGCTGGACGGGCAGTGCCAGGGCGGCATGAAGCACCTGCTGATCGCCAGCTCGCTGCCGTACCTGCTGCCCCGCGCGATCCACCACGCCGAGACCTGGAACGAGGCGATGGCCGGTGGCGTCTGGGGCAGGCGGACCGGCGCGCTCGGCGAGAAACTCCGGCAGGCGGCCGATCTGGAGCACTGGGCGGCGTTCGACTCCTCGTTCCGCGCGGTGGCGGAGGACGTCGTCGCGGTCGCGCGCGGCGAGCGCGGCGAAGCGCCCGCCAGCATCTCCTTTCTTTCCGGTGACATCCACTACTCGTACCTGGCCCGGGTGACGGCGCCCGACACCGACACGACGATCACTCAGGTGGTCTGCTCACCGCTGCGCAATCCGCTCGTGGGCAAGTTCCGGCTGGCCAATAAGATCGCCTGCATGCGCGGCATGCCGGGGCCGTTCCGGATGCTCGCGCGGCTGGCGAAGGTCGCGCCGCCGCCGCTGAAGTGGCGGATCACCGACGGGCCGTGGTTCGACAACGCGATCGCGACCGTCGAGCTGGCCGGGCGGGAGTGCGACGTCAGGTGGGAAAGCCCCCGTTCGGCGACCGCTTTGGAGCAGATCGGCGCTGCCAGGGTGTGCTGATCCGGTTTCGCAGAGTTATCGCACGTGCATCCGTGAACCGGGCAGCCGATTGCGGCCGTAAAAATTCGCGGGCGGCCATTATGGACCGCCCAGAACGACTGGTAGCGTCCGCACTTGTCATGCCCGCTCACCGGCTCCCATCCGTTTTTGCGCGCGCGGATGACTCGCGCCGGGCTAAGTGTCATGAAAGAGTGGCGAATCGCCGTATTGGCCTACGGGGCTAACGGGCTTCACTACGCTATAGAAGCCCGGGGTCTTCACTCCGGCCCGCGTCCCCGGCAGCAGGAAGGGGAGGCCGCCCGTACATGGTCACCCTCGCGTCCCCGTACCGAGGAGTGGGCTCCCAGAGGTCCCGTGTTGAGGAAGGGCGAAATGCCATGGATCGCTGCGCGCTGTTCGTAGACGCCGGCTACCTGCTGGCCGACGGCGCCATGGCGGTGCACGGCACCCGCCATCGCGAGACCGTCTCGTGGGACTTCGCCGGACTGCTCCAGCTGCTCGGCGGCCTGGCCCGCGACCGCACCGGGATGCCGCTGCTGCGCTGCTACTGGTACGAGTCCACGGTCGAGGGCCGGCGCGCCCCCGAGCACGAGGCCCTCGCCGACCTCCCCGGCCTCAAGCTGCGGCTCGGCCGGGTCCGGCCCGGCCGCCGCGAGGGCGTCGACACCGAGATCCACCGCGACCTGATGACGCTCGCCCGCAACGGCGCGCTCGCCGACGCGGTCGTGGTCGCCGGCGACGAGGACCTCGCCCAGGTCGTCGTGGACGCCCAGGACCTCGGCGTCCGCGTCACCGTCCTGCACGTCGCCGTCGACGGCAACTGGACGATCTCCCGCGCGCTGCGCCAGGAATGCGACGACCTGGTCGAGGTCGACTCCGGCCAGCTCCGCCCGTACGTCAGCCTGCTCTCCGGCGCCGACACCGGGACGCCCGCGCTGCCCGCCCCGCTGTCCAACGGCCACGGCACGAGCGGCGCGCTGGGCGCGATCGGCGCGCTGGAGGCGGCCGCCCCGCTGAGCGCCCCGCCGCCGTCCTCGCCGCTGACCCCGCCGCCGTCGTCCGCCCCGCTCACCGGACCGCCCCCGTCGACGCCCTCGCCCTCTTCCTCCCCGTCCGGCACCGGCGCCCCGCCGCCGCTGGGCTCCAGCTTCAGCTCCAGCACCGGCTCGTTCGAGTCGAACTACGGAACGGGCGGCTACGACACCGGCCTCGGAACCGGCGGCTACGGCTCCGATTCCAGCTCCAACGGTTCCAGCGGCTCGCTCGGCAGCCTGCCGCCCGGCCTGCTGGGCAACGGGTCGTCCCCCAGCTACGGCAACGGCTCCTCATCGAGCTACGGCAACGGGTCGTCCCCGTCCTCCACGAACGGCATCGGCCCGATCAACGGCTCCGGCCTGGGCGGCGGCCTCGGCAGCCTCGGCGGCGCGCACGCGTCCCCGCTGCACGCCGCCCCCACGCCCGGCCCGTCCAGCACCGGCCCGATCAACCCCGGACCGGCCGCCCCGCCCTCGCAGCCCGGCACGGGCCCGCAGTACCTCCCGTCCTCGCCCGTGCCGCCGCCCACCCAGCCGCCGGCGGCGCCGCCGTCGTCGTCCGGCCCGTACACCGGGCCCCAGCAGATCGCGCCGCTCCCGTCCCAGCAGGCCGCGCCGTCGCTCGCCGACGCGGTCAAGGCCGCCCACCAGGAAGGCCAGGACTTCGGCGAGTCCGTCGCCCGCGACGCGCCCGCGCTGTGGCTGGAGGCCGTCCTCGCCCGCAAGCCGCGGATGCCCTCCGACCTGGAGGCGCGGCTGCTCCAGGGCTCCTCGCTGCCGATCGACTTCCTGCTCCACGACGAGGTCCGGCACGCCCTGCGCCGCGGATTCTGGGACGCCCTCGAACGTTCCCGCAGGTGATCACGGTGCGCCCCGAACGTACGCGTAGGTAATTCACGATCCTCCTCGATTCACCCGCTTCGCTCGCCGGGCGGCGGGTAGCGTTGAACCGTGACGCATGTGACGGAAGACGATCTCGACGACCTGGAGTTCGACACCCTGCGCACGGGCGATCACATCTCGGCGGCACGGCGGCTGGCGGAGCTCGCCGAGGCGGTGTCCGGCGGGGTGTCGCGCGCCAACGTGCTGCTCCGCGCCGGCGAGCAGTGGCAGCACGCCGGCGACCACGCCCGCGCCGCCGAGACCTACCGCTCGGCCATCGCCGACGGCGGCGAGACCTACGGCGACCCCCGCGCCTACCTGGCCGACGCGCTGTTCGAACTCGACGAGGCCGACGAGGCCCGCAAGCTGATCGAGCAGATCCGCGCCGACCGCCCCCGCGACCCGGAGGTCTACCGCGCCGTCGCCGAGGTCCTGTACGCCCAGGGCGACCCGCTGGGCGCCCACGAATGGGCCACCGCGGGCGCCGACGTCGTCCTCGCCCTCCGCGACCGCGCCGTCGGAGTGGGCGCCGGCACCGGCAGCACCCCCCAGGACGAGGACGCCTCCCTGACCCCGGGCCCCGACGACGTGGCCCTCGCCGAGGACAGCCTGGAAGCCCTCCTCCGCCTCCGCTACCGCGCCCGCATCGACCTGGGCCGCGAGGAAGACGACTACGACGCCCTCCTGGACGACCTCCTCAAGAACGAGTAATCGCGGAGGGACGTTTCATTGTGGAGGGGCGACCCTCCACACCACCCTGCCCTGGGGTGGGCGCCCCTGCGCTCGTTCCTCGCTTCGGGGCACCCGCCCCAGGGCAGGAGACTCCGTCCCCCGCACCCCCTGCTGGGGCTCCGCCCCTCGTCCCCCGCAAGGGGGAGTGCGCCCCCTTGTACCCCTGCTTTAGAGGGCCGCTAGTAGGGCGGGGAGGGCTTCGGTCGGGGGGCCTTCTTGTACGGGCCAGGCGCGTAGCCGGGCCTCTCGTACGGCCTGGGTGGGGGCGGTGCCGGTGGTCAGGTAGCCGCAGGGGGCTTCGGGCCAGTCCGGTGGGACGGGGACCGCCGGCTCCTCGCCCGCGTGGTCGTGGGCTCGGGGAGGGCGCGGCAGGGTGGCGTCCAGGAAGACGTAGGCGCCGATCTGGCGGTGGGCGGCGCGCTGGGCCAGGGCCAGGGCGGGAAGCAGGGGGCCCGCGTCACCCTGGGCGATCAGGGCCAGGGGGGCCGCCGGGGCGGCGGAGGCGATCTCCAGGCTGGCGCGGGCGACGTAGGCCATGCCGGTGGCGTCCGGTACGTCCGGGGTGATCGTGGTGAGGCCGGCGGCGCGCAGGGTGTCGGGCAGGGCGCCCCAGGACGCGGCGCGGGCCAGCGGGGCGTGCAGCAGGACGAGGGTGCCGGGGGTCATGTCGCCTCCCGTTCGGCTCGGTAAATAGGGTTCTGGGTGTGAGCGAACGTGATGACCTCCTGCGAGAGATCAAGTCGAAGGCCGTCGTGCACGGGGACTTCGTGCTGTCGTCCGGGAAGCGGGCGTCCTGGTACGTCGACCTGCGCCGGGTGACGCTGGACGCCGCGGCGGCGCCGCTGGTGGGACGGGTGATGCTGGACGCCACCGCGGACCTCGACTACGAGGCCGTGGGCGGGCTCACGCTGGGGGCCGACCCGGTCGCGACCGCGATGCTGCACGCGGCGGCCGCGCGCGGGCGGGCGCTGGACGCGTTCGTGGTGCGCAAGGCCGGCAAGGCTCACGGCCTGCAGCGCCGGATCGAGGGGCCGGACGTCGCCGGCCGCCGGGTGCTCGCCGTCGAGGACACCTCCACCACCGGCGGCTCGGTGCTGACGGCGGTGGAGGCGCTGCGCGAGGCGGGCGCGGAGGTCGTCGGGGTGGCCACGATCGTGGAGCGGGGAGCCGCCGCGCGGATCGCCGAGGAGGGCCTGGTGTACCGGCATCCGTACACCGTGGCCGATCTCGGCGTGACCTGACGCGGTCAGCGTTCGCGTTCGGGGACGAACCATTCGCCGCGGGTCCCGGCCGGCTTGCGCGCCTGGACCTCGCCGTAGATGGTCACCTCCACCGAGCCGCCGTTGACGGCGACGACGGAGAGGGGTGCCTGGTCGTACCTGCGGGCCTCCCCGGTGTTGAGGACGCCCGAATGCAGGACGTCGCCGCTGGTGGTGCCGCGCACGTACACCTGCGTGGGCGCGCCCGTGACGCGGATGACCAGCGGCGTCTGCGCGGCGGCGGGGCTCTGCGCCGGGCGGGACGTCTCCGGGGCCGCGGACGTGCCCGTCTGCGGCCCCGAGTCCTCCGGCTCGGTGGCCGCCGGAGGCGCCGCGGCGCCTGGATCCTTGGACGAGCTGCCGGTCAGCGCGTTCACCAGCGCCATGCCGCCCACGACCAGAAGCGCTAATGCGAGCATCACGGCTACGACCGCGATGAGGATGCGCGCGAGACCCCGAGGGTCCGACCGATGACGTCCCACATGGGGAGGTTAGCGATAACTGTCACCGCTGAGCGACGGACGTGACTCTTCAGAGGCATTCTTATTCGTACCGTTGCCCGCCCGGCGGCGCCCGCGGCGCATCTCGCGGACCATCGGGACGGCGCACAGGAGCAGGACGACGGCCACTCCCGGCATGATGTACGACTCGATGTTAGGGACCGTGGCGCCGAGGTAGTGGCCCAGCAGGAACAGGGAGTCCGTCCAGATCACGGCGCCGACGACGTTCCAGAGGAGGAACCTGCGGGCGTCCATGCCGCAGATCCCGGCGAGCGGGTTGAGGAACGTCCGGACGATCGGGATGAAGCGGGCGACCACGACGGCGTTGGCCGGGCCGAAGCGCTCGAAATAATATTCCGCCTTGCGGACCCAGTCCTGCCGGAAGATTCGGGAGTCGGGGCGCTCGAAGAGCCGGCGGCCGTACCTGGCGCCCATCCAGTGCCCGAGTTGCGCGCCGAGGATGGCCGCGATCGGGCCGCCGATCAGCAGCCAGGGCAGCGACAGCGGCTGGAACTCCTGGCCGTCGACGGTCGTGACGGCGGTGAGGATGCCCGCCGTGAAGAGCAGCGAGTCGCCCGGCAGGACGCAGCCGAAGAGCAGCCCGGTCTCGGCGAAGATGATGACGAGGACGCCGATCGTCGCGAACGTGCCGAACAGCCGCAGCCAGGCCGCCGGATGCAGCCATTCGGTGACGTCGAGCGGTACGAGCGCGAGATCCACCCTGCGAGGGTAACCCGGCGGAGGCGCCTCGGGCCGGGGCACTCCGCGGCACATGAGATAATCCCGGCCCCTCCCTCCCCGTTCCGGCCGACTCGGTACGGAGTTGTACGCCTTTCTCCGTCCCTAGGCGGAACGATCCAGTAACCCCGGCAATGTCGGGGGCGTTCGGGCCGTGGCGCGCCGCTCAGGCCCGTACAGCGGCTCCCCGGCCGGTAGCGCGCGCTTGCCGGGGGGCTGGGCGGGCACTCCCGGAGGGAAATCCGAGATACTGGCCCCTGGACGGCATGCCCTGCCCGGACCCCGCGTCTCCCGGCCCGCCCGGGACGCTGGTCGGGGCGCACCGCCCGGCCGGATGCCCGGCGGCACCGCTGCGTAAGAAAGGACGCTGACATGCCCATCGCGACGCCCGAGGTCTACGCGGAGATGCTCGACCGTGCCAAGCAGGACGGGTTCGCCTACCCCGCGATCAACGTGACGTCGAGCCAGACCCTGAACGCGGCGCTGCGCGGCTTCGCCGACGCCGAGAGCGACGGGATCATCCAGGTCTCCACCGGCGGCGCGGAGTACCTGTCCGGCGCCTCGGTGAAGGACATGGTGGTGGGCTCGGTCGCGCTGGCCGAGTACGCCCGCGTGGTGGCCGACAAGTACCCGGTCAACATCGCCCTGCACACCGACCACTGCCCCAAGGACAAGCTCGACGGCTTCATGCGGCCGCTGATCAAGCTGTCCCAGGAGCGGGTGAAGCGCGGCGAGCAGCCGCTGTTCCAGTCGCACATGTGGGACGGGTCGGCCGTCGAGCTGCACGAGAACCTGCAGATCGCCGCCGAGCTGCTGGAGCAGTGCGCCAAGGCGAACATCATCATGGAGATGGAGATCGGCGTCGTCGGCGGCGAGGAGGACGGCGTCGCCAACGAGATCAACGAGAAGCTCTACACCACCAACGGCGACGCGCTGGAGACCGCGAAGGCCGTCGGCGTGGGCGAGAAGGGCCGCTACATCCTGGCCGCGACGTTCGGGAACGTGCACGGCGTCTACAAGCCGGGCGCGGTCAAGCTGCGTCCCGAGGTGCTGAAGGGCATCCAGGACGCGGTCGGCGCCGAGTACGGCAAGGACAAGCCGTTCGACCTGGTGTTCCACGGCGGCTCGGGCTCCACGCTGGAGGAGATCCGCGAGGCGGTGTCGTACGGCGTCATCAAGATGAACATCGACACCGACACGCAGTACGCCTTCACCCGCCCGATCGCCGAGCACATGTTCCGCAACTACGACGGCGTGCTGAAGGTGGACGGCGAGGTCGGCAACAAGAAGCAGTACGACCCGCGCTCGTACGGCAAGGCGGCCGAGGCGAACATGGCCGCCCGCATCGTCGAGGCGTGCGAGAGCCTGATGTCGGCGGGCAAGAAGCTGAAGTAGGCCGCGCCTTCCCGGCCTCGGCCGCGGCCGCCCCGGTCCCGCGCGGACCGGGGCGGTTCGTTTCTTCACACAACCCGGGTAACCTCGCGTGCGTGGCGCTGCCCCGCACTTACGACTCCCAGAACTGCTCGATCGCCCGCTCGCTGGAGATCGTCGGCGACCGCTGGACGCTGCTGGTGATCCGCAGCGCGTTCGAGGGCGTACGCCGGTTCGACGACTTCCAGGACGCGCTGGGCGTGGCCCGCAACGTGCTGACCGACCGGCTCGCCCGGCTCTGCGAGGAGGGCGTCCTGCGCCGCGTGCGCTACCAGGAGCGTCCCGACCGGTTCGAGTACCGGCTCACCCGCAAGGGCGTCGAGCTGTGGCCGGTCATCATGACGCTGCTGAAGTGGGGCGACCGGCACTACGCCCCGGACGGCCCGCCGGTGCTGGTCGGGCACGCCGGCTGCCCGGGCCTGCTCACCGACCGGCTGACCTGCGACCACTGCGGCCGGCCGCTGGAGCCGCACGAGGTGGACGCCCGGCCGGGGCCGGGTTCGACCGCGACCTGACCCCCTAGGTAGTTGCTTCACGCAACCTACTGCTGTCCAATGAGTTGCATGAAACAACTTCATGGGGCCGACGGCGTCCCCGCCTCCCTGTCCGCGCTGATCCCGCTCAGCGACGTCCGCTTCCGCCCGTACGGCATCGGCGACGGCGACCGGCTCCGCCGCATGTCGGACCGGCTCTCCACGAAGTCCCTCTACACCCGCTTCTTCTCCGGCACCCCCCGCATCCCGGACGCGTACGCGGCGCAGCTGGCCGCGCTCGACCACTGGGACCGGGAGGCGATGGTCGCGCTGCTGGACGGCGAGATGATCGGCCTGGCGCACTACGTCCGCGACCACGCGCGCCCGTGCCGCGCCGAGCTGGCCGTCCTGGTCGCCGACCCCTGGCAGCGGCACGGCCTGGGTCGCCGGCTGGTCGCGTACCTGGCCGTGCTGGCGCAGCGGCGCGGCATCACCGGCTTCGACGCCGACGTGATCCTGGAGAACCGCGAGGCGATGCTGGCGATCCGCCACGCCTGGCCCGCCGCGCGCCCGCGGACCCGGGACGGCGCCGCCCGCTACGACCTGCCGCTTCCGCTCCCGGCGGCATGATCGGGGCGTGGCCCGTGCCGCCGTTCCCGCGCGGCGGGACCCGGGTTGAGGCGCACCGGCCGCGCCCACTTACGATGACCCGCATGACCCAGAACCTGCTCGGCGGCCCGCCCCCGACCGAACTGCCGGACAACGCCGAGGCCCGCGCGGCCCTCGACGGCGGCGTCGACCCGGTCGAGGTGGCCGCCCGCCATCCGGAGTACCCGGGCGCGTGGGCCGCGCTGGCGGATCGCGCCTTCACCGCCGGCAGCGTGATCGAGTCGTACGCGTACGCGCGCACCGGCTACCACCGCGCGCTCGACCAGCTGCGCCGGGCGGGCTGGAAGGGTCAGGGGCCGGTGCCGTGGGAGCACGAGCCCAACCGCGGCTTCCTGCGCGCCCTGCACGCCCTCGGCCGCGCCGCCGCCGCGATCGGCGAGGACCACGAGGCCGAGCGCTGCAAGACCTTCCTGCGCGACAGCAGCCCCACCGCCGCCGAGGCCCTCAACGGCGGCTGAACGCCCGCCACGAGTCAACACTTAGGGGCTAGGCGGGGGTGCGGGCCGCGGCGGCGATCGATTCGGCCGTTCTCGCCGCCTGGGCGGCCACGCCGGGGATGCCCGAGGTGATGAACGAGCCGCCGCCCGCCAGGTCGCCCACCAGGTGCAGGCGCGGGTCGGGGCGGCCGCCGGCGAGCAGCCGGCCGGTGCCGGGATCGGCCGCCAGGCCGCCGTCCGGGTGCCGGGCGGCGCCCGCCGCCAGGAGCGAGGCGACCAGGGGCTCCGCGGCCCGGGGGACCGACCGCGGCGGCGGGTTCACCGCGTTGATCACCACGTCGGCGGTACGGACGCCGCCCGCGTGCGCCACCCGGAACCCGGACCCGTCCCGCCCGATCCCGGCGAGGCCCGCGAGGACCTCCAGCCGCCCCGAGTCGAACAGGTCCAGCAGCACGGCGGCGTTCCGCGGCACCATCGGCGACGCCACGGCCGTGATCGTGCGGAAGAGCCCGCGGCGCAGCCGTTCCCGGTCCGGCCCGGCCAGCAGCCGCCAGGCGAGCGGCCCGACCGTGTGCGCGGCCACCTGGACGATCCGGCGGCCCATCGGCGGCGCGTCCACCGCGGCGAGCTGCTCGCGGAGGTTCCGGGCGGGGTCGGCCTTCATGGCCGCGGCGATATCGGCGGCCAGCGCGTCCCAGTCCTCGCCCCGGTCCGCCAGCTCGGCGCGGATCAGCCCGATCAGCACGTCCAGCGGTACGGGGGCGTCCAGCGACCGCAGCCGGCCGGCGGTCAGGTGGCGCGGTTCGGCGGCGGCCGGCCGCTGCCAGACGAAAGGCAGCGCGCCGCCGCGCGACGCAAGGGCGATCCGCCCCTCGTGCCCGCGCGCCGCGAGCGACACGGCGATGTCGACGGCGGTCAGGCCGGTGCCGATCACGACGACGTCCCGGCCGGCGGGGACGTCCGCGAGCGTCCGTTCGAGCGGGTACGGGTCGGCGACGAAACCCGGCGCGCCCGCGAGCCCGTAGTGGTCGTGGGGCGTGCCGCCGCCGACGCACAGGACGGCCTGGTCGGCCGCGTGAGTCCCGGCCGCCGTCTCCAGGACGAGCCGGCCGCCCTCCTCGGCGACGCCCAGCACGGCGGACCGCACGACGCGGGCGTCCCGGAAGCGGCCGAGCGCCGCCCGCGCCGTGTCCTCCAGGTACCGGCCGTACAGGCCGCGCGGCAGCAGCGGCCGGCCGAGCCCCGGATCCGTGTACGCGTCGAACGCGGCCCCGTGGCCGGCCAGCCAGCGGGCGTAGTGCGCCGGGTCCCCGGCGCGGATCGACATGATCTCCGGTGGTGCGTTGACGAGCACCGACTCCAGGTCGGGCTGGTAGGGGCGGCCGCGCCACGGCAGCGGCGCGGGGTCGAACACGGTGACCGCCGCGGCGGCTCCGGCGGGCAGGGCGTCCAGCAGCCCGACGGCGGCGGCCCCGGCCCCGATGATCGCGATTTCCATGGGGCCGAGCCTCGCCGCCCGGCCGCCCGATCCCCATCCCCCCGCTTGGGGGAGCCGCCGGCCCGTATCCCCTCAAACGAGGGGGTACGGCGCGCGGCCGGGCCGGGCAGACTGGATCGGGTGATCGACGAACGGGGCGCGCGCGCCGTACTCGAACGGACCGGGCGGGCGAAGGACGCGGGCGAGGTGTTCGCCGCGGCGTCGGCGCGGCTGCGCCGCCTGGTGAACTTCCAGGCGGCGGCGTGGTCGGCGACCGATCCCGAGACCGGGCTGGTCACCGCGCCGATGCGGGTCGAGAACCTGGGGCGCGGCGACGACTGCTTCACGTACTGGGAGTGCGCGCTCCTGGAGGAGAGCGTCATCCCGTTCCGGGAGCTGGCCCGCGCCGCCGTCCCCGCGGCGGGGCTGCGGGCGAGCACGGACGATCTGCCCGCGCGCAGCGCCCAGTACCGCAAGCTCCTCGGGCGGCAGGGCGTGGGCGACGAGCTGCGGGCCGTCCTGCGGGCCGGCGGCCGGCCGTGGGGGGTGGTGAGCCTCTTCCGCGAGAAGGGGAGCGCGCCCTTCGGCGCCGCCGACGTGGCGCTCCTCGCGAGCCTGTCGGCGCCGCTGGCGGGCCGCCTGCGGGCGCTGGCGCGGCCCGTCCAGCCGGTGGGGGACGCGGGGACGCCGGAGCCCGGCCTGATCATCTTCGACGCCGCCGGGACGCCGCTCTCGATCAACGACGCGGCCCGCGCGTACCTGGACCGGCTCCCGGCCGGGCCGTCCAGGCCGTCGCCGCTCGGCCCGCCGCTGCCGGTGTGGCTCACCGGGGCGGCCGCCCAGGCGCGCGCCGTCGCGGCCGGGCGCGACCGCGGGGCGGCCCGGGTGCGGATCCGTACCCGGGACGGCCGCTGGCTGGTCTGCCACGCGTCCTGCCTGGACGGCCCGGACGGCGCCCCCGGCCCCACCGCGATGGTGATCCAGCCCGCCGCCGGCTCCGACATGGCGCCGATCATCGCCGAGGCGTACGGGCTGTCGCCCCGCGAGCTGGAGATCACCCAGCTGGTGGCGCGCGGGCTGTCCACCGGCGAGATCGCCGCCGAGCTGGTCATCTCCCCGCATACAGTGCGCGACCACATCAAGACGGTCTTCGCCAAGACCCGCGTGACCAGCCGCGGCCAGCTGGTCGCCCGCCTTTTCACCGCGGACTACTGGCCCCGCCGGACGGCCGGATCCGTACCGGGATCGGCCGCCTGACCAGCGGCGCGACGCCCTCCCGGTTTCCTTGGCGGCCCGGTGCGGGTACGATTTGATCGCAAGAGGCCCCTTCGCGCTTGCGATCAGGGGCCTTCGTCGTGGGAAGGGTGAATCGGCATGCCGGCGATCGTTCTGGTCGGGGCTCAGTGGGGGGACGAGGGGAAGGGCAAGGCCACCGACCTGCTGGGGGGTGACGTCGACTACGTCGTCCGCTACCAGGGCGGCAACAACGCCGGCCACACGGTGGTCATCGGCGACAAGAGCTACGCCCTGCACCTGCTGCCCTCGGGAGTGCTCTCCCCGGACGTGGTGCCGGTGATCGGGAACGGCGTGGTGATCGACCCGTCGGTGCTCCTGCAGGAGATCGACGGGCTCAAGGACCGCGGGATCGGCTGCGAGCGGCTGCTGATCTCCGCCAACGCGCACCTGATCATGCCCCACCACCGGGCGCTGGACAAGGTCACCGAGCGGTACCTCGGCAAGGCCCGGATCGGCACCACCGGGCGCGGCATCGGCCCGACCTACGCCGACAAGATCAACCGGATGGGCGTCCGGGTGCAGGACCTGTTCGACGCCAACATCCTCACCCAGAAGCTCGACCTGGCGCTGCGCGAGAAGAACCAGGTCCTCACCAAGGTCTACAACCGGCGCCGGATCGACACCGGCCCGATCGTCCAGGAGTACCTGGAGTACGGCGAGCGGCTGCGCCCGTATGTCGCCGACACCACCCTCGTCATCAACAAGGCGCTTGAAGACGACAAGGTGGTGCTCCTGGAAGGCGCCCAGGGAACGCTCCTGGACATCGACCACGGCACGTACCCGTTCGTGACCTCGTCCAGCCCCACCGCGGGCGGCGCCTGCGCGGGCTCCGGGGTCGGCCCGACCCGGATCACCAAGGTGATCGGGATCCTCAAGGCGTACACCACCCGCGTCGGCTCGGGCCCGTTCCCGACCGAGCTGCTGGACGAGTGGGGCGAGTTCCTGCGCAAGACCGGCGGCGAGTACGGCGTCACCACCGGCCGCGACCGCCGCTGCGGCTGGTTCGACGCGGTGATCGCGCGCTACGCCACCCGGGTCAACGGCGTCACCGACTACTTCCTCACCAAGCTGGACGTGCTGTCCGGCCTGGAGCGGGTCCCGGTCTGCGTCGCGTACGACGTGGACGGCCGGCGCGTGGACGAGCTGCCGGCCTCGCAGACCGAGTTCCACCACGCCAAGCCGATCCTGGAGTACCTGGACGGCTGGCAGGAGGACATCACCGCCGCCAAGACCTTCGACGACCTCCCCAAGAACGCGCAGCGCTACGTCCGCGCGCTGGAGGAGATGTCGGGGGCGCAGATCTCGGCGATCGGTGTCGGCCCGGGCCGCGACCAGACGCTGGCGCTGCGCCCGCTCGTCTAACGACACGGCAACATCCAAAGGCAGGATGTCCCCCTTTGGTCACTGGCGTCCCGAACGTTCGACGGAATCTCACCGGTCGGTCACGAGTCGTTCCGCGGCCGGATGTAGCGTTCCAGCCGTGACTTTCACCGGGGGCACCGTCGAGCTGCACGGACACCGGGGGGCACGGGGTCTCCGGCCGGAGAACACCCTGCCCGGAATCGCCCACGCGCTGGCGCTGGGCGTCCACGCGATCGAGATCGACGTGGGCCTCAGCGCCGACGACGTCGTGGTCCTCAACCACGACCAGGTGCTCTCGCCGCTCACGGCCACCGACACCGGCCCGGCACTGCCCGGCGACCCGCGCTACCCGTACGTCGGCAAGCCGCTGCGCGAGCTGACGCTGGCGCAGATCCGGACCGTGGACGCCGGCATCCGGCGGCCCGGGCGCGACGACGACCCGTTCGTGCTCACCCAGCTGCCGCTGCCCGGCACCCCGCCGCCCACGCTGGCGGAGGTGTGCGCGCTGCTCAGCGCCGTCCCGGAGGTGGCGCCCGCGGTCGAGCTGAAGACCGACCCGGGATGGCCCGACGCCGAGATCACCCGGTTCACCGCCGCGGTCGCCGAGGTGCTGGCCGCGTTCGGGCTGACCGCGCGGGCGCGGCTGCTGGCGTTCGACTGGCGGGTGCTGGTGGAGGCCCGCCGGTACGCGCCGGAGGCGGGCCGCGTCGCGCTGGTGGAGCGCGCGACGGCCGTGGCCGGGACGCGCTGGCTGGCCGGGCTCGACCACAAGGACCCGGCCGGCGCCGCGCTCGACATCGGCGCCACCGCGCTGTCCCCCGAGATGGCGATGGCGACCCCCGAGCTGGTCGAGCGCGCCCAGCGGATGGCCCTGCCGGTCGCGGTGTGGACGCTGAACGAGCCCGCCGAGATGGAGCGGTTCGTCGGCTACGGCGTCGACGCGATCGTCACCGACTACCCCGACCGGCTGCGCCGCGTCCTCGCCGAGCGCGGGCTGCCCGTGCCGGAGCAGTACCCGGACGCGCTGTCGGTGGGCTAGCCGGCGGCCGGCCCGCCTAGAGCCAGCCGTTGCGGCGGAAACCGCGGTAGAGGCAGAAACAGGCGGTCGCGATGACGCCGAGGATCATCGGGTAGCCGAACCTCCACTGGGTCTCCGGCATGAACGTGAAGTTCATCCCGTAGATCCCGGCGATCGCGGTCGGGACCATGAACAGGGCGCCCCACGCGGAGATCTTCCGCATGTCCTTGTTGTCGGCGACGGTGACCTGCGTCATGTGCGCCTGGAGGATCGGGTTGAGCAGCTCGTCGTACGACTCGACCTGCTCGCGGACGCGGGTCAGGTGGTCCTCGACGTCGCGCAGGTACTCCTTGATCTCGGCCGGGACGAACCGCCGCCCGCCGAGGTTGCGCAGCGGCCCGGCCAGCGGCCCGACCGCCCGCTTGAGCTGGATGACCTCGCGCTTGAGCCGGTAGATGCGGCGCGACTCGTCGGTCCGCTCGGGTGAGAACACCGCCTCCTCGACCTCGTCGATGTCCTCCTGGACGGCGTCGGCGACGTTCACGTACCCGTCCACCACCCGGTCGGCGATCGCGTGCACCACGGCGGCCGGGCCGAGGGCCAGGCGGCCCGGGTCGCGCTCCAGCCGGCCGCGGACCGAGGCGAGCTCGCCGTGCGCGCCGTGCCGTACGGTCACCACGAAGTCCGGCCCCACGAAGATCATCAGCTCGCCGGTCTCGACGACCTCCGGAGCCTCCGGAGCCTTGCGCACGTAGCCGACGGTCTTCATCACGAAGAAGTTGACGTCGTCGTACCGCTCCAGCTTGGGCCGCTGGTGGGCGTGGATCGCGTCCTCCACCGCCAGCGGGTGCAGGCCGAAGACCTCGGCCAGCTCGGACAGCTCGGTCGCGGACGGCTCGTGCAGGCCGACCCAGACGAATCCAGCGCTGGCGTCGTTCTCCGCGCGGGCCAGCTCGCCGTCGCGGATCATGCGGACGGCGTCCTCGACGGTGTCGGTGCAGACGCGGTGGCCGTCGATGTAGGCGGCCCAGTCGATGACGGCGGTGTCGCGGCGGCGCAGCGCGGACGGCGCGGCGCTCGGCCGGCCCAGCGACTTGAACAGCGACCTGGTCGCGCGGCCCGGGCGAACTCGTGTCATGGCCATGGTGCGGCTCCTAACCCGCCGGCCGGACACGCACGTCAGGGCGCGCTCGATCCCGGGGCCAGAGCGAGAAACCTGGAACCTAGAACGGGGAGCGCGCGCGTGCGCCGGCCGGACGCCGGATAGAGGCGGACGGATGGACAGTCCGGCTCGGACTGTGAGGGATCTCCGGCGTACTGCAAGGATCACCAGGACTCATCCCGACCACCTCCCTTCGCTCCTCGGCGGCGGCCCGTCTCCGGGCCTGGGGCCGGGTGAAGCTTACCAGCCGGCCACAAAAGCGAACCGGGAATGAGGACGTCCGGGGCGCGGGGGAAGTTCACCGGGGGCCGGTGTGGCGGCGGTCACCCCGCCTCCGGGCGGCGGCCCCGCCCGGCCGGATAGGCTCCCGGCGTGCGAGTACTCGTCCTAGGATCCGGCGGCCGCGAGCACGCGCTCGCCCGCGCGCTGCACCGCGACCCCTCCGTCACCGCCCTGCACTGCGCCCCCGGCAACCCGGGCACCGCGCCGATCGCCGAGAACCACGCGCTGGATCCGGCCGATCCCACCGCCGTGGTCGAGCTCGCCGGGCGGCTGCGCGCCGAGCTGGTCGTGGTCGGCCCGGAGGCGCCGCTGATGGAGGGCGTCGCCGACGCGCTCGGCCGGGCGGGCATCCCCTGCTTCGGCCCCGACCGCGAGGCCGCCACGATCGAGGGCTCCAAGGCGTTCGCCAAGGACATCATGGGCGCGGCGAACGTCCCGACCGCCGCCGCGCGGGTGTGCGAGACCGACGCCGAGGTCCAGGAGGCGCTGGACGCGTTCGGCGCGCCGTACGTGGTGAAGGACGACGGCCTCGCCGCGGGCAAGGGCGTGGTGGTGACCGAGGACCGCGCCGAGGCCGCCGCGCACGCCGCCTCCTGCGGCCGCGTGGTCATCGAGGAGTACCTCGACGGCCCGGAGGTGTCGCTGTTCGCGCTGTGCGACGGCAACTCGGCCGTCCCGCTGCTGCCCGCGCAGGACTTCAAGCGCGCGTACGACGGCGGCGAGGGCCCCAACACCGGCGGCATGGGCGCGTACGCGCCGCTCCCGTGGGCGCCGCCCGGCCTGGTGGACGAGGTCATGGCCACGGTCGTGCAGCCCGCCGTGGACGAGCTGCGCCGCCGCAACACGCCGTACGTGGGCGTCCTGTACGCGGGCCTCGCGCTGACGCCCAAGGGCGTGCGCGTGGTCGAGTTCAACGCGCGCTTCGGCGACCCGGAGACGCAGGTCGTGCTGGACCGGCTCGCCACGCCGCTCGCCTCCCTGCTCCAGGCGTGCGCGATCGGCGGGCTGAACCCCGACTTCCGGCCCGAATGGCACGAGGGCGCCGCCGTGACCGTCGTGATCGCCGCCGAGAACTACCCGGCGGCGCCGGCCAAGGGCGACGTCATCGAGGGCCTGGACGCGGCGAACGAGGTGCCCGGCGCGTACGTCCTGCACGCCGGTACCAAGCGCGACGCGGACGGAAACCTCGTCGCCAACGGCGGCCGCGTGCTGAACGTCGTCGGCTCCGGCCCCGACCTGGCCGCCGCGCGGGCCGCCGCCTACGAGGCCGTGAGCCGCATCACGCTGCGCGGCTCGCACCACCGCACCGACATCGCGCTCACCGCGTCCGGAGGCTGATCCCGCGCCGCGGGCGGCGGGCCCCGGGCGCGGGCACGGCGGCCGACCTGGAAGAATCGTTCCGTGATTGAGCGGTACACCCTTCCGGAGATGGGACGCGTCTGGAGCGACGCGCACAAGTACGAGCTGTGGTGCAAGGTCGAGACCCTGGTGGTCGAGGCCCACGCCGCGGCCGGCACGATCCCGGCGGAGGTGGTGGAGCCCGTTCGCAACGCGCCGCCGCCGACGCCGGAGGCGGTGCACGAGATCGAGGCGGTCACCCAGCACGACGTGATCGCGTTCCTGTCGGCCTGGGCGGACAACACCGAGCCGCGGGAGGCGGCGCGGTACGTCCACTTCGGCATGACCTCGTCCGACCTGCTGGACACGGCGCTGGCCCTCCAGCTCGTCGAGGCCACCGACATCCTGCTGGCCAAGGCGGACGCGCTGGTCGCGACGCTGCGCGACCACGCCCTGGAGCACAAGGCCACCCTGCGGGTCGGGCGGACGCACGGCATCCACGGGGAGCCGGACGTCTGGGGGCACCGGGTCGCCGACTTCGCGTTCGCGATGGCGCGCTCCCGGGACCGGCTGCGGCGCGCCCGCGAGGCCGTGGGAGTGATGGCGATCTCCGGCGCGGTCGGGACGTACAGCAACATCGACCCGGCGATCGAGGCGCACGTCGCGGAGCGGCTGGGCCTGGCCCGCGCGGACGTGTCCACCCAGGTGGTCATCCGGGACGGCATCAGCGAGTGGGTCTCCGCCCTGGCGATCATGGCGACGGTGTGCGAGGCGATCGCGCTGGAGGTGCGGCACGGGCAGCGCACCGAGGTGCGCGAGCTGTGGGAGCCGTTCGGCAAGGGGCAGAAGGGCTCCTCCGCCATGCCGCACAAGAAGAACCCGATCATCTCCGAGCGGCTGGCGGGGATGGCGCGGATCGTGCGGGCGCAGATCGTCCCGGTGCTGGAGGGCATCCCGCTCTGGCACGAGCGCGACATCTCGCACTCGTCCACCGAGCGGATCGCGCTGCCGGACGCGTCCATCGCGCTCGACTACATGCTCAACCTCACGAACCGGCTGATGTCGGGCCTGGTCGTGGACGCCGACCGGATGACGGCCAACCTGGAGTCCACCGGCGGCCTGATCTACACCTCGACCGTGCTGCTGGAGCTGGTCGAGGCCGGGATGTCCCGCGACGACGAGGCGTACCCGCTCGTCCAGAAGGCCGCCATGGAGACCTGGCAGACCGGCGAGCCGTTCCGGGAGACTCTGCGGAAGCGCGCCGCCGAGGCGGGCCTGAGCCTGGACGAGGACCGGCTGGACGCCGTCTGCCGGCCCGAGCGGTTCGTCGAGCGGCTCGGCCCCGTCTTCGAGCGCCTGGCCGCGCTGACGTAGCCCTGGGAGAACAAGAGGAGGCCCGGATGGCCCCGAGGCTGACCGAACTCGCCGTCTACCCGTTCAAGAGCGCCGCCGGGACGCCGCTGCGCACGGCGGAGCTGCTCGCGACCGGGCTCCGGTACGACCGCGAGTTCATGCTCGTCAGCCCCGGGGGCCGGTTCCTGTCGCAGCGCGACCACGCCGAGATGGCGCTGCTGCGGCCCTCGTACGACGGCGAGGAGCTCGCGGTCGAGGCGCCGGGGCGGGCGTCGTTCGTCCACAAGCCGGTGGCGGACGGCCCGGTGCTGGACGTGCTGGTGCACCGGTCGGAGTGCCAGGGGGTCGACCAGGGCGACGAGGCGGCCGGCTGGTTCTCCGAGTTCCTCGGCGCGGACTGCCGGCTGGTGCGCTTCACCGGCTCCCGCGCCACCTCCCGCGGCGGCGGGGAGGTCGCGTTCGCCGACGGCTACCCGCTGCTGCTGATCTCCGCCGAGTCGCTGGCCGACCTGAACTCCCGCCTGGACGCCCCGCTGCCGATGAACCGCTTCCGGCCCAACCTCGTCGTCGAGGGGCTCGGCGCGTACGGCGAGGACCGGGTCCGGCTGCTGCGGATCGGCGGAACGGTGATCGAGATGGTCAAGTCCTGCGCCCGCTGCGTGATCACCACCACCGACCAGGAGACCGCGGAACGGGGCCGCGAGCCGCTGCGGACGCTCGCCTCGTACCGGATGATCGACCGGGGGCTGCGTTTCGGCGTGAACGCCGTCCCCCGCACGACCGGGCCGCTGTCGCTCGGCGACCCCGTGGAAATCGTGGAAGAGGCTTAGGCATCCGATGAAGCACCTGCACAGCGGGAAGGTCCGCGACCTGTACGAGCTGCCCGGCGGCGAGCTCCTGATGGTCGCGAGGGACACGATCTCGGCGTTCGACTACGTGCTGGACACGCCGATCCCGGACAAGGGCCGCATCCTGACCCAGCTGTCGCTGTGGTGGTTCGAACGGCTCGCCGACCTGCTGCCCAACCACATCCTGTCCACCGGCCTGCCGCCCGGCGCGCCCGCCGAATGGGCCGGGCGCGCGGTGGTGGCGCGGCGGCTCGACATGGTCCCGGTCGAGTGCGTGGCGCGCGGGTACCTGACCGGCTCGGGGCTGAAGGAGTACGCGAACGCCGGCTCGGTCTGCGGCGTCCCGCTGCCCGGCGGCCTGGTGGACGGCTCCCGGCTGCCCGAGCCGATCTTCACCCCGACCACCAAGGCGGCCGTCGGCGACCACGACGAGCCGATGACGTTCGCCGAGGTCGAGACGGCCGTCGGCGCCGACCTCGCGGCCCGGCTGCGGGAGCTGACGCTGGCCGTGTACGGGCGCGGCGCCGAGCTGGCCCGCGAGCGCGGCATCATCGTCGCCGACACCAAGATCGAGCTGGGCCGGACGGCGGACGGCGAGCTGGTGCTGGCCGACGAGGTGCTGACGCCCGACTCGTCCCGCTTCTGGCCCCTGGACGCGTGGGAGCCGGGACGCTCGCAGCCCTCGTTCGACAAGCAGTTCGTCCGCGACTGGCTGGTGTCGCCGGAGTCCGGCTGGGACCGCGCCTCCGGCGAGGCCCCGCCCCCGCTCCCGCCCGAGATCGTCGACCGGACCCGAGCCAAGTACATCGAGGCCTACGAACGCATCACCGGCCGTACTTTCTAGCCGCGCCGCCGTTCGCTGCCGAGGGGACCGGCCCGGGCCGATGGATCGGATCTCCGGCCCGCCCGAACTTTACGGCGATTCGCGAGGTCATAGAGAGCAGGCGGGAACGACCCGGACGACCGGCACTTCCCACCTCGTTCCCGGTGGTTTACTGGGGACGCGTCGCGCAAGGAGGGGGATGGCGCCAGCACGTCCGGCCCTCGCGACGGCCCCCGTCGAATTCGGACGGGTCACGCCCGCCCGTACGGGGCATGCACACTTCAGTTGATCTTCGCAGGACCGTTTCCGCAGCTAAGGAGCTATACGGCATGAGCATGGGCCACGACGTTCGGTACCGCGTTCGCGGCGGCCGGCAGCTGAACGGCACCGTTTTCATCCAGGGGGCCAAGAACGCGGTCCTGCCCATGATCGGTGCCTCGCTGATGGCGGCGAAAGGCCGGACGGTGCTGCGCAACGTCCCGATCATCGAGGACGTGCGGCGCGCCGTCGAGCTGGCCCGGGCGATCGGGGCGAAGGCCGAGCTGCACGAGGCCGAGCGGACGCTGGTGATCGACGCCTCGACGCTCGACAGCCCGGTCCTGCCCGCCGACATCGCCGCGCGCTTCCGCGGCTCGTTCCTGTTCGTGCCGGCGCTGCTGCACCGGCTGGGCGAGGCCGTGATCGAGGGCGTCGGCGGCTGCAACCTGGGCAGCCGCAACCTGGACTTCCACTACAACGGCTTCAAGCGGCTGGGCGCGACCGTCACCGAGCAGATGGGCGACAACGGCAACGGCCAGATCCACATCAAGGCCGGCGACCTGCGCGGCGGGACGCTCTACTGCGACACCCCCTCGCACACCGGCACCGAGAACCTGATCATGGCGGCGGCGCTCGCCCGCGGCACCACGCTGATCAAGAACGCCGCGCTGGAGCCCGAGGTGCTCGACAACATCGCGCTGCTCCAGGCGATGGGCGCGAGGATCACCGGCGGCGGGACCGGCTTCATCACCGTCGAGGGCGTGGACGAGCTGTCGGCGGTCGAGCACACCGTGATGCCGGACCGGATCGACACCGGCGTGTTCGTGATGGCCGCCGCGATCACCGGCGGGGACCTCCACCTGGTGGGCGCCAACCTGGAGCACCTGGGCGTGGCCGCCGACAAGCTGGAGCAGATGGGGCTGGAGTTCCACCAGCAGGGCGCCGTCCTCCAGGTGCGGCGCGAGCGCGCGCTGCGCCCGATCAACGTGATCACCGACGAGTACCCGGGCTTCGCCACCGACCTCCAGTCGCCGATCATGGCGCTGTCCTGCCTGGCGGACGGCCCGTCCTACATCTACGAGCGGATCTTCGACGGCCGGTTCAAGCTGGCCGACGAGCTCCGGAAGATGGGCGCCGACATCGAGGTGGACGGCAACCGCGCCAAGGTCAACGGGCCGAACGCGCTGCGCGGCGCCGAGGTGGAGGCGCACGACCTGCGCTGCGGCAGCGCGCTGGTGCTGGCCGGGCTGGCCGCCGAGGGCGAGACCACGATCACCTCGGCGTACTACCTCGACCGCGGTCACGCGCACACCGCCGAGCGGCTCTCGCAGCTGGGCGCGGAGATCATCCGCGAGACCTTCTGAACCGTTCTTCGGGCGTCCGGGAGGCCGTCCCCGGGGGCGACCCTGACTGGCTTTCTGACATCGTTTCCTGACAGGCGCCTGACGCCTGGGCGCGCGGCCCGGTCCCCTCGGACCGGGCCGCGGCGCTTTCCGCTGGCCGGACCTGGACATTCCGGCCCGGTCCTTCCGGGCGCCGCGCGCCGTACATCGGAAGTGCGGGCCACCTCGGCGGACGCGTGACCGGCCGGAACGGCGCGGACTCCGCCGCCGGCGGCGGATCACTCGTCTTCACTTGAGCTGCGGAGACAGGACGGTCGCATTTCGGCCCCGGCGTAAACCGATCGGACACCGCAGGGGTCTCTTCAGTGCGCATCAGTGCCTCAGGAGGCCCCGCGCGGTGATTTCGGGTCTTGTTTTTCAACTTCGGACGTCCGAAGATGCAGGATCAAGACTGACCGATTGGTGACAAATTACTGACTGGGGGGTCGCGTAGGTTACTTTTTCGCCGCACTCTTGATTCGATTTCGCGTCTGGGCGTCACACATCGTCGCCCTGACCCGATCTGCCCACTGAGGGAACGAATCGCGGGGTTGCGGTGCAGGGTCAGAAGGCAGGGGCGACAAGCCATGAGTCAACCGTTGGGCGGAGCGTGCGCGAACGCATGGCCGGGGCAGGGCCCCCCACACGAGGCTGGTCGGGAAGCGAGCGATCACCTATGACGACCACCAGGACGGGGTCGGTGACCCCCGATCTGACGATCGGCGTGGTCGGCCCGCACGACCTGGTCGAGCGGGTCATGCTGATGGGGCACGGCCCCACACCGGTACCGAGCCGGCTGGTGGCCGCCGCGTACCGCGACGAGCAGGAGGCGGCCGACAAGGTCGTACGGCTGGGCTCCGGGGTGGACGTGTGCCTGTTCGCCAGCCCGGTCCCGTACGACTTCGCCCGCAAGGCCGGGGTGCTGACGATGCCGGCGACGTACGTGCCGCTGAACGGCGCCGCCCTCCAGGGCGCGCTGCTGCGGGCCTCCCTGGACGAGCGCTTCGATCCGGGCCGGGTGAGCATCGACGTGCTCGGCCGCGCCGAGGTCGAGGAGGCGTACGCCGAGATCAGTCTCGGCACCGAGCAGGTCCACCTGCGCGAGGAGGCCGCCGGGCCGGGCACGCTGGCCGCGTTCCACGAGCGGCTGTGGCGCCGCGGCGCGACCACGGTCGCGATGACGTGCGTGCACGCCACGGCCGAGCGGATGGAGATGGCCGGGGTGCCGACCATCAGGGTCCGGCCGACCGGCGCGGCGATCCGCAGCTCGCTGCAGACGGCGGCGCTGCTGGGCGCCCACCACCGGCTGGAGGAGTCGCAGCTCGTCGTCGTCCTGGTGGACGTCCCGACGCTGCGCGAGACCCCGCGCCGCGTCACGCCGCGCTACTGGCGCGACGAGCTCAAGCTGGCGCTGCACCGGGTGCTGCTCCAGGAGGCGCACCGGATGAACGCCTCCGTGTGGCCGCTGGACGACCACAGCTACCTGGTCATCGCGACCCGGGGCTCGGTCACCGCCGGCACCGAGGGGTTCCGGACGCCGCCGTTCGTCGAACGGGTCCGCGAGGAGCTGGGGCTGGCGATCGAGGTCGGCATCGGGATGGGCCGTACGGCGCACGAGGCCGAGACCCACGCCCGCGCCGCGCTGGCCCGCTCGCAGAGCTCCCAGCGCGCCCAGGGCTTCGCGCTCGACCGCGACGGCCGCGCGCTCGTGCCGGCTCCCCGCACGCCGCCACGCGCGCAGCCGCAGGCCAAGCCGAAGGGCCTGGAGATCCTCGCCCGGCTCGCCGACAAGCTCGGCGACCAGGAGCAGCCGCTGATCGTGGACGCGGAGAACGCCGGCAAGATGCTCGGCGTGACGCCGCGCACCGCCCGGCGCCTGCTGCGCACGCTGGTCGAGGAGGGCCTGGCCTGGCCGCTGCCGCCGAACCGGACGCCGCAGCCCGGCCGGCCGCGCCAGCTCTACCGGCTGATCGTGGAGAAGCTGGGCCCCAAGGCCGGCACCTGACGCCCGGGCCCCGGGCACCGACCGGCCCGGGGAGGCGCGCCGACCGTTCGGGACGGCCGGACCCGGCCACGGGACAACGCGCGCCGGGCGGCGCCCGTCCCACTCTCTAGGGAAACCGGTGAACTCTCACCGGCCTGGCCCTGGGGGCAGGGCATGAAGCAGAAGACCTCCGAACGCCTGCGCGTCGCCGCCGCGGCGGGCGCCGCCGCCGGCGTCCTGGGCGCCGGGGCCGCCGTCTCGGCCGTCGTCGGGTACGAGCCGATCCGCCGGCACGCGCCCGCGCTGCTGAGGCTCTCGCCGGGTCCGGATCCCGCGCCGAGCGCCACACCCGGCACGCCGGCTCCCCCGGCCGCGGACGACACCGCGCCGCCGCCGGTCGCGCCGCAGACGACCGGGCCCGCGCCGGAGACCACCGGCCCGAGCGAGCGGCCCACCCGGCCCGGGCCGGGCCCGACGCGACCCGGCACGCCGGATCCCGACCCCGATCCGGGGACCGGCGATCCGGGAACCGGTGACCCCGGCACGGGAGACCCCGGCACCGGGGACCCGGGGACGGGGGATCCGGGCACGGGCGACCCGGGGACCGGCGATCCGGGCACGGGTGATCCGGGGACCGGTGACCCGGGCACGGGTGACCCCGGCGGCGGGACCGGGACCGGCTGACGTCAGTTCCGGTGCGGGAACGCCCTGGCCACGGCCAGGAACGCCTCGTTCTCCTCCGGCGTGCCGATCGAGACGCGCGCGCCCTCGCCGGCGAACGGCCGGACGCTGACGCCCTGCGCGTCGCAGGCCGCGGAGAACTCCATCGTGCGCTCGCCCAGCCGCAGCCAGACGAAGTTGGCGTCGGTCGGCGGCACCGTCCAGCCGTCGGCGAGCAGCGCGTCGCGGACCCGCTCGCGCTCCTTCACCGTGCTCTCCACGCGGGCGAGCAGCTCGTCCTCGGCTGCCAGCGAGGCGACGGCCGCCGCCTGCACGAGGGAGTTGACGCTGAACGGGAGGTACGTCTTGCGGATCGACTCGGCCACGGCGGGGTGGCCGACGAGGAAGCCGACGCGGAGCCCGGCCAGCCCGTACGCCTTGGAGAACGTCCGCAGCACGACCAGGTTGGGGCGGTCGGGGTAGAGGGTGAGGCCGTCGGGGACCTCGGGGTCGCGGATGTACTCGCGGTACGCCTCGTCCAGCACGACCAGGCAGTCGGCGGGCACCCGGTCGAGGAAGCGCTCCAGCTCCGCCCGCCGGACGACGGTGCCGGTCGGGTTGTTCGGGTTGCAGACGAAGATCAGCCGGGTCCGGTCGGTGATCGCGTCCGCCATCGCGTCCAGGTCGTGCGCCTCGCCGGTGAGCGGCACCTGCACGGAGGTGGCGCCGGAGAGCGCCACCAGGACCGGGTACGCCTCGAACGAGCGCCACGCGTACAGCACCTCGGCGCCGGGCTCGGCCACGGCCTCCAGCAGCATCTGCGTCACGCCGACCGACCCGCAGCCCACCGCGACGTGGTCGGCGGGGACGCCGAACCGCGCGGAGATCGCCTCGATGAGCGCCGCGCAGGTGTTGTCGGGGTAGCGGTTGACGCGCTGGGCGGCCTCGGTGATGGCGTCCAGGACGGAGGGCAGGGGGCCCAGCGGCGTCTCGTTCGACGACAGCTTGAACGAGCGGCCCTCGGGCGAGACCACGACCTTGCCGGGCTTGTACGCCTGGAAGCGGTCGAGCACGGAGCGGAAGCGGGGGGTGGATGCTTCGGACACCGTTGTCCTCCTCGTTCTTCGGATGTGCTTCCCAGCCTGCGGGGCCCAGCCTACGGAGTGCCGCCCGGTCAGGACGACGGCGAGGGGCCCTGCCGCAGCATCCAGCAGACGGTGACGATCCGGACGAACTCCCAGTCGTGCGTGCTGCCCGGCCACCAGCCGCGCCGGAAGGCGTCCTCGGCGAACGAGTGCAGGTAGTCCATCAGCGCGTCCGTCCCGGGGCGGCCGCCGTCCGGTCCGGCGACGGCGTCGCGGACCGCGGCCGCGTGCTGGTCGACGGCCGCCGCCAGCGCCGGCGACCCGGCCATCTCCTCCACGCCGGCGTCGCCGATGTCGCGGACGAGCAGCCCCAGCTCTTCGGACATTTCGCCATCCATGGGACACCAAGCTAGCAATCCGGAAACGATGCGCCGACCAGCGGGGACATGGCTCCGGTCAAGATTTCGTACACCGGTTTCAGCGGGCCCGGGACGCGGGGCGGCCGGCCCCTCAGGCGCGGGCGCCGGTGCGCGGGCGGAGCATCGGCGGGCGCAGCTGCTCGGCGTCGCCGCGCGTGTAAAGGCGGGCGGGACGGCCGCCGTCGCGCGTGGTCGTGCGGCCCGTCGGGACCAGGAAGCCGTCCGCGCCCGTCACCTTCCGGTGGAAGTTCCGAGGGTCCAGCTCCGTGCCCCACACGATCTCGTACACGCGGCGCAGCTCCGCCACCGTGAACTCCGGCGGGCAGAACGCCGCCGCCAGCGACGTGTACTCCAGCTTCGCCCGCGCCCGCTCCACCCCGTCGCACAGGATCCGCCGGTGGTCGAACGCCGACCCGCCGCGCGTCAGCTCGTCCACGGCCGTCCACAGCACCTGCGCCCGGCTCGACGCCGGCAGGTCCGGGGCCAGGCCCAGGTAGGCCACGCTGACCACCCGCTGCCGCGGGTCACGGTCCGGATAGCCGAACGTCGCGAGCTGCTCCAGGTGGATCCGCACGTCCGCCAGCCCGGCCCGTTCCGCCATCAGCCGGGACGCCGCCACGGGGAGGTCCTCGTCCAGCTGGATGAACCCGCCGGGCAGCGACCAGCACCCGTCGTACGGCGGCCGGTCGCGGCGCCACATCAGCGCGCTGAGCCGCTGCTCCCGGACGGTGAGGACGACGAGATCGACGGAGACGGCGAGCCGGGGCACGGACATGGTGTCAACAATATGGGGGGACGCCACCGCCGACTCCCATAACGCGCACCGCCCGCCCCGGACGGGCTCCGGGACGGGCGGGCACGCGTACGGGACGGTCAGTCGGTGTCGGGCTTGGGCGGCGCGGGAGCGGCGACCGGGACGGAGCCGGTCGCGGCGGCCGCCGCGTCGGCGGGCCTGCCGTTCGCGGGCTTGGCCGCCTGCGCGCTCGCCTGGCCGGCGAGGAGCTGGCGCGCCAGGCCCAGCCCGGTGCCGCCGAGGGTCAGCGCCTTGGCCAGCATCTCCTCGACGCCCTGGGCGCCGTTCAGGACGACCATGTTGTCGACGTTGCCGAAGACGCCGGCGCCCGCCTCGACGATCTCGGCCCAGTTCTCGGCGAGCTGCTGGGCGATGACCGCCTCCTGGTTCTCGGCCAGCGCCTGGGCGCGGGCCTTGATCGCCTCGGCCTCGGCCAGGCCCTTGCGCCTGGTCGCGTCGGCCTCGGCCTCACCGAGCAGCCGGATGGCCTCGGACTCGCGCTGCGCCTTGAGCTGCACCTCGGTGGCCGCGGCCTGGGCGTAGGCGATGCGCTCCTCGCGCTCGGCCTCGGCCAGCTTGACCTGCTCGTACGCCTTGGCGTCGGCGGGCTTGCGGACCTGGCTCTCCAGCTGCCGCTCGGTGCGCTCGGCCTCCAGCTCGGCGTTGCGGGTCTCGCGCTGGATGACCTCCTGGCGGGCCTGCTGCTCGGCCTGCTTCACCTGGCCGTCGTACTCGGCCTTCTTGATCTCGGTGTCCCGGATGACGGCGGCGTTCTCCCGCTCGGTCTCCTGCTCGCGCCGGGTGGCCTCCTGGTTGCGCTCGGCCTCGGCGATGCGGGCCGCGGCGGCGACCTTCGCGGCGTGCGGGCGGCCCAGGTTGACGATGTAGCCGGTCTCGTCGTCGATCTCCTGGATCTGGAGGGAGTCGACGACCAGGCCGAGCTTGCTCATCTCGTCGGCGGCCGAGCTGCGCGTCTCGCTGGTCAGCCGCTCGCGGTTGAGGATCAGGTCCTCGACGGTCAGGTTGCCGATGATCGAGCGCAGGTGGCCGGTGAACAGCTCGTGGATGGCGCCGTCCATGGAGCTCTGCTGCTCCAGGAAGCGGCGGGCGGCGTTGGCGATCGAGATGAAGTCGTCGCCGACCTTGTAGATGACCACGCCGCGGACCTTGACCGGGATGCCCTGCTGGGTGACGCAGTTGACCTCGAGGTTGCCGGACCGGCTGTCGAGGTGCAGCCGGCGGGAGACCTGGAAGCCGGGCAGCACCGCGGTCCCCTTGCCGGTCACGATCTTGAAGCCCAGGCTGTCGACGCCGTCGAGCGGCTTTGACTTGGCGCCCAGCCCCGAGATGATCAGCGCCTCGTTGGGTTCGGCCACCCGCCAGACCATCTTGAACAGGATGATCAGCACGATCAGGGCGACGACCACCGCGATCGCGATTCCGACAACGGGCATGCGGCCTCCTCTGGGCTGGGGGGCCGGTCCGGCGCTCGCTTCCCCGCCGGATCGGGACGCCAGCGGTCGGCGTCCCTCCTATGATGCGCCCGGCGGCGCCCAGGTTCCCTTAGCGCCGCTAATTTTCGGTGGCCGGATTCAGCCCAGCGCCTGGGCGACGTACACGGTGCGGGGCGGGTGGTACTCGACCACCACCACGATCGTCCCGGGGGAGAACTCGTCGCGCGGGTCGGACGGGTGCGCGTAGAACGCCTCCACCCCGCCGCGGACCGGGATCATGACCTCCCCGACCAGACCGGGACCGATCCTGCCGGTGACCCGGCCCTCTTTGCCGATCAAGGGCTCCCCCACTCGCTCACATCGTCAAGTAAGGGGAACGGTATCCGTTCGGGGATCCCGGCCGCGAGTGCGTCAGGGCAGGACGCGGCGCGCCTGCGCGTCGGCCTGGCGGGCGATCTGCTCGGCCTCCGCGCGGGTGACGTTCGGGCCGATGAGGCTGACGGTGGCGAGGTAGCGGCGGCCCTGGACGACGACGTACCAGGTCTTGACCCGGGCGGCGCCGGTCCGCGTCGAGATGCCGACCGTGCGGGACCCGTCGCCGATGGCGGCGGACGGGGACTCGACCACGCGGTGCTCGGACCACTTGCCGCCGACCCTGGTCCTGAACGTGCCGCACACCGCCGGCACCTTGGCCTTCACGTGCTGCTCGGCGGCCTCGGCCGGCATCGCCATCAGCGTCTCGGTGACGGTCTGCCCGCTGCTCTTGCCGTACGAGGCGATGGCCGCCGGCGCGGTCTTGTCCAGCGCCTTCCCGCCGGGGGTGCCGCCCGCGGCGCCGGCGCAGTCGGGCTTGTCGAGGGTGACCTGGCGCTGCAGCTGCTCGAAGTTCTGGACGGCCTTGAGCGCGCCGTACTCGCCGGCGTCGAGTTCGCCGACCCGCTTGTAGCCGGCCGGCTGGGCGAGCAGCGCCTGCTGGAGCTGCGCGGAGGTGTACGCGGTGCCGGCCAGCGCGGCCCGTCCCGTCGACTTCACCTGCTGCGTCTTGGCGCCGTCCGCGCCCCCGCCGCCGCACGCGCCCGCGCAGGCGGCGGCCATCGTCGTGATCATCGCTGTCCGTGCGAGCCTGTGCGCCATGCCTGGTGACACTAGGGGCGGACGGCGGGGAACCCCCTGCGGCGACACGCCCTTTCGGCGACCCGGGCGCCCGATCGGCGGCGCGGGCTCCGGCATCGCGGGAGGATGCGGGCGTACCGGCCCGCCTGGCCCGCTGGGCCCGGCCGCTCGCGGGCGTCAGTTGCCGGCGGCGTCGGCGCGGTCGTTGTAGGTGCCGGTGTAGTCGAGGCCGCCCAGCTTCTGGATGGTCTCCACGATCTCGTCGGTGATCGCGCGGCGCGCCTTGGCCGGCGGGAGGTCGCGGTAGTGGGTGAAGTCCATCGGCGGGCCGATCCGCACGGTGGGGCGCGGGCCCAGCACGCGCGGCCTGGAGGCGCCGAGCGGCTGGATCTTCTCGGTGCCTTCCAGGGAGACCGGCAGGACGCGGGCGCCGGACGCCAGCACGAGCCAGCCCACGCCGGTGCGGCCGCGGTAGAGGCGGCCGTCCGGGGAGCGGGTGCCCTCCGGGTAGATCGCGAACGCGCCGGAGTTGCCGAGGACGTCGCGGCCCTGCTCCAGCGCGCCCATGGCGGCCCGGCCGGCACCGCGCTTGATCGGGACGTGGCCGAGCGTGGTGAGGAACCAGCGGACGAACCAGCCCTTGAGCCCCTTGCCCTCGAAGTAGCTGGCCTTGGCGACGTACGTCACCGGGCGCGGCAGCGACAGCGGGATGATGAAGCTGTCGATGAACGACAGGTGGTTGCTGGCCACGATGAGCGGCCCGTAGAGCGGGACGTTCTCCAGGCCCTCGATCCGCGGCCGGAAAAGCAGTCGCAGGATCGGGGCCACGACGCGCGACATGAACGTGTAGAACACCCAGCCTCCAGAATTCGGCACCGCCACTGTAACGTCTGAGCCGTTCCGGGCCATGGTCACCGGCGCCCTTTCCCGGTGCCAGAAGGGCAGTGTACGACTCCGCCGCAGGTCATGGAGGCGTCAAGGTGACGTGTACCACGCCGGGAAGGGGCGGCCGTAACCAGGCCGCATTGGACTCTTGATCCAATCCGGGACCATTCCTTACTGCAAAGTAGGTTTCTGTGCAGTAGCTTTTTCAGGGGATTCCCAGGAGCCGGGCGGTCCGGCCACGGCGGGGGATCGGTTACGGTCGGGAACGTACGGGGCGATGAGGCCCCACACCGGACGGGCCGGTTCGGCGGCCACGGAGTGCGCGATCCCGGGACCGTGCGGGGCGGGTCACGGGTGCTCTCATACTCGGGGCGGGGAGGTTGCCCATGGATTTCGACGTTTCCCTTCTGCGGCAGGACCGCTGCACCGTGGTGCGGGTCCGCGGCGAGATCGACGTGGTGTCCCGCGAGCGCTTCGAGGAGACGATGGCGGAGGTCCTGGAGGCGGGCGGCCCGATGGTCGTCGACATGCGCCAGGTCACGTTCTGCGACTCCACCGGCCTCAACTCGATCGTGACGGCCCACCGGAACGCGCTGGAGCGCGGCACGATGATCGCCCTGGTGGCGCTGCCGCCGCGGGTGCGCCGGGTGTTCCGGATCACCGCGGTGGACGAGTTCATCCCGATCTACGACACGCTGCGCGAGGCGATCGGCGCGCTCCCGTCCACCACCTCGCCCTGACCTCGTCCCGAGCCGCCGCTCCGCGCCGTCCGGGGCTCTACGAGCAGCCCTCGAACTGCGGGACGCTCGTCGCCAGCTTCAGCCCGGACTCCTTGAACCACTTGGTCAGGAGCCGGGCCGCGGTGCCGTCCTGGTACATCCGGGTGATCGCCCGGTTGACCGCCTCGCAGCCCTCCAGATCGCCCTTGCGGATGCCGACGCCGTACTTCTCGTCGGTGAACGGGGCATTGATGATCTTCACCGGCCGGCCGGCCGCGAACCCCGCCAGGATCAGGTCGTCGGTCGACACCGCGTCGATCTTGCGCCCCGCCAGCAGGTCCATGCACGCGCTGTAGGTCGGCGCCTTCACCCGCGTCGCGGCGATCTCGCGCTCCTCGATCACCCGCCGCCAGGAGTTGGACCCCGCCACCTCGCACAGCCGCTTGCCCTTGAGGTCGCGCACGTTCCGGATCGAGGCGTCGTCCGCGCGGACCAGCGTGTCCTGGTGCGGCACGTAGTACGGCCCGCCGAACGTCACCGCCTCCTTGCGCCGCGCGGTGATCGAGTACGTGGCGAAGATCAGGTCCACGTCGCCGTCCGCGAGGGCCTTCTCCCGCACCGACGACGGCGTGGTCCTGAACGCGACCCGCCCCGGCGGGACGCCCAGCCGGCCCGCGACGTAGCGGGCCACGTCCACGTCGAAGCCGGCGTACGTGCCGTCCTTCGCCTTGAGGCCGAGCCCCGGCTGGTCGGCCTTCACGCCGATCACCAGCGACTCCTTGCGCGCGACCGACTCCTCGCCCGCGGCCAGCCCGCAGGCCGCCCCCGATCCGGCCGCGGCGGCCAGCGCGGCGGCCGCCGCGGCGCCCCGGAAGATGCGCATGTTCAGCCGTCCCCTTCTCGGATGTCGGGCCGTTCCCCGTCGCGGACCGTCGCAACCATCGGAGCGGTCACCGGAACTCGGCCAGCCGCGGCCGGACCCCGGCCAGGATCAGCGCCGCCAGCACCGCGCCGGCGGCCGGCGGCAGCGCGCCCCAGCCGCGCAGCCCGCCGTCGGCGGCCCCGATCGCGTCCTGGAACCGCTGCCGGTGCAGGCCGGACAGCCCGACCAGTCCGGCGTCGTACCGTTCGAACTCGGCGATCATGCCGCCGGACTCGCGCCGCATCCGCAGCGCGATCGCCTCGTCCCGGCGGTCGCCGGCCGCCAGCTCCCGCATCCGCCGGTCGCCGTCCATGACCCGCGCGTACGCCCGCAGCACGGCCGCCAGCCGCGGCTCGGCGCCGGCCTCGTCGGCCTTGGCCGCCTCCGTCGCGAACAGGCCCAGGAAGCGCGTGTCGCCCGACGCGGACGGGTACTCGGCGGCGGTACGGCCGATCAGCGCGTAGTAGGTGTCCAGGTTCAGCGGCCGGGACTCGCCCGGGTCCACGTAGGCGATGGCCAGGGCCTTGTCGAGGAAGTTCTGCTCGTAGGTGTCGGCGCGCTCCGGGTCGAGCAGGTAGCGGCTCTCGTCGGCGAACGCGCTGTGGCTGATCGCCCGGATCCTGGACAGCGTCAGGACGGAGTCGAAGCCGTCCTCCTTGGCCTTCCGGAGATGGTCGAGCTGCCCGTTCAGCATGCCGACGGCGGCGCCGAGGAGCAGCAGCGTCCCGGCGGTCGCCAGCGCCAGCGCCGGGTTGACCGCCCGGCGGAAGGTGCGGGCGAGGTAGAGCTGCGCCGCGACCAGGACCGCCAGCGCGGCGACGCCCGCCAGCACCACCCACGCCCGGCCCGCCTGGACGGCCCCGCGCTTGTCCTCGTACTCCTGCCGGACGGTGGCGCCGCTGTCGAGCGTGAGGTTGTACGCGCGGGGCAGCAGCTCCATGCGCATCAGGTCGGTGGCCTGCCGGTACGCGCCGATCACCGGCTCGGGCGTCCGCCCGGCGGCGTGGCCCGACTGCCGGCTCAGCAGCAGCGCCTCGCCGACGAGCCGGTCGTAGCGGCCGAGCGCCTGGAGGACCTCCCGGACGGTCTTCTGCCGGCCGGCGTCCTGCCCGGCCAGCTGCGCCGCCTCGATCGCCGCCTGGCCCGCCTCGTCGCGGCGCGCCTCGTACTGCCGCAGCGACTCGTCGCGGCCGATGCCGAGGCCGTGCTCGCGGCCGATGAGGAGGACGTCGGCGACGTGCGCGTCCATGTCGCTGAGCGCGAAGTACAGGTTGCCGGTGGCGACGACCTGCGGGCCCGCGTCGTGGCCGATGGTGCGCACGGCGTCCCGGGCGTTCCCGACCGTCGCGGCGATGAGCAGCAGCAGGACGCCGACGGCGCCGAGCGCGAGCACCGCGTGCAGCCTGATGCGCCCGGGGACGGTGCCCAGCCAGCGGCCCCGGACGAACCGCGCGACCGCGCCCGGCGCGGGCTCGGCCGGGCGGACCTCCGCGGGGCGCGCCCCTGCGGGCTTCGCGACGGCGGGCCCGGCCGCCTTCTTCGGCGGAGCGGTCTGCGTCATTCCGGCCTCCGGAGGGAGAGCGTGATCGTCGTCCAGGCGCCGACGTGGATCCGGTCGCCGTCGCCCACCGGGACCGGGACGTTGACGTCGACGGGCTTGCCGCCGCCGTTCAGCGTGGTGCCGTTCATGGAGCCGGGGTCGACCAGCTCCCACGTCCCGTCCGGGCGGGCGAGCAGGACCGCGTGCAGGTGCGAGACGCCGGGGTCCTCGGGCGGGACGCTCAGGTCGATCTCGGGCTCGATGCCGCGCGAGACGCTCCGGCGGCCGATCCTGATCTGCCCGCCGGCCAGCGGCACGCGGCGTTCCGGGCAGTACGGCGGGAACGCGATCGTCGCGGCGTCCGGGCCGCCCATCGCGATCACCGAGTCGTAGTAGCCGCGGTCGGCGCCGATGACAGCCGTCCACACCGCGCCCTCGGGCACCTCAGGGGCTTCTGTGGCTTGGGGGACCTCGGGGGCCGCGGGGGTCTCGGGGGCCTCGGCGAAGAACTGCGCGGTGCTGCTCACGGCGCCGGTCTCGAAGTCGTAGGCGTCCACCTCGCAGAACCGCCCGGAACGGGGCGTACCGCACATCGGGCACTCCTCCGCCTCCCGCGCCTCCCGCCCCGCGGAGCCGGGACCCGCCGGCGGGTCCGGGTCCGCGTCCGCCGGGCCGAGGTTCTGGCGCGGGGCCCCCGGGATCAGGACGCCGCAGGTGTCGCAGAAGTCGTCCGACCCGGACGTGTGGCCGGACGGGCAGATCGGCATCGCCTCACGCCTCCTCTCCGGCTGTGGGACGCGTGGCGCGGGTGCGCGGATGGCCGTCCTGCCCGCCCCGGTTGAGCGTCCGCACGGTCCGTACCGAACGGGTGTCGAGCGACATCTCGTCGGCCTTGGACACGTCCTTGCGGAGCCGAACGGTCCCGGACCGCTCGTCGACGACCTCCACGACCCGGTCCAGCAGCCCGGCGATCTGCTCGTTCCCCACCTCGCCCGCCAGAACCACGGCGCGCCCCAGCCGGGCCGTCGCGGTCTCCTCGTCGCCCGCGCGGCGCGCCTCCAGGCCCTCCTGGATGGCGTCGGCCAGCTCCGACTGGCCGGTGTGGTGCGCGACGCGCGCGTTGATGCGGGTGGACTTGGCCTCGTCGTCGGTCCACTCGATCAGGATGTTGCCGGCGGCCAGTTCCCGGTCGGCCGGTTCGCCCGCGCCGGCCGGCAGGACCAGCTTCACCCAGGCGGCCCGCATCTGCCGGCCGATGCCCCCGGCGGGCACCTCCACGCACAGGTGGTACTCGCGCTCCTCGTCCCCCCAGGCGCCGACCGGGTAGTCGCCGATCATGCCGGTGCCGCTGCGGCGGCCGGTGAGGTCCTCCACGGCCGGGACCATCTGCTTGAGGAAGCGCAGCTCGGCGTGCTGCGGCGTCCAGACGCGCAGCACCACGTCCGTGACGCGCTTGCCCATCGCCGCCGCGGTCATCTCGCGGAAGTCGGCCTCCAGGTCGTTGGGGTCCGGCACGTCCAGGAACGACCCCAGCAGCGCCGAGGAGATCTTGCGCAGCTCCGCCACGTTCCAGTCGGTGCCGACGCCGCGCGAGTCGCACACGAAGTTCCCCGAGCACTGGGCGAGGGCCGCGTCGAGCTCGGCGTCGGTCTCGTGCTGGTTCTTGCCGTCGGTGAGCAGGATCGCGTGCCGTACCGCGTCCTGGTGGCCGGCGAACAGCTCGTCGGCCAGCCGCAGCCAGGAGCCGATCGCGGTGCCGCCCGCGGCGTCCAGCCGGGAGACGGCGTCGGCGGCGGCGCGCCTGGTCGCGCCGTCGACCGCGACCAGCCGGCGGCCCTTCGGGTAGATCATGCGCGGCTGGTTGGCGCCCGCGACGACCGCGAACCGCACGCCGTCGCGCAGCGTGTTCAGCGCGGCCTTGGCGGCCCGCTTCGCGGCGGCCATCTTGCCGGAGTACGACATCGAGCCGGAGGCGTCGATGATGATCACCTCGGCGGCCTCCGTGGCGGGGGACGCGGGGACGGCGGCGCCGCCCGTTCCGGCGCCCGCGGCCGTGACGGTGACGATGGCGTGGGTCTCGCGGCCTCCCGCCGCGAGGTAGGGATTGTGGTCGACGCGGATGCTGAACTCGGGAAGGTCGCTCATCGGGGAGGCTCCCTCGGGGGTTCGTCCGGTGGGTCGGGTTCGGTGGGGCGGGGCGGGAGCGGCGGGTACGGGATCAGCGCGACCGTGACGTTGTCGTGGCCGCCGCCGTCGAGGGACGCCTGGACGAGCCCGCGCACCACGTCCAGCAGGCCGCCGTCCCGCGCGGCGGCGGCGCGGGCGGCCTCCTCCAGCGTGGCCGCGTCCGGCAGGTGGTTCCAGAGGCCGTCGCTGCACACCAGCACCGCGCCCGGCCCCTTCGGCCGGAACGTCGCGGCGTGCGGCGCGAACGCGGCGGCGGCCGAGCCCAGCCAGCCGGTCAGCAGGTGCGCCCGCGGGTCAGCGCGGGCGGCCGGCTCGCTCATCGCGCGCCGCGAGATCATCAGGTCGGCCCAGGAGTCGTCCCTGGTCAGCAGCAGGGAGCCGCGGTCGCCGCGGCAGGAGATCCAGTACGCGCGGCTGTCGCCGACCCAGCCGACCGTGACCGACCGCGGCTCGACGACCGCCGACACGTACGTGCAGGCGGGCGCGGAGCGGCGGCCGGCGGCCAGGTCGGCGACGGCGCGGCTCGCCCGGTCGAGCGCCGCGCGGGTCGCCTTCTCCGGCCCGTCCCCCGCCTCCAGCCGCGCGACCAGCGTCGCCGTGCCCGTGTCGGCGGCGACCCGGGCGGCCCGGTCGGAGCCGGGCGCGGCGGCGACGCCGTCGCAGACGACCGCGCAGACCGTCCGGGAACGGGGGAGTTCGGCCAGGGAGAGCGCGTCCTCGTTGCGGTCGCGGGCCAGCCCGGCGTCGCTCACCCCGGCGGCCCGGCCCGGCAGCTCGCTCTCGGCGCGCCCGCCGTCGGCGGCGCGGGCGGCCAGGCCGCACGCCTCGCAGAAGCGGTCGTCCGGGTCGAGCGGCTCGCCGCAGGCAGGGCAGGACGCGCCCGCCCGCTCGCGCTCGCCGTCACCGCCCTGGCCGCCCATCGTCAGAACAGCGTCCTCGGCCGCACGGCGTTGGCTCTGATGACGAGGGCGTGCCGGTCCGCGGGCCGCCCGGCCAGCTTGGCCAGGACCCGGTAGGTCTCCTCCAGCCTGCGCCGCAGCGGCGGCTCCGACAGCGGCGTGCCGAGCAGGTCGCCGCCGGTGGGATCGGGCGGGGACGACCCCAGCCAGCCCAGCCCCGCCTCCAGGACCTCGGCGGCGAACGTGCTGTAACGCTCGGTGTCCAGCAGCAGGCTCTCCAGCCGGCCGCCCGCGCCGGTGAGCGTGCCCGCGTCCAGGTCCCCCGGCGGCCGGCCGCGCACGGCGGCGACGACGTTCGCTAGCTGCGCGGCGACGTAGTGGCGGGACACCAGCGGGACGGTGTCGAGCGCCTCCCGCGCGCCGTCCCGGTCGCGTACCGCCAGCCGCACGCGGGCCAGCCCGAACGCGGCGCTCACGAAGGTCGGGTCGGTGCGCCGTACCGTCTCGTAGTAGCGGTCGGCCTCGGCGGTCTTGCCCGCGCACTCGAACGCGAACGCGAGCGCCAGCTTGGGCGACCGCTCGCCCGGCATCAGGTCGTACAGGTCGTCGAAGAACGCGATGGCGTCGGCGTACCGGCCGGCGGCGAGGGCGGCGGCACCGCGGTACCAGTCGACGCGCCAGTCGTCCGGGCGGTCGGCGGCGACCGCGTCCAGGTTCCCGGCGGCCTCGTCCGGCTCGCCCAGCTCGATCCGGGCGCGGGCGAGCGCCAGGCTGATCTCGGCCGACTTCAGCGCGGTCGAGCCGAGCGCGGCGGCCAGCCCCGCCGGGTCGCCGGCGGTGAGCCCGGCCAGGAAGCCCGCCCCCGGGTCCGCGGTCTCCACCAGCGGCACGGGCAGCGCGGCCACCGCGGCCTCCGGGGCCAGCGGCGCGAGGACGGGACGCGAACCGTCGCCCGGGCCGGCCTGACCCGGCGTACCGGACCCGGGCGGGAGCGGGACGACGTCGGTGCCGGCGGCGTCGCGCTCCGGCCCGAACAGCGCGGACGGCGCGGGCCGCGGCCGCCCGTCGTCCGCCGACAGCACCTCGCGCAGCACGCCGGTGAGCTGCTCGGCCATCTCGGCGGCGCTCTGGAAGCGGCGGGCCGGGTCCATGTGGGTCGCGCGGCGCAGCAGCCGGTAGTACGACTCGTACCGGACGAGCAGCGGCACCTCGTCGCGCGGCGGCAGGCTGCGCAGGTGGCGGCCGGTGTAGCCGCGGAACGGGAAGCTCAGCACGGCCAGCGTGCGGCCCACCGTGTACAGGTCGGAGGTCACCGACGGGCCCTGGTCGGCGATCTCCGGCGCCTGGTAGCCGGGCGTGCCGAAGATCGGGCTGCCGGAGTCGAACGCCCGCCGCACCCCGCCGAGGTCGATCAGCTTCAGCTGCTCCTCGGACTGGATCGCGTTGTCGGGCTTGAAGTCGCAGTAGAGCAGGCCCTGCGCGTGCAGGTAGCCGAGCGCGCGCAGCACCTCCAGGCCGTACGCGATCACCTGGCCGAGCGGCAGCGACTCGTTGTCCCCGGCCTCCTTGCGGCGGCGCAGCAGGATGTCCTTGAGGGACTCGCCGCCGACGTACTCCATGACGATGTAGCCGGAGCCGCCGTGCCGGACGAAGTTGTAGATCTTGACGATGTTGGGGTGCTCGACCTCCGCCAGGAACGCCCGCTCGGCGGTCGCGGCGGCCAGCGAGTCGGCGTCGCCGGTGTCGAGCAGCCCCTTGAGCACCACCCACCGGCCGCTGACGTTGTGGTCGCGGGCCAGGTAGACCCAGCCGAGCCCGCCGTGCGCGAGGCAGCCGAGCACCTCGTACTGGCCGCCGAGCAGCTCGCCCTTCGTGAGCTTCGGCGTGAACGAGAACGGGTGCCCGCAGGTGCGGCAGAACCCCTCGGTGCGGCCCGGCCGCCCCTCCCTGCCGCGGCCGACCGGCTCGCCGCAGCGGCTGCAGAAGCGGCGGCTCTCGGGGACCTCCGGCCGTTCCATGACCGCGTCGGCGGGATCGCGGTACGGGACGGGCGGCACCTCGACGAGCCCCGCGCCGAGCATCCCGCGCCGCGTCGAGCCGCCCGAGCCCGAGCCCGCGCTGCCCCGCGTCGCCGTCCGGCCCGACGAACCGGACGTGGGCGACGACCCCGACGGACCGGAAGGCCCTGAAGGCGCGGAGGCCATCGCGGCCGGTGTCGTCGGGGAGACCGACGCCTCCTCCGGCGCCGCCGAACCGGGCATGGAGCCCGCCGCCGCGGACGCGGAGCCGGGTGCGGGCGCCATGCCGCACATGTCGCAGAAACCGTCGTCCTGGACGCTGCCCGTACAGCCGGGCTGGGCGCACCGCGTCATCGACCCGACTCCATCTCCGCCGCGCTCTCGCACGCCCTGATCGCCCGCTGGTACTCGGCCACGGCCGCCGTCGACCGGCGCAGGTCGCACGGCGCCGACCACAGCAGGGTCCGCGCCGTCCCGTACAGCTCGGAGAGCCGCTCGTCCTCGGCGAACCCCAGCCGGCCCGCCTTCGCCCGGTACGCCTCCAGCCGCCCGCGCAGCTCGCCGCGCCGGTCGAGCAGGCCGGTGCTCAGCCGCAGGCTGTCGCGCGCCAGCTCCAGCGCCGCCGCGACGGCCCGGTCCAGCTCGGCCAGCCGGCCCGCCAGCTCCGCCCAGCGGCCCGCCCGGCACAGCCCGTCCAGATCGGCCAGCCGGTGCCGCAGCCCGGTGCCCAGCGCGGGCGGCTCCGGCAGCCGGGCCGCCTGGATCTTGACGGTGGCGGCGGTGCGGGCCTCGCGCGCCCGCAGCTCCATCTCCTCCACCTCGCCGATCGACGCGGCGACCGCGGCCAGGCGCTCCTCGTAGCCGTCCCGGAGCCGGACGGCCTCCTCCAGGGACGACCGCAGCGCCGCCATCGACTCCCGGCACCGGTCCAGCCGGGAGGTGTCGACGCGCCCGTCCCGGACGAGCGACAGCGGGTCGGTACGGGCGATCTGCCCGACCCCGGACAGCTCGCGGCCCAGCCGGTCCAGCTCGGGATGGCGCGCGCCGCCGTCCAGGCCCTGGGCGAGCCGGGCCGTCTCCCGCCACATCTCCTCGACGTCCTCCAGCGGGACGAGCAGCGCCGTCCACGCGGCGTCCGCCGCCGCGATCACCTCGGCCGCGGCCGCGTACCCGGCGGACATCCGCTCGACGGCCTCGTCCAGCGTGATCCGCTCCTTGGCCGAGCCGAGCAGCGTCCGCCGCTCCAGCGGGACGTCCCCGCCCGGCACCTCGACCGACTCGCCCGCCAGCAGCCCGGTCAGCTCCACCAGCACCGCCGGACTCGGACGGCCGTGCCGCTCGCGCAGCTCCACCGCCTCCGCCAGGACCCGCTGGTACGCGTCGTACAGCCGCCAGACCAGCGCGATCCGGGCCCGCGCGTCCTCCCAGCGGCGCCACGTCTCGCCCGCCAGCCGGGCCCCCTTGAGCAGCCGGGTGCCGTCATGGTCCTCCAGATCGAGCAGCGCCGCCGAGATCCGGTCCTTCTCGTCGCGCAGGCGCCCGAGGGCGTGGTCGATCCCCTCACGGCTCATCGGCGCGGCCGCGCCGCTCTCGTTCACTCGTCGTGCCCCGCGTTCATGGTCCCCGTCGGCCTCGGGCTCCCGCGCGCCCGGACCCCAGGATCCACCGCACGCTCGGCTTCCAGTGTGATCGGTGACACTTTTCCAGACAAGCGGCGTTTGTCCCATGGGGGTTTTGAGGCGTTCGTCACCAGACGACGTCTTGTCAACCGGGAACGACCTGGTGTGAGGTGACGTTGCGCATTTATGGATCCCCCTATCGAGAGGAGTTGAGAGTCCGCAGTGCCGGACCCCAGTCATAGACCCGGTGCGCCGTGCTGACCGCGACACTGGGCGTACTCGCCGTCTTCCTCCTGACCGCGGCCACCGGCTACTTCGTGGCCCAGGAGTTCGCCTTCGTCGCCGCCGACCGGGCCCGGCTCACCCAGGCCGCCGACCAGGGCGACATCGCCGCCCGGCGCGCGCTGAAGGTCATCGGCCGGCTGTCCTTCATGCTGTCGGGCGCCCAGCTCGGCATCACCATGACCACCCTGGTGGTCGGCTTCATCGCCAAGCCCGCCCTCGCCGAGCTGATCGAGCCGCTCCTGCGCCTGGCGGGCATCCCCACCGGCGCCACCGGCGCGATCGCGCTCGCCACCGGCTTCGTGCTCGCCACGCTCATCCAGATGCTGCTCGGCGAGCTGTTCCCCAAGAACCTGGCGCTGGCCCGCGCCGAGGCGCTCGCCCGCGCGCTCGCCGCGTCCACCCTCGTCTACCTGACGGTCTTCGGCCCGCTGATCCGGCTGTTCGACCGCTCCGCCGTGCGCCTGCTGCGCGCCGTCGGCGTCGAACCGGTCGAGGAGCTCCACAGCGGCGCCACCCTGGAGGAACTGGGCGAGATCATCAGCAGCTCGCACAGCGCCGGGACGCTGCCCGCCGACCTGTCCGGGCTGCTCGACCGCGCCCTGTCGTTCGGCGACCGCACCGCCGACGAGGTCATGGTGCCCCGGCCCCAGGTCAGCACCCTGCCCGGCGGCGCCACCGTCGCCGACCTCGTCGCGCTCGTCCGCGAGACCGGCCACACCAACTTCCCCGTGTACGGCCAGGACGTCGACGACGTCATCGGCGTCGCCGGCGCCCGCGAGGTCGCCGACGACACCCTCGCCGAGACGACCCCGCTCGCCGAGATCGCCCGGCCCGCCCTGCTCGTCCCCGGCAGCCAGCCGCTGTACGGCGTGATCGAGCAGATGCGCGAGTCCGGCGAGGAGTTCGCCTGCGTCGTCGACGAGTACGGCGGGCTCGCCGGCATCCTCACGTTCGAGGACGTCGCCGAGGAACTCGTGGGCGAGATCGCCGACGAGACCGACGAGGCCGAGGACGCCCCCACCGCCGCCGCCGACGGCTCCTGGGTCGTGGACGGCGGCCTGCGCGTGGACGAGGTCAGCCGCCTCACCGGCCTCGCGCTCCCCGAAGGCGACGCCTACGACACCCTCGGCGGCCTGATCATGGCCCAGCTCCGCCGCCTCCCGGCGCCCGCCGACCGGCTCACCATCGAGCTGCCCGGCTCCCACGTCGAACTCGAGGTCATCACCATCCACCGGCGCGTCCCCGACGAGGTACGGCTGCGGACGCTCGTCCCGCCCGTCCTCGCCGGAGAGCGCGGGAAGGCGGAGGCGTCGTCGTGACCACCCTCCTGATCACCGTCCTGCTCCTCGTCGGCAACGGCTTCTTCGTCGCCGCCGAGTTCGCCCTCGTCGCCGCCAACCGCCCCCAGCTGGAACGGATGGCCGCCACCGGCAGCCGCCCGGCCGCCGCCGCCCTCGCCGGCACCCGGGAACTCTCCCTCATGCTCGCCGGCGCCCAGTTCGGCATCACCATGTGCTCGCTGGGCCTGGCGATCGTGACCGAGCCCGCGTTCGAGCACTTCCTCGAACCGCCCCTGCACGCCCTCGGCGTACCGGAGGCGGGCTCGAAGGCCATCGCGCTCGCCGCCGCCCTGGCCGTCGTCACGTTCCTGCACATGGTCATCGGCGAGATGGCGCCGAAGTCCTGGGCGATCACCCACCCGGAACGCTCCGCGCTGATCCTGGCGCTGCCGTTCCGCGCGTTCGCGAAGGTGTCCCGCCCCGTCCTGGCCGCCCTGAACGCCACGACCAACGGGCTCCTGCGCCTGATCCGCATCACGCCCCGCGACGGGCTCGACGACCACACCGACCCGCAGCGCCTCGGCCACCTGCTCGGCGAGTCCCGCCGGCTCGGCCTGATCGGCCGGCACGACCACGAACTCCTCCGCCGCGCCATCTCCGCCCGCGAGGCCACCGTGGCCCGGCTCGTCGTCCCCGCCGCGAAGGTCACCACGATCGACGCGGGCGCCACCGCCGCCGGGATCCGCCGTACCGCCACCGCGAGCGGCCACAGCCGCCTCCTCGTCCGCGAGGACGACGGCACCGTCGCCGGGATCGTCCACGTACGGGCCGCCATCACCGAGCCCAACGGCCGCAGCGCGGCGGACATGGCCCACCCGGCGCCCGTCCTCACCGCGAACACCACCGTCCTGGACGCCGTCACCAGCCTCCGCCGCGACCGCGCGCCCCTGGCCGTCATCAACGACGCCCAGGGCGCGTTCGCCGGGATCGTCACCCTCGACGACCTCCTCGCGGAACTCCTGGCGACCAACCCGCATTAGCCTCGCACCTGCGTGAACGCCGCTATTCCCGAGATGCTGCAATCCGCGTTCTGGGCCATCGTGGAGGAATGAAGGGACATTCCCACGCGGACACGGCCCTGGAGTCGAGCGCCGAGGGGATCCGCGCCCTGTGGATCTCCTTGGCGCTCCTCGCCGCCACCACCGCCCTCCAGGCCGCCGTCGTCGCGGTGTCGGGCTCCGTCGCCCTGCTCGGCGACACGATCCACAACGCCGCCGACGCCCTCACCGCCGTCCCGCTGGGGATCGCGTTCCTCCTCGGCCGCCGCCCGCCCACCCGCCGCTACACCTACGGCTACGGCCGCGCCGAGGACGTCGCGGGCGTCCTCATCCTCCTCACCATCACGGCCTCCGCCGTCGCCGCCGCGTACACCGCCATCGACCGCCTCGCCCACCCCCGCCCCGTCACCCACCTCACCGCCGTCGCCCTCGCGGCCCTCGTCGGCTTCGCGGGCAACGAACTCGTCGCCCGCTACCGCATCCGCATCGGCCGCCGCATCGGCTCCGCCGCCCTCGTCGCCGACGGCCTGCACGCCCGTACCGACGGCTTCACGTCCCTGGCCGTCCTCCTGGGCGCCGGCGGCGCCGCCCTGGGCCTCCCCTGGGCCGACCCCGTGATCGGCCTGCTCATCACCCTCGCGATCCTCCTCGTCCTCACCCAGGCCGCCCGCCAGGTCTGGCACCGCCTCATGGACGCCGTCGACCCCGCCCTCGTCGACAAGGCCGAACAGGCCCTCCGCGCCACCCCCGGCGTCCTCGGCGTCGGCTCCGTCCACCTCCGCTGGGTCGGCCACCGCCTCCGCGCCGAATGCGACGTCCAGATCGACCCGGACCACACCCTCGTCCAGGCCCACCGCATCACCCTGGAAGCCGAACACGGCCTCCTCCACGCCCTCCCCCGCCTGACCGCCGCCCTCGTCCACGCCGACCCGCATCCCCGCGACGGCATCGATCACCATGCGCCCCTGGCCGGCCATCGTTGATCGGAAACCTGTGAGACGTTAGTCCTGGGCGGAAGGGGAGAGAATCAGGCCCCGAACCTAGGAACGGGATGACGGCGTGAAGCACTCAGAAGACAGGCCGGCCAACGACCTCCCCAACGAGCCCCCCACGCCGGAACGCACCGTCCCGTTCTCCACCCCCGACGACCGGCCGGCGCCGGCAGCCCCGGACGCCGAGACCGCTCCACCGGCCGAAACAGACGCGACCCAGGCCCTTCCCGTGTACGAGGACGAGCAGGAAGCCCCCGCACCGGCGGAAGCCGGCTCGCCACGTTCAGAGGACGAACGTACGGAACTCGGGCCGCAGGGAACCGCACCGCTGGAGCCGGAGGCAGTCCAGGCCGCCCTGGAACGGCAGGACACGGGCGACGCCCCGGAAGTGCAGGGCACGGACGACCTCCACGAAGAGGACGCCGGCGCCGCTCAGGAGGAGTCGGGCGCGAGTGCCACCACACCGCTCGACCCGGCATTGGCACAAGCCGCCGCGGCCACCGACGGGCTCGACGTAGGGGAGCAGGGCGCAAGCGACGTCCTGGACGAGGACGCGTGGGGCACCGGCGCTCCTCCAGAGGAGACGGCGGCGGGCGTCACCACGCCACTCGACCCCGAAATGGCACAAGCCGCAGCACACGACGCCGCCGGCGGGCTAGACGTGGGAGAGCGGTACTCAGCGGACGAGCCGGTAACGCAGTCGGCTGCCACGCATGGGGAGCAAGAGGAGCAGGGCACGGGCGCCGCCCCGGAAGCGACGACGGGAGCAGGTGCCACCACGCCGCTCGACCCGGCATTGGCACAAGCCGCCGCGGCCACCGACGGGCTCGACGTAGGTGATCAGGACCCGGCGGACGAACCGGGTGGACTGGCTGCCGCGCATGTGGGGCAGGAGCGGCTGGGAGACGCTGATCCGGCGCTGGTCGAGGACGAGGTGGGCGCGGAGATCGGGTCGTGGGGCGAAGCGGCTGAGGCCACTGCGCCGCTGGACCCGGAGGTGGCTCGTACAGCCGCCGGACTGCGGCGGCCTGCGGGCGAGGAGCTCGTCGCGGGGGAGCCGCGGGCGCGCTTGGCGCTGGAGCCGCTCATCGAGATCTACGAGCGGCTTGAACGCGAACTCCGGGAACACGGATCCGACGCCATCGGGTGGCGGGGGCACCTGGCCGCGTTGCGGGCTCTGCAGGCGAACCTTCCAGAAGAGCTGGAACGGTTCGTTGAGGAGCCCGTCGTAAGGGAGGACGTCGGCGAGGTCGTACGGGAGGCCCTCGCAGGCGGCGAGCAAGTGCTCGTGCTGGTGCCTGAACAGGCACGAGCGGACGAGGTCCTCCAGGATGTCGGGAACGAGGTGTTCGCCCTACTGGTCGAGGGAACCGAGCACCAGACCCCGCCGGTCGCACAAGGCCCTCAGCCCACCCCGCCAGCCGTACCGGACGCGCAGCAAGCCCCCCAGACCTCATCAAACCCCCGACAGACGCCCTCCACCGCGCCTCAAACGCCGTACGGCAGCCCTGAGACGCGGCAGACGCCGTCGACTGGGCCGGACGCGCAGCAGGCGGCTGAGGCGTCGTCGGGCGTCCGGCCAACGCCGCCGGCCGCGCCAGACACGTCGCCAGGCGCGCCGCACGTCGTGCCAGAGGCGCCGCAAACGCCACCCGCCGTGCCGGGCGCACAGCAAGCGCCGTACGCCGGACCAGAGACACAGCAGACGCCTCCGGCTGCGCCGGGTGTCCAGCCCGCACCGCCAGCCGCGCCGGATGCGCAGCAAGCGCCTGAGGCTTCGTCGAACGTTCAGCAGACGCCTCCGGCCACGCGAGAGACATCAGGCGCGCCGCGCGCTCCGTACTCCGAGCCGGGGGCGCCGCAGAACCCGCCCGTCGCGCCAGGGGCAGAGCAAGCGCCGTACGCCGGGCCGGAGGCGCAGCAGGCGCCACCCGCTGCGCCGGGCGTGGCGCAGGGGGCGGCGGACGTTGGGCGAGGAGAGGGTGGGGCTAGCAGGACCGTGGAGTTCAGGCCGCTGACCTCTGCGGACGTGACGCGGGCCGAGCAGTTGCCGGTGGCGCCCGCCGAGGAGACGGGTGGGCAGGAGTCCTCACCGGAGGCGGAGGCTGCGTCTTCGGATGAGGAGGTGCCTGCGCCGGAGGTGGCGGGTGCGTCCGCGGCCGTGGTGAGCGGTGGGGATGCTCCTGAGGCACGGATGCGGGGTGTCGTCGTTCGGCCTGTGGGGGAGGCTTGGCGGCAGGCTTGGGCGACCGAGGCGCGGATGTTGCAGCGCGGGCTGATGTGGCTGGAGCAGTGGCCGCGGGATCTGGCGGCGCTGGAGGCGCTGGAGCAGGGACGGCAGCGGCGGCGGGACGAGCTGGACGCCGAGCTGGCGGGGCTGGAACGGCGGGCCGAGGAGTTGAAGGGGGCCGTGGGGGCCGCCGAGCAGGCGGGGGTGCGGGCCACCGAGGAGGCGGACCGGCTCCAGGCCGTCCAGGAGGAGATCGCCGCGGAGCTGGCGGGGCCGCGGGCGGAGGCGCAGCGGCTGCAGGCGCTCGCGGATCAGGCGGGCGAGGAGGCGGACCGGCTGACGGGGGTCGCGGAGGCGACGCGGGCGCGGTGCGCGGCGCTGGACCAGCGGGATCAGCAGGCGCGGGCCGAGCTGCGGTCGGCGCAGCAGGCCGAGGCGGCGCTGACGAGCGATCTCGCGCAGGCGCGGGAGAACCTGCCGCGGGCGGCCGAGGAGGCGGACCGGCTGGTGGCCGAGTCGGCGGCGGCGGACGCGGAGGGGCACACCCGGTACTACCGGCTGGCGGCGGCGGAGTCGGCGCTGGCGGCGCGGCGCCGCAAGATGAGCCTGGGGCAGCGGCTGCACGTGGCCGCGCCGCCGCCGGAGATCAAGGATCTGCGGGCCGAGGTGAAGGCGCTGACGCGGCAGGCGGACGAGGCCGCCGCGCAGGCGGCGCAGGCGAAGGAGGCGGCGGACCGGGCGCACGGGTACCGGACGCAGCTGGAGGCGTTCATCAACGAGGGCGGGGCGCGGCTGAACGCGGCGCAGGAGGCGCAGCGGCAGCTGGGGGCGGAGCTGGCGCGGCTGGCGTCCGAGCGGCAGGCGGCGGCGGCCGACTACCAGGAGAAGGCGGGGCACGCGGCGGGGGCCGTGGAGCGGGCCAGGCAGGCGAGCGCGGTGGCGCTGGAGGCGCAGCGGGTCGCGCAGGAGATCGAGGGCCGGCTGGTGGCGGCGCGGCACGCGTACGAGGGTGCCCGGGCCGCCCATGAACGGGCCCGCGCGGAGGCCGAGGCCGCCAAGGCGGGTGCCGCGGAGGCGGAGGCGCTGCTGGTGCGGCGGCGCGCGGAGGCGGAGCAGGAGATCACGGCGCGGTCGGCCGAGTACGAGGCGGCGACGGAGGCGGAGGCCCGGTCGCGGGAGAACGTGCAGGAGATCTGCGGTGCGGAGCCGATCGACCGGGCGCTGCTGGCCACCCATCAGGAACGGGCGATGCGCCGGATCGAGCGGCTGTCGGGCTACCTGGAGCGGGACGACGCCGACGACGAGGCCCGCGAGGTGATGCTGCGCACGGCCGAGCTGGTCTGCGGTACGGCGGCGGCGGTCGGGGCGGCGCCCGCGGCGGAGTTCGACGTGCTCGTGGTGGCGGGGACGGTGAACGTGGGTGATTTCCTGGTCGGCGCGGTCCGGGCCCGGCGGTGGGTGGTGGCCGGGCCCGTGGACGAGCGCCCGCCCGCGTACGAGGAGTACGCGGGCGCGGGGCCGTTGCTGGAGCCGCTGGTCAGTCGCCGTCCTTGACGAGGAGGTCGAGGAGCCAGCCGACGACGCCGACGATGATGGCGCCGAAGAACGCGGGCCAGAAGCCGTCGACGTGGAACGGCAGGCCGAGTTCGTCGGCGAACCAGCCGGTCAGCAGGAGCAGCAGCGCGTTCACGACCAGGCCGATGAGGCCGAGGGTGAGGATGTAGAACGCGCAGCCGAGGGTCTTGACGATGGGCTTGATGATCGCGTTGACGATGCCGAAGATGACCGCGACGCCGACCAGGGTGAGGGCCCGGCGGCCGGCCGTGTCGCCCTCGACGTCCACCCCGCTGATGAGCAGGGTGGCCACCCAGAGCGCGACCGCGGTGATGGCTACCTTGAGAAGAATCCGCACACCTTGATCCTGCGCCGCCGGGGCCGGTTCATTCATCAGTCCACGTGGGGATCTCGGCCGGCCCCGGCCTCATCTTCGGGTACGAGCGGTCAGTCCTTGCGGTCGAAGAAGTCGGAGCGGGCGGCGGCGCCGGCGAGCGGGGTGTCGCCGTTGCGGGGGCCGCGCTGCCGGGGGACGGACGGGCGCGCGGGGGCGGCGGGCGCGGCGGGGGCGCCGGGCTTGCCGCCGGTGCCGCGGACGCGGGCGAGTTCGCGCTGCAGCTGCCGCTTCTCCATTTCCAGCGTGGTCAGCGACTCTTCGTGCTCCTCGCGCAGGTAGCGCAGGTCGCGGCGGGTGCGCATGAGGCGGCCGAAGCCGAGGAAGGCCATCGTCATCCCGGCCATGAAGACGACGGCGACCAGGGCGCCGCACATGAAGATCTGCCACTGGTTGCTCACGCCGGGCACGGTCTCGCCGAATACGGTGAGGGTGGCCGCGCCGTCGTTGGACAGGATGATCCCGGTGGCGGCGGTGACGGCCGCCGCGGCCAGGAGCAGTCCGAGGAACACCATGGGTCGTTCTCCTCTCCAGTCACTCTCCGGAGGCGGAAGCGAGGTGTCCCCACCATGCCAGACCCGAACGTGATTCGCGTTATTTGCGGCATTTATCCAGCTCAGCCCCCTGTTCACTCGCCGCGATCATGACGATTCCGGCCGTACCCGAGGGGTAGTGGAATCCTTGCCGGACATGCGGAAACGACCCCGGGAGCGCCCATGAACGTGCAGGCCGTGGTGTTCGATCTGGACGGCGTGCTGATCGACTCCGAACCGGTCTGGGAGGAGGTCCGCCGCCGGTACGTCGCCGACCACGGCGGCCGCTGGCTGCCCGACACGCAGCGGCGGCTGATGGGCATGAGCACCGAGGAGTGGGCGACGTACCTCGCCACCGACCTCGTCGACGGCCCCGCGCCCGAGGAGGTCGCGTTCGAGGTGATCGACCGCATGCGCCGCCGGTACGCGGAGAGCGTGCCCACCCTCCCGGGAGCCGTCGCCGCTGTACGGCGGATCGCCGACCGCTACCCGCTCGGCCTGAACAGCTCGTCCCCCCGCGCGCTGATCGACCTCGTCCTCGGCGAGCTGGGGGTGGCCGCGCTGTTCCGCGCCACCGTCTCGACCGAGGAGGTCGACCAGGGAAAGCCCGCGCCCGACGGCTACCTGATGGTGGCCGCCCAACTGGAGACGCCGCCGGCGGCCTGCGTCGCCGTCGAGGACTCCTCCAACGGCCTCCGCTCCGCGCATGCCGCCGGGATGCGGGTGATCGCCGTGCCGCGCCCCAGGTACCCGCCGGAGCCCGACGCGCTCGCCCTCGCCTCGCACACGGCGGACGACCTGGACGCCCTCACCCCCGACCTGATCGCCGGGACGGCGGCGCCCTGAAGGCCGGTTATCCACAGGATGCCGGAAGCCCTCCGGGCACGAATCGGAGTCCATAAGATGAATCGGTGACCGCACCGGAGATCGACACCGAGTCAGGGACGAGCGAGGCGCAGCGGACGCTGCGGCGGGTGTTCGGGTACGACACGTTCCGGGACGGCCAGCAGGAGATCATCGAGCATGTGGTCGAGGGCGGCGACGCCCTGGTGCTGATGCCGACCGGCGGCGGCAAGTCGCTGTGCTACCAGATCCCGGCGCTGGTCCGGAAGGGCACCGGCGTCGTGATCTCGCCGCTGATCGCGCTGATGCAGGACCAGGTGGACGCGCTGCGGGCGCTGGGCGTCCAGGCCGGGTTCCTCAACTCGACGCAGGATCTCGACGAGCGCAAGGTGGTAGAGGCGCAGTTCCTGGCGGGCGAGCTCGACCTGCTCTACCTGGCGCCCGAGCGGCTGAAGGTGGCGGCGACCGTGCAGCTGCTCGACCGCGGCACCGTCTCGCTGTTCGCGATCGACGAGGCGCACTGCGTGGCCCAGTGGGGGCACGACTTCCGGCCCGACTACCTCGCCCTGTCCGGGCTGCACGAGCGCTGGCCGGACGTGCCGCGCATCGCGCTGACCGCGACCGCGACCCCCGCGACCCGGGCGGAGATCGCCGCCCGGCTCGATCTGGAGCAGGCCCGCCACTTCGTGGCCAGCTTCGACCGGCCCAACATCCAGTACCGGATCGAGCCCAAGTCCGACGCCAAGCGCCAGCTGCTGAAGCTGCTCCAGACCGAGCACGCGGGCGACGCCGGCATCGTCTACTGCCTGTCGCGCAACTCGGTCGAGAAGACCGCCGAGTGGCTCACCGCCAACGGCGTCGACGCGCTCCCGTACCACGCGGGCCTCGACTCCTCCGTCCGCGCCGCCAACCAGTCCCGCTTCCTGCGCGAGGACGGCCTGGTCATGGTCGCGACGATCGCGTTCGGGATGGGCATCGACAAGCCCGACGTGCGGTTCGTCGCCCATCTCGACCTGCCGAAGTCCGTGGAGGGCTACTACCAGGAGACGGGCCGCGCGGGACGCGACGGGCTGCCGTCCACGGCGTGGCTGGCGTACGGCCTCCAGGACGTCGTCAACCTCCGCAAGATGATCGAGTCGTCCGAGGGCGACCTGGCGCACCGCCGCCGCCTGGGCCTGCACCTGGACGCGATGCTGGCGCTCTGCGAGACCGTCGACTGCCGCCGGGTCCGCCTGCTCGACTACTTCGGCCAGCCCGCGATGCCCTGCGGCAACTGCGACACGTGCCTGTCGCCGCCCGAGTCCTGGGACGGCACGGTCGCCGCGCAGAAGGTGCTGTCCACGGTCGTGCGGCTCGACCGCGAGCGGCGGCAGAAGTTCGGCGCGGGCCACATCGTCGACATCCTGCTCGGCAGGAAGAACGCCAAGGTCATCCAGTTCGACCACGACGCCCTCAGCGTCTTCGGCATCGGCGACGACCTGCGCGAGGCCGAATGGCGCGGCGTCGTCCGGCAGCTGCTCGCGCAGGGCCTCATGGCCGTCGAGAGCAACTACGGCGCCCTCGTCCTGACCGACACGAGCGCCGAGGTCCTCCGCGGCCGGCGCAAGGTCATGATGCGCCGCGAGCCGGAGCGCGCCACCGCCAAGGCCGCCAGGACGGCCAAGGAGAAGAAGGCACCGGTCGACCTCCCCGCCGAGGCCCAGCCGGTCTTCGAGCGGCTGCGCTCGTGGCGCGCGGCGACCGCCAAGGAGCAGGGCGTCCCCGCCTACGTCATCTTCCACGACGCGACACTCCGCGAGATCGCCACCGCGATGCCCGCCTCCCTGCACGAGCTGGGCAAGGTGAGCGGAGTGGGCGAGAACAAGCTGGCGAAATACGGCGACCAGGTCCTGGAGACCCTGGCCGCCGAGTAGCCCCGGCACCCCCGCACGCGACTTTTTCCGGATTTCCTGGAAGGCCAGGTCAGGCGGGGGACCGCCAGTCCGGCTTTACCGTTGTCAGCGCAGGTCAGAGCGTTATGTGAATGCCGTGTTCGCGTTTGCCTCCGCCTTTCCGGCGTGCGCAGGATGGGGCATCCCGAAGAACGCCCCGGCCCGGGGCTTCTTCGCCATGCCCGGACGAAGGGGGAACGCGATGACGATCCTGGTGACCGGCGCGACCGGCGGCGTCGGCCGGCTCGTGGTCGAAGGGCTCGTACGGAAGGAGGGGCGGGAGCGGGTACGGGCGCTGACCCGTACCCCGGCCAGGGCGTCCTTCCCCGCCGGCGTCGAGGTGGCCGGCGGGGACCTCACCGAGCCGGAGAGCCTGGTGGACGCCCTGCGCGGGGTCGAGCGCCTCTACCTGTTCCCGGTCGCGGCGACCGCGCGGCGGGTCGTCGAGCTGGCCGTGGACGCGGGGGTGAAGCGCATCGTCGTGCTGTCGTCCGGGGCCGTGACCGGGGGCCTGGACACCGACCATCACCTGCCGGTCGAGCGGGCCGTGGAGGCGTCGGGCCTGGAGTGGACCCATGTACGGCCCGGGGAGTTCATGCTGAACAAGCTGTGGCTGTGGGGGCCGTCGATCCGCGCCGAACGGGTCGTGCGGGATCCGCACCCCGACATGGCGTGGCTCCCGGTCCACGAGCGGGACATCGCGGACGTCGCCGTGGCCGCCCTGCTCGGCGACGGGCACGCGGGCGCCGCGTACGACCTCAACGGCCCGGAGCCGATCTCCCTCCGCGACCAGGCCGCGGCCATCGGGGACGCGCTCGGCGAGGAGATCCGGTTCGAGCGGGTCACTCCGCGGGAGGCCCGCGAGATCTACCTCGCGCAGGGCGGCTTCGCGGCCGAGAACGCCGACTTCCTGCTGGGCTTCGAGGACTACTCGGGCGGCGCGGCGGATCCGGATGCCGTGGAGGAGTTCGATCTGTCCGCGTACGGGCCGTTCCCGACGGCCGAGGCGGTCACCGGGCGGCCGGCCCGCACGTTCGCGGAATGGGCGCGCGACCACGCGGCCGACTTCCGCTAGACGGATTCCCAGCGTTATCCCAGGCTTCTCACTGGCCTGATGCCAGGCGAGTCCGATTAGCTGTGGCGCATGGACGTGAACAGGAAGACGGTGGCGGCCGGGATCGGCGGGGCCGCGGTGCTGGGCCTCGGCCTCTACATCGCCGTTCCGGCCGCCTCCGCCGACCCCTCGCCCGCGCCGGGCAAGACCGCCACCGCGCACCCGAAGGACCCCCGCAAGGGGCAGCACGAGAACCCGCACAGGGGCGCGCGCAAGGGCCACCCCCACCGCTGGGGCGGGCAGGGCGTGCACGGTGAGGCGACCGTGAAGCGCGAGGACGGCTTCCACGTGCGGACCTGGCAGCGCGGCGAGGTCACCGGCCGGTCCGGCGCCGCCGTGACGGTGCGCAGCGCCGACGGGACGTCGTGGACGTGGACGACCGACGACAAGACCCGCGTGCGCAAGGACCGCGCGAAGTCCTCCGTGGGCGCCCTGGCGAACGGCGACCGCGTCATCGTGGTCGGGGAGCGCTCGGGATCGGCCCGCACCGCCAAGATGATCAGGGTGCCGGAACGCGGGTGAGCGCGAACCCGCTGGTCCTGATCGTCGAGGACGAGGCCAACATCCGCGACCTGGTCCGGACGGCCCTGCGCTTCCACGGCTTCGAGACCAGCGCGGCGCGGACCGGCGCCGAGGCGCTGCGCAAGGCCCGCGACCGGCGGCCGGACCTCATCCTGCTGGACGTCATGCTGCCCGACGTCGACGGGTTCGAGGTCTGCCGCCGCCTGCGCTCGGGCGGCGACCAGGTGCCGGTCATCTACCTGACCGCCCGCGACACGCCGTCCGACACCGTCATCGGGCTCACGCTCGGCGGCGACGACTACGTCACCAAGCCGTTCTCGATCGACGCGCTGGTGGCCCGCGTCCGCGCCGTACTGCGCCGCGCGGCCCCCAAGGAGCAGGACCCGCTGCTCCGCGTCGCCGACCTGGAGCTGGACGAGGCCCGCTGGACGGTACGGCGGGCCGGCACCGACATCGACCTGTCGCCGACCGAGTTCCGGCTGCTGGCGTTCCTGATGCGCAACGCCGGCCGGGTCCTCACCCGCGCCCAGCTGCTGGAGAACGTCTGGGGCTGGGAGCACCACGGGAACGCGCAGGTCCTGGAGACCTACGTCAGCTACCTGCGCCGCAAGCTCGACCCGCTCGGCCCGCCGCTGATCCACACCAAGCGCGGCGTCGGGTACTACCTGCGCGAATGACGCTCAACACCCGGTTGCTGGCCGGCCTCGTCACGGTCACCCTGACCGGACTGCTGATCATGGGCGTGGTCAGCGCGACCGTGCTGCACGGCCATCTGATGCACCGGGTGGACGAGCAGCTGCTCGCCACCCACGACCGCACGGTCGCGCGGCTCGTCCGGCCGGGCCAGGGCGCGGCGCCCGCGGAGTTCGTCGTCCTCCGCGTCGGCCCGTCCGGCGAGGTGCGGGTGCTGAGCGAGTACGGTCCCGATCCGTCCCGCGCGATCAGCGAGATCCGGCGGCGTCCCGCCGTCCGCACCGGGGAGCCGTTCACGCTCGGCGACATGCGCGCGGTGGCCCGCCCCGCCCGCGCGGGCGGCGGGACGCTCGTCGTCGCCACGCCGCTGACGGGGATCCGCTCGGCCGTCCGCAACCTCGTCCTGACCGAGATCGCCACGGCCGCGGCGCTGCTCGCCGCGCTGCTCCTCATCGGCCGCCGGCTGATCACCCGCGGCCTGCTCCCCCTCGGCCAGATGGCGCGGACCGCGCAGGCGATCGCGTCCGGCGGCGACCTGCGCGCCCGGATGCCCGGCCCGGGCCCGCGGTCCGAGACGTCCCGGCTGGCCGCCGCGATCAACGTGATGCTCGACCGGATCGAGCAGGCGTTCCACGCGCGGGGCCGGTCCGAGGCCCGCGTCCGCGAGTTCGCCGCGGACGCCTCGCACGAGCTGCGCACTCCCCTCACCACCATCCAGGGCTACGCCGAGCTGTACCGGCACGGCGCCCTGGGCCCGGACGAGCTGCCCGAGGCGATGCGCCGCATCGAGGACGAGGCCGGGCGGATGAGCCGCCTGGTCGGCGACCTCCTCGAACTCGCCCGCCTGGACCGCGGGGCGTCCCTGAAGCCGGCGACCGCCGACCTGGCCGCCCTCGCCCGCGACGCCGTCAACGACGCCCGCGCCGCGGCCCCGGACCGCGCGTTCGCCGTCGACGCCCCCGGCACCCTTGAGGCGGCCGTCGACGAGGCCCGGATCAGGCAGGTCCTCGCCAACCTGCTGGCCAACGTCCGCGCGCACACCCCGGGCGGCGCCACCGTGCGCCTGTCGCGCCCGCCCGCCGCACCCGGCTCGATCGTCATCGAGGTCGTCGACGAGGGCCCGGGCATGTCCCCCGGCGACGCCGCCCGCGCGTTCGAGCGCTTCCACCGTTCCGGCGAGGGCACCGGCACCGGCCTGGGCCTCCCGATCGTCGCCGCCATCGCCGCCGCCCACGGAGGCCGCGCCGATCTGCTCTCCACCCCGGAGAAGGGCACGACCGTGCGCGTCACGCTCCCGGCGTGAGGTCCGGGACGAGCCGGCGGAGGTCGTTCAGCCGCAGAGGGCGGCGTCGATCGCCTGGTTCAGGTGGGCCCGGAAGCGCGGGTCCGCCTCCAGCTCGGCGCTGTTGTCGTTGTACGTGATCACGGCCTGGCGCCTGCCGTCGGCGCTGGTGTACGCCCAGGTGCGGTAGCCGGGGAAGCCGCCGTCGTGGCCCCAGGCGGCCCCGCAGGAGAACCGGCGCCGCGCGATGCCGAGGCCGTAGTCCTCCTCGATCCACTCGTCCACGACGGGACGCGTGGTGGTCAGCTCGCGCTGGAGGCGCGGCGGGAGGAGCCGGCCGGTGACCAGGGCGCGCTGGAAGCGGGCGACGTCGCCGACCGTGGAGACGATGCCGCCGGACGCCCAGGCGCTGGACGGGCTGACCTCGGTGCTGACGTCCCCGTACGTCCCCCAGTAGCCGTGGACGTACGGGCCGGGGAAGGTCCGTTCGGCGACCGGCAGGGAGGTGTGGCGCAGGTCCAGCGGGCGAAGGATCCGGCGCTGGAGCTCGGTGCCGAGGGAGCGGCGCGCCACCTTCTCGACGACCATCCCGGCGAGGATGTAGTTGGTGTTGGAGTAGTTCCAGGACGTGCCGGGCGCGTACCGCGGCGCCTTCTCCTGCGCGATGTCGACCAGCTCGCGGGGCTTCCAGGTGCGGCGGGGGTCGGTCTGGACGCGCGGGTCGGCCGTGTAGTCGTTCAGGCCGCTGGTCTGCGCGAGCAGCTGCCGGATGGTGATCTTCGCGCCGTCGTTGCCGTTGGCGCGGACGACGCCGGGCAGCCACCGGTGGACGGTGTCGTCCAGGGAGAGGCGGCGTTCGGCGGCGAGCCGGAGCACGACGGTGGCGGTGAACGTCTTGGTCACGCTGGCCACCCGCACCTGGAGGCGGGGGTCCATCGCCTGCCCGGTGGCCTTGTCGGCGACGCCCGCGGTGGCGTGCGCGACCCTGCCGTTCCGGCGGGACAGGGCGATCACGCCGGGCTGCCCGTCGGCGACGAGCCGGTCCACCGCCGCCTGGAGGTCCGCGGAGGGCTTCGGGCGGGCCGGCGCGGCGGTCGCGGTGGCCGGGGCGAGGGTGGCGGCGAGCGCGCCGCCCGCGATGGCCGCGATGACCGCCCGGCGGGCCGGGAAGGGTGCGTTCGGCAAGGGGTTCTCCTCTGGTGCGTGCTCCGACGTGATCAACCGTGATCAACCGTGATCAACCGTGATCAACACTGCCGGTGCGCGGCGCGGGGGAACATGGCCCTGGACACCCGGGCGGGGTGTACCTGGGTACACCCGCCGATCAGCCGGCGTCGTACACGGTCACGTCCACGCCCCGGGCGGTCAGGCGGCCGTCGATGAGCGGCTCGACCCTGGACCACCTGCCGCCGGCCAGGCCGCAGCCGATGCGGGGCATGTGGACGGAGGCGCCCAGGTCCAGGGCGCGGGCGGCCAGGGCGCCGAGGCAGGTGTCGAGGGCCTCGTACCGGATGGGCGGGCCGTTCTTGCGGCTGGGCTTCACGCCGCGCTGGGCGACCATGTTCGCGACCCAGATGTACGGCTCGACCTGGACGAACTGGACGGCGCCCAGCCCGAAGTCGTTAGCGGCGCGGTCGCGGTGCCAGGCGCGGTAGGCGGCCTCCGGGGCGGGCCAGCGCCGGGAGACGGCCAGGACGAAGCCCTTGCCCCAGCCGCCCAGGTCGTTGCAGACGTGGGCGATCACCTTCACGCCCTTGGCCTGGGGCGAGGTCGCGTCCCCCTTGAGGTATCTGATCGCCATACAGGCGAACTTAACGGTCACCTCGGACGGCCCACATCGCGATGGCCAGCGCCACCCGGTCCCCGAAGTCCAGCGGGTCCCGGCCGGTCAGCGTCTTGATCCTGGACAGGCGGTGCCGCAGCGTGTTGGGGTGCAGGTGGAGCTCGCGCGCGGCGGAGCCGGCGGCGCCGTCCGTACGCAGGAAAGCGCGCAGGGTCTCGGCCAGCTCGGTGCCGTGGACGGCGTCGTGGTCGGTGAGGGGGCGGGCGATCTGGTCCGCGAACGGGGCGATCTGGTGGCGTTCGAGGCGGCTCAGGAGACCCTCGAACGTGGCGAGGTCGGCGGCGCGCACGATCGTGCCGCCGCGCCCGGCCGTCTCCAGCGCGGAGATGGCCTCCGCCAGCGCCTGCGGGATCTGCTCCAGGGGACCGGGCGTCGCGATCCCTCCTACGCCGCCCCAGGAGCGGGCGAGTTCGGTGGCGTGCTCTTCGCTGCCCACCACCAGCAGCGCGATGTTGCCGTCCACGCCGAGGACGGCCCCGCGGGACGTGTCGAGGCGTTCCGGCAGGTCGGTCGACGGCACGGCCAGGACGGCGAGGGACTCGTCGGACAGGCCCGCCTCGTCCAGCCTGCTGCGGAGCGCCTCCGGGGACGCGAGGCCGTTCGCGACCAGCTGGAAGAGGCGGCCGGTCTCCTCGCGCCCGTGCCGTTCGGTCCGCGAGGTCGCCATCTGCTCGGCGAACCACTCGGTGAAGCTCAGGAACGGCACCTCCGGCGGCACCTCCAGGAGCGGCAGGCCGAGTTCCTCGCAGACGGCGCGGAGGGGCTGCGGGGATTCGGGGAGGACGTCGCCGATGCCGTACCCGATCGCGCTGCCGCGGCTGGCGTGCACGGAACGGGCGAACTCGGCGCAGCGCTCGGCGTCGCCGAGGGCGGCGCCGACGGTCAGGACGACCTCGTTCCCGCGCAGGTACGGGCCGGGGTCGAGCAGCTCGGTGGAGTGCGCCCAGCGGACCGGGCGGTCGAGTCCGGCGGCGCCGGCGACGAGGCGCAGCTGGAACCGGGGCACCTCCAGGAGCCGCCCCACCGTCAGCCGCAGATCGTCGTCCACGCCTCCAGCCTCTCACCGCGGATGGGGCGTATGACCGTTCCGTGAACAGGTGTTGGCCAACTCGGCGACATGGCGGCGGCCGGGTGGTGCGGTTGGCCAAGGTTCGCACAAACCCTTGCCGCACGGCCGCTCGGCGGGTTTGCCTGGGCTTCTGGCGATCAGGGAGACCCTATGACCGATCGGATCGTCTTGGTGACCGGGGCGGCGAGCGGGATCGGCGCGGCGGTGGTGGCCGAGCTGGGACGGCGCGGCTGGCGGACGGCCGGGCTCGATCTGCGGCCCGCCCCGGCCGCCGACCACGGCATCGGCGTGGACGTCTCCGAGCCGGCGCAGGTCCGCGCGGCGGTGCGCCGCATCGAGCGGGAGCTGGGGCCGGTGGAGGCCGCGGTGTGCGCGGCCGGGCACTACGCGATCACGCCGCTGGCCGACATCGCCTGGCCGGAGTGGCGGCGCATGCTGCGCGTCCATCTCGGCGGCCTCCTGAACGTGTGCCGCGCCTTGGCCCCCGCGATGGCGGACCGCGGCTCCGGCGCGATCGTCGGGGTCACCTCCGAGCTGGCGATCGGCGGCGGCGACGGGGAGGCGCACTACGCGGCGGCCAAGGGCGCGGTCATCGGGCTGATCCGGTCGCTGGCGGCGGAGCTGGCGCCCGCGGGCGTCCGGGTGAACGGGGTGGCGCCCGGGCCGACCGACACGCCGCTGCTGCCGCCGGACTCTCCCTGGCGGCGGCTCGCGTACCTCCAGGGGCTCCCCGCGGCGCGGCTCAGCGCGCCGGAGGAGATCGCGCTCGCGGCGGCGTACCTGGTCGAGGAGGGCACGTTCTGCGTGGGAGAGATCATCTCGCCGAACGCCGGGGCGGTGATCTGATGGCGGTCGCGCTGGTGACCGGCGCCGCGGGCGGCCTCGGCCGGGCGGTCGCGCGGCGGCTGGCGGCCGACGGGTTCCGGGTCGCGGCCACCGACCTCCCGGGGACGGCGCCGCCGGGGGAGATCGTCGTGCCCGCCGACATCGCCGACCCCGAGCAGGTCGAACGGCTCGTCACCGAGGTCGAGGAGCGCGCGGGGGAGCCGGTCGGGGTCCTCGTCGCGAACGCCGCGTACATGACGATGGCGCCGCTCGCCGAGCACGACCTGGACGACTGGTGGCGGATCGTGGACACCGGCCTGGGCGGCGCGTTCGCGTGCGCGCAGGCCGTGCTGCCCGGGATGTCGGAGCGCGGCGGCGGCCGGATGGTCATGGTCGCCTCCGAGTGGGGCGTCACCGGCTGGCCGAACGCGTCCGCGTACGCCGCCGCGAAGGCCGGGATGATCGCGCTCACCAAGTCGCTGGGACGGGAGCTGGCCCCGTTCGGCATCGCGGTGAACGCGATCGCGCCGAGCGTGATCGACACGCCGCAGCTGGAGGTCGACGCCCGCGACGCCGGAGTGCCCGTGGAGGAGATCCGCGAACGGTACGCGGCGCGCGTCCCCCTCGGCCGCATCGCCTCCCCCGACGAGATCGCGGCGGCGGTCGCGTTCCTGTGCGACGAGCGCCTGCCGACGCTGGTGGGGCAGATCCTGCACGTCAACGGCGGTACGACCCGTACCCGCATATAGCCCGCGCCCAGGGAGGAACCCATGAACCCTCAGGAGCCGGCCGGGCAGGCCGACGCCCTGCGGATCCCCCGGTACGCCGGGCCTTCCACGTTCGCCCGGCTGCCGCGCCGCGAGGACGTGCCCCGGTTCGACATCGCCGTGGTGGGGGCGCCGTTCGACAGCGGTGTCACGTACCGGCCCGGGGCACGGTTCGGGCCCGCCGCCGTACGGCAGGGGTCGCGGCTGCTCAAGCCGTACAACGCGGCGCTGGACGTGCTGCCGTTCGCCTCTCGGCAGGTGGTCGACGCGGGGGACATCGCGTGCGACCCGTTCGACATCGGCAACGCGCTGCGGGAACTGGAGGCGGGGCTGCGCGAACTCACCGGCGAGGGCCGTCCCGCGGTCATCATCGGCGGCGACCATACGGTCGCGTTGCCCGCGCTGAGAGCAGCGCACGCCCTGCACGGCCCCTTGGCGCTCGTCCACTTCGATGCGCATCTGGACACCTGGGACACCTACTTCGGCGAGCCGTACACGCACGGCACCGTGTTCCGCCGCGCCGCCGAGGAGGGCCTGCTGATGCGGGACGCGAGCGCGCACGTCGGGATCCGGGGCTCGCTGTACGACCCGCGCGACCTGGTGGACGACGCCCGGTTCGGCTTCACGATCGTCCACTGCGCCGAGGTGGACGACCTGGGCGTGCGCGGCGTCGCGGACCGGATCCGGGCGCGCGTCCAGGACGCGCCCGCCTACCTGTCGATCGACATCGACACGCTCGACCCCGCGTTCGCGCCGGCCACCGGCACGCCGGAGAGCGGCGGGCTGAGCAGCCGCGAGCTGCTCGGGATCCTGCGCGGGCTGGCCGGGCTGAACATCGTCGGTGCCGACGTGGTCGAGGTCGCGCCCGCGTACGACCATGCCGAGATCACCTCGATCGCGGCGGCGACGGTCGTGTACGAGCTGGTCGGCATGCTCGCGAAGGCGCGGACGTGAGCCTGACGCGCCCGGCGGATCCCGTGCCGTGGCCCGGCGGGGCGCGGGCGGCGGCGTCGTTCACGTTCGACGTGGACGCGGAGTCGGCGGTGCTGGCGGCGTCCCCGGCGGCCGCCGGGCGGCCGGGCGTGCTGAGCCACCAGGCGTACGGGCCGCTGACCGGGCTGCCGCGCCTGCTGCGGATCCTCGCCAGGCAGGCGGTCCGGTCGACGTTCTTCGTTCCCGGCTTCACCGCGCACAGGCACCCGGACGCCGTACAGGCGATCGCCGACGCGGGACACGAGATCGCGCATCACGGCTACCTGCACGAGCCGCTGATAGGAGTGGACCCCGCCGCCGAGGCCGAAATCCTCGACCGGGGCCTGGACGCACTGGAACAGGTCGCGGGCGTGCGCCCCGCCGGTTACAGGGCGCCCATGTGGGAACTCACCTACGACTCGCCCCGGCTGCTCGTCGAACGCGGCTTCCTGTACGACACCAGCCTGATGGACGCCGACGTCCCCTACGAGCTGGCGACCGGGCTCGCGGCGGCGCCGTCCATCGTGGAGATCCCCGTCCACTGGGGCCTCGACGACTGGGAGCAGTACTGCTACCTGCCCGGCCTCTCCGGCTCGGGCCTGATCGAGACCCCCGCCAAGGCCGTTGAGCTGTGGCGGGCCGAGTACGAGGCGATGCGCCGCGAGGGCGGCTGCTTCGTCCTGACCCTGCATCCCTTCCTGTCCGGCCGCCCCGGCCGCGCGGCCGCGCTGGAGGGGCTCATCGAGTACGTGGCGGGCGCCGGTGACGTGTGGCTCGCCCCGCTGGGCGACATCGCCCGGCACGTCCGGGGGCTCGCCCTGAGCCCGAGGCACCTGTCCCGCCCGTGAGGAACGGCCGATGACGTCCACCGCCAAGCCACCGCCGCCCCGCGCGTCCCAGACGCTCCGCAAGGGCTTCGACCTGCGCACGGCGACCGCGCTCGCGTTCGCCGACGTGTCCCCCATCGTCGCCCTCTACGCCATCTTCACGCTCGGTCTCCTGGCCGCGGGCCCCGGGTTCTGGTGGGCGTTCCCGATCGTCCTCGCCGGGCAGCTCCTCGTCGCGTGCGTCTTCGGCGAGCTGGCCTCGCGCTGGCCGTACGAAGGGAGCGTCTACCAGTGGGCGCGGCACGTGCGCGGCCCCGGCGCGGGCTGGTTCGCCGCGTGGGCCTACATGTGGGGGCTGACCATCGCCCTCTCCACGCTCTCGTACGGCGCGGCGGGCTTCCTGCTGGAGGCGTTCGGCGTGGACGAGCCCGGCAAGGCCGCGACGATGGCGACCGCGCTGGGGATCCTGGTCCTGGGAAGCCTGGCGAACATCGTCGGCCGCCGCACCCTGAAGACGCTCGTCGTCGCGAGCCTCATCTGCGAGGTCCTCGCGTCCGTGGGGCTGGGCACCGTACTGCTGCTGTTCTACCGGGAGAACCCGGTGGGCGTCCTCTTCGAGGGGATCGGCGGGGCTCCGCTGCTAGGGGCGCCGCTGCTGGCAGCGACCGCCTATGTCGGCTGGTCGTTCGTCGGTTTCGAAGCGGCCGGGGCCATCGCCGAAGAGGTGGAACGCCCCGAACGCGACGTGCCGAAAGCGCTCATCTTCTCCCTCCTCGCGGTCGGCGCCATCGTGATGTACTCCGCCGCCGGCCTCATCCTCGCCATCCCCGACATGTCCGCCGCCGCGGACGGCGACCCCGTGGCCGACACGCTCGTCGCGCACTTCGGCTCGGCCGTCGGGCGGCCGCTGCTCATCATGTTCGTCATCGGCTTCCTGGCCAGCTTCCTCGCCGTCCAGGCCGCCGTGTCCCGCGTCATCTGGGCCTCCGCCCGCGACCGCGCCCTCCCCGGCTCCCGCGTCCTCGGGCGGCTCGCGGGCACCGAACGGCTCCCGGTGAACGCGATCGTCCTCACCGGCGCCGGCGCCGCCGTGTTCGTGCTGCTCTCCGGCTCGACGCTCTACGCCGTACTGGTCAACTTCACGACCGTCGGGTTCTACGTCGCGTTCGGGCTGCCCGTCTGGGGCGCCGCGGTCCAGCACCTGCGCGGCGGCTGGCGGCCCGGCCCGTTCACCCTCGGGCGGCTCAGCGGGCCCGTGACCTACCTGGCGGCGGTGTGGCTGGCCGTGCAGACCGTCAACATCTGCTGGCCGCGCGACACCGACCGGCCCTGGTACATCGACTGGAGCATGGTCATCACGTTCACCGCCGTCGCCGCCGCCGGCACCGCGCTCTACCTCGGCTGGTCGCGGCGCCGCATCGGCCCCGCCATGGCCGAGCGCTCCTGACCGCGCCGCAAGGCCCGGCCCCGGCGCTCTGGGAGCGGTGCGCCGGAGCCGGGCCTCCCGGGGTCGTGCCCTCCTGGCAGTGTCACTTCCGGGGGCGGACCCCCAGACCCCCAGGGCTCTCGCCCGAGGGACTACTGGTCAGAGGGAACGCTTGTTCAGCAGCAGGTTCGGCGTACCGGACGGGTTGCCGGTGATCACGCCGCTGGTGGCGTTGGACGTGATCCAGCCGCGGATCGTGGAGTACGACGCGTCACCGTTCGCCGACTTGTACAGCGCCCCGACCCCCGCCACGTGCGGGCTGGCCATCGAGGTGCCGTTGATCGTGTTGGTGCCGCCGTTCAGCCAGGTCGAGGTGATGGACGAGCCGGGCGCGTACACGTCCACGCAGTTGCCGTAGTTGCTGTACGACGCCTTGGCGTCCGTGCTCGTACTGGCCGCGACCGTCGTGGAGTTGGCCGCGCTCGCGGGCGAGTAGTTGCAGGCGTTCCGGTTGTCGTTGCCTGCGGCGACCGCGACGAAGACGCCGGACGAGGCGAGGTTGTTCGTGGCGGAGTTCACCGACGACGAGTAGCCGCCTCCGAGCGACATGTTCGCCACGGCCGGCTTCACGTGGTTGCCGGCGACCCAGTTCATCCCGGCGATGATGCCCGAGAACGAGCCGCTGCCCTGGCAGTTGAGGACGCGCACGCCGCGCAGGTTGACGCGCTTGGCGACGCCGTACGCGTTGCCTCCCACGGTGCCGGCGACGTGCGTGCCGTGCCCGTTGCAGTCCTGGCCGTTCCCGCCGACCGCGTCGTACACGTTGGTCGCGCGGCCGCCGAAGTCCGAGTGCGAGGTCGCGATCCCGGTGTCGATGATGTACGCGTTCACCCCGGCGCCGGTCGCGGTGTAGGTGTAGCTCCTGGAGAGCGGCCGGTTCGTCTGGTCGATGCGGTCGATGCCCCACGAGGGCGGGTTGCTCTGCGTCGTGCTGGCGTACACGACACCGTCCTGCTCGATGGACGCCACACCGGGGGTCCGCTGCATGCGCTGGAGCTGCTCGGCGCTCATCCGGGCGGCGAAACCGTTGAGCACCTTGCCGAAGCGGTGGGTCGTGCTGATGCCGCGCTTGGAGACGGTGTCGCCGACCGATACGCCCTTCTTCAGCGTCACGATGTACTGGCCCTCGATCCCCTGCCCCGCCGGCGCCATCGCCAGCGGTGCATGATGGGTGACGGCCTGGGCGGGGGCGGCGAGCACGACCGCGAGCGGCACGGCGGCCAGCGTCGCGACCAGCGGGAAGCGCCTTCTCATCGAAACTCCGTTCTACGCGGGAGCGGCCGCTCGGGGGACGGCCCGTCTCACGAAGTCGATCGATGAAGATGCTGGTCAGCCCGGACATGTCAGTCAACGGGTTCGATGGCACCAGAAATCAACATTCAACTGTCATTCACGTTCAATGCCCGCGGGAACACCGTGCCCCCGCCGCCGGCCCCATCCGCATCACGCGCTAGGCGAGGCCCTCCCGGACGTCCCCGATCAGCGCCGTCAGCTCCGGCCGCACGCCCGGCGCGAACGCGAGCGTCGCCGCGGACCCCGTCGTGTGCTCGCTCCCGTCCAGGTCGCGCACCGCCGCCCCCGCCTCCCGGGCGATCGCGACACCCGCCGCGGTGTCCCACGGATTGTTGGACAGGATCACGCACGCGTCGAGCTTCCCGTCGGCGACCCACGCCAGGTCGATCGCGGCCGACCCCACCATCCGGATCCGCTGGACGTTCGCCGCCAGCCGCCCCGTCAACTCCAGCCGGACGCGGTTCCTGGCCTCCGCGCCCTCGTCCACCGAGTAGTCCCCGATGGACACGACCGCGTCCCGGACGTCCTTCGTCGCGCTCGCCCGCACCGGCCGCCCGCCCTCGAACGCGCCCAGCCCCTCGGCCGCGTGGTACCGCGTCCCCAGGAACGGCAGGTCGACCACGCCCACCACGGGCCGCCCCCGCCTGACCAGCCCGAGCGAGAACCCGCACAGCGGGATGCCCCGGACGAAGTTCGCCGTCCCGTCCACGGGATCGACCGCCCACAGCAGCTCCGCGTCCGCGCTGCCGCCCTCCTCCTCACCGAGGACCGCGATCTCGGGCGTACGCTCGCGCAGGAACTCCCGTACGGCACGCTCGACGGCGTAGTCCACCTCGGACGCCATGTCCCGGTCGCCCTTGGCCGTGACCACGCCCGGCCCCCGCGACACCATCAGCCCGCGAGCGACATCCGCCGCCCCGAGCGCGACGTCCAGCAGGGCCTTCAACGGCTCAACACCGGCGCCTGCCGGTCGATCTCCTTGCACAGCACGACGACCATGTCATCGAACGCCGCGTGCCCGTGCTTCTCGATGAGCACCCCGTACAGCCCCTTACGGCTCGCCTCCCGGAGCATCCAGCCGAGCGCGTCGTGCGAAACGCGGCGGCCCGCCGCCAGCTCGTCATGGGCGTCCCGCGCGACCCGCATCAACTCAGGAAAGGCCGCGGACTCCGCCAAGACCATCCGCACCGCGTCAGTGATCTCCATGCGGCGAAGTCTAGGCGCAAGCCACCACACCCCGGCGGGCCCGGAGATGAACGCACGCACTCCCACTCAGTCGGCGGGCGAGGGCCGTTCCGTGAACTCGTGCGGGTGGGGATCGCGGACGTGCCGGAGCGCGCGGCGGTCCTTCGCGCCGAACGCGGCGAAGTTGCGCCGGGCCTCCGTGAGGCTGAGCCCGCGGTTGGGGCCGCCGCGGCTCTCGTCGGCGTCGTGGTCGTCCTGGCCGTCGTCCTCCCAGAAGCACACCGGGCAGATCTCGTTGTAGCCCCGCTCTTGGAGCGTCAGGTGACCGCAGCATGGGCAGGCGTACGGCTCGCCTCTCGGCGGCCGGCGCACATTGATGAACATCTAGCCGCCATCTTCCGAGAGTTCCGTCTGACCGCCATCCGCGCAATGAAACCAGACTCGACGCCTGCTCATCCACCGCTCCACGAGTCGTACGCGCGGCACTCACCGAACGCCCGATACGATCACGATCCAGGCATTTCACAGCAGCCTGATCCGCTCGGCGCGCTGTACCGGCATGGGGAGGGCGTTGTGTTCGTACAAGCCGGCAGGCATGTGGTCGGTGCGGTGGTCGCCTGCCTGGCGTTCGCCCTACAGGGCGTCGTCGCCTACGCCGCCCTGCTCGTGTACGCGCTCGTCACCGGCACGGACACCGGCGGCCCGCTGGCGGGGCCCTTCCTGGTCCTGCTCGTCGGCGCCGTGGGCGTCGTCCTGGTTCCGCTGCTGTTCATACCGGCCAGCGTCATCGGAGAGGCGGCCGCGAAGAGCGGGCGCCTGCTCACCGTGTGGCTCGCCGCCTCGGCCGCGGCCGGAGCCCTGGCCATGGTCTACACGTTCCTCGTCAGCCTGGCCACCGACGCGACCATCGCGACCTCTCTCCTGGCGAGCCTGCTCGGGGCGCTCGCGGTGCTCGTCCCCACGGCCCTGTGCGTCGGCGTCTCCCGCGGCGCCCTGAAACTCCTCCCGGGCAAGCCGGGCGACGCCCTCGGCTAGGAGGGCTCACCGCTCCACGAGTCGTACGCGAGGTACTCACCGAACTCGTCGGGCAGCCATTCAGGAGCCCCCCACCGCCCGCCGCGCCCCGGCGAACCCTCGTAGTCGATCTCCAGGACGCTGCCCTCGGCGTGTCCCATCAACCCGAGTCGCCGGTTCCTGCCGTACAGAAAGAGCGAGACGCTGATGTGAGGCTTTCCGTCACTCGGCTGCATCCCCAGGACCCCTTCCCAGCACAACCGGAAGCCGTTGCCTTCTGGGGGCGAGCTACGGATAAGGCAGGAGAAGGCGTCGCCGTCCACCAGGCACTCCTCGACGGGCTTCACGAGCACGACCCGTTCCTGCAAGAACGCACTCAATTCGTCGACGAGCCGAGCGATCCATCGCGGCCGCGGATCATCTCCACCGATCATCCGGCAAGCCTCCCACGCCGAAGGTCCAGATTCCGGCTGCCGCAGGAGGCGAGGGCGAGCGCCCTCGTTCGGCGGCTTCGGCTCGCGGGGGCCGCCTGCACATGTCGGCCACGTCCGGTCATGGGAGGTATCAAGAGCCAAGCTGACCGAAGATGGGCGTGGTCCTTTCCCGCCTCGTGAGGTGCAGGATGCCGTACAGGCCGAATGCCGTATCCATTCAGGTTCTCCTGATGACCATCAGTTCTGTAGTGGCGGTCTTCCTGATATTTGGGCGGAGCTGGTCCACTGCCCTACAGGGAGCCGCCTTCTACCTGGGCGCTGCGGGGATGATGGTGATGTTCTATCGGTGGCAGCGGCAAGGTGATCGGGGTGCCGCGGTGCTGGCCGTGTCCGCTTTCGCCACGTGGGCACTGGCGGTCGCCGTCGGCTCGTTCACCGGTGTCGAGCCCGGAGCCCCCGCCTTCTGGATCGCTGGCGTGGCTCTTCTCATCGGTTTCGGCGGCGGAGCAGTGACGCTGATGCGCATGTACCGCGAGCGCGGTACGGACAGTAAGGCATCGTCTTCCGAGCGAGGGTAGCCGCCGGCCGAGCCCGTCCGGCGGCACGACCCCGTTCACCTGGTCGTCGTATAAAGGCGGCTGTTGGCAAGGGCGCTAGCAAAAAAGGCCACTCTCCATGATGAAGAGCGGCCTTTGATCTGTGGCGCAGCCGGAGGGATTCGAACCCCCAACCTTCTGATCCGTAGCAACTGGCAGGCCCGTGCTCGGTCGTTCCCGCCCAGCTAGAAGCGGGTGCCGGTGATCGTGGAGGTGAGCCGCTGTGTGCCGGTGTTGCTGTACTTCTCTGCTGTACTCCTACCGCCCTGACCTGGCGGAAGCGGGCTCCCACAGCCCTCTCAACGTACAGCTACACTCCCCTGTTCGACAGTGGACGCCCATGGATCGCACCCACCTCAGCCGGTCCGGAGTGCTCATCCGCGCGAACGGCGAGACGGTGTGACAGACGGATTCGCGCGGATGAGCACTCCGGCTCGCGGGGGTCCAGGGGGCGGCGCAGCCCCCTGGTTCGCGCTCGCTTCACCGATCGCCCCACTGAACCGGCCCGGTCCGTTCACCATCCGAAGATCGGCGGACGGCTTGTCGTCATGGGCTACCGTGCCGATCATGGACACGGACGACTGGTTGACCAATACCCGAATCTCGTACGACACGGTCGCAGCCAGCTACGCCGCTCTGGTGCGCGATGCCATCGCTGGGCATCAGTACCTTCGCGCGGCTCTTGCGCTGTTCGCTGACAGTGTGCGGGCGGCTGGTGGCGGTCCTGTGGCGGATGTCGGCTGCGGTCCGGGCCACGTGACCGCCCACCTATACGAACTCGGTCTAGACGCGTTCGGCATTGACCTTTCACCTGGGATGATCGACGTGGCACGACGCGATCATCCGGGCCTTCGGTTCGACGTGGGTTCTATGACAGACCCAAATCTTGCGGATGTCTCGGTTGCTGGCCTGCTCGCCTGGCAATCCTTGATCCACATCCCTGATGAACAAGTGCTGACCGTGTTCCGGCACTTTCACCGAGCATTGCGCCCAGGTGGACCGCTTCAACTCCTGTTCCATATCGGCGACGGGTCGCAGTTGAAGACGGAGGGGTATGGCGGTCAGCCGATGAAGGTCCATGTCCACCTCCGTCAGCCTGACCAGGTGTCGTCCTGGCTCCGTGACACCGGATTCGATGTCGAGGCTCAGATTCTGCTCAACCCGGGTGAGCATGCTTCACAAGCGCTCGTATTCGCGCGCCGGAGGCTTCACGGTTGAATCCCGGCAAGCAAAGGCGGACGGGCGACGCGGCGCGGTGGGACCGGACGGAACAGGCCGCACGCCCGACGCGCCGGGGCGGGCGGCCGCCGGCGACCGCGAAGCGGGCGCCCTTGACCGGCTTACTGTGCGGGACGTTCAGACTTGGCTGAACAAGCTTCCTGGGGCCTGCCAGTGCTGCGCCCAAGGGAAGGACGCGAAGCGGAAGGTGGAGCACAAGGACGCTCGCAAGCGTCAACGCTGCTGCGCTGTGGGGGAGTGCTGCAAGGACTACCCGAATGGGCATGCGCAAGGGCGAGGTCTTCGGGCTGCGCTGGGCCGACGTCGATTTCGACGCTGAGGAGCTGGCGATCGGATGGCAGTTGCAGCGTGTCGCTAACCGACTGATCCACAAGGAGCGCACCAAGACGGACGGCTCCACTGATGTCCTTCCGCTCCCCGGGCCGTGCTCTGCGGCGCTGCGGCTCCGCAAGGGTCAGCAAGCGGTCGCACGTCAGGCCGCAGGAAAGGAGTGGACGTCAAGCGGGCTGGTGTTCACGACCCGCACCGGCCGACCGATCGAGCCTCGCAACGTCAATCGCGCCTTCGAGGCGCGCTGTGCTGCTGCCGGCGTCCCGGTGATCCGGGTCCATGACACCCGGCACACCTGCGGCAAGCTCTTGGCCGCGCTGGACATCCATCCCCGCGTCGCGATGCAGATCCTTCGGCACAGTCGAATCAGCATCACCATGGAGATCTACACCGAGATTCCCTCAGAGAGCACCAGGGCCGCACTCAAGCGGCTCGGGGACCATCTTCACCGGCCCGGCGATAAGGGCACTGGAATGGCGTCGTAGCTGTACTTTGCTGCTGTACGGGCAGCAAAAAGCCCCCTTGCGGAACTCGCAAGGGGGCTTTTACCTGGGGCGCAGCCGGAGGGATTCGAACCCCCAACCTTCTGATCCGTAGTCAGATGCTCTATCCATTGAGCTACGGCTGCTGGCTGGTCGGTGACCTGATGCCGGAGGGGAGTCTAGCAGCTTCCCCGCCTCGGCAACGTGCTCCAGTGTAGGGCACGGAACGGGGTGCCCGTGCCCCGGAAGGATCTCGCGGAGCGTGAGGGAACCGTTCGGCTGTGTGGTGCGCCCAATGTGGCGACCGATATACAAGTGGCGTGAGGGCCCAAGCCTCACGTGACCCCCTTGAAGGAGAACCCCCTATGCGCATGTCCGCCATCCGGCTGGCCGGCGTCGTCGTCATCGGCGGAGCCCTGCTCACCTCGACCGGCTGCGGCGCCCTGAGCTCCGTCGCCGGGGGCGGTGACAAGGACGCCGCGTGCAAGAACATCCGCACCGAGCTGTCGTCCGTGCAGAGCAAGATCTCTTCGCCGGACATGAGCAACCCGGGTGCCAGCGCCGCCGCGAACGCGCAGCTCTACCGCGACACCGCCTCGAAGATCCGTTCCGAGGGCCAGAAGGCCGGCGGGGACGTTGAGACCGCCGCGGGCAAGGTCGCCACGGACCTGGAGGGGCTGGCCACCATGATGAGCAACCTCGGGTCGGGCAAGACCCCGAGCAGCTCGGGCACCAGCTCGTTCATCCAGAACGCCGCCGAGCTCGGCAAGGCCTGCGGCACCGCGGGCCTCTGATCGGTGCCGGGCGGGGCCTCGTTGAGCGGGTCCCCGCCCGCACTTTGCCGGTCGGGCCGCTGACCGGTAACCTGTCGTGAGCCTGATGGCTTCTGGAGGATTCGCCTAGTCCGGTCTATGGCGCCGCACTGCTAATGCGGTTTGGGTTTACCGCCCATCCGGGGTTCAAATCCCCGATCCTCCGCCACCGACCCGCGGGGATGCGTCGCACGATGCATCCCCGCGGGTCGTTTCACGGCCGTGGCGCTGTGTCGATCTTGCCGGTCGGGGGTAGGTGATCGGGCGTATCCGTCCTGCCGTTGGAGACCGCATGTCCAAGCCGCCGCTGCCGCCCGAAGCCGAGGCGCTGCTCGCGAAGCCCAACCCGTGCGTCATGGCCACGCTGTGTTCGGACGGCACGCCGGTCACGACGCCGACCTGGTACCTGTGGGAGAACGGCCGCGCCCTCGTCAACATGGACGAGGGGCGGATCCGGCTGAAGCACCTGGCGGGGGATCCCCGGGTCTCGCTGACCGTGCTGGACGAGAACTGGTACACGCACGTCACCCTCATCGGGCGCGTCACGGAGACGTACCGCGACGAGGACCTCGCCGACATCGACCGCCTCTCGCGCCACTACGGCGGATCCCCCTACCCGGACCGCGTGCGGGCGCGGATCAGCGCGTGGATCACCGTGGACCGGTGGCACGGGTGGGGCGCGCTGAAGGACAGCGACCAGGCGTCCGGCTGATCGCCGTCCCTGTCAGGGGTGTGGGTGGGCCAGCCGGCGGCTGTGCTCGACCAGGGCCGGGTAATCGGCGGCGATCCCTCTCAGCAGGGCCTCGACCGCGCGCTCGACCTCGGCGGGTGTGGTCGGGGCGTGCCCGAACAGGGCCCGGTAGTGGACGAGTGAGCCGAGCATGTCCAGGACGAGGCCGCGGTCCAGGCCGGCGTGCAGGTCGCCGCGTGCCGCGGCGCGGTCGATCATCTCGGCGACCGCCGCGCGCGGCGGTTCGAACAGCGTCGCCATGAACGTCTCGCGGAGCGCCGGATCGGTGCCGCAGTCCGCCAGGAGGGGCGCCAGGACGTCCGGGCGGATCCGGCCGAACGCGGCGACGAAGACGTTGATGCCCTCGTTCAGGTCGCAGATCGTGCAGCCCGTGTCCGGGGTGCGGACGGTGCCGAGGCGCAGGGCGAGGGCGGCGAGGACGAGCCGCCGCCGGTCGGGCCAGCGCCGGTAGAGGGCGGGCTTGGTGGTGCCGGCCCGCCGCGCGATGTCCTCGAACGTGAGGCGGACGTAGCCGTCCCGTTCGAGGGCGTCGAGCGTGGCGTTCAGTACGGCCTCGTCGATCCGCCTGTCGCGGGGACGGCCTCCGCGGGACTGTTGCACGCGTCCATTCTAGTGTTACGTTACGACTCGTAACTTAACTTGGAAGGACGGACGGCATGGACACGATCTCGGTGCTCGGTCTCGGCGCGATGGGTACGGCCCTAGCGCGGACGTTCCTCGATCACGGCCACCCGGTCGTGGTCTGGAACCGCACCCCCGGCAAGGACGGCGACCTGGTCGAACGGGGCGCGACGCGGGCGGCGACGCCCGCCGAGGCGCTGGCGGCCGGCGCGCTCGGCGTCCTGTGCGTGAGCGACTACACGGCGGCCGAGGCGATCCTGGACGGCACCGCCCCGGACCGGCCGCTGGTCAACCTCACCACCGGGACGCCGGACCAGGCGCGCCGGGTCGCGGCGGGACGGGCCGGCTACCTCGACGGGGTCGTCCAGGCGTCGCCCGCGCAGATCGGCGGCCCGGACGCCACGTTGCTGATCGGCGGGCCGCGGGCGGTGTACGAGCGGCACCGCAAGGCGCTGGACCTGCTCGGAACGTTCCACTTCGTCGGCGAGGACCCCGGCCAGGCGTGCCTGTACGACCTGACCATGCACGGCCTCTGGTACGACGCGATGCTCGCCTACCTGCGGGCGCTGGCGTTCGTGGACGACCCGGAGGCGTTCGCGCCGTTCGCCGCACGGCAGTTCGGATATGTCGCCCAGTCGGCCGGTGACACCGCGCGGGAGGTCACCTCGCGCGACTACCCGCGCGGGCCGGCGTCGCTGGCCGAGCACGCCCCCGTGCTGGAGCACCTGATCAGCGTGGGCGCCGAGCGCTTCCGGGAGATGCACGCGCTGGTCGAGCGGAGGATCGCGCAGGGCCACGGCACCGACGGCCTCACGAGCGTCATCGAGGAGCTCCGCCGCGGCTGAACGGCGCGTTCAGGCGCGGCGGAGGAGGCGGATGCGGACCCGGCCGAGGCCCTGGAGGTTGCGGGGGCGCAGGGAGGAGACGTCGTAGGAGCCGCGCGGCAGGGCGTCGGCGAGCCCGGTGTCGGCGAGGACCGTTCCGGGGTGGGCGGTGGAGGTGAGGCGGGCGGCGGTGTTGACGGGGGTGCCGAACACGTCGCCCAGCCGGAAGATGACCTCGCCGTACGCGAGCCCGACCCGGACGCGCGGGAAGTCCGGGTCCTCCTCGGAGAGCTCGGCGATCCGCAGGCCGATCTCGGCGGCGGCGCGCGGCTCGTCGGCGACGAACAGCACCTCGTCGCCCAGCGTCTTGATCACCCGGCCGCCCTCCTCGGCGACGATCCCGGTGACCGCGGTCTCGAACCGTTCCACCAGGTCGGCCAGCTCGGGCCCGTCCATGCGGCGGCTCATCCGGGTGAACGAGACGATGTCGGCGAACCCGGCGGCCAGCAGCGCGACGCCCGCGGCGGGATCGGCGGTCGCGGTCGCGCTGGAGCCGGCGGCGCGCAGCCCGGCGGCGGCGAGCTGGCGGCGCCAGCCGTGCATCAGCAGCCGCTCGAACGCGGGCCGCAGTTCCTCGGTGGCCTCCAGGGCGGCGACGACGGCCTCGGTGGTGACCGGCTCGTCCGGCGGCAGCAGCTCGCTGTAGCGCTGGAGCCAGACGTCGCCGAGCCAGCTCGCCAGCCGGCCCATCGTCTGGCCGACCGCGCGGGACAGCCGCAGCACCATCTCCTCGTCGACCATCTCGTGGCCGAGCAGGCCCCTGATCTCGCGCAGCGCGGCCACGTCCCGGTCGGTGAACGCGACCTCCTCGTCGGGCGGCGCGGGGAAGCCGAGCGCCTGCCAGATGCGGCGGGCCTCGTCCTCGGAGATCCCGGAACGTTCCGCGACCTCCTTGCGCGTGTAGCGGAGCGGGCCGCCGAGGAGCGTCTCCTCGATATCGTGGGGCTCCCGGGGACCAGCCATGACCACCTCTATGTGCCATCGGTCGATGTAACAATCGTGGCGCGTAAGATCAAGGCGGTCAAGAAGACCGACCAGGACCAGGGTGGACCAGAGAGGCGACCGGCGGACGGGGCATGGCCGAGTACCGAATCGACGAGTTGGCCCAGGCTGCGGGCAGCACGGTCCGCAACATCCGCGCCTACCAGGACCGCGGCCTGCTGCCGCCGCCGCGCCTGGAGGGCCGCGTCGGGCTGTACGACGACTCGCACCTCGCCCGGCTGCGGCTGATCGGCAAGCTGCTCGGCCGCGGCTACACGTTCGCGATCATCAAGGACCTGATCTCGGCGTGGGAGACCGGCAAGGACGTCGGCGAGGTGCTCGGCCTGGAGAAGGTGCTCACCGACCCGTGGTCGGACGAGATCCCCGGGACCGTCACGTTCGAGGAGCTGCGCGAGGCGTTCAGCCCCGGCGCCGGTGACGAGGAGGTCGCCCGCGACCTGGCCCGCACGATCGAGCTGGGCCTGGTCGAGGCGGCGGGCGACGGCGAGCACTTCCGGGTGCCCAGCCCGCGGCTGCTGCACGTCGGCGAGGAGCTGGTCGCCGCCGGGATCCCGCTGGAGGCGGTGCTCGACATCGCCCAGGAGATCCGGGACGACTGCGACGTGATCGCCGGCCGGTTCGTCGGGCTGGTGCGCGAGCACGTGTTCCAGCGGCTGGAGGACGACGCGGGCGCCGTGAGCGGGGACGACATCGCCGAGATGGCCGCGATGGTGCGCCGGATGCGGCCGCTGGTGAAGATGGTCGTCGACCCGTTCATCGCGCGCGCGATGGAGGCGCGCGTGCAGGCCGCGCTCGGCACGCAGCTGGAGCAGATCCGCGACCACCTGGCCGCGGAGAACGCCGCCCCCTCGGCCGTCGAGGGCTGATCCGCGACGGCCGGCCTCAGAGCCGGCAGAGCCGTCAGAGGAGCGAGGCGCCCCAGACGACCGCGACCTCGCGGGTCTCGCCGGTCTCGGCGTCGATGAACGTGACCGTGGCCTCGCCCGGCAGGTTGAGCAGCCCCGCGTCCAGGGTGATCGTCACGTTGGTCTGCGCGTCCTCGGGCAGCCCGCCCTGCGGCTGGGAGACCGACACCTTCGCGGAGGAGGCGACGGCGTTCCAGGAGACCGGGCCCTCCTCGGCGGTCAGCCGGACCTGGGCGGTCTTGGTGCCGTACATCTCCACCTTCGCCGGGCTCACCGCCAGGCTGCCGGGCGGCTTCGGCGGCGCGGGCGAGGACGGCGCCGGTGAACTGGGCGCCGGGGACGACGGGCCGCGCGTCGCGGGCGCGCCGGGACGGCCGCCGCTCCCGGGCGCCTGGGCCTGCGGCGGCACCGGTGCGCCGGCACCGCCGGACGACCGGCCGTCCGGGCCCTGCTGGGTGATCGACGGCTGCGGGCCGGTCTGGAACGGCGGCCACGAGATCGTCGGGTCGCCGAGCCCGCCGGGCCCCATCAGCAGCGCGATCAGGACGGCGGTGGCCAGCGCGCCCGCCATGCCGCCGCCCGCGAACAGCCAGCGCCGGGTGAACGGCGAGGGCATGTCCGGCTGGCTGGGCAGCCCGTCGGGGGTCAGGCCGCCGCCGCGGGCCGCGATGTCGGCCCGGTACCCGGCCAGTTCCGAGTCCGTCGCCGTGTGGATGACGCGGTGCCGCAGCGCCGCGGGCAGCACCGGGGACGGCGCCATCGCCAGCAGCGCCGCCGCGTACACGCCGGCCCGGCGCTCGCAGGCGGCGCAGTGGTGGCCGGACGCGGGAGCGGCCGCGGGCGCGGTACGTGGGGCCGGGCGCCGCCGGGCGCCGGGCAGGGACCGGCAGGCGCTCCGGCGGGAGGGCGTCGGTGTACGGGGCGCCAGGACGGCCGCCGAGCCGCGCGGCTTCTCTGTGTCCCCCGCGTCCCCCGCGTCCCCTGCGGTCTTGGCGGTCTCCTTGGCGGCGGCGTCCGCGACGACCGTCCGGACGGACGGTTCTGCCTCCGCCTCCTTCACGGCCTCGGGCTCGGGGCGCCGCTGCGTCCGGGTGCCGGCGGAGCAGTGCTCGGCCGCCAGCGCCACCTCGATCCCGTACGCGGCGTCCAGCCGGGTACGGGCCCGCGCCACCCGGCCGGCGGCCCGCCGCGCGGAGACGCCCAGCACGGTGCCGATCTCCGCCGGGAGCAGGCCGTGCCGGACGGCCAGCAGCAGCGCCTCCTGCTCGCCCGTCTCCAGGCGGGCCAGCGAGGAGTCCAGCAGTGCCCGCAGCTCGGCGGACGGCGGCAGTTCGACGCCGGAGTCGCGGCGCGCCGCTCCCGGCCCGTCGGCGCCGTCCGCCGCCGCCGGGCCGCCGTCACCGAATTCGGCGTCGTGCTCCCAATGGAGGCCCCGTGCCCGCCCGCGCTGCACGCAGCGGCGCCGGGCCGCCCCGTACAGCCAGGAACGCAGCCGGGCGTGGTCGCGCATTCGCGGGGCGCGGCGGCAGGCGTCGATGAACGTGTCGTGCACGATGTCGGCGGCGGCCTTGTCATCGCCCGTCATGGACAGCGTGTAGTCGTACAGCCGCTCAGCGTACGCCTCATAGAGAAGCGCCAGGGAAACGTCGTCGCCTTCGTTCAACCCATGGACCAACCGGCGGTCGGCCGCGGCGTCGAAGGAGGACCACCTGGGCATATGCGCTCCCGGCACCGGCATGGGGGAGACCCGCCCTCGCGGGGCCTGCTGATAGTTCGGCCCATCTTGCATACACCCCGCTGCCCCTTCCGCACCACTTGATCCCTGGAAATCACGATGAACATGACGCTGGGGTGACAATCACCCACCCCTTCGTATTCGGCGACACATCAGGGAGTATCGGAACGGTGACACGCTGAAATGGCGGAATGCCCGGAGACGCGGCGGCGGAATTCAGTCGATCCGTTCCACGACCAGCTCGCCGTCCGCGTACCGGCGCCGCAGGACCTTCTTGTCGAACTTCCCGACGCTCGTCTTGGGAACGCTCTCGATGAACGACCACCGCTCGGGGAGCTGCCACTTCGGGATCCGGCCGGACAGGAACTCCCGCAGCGCCTCCGCGGTCACGGCCGCGCCCTCCCGCACGACCACCGAGGCGAGCGGGCGCTCCTGCCAGCGGTCGTCGGGGACGCCCACCACGGCCGCCTCCAGGATGTCCGGATGGGCCATGAGGTGGTTCTCCAGCTCCACCGAGGAGATCCACTCGCCGCCGGACTTGATGACGTCCTTGGCCCGGTCGGTCAGGACCAGGTAGCCGTCGGGCGACAGCGTCCCCACGTCGCCGGTACGGAGCCAGCCGTCGTGGAAGCGCGCCGGGTCCTCGTCCAGGTGGTACGCGCCGGTGATCCACGGGCCGCGGATCTCGACCTCGCCGACCGCCTCGCCGTCCTCGGGGAGCACCGTGTCGCCGTCCCCGACGATCCGCATCTCCAGCCCGGCCAGCACCCGGCCCTGCGACACCCGCGCCGCCCAGGCCGCGTCGGCGTCCGCGCCGACCGGCGGGTGCGCCATCGTCGCCACCGGCGAGGTCTCGGTCATCCCCCACGCCTGGACGATCCGCACACCGATCTCGTCGAAGCCCCGCATCAGCGCCGCCGGGACGGCCGACCCGCCGCACGGCACCAGCCGCAGCGAGCTGAGGTCGGCGCCGTGCTCCTTCACGTACCGCAGCAGATCCGCCCAGATCGTCGGCACCGCGCCCGCGATCGTCGGCCGCTCGGCCTCGATCAGCCGCGCGAGCGGCTCGGCCTGGAGGAACCGGTCGGGCATGACGAGCGAGGCGCCCGCCATGACCGCCGCGTACGGCATGCCCCAGGCGTTGGCGTGGAACATCGGGACGACGGGGAGCACGCGGTCCTCGGCGTTCAGCCCGAGCGCGTTGCCCGTGGAGATGGCCATCGAGTGCAGGTACGCGGAGCGGTGCGAGTAGACGACGCCCTTCGGGTTCCCGGTCGTGCCGCTCGTGTAGCACATGGCGGCCGCCGAGCGTTCGTCGATCTCGGGCCAGTCGAACTCGGCGGGCGCGGCGGCGAGCAGCTCCTCGTACGAGTGCAGCTCCTTGCCCGCGCTCTCCAGCGGGGCCGTGTCGCCCTCGCCGACCACGACGACGTGCCGCACCGTCTTGAACTGGTCGAGCACGGGCGCCAGCAGCGGGATCAGCGACCCGTCGACGATGACGATCCGGTCCTCGGCGTGGTTGGCGATGTAGACGAGCTGGTCGGGGAACAGCCGCAGGTTGAGGGTGTGCAGCACCGCGCCCATGGAGGGGACGGCGAGGTAAGCCTCCAGGTGCTCGGCGTTGTTCCACATGAACGTGGCCACGCGCTGGTCGCCGTCCACGCCGAGGCCGCGCAGGGCGCCGGCGAGGCGCGCGGCGCGCTCGCCCAGCTCGGCGTACGAGCGGCGGCGCGTCCCGTCACCGGTCCAGGTCACCACCTCGGCACCGCCGGAGACCTTCGTGCCGTAGCGCATGATCGAGGTGATGGTCAGCGGGAAGTCCTGCATCGTGCTCCACATGGCGCGCCTCCGGCCTCGACGGATCCCAGAACCGGATTCTTGCCCGAACGGCCCCGCCATGTCAGCACTCGGCACCTCATTTTTATCCATCCCCCACAACCCCGACCTTCCCGGCAGCCGGGCAGGTCCGGCGGCCGGCGGCGGGGCGGTCCGGCCGCTGGGCGGGGCGCGCGGCCGGAGGATGCCGAGCGGTAGTGGATCTTCCTCTTTGTGAGAATTGCTCAGAATTAGGGGCGTTGTGGATGTTGGGGCGGAATTCCCGGGAAATCCTCTTCCAGTGCGCTGTCGTCCCGTAGTTTGGCCATGGCGCGCGAGACCGTGCTCTTGACGGTGCCGACGCTGATGCCGAGGACTTCGGCGATCTCGTTCTCCGGCATGTCCTCGTAATAGCGCAGGACGACCGCCATGCGCTGGCGCTCGGGGAGCCGGTCGAGGGCGCGGCCGAGCGCGTCGCGCAGCTCGCTGCGGCGGGTGTGGTCGTCGACCGGCTGGTCGGGAAGATCGTCGGTAGGGTAGATCTCCAGCTTGCGCCGTCGCCACCAGGAGATCTGGGTGTTGACCATGGCCCGGCGCACGTACCCGTCCACCGAGGAGCGGTCCTGGATGCGGTCCCAGGCCAGGTACGTCTTGGCCAAGGCGGCCTGCAGCAGGTCCTCGGCCTCGGCACGGTCGCCGGTGAGATGGAGGGCGGCGCGGAGCAGGATGTGGCCGCGGGCCTCCACGTAGTCGCGGAACTCGTCGTGCCGCGTCCGGTTCACGTCACCACCGAGCCAGGGGTAGGGGCCGGCCGGGCCCTCGCCGAGATGGATCTTGATTAGACGATCGCATGGGGAACGTAATTCCGGTCCATCGGAAATGGCATATCTGTGTCAACCGGGGGAGAATAATCAACCCGGGTAAAAAGAAGGTCAACCCCTGGCCGACTTGTCGCGATAAATCCGCTGACACCCGGGTCACCCGGCGTTGAGTCTTGACAAGCTGTCCTCACAGCAGTGGCCATGAGTTAAAAGATCGACGCCGGAGTGCCGCCATGCCGCCAAGAACCCGCCGTCATGGACCGGCGCGCCGCCGATACCGGGACGTCGTGCTGGGTGCGCCCGCGCACCCGCGAAGCGCGACCCCGGCGGCGCCGCGCCGTCCGCAGAAGGTCACCGGGGGCGTCGTCCTGGACGCCAGCCCCCACCTGCTGGTCCTGCACACCGCCGACGGCGAGGTGCGGGTACCGATGCTTCCCGGCACCACGATCTGGCATGGCGAGCGCGGGGGCCTCGCCGCGCTGCGGCCGGGCCGGGAGGTCATCGTCCGGCCGGCGTCCGACGGACTCGGGGCGGCCCGGGTCTGGGTGGACATCGGCCGCGTGGCCGGCACGATCCGGGCGTGCGGGCGGGACACCGTAGAGGTGGACATGGGTCCGCATCGCGGGCGTACCCATGTGGTGATCCCCCCGCACGTCCTCGGCCGCGTGCTCGTCCGGCACCCCCGGCTGGAACCGGGCTACCTGATCGACCTGATCTGCGTGCGGACGCCGGACGGGCCGGCGGCGGTCCGTCCCGGCACGTCGCAGCCGGGGCACCGGGCCGACGACCTGGCCCCGCCCGAGCCGGGCGCCGCCGTGCCGGAGACGGTACGGGGCACGGCCACCTGGTTCGGCGGCGCCACGTACCGGCCGCCGGACGGGGGCCGCGCCTTCACGCTGCTCGGCGAGGCCGGCGCCGCGTACCCGGCGGTCGACCCCGAGGGCGAGGCCGGCGGCTGCGCCGACACGCCCGCGGGCTGCGTCGCCCTCCCCTACCTGTCGATCGGCAGCGAGCTGGCGCTGCACAACGCGTGCTCCGACCTGTCCGCGGCGCTCCCGGTGATCGAGTGCGGCTGCGTCGCCGCCCGGTTCTGCGACCGGTGCGTCGAGTGCGACACCACCCCGCGGGGGCGGCTCGCCGAGCTGACGCCCGCCGCGTTCGTCGCGCTCGGTGGCGACCTCGACGCCGGCTGCTTCAGCGCCGTCCTGGGCGCCGGCCCGGCACGGCCCGCGGAGGGCTGACCCGTGCCGATGGATCCGCTCCCGCTCGACCCCGCGCTGGTTCTCTCCGTCCTGGGCGACCCCATGCTGGTCGCGTCGACGCTGATCGATCCCGTGCTGATCGCCCCCGTGCTGGGCGGCCCGCTGGCCGACGACATCGCGAACGCCCAGGTCCTGCTCCTGGCGGGCGTGCTGCTCACCGCCTGCCTGGCCAAGCTGGTGTTCCGCGCCCCGGTCCCGGCGGCGCCCGCGCACGTGCACGGCGTACCGGTCCCGGGACGGCTCCGCCGGGCGACCGCGCTGCGCCAGGACCGCCGGGCGAACGTCGGGCTCGGCGCCGCCGAGGGCGTGCTCGGCCTCGCCCTGCTGATCACCCCGCACCTGGCGGTGCGGCTCGCCACGATCGCGGTGTTCGCCGCCGCCACCTGGGCGGTGGGGGAGCTGCGGGTGCGCCGGCCGGACGCCGGCTGCGGCTGCTTCGGCGGGCTGAGCACCAAGCAGATCGGCCATCGCACCGTGCTGCGCGCCGTGCTGCTCACCGCCGCGGCGGTCGTCTCGCTCGACGCCCCGCACGCGGGGCTGACGGTGCTGCTGGACGGGCCGTCCGCCGCGGGCGCCGTCCTGCTGGCCGAGCTGGCGCTGTTCGCGGCGCTGTCCCCCGAGATCGCCGTCCTGCTCGGCCGCACCCGCCCGCGGCTGCGGCCGGTGACGCCGTGCGAGCGCCGCCGCAGCCCGCTCGCGGAGACGTACGCGCGGCTGCGCGAGAGCGATGCCTGGAGGGAGTCGGAGAACGCGATCGTGAGCGCCGTGCCGCTGGACGTGTGGCGCGAGGGCTGCTGGCGCTTCGTGGTCTATCCGGCGCACGTGGACGGCCGGGACACCGAGCTGGTGTTCGCCGTGTCCACCGCCGAACGCGGACACACCGTACGGGTCGCCGCCGTTCCGCCCGCCACTCCCGCCCTGCCTGCGACTCTCTAGCCCCCTCTTGACCTGCTCCTAGAGTCCTTTAGAAAGCGCAGCACACTCGGGCGGCGGTCGCCGTGGCCGCGTCCCATCCAGATCTCTAAGGCTTTCTAGAGTGAGCCTTAGAGATTGCTAGAAAGACGTAGTGCGCTGACTGCACCGGCTTGTGCCCGGTCGTCCAGGGAGCCGACGTGGGGATGGTGGTGCGGGGATGCGGCTCTATACGGCTCTCTTGGATGGAGAGTAGAGAGCCGTATAGAGCAGTCGACCGCGGTGGCCGATCGTTGTGCGGGTGGCGCTGTCAGGCGGGTTGGGAGCGGAGGAACTTGCCGAAGTGGGGGACGGTGAAGGCGACCAGCCCGCGTTCGGCGCTGTAGATGAGGCCCTTCTTGATCAGTCCGTCGCGGGCGGGCGAGAGGCTGGACGGCTTGCGGCCCAGCTCGTCGGCGACGGCGGCGGTCGGGACGGGGTCGTCGCCGAGCATCGCCATCGCGCGCATGTAGTCGCGTTCGGCCGGGGTGGCGCGCTCGTAGCGGCTGCCGAAGAAGCCGACCGCCAGCTCGCTCTCGGCCTCGGGCGCCGCGACCTTGATGTCGTCGGCGGTGATGGGGGTGTCGGGGGCGACGTCCCAGACGACCTTGGCGTACGCCTGGACGAAGTAGGGGTAGCCGTCGGCGGCGCCGTACAGCGCGTCGAGGGCCTCGGGGGTGAAGGTGACCTGCTCGCGTTCGGCGGGGGCCGTCAGGGCGTGGTCGGCGGACTCGCGGTCGAGCCGGTCGATGCGGGCGTACCGGAAGAGGCGCTCGGAGTAGGACTTGCTGGCCGACAGGACGGCGGGCAGGTGCGGGAGCCCGGCGCCGACCACGATCAGCGGGCCGCCGATCTGGGACAGCTCGTGGCAGGCGGCGCAGAGGGCGGAGACGTCGTCGGCGGGGATGTCCTGCATCTCGTCCACGAACAGGCCGATGCCGGCGCCGACGTCGGTGGCCACGGACGCGGCGTCGACGAACAGCTCGGTGAGGTCGATCTCCAGGTCGCCGGAGTCGGCGCGGCCGCGCGCCGCGGGCACGTCGATGCCGGGCTGCCAGCGGTGGACGCGGGCCTTGCCGCGGCCGCCGGACGGCTCCTCCCCCGCCTGCGCGAACGCCTTGAGCACGCCGAGGAACTCCTCGATGCGGTCGGGCGCGCGGTGTCGCGGGGCCAGCTCGCGCACGGCCATGTGCAGGGCCGAGGCGACGGGCCGGCGGATCGACTGGTCGGGCCGGGCCTCGATCTTGCCGGTGCCCCACAGCCGCTGGATCGCCATCGAACGGAACGCGTTGAGCAGCACGGTCTTGCCGACCCCGCGCAGCCCGGTGACGATCATGCTGCGCTCGGGGCGGCCGCGCGCCACCCGTTCGAGGACGACCTCGAACTGCCGCAGCTCGCGGTCGCGGCCGGCCAGCTCCGGGGGACGCTGCCCGGCGCCCGGGGCGTAGGGGTTGCGCACGGGGTCCACGCTCTCGGACTCTATGAGGCGATATAGCTGCGGCCGTAGATTTGCGTAGAAACTCGTACGGCGTGTCGCGTACGGCTCCCGCCGCCCCTGGCAACGTGCCGCCGTGTCCCGGCCGGCCGAGGTCATCGTCGCCACCGTTGCCACCTCCCGGGGCGCGCGTGCGAACGTGCTGGTCGAACTTCTGTTCGACTATTCGAACACAGTAGCGCACGCGCCCCCGGCCGTCACGGGAACCCGCGGAATCACTCCAGCGGTTCGTCGGCGGACGACAGGTGCGGGACGCGTTCCGCCGGGATCGTCCCCATCCGTCCCGCCTGGAAGTCCTCGAACGCCTGGACGATCTCCTCCCGCGTGTTCATCACGAACGGCCCGTACCGCGCGACGGGCTCGCGCAGCGGCAGGCCGCCCAGCACGAGGATCTCCCAGCCGTTCGCGCTCGCCTGGGGCTGGACGCCGGCTGCCCGCAGGAGCAGCCCGTCGCCCGTGCCCTTGTGGTGGGAGCCGCCGAACGCCGCCATCTGCCCCTCGTCCAGGGCGATCTCCTCGACGCCCGCCGTGCCGCGCCCGGAGAGCACGTACACGAGCGCGTTGAAGTCCCGCGGCCACGGCAGCGCGAGCCGGGCCCCGGGGGCGACGGTCGCGTGCAGGTAGTTGATCGGCGTGTACGTGACGCCGGGCCCGTCGTACCCGGCCACCGAGCCGGCGATGACGCGCACCAGCGACGACCCGTCGTCGGCGGCGACCAGCTTCACGTCGCGCGCCTCGATGTCCTGGTAGCGGGGCGGGACCCACTTCTGGGAACGCGGCAGGTTCACCCACAGCTGCACGCCGTGGAACAGCCCGCCCTTGGCGACGAGCTCCGGCGGCGGCTGCTCGATGTGCTGGATACCGGACGCGGCGGTCATCCACTGGGTCGCCCCATCGGCGATGAGCCCGCCGCCCCCGGACGTGTCCTGGTGCTGGAACGCGCCGTCGATGATGTACGTGACGGTCTCGAACCCCCTGTGCGGATGCCAGGGCGTCCCCTTCGCCTCTCCAGGGGCGTACTCGACGGCTCCCATGTGGTCGAGCAGCAGGAAGGGGTCGGCCAGCGCGAGGTCCGGTCCCGGGAACGGGCGCCGCACCTGGAACCCCTCTCCCTCCAGGTGTCGCTGCGCGGTGACGACCTTGGCGACCCGGCGCCAGTCGGTCTCGCCCTCGGGCAGGCGCGGCAGGCGGGGCAACGCGAGCGGATCCGCCGTGACAGCAGGCATCGGACTCTCCTCCACTAGTTGAATAATAAACTATAACCCAGCAGTAGTTGAATCTTCAACATGCGCATATACTTCTCACCATGAGCGAACCACGCTGGCTCGATGCCACCCAACAGCGCGACTGGCGGGCCTACGTGGACGGCAGCGTCCGGCTCAACGAGATCATGGACCGGGACCTGAAGACCAGGCACGGGCTGTCGGTCTCCGAGTACGAGATCCTCGTCCGGCTGTCCGAGGCGCCCGACCGGCGCCTGCGGATGGCCGAACTGGCCGAACACGCCAGCCAGTCCCGCAGCCGCCTCTCGCACACCTGCTCCCGCCTGGAGAGCAAGGGGCTGGTCAGGCGCGACAACTGCCCCAACGACAAGCGCGGGGTCTTCGCGCACCTCACCGACGAGGGCTACGCCACCCTCGAACGCGCCGCCCGCGACCACGTCGAGACCGTCCGGGACTTCTTCGTCGACGTCGTCGACCCCGCCGACCTGGAGGCCATCGGACGCGCGTTCACCCAGGTGCTGAAGCGCATCGGCACCGGCTAGAGCGTCGTCAGGCCGGTCAGGAACCCCACCGACACCAGCGTCAGGAACACCCAGCCCAGCATCATCCCGACACCGAACGGCCGCCACGCCCCCCGCACCTTCCAGACGAGCAGCCCGCCCAGCCCGAACGCCAGCACCAGCAGCGTCACCATCTGCGGCAGCAGGCTGGGCCGGCTGCTCATCATCAGCGGCGCGTACATCATCACGGCGTCCACGAACGCGAACGTCAGGAACCCGCCCGCCGCCAGGCCCACGTCCCGGCGCGGCAGTTCGACACGCCGCGGACTCAGCCGCAGCAGCGGTTGTCCCCGGTCGGTCTCCTCCACCGAGGAGGCCACCGCGAAGATCTCGTCCTCCAGGCTCGAAGGCTCCTGGGGATCGCCCATTCCGGCTCCCTGGCCGGGGGACGACGACTCGGCACCGCGCAACCCGCCCCCGTCCCCTTCAACGGCGGGCACGCCCTCAGACGCACCGTAGCGAATCCGGGGTCCCACGCGAAGCCGCCGCGGCATGCGATCCTGCCGTCATGCCAGGCAGACGGCTCACCACCACGGCGGTCCTCGTGGCGGCCCTCGCCACCACCACGACCGGATGTGGCCGCGACTCCGACCCGGAACCGACGACCCCGGCCCCGCCGCCCACCGCGACCGGCGGCAGCGCCTCCCCGTCCGCGCCCGCCTCACCGCAGGCGTTCCGGTCGGAGATCAAGAAGGTCACCGCCCGCGACCTTCCGCACTCCTGGCGCCGGGGCTGCCCCGTGTCGCCGTCCGGCCTCCGCATGATCGAGATGACGTACTGGGGCATGGACGACAAGCCCCACCCGAACGGCCGCCTGGTCGTGAACGCCGACCACGCCGAGGACCTCGTCAAGGTCTTCCGGAGGCTCTACGACGACCGGTACCCGATCAAGCGCATGGAGCCGGTGGACGTCTACAAGGGCAGCGACTTCGACTCGATCGAGGCCAACAACACCTCGGCGTTCAACTGCCGCCAGGCCACCGGCTCCAGCAACTGGTCACAGCACGCGCTCGGCACGGCCGTCGACATCAACCCGTGCGAGAACCCCTACGTCAGTTCGAGCGGCCGCGTCGCCCACAAGGACTGCGTCAAGTTCAAGGACCGCTCCCGCCGCGACCCCGGCGTCATCCACGACGGCGACAAGGTCGTCAAGGCGTTCGCCTCGATCGGCTGGGGCTGGGGCGGCGACTGGAGCGGCACCAAGGACTACCAGCACTTCTCGGCCTCAGGCCGCTGAGCTCAGAGCATCATCGCCACGATGACGGCCAGCACGACCACGACCGCCACCGCGGCCACGATGCCCACGATCAGCCCGGTGTTCACCTTCGAGGTCTTCTCGGCCGGCCGCTGCGCCTGGAAGTTCTGGAACTGGTGCGTGGTCCCGGCCGGGTCGTTCGGTGTCTCAGACATGCGGACGAGGGTAACGGATGGGATCATCCGGCCTCAGGCCCAACGCCCCACCCGCCCCGCCGAAAGCCCGGTGAACTCCCGCCACCCGACCCGCTATCGTGGAGCCTGCCCAGGAGGCTTCGCATAGTGGACGAGTGCGGCGGTCTTGAAAACCGCAGTGCCGGTGACCCCGGTACCGTGGGTTCGAATCCCACAGCCTCCGCCTGAACCCATCGCCCGCACGGGTTACGATCACCGCATGCCCGACAGCGATGATCTCCCCCGGTACCGGGTGCTCACCGGCCCGGACGACGCCGACTTCTGCCGGAGGGTCAGCGAGATGCTCGACCTCGGCTACGAGCTGCACGGCTCTCCGGCACTGGCGTTCACCGGCCGGACGGTCATCGTCGCCCAGGCCCTCCTCAGACCGGCCGCCTGAGCCGCCGCTCAGCCGGCCGGGTCGACGGGGGTGCTGCTGCGGCCGCGGGTTCGGCCGCTGAGTTCGGCGTCGAGGGTCTCCTGGGCCACCCGCATGCCCTCGGCGTACTCGGGCCGCCGGAGCCGCTCCCACATCTCGTCCTCGGGCACGTCCTCGATGTGGCTCTCCACCCACCAGATGTTGCCGAACGGGTCCCTGACCCGGCCGCCGCGGTGCCCGAACGCGTCGTTCATCAGGCCGGTGACGACCCGGCCCCCGGCCTCGGCCGCCTGCGCGAACGCCCGGTCCGCGTCGGCCACGAACACGCGCAGCAGGCTCGGCATGACCGGCCAGTCGGCGTGCCGGTCGAAGGCCAGGACGACGGTGTCGCCGACCCGGATCTCACCGTGGCCGATCTTGCCGTCCGCGGTCGCCACCCGTCCCAGTTCCTCGCCTCCGAACGCCCGGGCGACGAAGTCGAGAAAGGCTCCCGTGTCATCGGTGACGACCCAGGGCGCGACGGTGGTGTAGCCCTGCGGCGCGGCACTGTTCTGCTCGGTCATCGAGCTTCCTTTCGCTGGTCCTTAACGGCGCTAGCGACGATAGGAAGCGTGTAGGTCGATACCTGTCCTAGAACATCGGCGAAACCGAGGCGGCGCTCCTCAGTCGACCACCGCGGTGCTGTAGGTGGGGGTGTCGCCGAGCATGGGGCGGTGGGACGCGGGCTTCTTGCCGTCGATGTCGACCACTCCCAGTTCCGCGCCGATCTCGGCGCCGATCAGGACCTGGCCGGACCAGTTCATCCGGTCCGGGTGGCGGGCCAGGGCGTCGATGACGCGGCCGCTGAATTCCGGGGATTCGGCGGTTGCGGCGATGGACTGGTAGCGCTCGGGAACGGCACCGAACAGGGCGGCGTTGCGTTCGGTCATCAGGAGGCCCATCCAGAGGGAGATGACGGCGACGTCGAACGGCTTGAAGTCGACCGCCATGTCGTGGGCCATCTTGTCCACGGCCGCCTTTCCCGCGCCGTACGCGGGGCCGTGCATGTAGCAGCGGCCGCCGAAGGACGAGGTGTTGACGACCAGGCCCGAATCGCTCCTGGTGAGCAGCGGCGCGCCGTAGTAGCTGGACACGTATGCGGAGCGCATCCCCACGTCGAACATGTCCTGGAGGCCCAGCGGCTTCTCCCAGAAGGGGCCCTTCCTGGTCAGGCCGTCGGGAATGGTGAAGGCGTTGTTGACGAGGATGTCGAGCCTGCCGTGCTCGCGCTCCACCTGCCGGAAGAGGGCCTCGACCTGGGCGTCGTCGGAATGGTCGCAGACGACCGGGACGCCGGTGCCGCCGCGGGCGTCGATCTCCTCGGCGGTGGCGAAGACCGTGCCGGGGAGGTCCGCGTCGCCCGGCGAACGGGTGCGTCCGGTCACGTAGACGGTCGCGCCCGCCTCGCCCAGCGCGAGCGCGATTCCCTTGCCGGCGCCCCGGCTGGCGCCGGTCACGACCGCGACCCGGTTGTCGGTCATCCACTCCTCCTTCAGGAGAGGAACTCCAGCATCGTGGCCGTCGTTTCCTCTGCCTTCTCCATCTGCATCATGTGGCCGGCGTTCTTCAGCATGCGCACGGCGCGCACGTCGCCGTGGTGGTCCCGCAGTCTGTCCAGGGGATCGGTGCCGTGCCATGCCTCCAGGTCGACGTCCTGCTCGCTGCCGATGAAGTAGTACGGAACGGTCGTCTTCCGGTCGCCGTACGACTTCCGGTACTCCCAGGAGAGGTCCATGGCGCGATACCAGTTCAGCCCGCCCGTGAATCCGCTGCGGCTGTAGTCGGCGACGTAGAACTCCAGCTCCAGTTCCGTCAGCCAGGGCCAGGGCAGCGGCGGTGTCTCCGGAAGCGCGTCGATGTACGTGGTCCCCGGCGGCTTACGCCAGACGTCGAGGTAGTGGTAGTCGCTGGAGAGCGCGTAGAACAGTTTGCGCAGGAATTCGCGGGGCGCCGCGGCCAGGTCGCGGTCGGCGGCGCCGGGCGTGTCCACGAAGTAGTGGATGTGGTTGAAGTGCTTCCGCGCCTGCTTCGCGGCGAGGGTCAGCGGTGAGACCGGGCTCGGCGTGAAGAACGGGTTCTCCAGGCCGATCAGCGCCGCGACCCGTTCGGGATGGTGGTACGCCAGGTCGTACGCCGCGAACAGCCCGAAGTCCAGCCCGCTGAAGACGGCCTTCTCCTCGCCGAGATGGTCGAGGAGGCCGGTGAGGTCGCCGACGATGCGGTCGACGCCGTACTCGCGGTGGTCGGCCGGACCGCTCGTCCGCCCCATGCCGCGCATGTCGGGCGCGACGACGCGGAAGCCGGCGGCGGCGATCGGCCCTATCTGGTGGCGCCAGCTGAACCAGGTGTGCGGGAACCCGTGCAGGAGGACGACCAGCGGCCCCTCGCCCTCCTCTACGTAGTGGACGTCGAGGCCGTTGATCTTCGCGTACCGGTGACTCCAGCCGACCATGCCATGGTTCCTTTGCGGAGACGCGCTGCTGGCTCACGAATGTGCAGCACGTCCCCGCCGGAACGCATCAGGCCGTCCCACTCAGCAGGATCATTCGTGCGGGCGGCGCTGGTGCCCCAGCCCGTCGCCGACGACGGCGGCGAGGTTGAGGTACGCCTCGCGGGTGTGCGGGGCGAGCGCCTCCAGCTCGACCTCGGCGCCCTCTTCCAGGTGGTCGTCGTACGGGATGCGGACGACCGCCCGGCAGCGGCTCTCGAAGTGGGCCTGGAGCTTGTCCAGGTCGACCTGGCTGCGGGTGCGGTTGCGGACCATCGACAGCACGACGACGCCGTTCCGTACCAGGTGGCCGTGGTCGTGGGCCTCCAGCCAGTCGAGCGTCGCGCTCGCCGACCGCGCGCCGTCCACGGACGGCGAGCTGACCAGCACGAGCTGGTCGGCAAGGCTCAGCACGCCGGCCATCGCGGAGTGCAGCAGGCCCGTGCCGCAGTCGGTGATGCAGATCGAGTAGTACTGCTCCAGGACGACCGCGACGGCCGAGTAGTCCTCGGCGCTGAACGCCTCGCTGACCGCCGGGTCGCGGTCGGACGCCAGCACCTCCAGGCGGGCGCCGTTCTGCGAGGTGAACCCGCGGACGTCGGCGTACCGGTGGATCTGGTCGCGGTTGTTGAGCAGGTCGCGTACCGTCGCCGCCGTCTCCAGCTTGACCTTGTCGGACAGCGTGCCGCGGTCGGGGTTGGCGTCCACCGCGATCACCCGGTCGCCGCGCAGCGAGGCGAGCATCGAGCCGAGCCCGGTCGTGGTGGTCGTCTTGCCGACGCCGCCCTTCAGCGACATCACGGCCACCCGGTGGTGCCCGCCGGCGACCGGCTGGCGCGCCCGGGCGACCAGGTCCTTGCGGCGCATCTCCGCCTGCGACTCGCCCGGGTGGACGTTCCCCGCGGTCGCCTTGTAGACGGCCCGCCGCCACCCGCCGGACGGCGCGATGCGGCGCTCACCGAGGAGGTTCTCGGAGCTGAGGCTCTCGGCCGTCTGCGGCTCCTGCGGTGCCTGGGGCGGCTGCGGCCCCTGCTGCGGGTACCCGCCGGCCGGCGGCATGCCCGGAATGAGGGGCTGCTGCTCCCCCAGCGGCTGCATCGGCGGTCCGTACCCCTGCGCGGGGTACGGCTGGTTCGGGTCGTACGACACCGGCGCGGGCGGACCCGGGTTCATGTCGTACGGCGCGCCGCCGGGCGGCACGGCCTGATTGGGGTCGTAGGGCGCCGCAGGCGGAGGCGGCGGCTGACTCGGATCGAACGGCACCCCGGGCGGAGGCGCCTGGTTGGCCCCGAACGGCACGCCAGGAGGCGCCGGCTGGTTCGGGTCATAGGGCGCGCCAGGCGGCACCGGCTGGTTCGGGTCGAACGGCGCGCCAGGAGGGGGCGGCTGGTTCGAGTCGTAGGGCGCGCCAGAAGGAGGCGGCTGATTCGGACCGAACGGAACGCCAGGCGCGGGCGGCTGATTGGCGTCCTGCGGCGCCCCAGGCGGAGGCGGCTGGTTGGCGTCCTGCGCCGCCCCGGACGGCACCGGCTGGTTCGGATCGAACGGCGCGCCGGGCGGAGGCGGCTGGTTGGCGTCGAACGGCGCCCCAGGCAGCGGCGGCGGCTGGTTGGCGTCCTGCGGCGCTCCAGGAGGGGGCGGCTGGTTCGGGTCGTAGGGGACGCCAGGAGGGGGCGGCTGGTTTGGGGCGCCTTCGGGGGTGTACGGGTACTGGGCGCCCTCGGCGGGCGGGGCGTTGAGGAACCGCTGGTCGCCTTCGGCCGGGGAGTACGGGCCCTGCGCCTGCTGCTCGGGCGGGCCGTACGGGCCCTGCGGGTACGGGGGCAGCTGCTCCAGGGGCGGGGAGCTCTGGCCGTTGCTCGGCGGCGGTGGCGGGGGCGCGACCTCGCCGCCCTCGTTCGGCGGCTGCGGGCCCGGCCGCTCGAAGTCGCCCGCGTACGGCGGGGGCAGCATGCCGCCGTCGAACGGCTGCGGCATCGGGCTGCCCTCGTACGGGGGAGGCGGCGGGGGCGCGGACGCCGCGTACGGGGGCGGGGCGTTGAAGTCGTTGTACGCGGGCGGGAACCCGGGCGGCGGGGGCGCCGGCGGCTGCCCGGGGGCGCCGGGGGCCTCGGCGGGCAGGTCGTCCTGGAACGGCGGCGGCACCAGCCACGGGTTCTCGGGCTCCTCCAGGGCGGGAGCGGGCGCCTCGGAGGAGGACACCTGCTCGCCCGGCTCCACCAGCGTGGAGTCCGCTCCCGGTTCGCTCTGTTCGCTCTGTTCGCCTGGACCGCTGGAATCACCGGTATCCGCGGGCTCCTTGGGATCGGCGGCGGGCTTGGGCGCGGGCGGGACGGCGGACGGCCCGGTGGCCTCGCCGCTCATCGCGTCCAGGGACGCCAGACGCTCCTCCAGGGAGCGTCCGTCGTGATCGTTCCTTGCCACCGTCTCTCCCCTCGGCCGCGCCTCTAAAGTCGGGTTCAGGAGCGGGTAAGGCATCGGCCCATCCGAAGGATACCTTTGCGTCAATACCACGCATCCCCCGCGAGTTCCCATGTCCCCCCTGACCTCCCGGTAGCGTGATCCGTATGCATGCGATCGTGATTCGCGAGCCCGGGGATCCCGGCGTCCTGGAGTGGACCGAGGTGCCGGACGCCGCGGCGGGGCCGGGCGAGGTGCTGGTCGAGGTGGCCGCGAGCGCGGTCAACCGGGCGGACGTGATGCAGCGGCGCGGGTTCTACGAGCCGCCGCCGGGGGCGTCCCCGTACCCGGGCCTGGAGGTGTCGGGACGGATCGCCGCGCTCGGCGAGGGCGTCGGCGGTTGGCGGGTGGGGGACGAGGTGTGCGCGCTGCTCGCCGGCGGCGGGTACGCCGAGAAGGTGGCGATCCCGGCGGGCCAGCTGCTGCCCGTGCCCGCGGGTGTCGGTCTGGTCGAGGCGGCCGGGCTGCCCGAGGTGGCCTGCACGGTCTGGTCGAACGTGTTCCAGCTCGGCGGCCTGAAGGCGGGCGAGACGTTCCTCGTGCACGGCGGCGGTAGCGGTATCGGGACGATGGCGATCCAGCTGGCGCGGGCGTTCGGGGCACGGGTGCTGTGCACGGTGGGCACCGCGGAGAAGGCGGAGCGGTGCCGGGAGCTGGGCGCCGAGCGGGCGGTCAACTACCGCGAGGACGACTTCGTGGCGTACGGCCCGTACGACGTCATCCTGGACAACATGGGCGCCAAGTACCTGGCGCGGAACGTGGAGTCGCTGGCCACGGGCGGGCGGCTGATGGTGATCGGGCTCCAGGGCGGGGCCAGGGCCGAACTCGACCTGAACGCGCTGCTGCGCAAGAGGGCGGCCGTCCACGCCACCTCTCTCCGGGCCCGTCCGTTGGACGAGAAGGCCGCGATCGTGGCGGCGGTGCGCGAACATGTGTGGCCGCTGCTGGAGAAGGGCGACGTCCGTCCTATCGTCGATCGGACGCTGCCCATGGCCGAGGCGGCCGAGGCTCATCGGCTGCTGGAGGCGAGCGGCCACATCGGCAAGATTCTGCTGAGCGGATGAGACGGGAGTGATCATGAATCAGCCTTCGGAGCAGGAGAAGGAGCCGCAGGTCCTGGTGGTCGGTCCGAACGGGATCGCGATCGAGGGCGCGGGCGAGAACGAGTCCGGCGAGAAGTCGGTGACCGAGATGGTCGAGCAGCCGGCCAAGGTCATGCGGATCGGCGGCATGATCCGGCAGCTGCTCGAAGAGGTGAAGGCGGCGCCGCTGGACGAGGCCAGCCGGGCCCGGCTGCGGGAGATCCACCAGTCCTCGATCAAGGAGCTGGAGGACGGGCTGGCGCCGGAGCTGATCGAGGAGCTGGAGCGGCTGTCGCTGCCGTTCGTCGAGGGCACGGTGCCGAGCGAGGCGGAGCTGCGGATCGCGCAGGCGCAGCTGGTCGGCTGGCTGGAGGGCCTGTTCCACGGGATCCAGACCACGCTGTTCGCGCAGCAGATGGCGGCGCGGGCCCAGCTGGAGCAGATGCGCCGGGCGCTGCCGGCCGGCATGGTGCCACCGGGCGCGGAGGAGGAGAAGCCCGGCCCCCGCCACACCTCGGGCCCCTACCTGTAACCGATCAGGCGCCCGTCAACGTAACCATCCAACTGCAGACCGTCACTCCACGGTGGCAGTATGCAGAGGTGCGTCTTCGGTACCGGTACCGCCTCTACCCGACGCCCGCCCAACAGCAGGAGTTGGCGCGGGCGTTCGGGTGCGCTCGGGTCGTGTTCAACGATGGACTCCGCGCACGCCGACAGGCATATGCGGAAGGCGTGCATGACCGGGACGTGAACGCGGCACGCAACATCCTGGCGGCCGGACGGGCCGACAGGCGAAACGCCTGTGGAGCGCTGATGAGACCGGATTCCGTTCCGGCGCGGCACGATGAAGCAGGAACCCACTCCGAGTCTGCTCCTCTCTGGGAGTAGCAAGGAGATTTCTCGCTCCAGGGCGAGGGGACGTCAACTGTAGTACTTCTCCAGGATCTGGGCGACGCCGTCGTCGTCGTTGCTCGCTGTGGTGTGGGTGACGGTGGCGAGGACGTCCGGATGGGCGTTGGCGACGCCGTAGGAGGTGCCGGCCCAGGTGAGCATCGGGAGGTCGTTGGGCATGTCGCCGAACGCGGCCACCTGGGCCGAGGTGATCCCCTGCTCGTTGCAGAACTCGGCCAGCGCGCTGGCCTTGGTGATGCCCTGGGCGCTCATCTCCAGCAGGCCGCGGCCGGAGGAGTGGGTGACGGTGACGAGGTCGCCGACCGCGCCGATCGCCTGGGCGGCGAGGGAGTCGGGGTCGGCGGCCGGGTGCAGGGCGAGCAGCTTGGTGCCGCTCTTGCTGAACAGCGTCGCGTCGTCGACGGCCTGGCCGCCGAAGCGGCGGGCGTCCCAGCGGCCGAGGTTGTAGCTGGCCTCGAAGAAGAAGCCGTCCGGGTGCTCGACGGCGAACCGCAGCTCCGGTACGGCCTCGCGCAGCTTGCGGACCACCTGCTCGATCACCCGCGGCTCGATCTCGTGGGTGCGCAGGACGGTCTCGGTGTGCAGGTCGTACAGCACGGCGCCGTTGGCGCAGATGGCGACGCCGTGGTGGCCGACCTCGGCGGCGATGTCCTTCATCCAGCGCGGCGGCCGGCCGGTGACCATGACGAGGGTGGCTCCGGCACGTTCCACGCGGGCGAGCGCGGCGACGGTACGGTCCGAGACCGTACCGTCGGAGCGCACGATGGTGCCGTCCAGATCGGTGGCGATCAGCCGAGGCGTGAAGTCCGACATGTCACCTTCCAGTCACCGCCGAGACCCGTCCGTCGGCCGCTGGAACACACCATAGGCGACGATCAGCGCTTGACCGGCTCCAGGACGTCCACGCCCAGGTACTTGCGCAGCGCCTCGGGAACCCGCACGGACCCGTCCGCCCGCTGGTGGTTCTCCAGGATCGCGACGATCCACCGGGTGGTGGCCAGGGTGCCGTTGAGGGTGGCGACCGGCTGGTTCTTCCCGTTCTCGTCGCGGTGCCGGACCGACAGGCGGCGGGCCTGGAACTCGGTGCAGTTCGACGTCGAGGTCAGCTCGCGGTAGGTGTTCTGCGTCGGCACCCACGCCTCGCAGTCGTACTTGCGGGCCGCGCTCGCGCCCAGGTCGCCGGCCGCCACGTCGATCACGCGGTACGGCAGCTCGACCTTGGCGAGCATCTCCTTCTCCCACTCCAGCAGCCGCAGGTGCTCCTGGTGGGAGTCGGCGGGGTCGCAGTAGGAGAACATCTCGACCTTGTCGAACTGGTGCACCCGGATGATCCCGCGGGTGTCCTTGCCGTACGAGCCGGCCTCCCGCCGGAAGCAGGACGACCAGCCCACGTACCGCCGCGGCAGATCGGTGATGATCTCGTTCATGTGGTACGCGGCGAGCGGCACCTCGGACGTGCCGACCAGGTACAGGTCGTCGGCGGGGAGCTGGTAGACCTCGGCGGCGTGCGCGCCCAGGAACCCGGTGCCCTCCATCGCGTCCGGCTTGACCAGGACGGGCGGGACCATCGGGACGAAGCCGTTCGCCACGGCCTGCTCCATGGCCAGGTTGAGCAGCGCGAACTGGAGCCGCGCGCCGATCCCGGTCAGGTAGTAGAACCGCGCGCCGGACACCTTGGCGCCGCGCTCCATGTCGATCGCGCCGAGGCTCTCGCCCAGCTCCAGGTGGTCCTTGGGCTCGAAGTCGAACGCCGGCGGCTCGCCGACGTGCTCCAGGACGACGTAGTCCTGCTCGCCGCCCGCCGGGGCGCCGTCCTCGATGATGTTGGGCACGCTCTTGAGCAGCGCGTCCAGCTCGCCGCCGAGCCGGTCGGCCTCGGCCTCGGCCTCCTTGACCTGCTGGGCCAGCTCCTTGGCGCGCGCCAGCAGCGCCTGCCGCTCGTCGCCCTGCGCCTTGGACACGGACTTGCCGAAACTCTTCTGCTCCGCGCGCAGCCGCTCGAACGACGACAGCGCGCCGCGCCGCCGCTCGTCCAGGTCGAGCAGCGTGCCGACGACGGTCTCATCCTCGCCGCGGGCGCGCTGGGAGGCGCGCAGCCGCTCGGGATCCTCTCGAAGAGCTCGCAGGTCAATCACAGACCCGAGGCTACCGTTGCGGGGCCCCTCGCCGCGCGGGAGTATCCGGCTCTAGCGCGTCCCGTGCGCGAGGAGCGCGTGTGCGGGCAGCGACACCTTCCCGCCGTCCACCGCGTACCGGGTCATGATCGCGTCGTAGGCGGTCCTGACCCGCGCGACCGTGGCCGGATCCTGCCGGGAGAGGATCACGCCGTTGCTGCCGACCCGGGACATCGCCCCGGTCTCCCACCAGTCCTCCGGATCGACGACGTGCCGCCAGGTGACCGGGTCCACGTCCGCGTCGCCGAACCCGGCGCCGCGGACCAGGTCCGCGAACGCCGCGCGCTCCCCGTACTCCATGAACGGCGACACCGGGATGTCGTCCGGCCACGCCACGCCGACCTCGTCGATCGCCTCCCGGACGATCCCCAGCGCGCCGCTGCCGGGCATCTCCCAGCAGGTCAGCGCCAGCCGCCCGCCGGGCCGCAGCACCCGCCGCAGCTCGCGCAGCGCCGCGTCCGGATCCCCCACATGATTGATCACGAAGTTGCCGGTGACGGCGTCGAACGTCCCGTCCCCGAACGGCAGGTCCGGCAGCACGGCCACCCGCACGTCCAGGCCGGGGACGTTCCGCGCCGCCGTCTCGGCCATGCCCGGCTCGGCGTCCACGGCCGACACCTCGGCGCCGCGCCGGACCGCCTCGCGGGCCACCACGCCCGGTCCCGTCCCCACGTCCAGCAGCCGCGTCCCGGCCCCCGCCCGGGCCGCCTCGCACAGCAGGGGCGCCGTGTACGCGGTGAGCCGGGCGAACCCGCGGTCGTACGCGGCGGCCCGCCCGGCCCACAGCTCACGCTCGTACTCGTCGAACGTCGTCATTCACCGCAGCGTAGACGCCGCCCTACTGCACATCCACGTGATCGCCGGGTCCCACGACCCCGAGGTAGGTGGAGCTGCCGTTGTACACGGCGCGCCACGCACCGTCCTTCGAGGCGGTGAACGTCTTCCCGAACCACCCCGTGGAGTCGGTCTTGATCCCGGCCATGGTCGTCCAGGTGGACGAGCCGCTCGCCTTGAACTGCACGGAGACCGCCGCCCCGGCCGCGGCCGGCTTCCACGACCCCACGAGCCGGTCGAGCCGCCCCTTGACGGTGATCGTCCCGCCCTTCCTCACCGGCTCCGGCGAGGCGTTGAACGACACCGGTGATGCCGGGCCGGACGACCTTCCCGCTCAAGACGCTCTAGAACGATCTTCGGTTGGCGGCGGGCGGGGAGCCCGGTGATCACGGTTGGTCACGCGTGGGGCTGGCCCGAGCGGACGGACTCCAGCCAGGCGGCGGCCTCGGTGAAGTCGGCGTCGTGGGTGCCGCGGCGGATCTCCGGGCGGATCTGGTCGGCCCGGGTGTACGAGCCCAGGAAGCGGACGTCGGCGCAGACGCGGCGCAGGCCCATCAGGGCCTCGCCGACGCGGGCGTCGGAGACGTGGCCCTCGAAGTCCATCCAGAACAGGTACGAGCCGAGGCCGGCGCCGGTGGGGCGGGACTGGATCAGGGTCAGGTTGATCCCGCGGATCGCGAACTCCTGGAGGATCTCCAGCAGGGCGCCCGGGTGGTCCTCGCCGATGAACGCGACCACGGTCGTGCGGTCCATGCCCGTCGGCGGCGGGGGCGGGCAGGGGCGGCGCAGCATGATGAAGCGGGTGACGGCGTCGGCGACGTCGTGGATGTCCTCGGCCAGCACCGACAGGCCGTAGCGGGACGCGGCGAACGCGCCGGCGAGGGCGGCGTCGTAGTGGCCGTCGGCGACGTGCTGGGCGGCCTCGGCGTTGGAGGTGGCGGCGCGCCACTCGGCGTCCGGGACGTGCTCGGCGAGCCAGCGGCGGCACTGGGGCTGCGCGTGCGGGTGCGAGGCGACGGTCTTGATGTCGGCCAGCGACGCGCCCGGGCGGACGAGCAGGGCGAACGAGACCGGCAGGTGGACCTCGGCGACGATCTGGAGGGGCTCGCCGGTGGCCAGCTCGTCCAGGGTCGTCGGGACCGAGCCCTCGACGGAGTTCTCCAGGGCGACGACGGCGGCGTCCACGTCGTGGCGGCGCAGGGCGTCCAGCGCGGCGGGGACCGTGCTGTACGGCAGGTGCTCGGCGTCGTAGGAGTCCGGGATCGAGCGCAGCGCGGCCTCGGTGAAGGTGCCCTGCGGCCCGAGATAGGCGAATCGCTGTGACATGAGGGATCGGCTCCTCCGCCGTGGCGGCGGAACGGCCCGGCGGGTGTGCGGCGTGAATGAAAGTGAACGGTGTGGTGAGGTCCGAGTTTACGGTGCGCTCTACTCGGGTTCGTTCCTCAGGGCGTGGGGGACGGGGTCCGGGGCCCGGTTCCGAAGTCGGGCAGCGGGTCGTCCATGGAGACGACGGGGCCCTTGCCCAGCCGGGCGGCGCGCAGCGCCTGGTTCTCCTCGGGCGAGAGGTGCTCGATCGGGTGGCCGTCGCGGACCGCCTTGGCGTACGTCCGGGTCTCGGTACGGCCGTTGATCGAGCTGACCACCACGCCGTCGCCGTTGGCGTTGATCATGGCGAGGGAGAACGACCGGTGCCCGGACATCTCCTTGAGCGCGTCGTAGTGCACGATCGCCAGGTCGCGCAGGGCATGGCGGTCAGGGCCGCCGCCGAGCGCCTGGAGCTGGCGCCTGAGCACGTCCGAGCACTCCTCGACGACCTGGTTGGCCCGGTTGTGGGCGACCACGGCGATCGAGAGTCCGGCCACCCCGGCCACCAGCCCGGCGACGGCCACCGCGACAAGCATCACGGGGCGAGCGTACCCACCTCGGCACGGCCGTGCGAAGGATCTCCGAGACCGGGCTCGGCCGGTGGGATCCGCTTGACCAGCCAGTGACCGAGCAGGACCACCATCGCCACGGCCGCCAGACCGAACGCGTCCTGCACGATCTTGCCCGGAATCTTGGTGATTAGCCCCTGCTGGAGGCCGATCAGTTTGGCGCCCCACCACGGCAGCGGGAACAGGAACCAGACCCAGGCGACGCCCGCGAACAGACGTCTTCGCGTGTCTCGCCCATCGCCCACCAGAGCCCCGATTACCGGGACCATCCACACGAGGTGGTGAATCCACCCCACAGGGGACAGCAGCACGGACAGCAGCCCCACGATCGCGACGGCCGCGAGGCGGAGGCTGCGGGCGTCCACGGCGCGCCCCTCGACGCCCGCGAGCGCGTCCCCGAGCAGCGTCGCGCGCCGCGCCATCCGGAACCCGAAGTACGCCATGAGCGCCGCCAGCACCAGCCACACCAGCGAGCCGAACGGGTCGGGCAGGTAGATCCGCGCCACCATGCCGTTGATCGCCTGGTTGGTGGTGCCGTTCACGGCGCCGGTACGGTCGCCGCCCTCCAGCAGCGCCCCGAACCAGAAGTCGACCGAGTCGCTCGGCAGCAGCGCGAACGCGCCCAGCGTCGCCGCCCCGGCCGTCATGACCGCGTTGGCCAGCGCGTCGCGCCGCCCGGTGACCAGGAAATAGATCAGGAAGACGCCGGGCACCAGCTTGATCGCGACGGCGAGCCCGACCAGCAGGCCGCGCGGCCAGTGCGTCCGGCCGGGCACGCAGTCCGCCAGGCACAGCGCCATCAGCAGCACCCCGACCTGCCCGAACCTCGCCTGGTCGAACACCGGCATCATCCAGGCGGTCGCGCCGACCAGCAGCCCCATCGTGAGCGGCGCCCAGCGGCCCGTACGGCGGATGAGGTCGCGGAACGAGTACCAGACGACGACCAGCAGCGCCGCGTACAGCAGCACCATCCACAGCCCCTGCGCCGCCTTCCACGAGATCACCGTGAACGGCACCGCGAGCAGCGAGGCGAACGGCGGGTACGTGAACGGGAGCAGCTGCGGCGGCTGGGTGAGCACCTCGTACAGCGGCGCCCCGCGCAGGATCGCGCGCCCGCCGTCCCGGTAGACCTCCAGGTCGACCAGCCGCTGGTCCGGCGGATTGGTGAGCCACCACACGACGATCGGCGCGACGGTCGCCACGGCGACGGCGACCCCGGCGAGCAGGATCAGCAGCTCGGGCGGCCGCGCCCACCTCCGCACGCCCGCGTCGCGGACCCCGTTGCCTTCACGCATGCCCCCCATCCTGGCCCAAGTCCCCCACTGCCCGCTGCCAAGGGCCTGTAGCCTGGACGCCATGGCGCGGGGGCTCAAGATCGGCTTGTTCCTCGCCGCCGTGTCCACGCTGGTGACCGCTCTGTTCGCGGGCGGCGTCGCGGCCGCCGGACCGGCCCGCGCCGACGCTTCCGCCGCGCCTTCCGGACGTACCGTGCTCATCGGTGTGCCGGGGCTCATGTGGAAGGACGTCGGCGAGAAGGCGACGCCCACGCTGTGGCGGCTCACCGGGCAGGGCGCCGGCGGCAGCCTCAGCGTGCGCACCACCAAGGTCAACACCTGCCCCACCGACGGCTGGCTGACGCTGTCGGCCGGGCAGCGGGCCCGGCTCGTCCACGGCGAGTGCGTGCTGCCCGCCACGCCGGCGCCGCCCGCGGGCCAGGGCGCGGCCGCGCCCGGCTGGGCGGAGATCAAGAAGGACAACGCGGGCGGCGACTACCACGCCCAGGTCGGGCTGCTCGGCGACGCGGTGCACCGCGCCGGCGGCTGCACGCTCGCCGTCGGGCCCGGCGCGGTGTTCGGCGCCGCCGACGGTTCCGGGCGCGTCGACCACTACCGGCGGTCGGTCGGCGAGGTGGCCGCCGGGGACTGGGCGCGCTGCCCGCTGGCGGCGGTGGACGTCGACGACGTGTTCCGCGCGTACGTCGACGCGGGCGTGGACGCCGACGGCGAGCAGGCGCCGGTGACCGTCGAGGACCGCAGGGCCGCCGCGTCCGCCGCCGACCGGCAGATCGCGCGGGTGGTGTCGGCCGTCCCGGCCGGGACGACGATCCTGGTGGCGGGGCTCGCCGACAACGGCCGGACGCCCCACCTGCGGGTCGCCGCCGCGGCCAACGGCCCGTACGGCGCGGGCCTGCTGACCTCCAGCGCGACCCGCCAGCCCGGCATGGTCACGCTCACCGACGCCACCGCGACCGTCCTCAAGACCCTCGGGCTGCCGCAGCCCAAGCAGGCGGTCGGCTCGGCGTGGCGCGTCCAGCCGACGCGGAAGACGACGGCCGAGCGGGTCGAGACGCTGGAGAACGCCGACGTCGCCGCGCAGGCCATCCGGCGCATCCAGCCGACGTTCTGGTGGGTGCTCGCCGGGGCGCAGCTGCTCCTGTACGGGCTCGCGGCGCTGGCGCTGCGGCGGCGGCGCTGGAGCACCCCCGAGTCCCGGGCCAAGATCCTCGCCGGGACGCGGATCGTCGCGCTGGTCGGCGGTGCCGCGCCGGCCGCCTGCTTCCTGGCGGGGCTGCTCCCCTGGTGGCAGGCCACGCATCCGGCGCCCGCGCTGGTCTGCGCGGTCGTCGGGTTCGCCGGGCTCCTCGCGGGCGTGGCGGTGGCCGGCCCGTGGCGGCGGTCGGTGACCGCGCCCGCGCTGGTGATCACCGGGGTGACCGCGCTGGTCCTCGCGGTGGACGTGATGACCGGATCGTCCCTGCAGCTGAACGCGCTGATGGGCTACACGGCGCTGGTCGCGGGCCGGTTCTACGGATTCGGCAACCAGGCGTTCTCGCTGTTCGCGGTGGCCACGATCCTGTCGGCGGCCTGGCTGGCGGAGTACCCGCTGCGCGCCGGCCGCAAGTGGCTCGCCGTCGGGATCGTCGCGGCGGTCGGCGTGGTCGCGGTCGCGGTGGACGGGCTGCCGGCCTGGGGCAGCGACTTCGGCGGCGTGATCGCGATGGTGCCGGCGTTCGCCGTGCTCGGGCTGATGATCGCGGGCAAGCGCGTCTCGCCGCTGCGGCTCGCGCTGTTCCTGGTCGCCGGGGCCGCGCTGGTGCTGCTGATCTCGTACGTCAACGCGCGCAGCGCCAACCCGACCCACCTCGGCCGGTTCTGGCAGGATTTGGCGAGCGGCGACGCGTGGGACACCATCGCCCGCAAGTTCCAGGCGATGCTGCGCAGCCTCGGCTACTGGCCGTTCATCATCCCGCTGGCCGGGGCGGTCGGCTTCCTGTTCTTCGCGCTGGTACGGCCGATCAAGGCGCGCACCCCGCTGCTGGACCGCGCGTACGCGCACAGCGCCACGATGCGGCCCGCGCTGCTGTCCGCGCTGACCATGGCGGCGGCGGGCACGCTGGTGAACGACTCCGGCGTGGTGATCCTGTCGGTGTCGTTCAGCCTCGCGACCCCGCTGATGCTCGCGGCGAGCGTACGGGCGCTGGAGCACGATCATGTCGCCGCCGGCACTCCAGCATCAGAGCGATCAGGATCGCCGTCGTCAGCACCGGGATGATCACCGGCCGGACCACGGTGACCAGCCAGTTCAGATCGTCCGGCAGGCCGATCAGCTCGGGGTCCCGGGCCGGCAGGTAGGCCAGGCTGAGCGCAGCCGTGTGCGCCAGCAGCAGCCAGTCGAACCGCGACCAGGCCAGCAGCGCGAGCGCGGCCCACGCGAAACCGTCGTACCAGGGCAGCTCGTACGGCGCGGAGAACAGCCACGCCAGCACCAGCGCCGCCGCGATCCGCCGGCTCTGGTCCGCGCCCGGGTCGGCGTCGCGGTCGTACGGCAGCGCCCTGGCCAGCATCCAGAGCAGCACCAGCAGCAGCACCACGAAGCCGATCTTGATGAAGGTGCGGTGCCCGCCGCGGCCCAGCAGCATGTCGACCAGATGCCACGGCGTCGCCAGCGAGACCGAGTTCGCCGCCCGCGAGACCTGGTCGAACGCGTGCGGCCCCGCCAGCGCGAACGTCACGGCCACCACCGCGCCCGCCCCGCCGAACAGCGCCGCGAGCCGCCACAGCGTGCCCCGGTCCCGGGACGCCCGCCAGCGTTCGACGAGGACCCACGCGGGCCCGCCGCCGGCCAGCCCGGCCGGCAGCTTGATCGCCATCGCGGCGCCGACCAGCGCGCCCGCCGCCGGCGTCCGCGGCAGCGACCGGCCCCCCGCGAACAGCGCCAGCGCCGCGACCATCGGCGCGATCGCCAGCGTGTCGTTGTGCGAGCCCGCGACCAGGTGGAACAGCAGCAGCGGGTTGAACGTCCACATCAGCGCCGTGCGGAGGCGCCGTTCCGGGGTCTTCGACGTCCACCACAGGACGAGCGCCGTCAGCGCGAACGCCAGCGAGTTGATCACCGACATCACGAAGACGGTCAGCCGCATCGAGTCGCCGCCGATCTTCGCGGCGAACGCCTCCTGCGCCGTCGCGATCGGCCCGTACACCGAGGGCGCCTTCCGCCACTCCTCGACCGCGCCGATCACCGGGTCGTGCGGGACGTCCACCGCGCGGGTCGCGTACGGGTCGTGCCCGGTGACGGCCATCCGCCCGTACGCGGCGTAGTTCAGATGGTCGCCGGAGCCGATCGGCGGCAGGAACGCGAACGCCCCCGCGACCAGCACGCCCGCCACCGCCGGCGGCCCGGGACGGCAGCGCCAGCCGCGGCCCACCGCGGTGAAGCACAGCGCGAGGCCGCCCGCCCCGAGCAGCACGCCCGCGACGACCAGCCCGATCACCAGGTACGGCGACGGCTCCGCGTCCAGCGCGAACGGCGGCTGCCCCGGCTCGCCCGGCAGCGCCGGCTGCATGACGGAGGTGCCCAGCAGGGCGGTCAGCAGGAAGCAGCCGAGACTCGCCGCGATCGCGCCCAGACCCGCGCGCCCCTGCCAGGGGGTCACGGGCGGCGCTTGGCCGGCCGTGCGGCCAGGGCGGGGTCCCGGACGGCCAGCGCGCGCGCCACGTCCCGGAACTGCCTGGCCCGGTGCAGCTGCGCCTTCAGGTCGGTGCCGGTCGCCCGGTGCGCCAGCGGCACCTCGACCTCCTCCACCCGGAAGCCCTTGCGCAGCAGATCGATCGTCAGCGCCGTCTCGACGCCGAACCCGGCGGCCAGCGGCAGCGCCGCGTCGAACGCGGCCCGCGTCAGGCAGCGCTGCCCGTTCAGCGGCTGGGTCGCCTCCCACCCGGTGGCCCGCCGGATCCCCTCCCGGGACAGCCGGACGACGAACCCGTGCCCGCCGAGCTTCACCGTGCTGGAGAACGCGGCGATCGTCATGTCGGCGGTCCCGGCGCGTACCGGCTCCACCAGCGGCGCGGCCTCGCGCGCCGTCTCGGCCAGGTCGGCGTCCAGGAAGAGCAGGTGCCGCGGGCTCCCCTCGTCCAGCAGCCGGACGGCCTCGGCGCCGGTCTCCATCGCCGCGCCCTTGCCGCGGTTGCGGCTGTGCCGGACGACCCGGGCCCCGGCGTCCCTGGCCGCGCGGCCCGTACCGTCGGCGGACCCGTCGTCGACCACCACGACCAGCCCGGCTCCGGGCAGTTCCTGCGCGGCCTTGACGGTCGCCGCGATCCGATCGCCCTCGTCCTTGGCCGGGATGATCACCGCTACATCCTGCATACCCGCGATCGTAGTGGTGTTCATCGCATCGCCCCAGCAGGCCATCTGGGGCGGTCACCGACGTCAGGCGCGGTGCCCGCGGCATGGTCGTTCGAGTGTCAGCCGACGTCCATGGCGGGGACGGCCTCCACAATGGTGAAGACGGTGTCCAGGCCGGTGACCTGGAGGATTCGCTTGACGGCGGTGCGGGGCGCGGCCAGCTCCAGCGTGCCGCCCCTCTCCTTGAGCCGCTTCATGGCCGACAGCAGGACGTTCATGCCGGTCGAGTCGCAGAAGTCGACGCCGCTCAGATCGACCACGATCCGGTCGATCTGCTCCTCGCGCAGCAGTCCGGCCAGGGCGGTCTGCAACCTGGGCGCCGTGTACAGGTCGAGTTCGCCGCTCGCCGTGACGAGGGCGTGACCTCCTTGAGACGCGGTCGAGACATTTAGCTCCACGTCCGGCACACTATCGGGCGAACGGCGCCCGGGCCAGAGAGTTCCACAACCCCGTGTCGGGATCCCGGGCGAGTCATAACCCGATATGACGTACGCCCGAAATCTTCCGCGAAAATTCCCGCGCATGCCCCCTGTCCTGCGGGAATCCGCCCGCACGGGCCCGCGAGGTGAGAGAGGCTGAGGGCGTGCGACAGCGGCAGAGGCCGGCGGCCGGCACGTCCCCGGCGATCATCCACGGGGGGAGCCGCGCATGAGGACCGGCCAGATCACCGACCCGCGCGAGACCCGCCTCCGGGACCGCCTGGCGGCGATCCGCGCCCGCTCGGAGAAGTCCAGCTCCTGGCGCGCTTCCACGCAGTACCTCTCCCGGCTGGTGAACAGGTCCGGCTTCGTCCCTGTTCGCACCCGACTCTCCCGGGAAGACCTCGCCTTCCTCGCCGCCGCCCGCGAGGAGGTCATCGCCTTCGCCGAACTGGGCACCCGGCTGCTCGACCTGCACCGGCCGCAGGACGCCGGCGGCATCTCCAGCGACCCCGACCGCCCCATCCGCCGCTGCCGGGCCTGCATGTGGCGCTGGCCGTGCCCCACGTTCAAGGCGATCGAGGAGTGCACCTACGACGCCCGCGACCTCCGCTGAGCACGGGGCGTACGGCCGAGCAGGAGCAGGACCTCGTCGAACGGCGTCGCGCCGGGGCCGACCTCCAGGGCCGGGCCGAACGCGGCGCCCTCCTGGAGGCGGTGGTCCCCCTGCGGAACGGCCCGCGCGATCGCCAGGGCGGCCTCCAGGGACTCCTCGTCCGGGGTCTCGAAGGGGATGTCCAGGGAAACGGCGACGTCCCAGGCGTGGACGACGTAGTCGATGAAATGGAAGCCGATCGCCTTGGCCGCCGGAACGGTGACGCCCGCACCCAGCTCAGGTAGGGCGAACACCTCCGCCTCTCCTTTCGCGAACGCTTCGAGCACGTCCTCTGCCGCCTCCCTGTAGGCGGCGGGGTACTCCTCGCCCGGGCGCGTCTCCCAGACGGCCAGGTCCTCTCCCTTACCGCGGGCAGCCGCCGCGAAGCCTCTGTGCTGCGCGGTCATGTGCGCCAGCAGGTCGCGGAGCGTCCAGCCCTCGCAGGGGGTGGGGCGGTCGAGGTCGGCAGGGGTCACGCGGGAGACGGTGTCGATGCTCTGCCGCACGGCGCGGCGGTTGAGGGCGATGATGTTAGGCATAGGCAGATAGTAGGCAAATGCATATTATTTGTCGATGCTCATTTTCTGTGGCGGCGTATCTTGTCGGCATGGCGGAGGGGAACGGGCGGCCCGACCTGGCGGCGATGACGGGCCGGCTCGGCCGGGCACTGGCGGCGGCCGAGGTCCCCGTGCTGCGCGCGCACGGGCTGTCCATGTGGGCGTACGTGGTCCTGCTGGCGCTGGACGAGGGCCCCGTACGGAGCCAGAGCGCCCTGGCGGAGGCCATCCACGCCGACAAGACGCGAATCATCGGCGTCCTGGACGACCTCCAGGACCGGGGGCTGATCGAGCGCGTCCCCGATCCGGGGGACCGGCGCGTGCGGCTGCTCTCGATCACGGCGGAGGGCAGGCGGCTGCGGGACGCGGCACAGGCCGCCGTTCAGGAACGCGAGGAGCGGCTGCTCTCCCGCCTGACCGAAGAGGAGCGCGCGACGTTCCTCCGCGTACTGCAGGACCTTCACGCGCTCCCTTGGGAAGACCTCGCCGGTCCCTAAGGGGCGGGCAGCGGCAGGTGGACGACGAAGCGGCAGCCGGGCCCGGCGTTGGTGACGCCGATCCGGCCGGCGTGCGCCTCGACGATCCCGCGCGCGATGGCCAGGCCGAGACCGGCGCCGCCGCCCGGGGTGCGGGCGGACTCGCCGCGGAACGCCACGTCGAAGACGCGGGGCAGGTCCGCCTCCGGGATGCCGCCGCAGGCGTCGGCGACGGTCACCAGCGCCTCCCCGTCGCGGACCTCGCCGGTGACCTCGATCGTCCCGTCCCCCGGGGTGTGCCGGATCGCGTTCACCACGAGGTTGCGCAGCGCCCGGCCCAGCTCGGACGCGTCCACCTGGACCGGGAGCGCCTCGCTGACACCGCCGTGCAGCCGGACGCCCTTGGCTCGGGCCAGCGGCTCGGTGCCGGCGACGGCGTCGGCGACGAGATCGGCGAGGCCGACGCGGGCGCGGGACAGCCGCAGCGCCCCGGCGTGGATGCGGGACAGCTCGAAGAGGTCGTCGACCATCTCGGCCAGCCGGTCCACCTCGGTGCGGATCCGCCCGTGGTAGTCGCGGACGGTCGCGGGATCGGCCACGACCTCGTCCTCCAGCGCCTCCGACATCGCCCGGAGGCCGGCCAGCGGGGTGCGGAGGTCGTGGCTGACCCAGGCGACCAGCTCCCGGCGGCTCGCCTCCAGCGCCTGCTCGCGCCGGTGCGACTCGGCCAGCCGCTCGTACGCCGCCTCCAGCTCGCGCGACAGCTCGGCGAGCTCGGCGGGCAGCCGGGCGGCGGCGGGCGGCTCGAACCGGTCGGCGCGGATCGCGTCCACCAGCGTCCGGTTCGCGGCGACCAGCCGCCGCCCCAGCAGGACGGACACGGCGAGGGCCACCGGCGCGGCGGCGGTCACGACGGCCAGGACGACCGCGCGGTCATGGTCGTTCAGCACCATCATGAGCGAGATGACCACGATGCCGGAGACCGTGGCGAGCACGGTGGCCGCGCCCAGCACGACCAGCTGCACGGCGACCGAGCGGCTCCGCAGGAAGTGGAGAAGGAGGAGCGCACCGCCCGCGACGACGGCCGCCGCGAGCACCGCGTAGTAGGCGACCCACAGCAGATCCTCGACGGGGAGCATCACGCGTCCTCGATGGGCTCGTACCGGTAGCCGACGCCCCACACGGTGACCAGCCGGCGCGGCGCCGCGGCGTCGGCCTCGATCTTCTCGCGCAGCCGCCGCACGTGCACGGTCACGGTCGACGAGTCGCCGAACGACCAGCCCCACACGCGTTCGAGCAGCTGCTCGCGGGTGAACGCCTGCCGCGGGTTGCGCAGCAGGAAGACCAGCAGGTCGAACTCCCGGGTGGTCAGCGCCAGCCGCTCGCCGCGCAGCTCGGCCTCGTGCGCCGGCACGTCGATGACGAGATCGCCGTCCCGCAGCGGCCCGCCGGGCGCGGGCACGACCGTCCCGCGGGACCGGCGGAGCACCGACCGCACGCGCAGCGCCAGCTCCCGGGGGCTGAACGGCTTGGTCACGTAGTCGTCGGCGCCGGTCTTCAGCCCCACCAGCCGGTCGGTCTCGGCACCGAGCGCGGTGAGCATCACGATCGGCACGGCCGAGGTCTCGCGGAGCCGGCGGCACACCTCCAGGCCGTCCATGCCTGGCAGCATGAGGTCGAGGACGACCAGGTCGGGCGGGTGCGCGTGGGCGTCCCGCAGCGCCTGCAGCCCGTCGGCGACGCAGGCGACGTCGTGGCCGTCGCGGGTGAGGTAGCGGGCCACGACCTCGGCCACCGTCGGGTCGTCGTCGACGACCAGGACGCGGCCGGTGGGTACGGCGGTGTTCACGGGCTCACGCTACGCGGCCCGCACCGTCCCACTCGATCCCGTAATCGTCTTGTAAGACCTGTTCGCGGCGGGATTGACGCCCCCGGTTTAATGATTGGATGCCGCAACCCAGCTCCCGCTCGTCGAACGGCGCGGTCCTCGGCGCGCTCGCCGTCGGCTCCGCCGTCGCCGTGCTCGTCGGCGCGGTCCTCTCGATCGCCCTCAGCTTCGTGATCAATGACCTCGGATACGGCGGGATCGGCCTCGTCCGCGCGGCGAACGCGCTTTTCGCGGTGATCGTCGGCGCGTGCGTGGGCGCCCCGGTGCTGGTGACGCGGCCGTCCGGGCCGATCGCGCCGCTCCTGGCCGCACCGGCCGCGCTCGTCGCGGGCGTCCTGGGGGACGTCATCGGCCTCTCGGTGTACCAGCTCTTCAGCGGCGGCCTGACGGTGACCAGGGCCGTCGAGTTCTACTTCCGGTCGTACGGCAACATGGACCTGTTGGGCATGGTCATCCTGCTGCTGGCGCCGGCGACGGCCGCCGGCGTCGCGGCGCTGCGGGTGGTGACCGCCGGCAAGAAGCAGCAGTCCGGCGGGTTCCAGCCGGCCTTCGGCCAGCCCGGCCAGCCCGGCCCCTACGGGCAGCCGCAGCCGCCCGCGGGCCAGTTCGGCCAGCCCATGCAGCCGGGCCACCCCGCCCCGTACGCCGCCCCCGGCCAGCCCGGCCAGTTCCCGCCGCCCGGCCAGCCCGGCGCCCCGGCCCCCGGCCAGCCCGCCCCGTACGGCCAGTACGCGCCCCCGGCGCCCCCCGCGGCCGCGGACCAGCCCGCTTCCGCCGCACAGCCGTACCAGCCCCCCGCGCCCCAGCCCGGCCAGTACGCCCCGCCGCCCGAGCCGCCCGCCCAGCCCTCGCCGCCCCCGGCGACGTCTCTCGACCAGCCCCTGCCGCCTTCCGACTCCGGCCCGTCGCAGCAGCCGAGCAACTGACGCGGACTACGGAGGCTCGCGCAAGCTGGGTTGAGCAACCGTACGCCGACCTCCACGTTGCGATCGCGTCCGAAGGCAGGGACGAGCGCAAGCCAGGCCCTGATCGCCCGACGCCAAGGGCTGCGCAATGAAGCGAAGGTCGTCCCCAGGGGTGATGACGGTGTCAGGGGGACCGCCTACCGTGAGGGCATGGCTCGGACAATTCTGACGATCGTTGGTGTCGTGCTCGCCATCTGGCTGGTGCTCAGCGTGGTGGGCTGGCTGATGTCGATGCTGAAGTTCTTCTTCTTCATCGGCTTCGTGGCCGTCCTGGTGTACCTCGCCGTGATGCTGGTCTCCAAGACGTCCAAAAAGGGGTAGAAAGCCCGCCTTCCAGGGCTTGTGCCGGGCCCTCCGGCGACCGCATGATTCCCTGACCAACAGGCGGTCACCGGGCGAAAGGGGCCACCGTGCCGAGCCTGACTGAGGTGCTGCGCGAGCGCGCGCAGCGGCATCCGGATCGCGTCGCGTTCCACGCGGGCGATCTTTCCGTCACCTACCGTGACTTCGACCGGCGTGTCGACCGGGCCGCGGCGGCGCTCGCCGCGTCCGGTGTCGGCCACGGCGATCGGGTCGCGGTACTGGACAAGAACTCCCTGGAGTACGCCGAGCAGCTGTTCGGCGCGGCGCGGGTCGGGGCCGCGCAGGTTCCGATCAACTACCGGCTGGCGCCCGACGAGGTCGCCTACATCGTCAACAACGCGCAGGCGAAGGTCTTCATCGTGGGGCCGGAGTTCGTCCCGGTCCTGGACGCGATCGCCGGGAAGCTGGAGCACACCCGGCACACGATCGTGATCGGCGGGCACGAGGGCTACGAGGACTACGCGGCCTGGATGGACGCCCACGACCCCGGCGAGCCCAGGGACGCGACGGACACGTCCGACGTGTTCGTCCAGCTCTACTCGTCGGGGACGACCGGGCTGCCCAAGGGCGTGATGCTCACCCACGACAACTTCCTGTCGGTGCTGCCGCTGAGCAATGACATCTGGGACATCGGCGACGACACGGTGCTGATGGTCGCGATGCCGATGTACCACGTGGCGGGCAACGCGCTGACCACCTGCGTCATCTTCGACGGGATCACCGGCGTGATCGCCCGCGAGCCGGACCCGACGGCGATCGCCAGGGACATCGAGCGCCGCAAGGTGTCGCACGTCTTCCTCGTCCCGGTGCTGCTGCAGTTCATGCAGCTGATCCCGGAGGTGGCCGAGGCGGACATGTCGAGCCTGAAGCTGCTGCTGTACGGCGCGTCCCCCATCAGCGACGACGTCCTGCGGGGCGCGATGCGGATGCTTCCGACGACGCGGTTCATGCAGGTGTACGGGCTGACGGAGACGACCGGCGCGATCACGTACCTGCCGGCCGAGGACCACGATCCGGACGGCCCGAACGCGCACCGGCTGCGCAGCGCGGGCATCCCCAACCCGTCCTGCGAGCTGAAGATCGTCGACCCGGCGACGCTGGAGGAGGTGCCGCTCGGGAAGGTCGGCGAGATCCTGTGCCGGACGCCGCAGAACATGAAGGGCTACTGGGAGATGCCGGAGGCCACCTCCGCGGCCCTCCTGCCGGACGGCTGGTTCCGTACGGGCGACGCCGGCTACCTGGACGAGGACGGCTACCTCTACATCCACGACCGGGTCAAGGACATGATCATCTCGGGCGGGGAGAACATCTACCCGGCCGAGGTCGAGAACGTCCTGATGAACCACCCGAAGGTCACCGACTGCGCGGTGATCGGCGTGCCGGACGAGAAGTGGGGCGAGACGCCCAAGGGCATCGTGGTGCTGTCGGAGGACGTCCCGGAGAAGGAGCTCATCGACTGGTGCCGGGAGCGGCTGGCGCATTTCAAGTGCCCCACCTCGATCGAGCGGCGGGACGAGATCCCGCGCAACCCGACCGGCAAGATCCTCAAGCGTGATCTGCGCGCCCCGTACTGGCAGGGCCAGGACCGCGCGGTGCACTGACGGCAGGTCCCGCGGCGCGCCGGTCCGGCCGGCGCGCCGCGGGCACCGTGCCGTATCAGCGGAAGCGTACGGCCGCGGTCAGCGGCCGGTGGTCGGAGGCCGCGACGGGGGTGGTGGAGACGCCGCAGGACGCGCCGGCCTCCTTGGTGATGAACAGGTAGCTGGTCTTCGCGACGGCGGCGCCGTCCGGGCCCTGCTGGGTCGGCGCGCCCGTGCGGGACTCGCCCGGGCCCTGGTCGCACTCGGCGAAGTCGCGGTAGAGGGGGTCGAGGGCGGGGGCCTCGGGCCGCTCGGTGAAGTCGCCGCCGACGATCACCCGGTTCTCCTCGGCGAACCCGGCCAGCTCGCCGATCTGCTTGCCGCGCCACGTCCCGGCCGGGTCGTCGTCCGGCTGCGCCGAGCTCAGCTGGACGCTGCACAGCCGGGTCTGCCAGGCGGAGACCGTCCCGCAGACGGCGGAGCGGCCGTGCCGTTCCGGCGAGGGCAGCCTGGTCTCCTCGATCTCGGACAGGGCGGACTCGGCGCCGACGGCGACGCCGTACTCGCCCTGGCCGTTCGCGCAGGCCCGCTTCGCGCCGCCCGAACGCATCGGGGCGAACGTCCAGCTCCAGGACTTCAACGTGGCGCTCTCGCGCAGCGTGTCGACATGTCCCGAGCAGACCTCCTGGAGGAGGACCGCGTTCATCCGGACCCGGCGGCCGCCGACCTCGTTGCTCGCGGCCCGCGCCGAGATCTCCTTCACCAGCTCGTCGGGCCGGGTGCCGAGCGGGCAGCCGGTGTCGCCGCAGACGTTCCAGGTCATCGCGTTGACCGTGGCGGCCGGGACCTCCTCGGCGGCGTCGGCGAGGGCCGGGCCGCGGGCGTCGGGGTTCAGCTCGATGGCGGCGCCGGCGCCGGCGGTGGCCACGACCGCGGCGGCGCCGCAGACTGCGAGAAGGGGGATCAGGGCGCGCGGGGCTCGCACTCGTTCTCCAGTTGGAAAGTGGAACAGCGGGGGAATCAGCGGAATCCCACCACAACAAGATCCACTTCGCCAGGTGAACGCCCGAAGTACTCGGCAGTTTCCCAGAAAGGGCCCGGCGGGACGTCCCGCCGGGCCCTTCCCTGGTGGAGCGCCCTGGTGGAGCGCCCTAGTCGAGCAGGCCGGTGACCGTGCCGGCACCGACCGTGCGGCCGCCCTCACGGATCGCGAAGCCGAGCCCCTCGGCCATCGCGACCGGCTTGCCGAGCTCGACCGCCATCTCGACGGTGTCGCCCGGCAGCGCCATCTCGCGCTCGCCGCCGAGGTCCACCCCGCCCGGCACGTCGGTCGTGCGGAAGTGGAACTGCGGCCGGTAGCCGTGGAAGAACGGCCTGCTGCGGCCGCCCTCCTCCGCGGTCAGCACCCGGACCCGCGCCCGGAACCGCGCGTGCGGCCGGATGCTGCCCGGGGCGCTGATCACCTGGCCGCGCCGGATCTGCTCCCGCTTGACGCCGCGCAGCAGCATCGCGGTGTTGTCCCCGGCCTCGGCGTGGTCCATCGTCTGCCCGAACGTCTCCAGCCCCGTCGCCACGGAGCCGAACGTGTCGCCGAGCCCGACGACCTCGACGGCGTCCCCGACCCGGATCGAGCCCTGGGCCACCACCCCGGTCACGACCGTGCCGCGCCCGGTGATGGTGAGCACGTTCTCGACCGGCATCAGGAACGGCCCCTCGACGAGCCGGTCCGGGACCGGCACGTACGCGTCGACCGCGTCGAGCAGGTCGCCGATCCGGGCGGACCAGTACGGGTCGCCCTCCAGCGCCTTGAGGCCCGAGACCCGGACGACCGGTATCTCGTCGCCGGGGAACCCGTACTCGGACAGGAGCTCCCGGACCTCCAGCTCGATGAGGTCGAGGATCTCCGCGTCCTCCACCGCGTCCGCCTTGTTGATCGCGACGACGATGTGCCGCACGCCGACCTGCTTGGCCAGCACGATGTGCTCCCGCGTCTGCGGCATCGCGCCGTCCAGCGCCGAGATGACCAGGATCGCCCCGTCCACCTGGGCCGCGCCCGTGATCATGTTCTTCACGTAGTCGGCGTGGCCGGGCATGTCGACGTGGGCGTAGTGCCTGGTCGCGGTCTCGTAGTGCACGTGCGCGATGTTGATGGTGATCCCGCGGTCCCGCTCCTCGGGGGCCCGGTCGATCCCCTCGAACGGCACGGCGGCCGCCAGGCCGCGCTCGGCGAGCACCTTGGTGATCGCGGCGGTGAGCGTGGTCTTGCCGTGGTCGACGTGCCCCATCGTGCCGATGTTCAGATGCGGCTTGCCGCGCTCGAAGAGCTGCTTGGCCATGATGTCCTCACTTCGTCCGTACAGGAAAGCGAGAACCCCCCGCGGGTATTCCGCGAGTGTCTGGACCACCCCCCTCCGCTGGTTCTCCGGAGGTGGGACGGAGAGGGGTCAGCTTCGCGCGCCGTCGACTGCGGCCGCTTCCGCCGCCTCGGCGAGGAAGGCAGCCGGCACCGCGCTCAGCAGAGCGAACTCTGCGAGCGTCCGGGTGCCGGCTGCGAAGAACATGCCCTGAGCGTACGAACCGGATCATCGGAAGTCGACCGATTTATCGTGGAACCGCCCGCGCGTCCGGCTGATCCGCGACCTCGCCGAGCGGCTCCGCGCCGTACCCCGCGAAGACGTCCGCACCTGCCGGGAGAAACCGGCCGGGACGGCCATGACAGACACCACCAAATTGCCTATGGTGGTTTCATGCTCGCCGATCTAGCGGAGGAACGCGCCGTCCGCGCCGACGGACGGCTGCGCGCGAACACGATCATCTGGCTGACGACCGTCACCCCGGACGGGCAGCCCCAGACGTCGCCGGTGGGGTACACCTGGGACGGGCACACGTTCCTGATCATCAGCGCCCCGGCCGCCCCCAAGGTCCGGAACCTGCGCGGCAACCCCCGGGTGGCGCTGCATCTGGATCTCGACACCGCCGACGAGGAGCACAGCGTCCTCACCATCGAGGGCATCGCCGAGCTCGACCAGGCGCCGCCCGGCGGCCCCGCGCCGCTGACCGGCGACGAGGTCGCCGCCTACCTGGAGAAGCACCGGGAAGCGATGGACGGGGCGGGCATGACACCCGAGGAGGCTTTCACCGAGCTCTCCACCGTCATCCGGGTGAGGCCGACCCGCGCCCGCTCCTACTGACCAGGACCAGCAGGCCGGCGAGGGCGCCGATCAGCTGGCACGCGGCGATGGCCAGGAGCAGCCCGACAGGCCCGATCGCGTCGGCGAACGCGCCGGTCAGCGCGGCCCCCACCGCCGATCCGGCGATCTTGAGGCTGCCGCCGGTGGTGTTGACCTGGCCGAGCCGGTCCGGCGGCGACTCCCGCTGGCGGAGCATCAGGGTGGCGGTGAAGACGGGCCCCTCCACCAGGCCGACCAGCAGGAAGCACGCCAGCGCCCAGGGCAGCGACGGCGCCAGGCACACCAGCGCGACCGCCGCGCCGAACGCGACCAGCCCGCCCAGCACGACCCGTTCCGCGAACCGGGCCTTCAGCCAGCGGGACGAGGCCAGCGAGCCGACCAGGGACCCGGCCGCGAACGCGACCAGCAGCCGCCCGCCCGCGCTGGCGTCCGCGCCGATGTGCTCCGCGAACAGCACGGCGGTCACCGCGACCCCGCCGAACCCCAGCCAGCCGAACGTCGTCGCCACCGTCAGCGCCCGGAGCACCCGGTTGGCGACCAGGACGCGCAGCCCGCCGGCCACCACGGACCGCAGGCCGGCCCGTTCCGGCTCGCGCCCCGGCCCCGGCAGCCGGAGGAAGGCCAGGACGACCGCGCCCGCGCCCGCCGCCGCGACGATGGCGGCCCCGGACAGGGAACCGCCCGCGGACGCGGCGATGGCGGCGGCCAGGCCCGGCCCCGCGATGGCGGCGACGCTGTAGCTCGACGCCTCCAGCCCGTACGCGCGGGGGAGCCGCTCGGCCGGGACGAAGCGCGGCAGCATGCTGGTGAGCGCCACCACGATCGGCTCCGTGCACCCCACGACCGCCGCCACGGCCAGGGCCAGGATCAGCGGCGAGCGCCCCGCGACCAGGAACAGCGCCACGGTCGCCACCGCGTACCCGGCGGCGAGCAGCAGGGCGGGCACCCGGGGCCGCGCCGCGCGGTCCAGCAGATGGCCGATCACCGGCCCGCTCAGCACGTACGGCAAGGTCAGCGCGGTCTGCAGGAACCCGGCGTCCGCCGCCCGCCCGGTACGGGCCTGGACCGTCAGCACGAGCGCGGTGGCCGCACCCTCGGCGGAAATCCGCAACAGCGTGGCGGAAGCCAGATGAACCGGCAGTCTTCCGGGCATGTCACAGCGTAGATCAACCTGTTCGGCGGCGACCTAGACTGGCGGATGTGACGGAGATGACGGCTCACGAGCACCTGGTCACCAGCGAGGTCGGCCGGCTGCGCACCGTACTGCTGCACCGTCCCGGCGCGGAGCTCAAGCGGCTCACGCCCCGGAACAGCGACAAGCTCCTGTTCGACGCCATCCCGTGGGTGGGCAGGGCGCAGGAGGAGCACGACGCGTTCGCCCAGGCGCTGCGCGACCGGGATGTCGAGGTCCTCTACGTGACGGAGCTGCTCCAGGAGGCCCTGGAGTACGGGGAGGCGCGCGCGGCCGCGATCGCGGGCGTGATCGACGACGGCCGCTGGGGCGACCAGCTGCGCCGCGTCGTGCGGGACTACCTGGAGGACCTCGATCCCGAGGTCCTGGCCCACGTGCTGATCGCCGGCCTGGCCCACGAGGAGCTGAAGGGCGCGCACGGCCTCGTCTACCGCCTCATGGACCGTCTCGACTTCATCATCGACCCGCTGCCCGGCCTGCTGTTCACCCGCGACAACAGCGCCTGGATCGGCGACCGCGTCGCGGTGACCAGCCTCGCCATGGACGCCCGCCGCCGCGAGGCGGAGCTCACCGGCCTGATCTACGCCCACCATCCGCGCTTCGCCGGCACCGAACCGATCTACGATCCGTCCCTGGAGCACGTGGAGGGCGGCGACATCCTCCTGCTGTCCCCCGGGGTCCTGGCCGTGGGCACGGGCGAACGCACCACCCCCGCGGGCGTGGAGCGCCTGGCCCGCCGCGTGTTCGACGCCGGTCTCGCCCACACGGTCCTGGCCGTGCCGATCGCCCAGGAACGCGCGACCATGCACCTCGACACCGTCTGCACCATGGTCGACGTCGACACGGTCGTGATGTACCCCCCGGTCGCGTACTCGCTGACCGCGTACAAGGTCACCGCCGACAACGGGGACCTGCGCGTGCACGGCCCCCGCCCGTTCCTGGAGGCCGCCGCCGACGCGATGGGCCTGGACCGCCTCAAGGTCATCGACACGGGCCTGGACCCGGTCACCGCCGAACGCGAGCAGTGGGACGACGGCAACAACACCCTCGCCATAGCCCCCCGCCTGGCGGTCGCCTACGAACGCAACATCGAGACGAACGCCCAGCTGGAAGCCGCGGGCATCGAGGTGATCCGCATAACCGGAAGCGAACTGGGCACCGGCAGAGGCGGCCCCCGCTGCATGTCATGCCCACTGCTCAGGGCATAGCCGACCAGGTCGATGCCCGCGGCCCGGCCATGTCGGCCACCGGCGGTCAAGCAGGCGCAGAGAGGGCAAGCCCGACGCGACGTAAGGCACCGAATACAACAGGCCGCATGAGGCCGAGAAAGAACCGTGACCGCCCAAGCCGGCCTGCGCAAGGTGTGCGGACCCCAACCGTTGCGATCGCGTCCGAAGGCAGATGCGAGCGCGAGCGAGCATCTGATCGCGCAGCGAGCCCCTGGGCGAGTCGGAGCGATGCAGCGATCGCCGCTTTTGCCCGCCGAAGGAAGGCCGTTCACGGCCTGACGCCAAGGGCAAAAAATTAAAAGCTGGCAGCTCGGGCGGTGTCGACGGGGGCACGACAGCGCCCGAGCTTGAAGAGGACCATACATGGGGATGAACGGTGCGCGACAGGTGGGGTCCGGACTTGGCCGTTAAGCCGGATACGCCCTGGTCGATGAGGTGGGTTCGCGCCAGTCGTCGGTGAGGTCGCCGAAGTCGGCGAAGCGGGCCAGGACGTCGGACGGGGATTCCTCGGCGCCGGCCTTGGAGGCGCGGAGGACGGCCCAGACGGTGGTGGTGGCGTCGTCGTCGTGGCGGACGCCCCAGCCTTCGGCGAGGGCCTCGACGATGCCGAGGCCGCGGCCGCCGAGCGAGGAGAGGGTGCCGGGGCCGCGGCGGGGCTCGGTCATGGCGCCGCCGTCGCTGACGGCGAGTTCGAGGCGGTCGCCGACGCGGTTCCAGGTGAGGCGGATCTGGCCGGACGGCAGCGGGCGCGCGTGGCGGAGCGCGTTGCTGAGGAGTTCGCTGACGATGACGCTGGCGTCGTCGACGATGCCCTCGAAGACGCCCGAGGCGGCCAGGTCGGCGCTCAGGCGCCTGCGGGCGACCGCGACGCTGGACGGCGCGTGTGGCAGCAGTACGACGCTCGACGCCCTCACCTCCCGCGAACCCGTGGCCTAGTAGGACCGAAATGCCCGAATGTGGCCATCCAGAAACCTTGGCGCAACACCCTGTCCCCCGCTCAACGAGCGACTGACCCTCCGGTCACGGCCACCATCGCCCGTGCGGAACGAGCCTCACGGGCTCCTCCCCGACCGCGAACATCTAGGGATCTATCCACCCAACGGCGGATTACTCCTCACACGTGCGTTTCGTCCGTCACACTGGCGTGACCGGAACGTTCCAGTGGCGCCACCTCACGTAAAGATCACGTTTTGGATCCGCAGGTCACGGCGGGTGTACGGGCGACCTCAATCGGCGATCTCAAGCCGCAGGCACATCCGCGTCCCGGTACGGGCGCCGTCCGGCCGGGCGGGGTGGGCGGAGATCCGGCCGCCCTGCGCCTCTGTGAGGCGTTTCACAATGTAGAGGCCGAGCCCGATGCCGCCGAACCGGCGCCGGTCCCCGGCCTCCCCCTGCACGAACCGCTCGAAGATCCGGTCATGGTCGCCGGGGGCGATGCCGATCCCCTCGTCCTCCACGGTGATCACCAGCTCGCCGCCCTCGCACCGGGCCCGGACGCGGACCTCGCCGCCGTCCGGGGAGTACTTGAACGCGTTCTCCAGCAACTGCCCCAGCACGATGTCCGTGGCCAGCGCGTCCCCGCGGGCCGGCGGCAGGCCGGGCTCGACCTCCAGCTCGACGCGGTGCAGCTCCGACAGCGAGCGGAACCCCGCGACCACGCCCTCCAGCACCTTGACCAGGTCGAACGTCTCGATCGTGACGGCCAGCTCGTCGGCCCCGGCGCGGGCGCCGCGCAGCAGGTGCTCGACCAGCCGGCCGAGCGACTGGGCCCGCTCGGCGATCGTCGCGACCGCGGCCCGCCGGTCGGCGTCGGCCAGGTCGTCCCACCGGTTGGCCAGCGTGCTGGCGAAGCCCTGGACGACCGTCACCGGCGTCCGCAGCTCGTGGCTGGTCGTGGCCAGGAAGAGGTCCTTGGCCTCCTCCAGCGCCTTGGCCTCGGTCACGTCGCGGAAGTCGACCACCAGCTCGCCGGTCTCCTCGATCGCCGCGACCAGCACGTTCAGCCAGACGCCCGTCTCCAGCGGGATGGTGAGCATCTCGCCGAGCGCGGGCAGCTCGAACGGCAGCGGGCGGCCCACCGCCTCGTCGGGCGGGATCCCGGTCAGGGCGGAGGCGGCCGGGTTCCACTGCCGGACGAGCCCGTCGCGGTCGAGCACCGCGATGCCGTCCGCGCTGGAGTCGATCACCGCCCGCTCGTGCGCCCGCTGCCGGACGACCTCGGCGTACGCGACGGCGTTGCCCACCGCGACCCCGGCATGCCCGGCGAGCAGTTCCAGCAGCTCCAGCTCGGTGTGGCCGATCTTGCGGCCGGAGAACAGGGCGTACAGGGCGCCGTACGGCCTGTTCTGCAGGAACGAAAGCCCGAGCGCGACCGTGTGCAGGCCGTCCAGCTCGGACCAGATCAGGTCGTCGAGCCGCCGCGCGCCGGTGGCCAGCTTGACCGTCTTGCCGGACCGCATCAGCTCGCCGACCAGGCTGGACCGCAGGTCGGCGGTGGTGCCGAGCATGCGCTGGGGCAGCCCGGACACGTTCACCAGCCGCAGCCGGTCGCCCTCGATCCGGACGAACCCGCCCGCGTCCGCGCCGGTCAGCTCGATCAGCGCGGCGGTGATCCGGTCGAGCACGACGCCCAGGTCGAGCTCGGCGTTCAGGTCGGCGACGATGTCGTTCAGGCGGCGCACCAGCCGGGCCCGCTCGGCCATGTGGTGCTGCGCGACCTCGTCCTCCTCGACCGGGTGGTAGACCCCGACCCAGCCGAGCGGCTCGCCGTCGCGCGACTGGAGCAGGCTGTTGTCGATCCGCACGTCGATCAGCCGCCCGTCGCGGTGGAACCGGCGGGTCGCGATCGAGATCTGGCCGCCGTCGCCGGAGCGCCGGGTCAGCAGCCGCTCCTGCACGGCGTTGTGCTCGGCCTTGAGCTCGTCCGGGACGATCGGCAGCACCCGGCCGAGCAGCTCGTCGGCGGTCCAGCCGAACATCCGCTCGGCCGCCGGGTTCCACACCGTGACCCGCAGGCCGTCGTCGACGGCCACGATCGCGTCCGCGGCGCATTCGATGACGGCACGGGCGATCGGGTCGTGAACGTCCATCCGCACGCCTGTCATCGTGCCACCGAGCCTCCGGGCGCCGCCGGGCAACCACCCTGGAAAGGTTCCCACGATAGGGGGGCCTTTACCGGAAGAACACCACGTCAGCGCCAGGAAACCGGCGGGTCACTCCGCGTCACGCGGCGAACGGCGGCGCCCGGCGGCGCCGCCGAGCCGCCCGATCGCCACCGCGGCGAGCCCGGCGATCAGGAACGACAGCAGCGAGGCGCTCATCCAGCCCTGCGGGGTGAAGCCGAGCAGGCCCTGCACGTCCTTCCAGAACGCCGCCCACCAGCTCACCGCGCCCGGGTAGATCAGCTGGTACGCCGTGAACCCGATCGCCCAGGCCGCGATCATGCCCCAGCGGGCGGGGGCCCGGCGCGAGACGTCCCAGCCGAGCCGGGCCGCGTCCGCCTTGCCGGTCGCGGCCCGCCAGCGGCCCCGGCCGAGGTAGAAGTCGGCGGCCAGGACGCCCAGCATCGGCACGAACACCGACCCGATCAGCGACAGGAACGCGGCGTAGTCCCCGATGTTCAGCAGCAGCGCCAGCCCGGTGATCCCGGCGCCGAGCGCGATCGTCAGGACCCTGCGGTCGGCGCGCGGCACGAGGTTCTGGATGGAGACGGCGGTGGAGTAGACGTTCGCGAACGACTGGTCCGCCTCGCGCAGGACGAACACCGCGAAGAACAGCACGCCGAGCGTGACGCCGAGGAACGGGTCGAAGACCTTCCCGGAGTCGCCCGCGACCAGGGCCAGCGCCAGCAGCCCCAGCACGTACGCGATGATCTGCGTCACCGAGTACCCGACGGCCGCCGCGCCGAAGGCGCCCTTGGCCGACCGCGCGTGCCGCGTGTAGTCGGCCGCGACCGGCACCCACGAGATCGACACCGCGAGCGCCGCGTCGGCGCCGATCCAGAAGCCGCCCCAGGAGCCCTCGGTCAGGTCGGGCAGCGGCTCGCGGAGAAGCTGGACGTAGAAGTAGACCAGCGCGACCATCACGGCGGCGGTCACGTACCGGCGCAGCATCCGCACCGATCCCAGCGGCCAGATCGTCAGCACGGTCGTCAGCACACCGGCGGCGATCACGTACGCCCAGCGCGGGATCCCGTCCCACAGCGCGGTCGCCGCGTCCGCGATCACGATCAGCTCGAACGTGCCCCAGCCGATCAGCTGGGCGATGTTGAGGACGGTCGGCACGTACGACAGCCGCGCCCCGAACAGCCCGCGCAGCAGCACCATCGCCGGCTGCCCGGTCCGCGCGCCGGGCGCCGCGGCCAGGCCGAGCATCAGCCCGCCCAGCGCGGTCCCGACCGCCATGGCCACGATCCCGGCCATGATCGACAGCGTCGGCCGGCCGTTCTCGTCGGGGGCGAGCACGGTGTACGCGCCGGAGAACGCGAAGAGGCTGACCCCGAGGTTCGCCCAGAAGGCGCTCTGGTCCCAGAAGCCCAGCACCTTCGGGGCCGGCTCGTCGAGCGTGAACGGGACCTCTGCACGAGGGCGCGACTGAACATCGGACGTCACGGGACGCACACTCCCTACGCCGGCATTACCCGGACAGGTTCATGCGGTCGGCGGCGCCGCGTTAAGCCGCCCTCTCAGCCCGGCATGGCCCGAGCTCCCGCGGTCGATCGGTCAAACCCGATCATAACCCTCAGGCGACGTAGGGTTCGGCCCCCGTGGCGCTCTCCATCGGCCGGCCGGTCTCGACCCAGCGCTTCATGCCCCCGTCGACGTTCTTCGCCAGCCAGCCGGCCTGGTTGAGCGCCACCGTCACCTGCGCCGAGCGGGCGCCCGACCGGCACACCACGAAGACCTCCTGGTCGCGCGGGACCTCACCGGCCCGGTCGCTGAGCCGGCCCATCGGGATGTGCACCGCCCCGGGCGCGTGCCCCGCGTCCCACTCGTCCTGCTCCCGAACGTCCAGCAGGTACGCGTCCTGCGGAACGTCCTTCGCGTCGACCGCCGGGACGTCGTCCCCGAAAATCATCACACCTCCATGGAACCGCGCGGACCCCGCCCGCGTCGAATCACGCATGCGGTATCGGACGCTCCTTTTCACGACGCCCGGCCTAGCCATGATCCTGTCATTGGCGGCCTGCGGCGAGGAACAGGCCCAGAGCCCTTCCGCGGACAAGCCCTCCGCCACCACCTCCGTCCAGCCCTCGGGCAAGGACAGCCTGACGATCGAGGTCAAGGCGTCGGCCCAGGCCCCCGCCAAGAAATGGACGCTGACCTGCGACCCCGCGGGCGGCGACCACCCGAAGGCCGAGCAGGCGTGCGCCGCCCTCGGGAAGGCGCAGGCCCCGTTCCAGCCCGTTCCGGCGAACCAGATGTGCACCAAGATCTACGGCGGCCCGGAGATCGCCACGGTCAAGGGCACCTGGAAGAACGAGCGGGTCAGCGCCAAGTTCACCCGCGACGACGGCTGCGAGCTGAACCGGTGGACCAAGGTCGCGCCGCTCTTCGGCGACGTCCCCAAGGTCCGCTGACCGGCGGCGTCACTTGAGCAGCCGCGACATCCGCCGGTCCGCCAGAGGCTTGCCGCCCGTCTGGCAGGTCGGGCAGTACTGAAGCGAGGAGTCGGCGAACGACACCTCCCTGATCGTGTCCCCGCACACCGGGCACGCCTGCCCCGTACGCCCGTGCACCCGCAGCCCGGACTTCTTCTCGCCCTTGAGGTCCCGCGCCGCGACGCCGCGGGCCCGCTCCACCGCGTCCGCGAGCGTGGCGCGGATCGCCTCGTACAGCTCCCCGATCTCCGCCTCGGTCAGCGATGAGGCGATCTTGAACGGGGACATCCGCGCGGCGTGCAGCACCTCGTCGGAGTAGGCGTTCCCGATCCCGGCGATCACCTTCTGGTCGCGGAGAAGCCCCTTGATCTGCGTCCGCCGCCCCCTGACGATCTCCGCGAGCGTCCCGGCGGTAAACGACTCCGCCAGCGGGTCCGGGCCCAGCCCCGCCACGCCGGGCACCTCCCGCGGATCCCGTACGACGTAGACCGCGAGGCCCTTCTTCGTCCCCGCCTCCGTCAGGTCGAACCCGGCCCCGCCGTCCAGGTGCACGCGCAGCGCCAGCGGGTTCTTGCCGCCCGGCCGCGCCGGCCGCAGCGGCATCTCCTCCCGCCAGCGCAGCCACCCGGCCCGCGCCAGATGGATCACGAGATGCAGCCCGTCGACGTCCACGTCGAGGAACTTCCCGTACCGCTCGACCCCCGTGACGGTCAGCCCGCCCAGTGCCGTGACCGGCGGGTCGTACGTCTTCAGGGCCGAGATCGCGAGCACGTCGACCCGCGCGACCACACTCCCGACCGCGTGCTCCCGCAGGAACCCGGCCAGCGACTCGACCTCTGGAAGTTCAGGCATGCCTCAAGTATCGGCGACGCGACCGACACCCGAATCCCCCCAGGTCAAACCCCGTTCGCCCGGCACGGCCGCCCTGACCCCGATCAGGTCCTGCGGACCGGGTAGACGAGGTGCAGGACCCGGTCACCCTCGACGATCCGTGGGTCCTCCAGCATCCTGTACGCGCCGTCGAACGTCCCGAAGTAGCGCTTCCCGCTCCCGAACAGGACCGGCGCCACGCTCATGTGGACCTCGTCGACCAGCCCGGCCGCGATGGCCTGCGCGCCGATCTCCCCGGCCGTGACCGACACGTCCCCGTCGCCGGCCGCCGCGCGGGCCTTCTCGATCGCGGCGCCGACGCCGCCGGTGACGAACGTGAACGGCGCGTCCGGGAACGGCCAGGCCGCCGGCGGCTCATGGGTGACCACGAAGACGTGCTCCCCGGCGGCCGGGACGCCGTTCCACCCGTTGGTGATGTCGAACAGCCGCCGCCCGATCACGGCCGCGCGGACCCCGCCCGCCGTCTCCCGGATGAAGCCGGCGCTGGCCGGGCTCACGTGGAAGACCCGGTCGGGGTCGCCCATGGTCACCGCGACCTCTCCGTTCCCGTACCAGTCGAACAGCGGCCCCACGCCGTCGTTCTCGTCGGCGATGAACCCGTCCAGCGACACCGTCGCCGCCACGAACACCTTGCCCATGCCCTCGACCTTTCCCCGCGTTCCACGGCCGTCACAGAAGCAGACCGCGCGGCCCGCGCGGAATCATCGCCCGCGCGGCGGCCCAGAGGCGGTCTTACTCACAGATCGAGCAGCCTCCGGAGCAGCGACCGGCAGCGCTGCCACCTGCCCCGGCGAACCACTCGCCGACGCCCCACGGCAGCCCTCTGTGGTGACCGCTGAGGCGTACGAGGAGGGACAGGCACGGGAGCATGCCGACCCGCCGCAGTCCCAGCGGCGTGCCCCGACCCCACACCGTCCTGCGGAAACGTGCGCGGCGGGACGAGAACAGCGACGCGCCCGCCCACGACGGCCCCCGCCCCCGCATCCTGCGAGGGCCCCCGGGCCGAAGCGGAACGGAACGGAGCAGGCACGACGCCGCGCCAGTCCGCGGGAGGCCCGTCCACGCCGGATACGGCCGCACCAGCCGTCGATGGCGTACAAGGCGAGGCGGGCGCGGAGATGTGCCCGTCCGCGCGAAGCCCGGACGTCATTCGCGCCGAAGCGCCAGGCGACGAAGGCGTACGAGACGAGGCGGGCGCGGGGAAGTGCCCGTCCGCGCGAAGCCCGGACGTCATTCGCGCCGAAGCGCCAGGCGACGAAGGCGTACGAGACGAGGCGGGCGCGGGGAAGTGCCCGTCCGCGCGAAGCCCGGACGTCATGCGCGCCGTAGGCCCGGACGGCGAAGGCGTACGAGACGAGGTGGGCATGGGGGTGTGCTGGCCTGCGCGGGTCCCACCCACCGCTTCGGGAGATGAAGGCGTACGAGACGAAGCAGGCGCGGGAGTGTGCTGGTCCGCGCGAGGCCCGAAGGTCGTGCGCGCCGGAGCGCCGGGCGGCGAAGGCGTACGGGGTGCGGCAGGCGCCGGGACGTGACGGCCTGCCTGAGCCGTGGTGCGTGCTGCCCCGTCTGGCTGTAGGGCCGGGCCCTCCAACACTTCCGACAGCGCCCGGCTCAGGTCGGCCGGTGTGGCCGCTTCGAGCAGGCGGTGGTGCCCGCGCCGGTCGCGGACCATGGCCCACCAGGAGCCGGTGTACTCGCCGTACCAGGTGCACACGCCCGGGAAGCGGCGACACAGCTCGGCCGTGGCTCGTTCAGGGTCCAGGTAAGCCGCCGTCCAGGGCGGCGTGACGGCGGTCATCGGCCCGCCACCCGGTTCTGGACGGGCGTGCTGAGGTACGCCATCACGATCAGCGCAGCGTCGGTGATCCGCGTGGCGGGGCCGACGGGCTCGCCCCAGGACGTCCACAACACGCCGGGACCGCCGTGGGCGTCAGGGCGGAGGCTGATGGTGTCCGCGATCAGGCCGCAGCATCCCAGAGCCTGCGGGTTCACCACTCTCAAGCCGTCTGTGGCCGGCTCGGCGAGGAACCCGCAGGCGGTCAGGAATGCCCCAAGCGCTGCGAGCGGATCGGCATCGGTTCTACGATCGGTCACGGGTCCGACCTCCAGCTGTCGGATCAAGGCCCCGGGTCCCGGTGTTAGCGCACCGGCCGGGGCCGCCTTGTTTTCTGGGACGGAACGCGACTCCCGCCCTTCCGTGACCGTCAGTAAATCCCCGTCACGCACCGCATTTCTAGGGGACAATCAGGGGGTGAGAAGGGGGCGACAAGGGGGTGACCCCCACCTTCCTTGGCGAGAGGTGTACGACATGTCCGCCAAAAGCGTGATCATCGGAGCGCGTCTGCAAACGGCACGAACCGCTGCCCCGTACTGGCCAAGGAACGAGATGGCGCGGCTCCTGATCAACGCCGCCGCTCGACTCGACCTCCCCGCGTTCCCCCATGTCGGCACGCTGGCGGACATGATCAAGAAGTGGGAACGCGGCATTCACGTACCCGGCCACAAATACCGCCGCGCGTACTGCGATGTCCTGGGCCGGTCCGAAGAAGATCTATTCGCGGCCGGGGATGCGTCCATCGCGCCGATGGGTACCGTACCTTCGGGTCCTTTTCCCGACGATTGGGACGATGAAGTGAAACGCCGTACCGCGCTACAAATGTTCGCTGCGCTGGGCGCCGGAACCACCATCCCGCCAGGCGTCCTCGAACAGGCCCTCTCCGGTGTGGAGCGCGCCCTCGGCTCATCCGTCGACGTCGCGGGCTGGGAACGCACCGTTATCGAATACCGCAACCTGATCGACAAGCAGCCGGTAGGCGCGCTGATCAATGACCTGGCCGCCGACATGATCGCCGTGGGGGAACTCCTCAATCGGGACGGGGCACCGCGACAGGACCTCCTCCGCATCAGCGCCACCTTGGGTGGGCTGCTCGCCACCGAGGTGGGCGACATCGGCGACCGGCGCGGCGCCCGCATGGCCTGGAACACCGCACGCCGGGCCGCCGACGCGTCCGGCGACCGCGATCTCCGAGTCTGGGTGCGTGGACGCGAAATCCAGGAGGCGTTCTGGGCTTCGGCTCCGCCGGACGTCATCGAAGACCTTGCCGCCGAAGCGTTGACGATCGCCAACGGCACCCCTTCTCCAGGCGTGCCCCGGGTCCATGCGGCACGTGCCGGCCTGGCCGCCATCCGGAAGGACGTGCGCTCCGCGCATGAGGCGCTAGGGATGATGAACGAGGTCTCCGAGAAGCTCGATCCGGGCCTCTACGGGTGGAAGGAGGCCAACGTGCACTGGAACGAGGCGTACGTCTACACCCTGATCAAGGACCCGCGGGCCGAACGCGCCCTCAGCGCCGCGCTCGCTCACAGCAGCCCCGGAACGTTGGGGCCCGTCGCCAACCTCCACATGATCCGGGCGATGGGGCTCGTGAAGGAGCGGGACGTGGACACCGGCCTCGACCAGCTGCTGACGATGCTGCACGGCAACCCTGTCAGCCCGGCCCGGCGGCGCATTGCCGGGCAGGCCCTCCAGGCCCTCCCCGAGAAGGCCCGCACGCTCCCGGCGGCCCGAGAGGTACGCGCCATCACGGCCGCCGCCTGACCGTCCCCCGCACGCTGACGCGCCCCAGCGGCCCGAGAGGTGCGCGCCGTAACGGCCGCCGTCTGATCGTCCTCGCACGCTGACCGGCTCCGGCGCGACGAGAGGTAAGCGCCATCGCGGCCCGCGTCTGACCGTTCCCGCACGCTGACACGCCCTGCGCCACGGGAGGTGCGCGCCGTACTGGCCCTCGTCCGAACGTTCCCCGCACGAACGCGCCCCTGCGCCACGGGCGGTACGCGCCATCACGGCCGCCGTCTGACCGTTCCCGCACGCTGACACGCTCCTGCGGCCCGGGAGGCGCGTGCCATCACGGCCCGCGTCCGAACGTTCCCCCGCACAGACGCGCTCCTGTGCTCCTGGCGGATGTGCGCCCCGCGCCTGTTCCCGACCGCTGTGTACGCCTCCGCCCAACCCGTCGACCACACTCCTCAGCCATGTTCACGCGCGGGCCGGTGTGTTGACTCGTGGCGTGTTGCGCTCTTGCGCGGGCGCCCGGGGAGGGACACGCCACGAGTCAACGTTCTGGGCGTCCGGTGATCAGAGTGGCGGCGAGTGCGGTGATTGTTGGTTCGGTGGCGGTAGCGGTCATGACCTGGCCGCTTCCCTTGCGAGGGTGAGCGGCGAGCGGGGCGGAGCCCCGCTGACGATGAATCCGGAGCGCAAGGAGTCGATCATGTCCGTCAGCACTGTGACCCATCTGAACTTCCGTGGCGAGGCCCGTGCGGCGCTCGCGTTCTACCAGTCGGTGTTCGGTGGGGAGGTGGCCGCGGTCAGCTACAAGGACGCCGGGAACGTCCAGGACCCGTCGGCCGCCGACCAGGTGATGTGGGGGCAGGTGACCGCCGGCAACGGCTTCACGGTGATGGCCTATGACGTGCCCGCCGATCTGCCGTGGGACCAGGGGGAGAACGCGTTCTTCGTCTCGGTGCGCGGTGAGGCGGCCGAGGAGATCACCTCGTACTGGGACAGGCTCACCGATGGCGCCACCGTCGTCCGGCCGCTGGGGCCCGCGCAGTGGGCGCCGCTGTACGGGATGTTGAAGGACCGGTTCGGCGTGACCTGGGTCCTGGACGTCGTCGGTCCGTACGACGCGTCCTGATCGGCACGGCGGGGCTCGGCGGTCACGCGGGGAGTGCTCGCACGAGGTGGTCGGCCAGTTCGGCCGGTCGCGACAGCATCGCCATGTGGCTGCCGGGCATCTCGTCCGGAGTGATGCCGAGCCGTTCCCGGACGTGGCGGCGTACGAAATCGGGGGTGAAGAGGCGGTCGTCGCGGCAGAGCAGGTAGCGCGTCGGGACGTCCGGCCAGGCGGGGAGCGGCCAGGGTTCGCGGCACGCCCGTTCCATGTTCATCTTCTCCGCAAGCGCGCCGTCGTGGTCCAGCACCCGCCGGGCCAGCTCGCGGGGGACGTCGTTGAAGTACAGCTCGAACTCGTCGTCGATGGTGGACGAGGGCCGGCCGCTGCGTTCCCACCAGTCGTCCGGCGCCTCCCCCGGGCTCGGGATCATCGCGGTCAGCAGGACGAGCGCGTCGGCGTTCGTGCGCGCGCAGACCAGGGGGCCGACGAAGCCGCCCCAGGAGTGGGCCACGACCACGAGAGGGCGGCGCTCGCCGATCTTCTCGGCGACGGCGTCCGCGTAGTCCCAGAGTCCCGCTTCGGGGTCGGACGTCGGCAGGTCGACCGCGACCGTGTCGTGCCCGCGCCCGCGGAGTTCCGCTTCGAGCAGGTGCCAGTCGAACGCGCTTCCGCCGCCGCCGTGGATGAGAGCGAAGGTCGTCATGGTGGTCATGACCGCCGGAGGCGCGGAAACTCATCGCGGCGCCGCCGGCTCCCGTGCCCCGGCCGGTCCTCGGACCGGGGCACGGGCGGGCGTGTCAGAGGCGCAGGGCGGGCCAGGACGCGGTGTCCCGCAGGAGCTGGCGGTCGTGGGTGGCCACGACGACCGCCGCCGACGTTTCCATGAGCGCCTCGGTCAGTTCCTCCACCAGGGTCATCGACAGGTGGTTCGTCGGTTCGTCCAGGAGGACGACGTGGGGTCGGGCGGCCAGGAGGATCGCCAGGTCGAGGCGGCGCTGCTGGCCGATGGACAGCTCGTTCACCGGGCGGCGCGCGGCGGACGAGGGGAGCAGGCCGAGCTGGGCCAGGCCGATCCGGTCCGACTCCGCCAGTTCGCCCCGGGAGACGAGGCGGTTGACGGCCGCGTCGTACACCTCGTGGGCGCGCCGGCCGGACGGGGCCGGCGACTCCTGTGACAGGAGGCGGATCCGGGCGCCCCTCTTGCGGTGGACGGTTCCCGTGTCGGGTCGCAGGGTGCCCGCGAGCACGGCGAGCAGGCTCGACTTCCCCGCGCCGTTCGCGCCGGTCACCACCAGGCGGTCGCCGGCGCGGAGGAGGATCGGGGACGGCGCGGCCAGTCTGCCGTGGACCGATATCTCCTCTGCCCGGAGCAGGGGGCCCGTCATGGACGCCCCGAGTGTGGGCGCCTGGAAGCGGAGCGGCGGCTCGGGGACGTCCAGGACGTGCGCTTCGAGCTGCTCCTGGCGCCGGTGGACGGCCCGTACCAGCGCGGGTGCCCGGGTCGCGCGCGTGTGCTTGCCGGTCCCCTTGTCGGGACGCCAGCCGGTGGACAGGCGGTTCTGGGCGGCGCTGAGGTCCTGGGCGAGGCGGTGGCGTTCCGCCTGCTGGTCGCGGTACTCGGTCTCCCAGCGTTCCCGTTCGGCGCGATGCCCCTCCTGGTAGCCGGCGTACCCGCCGCCGTAGACGCGCGGGCGGCCGTCCCGGGTCGGGTCCAGGTCGAGGACGGCGGTGACGACGTCCGCGAGGAGGACGCGGTCGTGGCTGACCAGCACCACGGCGCCCGGATGCTCGCGGAGCCGGGACGTGAGGTGGTCCAGGCCGGAGGCGTCGAGGTGGTTGGTCGGCTCGTCGAGGAGCAGCAGGTCGTGCCCGGCGCCGAGCAGGCAGGCCAGCCGGATCCGGTACCGCTGCCCGACGGAGAGGCCGGCGAGCGGGCGGTCGCGGTCGCCGACGGCGTCCAGCGCGGCGAGGGAGATCTCGACGCGCCGGTCGGCGTCCCAGGCGTCGATGGACTCCGCGGCCGCCAGGGCCTCGGCGTAGTCCCGCTCGGCTCCCGGACGGCCCTCGGTGAGCGCTTCGGTGGCCGCCTCGAAGTCGCGCAGGACGGCGCGTACCTGGGCGAGTTCGACGTCGATCAGGTCGCCGACGGTACGGCCGGCGCCGGCGGGCATCTCCTGGTCGGCGACGCCGAGGGTGCCGGCGCGGTGGACGGTGCCGGAGTCGGGCGCCAGCGTTCCGGCGAGGACCTGCAGCAAGGTGCTCTTGCCGCGGCCGTTCTCGCCCACGACGCCGAGGCGCTGCCCGGGGGAGACGGTCAGGTCGACGCCGGTGAGCACGGGTTTGCCGCCGCGGGCGACGTGCAGGCCGGTGGCGTTGAGATGGGCTCGCGAACGAGTGGGATCCACGATGACGGTGGACACGCTTCCTCCATGGCAGGACTCGCCGCGCCGGCACGCGTGCGGCACACAGCGCGCGTGGCGGCGGGGAATCCGCGAAAGATCGAGAGTTGACGGCGGATGCGAACGGCCGCGCGCCCCGGAGCCCTTGGTCAGGGCTGCGACGGGGACGGGATCGGCGGCCTCGGCCGTCTCCCTCAGAGGAAGAACAGGTATTGCATGCCTCGACCGTAACAGGCGGTAGTCAGGGGACGGAAGTGCTTTTCGCCTGGACAGGATTATGCAGACCGGTCTAGTTTTGCCGGTATGGCGGTCAAAGGGGAACAGACCCGGGCGCGGCTGGTCGAGGCGGCGCGGGTGCTGATCGAGGCGCGCGGCTACTACGGGGCCGGGCTGAACGAGGTGATCGCGGCGGGCGGGGCCCCGCGCGGCTCGCTCTACCACCACTTCCCCGGCGGCAAGGATCAGCTGACCGCGGCGGCCATCGCCGCGTCCGGCCGGGAGATCGACGCCCTGCTCCGCGGCCTGGCGGACGAGGCGCCGGACACCCGGACGCTGGTCGACGCGGCACTGGACGCGCTGGCCGGCCGGATGGAGGAGGCCGCGTACGCCAAGGGCTGCCCGATCGCCACGGTCGCCCTGGAGGTGGCCGCCACCAACGACGCGCTCCAGAAGGTGTGCGCGGACGTCTACGGCGGCTGGCAGCGGGCCCTCGCGGACCGGCTGGTCGCCGACGGCCACGCCCCGGACCGGGCCGAGGACCTGGCCTGCTCGCTGCTCGCGCTGATCGAGGGGGCGCTCGTCCTGGCCCGCGCGCGGCGCAGCCGGGACCCCATCGAGCGGGCGCGGCGGACGGCGGGCGCGCTACTCGCCTCCTGAACAGGGACGCGGGGCCGGACCGCGTTCTTGTCGGCGCAGAATATGCAGATCGGTCTACTTGGAGGAATCCATGGCGAAGGAACCCGACAGCCTGGTCATCGGCGCGACCGGACTCATCGGCCGGTGGCTGGCCGCCGAACTGCTCACCCAGGGGCGGGCGGTCGCCGTGACCGTCCGCGGCGGCCCGGACCGCGCCGAGGAGCTGCGCGCCTGGCTGCGCGACCACGGCCACACGGACGAACGAGCGCTCACCGTCGTCGCGGCCGACATCACCCGCCCCGGGCTCGGGCTCGCGCCGGAGGACGAGCGGCGGCCGGCGTCCGTGCGCGACGTCCACAACGCCGCCGCCGTCTTCCGCTTCGGCCTCGGCCCCGACGAGGCCCGGCGCGCCAACGTCGACGGCGCCCTGAACGTCCTGCGCTGGGCGGGCACGCGCCCGCGCCTGCGCCGCCTGGTCCACGTCTCGGGCTACCGGACGGCCTCGGAGACGTTCCCCTATCCGGCCTCGCCGGAGCGGCGGGCCGCGCTCTACCGGCGCTGGGGCGCGTACGAGGCGTCCAAGCGCGAGGCGGACGCCGCGGTACGGGCGGTCGCGGCGGCGGAGGGGGTCCCGCTCACGGTGGTCAATCCCGCGTCCGTGATCGGGCACTCGGAAACCGGCGAGGCCGGGCAGTACATCGGGCTCGCCGACCTGATCGGCAGGCTGTGGACCGGGCGGCTGCCCGCGCTGGCCGGGACGCGGCGGACGTTCGTCCCGGTCGTCACCGTCGACCACCTCGCCCGGTTCATGGCCGCCGTACCGGAGCACGACGGCGGGCCGTTCCGCGCCCACTGGGTCCTGGACGGCTCCACACCCGACCTGCCCGACCTGGTCGCGCTCCTCGCCCGGCATCTCGGCGTGCGCGCGCCCCGCGCGCTCCTCCCGGCCGGGCTCGTCCGGCGGCTGCCGCGCGCGCTCAGCGGCATCGACCCCGAGGCGCTGGCCTTCCTGGCCGAGGACCGGTACGACACCGCGTCCGCCGACGCGCTCGCCGATGCGGCCGGGCTGGCGCGTCCGCCCGTCCAGGAGGCGCTGCGCCGCTGGGCCGACCGGCTCGTCGCGGAGCGGTTCGGCGCCGCCCGGCCGCCGCTCTCCGGCGGGTTCCATCCCGTCGCCGGAAGCCGGACCTACCTCGCGGGCGACCGCGCCGCGCCCGAGTACGTGCTGCTCCACGGCCTGCCGCTCGACTCCGAATGCTGGCAGGGCGTCCTCCCCGAACTGGACGGCCCCGCCCTGATGGCGGACCTGCCCGGACTCGGCCGCTCGAGCCGCTCGGACGGGAACCCGGCGGGCTGGCTCGCCGAGTTGCTCGCGCCCCTGCGGACCCGGCCGGTCCTCGTCGCGCACTCGGCGGCCGCCGCGCCCGCCCTCCGGTACGCGCACGCCCATCCGGACCGCGTCGCCGGGCTCGTCCTCGTCTCCCCCTACTTCCTCCAGCGGCGCCCCGGACGGCACCTGCGCACGCCGGCGGTCGTCGCGCCCGTACTCCGGACGGCTCCGGCCCGGCGGCTCGGCGCGGCCCTCGGCCTCGGCGGTGTGGACGTCCCGGCGCTGGACGACGCGGTAGCGCAGCTCCGGCGGCCGGGAGTGGCGCGCCGCACCGCACGCCGGCTGGGCCGGGCGCAGCGCGCGTCCGAACGCGCCGAGCTGCGCGCACTGGCCGCCGCCTGCGACGTCCCCGTCCACCTCGTCGCCGGCGAACACGACCCGCTGATCGCCGACATCCCGGCCGTAACGGTGACCGTGATCCCCGGAGCCGGCCACCACCCCCAACTCACCCACCCGGCCGCCGTCGCAGCCGCCGCCGCGGTGACGGCACGGGGTTGACTCGTGGCGTGTCTCCCTTCCAGAGGGCGCGGGGAGGGGCGACACGCCACGAGTCAACGCGGCGGGCGGTCAGCGGGTGCGCGTCAGCGGGTGCCTTCGTGCAGGGGGCGCAGCTTCTCCGTCAGGGCGTCCTGGGACGGGGGTTGCGCGATCACGTCGGCCTTGCTGACGTTGTACGCGCTGTCCGGGCACGGTGCCGCCGGGCGGTGCTCGCTGCTCTCCAGCTCGAAGGAGGCGACGAAGCGGCCGGTCCTGGACTCGTACACCTCGAAGTGGTGCGTTCCCGGCACGACCGGGATGGATCTCGGGCCGGGCGCGCCCATGACGGTGAACTTGCAGGTCATGATGCGGCGCTTTCCGGTCGCCGTGGCGGTGTGGCAGAGCACCAGCGATGCCGCCGTCGATCTGTAGCCGTCGCGGGCGTCGGGCTTCCAGCCGTCCGGCAGGAGCGTCCGCGCGAGGAGCGCGTCGTCATCGCGCGGGAACGGGGGGATGGTGGCCACACCCTCGTAGCTTCCGTCGAACCACTCCTCGGCGATCTTGTTGGGGGCGTTCCGGCGGTAGGGCGCGGCCTGGGTGGTGAACATGTCGTGCCCGCTGACGCACGCGCGGTTCCGCCGCCAGTCCTGCCCCGGTACCGCGCCGGGGGACGGGCTCGCGGCGGAACTCGCGGCGGAGGCGGTGCGGCCCGGGCGCCGCGGCGCCTCCGAGCCGGAGCACGCCGTCAGGATGGACGCCGTGAGGATGGTCGTGAGGGCGGTGGCGAGGGGGTGTCCGGTCACTGCTCTGATGCGCACGGACACACCCTCGCGGGCGGGCCTCGGCGGTGTCCAGCGGGCGGCGGAACGGCCGTCCGCAGGGGCCGCCGGAGGCTTTCCACACCCCTGTGGAAGCCTGTGGAAAACCCTGTGGGCAACGGGCGATGAGGCCGGGTGTTCGACGCTTTCGTGGGACGGGAAGCCATATAACCGGACAAAACTCTACGAAGATCGTCCACGGCGGCCAGGGCGGGCATGTGGATAACTTCTCGGCAACGAAGGTCCGGAACGGCTCGCGCGCGACACTCCCCACGCACTGTGACAGGGCTCGCGAAATAACCCATACCCCCTAGGGGTTGCAGAGCACGAGAGCCTGTGCCAGCATGAGGGCGTCAGATACCCCCCAGGGGTAAGAATCATCCAGAGGAGCGACACGATGAGCACCGCCACCTACACCGTCGCCGGCATGACCTGCGGGCACTGCGTCAACTCGGTCAAGGAGGAGGTCGGCCAGGTCTCCGGGGTGAGCGCCGTGGACGTGGACCTGGCCTCCGGCAAGGTGACCGTGACCAGTGACGCGCCCCTCGACGAGGCCCAGGTGCGGGCCGCCGTCGAGGAGGCCGGGTACGAGCTGAAGGCATGAGATGAACACCGCGAGCAAGCTGGGCGCCTTCGCGCTGGGCCTTGCCGCCGTCTTCGGTGGCGCCGTGGGGATCGGCAAAGTCGCCGGCCCCACCGGCGCCACCGTACAGGCGGAGCAGGCACACGCGGGCGGGCACGGCGAAGGCGGGCACGGCACCGAGACGAAGGGGCGGAAGGGCGCGGCCAAGGTCGTTCCGGGCGGGCTCCAGGTCTCCCAGGACGGCTACACGCTCACTCCGGAGACCACGGTGGTCGAACCGGGCGAGAAGGCCGACTTCCGGTTCACCGTGAACGGCCCGGACGGCAGGCCGGTCACCGGCTACCGGCCGCTGCACGGCAAGAAGCTGCACCTGATCGTCGCGCGGCGCGACCTGTCCGGCTTCCAGCACCTGCACCCGACCGAGGCCGGAGGCGGCGTCTGGACCGTCCCGCTCACGCTTCCGAAGGCCGGAACGTACCGGTTCTTCACCGACATCCAGCCCGAGGGCGCCCCCGAGCAGCTGACGCTCGGCACGGACGTCACGGCGCCCGGGAACGTCGAGCCCGAGCCGCTGCCGCGGCCCGTCCGGACCGCGAAGGTCGACGGGTACGAGGTACGGCTGGACGGCGCGCTCGTCCCCGGCAGGTCGAGCAAGCTGACCCTGACCGTGAGCAAGGACGGCGAGCCGGTCACGGACCTGGAGCCGTACCTGGAGGCGTACGGTCACCTGGTCGCCCTGCGCGACCGCGACCTGGCCTACCTGCACGTGCACCCGGACGGCGAGCCGGGCGACGGCAGGACCCGGCCCGGCCCGGCGATCACGTTCTACGCCGAGGTGCCGAGCTCCGGCGCGTACCGCCTCTACCTGGACTTCCAGCACGGGGGCAAGGTCCGTACGGCCGAGTTCACCGCCACGGCGGGAACGGGCACCGTCCCGAGCGCGCCGCCCGGCGAGTCCGGCGGCGGGCACGGCGACGACCACACCCACTGACCTGACGGAACCGACGAGACGATGACGGAGGAGGACGCGATGAGCACGGGCGCTACGTCCGGGCGGATCGAGCTGGCGATCGGCGGGATGACCTGCGCCTCGTGCGCGGCGCGGGTCGAGAAGCGGCTGAACAAGCTGGAAGGCGTCACCGCGACGGTCAACTACGCCACCGAGAAGGCCCAGGTCGAGTACCCCGAGGGGGTCACCCCGGAGGAACTGATCGCGCAGGTGGAGAAGGCCGGCTACACCGCCGAGCCGCCCGCGCCCCCGCGGGCGGAGACCGCGGCGGACGGCGGGGCCGACGACGGCCTGGCGCCGCTGCGGCAGCGGCTGTGGACGGCGGTCGTCCTGGCGGTTCCGGTGATCGCGATGGCGATGGTGCCGGCGTGGCAGTTCGAGTACTGGCAGTGGCTGTCGCTGACGCTGGCGGCGCCGGTGGTGGTGTACGCGGGCTGGCCGTTCCACAAGGCCGCCTGGACCAACCTCCGGCACGGCGCCGCGACCATGGACACGCTGGTGTCGGTGGGCACGCTGGCGGCGTTCGGCTGGTCGCTGTGGGCGCTGTTCTTCGGCACGGCCGGCGAGCCCGGCATGAAGCACGGGTTCGAGTTCTCCATGACCCGGTCCGACGGGTCGATGAACATCTACCTGGAGGCCGCGGCCGGCGTCATCGCGTTCATCCTGGCCGGGCGCTACTTCGAGGCGCGCTCCAAGCGGCGCGCCGGGGCCGCGCTGACGGCGCTGCTGGAGCTGGGCGCCAAGGAGGTCTCAGTCGTACGGAACGGCCGCGAGGAGCGCGTCGGCGTCGACCGGCTCGCGGTGGGCGACGTGTTCGTCGTCCGGCCCGGCGAGAAGATCGCGACCGACGGGGTCGTCGAGGAGGGCTCGTCCGCCGTGGACGCCTCCCTGCTGACCGGCGAGTCGGTCCCGGTGGAGGTCGCCCCCGGCGACGCGGTCACCGGCGCCACCGTCAACGCGGGCGGCCGGCTGCTGGTCCGCGCCACCCGGGTCGGCTCCGACACCAAGCTGGCGCAGATGGCCCGGCTGGTCGAGGAGGCCCAGACCGGCAAGGCGCAGGTGCAGCGGCTCGCCGACCGGATCTCCGGGATCTTCGTGCCGATCGTGATCGCGATCGCGATCGCCACGCTGGGCTTCTGGATCGGCTCGGGCGCCGGCCTGGCCGCCGCGTTCACCGCAGCCGTCGCCGTGCTGATCATCGCCTGCCCGTGCGCGCTGGGCCTGGCCACCCCGACCGCCCTCATGGTCGGCACGGGCCGCGGCGCCCAGCTCGGCATCCTGATCAAGGGCCCGGAGGTGCTGGAGTCCACCCGGACGATCGACACGGTCGTCCTGGACAAGACCGGCACCGTCACCACCGGCAGGATGGCGCTGGTCGGCGTCGTCACCGCCGAGGACGCCGACGAAGCCGAGGTACTGCGGCTGGCCGGTGCGCTGGAGAACGCCTCCGAGCACCCGATCGCGCAGGCCATCGCGGCCGGCGCCGCCGAGCGGGTGGGCGAGCTGGGGACCGTCGAGGACTTCGCGAACGTCGAGGGCCTGGGCGTCCAAGGCCTGGTGGACGGCAAGGGCGTCCTCGTCGGCCGGCCGCGGCTGCTGGCCGAGTGGTCGCAGCACCTGACGCCGGAGCTGGAGAAGGCGATGACCGGCGCGCAGGCGCTCGGCCACACCGCGGTCGCGGTGGGGATCGACGGCCGCGCGCAGGCCGTGATCACGGTCGCCGACCAGGTCAAGCCGACGTCCGCCGAGGCGATCTCCCGGCTCCGCGAGCTGGGGCTGCGGCCGGTGCTGCTCACCGGCGACAACGAGGCGGTCGCCCGGACGGTCGCCGAGTCGGTCGGGATCGACGAGGTCATCGCCGAGGTCCTGCCGGCCGACAAGGTCGACGTGGTGAAGCGGCTGCAGGACGAGGGCCGCACGGTCGCGATGGTCGGCGACGGCGTCAACGACGCCGCCGCGCTCGCCCAGGCCGACCTGGGCCTGGCGATGGGCACCGGCACCGACGCCGCGATCGAGGCGTCGGACCTGACGCTGGTCAGCGGCGACCTGCGGGCCGCGGCCGACGCGATCCGGCTGTCCCGGCGGACGCTGCGGACGATCAAGGGCAACCTGTTCTGGGCGTTCGCCTACAACGTGGGCGCCCTGCCGCTGGCCGCCGCCGGCCTGCTCAACCCGATGATCGCGGGCGGGGCGATGGCCTTCTCCTCGGTCTTCGTGGTGAGCAACAGCCTGCGGCTGCGCGGCTTCAAGCCGCTGACCCGGCCGGGCGCAGGCCCGGCCCCCGCCCAGGCGAAGCCCGGGAAGCCGGTGGCGAAGGTCGGCTGACCCGCCCGTCCACCGCCCCTGAACGGCGCCCCGCGCGACACGACGCGCGGGGCGCCGTTCCACTGAAAGCAAGATCGCGCTGAAAACAAGATCGACATGCCGCCGGTCCCGCTCCCATCGTGGGCGCCCCGATGGCGGAGGGCGGGCATGGGCGGCGATTCCCACTGCCCGAGCTGGACGCGCTGACGGTCAGCCGGGCCGGGGTGACCCGCGCTCCGGGGCGCCGTTCCGCTGGTCGGCGCGGTCGTGGTCCCAGCCGCTCACGGAGCGCAGGACGGACTCCGGCGTACGGGTCGTACCGGCGAATCCGGCCAGCAGCATCAGCGCGGCCAGCAGCACCGGCCACACCAGTCGTGTCCGCCTCGTTTCCACGGAGGGGACTCTATCCAGTCGGGCGTATCCGATTCATCACGATGGGTGAAGTTCCGGAAAACAGGGCCGGCGGCGCGGCGGGTCAGCCGCGGAGTGAGGCGACGAGGGGGCCGAGGCGCTCGTCGCCGGCGGCGTCGTCGAGCGCCTGGGTGAGGGTGGCCTCGTACGTCGGGCGCGCCTTCTCCAGGACGGCCCGGCCCTCCTCGGTGATCACGGTGTAGACGCCGCGGCGGTCCTTGGGACAGTGGGTGCGCTCGGAGAGGCCGTCGCCCTCCAGGCGGGCCACCAGGCGGCTGACCGAACTCTGGTTGAGGCCGATCAGGTCGGCCAGCTCCTGCATCCGCAGCTCGCCGTCCTCGGCCTCCGCCAGCCGGCACAGGGCCCAGTACTCCGACAGGCCGACGCCGTGCCGCCGCTGCATGACCCGTGCCAGCTCGTGCAGCACGCGCCCGTGCAGGGTCACGATCCGTCCCCAGATCTCCGCGTCCGTCGCCATGATGCGCACCCTTCCGTTGACAGCCGAGTATATGCAGTGCCAATCTATGCATGCACAAGCAAGTAATGCAGGTACATGCATTTAACTGAGGAGGCACCATGCGCCGCATCGCGACCACCCCCGACTGGTACGAGCCCTACCTGATCTCCCAGGCCATCGAGGCGAACGGCCTGATCCACGTCTCCGGCCAGGCCGGGATCGACGAGCAGGGCCGCACCGTGTCCGGCGACTTCCTGGAGCAGGGGCGGCGGGCGTTCGAGAACGTGCGGCGCGTGCTCGCCGAGGCGGGCGCCGGGCTGGAGGACGTCGTCAAGGTCGGCATCTTCGTCACCGACATGGCCGCGAACCTCGACGGCGTGATCAAGCTGCGCGGGGAGTTCCTCAGCGAGCCCTACCCGGCCGACACGCTCCTGGAGGTCGCCGGCCTCGCCCAGCCCGACTGGCAGATCGAGGTCGAGGTCACCGCCCTCGCCCCCAGCGCCCGCTGACCCCCGCGTTCCCGGAAAGGACACCGCCATGACGTACGACCTGCTGAAGCCCTACAAGAGCGACCACCTGGACCTGCCCAACCGGATCGTGATGGCCCCGATGACGCGCGGCCGGGCCGACGACGCGACCGCCGTACCGAACCCGCTGACCCGCGACTACTACGCCCAGCGCGCCGGCGCCGGGCTGATCGTCAGCGAGGGGATCTTCCCGACTCCGCTCGGGAAGGGCGGGCCCGGCATCCCGGGCCTGATCGACGAGGACCAGGTGGCGGGCTGGCGCCCGATCACCGAGGCCGTGCACGCCGCCGGCGGGCGGATCTTCGCCCAGCTCTGGCACGTCGGGCGGATGACGCATCCGGTCACGCTGGACGGCGCGTCGCCGGTCGCGCCCTCCCCGGTGCGCATCACCGGCGAGCAGATCTTCACCAGGGAGGGGCTGCTCGACCACGTCACGCCGCGCGCCCTGACGACCGCCGAGGCCGAGGAGACGATCGCCGCGTTCGCCGCCGCCGCGCGGAACGCGATCCGCGCGGGGTTCGACGGGGTGGAGCTGCACGGCGCGAACGGCTACCTCATCCAGCAGTTCCTGTCCGACAACACCAACCGGCGGACCGACCGGTTCGGCGAGCTGCCGCGCTTCGCGACCGAGGTCGTGGAGGCCGTCACCGCGGCGGTCGGCGCCGGCCGGGTGGGCCTGCGGATCTCCCCCGGCAACCCCGAGAACGAGATCGCCGAGTCCGACCCCGCGACGACGTACCGGACGCTCGTCCGGACCCTCGCGCCGCTCGGCCTGGCGTACCTGCACGTGATCGAGCGCGGCGCGTACGAGGCGCTGGCGGACCTGCGCCCGCTGTGGCCCGGCACCCTGGTCGCCAACTTCAACGGGCCCGAGCCCACCACGCGGGAGGCCGGCGAGCAGGTCCTGAACGCGGGGCTGGCCGACCTCTTCTCGTTCGGCCGGCTGTTCATCGCCAACCCCGACCTGCCCGCCCGCTTCGCCGCCGGCGCGCCGCTGGCCCCGTACGCCGGGCACCTGGTCTACGGCGGCGGCGCCGAGGGCTACACCGACTACCCGGCGCTCCAGCCGGTCCGGTGAGGGCGGCGAGAGTGGCGCCGCCAGGTCAGAGCGGCACGTCCCAGAAGGCCAGCTCGTGCCGCATGCCCTCCATGAAGTACCGCTCCGCCGCCGCCCGGTCCGGCGCCGCCTCGTCGATCATCTCGGCGATGCGGCGGGTCAGCGCGGCGAAGTCGGGATCGGCATAGGTGTCCACCCACGCGCGGTAGCGCGGCTCGTCCGGCGGGTTCTCGGCGAGCCGCGCGCCGAGCGTGGAATAGCCCCACATGCAGGGGTAGAGCGCGGCCAGGCCCTCGCCGTACGAGGCGGCCGCGTCCAGCAGGAACCCGGTGTACGCGACGCACGCGGGCCCCTTCACGGCCCCGTCGAGGTCAGCGCCGAACTCGGCCGACAGCGTCCGGTGCAGCGCCATCTCCTCGTGGAACGTCGAGTGCGCGAGATCGACGAGGTCGCCGAGGTGCCCGTCCGGCGCCTGCCAGGCCAGCCGCGAGAAGACCCGCACGTAGTCCAGCAGGTAGAGGTAGTCCTGCTCCAGCCAGGACCGGAACACCGCCTCGTCCAGATCGCCGCGGGCGATGCCCGCCACGGTGGGGTGCTTCAGCTGCTCCTCGACCAGCGGCAGGCCGAGTTCCTCCAGGTGCGCCGCGAGACTCATGCCGGGCAGTCTGCCACCGCCGGGACGACCAGGCCCCGCCGGGTCTCGCGACCCGGCGGGGCCTTGGTCAAGCCGGTGTGCGGGTCGCCTCTCGGCGAGATGCACAACGCGGCTCCAGCCGGACGGTATTCCGCGAAGGCGATAGGTGAGGCCCGGGGACTCCAGGCACACCGGCCATCACATGTAACCACGCCCGGCCCTCCATTGTTCCCACCCCACTCCGTCGGCCCGGCGGCCACCGCAAGCCGCCGGTCGGGGAAGGCTGCCGCTCGCCCGGCTTGAGGCATGCGCTCACAATCTGGCGATATAGCATGAGTTGCATATAGCATGTGATACATAGAGCATGGTCAGGTGGCCCAACGCCGCTATGTCATCGAGGTCGAGCCAGAGGTCGTGATGTGGCTCGACTCCCTCTCAGATCACGACTATGGGCGTGCCGAGTTCTACGCAGACCTCCTGGCCGACAACGCGGAAACCCTCAGTGAGCCGTACACGCGGCACCTGGAGGGCAAAGTGCGGGAACTGAGGTTCTACCTTTCTCGGCAGCAGACGCGGCTCACCTACTGGCTGGCGCCAGGGCGACGGGTGATACTGCTGACGGCCTTCCGCAAGACCAGACCGTCAGAGGACGCCGAGGTGAGGCGGGCGGTGGCCGCCCAGAAAGAGTGTGAGGCAAGCCATGGTCCGGCTCATGACGTCTATCTGCGCGACTGAGCAGGGCCGTGGCCCCGCACGGGGGGATCGAGTCGTTCACTTCCGGGAGAGCAGGTGACCGCAGAATGGGGGAGATGGAGCACACGAGGTGGGAACGCGACCGAGACTCCGGCGCCGTGGCCGAAGGCTACGAGGCGGCTCGGCGCGCTTACGAGCTCGGAGCAGAGGTACGCAGCCGGCGCAAGGCGCTCGGACTGTCCCAATCAGAGGTCGCAAGGCGGGCGAACATGACGCAGTCGGCGCTCTCACGCCTTGAGGCCGGAGGCGCCGGCGTCCCCACGATCGGAGTCCTAGAGAGGCTGGCCGCGGCCCTCGACGCCGAACTAGTCGTCACGTTCCAGCCGCATGCGGCCTGAACGGACGCGGCCTGAACAGATGCGGGCCTCCACCTGAGCGAATGGCTCAGGCGGAGGCCCGCACCACTCGCCGCCGGTACCGGCCCGTACGCCATCCCACACCGAAGCTGCCGGGTGCTTGACATCAAGCTTTGTTGAGGTTTCACCCTGTGATCAGCCGGTCATCGACCCCGGTCACGTGACGGATTCCCGCCAGGCGCGGGATTTCTAGCGTTGTCGGCATCGGAACGACGGGAGGGGACAGGGACATGATCGACAAGCTGCACGTGGCGGTCATCATCGGCAGCACCCGCAGCGGCCGGTTCGGGCCGACCGTGGCGGACTGGTTCGTCGAGCAGGTCGAGCGGCACGAGGGGGTGCGCCCCGACGTGATCGACCTGGGCGCGGTGGCAGTGCCCGCGGACCTGGGCTCGGACGGCGACCACGCCGAGGCGACCGCGAAGCTGGAGCGCGCCGACGCGTTCGTGGTGATCACGCCCGAGTACAACCACAGCTTCCCCGGGACGCTCAAGAACTTCATCGACGCGCACTTCACGCAGTGGCAGGCCAAGCCGGTCGCGTTCGTGTCGTACGGCGGGATGGCCGGCGGGCAGCGCGCGGTGGAGCATCTCCGGCCGGTCTTCGCCGAACTGCACGCGGTGACCGTCCGCGACACCGTCAGCTTCCACAACCCGTGGGGCCAGTTCGGCGCCGACGGGCGCCACCGGGCGCCCGAGGCCGCGAACTCCGCCGCCAAGTCCATGCTCGACCAGCTCGCCTGGTGGGGGCACGCGCTGCGCGACGCGCGCGCGGTCCGCCCCTACAGCGCGTGAAAGGGAGGAGAACCATGACGGACCGGGAGAGCGCGACCCCGCCCGGCAGAGGCGCCATGACGATCGCCCTGGTGCTGGTGCTGGGGTCGATCATGGCCTCGCTCGACATGACGGTGGTGAACGTCGCCATCGCGAGCCTGGCCGCCGACTTCGACGCGCCGCTCGCGACCATCCAGTGGGTCGCCACCGGGTACTCGCTGGCGCTGGGCGCGGTCGTGCCCGTGTCGGCGTGGGCGGTCGGGCGGTTCGGCGCCAAGCGGCTCTACCTGTCGGCGATCGCGCTGTTCGCGGGCGGCTCGCTGCTGGCGGGGCTGGCGTGGAACATCGAGTCGCTGATCGCGTTCCGGGTGCTGCAGGGACTGGCCGGCGGGATGATCATGCCGGTCGGGATGACGATCCTCATCCGGGCCGCCGACCCCGATCGGCTGGGCCGGCTGATGAGCACCCTCGGGCTGGCGATCCTGGTCGGCCCGCTGGCCGGGCCGGTGCTGGGCGGCTGGCTGATCGACGAGGTCTCGTGGCGGTGGATGTTCTTCGTCAACCTGCCGGTCGGCGCGCTGGTCCTGGTGCTGGTGACGAGGATCTTCCCCGCCGACGGCGAGCGGAGCGTCAAGCGGCTGGACGTCCCCGGCATGCTGATGCTGTCGCCCGGCCTGGCCGCCCTGATCTACGGCGTGACCTCCGGCGGCGAGCGCGGCTCGTTCACCGAGACCGCCGTGCTGCTGCCGCTGGCCGCGGGCGCCGTGCTGATCGCCGCGTTCGTGGTGCGGGCGCTGACCACCGCGGACGCGTTGCTGGACCTGAGGCCGTTCCGGGACCGCTCGTTCGCCACCGCGACCGCCACGATGGCGCTGTTCGCGACCGGCTACTTCGGCTCGATGCTGCTGCTCCCGCTGTACTTCCAGGTCGTCCGGGGCGAGAGCGCGACGATGGCGGGGCTGCTCGGCGTGCCGATGGCGCTGGCGTCGGGGACGTCCATGCAGTTCGCCGGCCGGCTGGCCGACCGGCTGTCGCCAGGGCGGACGATCCCGGTGAGCATCGCGCTGGCCGTCTCCGGGTTCGGCCTGTTCGCCTACCAGCTCAGCGCGGACGCGTCGTACTGGGCGCTGGCCGCCGCGCTGCTGATGATGGGCGCGGGCGGCGGCTCGACGATGATGCCGCTGATGACCGCCGCGACCCGGCGCATGAGCAAGGAGCAGGCGCCGGCCGCCAGCACGACCGTCAACCTCGTCAACACCACGATGGGCGCGGTGGGCATGGCGGTCGCGTCGGTCCTGCTGTCGGGCGCGATGGCCGCGCGCGTCCCGCTCGCGGGGGAGGGCGGCCTCCAGGCGCTGCACGGGCTCGCCGCGGACGCCCGCGCCGCGGTCGCGCCCGGGCTGGCGGACGCGTTCCAGAGCACGTACGTGTGGGCGGTGGCGCTGATGGCGCTGGCGCTGGTCCCCGCGCTGCTGCTGCCGCGCCGCGCTCAGCCCGCGCGGACCGAGCCCTCCGCCGAGCCCGCGCCGGCGGCGGCCCCGGCCGAGGCGGCGGCGTCGTAGGCGGTACGGGCCGCCGCGATCCGGCTCTGGTGCTCCTCCGTCCAGGTCACCAGGGCCTTGATCGTGGAGTGCAGGCTCCCGCCGAGCGGCGTGAGCCCGTAGTCCACCCGCGGATGACGATGAGCGCTCCACGCCCTTAGGCGTCCAGCCGGGTCAGGACGGTGTTGTGGACATGCTGGAAGATCACCGAGGTGCGGAAGCCGGCGATCTCCTTGCGCTTGCTGAGCCGGTCGAGCAGGAACCCGTGCAGCTGGTCGAGGTCCGGCACGGCCACGTGCAGCACGAGGTCGTCGCCGCCCGCCACCACGAACACGCTGATCACCTCCGGCATCGTGGACACGTCGTCCTTGAACGTGTTGATCACCGTCCGGCTCAGCGGCCTGATCTGCACCGACACCAGCGCCTGCACGCCCCGGTTGAGGTCGGCGAGGTTGATGTCGGCGTGGTAGCCGCGGATCACGCCCCGCCGGGTCAGCGCCCGGACCCGCTCCAGGCAGGTGGACGGCGCCACGCCCAGCCGCCGGGCCAGCTCCCGGTTCGACTGCCGGGCATCCGTTTGGAGAAGCCGCACGATCTCCGTATCTAGTTCGTCCATGCACGGATTATCGGGGTGATTCCGATCGAACGGTCGAGGAGCACCGGAACGGATCGACCGGATGCGTACGTTCCAGGCGTGACCCCAGAACACCCGGAACGCCCGCGACACCGTCTCGGCCTCGGCCAGGGGACCGCGCTGTTCACCGGCGCGGTCCTCGGGCCGGGCGTACTCGCCCTCCCCCACCTCGCCGCCGCGGCCGCCGGCCCCGCCTCGATCCTGGCGTGGGCGGGGCTGCTGGCCCTCAGCGTCCCGGTGGCGCTCACGTTCGCCGCCCTCGGCGCCCGCTTCCCCGACGGCGGCGGCGTCGCCACGTTCGCGGCGCGCGCGTTCGGCCCCCGCGTCTCGGCGGCGGTCGGCTGGTGGTTCTACGCGGCCGTGCCGCTGGGCGTGCTGGCCGGGGCGCTGATCGGCGGCGAGTACGTGGCCGCCGCCCTGGGCCTCGGCCGGTACGGCGCCGCCGCCATCGCGTGCGCGCTGCTCGCCGGGGGCTTCGCCGCCAACCACCACGGGCTGCGGCTCTCGGGCGGGATCCAGCTCGTCCTGGTCGGCGGGCTGGCCGTCCTGCTGGTCACCGCGATCACCGCCGCCGCGCCGCACGCCGACCCGGGGAACTTCACCCCGTTCGCCCCGCACGGCGCGCTCGGCGTCGCGGACGCGGCGGGCGTGCTGTTCTTCGCCTTCGCCGGCTGGGAGGCGGCCAGCCACCTGTCGGCCGAGTTCGCCGACCCGCGCCGCATGCTGCCGAAGGCGACCGCTCTCACGCTGGCCGTCGTCGGCACGCTCTACCTCGCGCTGGCCGTGACCGTCACGGGAGTCCTCGGTGACCGCGCCGCCACATCGCCCGTACCGCTCGCCCTCCTCCTGGAGGCCGGCACCGGCCCCGCCGCCCGCGCGGCCACCGCCGTCGCGGCCCTGGTGCTCAGCTTCGTCGCGATCAACACCTACATCGCGGGCGGCTCCCGGCTCGGCGCCGCGATGGCCCGCGACGGCGCGCTGCCCGCCCGGTTCGCGACCGTCCGGCGCAGCCTGCTGCTGCTCGCCGCGCTCACCGCCGCCCTCGGGATCATCGCCGTCCCCACCGGCCTCGGGCTGGACGCCCTGATGCGCGCGACCGCCGCGTGCCTGGCCGCCGTCACCGTCGTGGGCGTCGCCGCCGCCGTCCGGCTGCTGCCCCGCCCGGCCGTCGCCCGCACCGCCACCGCGTTCACGGGAGTGGTGCTGCTGTCGTGCGGCGCCTACCTCCTGATCCCCCTCGCGGTCGGCGGCGCGGCCATGGTCGTACGGAGGCGTCAACCGATCGGATGATGCCGGAACGAGCGCGCCGGGCGATGTGGCGGAACGGCGCCCGGCGCGATCCTCGAAGCATGCCGATCATCGAAGTGCAGGGCCTGCGCAAGGCGTACGGGGGCCGCCCCGTGGTGGACGACGTCTCGTTCGCCGTCGAGGAGGGCGAGATCTTCGGGATCCTCGGCCCGAACGGGGCCGGGAAGACGACCACCGTCGAGTGCGTGGAGGGGCTGCGCGTCCCCGACGGCGGCGCCGTCCGCGTCACCGGGCTCGACCCGGCCGCCGACCGCGACGAGGTCACGAAGGTCCTCGGCGCCCAGCTCCAGGAGAGCGAACTCCAGGAGAAGCTGACCGTGCGGGAGGCGCTGGAGCTCTACAGCGCCTTCTACCCGAACCCGGCCGACTGGCGCGCCCTGGCCGCCCGCCTCGGCCTGGAGGCCAAGCTCACCACCCGCTTCGGCAAGCTGTCCGGCGGCCAGAAGCAGCGCCTGTTCATCGCCCTCGCCCTCATCGGCAGCCCCAGGGTCGTCGTCCTGGACGAGCTGACCACCGGCCTGGACCCGCGCGCCCGCCGCGACACCTGGAAGCTGATCGAGGAGGTCCGCGACTCCGGCGTCACCGTCCTGCTCGTCACCCACTTCATGGAGGAGGCTCAGCGCCTCTGCGACCGGATCGCGGTGATCAAGGACGGCCGGATCGCCGCCCTCGACACCCCCGAGGGGCTGATCCGGCGCAGCGCCGGCGGCACCGTGATCGCGTTCGCCCCGTCCCGGCCGCTGGACGACCGCGACCTGGCCGGGCTCCCCGAGGCCACGGCGCTGGAGAAGCGCAACGGCCGGATCACCATCCACGGCACCGACACCACCGTCAACGCCGTCCTGTCGCTGCTCGCCCGCCACCAGATCACCGCCCACCAGCTGCGCGTCACCGACTCCACGCTGGACGACGCCTTCCTTGAACTCACCGAAGCCCGGGAGAACTGAGTGTCCGCGTCAACCGCCGTCCTCAAAGCAGAACTCCGCCTCTTCGGCCGCGAGCCGTTCAGCCTGTTCTGGATCGTGGCCTTCCCCGCCCTGCTGTTCGTCATCATCGGCCTGATCCCGTCGTTCCGCGAGCCGTCCGCCGACCTCGGCGGGCTCCGGACCGTCGACCTGTACGTCCCGATCGCCGTGCTGCTCGCCATGATCATGTCGGGGATCCAGGTGCTGCCGCCCGTCCTGTCCGGCTACCGCGAGCGGGGCATCCTGCGCCGGATGTCCACCACCCCGGTACGGCCGGCGTCGCTGCTGGCCGCGCAGATCGTCCTGCACTTCGCGGCCGCGCTGGCGTCGTCGCTGCTGGTCCTCGCCATCGGCCGGCTGGTCTTCGACGTGGCCCTGCCCCGGCACCTGCCCGGGTACGCGGCGGCGCTCCTGCTCGGCGCCCTGAGCGCGCTCGCGCTGGGTGCGGCGATCACCGCGGTGGCCCCGACCGTCAAGGCCACGAACGTGGTCGGCATGGTCGTGTTCTTCCCGATGATGTTCGTCGCGGGCGTCTGGGTCCCGGTCCAGGCCATGCCGGACCTGCTGCGGGACATCGTCGAGTTCTTCCCGTTCGGCGCCGCGTCGCAGGCCCTCAACCAGGCCGCCCAGGGCGACTGGCCCGACTGGGCGCACCTCGGCGTCACGGCCGCCTGGGCCGCCGTTCTCATCGGCGCCGCGGCGCGGTGGTTCCGCTGGGAGTAGAGCACACTGGGTGCGTGGCGACATTCTCGGAGGAAGAGGAACGTTTCTACCGGTGGGGTCCGTACGGCCTGCTGGCCCTCTCGATCCCGCTGGCGCTGATCATCCGCACCGAGGTGATGTCGCCGTGGGAGGAGCGGGCGGTCGTCCCGCTCTTCCTCACGGCGCTCGCCTTCCAGATCCTGCACACCGCGGGACGGGTCACGGGCCCCGCCTACTACTGGACCCGCACCGTCCTGGCCGCCGCGCTCTCCTACCTGAACCCCTTCTTCTGCGTCTACGCAGTCGCCGGGTACTTCGACGCCCACCGGTTCCTGTCCCGGCGCTGGAGCGTCGCGGGCATGCTGATCACGGCCGTCACGATGGCCGGGGCGCAGTCGGGCGGGCTGCCGCCGGCGGGCCTCCTCCAGTGGCTCGCCCTCGGCGGCCTCTTCCTCCTGAACGCCTCCCTCCTGCTCGTCTTCGCCGGCATCGCCCGCCGCGAGGACGAGCAGGCCCGGATCCGGCAGGACACGATCGCCGAGCTCGAACGCACCAACGCGCGCCTTGAGCAGGCCCTCCAGGAGAACGCCGGGCTCCAGGCGCAGCTGCTCGTCCAGGCGCGGGAGGCGGGGGTGAACGACGAGCGCCGCCGCCTCGCCGCCGAGATCCACGACACCATCGCGCAGGGCCTCGCCGGCATCATCACCCAGCTCCAGGCCGCCGAGGACAGCGAGCACGTCCGCCGCGCCACCGCGCTGGCCCGCGAGAGCCTGCGCGAGGCCCGCCGCTCCGTGCACGACCTGGCGCCCACCCACCTGGAGCACGACTCGCTGCCCGAGGCCCTCAAGAAGATCGTGCGGGACGGCACGCAGCTCACCGTCACCGGCACCGTCGAACCGCTGCACGAAGAGATCGAGGCCGCCCTCCTCCGCATCGCGCAGGAGGCCCTCGCCAACGCGGCCCGGCACGCCGCCGCCGGCCGCGTCGGCGTCACCCTCTCCTACATGGACGACGAGGTGACCCTCGACGTCCGCGACGACGGCCGCGGCTTCACCCGGCCCTCCCGGGGCTTCGGCCTCACCGCGATGCGCGAGCGCGCGGCGCGGGTCGCCGGCACGCTGGAGATCGAGTCCGAACCCGGCCGGGGCACCGCCGTCTCGGCCCGCGTACCGTTGATCCGCCATGGCTGACATCACGCTGCTGATCGTCGACGACCATCCCGTCGTCCGGGACGGCCTGCGCGGCATGTTCGCCGCCGCCCCCGGCTTCGACGTCCTCGGCGAGGCCGCCGACGGGCGCGCGGCCGTGGAGCTGGCCGCCGAGCTGCGCCCCGACGTGATCCTCATGGACCTCCGGATGCCGGGTGGCGGCGGCGTGGACGCCATCACCGAACTCGCCCGGCGCGGCCTCCCCAGCAAGGTCCTCGTCCTCACCACGTACGACACCGACACCGACACGATCCCCGCGATCGAGGCCGGGGCGACGGGCTACCTCCTCAAGGACGCGCCGCGCGACGACCTCTTCGACGCCGTCCGCGCCGCCGCCGAGGGGCGCACCGTGCTGTCCCCGGCCATCGCGTCGCGGCTGGTGTCCCGCGTGCGCGAGCCCCGCAGCGGCTCGCTGAGCGGCCGCGAGCTGGAGGTCCTGCGGCTGGTCTCGCGCGGCACCGGCAACCGGGAGATCGCCACCGAACTGTTCATCAGCGAGGCCACGGTCAAGACCCACCTCACCCACATCTACGCCAAGCTCGACGTCAACGACCGTGCCGCGGCCGTGGCCACCGCGTACGAACGCGGCCTGCTCCCCTAGACCGCGGTCCAGGGGAGCAGGCGGGCGTGCGCGCCGTCAGTCCCGGGCGCCGGCGACGGCCGCGGGCGCCCGGCGCAGCGCCGGCCGGGCGGGCAGGGCGGTGGCGAGCAGCGCCAGCAGCCCGGTCCCGCCGACGATCCCCAGCAGGCCCGGCAGCGGCACGTGCGGCGCGGAGCCGGTCATGCCCGCGCTGAACGCGGTCAGCGTGACCCACGCGATCGCGACGCCCAGGACCGCCGCGACGGCGACCGCCGCCAGCGTCTCCCAGCGCAGCATCCGCAGCACCTGCCGCCGGGTGGCCCCGGCCAGCCGCATCAGGGCCAGCTCGCGGACGCGGCCCGCGACGGCCATGGCCAGCGTGTTGACCATCGAGATCGCGGCGAACGCGACGATCAGCCCCAGCGACAGGTAGTTCACCGCGCTGCCGCTCGCCTTCTCGGGAGCGCCGGCCGGCTCCCGCACGCCGACCCCGGGGTACGCGGCGACCACGCTGGCCAGGGCGTCCCGGCTCACCCCGGGAGCGTCCACCAGCACCGTCCCCATCGGCACGTCCACGTGCGCGGCCACCAGCGAGTGCGGCACCGTGAAGTCGCCGAACCCGAGGCCGCGGCCGTAGACGGCCACGACGCGCAGGGTCACGGGCGTCCCGTCGGCCATCGCGAACGACACCCGCTCGCCGACCTCCATGCCCAGGTTCTCCCGGACGGCCATGGTGCCGTCGCCGAAGCCGTCCAGGGAGCCCGACCGCACGTCCAGGTCCATCGTCCGCGCCAGGCCCGCCGGGGTGACGCCCTGCACGCTGTACGGGCTGTCGTCGGTGCGCACGCGGGTGCGCAGGACCTCCGTGACCGTCCGCACGCCGGGTACGCGCCGTACCGCCTCGGCGGCGGGGGAGGGCACCGCGGGGCCCAGCACGTGGCCGGCCACGGTCCCGGCCGCGGCCTGCGACGCCGCCGCCTCCTTCACGGACGTCTCGGCGAACAGCAGCGTCGAGGCCAGCGCGATCATCAGGGTCAGCGGGGCGATCACGGCGGCCAGCCGGCGGGCACCGGCGCGCAGGTTGGCGGCGGCCACCCCGCCGACCCCGCCGGCCCGCTGGAACGGCCGGGCCGCCGTCCCGATCAGCGCCCGGGACAGCACCGGGCCCAGCAGCCCCACCGCCGTCGCGAACAGCAGCGCGGTCAGCGGCGTCAGCGGGCCCGACGCGGCCTCGGTGTGCACCGACCGGAGCACGAACGTCAGCACCGCTCCGCCGGCCAGCGCCGCGAACCCGGCCACCAGCCGGAACCACGGCGTCCGGGCCGGGACCAGCGCCGCCTCGCCCAGCGCCTCCACCGGACGCAGCCGGACGATCCGCCGCGCCGAGATCCGCGCCGCCAGCCATGCCGCCGGAACGGTCACCGCCACCGCGACGGCCGGCGCGAACGGGCCGACGACCAGCGGCAGGTTGGCCGGGATGGCGTCCAGATCCGCGAACGCCGCGTACAGCCGGGAGCCCAGGAACAGGCCCGCGGCCGCGCCCGGCACCGTCGCCGCCAGCCCGATCAGCACCGCCTCGCGGCCGATCATCCGGCGCACCTGCCGGGGCGTCGCCGCGACCACGCGCAGCACGGCCAGCTCCCGCTCGCGCTGCTGGATCGCCAGCCCGAACGTCCCGACGACCGCCAGCAGCGCCACGATCAGCGAGGTGCCGCCCAGCGCGGCGCCCATGCTGACCAGCTTGGTACGGGCGCCGCCGCTGCCCGGGAACTCCGCCCGGCCGCGCTCGATCCCCGCCGACACCGTCGCGCCGCTCCCGCGCACCGCGGCCCGCACGGCCGCCTCGGCGGGCCCGCCCGGCTCCGCCCACACGCCGATCGCGGTGACCTTGCCGGGCCGGGCGGCCAGGCGCGCCGCCTCGCCGCCGCTGAAGAAGGCCGCCGGCCCGCCGGTCCCGGCCCTGGTCACGCCGACGACGCGGTAGTCGCCCGCGCCCAGGGCGTGCGTCACGCGGACCGTGGCGCCGACGCCGCGGCCCGCGGCCGGGTCCACCACGATCTCGCCCGCGGCGGCCGGGGCGCGGCCCGCCGCCAGCGCGACCGGCGCCAGCGCGGCCGACTCCCAGCCGTGCCCCTCCGCCGTCCTGCCCGCGACCAGCGCCGGGAACGTGACGTCGGCGGCCACGGAACGGACCCCCGGCACCGCCCGCAGCCTGTCGGCCAGCGACGCCGGGATCCACGCCCGCGCCGTGTTCGGCTTGCTCTTGCGGTCACCGTCGTCCTGCACGAAGTGGGACTCCGGATCGCCCGCCACGATGATCGGGGCGCCCGCGTACCGCACCGGCGCCACATGGCCCCGCAGGCCCGTGTCCATCAGCATGCCGCAGGCCGTGACCAGGGCCGCCGCGCAGAACAGCGCGACGAACGCGCCCGCGAACGCGGCCCGCCGGTACCGCAGGGTGCTCAGTGCCAGAGAGAACATCAGACGTACGCCCCCAGACGCGTCATGCGCTCGGCGACATCGGTGGCCGTCGGCGCGCTCACCGAGTCGACGATCCGGCCGTCCGCCAGGAACAGCACGGTGTCCGCGTACGAGGCCGCCACCGGATCGTGCGTCACCATCACCACCGTCTGGCCCAGGTCGTCGACGATCTCACGCAGCATGACCAGCACGTCCTTCGCGGTCATGGTGTCCAGCGCGCCGGTCGGCTCGTCCCCGAAGATCACCTCGGGCCGGGTGACCAGCGCCCGCGCGATGGCCACCCGCTGCTGCTGGCCGCCCGACAGCTCCGCCGGACGGTGCCCGGCGCGGCCGTCCAGCCCGACCCGCCGCAGGATCTCGGCCAGCCACGCGCGGTCGGGACGGCCGCGGCCCAGCTTCAGCGGCAGCGTCACGTTCTGCTCGACCGTGAGCGCCGGCAGCAGGTTGAACCCCTGGAACACGAAACCGATCCGCTTCCGCCGCAACTCGGTCAGCCGCGCCTCGCTCATCCCCGACAGCTCCGTGCCCCCGAGCCGCACCGACCCCGACGTCGGCCGGTCGAGCCCCGCCGCGCAATGCAGGAACGTGCTCTTCCCCGACCCCGAAGGGCCCATCACCGCCGTGAACCCGCCCCTCGGCAGGGAGATCGACACCTCCCGGAGCGCCGCCACCGCGCTCGCGCCCTTCCCGTACACCTTGCTCACCGCGTCCAGCACCACTGCCTCATCCATGGAGACAACTCTGCTGACCTGCGGCTCCGTACGGCAGAGCGCACGTCATCGATCACCCATGAGATCGTCACGGGTAGGGTCGTGAACCATGATCAGGGTGCTCCTCGCGGAGGACCAGCACGTGATCCGCACCGCGCTGGTCACGCTGCTCGGCCTGGAACCCGACCTCGACGTGGTCGCCGACGTCGGCTCCGGCACGGACGTCGTCCCCGCGGCGCTCGTCCACCTGCCCGACGTGGCCGTGCTGGACATCGACATGCCCGGCACCGACGGGCTCACCGCCGCCGGGGCGCTGCGCGCGAAGCTGCCGTCCTGCCGGACGCTGATGCTCACCGCCCACGGCAAGCCCGGCCACCTCCGCCGCGCCCTCGCCGAGAAGGTGGACGGCTTCCTCCTCAAGACCGCGCCCCCGGACGAGCTGGCCGCCGCGATCCGCCGCGTCCACGCGGGCGAGCGCGTCCTGGACCCCGGCCTCGCCGTCACCGCCTGGGACCTCGCCGACGACCCGCTCACGCCCCGCGAGAAGGACGTGCTGCGGCTGCTCTCCGGCGGCGCGGAGGTCACCGAGATCGCCGGCCGGCTACACCTGTCGGCCGGGACCGTCCGCAACCACCTCACGGCGATCGTCGCCAAGCTGGACGCCCGGGGACGCACCGACGCCGTCCGCATCGCCCGCGAGGCCGGCTGGATCTAGCGACGCGGCCACCCGGAACCGGCCGTCCCCCAGCGGGCGCGCGTCCAGCCGCCCGCCCAGCTCCCCCAGCCGCGTCGCGAGGTTGCCGATCCCCGCCCCGGGCGGCGTGACCTCGGCCGGGCAGCCGTCGTTCACGACCACCAGCTCCGCGGCGCCCACCGTGATCTCGCAGTGGCTCGCCGCGCTGTGCCGCAGGATGTTGGTCACGGCCTCCCGCAGGACCGTGCTCAGCACGGCCCCCGCCACGGGCTCGCCCTTCCCGAGAGCGTCCCGGACCACCCGTACCTCTATACCGGCCGCCTCCAGCACGGACCGCGCCGACTCCAGCTCCGGCCCGAACTCCAGCCGCGGCGCCGCCCCCGTCACCGTCGCCATGTCCCGCCGCGCCTGCGCCGCCATCCGCACCAGGTCCGCGAACTCCCGCCGCGCCCGCTCCGGGTCGGCCACCGCCAGCCGCCGCGCGATCTCCCCCTTGAGCAGGACGGCCGCCAGGCTGTGCCCGAGCAGATCGTGCAGGTCCCGGGCCGCGCGCAGCCGCTCCCGGACGACCGCGGCCCGCGCCATGCCCGCCCCGGCGGCGCGCAGCTCGTCCGCCAGCCCGGCGAGCCGGACCAGCCCGTACACCACCAGACCCGTCACCAGCACGCTGATCACCGAGTTCGCCACCACGGCCGCGCCCTGCCCCAGCGCCCAGGCGATCACCCCCATGCTCGCCATGACCCCGGCGGTCAGCGGCCAGGCGACCGCCGCGGGCAGGACCACCAGCAGCGATCCCACCAGGAACCCCGGCACGCCGCCCCACGCGTGCCCCAGCCACAGCAGCGGCACGAAACTCAGCACCGCCTGCAGGGCCAGCGCCCAGCGCCGCCCGATCCACCGGAGCTGGAGGGCGCAGATCATCGCCAGCAGCGGCACCGCGAACGGCACCTGCCACGGCGTCATCAGCAGCAGCCCCTTGGCGCAGAACCCGGCGAGCACCGCGGCCAGCAGCGCCACCGACAACCGGTGCTCGGCACTGGACGCCTCGGCGGTCGGCGCCGGCGCCCCGGTCACCGCCGCCTCCACGGTGAACCGACCGTCCGGCTCCATCCGGGCGGCCAGCCGCCCGCCGACCGCCTCCACCCGGGCGGCCACCCCGGCGAGCGCCTCGGCGCCCCGCGCGGCCGTGGCCACCCCGTCGCTCGTCACCCGCAGCACCAGCAGGCCGGCCCGCTCCTCCGTCTCGATGGCGCACTGCCGCGCCCCGCCCTGCCGGACCACGTCCGTGACGGCCTCCCGGAGCACGGCCGCCAGCAGGGCGCCCGCCTGGCCGAGCGGCTCGCGATGCCCGACTCGTACCGCCGCCTCCACGTCGGCCGCCGCCAGCAGCCCCCGCGCCGCGGAGATCTCCGGCGTCAGCGACAGGCTGCGCAGCTCCGTCGCGGCACCGCGCGCCCCCGCCAGCGCCTCCCGGGCCACCTCTAGCACCCGGTCCAGGTCCGCGGGCCCGCGCGCGGCCGCGATCGTGTCCAGGCCCCGGCCGATCCCCTCGTTCAGCCCGGCCGCCAGCCGCAGCCGCTCCTCCTCGACGGCCGCCACCGCCAGGGAGATCCGCGCCGAGTGCACCTCGTCGATCCGGTCGATCAGCCGCGACAGCCCGACCGCCACCAGCGCCACCAGCACCGTGGTGATCGCGTAGTCCGCGATCTCCCGGACCGTCCCGCCCCGGCCCGCCGCGACGGCGGGCGCCGCCACCGCCACCAGCACGGCCGCCGCCCTGGCCCGTTCCAGCAGCAGCGCCCCCGCCAGCAGCCCCAGCACCGCGACCGAGAACCCGAGCCACAGCACGGCGAGCCCGTTCAGGACGACCTGCACCGCCATCCACGGCCACGTACGGAACCGCCGCAACGGTGCCAGCACGTACCGCAGCTGCACCACGAAGATCCCCACCGCCACCGGCACGGCGACCGCCGCCCAGGGCCGCCCCACGGCGGCGACCGCGTAGACCCCCACCAGCGCCCCGAGCACGGCGACGGCGACGAGCCGCGCCCGCCCGGTACCGACGTCCGCCCGGCCCCGCTCCGCCACCACTCCTTGTTCCCTGCGCTCCCCGCGTTCCCCGCGTTCCCCGCGTTCTCTACGCACGTGTGGACGGGCAGGCGGCGTCCCAGGCCGCTTCGATCATCGGGAAGATCTCGTCCAGCGCGGCCTCCGGGTCGGCCGACTCGCGGGCCAGCGAATAGGCGTCGACCACGAACCGCGCGATCGTCCGGCAGGCCGTGGCGGTCCGGGACGAGCCGGGTTCGGCGGCGATGGCCGTCGCCAGCGACCGCGCGTGGCGCAGCCGCATCGACTCCTCGTACTGCCGCAGCGCCGGCGACCCGTCGATCAGGCGCCAGACCGGCGCGGCGCCCTCGGCCGTGCAGTGCCGCACCAGGTCCAGGACCTCCCGGCGCAGCACGGGGATGAGCGGCTCGTCCGGCGCACGGCCGGTGACCGCCCGCGCGAGGCGCTGCTCGAAGTCGTCGTCCTGCTCGAAGACCAGGGCCTCCTTCGAGGCGAAGTGGGAGAAGAGCGTGGTGACGGCCACGTCGGCCTCGGCGGCCACGTCACGGATCCCCACCGCGTCGTACCCGCGTTCCAGGAAGAGCCGCAGCGCGGTGTCGGCGATCTTCTGGCGGGTCGCGGCCTTCTTGCGCTCGCGGCGCCCGGACGGCACGGTCATGAGCCAACGCTACCAGATATGAGAACGTATCAGTTTCAAAAAACTAACCGTTAGTGTTACGGTCGCCGCATGAAGAGAGTGAGCTTCGCCGAGTTCGGCGGTCCGGAGGTCCTGCGCCTCGTGGACGCGGAAGAGCCCCATGCGGGCCCCGGCCAGGTGCGCATCGCCGTACGGGCCGCGGGCGTGAACCCCGTCGACTGGAGGATCCGCGAAGGCCAGTTCCAGGAGGTCCACCCGATCGAGCTGCCCGCCGGAGTCGGGCAGGACGGCGAGCTGCGCTCGCGGTCCGCGCTCGTCCCGCACCTCGACGACCGCACCGCCAAGGCGCTGGCCGCGATGTTCGACGACGGGCACACCGGCCTCGCCCAGGTCCGTTCGATGGACGGCGCCGTCGCGGACACCCCCGCCGGCGAGACGGCGTTCGCCCACCGCGACCGCGCCTTCGCGCTGTCGGCGGTGATCCGGCCGCGATCGGGCGACCGCGCGGCCGAGGCGGCGCGGGCGTGGGACGAGGTCGGCGACGACGCCGTCTACCTCAGCTTCGAGACCCACGACCAGGACGCGGCGCTCACCCGCGCGTTCCCGCCCGCCACGCTGGAACGGCTACGGCAGGTGAAGCGGGCCTACGACCCCGACAACGTGTTCCACGGGAACTTCACCGTCGCCCCGGCCGTCTGAGCAACCGGGGACCTCGACAAAGCGGACAGGCCCCCCAGCTTGTCGCTGGGGGGCCTGTTCCGTCACTGTTAGGGGAGGACTTGCGTCGGTACCCCATCGTGGGCGAGGAGGGATTTGAACCCTCACGTCCTTTCGGACACACGGACCTGAACCGTGCGCGTCTGCCGTTCCGCCACCCGCCCGGGTAGCGCCCCGTTTCCGGGTGCTCGAAAAGGCTAGCACGGTCTGAGGAGTGGTTAGGTAGCCAGATACTCCGTACGAACCTTCGCACCGATACGATCGTCTACCAGTGGGGAAGGGAGGTGCCCGTGGGCGTCATTCAGCGCTTCGAGCGACGGCTCGAAGGCATGGTCGAAGGAGCCTTCGCCCGGGCCTTCAAGTCGGAGCTGCAGCCGGTCGAGGTGGCCAGTGCTGTGCAGCGCGAGATGGATGACCGGGCCGCGATCGTGGCACAGGGACGCACCCTGGTGCCGAACGACTTCGTCGTCGAGATCTCCCAGCAGGACGGGCAGCGGCTGCAGGTGTACGCCGACAGCCTGAGCCAGGAGCTGGCGAATCTCGCGCGGGAGTACGCGAAGGAACAGGGGTACTCCTTCGTCGGGCCGGTGCGTGTCCGTTTCGAGAACGCCGGCGATCTGGCCACGGGCATGTTCCGCATCCGGTCCGGCGTCATCCGCGGTTCGACGGTCGAGGGCGGCGAGATCCGCCAGCCGGTCAGCGACGTCCCGCAGAGCCGGGGCGGCGTGTTCGGGGGCCATCCGCGGCTGCTGGTCACGACGGCGGTGGAGGGCGGCGACGCCACCCAGCGCACGTACGAGATCAATACGCCGGTGACGCTGCTGGGCCGGGGGACGGACTGCGACCTGCGGCTTGTCGACCCGGGCGTCTCCCGGCATCATGCCGAGATCCGTGTAGAAGGTCCCGAAATCGCTCTCGTCGATCTAGGGTCGACCAACGGCTCCTTCGTGAACGGTCAGCCGATCAGGCGGGTCACGCTCGTCGACGGTTCCCGCGTCACGATGGGCCGGACGACACTCGTGTTCCGCCGCGATAGGGAGTAACCCCGACTCCGATGTCCCCATTCACCCTCACGCTGATCAAGCTGGCGTTCCTCGCGGTGCTCTGGCTCTTCGTCATCGCGGCCGTCGGCGTGATCCGGGCCGATCTGTTCGGCTCGAAGGCCGCCGGCCGGGCGGCCCAGCCGAAGCCCCCTAAAGCGGGCAGACAGCCCAAGGCGCAGCGGGCTCCGCAGCGCAGCGCCCCGACCAAGCTGGTGGTCGTCCAGGGAGAACGGGCGGGCACCGTCATCGACCTCACCGGGGTCCCGATCACCGTGGGTCGGGCGAATGACTCCACGCTGGTGGTGACCGACGACTACGCTTCGAGCCGCCATGCCCGTATCTTCGCGCAGGACGGTCAGTGGATCGTGGAAGACCTCGGCTCGACCAACGGGACCTACCTGGGCCGTACCAAGGTGTCCCGCCCCATGCCGGTGCCCCCGGGCGTGCCGGTCCGTATCGGCAAGACCGTGATCGAGCTGCGCAAATGACTCTGGGAATCCGCTACGCCGCGCGCTCCGACGTCGGCATGCTGCGCGAGGGAAACGAGGACTCGGCGTACGCGGGCGCGCACCTGCTCGCGGTGGCCGACGGGATGGGCGGCCACGTCGGCGGCGAGATCGCCAGCGCCGCGGCGATCTCCGAGCTGCGCAAGCTCGACAAGGACCTCCCCGCCCCCGAACTGCTGGCCGCGCTGGAGCACACGGTCAAGGCGGCCAACGACAACCTGCACCGGATCGTGGAGTCGGATCCGGCGCTGCAGGGCATGGGGACGACGCTCACCGCGATGCTGTGGGCGGGCAACCAGATCGCGCTGGTGCACATCGGGGACTCGCGCGCCTATCTGCTGCGCGACGGCAGCCTCTTCCAGATCACCCACGACCACACGCTGGTGCAGTCGCTGGTGGACGAGGGGCGGATCAGCCCGGACGAGGCGGCCTCGCACCCGCAGCGCTCGCTGCTGCTGCGCGCGCTGGACGGGCGGGGCGAGGTCGATCCGGACCTGTCGCTGCGCGAGGCGAAGGTCGGCGACCGCTACCTGCTGTGCTCGGACGGCCTGTCCGGGGTGGTCACCGCTGAGACGATCTTCCAGGTGCTGACCGACATCGACGACCCCGAGCAGGCCGTCCGGCAGCTGATCGACCTGGCCAACCGCGGCGGCGGCCCCGACAACATCACCTGTGTCGTGGCCGACGTGGTCGAGCTGGGCCAGCAGCCGCCGCCGTCGTCCCCCGGAACGGCCGTGGGGGCGGCGGCGAACGCGCGTCCGGCCGACGGCCCGGGCGGGCCCGGCGGGGGGCCCGGCGCCGCGGCGGCCGACACCCCGGCCGGCCGTGCCGCGCAGCTGCGCGACACGATGCCGCAGCCGCCGGTGGTGGTGGACGAGATGCCGCCGCCCCAGCAGGCGCAGCCGTACCCGATGAACGACCCGCGCCAGGCGCCGCCGCAGCCGGGCGCGATGGCCCAGCCCGCGCCCGCCCCGGTGCGCGGCGGCGGCGCGCGCAGGTGGGCGTGGCTGATCGGTGTGGCGGGCGTGATGGTGGTCGGCGTGGCCGCCGCGGGCGTCTTCGCGGTGCAGAGCATGAAGAGCGGCTACTACGTCGGCGAGCAGGGCGGCCAGGTCGTCCTGTTCAAGGGCACGACGCAGGAGCTGCCGCTGCTCGACATGTCGGAGAAGGCCCCCGCCAAGGACCAGCTGAACCCGCCGATCGCGGTGGCCGACCTGCCGGAGACGAAGCAGCAGGAGGTCAAGGCCACCTACACCGTGGACAAGCCGGCCAAGATCCGGGAGCTGACGCGGATCGTCTGCAGGTACACCCTCACCCCGGAGCGCGGCAAGGTCGTCGTCGTCAAGGGCAAGGGCCGGCAGGAGTGCGGCGAGACCAAGGTCAAGGACAGCGGGCTGGCGATGAGCGAGCTGCCCGACGGCGACGCGGCCGCGATCCAGGCGGGCAAGCGCGCGTTCATCGGCCGGGCCGCGGCGGACGCCGAGATCACCAAGCTCACCGAACGGCGGGACGACTGCAAGTCCGACCGGCCGAGCATCCAGGACTGCCCATCCGCTGGGGGGCGATCGTAAGTGAGTTCGATCGGGGAGCAGATCCGGGCCCAGGTGCCGTTCCAGCGGCGCAACGCGGCCTCGCTGGTCCTGCTGGTCTTCGCGATGGTGCTGACGCTGTCGGCGTTCGCGGAGGTCGGCCTGGCCCGTGACGGCCGCATCCCGGCCGGCCTGTTCGGGTACGGCGGCGCCCTGGCCGTGCTGGCGTTCGGCGCGTACTTCGTGCAGGCGAAGTTCGCCCCGTACGCCGATCCGCTCCTCCTGCCGCTCGCGGTCGCGCTGAACGGCATCGGGCTGGCGATGATCTACCGGCTCGACCTCGACACCAGCGCCGACAAGCAGACGGCGCTGGTGGAGGGAACGGTCGCCAAGGACGCCGCGGACGCGCCGTCCCAGCTGATGTGGACGTTCGTCGGGATCGCGCTGTTCGTGATCGCGGTGCTGATCATGCGGGACACCGACAAGACCGACGCCCCGCTGTCGTTCACGCCCAAGACCGCTCAGCGCTACACGTACCTGATCGGGCTGTCCGCGATCGTGCTGCTGCTGCTGCCGATCGTGCCGGGCATCGGGCAGCAGATCAACGGCGCCCGGGTGTGGATCAACATCGCCGGGTTCTCGGTGCAGCCGGGCGAGTTCGCCAAGCTGCTGCTGGTCGTGTTCTTCGCCGGCTACCTGGTCAACAAGCGGCAGGCGATGTCGCTGATCGGCAAGAAGATCGGCCCGATCAGCCTGCCGCGGGCCCGCGACCTGGGTCCGATCATGGTGATCTGGATCTTCTGCCTGGGCGTCCTGTTCATCCAGAAGGACCTCGGCACCGCGCTGCTGTACTTCGGCCTGTTCGTGTCGATGCTCTACATCGCCACGCAGCGGGTGTCCTGGGTGGTCATCGGCGTCGGGCTGCTGGCGGTCGGCATCTTCATCGCCACGCTGCTGCCGTTCATGGGCCACGTCAACCAGCGGATCAGCATCTGGCAGAACCCGACGCCGTACTTCGACGGCGGCTGCATGCTGGAGAGCGGCCGGGTCGTCCCGGTCAACCCCGACACCGAGATCTTCAAGCGGTTCCAGGCGCAGGGCAGCGAGTCCCCCGGGCTGGCCGCGTGCGCCGAGCTGGGCGGCGACTACTCCGACAGCGCGCAGCTGATGCACGGCCTGTTCGCGCTCGGCCAGGGCGGCGTGCTCGGCACCGGGCTCGGCCAGGGCGAGCCGTGGAAGATCCCGCTGTCGTTCAGCGACTTCATCTTCGACTCGATGGGTGAGGAGCTCGGGCTCACCGGCCTGATGGCGCTGCTGCTGATATACGCCCTGATCGTGCAGCGGGGGATGAAGACGGCGGTCGCCGCGCGAGATCCGTTCCTGAAACTCTTCGCGGGTGGCGTGTCGTTCGTCCTGGCACTCCAGGTGTTCGTCATCGTCGGAGGTGTCACCAAGCTGATCCCGCTGACGGGACTGACGACGCCGTTCCTGTCCCAGGGCGGCTCGTCGATGATGGCGAACTGGATCCTGATCGCGATCCTGGTGCGGATGAGCCACGACGCGCGCAAGCCCGCGCCGCAGGCGATCCAGGACGAGGGCATGACGCAGGTCGTGAGCCTGCGGTGACGGGGCGATGACGAGCCGATGCGATGCCGACCGATGACCACGGGCGCTGAGGGGGGCGATACACCATGAACATGGACAAGCCGGTGCGCCGGGTCGCGATCTTCGCGCTGCTGCTGTTCTTCGGGCTGATGGCCCAGGTGAACTACGTGCAGGGCAGCCAGGCGGAGGCGCTGCGGACCGACAAGAACAACCGCCGGCAGTACGCCGACGTCTTCAACTCGCCGCGCGGGCAGATCATCGCGGGCGGGCAGGTGCTGGCCAAGTCGGACCTGACCGGCAAGGACAACCCCAAGTACGGCCGCACCTACAAGGACGGGCTGATCTTCTCCCCGGCCACCGGGTTCTTCAACGGCGGCGCGTCCAAGGTCGAGATGTCCTACAACTCGCTGCTGGGCGGCAAGGACAAGCGGATCACCCAGCAGCGCTGGTTCGACACCTTCATCGGCAAGAAGGCCGAGGGCGCCGACGTCGAGCTGGCACTGAACCCGCAGGCCCAGTCGCTGGCCTACAGCCGCCTCAAGTCCAGCACGTCCCGGCGCGCCGGCGCGGCGGTGGTCGACATCGAGACCGGCGCGATCGTGGTGCTGGCGTCCTTCCCCTCGTTCAACCCCAACGAGATCGCGCCGCAGACCGGTCTCAAGGGCGGCAAGCGGCTGGAGCAGCTGGAGAACCAGCCCGGCGTGATCAAGCCGCTGATCGACAACGCGATGAGCCAGACGTTCCCGCCCGGCTCCACGTTCAAGACGGTCACCGCGGCCATCGCGATGGAGCAGATGAACCTCAACAGCTCCAGCATCGTCAACACCGGCCAGCTGGTCCTGCCGGAGTCCAACCGGCCGCTGCCCAACTCGCACGACACCGGCCAGTGCGCCGGCCGCGCCACCCTGCGCGGCGCGTTCGCCGAGTCCTGCAACACCACGTTCGCCGAGCTGGCGATGCAGATGTCGATCGAGCGGCTCAACCAGGGCGCGAGCAAGTTCGGCTTCAACAAGCGGGTGGAGATCGAGCCCGACCTGTTCGCCGCCGAGAGCGACGTCCCGGTGTCGATCAAGGACCCGAAGACCGGCGAGACCATCCAGACCGGCAAGGACGGCACCGCCCGCTCCGGCATCGGCCAGGAGAACGTCCGCGCCACCCCGCTGCAGATGGCGATGGTCGCCCAGGCCGTGGCCAACGACGGCAAGATCATGACGCCGTACCTGGTGGAGAAGGTCCGCGCCAAGGACCAGAGCGAGCTGTACAACGCCGAGCCCAAGCAGTACTCCCAGCCGCTCAGCAACGACCACGCCGACCAGCTGGCCGACATGATGCGCGCCGTCGTCACCGAGGGCACCGCCAAGAACCTGGCCCAGTTCAACATCGCCGGCAAGACCGGCACCGCCGAGCAGGGCCCCGGCAACCCCAACGCCCGCTGGTTCATGGGCTTCGCCCCGATGGACAAGCCGAAGTACGCCTTCGCCGTCGTCACCGAGGGCACCGGCAGCGGCGGCGAGGCCGCCGGCCCGGTCGCGGGCGCGATCATGCAGGCGGTGCTGCGCAAGTGAGCCATGACCTCGTCCTGAACGACCGGTACCGGCTGGTGGAACGGCTGGCCACCGGCGGGATGGGCGAGGTCTGGAGAGCGGCCGACCAGGCGCTGGCCCGGGCCGTGGCGGTCAAGCTGCTGCGGCCCGAACTCGTTTCGGACGCCTCGGCCTGCGCGCGGTTCCGGGCCGAGGCGCAGTTCGCGGCCGCGCTCAAGCACGACGGCATCGCGCAGGTGTACGACGTCGGCGTCCAGGACGGCCGCTCGTACCTGGTCATGGAGCTGGTCGAGGGCGAGCCGCTGGCGGAGGTCATCGCCCGGGCCGGGGCGCTGCCGCCGGCGGCGGTGCTGGACCTGCTCGCCCAGGCCGGCCGGGCGCTGGCCGCCGCGCACGACGCGGGGATCGTGCACCGCGACATCAAGCCCGCCAACCTGATGGTCACCGGCGGCGGCACCGTCAAGATCACCGATTTCGGAATCGCCCGGCGGCTGCGCGACGCGGTCTCGCAGACCCAGACCGGCATGGTCATGGGCACCGCCTACTACATCTCGCCCGAGCAGGCGTCCGGGCAGGAGCTCACCCCGTCCGCCGACCTCTACTCGCTGGGCGTGGTCGCGTACGAGTGCCTGACCGGGCACGTCCCGTTCGACGGCGACACGCCCGTCGCGGTGGCGCTCCGCCACGTGCGCGAGGCCCCGCCCGCGCTGCCCGGGCGCGTTCCGGCCCCGGTCCGCGACCTGGTGTACGAGCTGCTCGGCAAGCTGCCCGGCGACCGTCCCGGCGGCGCCGACGCGACCGCCGACCGCGCCCTGGCCATCCGCGAGCGCGCCGGGATCGTCGGTCCCGGGCTGCGCCGCTGGACCGGCGGCCCCGGCCCCGGCCACGGCCCGGGTCCCGGCCTTTACCCGCACCGGCCGGCCGTCGCCGCCGCCCCGCCGGCCCCGGCCGTTCCCGTCCGGACCCCGCCGGCGAGCCCGGCCGCCGATCGGGCCGCTCGCGCCGAGGACGTGATCGAGAATCCGGGTCCGGTACGGCATGAAGTGTCGGCCACGGCCGGGACGGTGCGGATGCCCGCGGCCGCCGGGCGGCGGGGGATGGACGGCACTCCGACCACCTCGGGGGATTTGTCGGAATTTGACGGGGGAGACAGGCCGGATAGCCTCGCCTCCGGGAAAGTGACCGCGCGACGGCGCTCGGCACTCGCCTACACTTCGGTGGCCGCCGGGACACTGTTGCTCGGCGTCATCGTGGTGGGCACAATGTGGCGGGGCATCGGCACCACCGAACCCCTCCGGGAGAACCAGGAGAGGCTCCCGGCCGTACAACCGGGCGAGGGCGACCCCGCCCGGCGGCTCCCGGACGACGGGGCGACCCGGCTCTACGAGATCGAGCGCCCCGGCCAGGAGACCACCAGGCCCTCTCCAACCCGCGACCCCCGCTCGTCAACGCCCCGGTATCCCCGTGCGTCCCCTTCACACAAGCCAACCAGGAAACCGCCCAGGGCGACCCCCAGCGCCCCAGATCCAACACCGAGCCCGACGGGGAGCACCACGACTCCGTCAACTCCGACCTCGGATCCCTCGCCCACCGATAGCGGGGAACTAGGTTCAGAGGACAAGGTGTAGAGGTACAAGGGAAAGTGCACATATGAGTCAACCTCGGCTGCTCGGCGGCCGCTACGAGCTCGATGTCGTCATCGGGCGCGGCGGCATGGCCGAGGTCTACCGTGCCCGAGACCTGCGCCTCGATCGAGTGGTCGCGGTCAAGACCCTGCGTTCCGACCTGGCGCGCGACCCGACGTTCCAGGCCCGGTTCCGGCGGGAGGCGCAGTCCGCGGCCTCGCTGAACCACCCCTCCGTCATCGCCGTGTACGACACCGGCGAGGACGTCGTGGGCGACACCCCCATCCCGTACATCGTCATGGAGTACGTGGACGGCAGCACGCTGCGCGACCTCCTCCGGGAGAACCGCGCGCTGATGCCGGACAAGGCCCTGGAGATCACCGACGGGATCCTGCGCGCGCTGGACTACAGCCACCGCGGCGGCATCGTGCACCGCGACATCAAGCCGGCCAACGTGATGCTGACCCGCAACCACGAGGTCAAGGTCATGGACTTCGGCATCGCCCGCGCGATGGCCGATTCCGCGTCCACGATGACGCAGACCGCGCAGGTGATCGGGACCGCCCAGTACCTCTCCCCGGAGCAGGCCCGCGGCGAGCGGGTCGACTTCCGCAGCGACATCTACTCCACCGGCTGCGTGCTGTACGAGCTGCTCACCGGCCAGCCGCCGTTCACCGGCGACTCCCCGGTGGCGATCGCCTACCAGCACGTGCGGGAGGAGCCGGTCCCGCCGTCCCAGGTGGACCCGGAGATCCCGCAGTGGGCCGACGCGATCGTCCTCAAGGCGATGGCGAAGGACGCCGACCACCGCTACCAGAACGCCACCGAGTTCCGGCAGGAGATCCAGCGCGTCCTGCAGGGCCAGCCGGTGGCGTCCACCGCGGCCTCGACGATGATGATGGGCGCGCAGCCGCAGGGCACCCAGGTGATGGGCGCCGTGCCGGGCGGCGGACCGGCCCGCACCCAGGTGCAGCGGCCCATGGGCAACGGCTACGACCTGCCGCCCGTCCACTACGACGAGCGGATGGACGACCGCCGCGGCGGCGGCGGCAAGAAGGCCGCGCTCTGGGTGGCGCTGGCCGTGCTGTTCATCGGCGGCGCCGGCCTGATCGGCTGGGCGATGTCGGGCGGCGGCGGCGAGGAGAAGGTCGCCGTGCCCGCCACGATCGTGAACTCCTCGCAGACCGACGCCCGCGCCGCGCTGCAGAAGGCCGGGCTGGAGGTCGGCGAGGTCTCCGAGGACTGGAACGACGAGGTCAGGAAGGACCACGTCATCAGCACCGACCCGGCCCCCGGCACCAGCGTGGTGAAGGGCAGCACGGTCAAGCTCGTGGTGTCCAAGGGCAAGAAGCCGCCGGCGCTGGTCGAGGTCCCCGACGTGGCCGGCAAGCCGTACGTCGTGGCCAAGCAGCTCCTGGAGGCCAGGGGCTTCGACGTGCGGCGCGACACGCAGACCGATGACGAGGTGCCGCGCAACAACGTCATCCGCAGCAGCCCGGGCGCCGGCCAGAAGATCGCCAAGGGTTCGAACGTGACCGTCGTGGTGTCGCTCGGCCCGAGCAACATCAAGGTGCCCGACCTGTTCAACACCAGCCAGCGTTCGGCCTGCCAGCAGCTCAACCAGCTGGGGCTCAAGTGCAAGGCCGAGAAGGGCGTGGCACCGCCCGACCGGCAGGTGTCGCCCGGCCAGGTGTTCGCCCAGTCGCCCGGTCCGGACGCGACCGTGGCGCCCGGTGACACGATCACCATCCAGATCGCGGAGGAGCCGGAGCCGACGCCGTCCGGGCCGGAGATCCCGAACATCCCGCGTCCCGGCGACGGCTGATCCGGCGGAACGCGGCGGAACGACGAACGGGCCCCGGCTCTCGGCAGGAGAGCCGGGGCCCGTTCACGTCTCCCGGACTCTCTCCGGACCTTCTCCGGGCATGAAGTGAGGGCTTCCGCCACTCGGGGGCAATGGCGGAAGCCCTCACCATGGACTTCGGATCATGAGCCGGAAGTGTTACGTGTTCCACCGATTTTTTTCGCGGCCGCCCGGCGAACGGCTCGCGGCGGCCCCGGCCGTCCCGCGGATGCGCAGGTCGCGAGCCAGTTCCGGAGCAGCGCGTGGCCGTGCTCCGACAGCACCGACTCGGGATGGAACTGGACCCCCTCCAGCGGCCGGGCGCGGTGCCGCAGCCCCATCACCACCCCGCCGGCGGTACGGGCCGTGATCTCCAGTTCGGCCGGCACGGTCTCCGGCACCACCGCCAGCGAGTGGTACCGCGTCGCCGTGAACGGCTCGGGCAGCCCCGCGAAGACGCCGCGGCCGTCATGGTGGATCCGGCTCGTCGAACCGTGCACGATCTCCGGCGCGCGGGCCACCGTCGCCCCGTACACCGCGGCGATGACCTGGTGGCCGAGGCAGACGCCGAGCACGGGCACCGCCGCGTGCCGGACGAGGTCCAGGCAGACCCCCGCGGCCGCCGGATGCCCGGGGCCCGGGCTGACCAGGATGCCGGCCATCCCGGCGGCATCGGCCGGGACGACGTCCGACCGGTCCCTGACCAGGCAGTCCGCGCCCAGCCCCCGCAGGTACTGGACGATCGTGAAGACGAAGCTGTCGTGGTTGTCCACGACCAGGACGCGCACGGTCAGCCGCTTCCGGACCCGCCACCGGGCGCCGGGTCGGGCGCGGGCGAGTCGACGACGCCGTGGTCGAACCGCATCTTCGGCTCCAGCCACGGGAACACGCCGTACCAGAGGACGAGCACCACGACCAGGACGAGCGCGGCGGCCACCGCGGTCTTGACCTTCCAGTCGCCGGGCAGCCGGCGCCAGATCCACGCGTACACGGAAACCTCCTAGCGGACGGCCGAGCCGGCCCGGGGGACCGTCTCCGCCAGCTCACCGAAGACGATCAGCCGTTCGGCGGCGGAGTACTTCGGATGGCAGGTGGTGAGGGTGATCAGCGGTTCGTCCGGCTTCGCCTTGGGCCGCATCGGCACCGGCGCCGTCACCTCGACTGCCGTCGGCTCGACGCCCCTGCTCCCGGTCACGCGGTAGACGAACTGCTTCTCCCGGGTGTCGATCAGGATCCGGTCGCCCTTGCGCAGCTCGCCGATCCGGTTGAACGGCGCCGAGTACGTCGTCCGGTGCCCCGACACGACGAAGTTGCCGACCTCGCCCGGCATCGCGCTGCCCGGGTAGTGTCCCGGCCCCTTGCGCAGATGCTTCTGGGTGACGCCCTCGACCACCACGAAACGGTACTTCTTCCCGAACCGCGGGATCCTGATCAGCGCCATGCCCGCGCCCAGCGCCACCCTCTCCCGCGTCACCTTCGACGACCAGGACGCCTGGAGGTCCTTCCCCAGCTCGTCCTGCTGCGCCCGCGTGTACCGGCCGGTGCCCCACAGCCCGTACGTGACGAACAGGAGCAGCACCAGCCCGGCCGTGATGCACAGCTCGCCCAGGCCGCGGATGAGCACCCGCACCGCGCGTCCTCCCTGTCGGTCGCCCTCGTCGTCAGTCGCCCTCGTCCGGCACCGTCGCGTGCTTCATCGCCACGTTCCCGGTGTACGCCGGAAGCGCCGCCCGGGGCACGTCCCGCACCTTGTAGCCGAGCCCGTACTCCCGCACGTACCTCCGGTAGACCGTGATCTCCGGGGAGGCGCCCAGCGCGTCCCGCAACCGCTCCGGATCCCCGACGGCGGTGATCTTGAACGGCGGCGAGTAGACGACCCCCTGCAAGATCAGCGTATTGCCCACGCACCGTACCGCGCTGGTCGAGATCACCCGCTGGTCCATGATCTGCATGCCGGTCGCGCCGCCCGCCCACAGCGCGTTCACCACCGCCTGCACGTCCACCTCGTGCACCACCAGGTCGTCCGCCCGGACGCCCTGCGGCCGCAGCACCGCGTCGTCCAGCGTCACCCGCACGCCGGGACCCGCCATCGGCGCGAACCCGGACCGTGCCGCCAGCGCGTCCGCCCGCGCCCGCGCCTCCTTCACCCGCGCGTCGTGGCGGCCCGCCCGCCGCGACAGCGCGTCGACCTCGGCGCGCAGCCGCCGGTAGTCTGCCCGTGTGCCGCGCGCGCGGCGCTGCTCGGCGCCGATCAGCTCGGTGAGCCGGGTCCGCCCGTCCTCGCGCAGGTCCGTCCCGCGGGCCGTGCTCGCGCTCGCCGCGAACAACGTTCCCGCGAGAAGCGTGAGGGCTGGGATGATGCTTCCCCACGCCGAACGCCGTACGCTGCTCACCAGCGACTACGCTAGCCGACAAACCACCCATGCGCGGACCGGCACTCCGGCCGCCCAAGGAGACCGAAGCAACGTGGCCAAGTCCAAAGTGCGCAAGAAGGCCGTCTACACGCCGCCGCAGAAGTCCACGGCACCGCAGGTCAGCCCGCGCTGGCTGGTCCCCACGATGTGCGTCCTCTGGCTCCTCGGCCTGGCCTGGATCGCGACCTTCTACGTGACCGCCAGCACCGGCACCGACGTCCCGTGGATGAGCGACCTCGGCAACTGGAACCTCGGCATCGGCTTCACCGCCATCATCCTGGGCGTCATCCTTTCGACCAGGTGGCGTTAGCCGAGCGCCTGGAATCGAGACCACCTCGGCGGGCCGCCCGGGGTGGTCTCGAACGCTGCGCGCGTACCCCTTTTTGGACCGGGCAATCCACCAAAGTCGTCCACAGGCTGTGGACGGGGCTCAGGTGGTGGCCGCGGTCACCTCGGCGGTCTTGACGACGACCAGGACGATCAGCAGCGCGAGCATCGCGGCCGAGGCCAGGACGGCCGTGAGCTCGCGGCGGTTCCTCGGCGCGTAGGCGTACGCGACGGCCAGGGCGGCTCCCACCACCAGGCCGCCGATGTGGCCCTGCCAGGAGATGCCGGGCACCGCGAACGTGATGATCAGGTTGATCACCAGCAGGAAGACGATCGGGCCCACCTGGCCGCCCAGCTTGCGGCCGATGATGAAGAACGCTCCGAAGAGGCCGAAGATGGCCCCGGACGCGCCGACCGCGCCGCTGAGTGGCTCGACCAGGTAGAGCAGCACCGAGCCGCCCAGGCCCGACAGGACGTAGAGGGCGAGGAACCGCCAGCGGCCCAGCGCCTGTTCCAGCGCCGGGCCGATCGCCCACAGGGCCCACATGTTGAACAGGATGTGGGTGATGCCGAAGGAGCCGCCGCTCGGCGGCTGGTGCAGGAACATGGACGTGAACAGGCGGTACCACTGTCCCTCGGCCACGCCGATCAGCGCGCCCCCGCGGCCGAGCCCGAGGCCCACCATCATGAAGTCGCGGACGACCTCGGTGGACGCCAGCTCGGCCAGGTACACCGCGACGCAGATGCCGATCAGGCCGTACGTCACGGTGGGGCGGCCGGACGTGACGCGGCCGCCGAGGACCGTGCGGGCCTCGCGGACGTTCTTGTTGCCCTCCGCCACGCACTCGGGGCACTGGTGCCCGACCGCCGCGTCCCGCATGCACTCCGGGCAGATGTAGCGGTCGCATCGGGTGCAGCGGACGTAGGTCTCCCTGCCCGGATGCCGGTAGCAGGTCGGCACCTGGGTTTCGGGGTCTGTGCTCATGCGGCGGCTCTCCGTCGGCCTGGCGGTTTTCCTCTCCTATGTAGTACTACGACTGGCGGCGCTCGATCGTCACCGTTTCGATGACGACATCGTTGACCGGGCGGTCGTTCGCGCCCTTCTCCACGTTGGAGATCGCGTCCACCACGTTGGTGCCCTCGATCACCTTGCCGAAGATGGTGTGCCGGTTGGTGAGGTGGCGCGTGTTGGCGACGTTCGTCGTGATGAAGAACTGCGAGCCGTTGGTGCCGGGGCCGGCGTTGGCCATGGCCAGCAGGTACGGGCGGTCGAACTTCAGGTCGGGGTGGAACTCGTCCTGGAACTCGTAGCCGGGGCCGCCGGTGCCGCGGCCGAGCGGGTCGCCGCCCTGGATCATGAACTGGTCGATGACCCGGTGGAAGATGGTCCCGTTGTAGAGCGGCTCCTGCTTCTTCTCGCCGGTGGCCGGGTGCGTCCACGGGCGGGTGCCCTCGGCGAGGCCGACGAAGTTCTCGACGGTGACCGGGGTCTTGTCCGGGTAGAGCTGTACGACGATCTTGCCGTGGTTGGTGTTCAGGGTCGCAAAGAGTTCTTCAGCCACGGTGGGCCGCCTCCTCGGTTGACGTCGGCAGTGCATGATCACACGTGGTTTACCCCGCGCACCTCGGGAAGGCTGCTGGGCAGGACCTCGCAAACAGGGAGGTTAGCGTGTCCCTAACGATGAGTATCCGCCGGAAGCCGCGAGAAGAGGCTCTCTCGCGGATGAGCCGTGTTCAGACGGCGTGCCGCCAGGGCGCGTCCGGCGCGGCCGAGCGGATCGGCCCGGCGGCGCAGCGCACCCGCGACCTGGCCGCCGAGCGCATGCTGATGGCCCGCGGCTGGGGCGCGCCCCGGCTGCACCAGGCGTCCCGGTACGTGGAAGGCGAGCTGGGGCCGCGGATGGGTTCGATGCTGTCGGACGCCGCCCGCCGGGTCGAGCCGCCCCAGCCCGAGAAGCAGGGCCGGAACTTCGCCATGACGGCGCTCGCCGGCGTCATGGCGGTCGGACTGGCCGGTGCGCTGCTGACACGGCGCGGCAACGCGCGGTCGTCGCATGACGTGACGGATACGGAGCGCGCGGAGGTGCGCACGCCGTAGCCGCCTTTTGTGCGTGGAAGGCCCGGCCCGGGTGCCGGGCCTTTCACATGCCCTACCACCCGGTACGGTTACGCCATGTCGCCTATGACCGGTCCTGTCCGCCGTTTCCTGCACACGGCCGTACACCGCGGATGGGAGTGGCTCCAGCGGCAGGGCGAGATCACTCCGCAGACGCCCGGGCGGCGCCGGTTCGCGCACCTGGGCGAGGGCGCCTGCATCGGCTTCCCGGTGGGAGCGATCTACAACGAGCCGTGGATCTCCATCGGCGCGCACACGCTGGTCGGGACGCACTGCACGATCTCCGCCGGTTTCGTCCCGGGCCTGGACCTCGGCCCGAACGTCATCGTGAAGATCGGGAAGAGCTGCTCGATGGGCCGCGGCACGCACATCGTCGGCCACCAGTCGATCGAGATCGGCGACGACGTCTTCACCGGCCCGAACGTCTACATCACCGACCAGAACCACACGTACGGCGACACCGACATGCCGATCGGGCGGCAGTGGCCGGAGAACAACCCGGTGGTGATCGGGGACGGCTGCTGGATCGGCACCGGCGCGATCATCCTGCCGGGCACCAGGCTCGGCCGGAACGTCGCGGTGGCGGGCGGCGCGGTCGTCCGCGGCGAGTTCCCCGACCACTCGGTGATCGGCGGCGTGCCCGCCAAGGTGCTCCGCACGTACGACGCGGACGAGGGCTGGCAGCCGCCGCTGCGCACCGCCCCGCTGATGTCGCTCGACGAGCTGGCCGCCCTGTCGGTGGACGGGCTGGAGGGCCTGCAGATCCTCCAGGACAAGCTCCGCGAGGAAGCGGGCTGAAAAGGCCCCCGCCCGGACGGACGGGGGCCTTTCCTCAGATCAGTTGTAGCGGGCCGCGCGGCGGTCGCCGCCGCCCTGGCGCTTGCCGCCGCCGTTGTACGGGCCGCTCCGGCGGTTGCCGTGCGGCGTGCCGCCGTGCCGCTCGCCGTACCCGGAACCGCGCCGCTCGCCGCCGTGGCCGCCGCCCTCACGCCGCGGGGCGTACGAGCCGTCGCCGTCCTCGCGGCGCGGGGCCCGGCCGCCGTCGCCGTTCTGGCGGTCGAACGAGCGGGGCCCGCGGCCGTTGAAGCCGCGGCCGCCGCCGCGCCGGCCACCGCCCGGACGCCCGCCGCGGCCGTTCTCGCGGCGCGGCCGCTCGGGGATGATCGGCTCCTCGATCGGGATGCCGGACGGGGTGCGGGCGCCGGTCAGCTTCACCAGCTCCGCGTCGCCGACCGCGACCCGGGTGCGCGGCGCGTTGATACCGGCCCGGCGGGTCATCGCGGACGTCGAGCGCACCTGGTGCGGCAGCACCAGCGTCACGACGGTGCCGCGCTCGCCGGCCCGCGCCGTACGGCCGGCCCGGTGCATGTAGTCCTTGTGGTCGGCCGGCGGGTCCACGTGCATGACCAGGCTGACGTCGTCGACGTGGATGCCGCGGGCGGCGACGTCGGTGGCGACCAGCACGCTGATCGAGCCCTCGCGGAACTCGGCGAGCGTCCGCGTCCGCAGCCCCTGGCTCTTGCCGCCGTGCAGGCCCGCGGCGCGCACGCCGACCTCGGTGAGCTGCTTGGCCAGCCGGTCGACGCCGTGCTTGGTCCGGGCGAACAGGATCGTCCGGCCCTCGCGGTTGGCGATCTCGGCGGTGACCGCGCCCTTCTCCTTGGGCGCGACCAGCAGCAGGTGGTGGTCCATCGTGGCGACCGGCTCGTCGACCGGGCCGATCGCGTGCGTGACGGGGTCGTTCAGGTACCGCTTCACCAGGACGTCGACGTCCTTGTCCAGCGTCGCCGAGAACAGCAGCCGCTGCCCGTCCGGCCGGGCCTGGTCGAGGATGTCGGTCACGTCCGGCAGGAACCCCATGTCGGCCATGTGGTCCGCCTCGTCCAGGACGGCGATCTCGACGTCCGAGAGGTCGCAGGCGCCCTGGCGCATCAGGTCCTTGAGCCGCCCGGGCGTGGCGACGAGGATCTCGACGCCGCGGCGCAGCGCGTCGATCTGCTTGTACATCGAGGTCTGCCCGATGACGGTCTTGAAGTGCAGGCCCAGCGCCCGGCCGAGCGGCTCCAGGTTGGTCTGGACCTGCTGGGCCAGCTCGCGGGTCGGGACGAGGATCAGCCCGAGCGGGCGCTTGGACGCGGCGCGCCGGCCGGACAGCCGGGCCAGCATCGGCAGCCCGAAGGCCAGCGTCTTACCGGACCCGGTCTTGCCGCGGCCCAGGACGTCCCGTCCGGCCATGATGTCCGGGATGGCCGCGGCCTGGATCGGGAACGGTGCTTCGATGCCCTGCCGCGACAGCGCCGCGACGAGGGCCTGGGGGAGTCCGAGCTCGGCGAACGTCGGCACGGACAGGGTGTTACCAGCAGGCACAGATGACACGCATTACCTTCCGAGAGGGGGGCACGTCTCGGGAGGCACCACGATCAGATCGGTGGGCTGCAAGGACGAGCCTGACGCGTACGGCGTCGAAGAGTGATTCGGTCAGTCTAACGTCGGCGACGCCCCTGCTTATGCCCGAGCCCCGGCATGTAAACCGTTTAACGCCTTCATCGCCCCTTTCTCCCACCTCCCTCGCGTGACCAGCATCACCTCAACAGGCGCACGCGACGCCCGAGACCGGAGCGGTCAGCGGGTCGGGGGAGCGCCGCTCCACGACGCCGTCCACCTCGACCGGGTACCCCTCCCGCGCCCAGTACTCGAACCCGCCGATCATCTCCTTGACCGCGTACCCGAGCCGCGCGAACTCCAGCGCCGCCTTGGTCGCGCCGTTGCACCCCGGCCCCCAGCAGTAGACGACCACCTCGACGTCGCGCCCGACGACCTCGGCGGCCCGTTCCGCGATCTCCGCGGTCGGCAGGTGGACCGCCCCCGGCACGTGACCCTGCCGCCAGCTCTCCGCGTTCCGCGCGTCCACCACGACACCGTCGATCCCCCGCGCGACGTCCGCGACGTCCGTCTCGAACGCCAGCCGACCCGAGAAGTAAGCAACCGCACTGTTCATAGGAAGAATCATGACGGCCCGCCCACCAGGCACAACAGCGGCATGAACGCCGCATATCGCTAAGATCCCGCCATGCACACGGTGTCCGTCCTGGCGTTCGACGGCATGTCCCCGTTCGAGCTGGGATCGGTCGTCGAGGTCTTCGGCCTCCCCCGCCCCGAACTGGACGTCCCCTGGTACGACCTGCGCGTCTGCTCCCTGGAACGCGGCCCGATGCGCGCCGTCGGCGGCTTCACCCTGAGCACCGGCCACGACCTGGACGACTTCGCGTCCGCCGACACCGTCATGGTCGTCGCCGTACCGGACGTCCACGGCGACGTACCCGCGCCCGTCATCGAGGCCCTGCACCGCGCCCGCGCCCGCGGCTCCCGCATCGTCTCGATCTGCTCGGGCGCCTTCGCCCTGGCCGCCGCGGGCCTCCTGGACGGCCGCGAGGCAACCACCCACTGGCGCCACGCGGGCGTCCTCCAGGCCCGCTACCCGCGGATCCGCGTGACCCCCGACGTCCTGTACGTGGACGGCGACGACGTCCTCACCGGCGCGGGCAGCGCTGCCGGCCTGGAATTGTGCCTGCACCTGGTCCGCAGGGACCACGGCGCCCGCGTCGCCAACACCGTCGCCCGCCGCCTGGTCGTCCCCCCGCACCGCGAGGGCGGCCAGGCCCAGTTCGTCTCCGCCGCGGTCTCCGAACCCGCCGCCGACGACCCCATAGCCCGCAGCATCGCCTGGGCCCTGGCCAACCTGGCGGCCCCCGTCACGGTCGCCGACCTGGCCCGCCAGGCCGCCCTGTCCCCCCGGACGTTCATCCGCCGCTTCAACCACCAGACCGGCACGAGCCCGCTCCGCTGGGTCATCCACCAGCGCGTCATGGCGAGCCTCCCCCTGCTGGAGTCCGGCGCCCTCCCCATCGAGAAGGTCGGAGCGCAGGTCGGCTTCGCCACCCCCGCGACCTTCCGCCACCACTTCACCCGAACTATGAAGACGACCCCCTCCGCCTACTCCCGCCAATGGAGAACGACCTGAGGGCCGCCTGAGGCGGTCACGCCCCCGAGGCGTTGCGATCGCGTCCGAAGGCAGGACCGAGCGCGAGCGAGGTCCTGATCGCGCAGCGAGCCCCTGGGCGAGTCGGAGCGATGCAGCGATCGCCGCTTTTGCCCGCCGAAGGAGGGCGTCCAACGCCCGACGCCAAGGGCAAAAAAGAAAACTCGAGTGGAGCCATGGGGAGTCGAACCCCAGACCTCCGCCTTGCAAGGGCGGCGCTCTACCAACTGAGCTATGACCCCGAGTCGCTTCAGAGGCTATCGCAACGTGCGGGGAACGCGTCCGGGCACGGCGATGTCAGCCCGGGCGGCCAGGTATGTCGATCGGCTGCGCGAGCGTTGCCTGTCCGGGGAGGCGGGGCCGGAGGCGAGCCTCCCCGGACGGATCGCGAAGCGATGTCGCGCTCGCCCGGGGCCGGGCCTGTCGTGTTGCGGCCGGGCTTTCGGGAACGCGGCGCGGTCTTCAGTCGGTGGACGTCGCCTCGGTCCACAGGTCGAGCTCGGCGCGGTCCTGCTGCAGCCGACGCCAGACCACGAAGCCACCGAGAGCGACAACAGCGAGAACGAGCAGCTTCTTCACGGTGGGGACCCCTTCACCTCGACTATGAAGCCAAGCCTGAGGGTGTTCGGATCGATTGGTGCTTCCCCCAGGCTCTCCGCAGCCTAGCAACCGTTCCCGGACGGTCCGCACCCCAGTCGGGGGTATCGGACCGATCGTCCAACTCGGTGGGCGTTCCGGCGGTGGTGTGCCGGGTGTGGCGGTGGGGGTTCTCGCGGGGCGCGGCGGGCGGCCGGATAATCCGGCCATGGGCACCGAGGATGACTTCGGCCTCTGGGAGCGCGAGCTGGAGTGCGGGGCGCCGGACGCCGGTGGGGGCGGGCGGGCGATGGTGCTGGTCGCGGCGCTGACGGCGGCGGGCTGCACGGCGCTGATCACGATGGGGCAGGTGCCGTTGGGGGCGGCCGGGCTGGTGCTGTCGTCGGTGATCCTGCTGCTGTGGCGGGCGGGGCTGTGAGGCCGTCCGGTTCCGGCCAGGACGGGGCGGCGGAAGTGGCGCCGCGTGGTGGGCGGGTGCTCGCGGGCGGGCGGCGCGGCGAACGTTGATCCTTTCCTGGTCCAATGGGGTTCAGGAGGGAAGTGACGTGAGCATGAGTGAGACCAGTGGGAGCACGGTGGCCGCGAGCGGGACGTTCGCGATCGGCACGGATCTGCCGGTGCACCGGCTCGGGTACGGGGCGATGCAGCTCACCGGGCCCGGCGTGTGGGGCGAGCCGGCGGACCGGGACGAGTGCGTCCGGGTGCTGCGCCGGGCGGTGGAGTCGGGCGTCAACCTGATCGACACGGCCGACTCGTACGGGCCGTTCGTCAGCGAGGAGCTGATCGCGGAGGCGCTGCATCCGTACCCGGCGGATCTGGTGATCGCGACCAAGGGCGGGCTGACGCGGCCGGGGCCGAACGTGTGGCCGCCGCTGGGCCGGCCGGAGTACCTGCGGCAGTGCGTCGAGATGAGCCTGCGGCGGCTGAGGCTGGAGCGGATCGACCTGTACCAGCTGCACCGGATCGATCCGCAGGTGCCGCTGGAGGAGCAGGTCGGGCTGCTGAAGGAGATGCGGGACGAGGGCAAGATCCGGCACATCGGGCTGTCGGAGGTGTCGGTGGCCGAGCTCGCGGCGGCCCGCGAGATCGTCGAGATCGTCTCGGTCCAGAACCTGTACAACCTGACCTACCGCAAGTCGCAGGAGCTGCTGGAGGTGTGCGAGGGCGAGGGGATCGCGTTCATCCCGTGGTTCCCGCTCGCGACCGGGAAGCTGGCGGGTCCGGGGAGCGTGCTGGCCGCGGCGGCGGAGCGGCACGAGGCGACGCCGGCGCAGCTGGCGCTGGCCTGGCTGCTGCACAGGTCGCCGGTCATGCTGCCCATTCCGGGCACGTCCCAGGTGGCGCATCTGGACGAGAACAACGCGGCGGCCGGGATCTCGCTGACCGCGGAGGAAGTGGCCGAACTGGACGCTCTCGCCTGAATTTACGCCGTACGAACCGCGACAAATCGCGATTCAGTAGCGATAATCCGGCTCAGTCCGCTTGATCAGCAGCGGGCCGAGCCGGCGCGCCGCCTCACCGCGCGCCCTTCGCAGGAAGGTCCGCGCATGGGGAAGGGCCTGGCGGCCACCGCCGCCACCACCGCGCTCGCGCTACCGCTCACGTTCGTGTCCGTCCCCGCTGAGGCCGCCGAGGCCGCGGCGGCACGGGTCGTCCCGGTCCAGGTCACCGGGGACCCGGCGCGGCGCTTCAACCTCGTGGTCCTGGGGGACGGCTACACGGCCGGCGACCAGGCGCGGTTCCGCGCGCATGTGGACCGGCACCTGAACGCCCTGTGGACGATCGAGCCGTTCAAGTCGTACCGCAACTACGTCAACGTCTACGCGGTCGAGATCGACTCGGCGGAGTCGGGGGTCGGCTGCGACCCCGAGCTGTCCTCGGCGCGCCGTACGACGCCGCTGAAGATGGCCTTCTGGGGCGGCTGCCGGGAGGCGGGCCCGCAGCGGCTGCTCACGATGGACTCCGGCGCGGCGAAGTCGTACGCCGACATGGTGACCGGCACGACCGCCGCCAACAGGCAGATCCTCGCGCTCGCCAACAGCGACACCTACGGCGGCGCGGGCGGGACGTACGCGACCGCCTCCGGCGGCAACGCGCTGTCGGCCCTCATCACGCCGCACGAGCTGGGCCACTCCCTCGGCGGCCTGGACGACGAGTACGACTACTACCAGCGCGGCGTCCCGGGCGGGACGTACACCGGTCCCGAACCCGCCTCCATCCACCACACGCTGCTGACCGAGCAGGAGATGCGGGACCGGAAGCTGAAGTGGTGGCGCTGGCTGGGGGAGCCGAGCGAGTCCGGCGGGACGATCGGCCGTTACGAAGGCGGCCTCTACACCACCAAGGGCGTCTGGCGGCCGAGCCGGCACTCGATGATGAAGACGCTCGGGTACTACTTCGACCAGCCCGCGCGCGAGCGGATGACGCAGCGGATCTCCGGCAAGGTGAGCCTCGTCCAGGACGCCACGCCGAACGCCGCGCCGGTGGGCGACGACCGCGTGCTGTGGGTGGAGACCCCGCAGCCGAACGCCCACGAGCTGGAGGTGACCTGGACGGTCGACGGGCGGACCGTGCGGCGCGGGACCCGCAACCTGGACCTCGCGCGGCTGCGCCTGAAGCCCGGCACCCACACCGTCACGGCGACGGTGACCGATCCGACCGAGTTCGTCCGCGATCCGGCGATCCGGGCGTCCGCCGCGCTGACGCAGACCCGCACCTGGGCTGTCGACACGCGGGTGGCGACGCCGCCGGCCGCGGTCCCCGCCGGCTTCACCGGGACGACCCCGACCGACCGGGCCGTGGGCGCGGGCGACGTCGTCCACGCCGACACGACCCATCCCGTCCGGGAGATCCCGCGGATCCGGTGGGAGATCGACGGCCGCCGGGTGCGGGGCGGCGAGCGGTCCATCGACCTCGGCCGGATCCGGCTCTCCCCCGGCACCCACCGGCTGACGGCCCGGGTCGGGAACGCGGAGCGCGCGTGGACGATCGACGCGAGGCCGCCGGCGGTCGCGTACGAGCTGTCCGAGGCGGCGGCGACGCACCGGCGGCCCGGCCGCCCGCCCGAGTACGTCTTCGACGGCCCGTTCACGATGCGGCTGTCCCCGTCCGACGACCGCCCCGGCACCGTGGTCGGGGAGTTCCGCGTGGACGGGGACGGCTGGTACCACTACTTCGGCTGGCCGACCGACTCCACCGCGCCGTTCCGGTTCACCGCGGACGGGACGGTGATCGACCACCTCTCGTACGGCGGGATCGGCAAGGGCCGGCACACGATCGAGTACCGGGCGATCGACCCGGCCGGGAACGCCGGGAAGCCGCGGCGGTTCATCGTGACTCTGCGCTGATCGGGGCGCCCGCGTCGTCCGTGTCGTCCGTGTCGTCCGTGTCGTCCGTGTCCGCTTCCGCGGCCGTGCCGGGCCGCCGCGCGGGCTCCTCGCCGTCGGTACGGGCGCGTACCGTCGCCAGCACCGAGCCGCCGAGGATCAGCGCGAACGCCGCGATGATCGTCCCGCTGAGGGGCTCGTCCAGGAGCAGGACGCCGGCGGTGACGGCCACGGCCGGGTTCACGTATGTGAACACCATGGCCCGGGACGTGCCGGCCTCGCGGATCAGCGCGAAGAAGACCAGGAACGCCAGCGCCGTGCAGACCACGCCGAGCCCGGCGAGCGCCGCGAGCACCTTCCCGTCCGGCATCTCGGCGGGCCAGGTGGCGGCCGCGGGGGCGGCGTAGACGAGCGCGGCGAGGACGAGGCAGGCCGTGGTCATCTGGACGCCCGGAACGTCCCCCAGCCGCCGCGCGGCGATCATCGGGGCGATCGAGTACCCGAGCACCACGAGCGCCATCTCACCGATCGCCCAGGCGCTGCCGTCCCCGCTCAGGTGCGGCGCCGCCAGCACCGCGACCCCGGCGAGCCCGGTCAGCAGGCCGAGCCAGCGCAGCGGCCCGAGCCGCTCGGCGTCCCCGGCCAGCCGCGCGAGGACCACGCCGGCGATCGGCACCGCCGCGATCAGCAGCCCGGTCATCGAGCTGGACAGGTGCCGCTCGGCGTCCGACAGCAGCGCCCAGGGGCCGAGGATCTCCAGGGCGGCGAACGCGACGATGGGCTTCCAGTGCCGGCGCAGCGTCGCGAGCCCGCCGCCGGAGGACCCCCAGATCGCCAGCGGCAGCAGGACGAGCGCGCCGAGCGCCGTCCGGGCGAACACCAGGACGGGCACCGAGATGCCGCCCTCCACCGCCACCTTGATCATCAGGTAGGGGATCCCCCACAGCACGCTCATCAGCGCGAACAGCACCCACCCGCGACGACTCACACTTACCTCCGCGCGTTCTTCCGGACCAGGGGCGAGACCTGCCCCTTCCCCGTCAGTGTCGGCGCGGCAGGCGGACGCTGTCTTGAACGCTGTTGCGGTACGCGCCGGGCGTGATCCCCAGGACGCGGCGGAACCACCGGTTGAGGTGGGCCTGGTCGGCGAACCCGACCATCGCCGCCACCTCCGCCGGGCGGTGCCCCGCCTCCAGCAGCGGGCGGGCGCGGGCGACGCGGTGCTGGGCGAGCCAGGCGTACGGCGGCATCCCCATCACCTGGCGGAACCCGCGCAGCAGCCGGTAGCGCGACAGGCCCAGGTCGGCGGCCATCTCGGCGAGCGTGGGCGGGGCGGTCAGCTCGTCGGCGAGCCGCTCGGTGACCGTACGGGCGATCCGGGCGGCCGCGCTGTCGGCGGCGCCGTCGCGGGTGCCGGTGATGAGGGGACGGTCGGCGTGGCGCCGGACGAGGCCGCCGAGGAGGCCGAGGAGCATCGACTCGCCTTCGAGCGGCTCCACGGTCCCGGGGCCGCTGAGGGCGCGGTGCGCCGTCCACAGGTCGCGGGCCAGCCGCGCGTCGGCGACGACCGGCTCGCGGAAGTGCGGGAGCGCCGCGCCCGCGAACAGGCCGGGCGGGGGATAGAGCACCCGGTACGAGAAGCCGCCGTCGTCGGCCGGGCCGCCGGTGTGCGGCTCGCCGGGCTCCAGCATCACCACGCCGCCGGGGCCCACCCGGTGGCGCTCGCCCCGGTAGTCGATCACCTCGGTGCCGCCGGTGCACACGCCGATCGCGAACTCCTCGTGCGCGTGCGGCGCGTAGTGCCGGCGGCCGATCCGGGCGGCCATCAGGTCCAGCGGCGAGTCCCCGATCCCGTCGACCCGCGTCCACACGGCCTGATCGGGCCGGAGCGTCAGGTCCGGCCGGCCGGCGGGCTCAGGCGGAGAAGAGGTGGCGGATGCGCCAGCGGTCGGCGTCACGGCTCAGCTCCGCGATCGCGACCCCGTCGTCGCCGTTGATCCGGACCCGGTAGACGCGCGCCTCGCGGGACGTCCCGTAGGTCTTCAGGATCGCGTCCACGGCGTAGCGCGACCCCCGCCACTCGTACGCGGTGAGCCGCCCCGCCGGGTCGTGCTCGGCCCGGATCGGCTCGTTGAGAAGGTGCCCCATGGTTTCGCGAGCCTAGCACCGATTCGAACTGGTGTTCGCAGGTCGGAGGCCATGGAAGCGTGGCGGGCGCGGCTCTCACGGTAGGGCCGGCGGTTCGTGCGCGCACGGAATTCCGCGGGGCGGGCGTGGCGCGGGCCTTGACCTCATGCCCGACATTAAGGCGCAAGCCCGGCGGCCGTGTCCACAGCGCGGCCGCGCCCGGTCGGACGCCCGTTCCACGCCGCCCCTTTCCCGCCGCCGGGCCCGCTATCCACAGGCTGGGGGCGGCCCCATGCACACCCTGCGGGCCCTGCGGGCGGGGCTTCCGGGGCGGTGCATCCACACGGATATCCCCAGGAGAACCGGCCTTTCGGACATCCGCCGGCGGCGCCGCCCGTTCAAGATCGTCCGCTTGTCCACACTGTGGAATCCACACCCTGTGGATAACTTCTGTGCACAAGGTGTGGGTCGCGGCCCCGCCCGCTCGTCCACCGGTCCTCCCCATGGGGACCCGCCGGTTGTCCACGCCGTGGACAACCTCCTGACCAGCGAGGAGGTGGCCTCGGCGCGGGGCCTGCCCACACCCCGTTCACAGCCTGTGGGCGGAGTACGTCCACAGCGGGGGCCTTCCGGTGGATATCCGTTGCCCACCGGTTTTCCCCAGTGGCGTCAACAGCACCCGCCTGTGCACAACACCTTCGCGGGTGCCCGCGGGCGCGCTCCAGCCGACACACCGGGATGCCCTGTTCAGGGGCCTCTGCCCGATTCAAGGCGGCCTTCGGCCCCGCCGCCCCCTGACCTCAGGAGGCGGCGATCTCGCTCTCCAGATCCGCCAGCCGGTCGAGGTCGTCCCGCACTGCGGCGCGCTCGCCCTCCGCGAGGTCCGTGGCGGCCGAGCGTGCCCGGGCGGCCATCTCCTCGGCGCGCGGCAGGTCCCCCACGCGGACGGCCATGTCGGCGCGCATGACGAGGACCTGCACGAGCTGCGGCGGCGTCTTCGCCACGTCGTCCGCTTCGAGCAGCCGGTCGAGCACCCTGGCGGCCGCTTCCGGGTCCTCCTTGGAGTCGCCCAGGAGAGCGGCGTCGTGCACGGCGCGCGCGAACTTCTCCTTGGGCCGTTCGACGTGCTCGAAGCTCTCGGCGATGGGCTGCCCCACCCGGAGCTGGATGCCGTCGGGGTCCGTCATCAGGAACTGGCGCACGCCGTACGACATGTCCTTCAGCGGCCCCAGGCGGGGGAGCCCGCGGGACGGGACGCGGCCGAACGCCGCCTTCAGCCCGCCCCGGAACGCCTCGTACAGCAAGTCGACGTCGTCGGTCGGCACGTAGCACATGTGCATCGAGGCGGCGGGATCGTGCTGCTTCCAGCCGTAGAACTGGAGCTCCAGGTCGCCGCGGCGCAGCTGGACGAAGTGGTTGGGGCGGGTCTGCCGGAGGAGCAGCTCGAAGCCGAGGGCCTCGTAGAACTCCGCGGTCCGGTCGATCGAGCGGCACGGAAAGATCGGGACGGTTCGCTCTGCCATGCCGGGAGCGTAGGCCGCGCCCCGCCTGCTAGTCAAACTTGATTAGCCTGCCCGGCGCCCACGACCTCACAGGGCGTCGAGGTCGACCGTCCCGGCGATGGCGAGATGGCCCGCGTCGTTCGGATGCACGCCGTCCACATGGACGTAGCCGGACCGCGGCAGCCGCGCGTCCGCCCGGTCCGCCATCGCCCGGTCGGCGTCCGCGACCGAGTCGTACGCGCCGCCGGACCGGATCCACGCGTTGACCTCCTGGCGGACCTTCTCGCCCCGCGGGCTCCAGTACGGGACCAGCGCCCCCTTCATCGGCGGGATCGTCATCCCGATCGCCTTGATCCCCCGCGCGTGCGCGGCCCGGATCAGGGCGCGGTGCCCCGCGATGACCTGCTCCGCCGTCACCCGCGGAGCCGGCCGGACGCACGGGTCGCCGCTCTCCGGAGCGCCGATGTCCTGCGCGCCCAGCGAGACGATGACCGACCGGACGCCGGGCCTCTCCAGGACGTCCCGGCGGAACCGCGTCAGCCCCTCCTCGCCCCCGCAGTCGGAGTCGCTCAGCAGCTTCCCCGCGCCGATCCCCGCGTTCGTCACGGCCAGCGGGCGGTGCGCGGCGACCAGCCGTTCGGCCAGGAGATCGGGGAAGCGCCGGTCCGCGCCCGCGGTCGAGCCGACCCCGTCCACCAGCGCGCCGCCGAACGCGACGACGGTGTTCCGGTCGCGCGGCACCGCCGCGCCCGACACCTCCACCCCGCTCAGGAAGTACCAGGACGGGCTCGACTCCGTGAACGCGCCCGCCCCCTGGTCCGACAGGCGGTCCCCCTCCGCGCGGTACGACGCGTTCATGGCGTGCCGGTGGAACGTGGCCTGCCCCGTGCGCCCGCTGAACCTCAGCGAGACCGAGAGGCGCTCCAGGGCCGACGTCGGGAACGCGACCGCGTCGCTGACCGCGTCACGCCCCGCCGGGATGACGACGCTCGCCTTGCCGTCGAACGTCAGCGGCGCGAGCGTCCTCGGCCACACCGCCCCGCCGCCCGCGGAACGCCCCAGCGTCGCGCCGTCCACGCGCAGCGGCCGGGTGCCGTACAGGTTGGACAGGCGGATCCGCACCTGCGAGCCGCCCGTGCTGAGCCGGACGACCTGCCGTACGGTCTGGTCCTCGAAGCCCTTCCTCGACCAGCCGTCCACGGGAGGCTGCACGGCCGCGCCCCACGCGCCCGCCCACGACGCCGTCGTCGAGGCGTCCCGCCACGCCGCGGACACCGTGGAACGCGCGGGCGACGTCCGGACCATCCCGGCGACCAGCACGGCGGCCACCACGGTGCCGATCGTGATCTGAACGAAGCGCGGCGGAGAAGGGCTCATGCAACCGATTCCACCGTCTGGGCGGACCCGGATCAGCGGGGCAGGCTCCAGACTTCGGGTGGGGCTACCCCCACCACGCCCCCGTCCACGGCCTGTGGACGGCCCTCAGTCCCAGCAGAACGACCAGCGGTCCGCCTTCAGGATCGTCTCGGCGTAGTCCTCCGGCGTCGAGTGATCCACCCAGTTCTCGGGGCAGAACGCGAGATGCTCGGCGGCGACCCGCACCGCGTGCTCGATCGAGACCGGCGGCGCCGCCACCGCGACCTCCAGCGTCGCGAACCCGACCGCCACGACCCGCGCCCCGAACCGGTCCTCCCACGACCGCAGCACGGCCGAGATCTCCTGCGTGTGGTCGGTGTGATCACACGGCCCGTCCCAGCCCACCAGGGCCGGGGCGTCCGCGCCCCGCGCGGCCGGCACCAGCCCCAGCGACCAGTCCCGCTCCTCCGCCAGCGATTCCGCGAGCCCCCGCGCGGCGTCGTCGGCGTCCCGCCCGCCCTCGCCCGGCGCCGCGAGCCCGGGCCAGCCGCCGTCCTCCGGCAGCGCCACGTCGTCCCAGAACCGCCGCAGGACCCCGTCCGCGCTCAGCAGGTCGATCGTGCCGACCGGCGCCGGGCTGAGTTCGCCCGCGCGCCACGGCCGCTCCGGCTCCCCGTCGAGCGTGTCGAGAAGGAGCGGGTACAGGCCGGTCCGCGCCCGGTCCTCGTACAGGTGGTGCCAGCGGGCGGCGGCGTCCGGGACGCGCTCGTCCGAGACCCACAGCACGTCCCGCGACCAGGTCGGATCGTCGAAGTAGTCCGGATCGGGGGCGACCAGGCGGCCGGGAGGCAGTCCCTGCGGCAACTCACCAAACGCGGATCCACGAGCCATGCCCAGAAATCTAGCGCTCCGCCCCGACAACCACCGCCGAAAGTCGTTACCTGCCGATTCCTCCCGGCCGGCCCGCGAGGACGTCCACACCCGCGAGGAAGGCGCCACACGGCCGGCGGGGCGGGGTCATCCACATGTGGACGGCGCCCGTCCCCAGCCGGCCGCCGCGTCGTCCACCGCCCATCCCCCGATCGTTTCCCGTGAAACAACTCCTCACAAGTCCTTCACCTGCGACGACGCACAACCATCCACAGATTTCCACAACCTGTGGATAACCACTCTCCACAGCCTGCGCGCTCCGCCGTCCCCAGGCGGCGCGGCGGCGCTGGTACGCGACGGTCGCCGCGGCCATCAGCGGTGCCCAGGCCACCAGCGGCAGGTACAGGAAGCCGACCACGAACCGGCCCGTCCCGGTCATGTCCGGGTGCGGCAGTTGCCACCAGTAGAGGAACGGCGTCCACAGCAGCGCGTGCGCCGCGACGGCGATCCAGGAGGGGACCACCACGGCCCTGGCCGGGATCGTACGGCCGCCGAGCCGCGGAACCCACCCCGGCACCACCTCGCCCCAGCGGTGCACCAGCGCGAGCGTGAGCACCGCCGCGACCTCCGCCAGCACGCTGAGGCCGATGAGGGCGACCGGTCCCAGGGTGCCCGGCCCGATCAGGTCCCGCAGGCCCTGCTCGGTGTAGCCGAGCGGGAGGCCCAGGGCAAGCCCGACCCTCCACAGGCTCGACGGCAGGGCGACGAGCGCCGCCGCGTGCGCCGTCCAGACCGCCCAGCGCTGCACGTTCCGGTCCACAGACGGATTCATGTCCCCAACCCTGCCGGGATCGCCCGGCGGGCGGCTCCCGCCACCGGCGGAACCGCTCCCCCGAACGGGTGAGCCCGCCGTACAACGCAGAAACCCCACCGGGAGTCCGGTGGGGTTCTGGTGCGGTGGGCGTACCAGGACTTGAACCTGGGGCCTCATCCTTCAGTTCGTTCGACCCCAAGACCACAGCCTCGGGTTACACAACTGACCTTCGGCTGAAGGCTGATCAAGTTCGGTGGCGTCTGCTGGTGTTGCCGTCAACGTTGCCGTCACTGTGGCGGCTTTCAAAGGTCGCCGACCAGGATGCGGGCCACACCAAGAAGGACGGCGAACGGCCCCAGTACGGCGAACATCGTGCTGACGAGTTGCATGGTCGTACGGGGACGGGGACCGTGGCGCGGCTTCGACTGGGAGCGAGCCCAGCGAACCAAGCAGCCTCGGTAGTTGGTCGCGAAAGGCAGACCAAACGCCGACATGACCACTCCGCCCAGCAACGTCGGCACTCCCCCTGCTGTCGGGCGGGTTTGTGTGGTCTCAAGCAGAGTTGCGAGCACGGACATTCGAGCCTCCGTCTGTCCGGCTGATCATCCCTTGAGTAGAGGATGGGCGGCAATCGGCTTCGCGCGACGGCAGTCGGAGCGCCCCACTGGATGAACGACCTTCGCCCCTGGCCCTGGTCTGCTTGGCTTTGCCTGGGACGTCGGCAGGCGGGGCGATCAGGCTTCCACCTCAACCTTTCGGCAACCGTCACCCTGCGGGCTGAGCTTCCCAGAGTCAGAGGCCCCCGCCGGAGGCGCTATCGGCGTCACGTTGGCTCTGGTTGCGGATGCGGGCTGCCTCTTCTCGCGCCTCGGCGGCTTTGTCGGCTGCCTGGGTGCGGTCACTGTCAAAGACAAGGTGTTGGGAGAGGGCCTCTAGTACATCTGCCATGGCCTCGCGCCAGCTCGCGAAGGCGAGAGGATCGGCTGACTGTTCAGGGCGCTGGGCGCGTACTCGACGTAGCTCTCGGAGTGCGGCTTTGAGTTCTGGCGGAATGCTGGACGGCTCGGGTGGCATGCGGTGAGCGTAAGGCGGCGGCGCGTGACCCTGTGACCGCCGTCAGCCGGAGAGTCGGCCGGTGGCCGCGCGGTGCGCGGCCGTCCGGGCCGCCGGTCGGTGACCGGCGCCCACGCCGCACGCGCCGACCGGCGGAGCCGGGCGGCCGGTGCGGCGACCCGAGCGCCGCCGCCCCTTGATCTCAAACGGCTTGATTCGGCAACGAAGTGCGGTCAGCGCTGCGGATCGTCGGCTCGGGAGTGCAGCCGCTCGGCCTCGTCCATGGCGAGGTGCCAGGGATAGGAGTCCATGCGGTCGCCGCCGGTACCGGGGGCATGGGGCTCGAACTGTCCGGGGCCGAGCAGGATCCGCGCGCCCTCTTGGCGGAGGGCCTCAATACTGCGTTGGAACGGGCGTCGCATCGCAAGCGCGGTATTGACGAACGGAAGGATGACTACCGGGACGCTTAGGCCGGGGGCTTCGGCGAGGATGCCCAGGGCGTAGGTATCGCTGATGCCGTTGGCCCACTTGTTGATGGTGTTGTACGTGGCGGGGGCGACGATGATCGCGTCTGCCTTCGGGGATCGGGGCTCCCCGGGCTTGCGGTACCGATGGCGTACCGGGCGGCCGGTTTGAGCTTCAAGGGCCTCGACATCGATGAACTCCAGCGCTGACGGGGTAGCGATGATCTGCGCATCCCATCCCCGCTGCTGGGCGAGGGTGACGAGTCCGCCGACGCCGGAGGCGGGACCAGCAGCGCACACGATGACGTAAAGGAAGTTGCGGCGTTCGGACTCGGTCACAGACGGACCCCAATCTCTGTGGTGAAGTCCCTCAGGTGCCGCTTGGTGCTGCGGCCATGAGGTCTCGCAGTCGGGGCTCGACAGGGTGGCCGGCGAGCTGTTCGGGAAGCCGGGGAGTTAGGGCCGTTGCCGTCACGGCTGCCGTCAAAGAAGCCCCCACCGTACCCGGTGGGGGCTTCTGAGCTGGTGGGCGTACCAGGACTTGAACCTGGGGCCTCATCCTTATCAGGGATGCGCTCTAACCGACTGAGCTATACGCCCGCTCTGCCGCCGCCTTGCGGCGCAACGAGAGATTACCCCATCTGGCAGGGCAATCGGTAATCCATTGCGGCCCGGCGGCGGGCACGGGCTAGTCGGCCTCCTTCAGGGTGACCTCGATACCCCCGACCAGGTCGGCGGCGAGGTTGTAGATGACCGACCCGACGGTCGACAGGGCCGTGATGAGCAGCACGTTCAGGGCGCCGACCAGGATCGTGTAGCCGAAGACGCGGAAGAACGAGAACCAGCTGCCGGCGTCCAGGCCGCCAGAGGTCTCACCTGGGTTGCGGGTGAGGTCGTTGACCGTGTCGCCGATCGTCGAGAAGACGCCCAGGCCGGACAGGATGCCGTACAGGACGATCACCGCGACGAGCAGGACGACGAAGCAGACCAGCGACATCACGAAGCTGAACTTCATGACCGACCACGGCTCCAGCCGCGCCAGCTGGAGCTGGGCCTTGCGTGCGGTCTTGCCGGACGAGGAGGGCGTCCTGGCGGCCGTGCGGTTCTTGAGCATCGCCTTGGCGAAGCCGGCCGGGGAGTTCGGGGACGGCGAGGCGGCCGCCGCGGGCGGCGGCTCGGCGAACGTCGGGCCCGAGCCCGCCCCGGGCAGGGGGCTGCCGGGGCCGCCCGGAGCGCCGGGCTGCGGCGGCTGGGCCGGGCGGGGCCCGGCGGACCCGGCCGGGCCCGCGGAGCCGGCGGCGGGGCTCGGGGAGCCCGCCGCGGGCTTCTTGGCCGCCTCCGGCTCCACCCGGCGGGCGGAGACCGAGTCGGCCGGCTCGGCGGGCTTGGCCCAGCTCGCGTCCGCCGTGTCCGTCACCGGGGCGATCTCGGGGGACGCGGCCTCGCCGTCCTTGTCCGCCTTGGGGTCGGCTTTGGCGGCCGCGCCGTCCTTCTTGCCGTCCGGCTCGACCCGGGGCAGATCGACCTTGGTCTCCTCGGCGGAGTCGATCTCCACGGTGGTCTCGTCCCGCCCCGGCTTGGCGGCCGAGGCGGCGACGGTCTTCTTCGGCTTACCGCCCGCAGAGTCGCCGGGACCCTTGCCGGCACGGCCCTTGTTCTTGCCGGACTGGGTGCTCACGTGTCCTCCTGGCCTAGGGCGTGTTCCGTCGGCTCCGCCATGGGCGAGGTCCGAGAGCCACGCCCCGGCGGCTCGGGGACGGACCGGGAGGCGTCATTCACCGTCGCTCTCCCCGTCCGCCTCGGTGTCCGAGTCCTCCATGGACTCTACGTTCCGCGCGACCGCGACCACGCTGTGCCCTTCGGCGAGGTTCATCAGGCGAACCCCCATGGTCTGCCGGCCTGACTGCTTGATCTCCGCCGCGGTGGTGCGGATGACGCCCCCGTTCGACGTCATCGCGAACACCTCGTCGTCGGGGCCGACCATCAGCGCCCCTACCAATCCGCCGCGAGTTTCCACGATCTTAGCGGTCAGAACACCCTTACCCCCACGCCCTTGGACGGGGTACTGGTCGATCGGCGTGCGCTTCGCGTAACCGCCCTGGGTGGCGACCAGGACGTCCGCCGCGCCCGGCTGCGCGACCAGCATGTTGAGGACGTGCTGGTCGTCGTCGAACCGCATCCCGATCACGCCGCTGGTGGCCCGGCCCATCGGCCGCAGCGACTCGTCGTCGGCGCGGAACCGGATCGCCTGGGCGCCGGTGGAGACCATCAGCAGGTAGTCGTCCGGCGAGACCAGCCGCGCGGCGATCACCTCGTCGTCGTCGACCAGGTTGATCGCGATGATGCCGCCGGTGCGGGGCGAGTCGAAGTCGCGCAGGGCCGTCTTCTTGACCCGGCCCCGCTTCGTGGCGAGGACGAGGTACGGCGCGACGTCGTAGTCGCGCAGGTCCATCACCTGGGCGATGTGCTCGTCCGGCTGGAACGCCAGCAGGTTGGCGACGTGCTGGCCGCGCGAGTCGCGGCCGGCGTCGGGCAGCTCGTACGCCTTGGCGCGGTAGACCCGGCCCTTGTTGGTGAAGAACAGGATCCAATGGTGCGTCGTGGTGACGAAGAACTGGTCGACGATGTCGTCCTGCTTCAGCTGCGCGCCGCGCACGCCCTTGCCGCCGCGCCGCTGCGCCCGGTAGAGGTCGGTCTTGGTGCGCTTGGCGTAGCCGCCGCGGGTGATGGTGACGACGACGTCCTCTTCGGCGATGAGGTCCTCGTACGAGACGTCGCCCTCGAACGGGATGATCTGCGTGCGCCGCTCGTCGCCGTACTTGTCGACGATCGGGGCCAGCTCGTCGCCGACGATCCGGCGCTGCCGCTCGGGCGAGCCCAGGATGTCGTTGTAGTCGGCGATCTCCGCCATGAGCTTGTCGTACTCGTCGGTGATCTGCTGGCGCTCCAGGGCGGCCAGCTTGCGCAGCTGCATGTCGAGGATGGCCTGCGCCTGGACCTCGTCGATCTCCAGCAGGCCCATCAGGCCGCGCTGCGCCTCCTGCGCCGAGGGGGAGCGCCGGATCAGCGCGATGACCTCGTCGATCCGGTCGAGCGCCTTGAGCAGGGCGCGCAGGATGTGGGCGCGCTCCTCGGCCTTGCGGAGCAGGAACCGGGTGCGCCGGACGATGACGTCGATCTGGTGCGCCACCCAGTGCCGCACGAACTGGTCGAGGCGCAGCGTGCGCGGCACGCCGTCCACCAGCGCCAGCATGTTGGCGCCGAACGTCTCCTGGAGCTGCGTGTGCTTGTAGAGGTTGTTCAGGACGACCTTGGCGACGGCGTCCCGCTTGAGGACGATCACCAGCCGCTGGCCGGTGCGGCCGGAGGTCTCGTCCCGGACGTCGGCGACGCCGTCGAGCTTGCCGTCCTTGACCAGCTCGGCGATCTTGAGCGCGAGGTTGTCGGGGTTGACCTGGTACGGCAGCTCGCTGACGACCAGGCAGGTGCGGCCCTGGATCTCCTCGACCTCGACGACGGCCCGCATGGTGATCGAGCCGCGGCCGGTGCGGTACGCCTCCTCGATCCCCTTGCGGCCGACGATCAGTCCGGAGGTCGGGAAGTCGGGGCCCTTGATCCGCTCGATCAGCGCGTCGAGCAGCTCCTCGTCGGAGGCGCCGTAGTTCGCCAGGTACCAGCGGACTCCCTCGGCGACCTCGCGGAGGTTGTGCGGCGGGATGTTGGTCGCCATCCCGACCGCGATGCCGGCGGAGCCGTTCACCAGCAGGTTGGGGTACCGCGACGGCATGACGTCCGGTTCCTGCGAACGGCCGTCGTAGTTGGGGGAGAAGTCGACGGTCTCCTTGTCGATGTCGCGCAGCAGCTCCATCGCCAGGGGCGCCATGCGGCACTCGGTGTAACGCATGGCCGCCGCGGGGTCGTTGCCGCGCGAGCCGAAGTTGCCGTTGCCGTCGACCAGCGGGTAGCGCATCGACCAGGGCTGGGCCAGCCGGACGAGCGCGTCGTAGATGGCCGAGTCGCCGTGCGGGTGGTAGTTCCCCATGACGTCGCCGACGACGCGGGCGCACTTGAAGTAGCCGCGGTCGGGGCGGTAGCCGCCGTCGTACATCGCGTACAGGACCCGGCGGTGCACCGGCTTGAGGCCGTCGCGCACCTCGGGCAGCGCCCGCGCGACGATGACCGACATCGCGTAGTCGAGGTAGCTGCGCTGCATCTCGACCTGGATGTCGACCGGTTCGATCCGCTCGCCGGGGCCCCCGCCCTCGGTGGTCACGTCCGTCACTCTGAAAGACCTCTTCTACGTAGTGGAAGGAAGCTCGATCGCGCCGGCGCTCCGGCGGGCGCCCCGGGAGCCCTGGAGGCCCCGGGGGCCGGGAGCGGCGTCACCGCCGGGCCGGCCGCGCACCGTCAGATGTCCAGGAACCGGACGTCCTTGGCGTTGCGCTGGATGAAGTCGCGGCGCGGCTCGACCTCCTCGCCCATGAGCACGCTGAACAGCTCGTCGGCCTGGGCGGCGTCGTCGAGCGTGACCTGGAGGAGAACCCGGTTGTCGGGGTCCATCGTCGTGTCCCACAGCTCGTTGGCGTTCATCTCGCCCAGGCCCTTGAAGCGCTGGACCAGGTCGCGGGGGCGGGGGTCGCGCTTGCCGGCCGTGACGCCCGCCTCGATGATCGCGTCCCGCTCCCGATCGGAGTAGGCGTAGTCGGAGTCCTGGCCCCGGGCGTCCCACTTGATCTTGTAGAGCGGGGGCTGGGACAGGTAGACGTGGCCGGCCTCGATCAGCGGCTTCATGAACCTGAACAGCAGCGTCAGCAGCAGCGTGTTGATGTGGTGGCCGTCGACGTCGGCGTCCGACATCAGGATGATCTTGTGGTACCGCAGCCGGGAGATGTCGAACTCGTCGTGCACGCCGGTGCCCAGCGCGGTGATGATCGCCTGCACCTCGTTGTTCTTGAGGATGCGGTCGATCCGCGCCTTCTCGACGTTGAGGATCTTGCCGCGGATCGGGAGGATCGCCTGGTACTGCACGGCGCGCCCGCCCTTGGCCGAGCCGCCCGCCGAGTCGCCCTCGACGATGAACAGCTCCGACTTGGCCGGGTCGGTGGACTGGCAGTCCGACAGCTTGCCGGGCAGCGAGGTCGACTCCAGCAGGCTCTTGCGCCGGGTCAGGTCGCGCGCCTGCCGGGCCGCGATCCGCGCCCGCGCCGCCTGCGTGGCCTTGTTGATGATCTCCTTGGCCTCGCCGGGGTTGCGGTCGAACCAGTCCCGCAGGTGCTCGTGGCACGCCTTCTGCACGAACGACTTGGCCTCGGTGTTGCCGAGCTTGGTCTTGGTCTGCCCCTCGAACTGCGGGTCGGCCAGCTTGATCGAGATGATCGCGGTCAGGCCCTCGCGGACGTCCTCACCGGTGAGGTTGTCGTCCTTGCCCTCCTTGAGGAGCTTCTGCTCCCTGGCGTAGCGGTTGACGATGCTCGTCAGCGCCGCCCGGAAGCCCTCCTCGTGGGTGCCGCCCTCCGCCGTGTTGATGGTGTTGGCGAAGGTGTGGACGGACTCCGCGTACGAGGAGTTCCACTGCATGGCGATCTCCACCGACATCCCGTCGGTGTCGTCGCCGAAGTAGACGACCGAGTCGTGGACCGACTCCCGCTTGCTGTTGATGTAGCGGACGAAGTCCTCGATGCCGCCCTCGTAGTGGTAGCGGACGACGCGCGGCTCGCCGTTGGAGTGGTCGGGCCGCTCGTCCCGCAGCGTGATCGACAGGCCGCGGTTGAGGAACGCCATCTCCTGCATGCGGCGCGAGAGTGTCTCGAAGTTCCACTCGAGGGTCTCGAAGATCTCACCGTCGGGCCAGAAGGAGATGGTGGTGCCGGTCTCGTCGGTCGGCTCGCCCTTGGCCAGCGGGGCCTCGGGGCCCTCCCAGGTGTAGGACTGGCGCCAGACGTGGCCGTCCACCTTGACCTCGGCGGTCAGCCGGGAGGACAGCGCGTTCACGACCGCGGAGCCGACGCCGTGCAGGCCGCCGGAGACCGCGTACGACTTGCCGTCGAACTTGCCGCCCGCGTGCAGCGTGGTCAGCACCAGCTCGATGGCGGGGCGCTTCTCGACCGGGTGCTCGCCCACCGGGATGCCGCGGCCGTTGTCCTGGACGCGCACGCCGCCGTCGGCGAGCAGCGTCACGACGATGTCGTCGGCATAGCCGGCCAGCGCCTCGTCGACGGAGTTGTCGACGATCTCGTAGACGAGGTGGTGCAGGCCCCTTTCCCCGGTCGAGCCGATGTACATGCCCGGGCGCTTGCGCACCGCCTCGAGACCTTCAAGGACAGTGATCGAACTAGCGTCGTACGCCAAAGGAGATCCTCCTGCCGGGGATGCCCGTCGCCCGCGAAGAGAACGCGGCGTGCCCCGTAACACACATAAGGGCGCCCCTCGCGCTCTGGTCCAACGGCCAGAGACCCGGGCGACCCATGGCGGCGCAGCATCCTGAACCCGATTTCATTCTACCGGGTCCCCAGGCAAAAAGTGGCACTGTCGGGCGCTGTGTGCGCGTGTGGCGGGCGAGTAGGCGAGGAGATGACTCCCCCCACAGCCCCCGGGGGGTTGTGAAGCCCACGGCGCGCTGGCGCCGGAATTCATCTGGCGTCACACCGAACAGATGTTCCCACCCGATCCGCCACCCCGCGTGCACGGGCGATCACGTTCCGGTCGTCGGTCCGCATCTTCTCTTGTGGTGGTCTTGCTCTTGCGGAACGAAGGCTGTCACACGCCACTGACACTTCGTGTCCGCCGGCGGCCGTTCCGATCACGCTGGGTGGGAACCGCGGCCGCTCCGTACCGGTACGCGCATCAGCGGATCAGCGGACGCGCCAGGCGCCGGGCCGCCGCGGCCCCGAGGACGGGCCGACGACCTTGACCCGGCGGACCGTGCCGTCGCCGAGCTCCTCGTTCAGGCGCCGGACGAGGGTGGCCGCGAGCAGCCGCAGCTGGGTGGCCCAGGTGGTGGAGTCGGCCGCGACGGTGAGCTCGCCGTCCTCGAACTTCTCCGGACGGGTGTGCTCGGCCAGCTCGGGGCCCACGATGCCCGGCCAGTTGCCGAAGACGCCGCCGACCGCGGCGCGCTGCTCCCAGCCGCGCGCGGCCATGAGCTCCCGGATCGCCGTCCCGAACGCCTTGGGGTCGCCGCCGCGGCCGGGGTCGCGCACCGCTCCCGCGGGACGCCCGCCGCCCTTGCGCTTGCCCTGCCCGGGCACGGAACCGCGCTTGCGGGCGTCCGCCTTCGCCTGGGCCAGCGCCTCGCGGGCCAGCTCGATGCCGGACTTGGCGGGCGGACCGGCCTCTTCCCCGGAGGGTGCGGACGAAGGGGCGGTGTCCCCACTGTCGGCACTGCCCTCGATATTCACCGAGTCGGGCGAGTTATGCACACCCTGTGGACGGTCATTCACCCGGCGTCCCCTCCTTGGCCGACCCGTGCTCGCGATCACCGTGCTGGCGATCACCGTGCTCGCGCTCCCCTTGCTCACGTGTGACCCGCCCGCCCGCGACGGTGTACGAGCCGCCCGTCAGCTCGGCCGGGACGTCGGCGGGGACGGCCGCGGTGATGAGAACCTGCTCCGCCGGCGCCACCATCGTGGCCAGCCGGTCACGCCGGCCCGTGTCCAGCTCGGCGAACACATCGTCCAAGATCAGGACGGGATCGTCCCCGTCCGCGCGCAGCAGATCGAACGCGGCGAGCCGCAGCCCCAGGGCGAACGACCACGACTCCCCATGGCTGGCGTATCCGCGCGCGGGCAGCTCCCCCAGCCGCAGTACGAGCTCGTCCCGATGCGGCCCCACGAGGCTGACCCCGCGCTCCATCTCCTGCCGGCGCGCCTCGGCCACACCGCCGAGAAGCTGCTCCGCGAGCTGTGCACGGTCTGTGGACAACTCGACGTCGCCCAGCGAGCTCCTGTAGATGAGATCGGCGATCCCGCTGTCAGGGGCGAGCGCCGCGTACGAGCGCGCGACGAGCGGGCGCAGCGCCGCGACGAGCTCCAGCCGGGCGGCGAGCAGCTCCGCCCCCGTGCGCGCGAGGTGCGAGTCCCACACGTCGAGCGTCGCCAGCACCTCGGGCCCAGGGGAGCGCCGATGGGCCGCCGCCGACTTCAGCAGGGCGTTCCGCTGCTTCAGGACCCGGTCGTAGTCGGAGCGCACGCCCGCGAACCTCGGCGCGCGCGCCGTCAGCAGCTCGTCCAGGAAGCGCCGCCGCTCCCCCGGGTCGCCCTTCACCAGGGAGAGGTCCTCGGGCGCGAACAGCACGGTCCGCAGCATCCCCAGGATCTCGCGCGGCCTGGGGACGGGCGAGCGGTTGAGCCGCGCCCGGTTGGCCTTCCCCGGGTTGATCTCCAGCTCGATCAGGGCCTTGCGGTCGTCCTTCACCACCCCGGCGCGCACGATCGCCCGCGGCGCGCCCTGGCGCACCAGCGGGGCGTCCGTGGCCGCGCGGTGGCTGCCGTGCGACGCCACGTACCCGATGGCCTCGACCAGGTTGGTCTTGCCCTGCCCGTTCGGCCCCACGAACGCCGTGACCCCCGGCTCCAGCGCGACCTCTGCGGTGGCGTAGGAGCGGAAGTCCTGGAGCGACAGGTGGGCAACGTGCACCCGAAAGAGAGTAGAGCCTCCCGCCCTATGGGACGACGCAGGCAGGGGCCCGCGCGGGAGCCGGGCGCGTCCACAGCCTGTGGACGGCGCCCGCGTCACATGGGCGGGGCCTCCACGTCGGCGCCGGGGGAGTCGGCGCCCTTCGCGGACTCGACGGCGTGGCCGCCGAACTGGTTGCGCAGGGCCGCCACGACCTTCATCGCGGGGGAGTCCTCCTGGCGGGAGGCGAAGCGCGCGTACAGGGAGGCCGTGATGGCGGGCAGCGGGACGGCGTGGTCGACGGCGGCCTGGACGGTCCAGCGGCCCTCGCCGGAGTCGTTGGCGTATCCACGGATCTCGTCGAGCTGTGGATCGTCCTGGAGCGCGCGGTTCATCAGGTCCAGCAGCCACGACCGGATGACGGTGCCCTGCTCCCAGCTGCGGAACGTCTCGGCGGCGTTGGTCACCACGTCGCTCGCCTCGATCAGCTCCCAGCCCTCGCCGAACGCCTGCATCATCGCGTACTCGATGCCGTTGTGGACCATCTTCACGAAGTGGCCGGCGCCGATCTTGCCCGAGTGCACGAAGCCGTAGTCGCCCTCCGGCTTGAGCGTCTCGAAGATCGGCATCAGCCGCTTCACGTTCTCCTCGTCGCCGCCGACCATGAGGGCGTAGCCGTTCTCCAGCCCCCACACGCCGCCGCTCACCCCGCAGTCGACGAACCCGATGCCCTTGGCGGCCAGCTCCTCGCCGTGCTTCTGGTCGTCCACATAGTGCGAGTTGCCGCCGTCGACGACGATGTCGCCGGCGTCCAGGACGTCCCCGAGCTTGTTGATCGTCTCCTGGGTCGGGCCGCCCGCGGGCACCATCACCCACACGGCACGCGGCGCGGAAAGCCGTCCGACCAGCTCCTCCACCGAGGCGACGTCGCTGATGTCAGGGTCGCGGTCGTACCCCACGATGGTGTGCCCGCCGCGGCGCAACCGCTCGGCCATGTTGGCGCCCATCTTGCCCAGGCCGATGATCCCCAGCTCCATTGCTTCTCCCCTGTCCCTGCCGTGTTCAGCGTTCTACGTCGTCGACCGCCGGAGGACCGGCGTGACCCTTTCGCGCATGGCTGTCCGCGCCTAGGAGTACCCGCACACGTACGCCTACGCATGGACGCGCGACCAGCCTGCCCGGCCGCTCAGCCGGAGAGGCGGACGGGCATGATCAGGTAGCGGTAGTTGGGGTTCTCGCCGTCCTGCGGGGGCTTGCCGGTCAGGACCGCCGGCTTGGTCGGGGTCGTGAACGACAGCCGCGCCACGTCCGAGCCGATCGCCGCCAGGCCGTCGAGCAGGAACCCGGGGTTGAATGCGATGTCGATGTCGTCGCCCTCAAGCGTCGCCTCCAGCGCCTCCACGGCCTGGGCCTCATCCCCGGTCCCGGCCTCCAGGACGACCTCTCCCTGGCTGAACGAGAGCCGTACAGGGGTGTTCCGCTCGGCGACCAGGGACACCCGCTTGACGGCCTCGATGAACGGGCCGGTCTGGATCTCGGCGAGGCCCGCGTACTCGCTGGGCAGCAGCGAGCGGTACTTGACGAAGTCGCCGTCCAGCAGCCGCGACGTCGTGCGGCGGCCGCCGCCCGCGAAGCCGATCATGCCGTCGCCGGCCGCGCCCGCGCCGCCGAGCGCGATCGAGACCTCGGCGCCGGTGGTCAGCGACTTGGCGGTGTCGGCGAGCGTCTTGGCGGGCACCAGGGCGACGGCGGAGAAGTCGGGGCGGTCCGGCTTCCAGTGCATCTCCCGGACGGCCAGCCGGTAGCGGTCGGTGGCGGCCAGCGTGACCGTCTCGCCCTCGATCTCCACCCGCACGCCGGTGAGCATGGGGATCGTGTCGTCCTTGCCGGCGGCGATGGCGACCTGGTTGACGGCGGCGGCGAACTCGTCGCTCCCCACGGACCCGGCGGCCGGCGGCATCTCCGGCAGCGTCGGGTAGTCCTCCACAGGCATGGTGAGGAGTGTGAACTTCGCGCTGCCGCAGCGGAGCATCACCTTGGCCCCGTCCGTGGTCACCTCCACAGGGTGTGGAGGAAGGCTGCGCGAGATCTCGGCCAGGAGGCGGCCGGACACCAGCGCGCTCCCCGCCTCCTCCACGTCGATGTCGGTGGCGACCTGAGCGGACACCTCGTAGTCGAACGCCGAGAGCTTGAGGCGGTCGCCGTTGCCCTCACCGCCGGCCTCCAGGTGCATGCCGGCGAGCACGGCCACCGGGGGCCGTACCGGAAGCGTCCGGGCCGTCCAGGCCACGGCGTCGGCGAGGGCGTCTCTGTCGATGCGGAACTTCACGGGGACCCGCCTCCTGCAGGTTTCGGTTCAACGGTGGGGCGCGCCTCGGGAATCCGCGCGCTCGGCGCGCTCATCCCCAGGCCCTGAGTTGAGAGGGATCTTTTCTTGGATAGATAAAGAGAGCAGTACTCGTCATAGGGGCCGTGGATAGTGTGGACAAGCGGTGTCCTCCCAGGTCGAGGGCCTGTTTTTGTCCACCGGGGCTGTGCACTGCCCGTGGACGGGCGAGCGCCGCCTGAGGACGGAGAATCTGTCCCCACACGTCATCCTCACCTCATCCCCCGGTTGTCCACGGGTTTTCCGCAGGTCGTCCACGCCTCTCCACGGGTGTGCACGGCGCGGCGGGCCCGCCGCGGGCTCCGTCCCCACCCGTCCCCAGGGCGTCCCCAGGTTGTCCACGTGCGCGTCCCCATGATGCCGGTAGCCGTCCACGGCCGGTCCACAAACCATCCACCATCCGTCCTCAGGTTGTCCGCAGGTTGTCCCCCGACTATCCACCGGGATCCCCAGAGTTTTCCCCAGGTTGTGGGTCCAGGGGCGCTTCGCTCGGCGTGTCGCGCGCCACGGCCGTCCACAGCCTCGGATCCTGTGCGGAACGGTTGTCCACCTCGCGGGAGAGGGCGCGCCAGAGGTTATCCACGTTGTGGACAAGCCCGTACGGGCCGGCCGTCACCAGTGGCGGCGACCGGGGCGGGACGGGCGGGGATCAGCGCTTGCGGGCCTGGTGCTTGATCCGCCCGGTCAGCTCGGTGACCTGGTTGTAGATCGCGCGGCGCTCGGCCATCAGCGACCGGATCTTGCGTTCGGCGTGCATGACGGTCGTGTGGTCGCGGCCGCCGAACTGCTGGCCGATCTTGGGCAGCGACAGCTCGGTCAGCTCGCGGCACAGGTACATCGCGATCTGGCGGGCGGTCACCAGCATCCGGGACCGGGACGGGCCGCACAGGTCCTCGATCGTCGTCCCGAAGTACTCGACCGTCTGCGCCATGATCATCGCGGCGGTGATCTCGGGGCCGGAGTCGTTGGGGATCAGGTCCTTCAGGACGATCTCCGCCAGCTTCATGTCCACCGACTGCCGGTTGAGGCTGGCGAACGCGGTCACCCGGATCAGCGCCCCCTCCAGCTCGCGGATGTTCGTCGCGATCTGCGAGGCGATGAACTCCAGCACGTCCGGCGGCGCCGCCAGGCCCTCCTGCCGGGCCTTCTTCTGCAGGATCGCGATCCGGGTCTCCAGCTCGGGCGGCTGCACGTCGGTGGTCAGCCCCCACTCGAACCGGTTGCGCAGCCGATCCTCCAGCGTCACCAGCTCTTTGGGCGGCCGATCACTGGAGATCACGATCTGCTTGCTCGCGTTGTGCAGGGTGTTGAAGGTGTGGAAGAACTCCTCCTGCGTCTGCTCCTTGCCCTCAAGGAACTGGATGTCGTCGACGAGGAGGATGTCCACGTCCCGGTACCTGCGGCGGAACCCGTCCGCCTTGCCGTCCCGGATCGAGTTGATGAAGTCGTTGGTGAACTCCTCGGAGCTCACGTACCGCACCCGCGCCCCGTTGAAGAGGCTCTGCGCGTAGTGCCCGATGGCGTGCAGCAGGTGGGTCTTGCCCAGCCCGGAGTCGCCGTAGATGAACAGCGGGTTGTACGCCTTCGCCGGCTGCTCGGCGACCGCCACCGCCGCAGCGTGGGCGAACCGGTTGGACGACCCGATGACGAACGTCTCGAACGTGTACTTCGGGTTCAGCCGGGCGTGCTCGGCGCTGGGAGCGGGGTTGCCGCCGCCCCCGGCTCCGCCGCTGCCGCCCCCGGAGCCGCCGCCCGAAGGGCCGCCTCCGGTGCGGGGCTCCGGCATGGCGCCCATCGCCTCATCGTCACGGAACGCGGAACCCTCTCCTCTATAGGAGGGCTCCTCGCCCCGGAACGATTCGGCGCCCTGCCCTTGCGGGAAAGCGTCGTCGTTCTTGGTACGGCCGCGCGGCGGCTCGTTCTGGTTCTCCCCGTTGCGGGCCGGAGGGGCGCCCAGAGTGCGGTCGTTCAGATGGGAAGGAGCGGGTCCTTGCAAGGGCTGCTGCCCATGCCGTCCGCCACGGCCCTCACCGCCGGGACCGCCGGGCCCGTATCCCTCGAAGCCCTCGTATCCCTCGAACCCTTCCGAGCCGTTCCCGCCGCCCATTCCGGGATAGCCGCCGCGTGAGCCGCGCCCCTCGAAGGGCCCGCCGCCGCGGGGGCCGCCGCCGTACGCGGGAGGGCGGGACGGCGCCGGCGGATATCCACCGCCGTGCTCGGAATCCCCACCCTGAGGCCAGCCGCGGTCCTCTTCCTGGACGGGATATCCACCGCTTCCCCCAGGGCTGTGGATAGAGCCTCCTTGGGGCGGCCCTCCATAGCCGTGTTCGGGATAGGAACGGTCCCCATAGGACTCGTACGGCTGTTCCCTGTACTGCGGCTCGCCGAATGGGCGGTCCTCGTACGGCCGTTCCTCGAAGGGGCGGCCCTCGCCGTAAGACTGCTCCGGGGAGTAAGGCCGTTCGGTAAAGGAGTCGGGCGGCCGGTCGTGGTGGGCCGGGCCGGGCTCGGCTCCGGCGCCGGCCGGCGGCTCCGGCTGGACGGTCACCGCGACGCGGATCTCGCGGCCCAGCTCGTGCGAGAGCGCCTGCGTGATCAGGTTGCGGAGCCGCGTCTCCAGCGCGTCCTTGGCGAACTCGTTGGGGGCGGCGAGCAGCGCCGTGCCCTCGACCAGGGCCAGCGGCCGGACCATCGGAAGCCACGCGCGGTAGCTCGGCGGAAGCTCCCCCTCGGACAGGGCGGTAAGGGTGCGGGTCCAGACCGACGCGAGATCCTGACCGTCCATGCGCAAGGTCCCCTCCCCAACGACTCCGTATCCGGAGCACCCGAACTGCCCGGCTTCCCCATGGCCCGCGCCGCGTCCCGGTGGTCCCGCTGGGCTCGGAACGGCGCGGAGAACTTACTCTCTCACGAGTTGTCCACAGAGTTGTCCACACGCTGTGCATGAACATGGGGAGCCCTGTGCATAAGTCGGCACGGCGCGCCGGCAGAGCACGAACGGCACCACCCGGGGGATGGCGCTAGGACTCGGAGATGACGTGCAAGGGGGTCGAACAGGGACGTGCGAGGAAGAGTCGTACGAAGGAGCTTGCGAAGGTACCCGCGACGCGGCGGGTGTGGAAAGACTTCGGAGACTTCGGGCCGGTGCGATCCGATGGACGGGCGCCGACCGGCTCGGAAGACACTAGCGAGCCCGATGTTCGGCTGCAACCGGAAGAAGGCCATGCGAACTTCGGGTGGATTCGCGCCCGGCCCGGCCTCGGGAGCACGGAGAGGCGCGCCCCGGCCGGCGGCGTCCACAGGGCCTGGAATGGCGGCGATGTGATATTCACTTCCCGCCGTACACCCCCGCTCCGTTTGACCGTGTGCCCTGGTAGCCCGTAACGTTCTGAGGTCGAGTCGCATCGACGGAGATGACGCGTGCCCGCCGTCTTGTCCCACCATCTCGCCGAGAGACCCGGGCAGGCACGGACGGGCCCCCGCTGCGGGGGACCGGACGCGGCCCTCGATGCGAGCCATCGCGCCTGTCAATCAAGCCGACCGCAGCACTGGAGCATCGAGTGAGCAAGCGTACTTTCCAGCCGAACAACCGTCGCCGCCACAAGAAGCACGGCTTCCGGCTGCGCATGCGCACCCGCGCCGGGCGCGCCATCATTTCCTCGCGGCGCGGCAAGGGCCGCTCCCGCATCGCGGTCTGACCTCTCCCCTCGCATGCTGCCCTCCGGTAACCGGATGCGGCGGCGGGACGAGTTCACCCTGGCCGTCCGGCGCGGGCGCCGCGCGGGACGGCCGACCGTCGTCGTGCATCTGCTCCGCCGGGACGACGTTCCCGACGGCGAGGCCGACCCCCTGGTCGGCTTCATCGTGGCCCGTACGGTGGGGAACGCGGTCGTCCGCAACCGCGCCCGCCGGCGGCTCCGGCACCTGGTGCGGGATCACCTCCACCGGCTGCCGCGGGGTAGCCTGCTCGTAGTGCGCGCCAATCCCGCCGCGGGTGCGGCGCGCAACGACGACCTGGCCGCGGATCTCGAGTCGGCGCTCGACCGGCTGCTGCGGCCCACGTCCAAGGGGCGGAGATGACGAGCCATCCAGAGGGGCGGTCCCCCTCGGAGCGCGCGGCCGGAGGCGTCAGCCCGGCGGCCCGTGCGCTCATGCTCCTCGTCCGTGCCTACCGCCGCTTCTTGAGCCCCCTGCTCGGACAGCAGTGCCGCTTCCAGCCCACCTGCAGCGCGTACGGCCTGGAGGCCCTCCAGGTGCACGGCGCGCTGCGCGGCAGCTGGCTGACCGCGCGCCGGATCGGCCGGTGTCACCCCTTCAATCGCGGCGGGTACGACCCCGTACCGTCCGCGAAGGGCGCTGCCCCCTCCACAGACTCCGGCCGCGCGGAGAGCGGCCCCGCCCTAGCAGAGCCCAAGGAGCTGCCCGGTGCTTGACTGGTTGTACGGAATCGTCGCCCAGCTGATCGTGTGGATTCACACGGGGCTGAGCACTGTCGTCCCCAAGGACAGTGGATGGGCGTGGGGCGGTTCCATCATCCTGCTGACGGTGCTGCTGCGCCTGCTGATGGTGCCGCTGTTCGTCAAACAGATCCACGCCTCCCGGAAGATGCAAGAGCTGAACCCCAAGGTTCAGGCGCTGCGCAAGAAGTACAAGAACGACAAGCAGCGCATGAACCAGGAGGTCATGAAGCTCTACCAGGAGAACGGCGCCAACCCGCTGTCGGGCTGCCTGCCACTTCTGGTGCAGATGCCGGTGTTCATCGGCCTCTTCAACGTCCTGCGCAAGATCTCGGACGCGAACCCGGGCCAGAGCGTCTACGCGATGACGTCCGAGCTGGTGGACAGCGCGCAGAAGGCCAACATCCTCGGCGCGCACATCCCGGACACGTTCCTGAACGCCTGGAGCGGCGACCCGCGCAACTGGAGCGCGATCACCGTCACCGGCATCGCCGTGATCATCAGCTCCTGCACGACGTTCTTCACCGTGCGGTCCAGCATGAAGCGCCAGCCGGTCACGGACGAGAACAACCCGATGATGCAGGCGCAGAAGATGATGGTCTTCCTGGCGCCGGTGTTCGGCCTCTTCGGCCTCGGCTTCCCGCTGGGCGTCCTCATGTACTGGGTGACGTCGAACAGCTGGACCCTTGTGCAGCAGCACTACATCTACTCCAAGTACCCGCCGATCGGCGCCAACGGCGACGGCAACGGCTCCGCCGACAAGGGCGGCAAGGGCGCCCCGGCCAAGGGCGGCAAGAACGCGGCGCCGGCGAAGTCGACGGGCGTCAAGGCCAAGCTCCGCAAGGACCCCGAGCCCGCGCCGGAGCCGGAGCCCAAGCCGAAGGTCGTGCGCAACCAGCCGACGCGCAAGTCGCGGAGCAAGCGCAGCGGCAGCCCGAAGCGCTAGTTTTGACCTCTGTCCTCGCCGAAGAAGGAGACCCCGTTGAGCCAGACCGACACCACCGAGGTCGACGTCCAGGCCCTGGAGCAGGAAGGCGAGATCGCCGCCGACTACATCGAGGGTCTCCTGGACATCGGTGACTACGACGGCGACATCGACATGGACGTCGAGGGCGAGCGCGCGATGGTGGCCGTCGTCGGCGGTGCCCTGGACGAGCTGGTGGGCAAGCGCGGCGAGGTGCTGGAGGCACTCCAGGAGCTCACCCGCCTGGCCGTCCACCGGCAGACCGGCAACCGCTCCCGCCTGATGCTCGACATCGGCGGCTACCGCGAGCGCCGCCGCGCCGAGCTGACCAAGCTGGGCCAGGACGTGTCGAACGAGGTCAAGCAGGAGGGCAGGGCCAAGCCGCTGGCTCCGATGACCCCGTTCGAGCGCAAGATCGTCCACGACGCGGTCGCGGCCGCGGGGCTGCGCAGCGAGTCCGAGGGCGAGGAGCCGGACCGGTACGTGGTCGTCCACCCCGAGTAGTTCGCGTCAGCGGGCCCGCACTCGCGGCCCGCACCCGAATCGCTCCGTGTCACCTTCCGCCTCGGGCGGGAAGAGACGCGGAGCGATTCGCTTTTTCGGGTCCTCGTCCGGGGGTGGGAGGGGGTCGAAAAGTTCGTGGAGAACGATTCTCCTGAAAGCCGGGTCGTCGCGCGCGGCGGCGCTCCGGCTCTCAGTCGCGCGTGGCGCGGCCCTTTTCGTCCCGATCCGATATCCCGAAAGCGGGTCGTACCGGGAAATCAGCGGCGGAACGGAGAACGGCGGCGGGTCGGGGTGACGTTCTCCCGGGCCGGGTCCTGGGCGATCGCCGGGTCCTGCGCCACCGCGGGGTCCTGGGCCGGATGGCCGGTCGGCTGGGAGTGGGTGGTGCGGTCGCGCGGCGGCACCGGGCGTTCGATCACACGTTCGACGCGCTCCACCGGGCCGTCGACGGGACGCTCGATGATCCGCTCCTCGTGGACGACCGTCTCGGCCGGCGCGGCGCCCTCGGCCTCCACGTACCCCGGGTCGGCGCCGGCCATCGTGTTCGCGCGGCGGCGCGGGCGGGTGTACTTGTACGTGAACCACATGCTGACCAAGCCGACCAGGATCAGGATCCAGCCCACGAGATCGATGTTGATTCCACTGAGGTCGACCTGGAGCGCGAACGCGAGGATCGCGCCGATGGCGATGAAGGCGAGACTGACTCCGATCCCCATGGTTCGGAGCCTCCTTCCGTTTCCGTGATCAGGTGGTCGGCATTGCCCGTTCCTTACCCTGAGGGCGAGGAGTATGCGTGCGCCCTTGCCCGCACGGCGATCCGTAAGGTTCCTATGGCTTCCGGAGCAGTGTGTGCTGTGCGCCGTCCCGGCCTTATGTGGAACGATTCGTACGGTGGGGATTCAGAGTGAGGTTTTCGGGGAAACGCTGCCGGTCGCGGAACGCTATGCGGAGTTCCTCGCGAGCGCCGGGGTCGAGCGTGGCCTGATCGGACCGCGCGAGGTCGATCGGCTCTGGGAACGCCACCTGATCAACTGTGCCGTGGTCGCCGAGGCCGTACCGGACGAGGCGCGCGTCGTCGACATCGGCTCCGGTGCCGGCCTGCCCGGGATCGTGCTGGCCATCGTCCGGCCGGACCTCTCCGTCACCCTCCTGGAGCCGCTGCTGCGCCGCACGACGTTCCTCCAGGAATGCGTGGAGATGCTGGAGCTGCCGAACGTCGAGGTGCGCCGGGCGCGGGCCGAGGAGGTCGTCCAGGAGTTCTCCATGGACGTCGCCACCGCGCGCGCCGTCGCACCGCTCGACCGGCTGGCGAAGTGGGCGCTGCCGCTGCTGCGGCCCGGCGGGGAGCTGCTGGCGCTCAAGGGCGAGCGCGCCGCGATGGAGCTGGAGGAGGCGCAGCCCGTACTGAAGCGCTTCGGTGTCCGCTCCGCCGAACTGCTCCAAGTAGGGCGCGGTATGGTCGACCCGCCGACGACGCTTGTCCGTGTGGTCGCCGAACGGGAACGCGCCCCCCGGCGCACCAAAGGGTCCAGGAAGAAGAGGTCTTCATGAGCACAGGACCGGGCCGGCCTGACCGCTCCGTTGAATCCCCCCAAACGAACGGCGACGGCGGGGAGGCCCTCCCCTCCGGACACGCGATGTGGGGAAGTACGACGTCCGGAACCGCGGAGAACGTCGGATACGTACCGACGAACGGTGGCGCACAGGAGCCGCCCGGGCCGCGCAACGGGCCATCTCAGGGGGAGTCTGAACTGGTGCGTGAAGCGCTGAAGGACGCGAAGGTTTCACATGAAACAGCCCGCCGGGTACGACCGGTGCGGCGGGAGAAGGAGTGGCCGCGGCCGGCCGAGTGCCGGGTGATCACCATCGCTAACCAGAAGGGCGGCGTGGGCAAGACCACCACCTCGGTCAACCTCGCCGCCTCGCTGGCCATGCACGGCGCCCAGGTCCTCGTCGTCGACCTGGACCCGCAGGGGAACGCATCGACCGCCCTCGGCGTCGAGCACCACGCCGACGTACCGTCGATCTACGAAGTCCTGATCGAGGATCTTCCGCTCGACGAGATCGTGGTCGCGGCCCCCGAGATCCCGAACCTGCACTGCGCCCCCGCCAACCTCAACCTGGCCGGCGCCGAGATCGAACTCGTCTCGAAGGTGGCCCGCGAGTCGCGGCTGCAGAAGGCGCTGAGCGCGTACGACACGGGCAAGTTCGACTACGTCCTGATCGACTGCCCGCCCTCGCTGGGCCTGCTCACCGTGAACGCCCTCGTCGGCGGGCACGAGCTGCTCATCCCGATCCAGTGCGAGTACTACGCGCTGGAGGGCCTCGGCCAGCTGATCCGTACCGTGGACCTCGTCAAGGCCCACCTGAACCAGGGGCTCGTCGTCTCGACGATCCTGCTGACGATGTACGACGCCCGGACCCGCCTCGCGGCGCAGGTCGCCGAGGACGTCCGCAACCACTTCGGTGACGTCGTCCTCAACACCGTGATCCCGCGGAGCGTCCGGGTGTCCGAGGCGCCGAGCTACGGGCAGTCCGTCATGACGTACGACCCGGGCTCCAGCGGCGCGCTCGCCTACAGCGAGGCCGCCTCGGAGATGGCGTACCGGGGAGCGCCCGAGTGAGCCAACCGCGACGCAGGCAGCCCGGCCTCGGCCGGGGCCTGGACGCCCTCATCCCGACCCGCCCGCCGGCGGCGCCCCCGGCCACCGCCCCCGGGGACCCCGGCGACGTGCCGTCCAACGGCACGCCCGCGGCCGCTCCGCCCGCCGCGGAGCCCGCACCGGTCGGTGCCCACTTCGCCGAGATCCCGGTGGAGCGCATCCGCCGCAACCCCAGGCAGCCCCGCGAGGAGTTCGCCGAGGAGCCCCTGGCCGAACTCGCCGAGTCGATCTCCATCGTCGGCCTGCTCCAGCCGGTCGTCGTGCGCCGCATCGACGACCCCGAGCACGACTATGAGCTCGTCATGGGCGAGCGCCGGCTGCGCGCCTCGAAGATCGCCGGCCTGGACGCCATCCCGGCGATCGTCCGCGACACCGGCGACAACGACATGCTCCGTGACGCCCTCATGGAGAACCTCCACCGGCAGCAGCTCAACCCGATCGAAGAGGCCGCCGCGTACCAGCAGCTCCTGGAGGACTTCGGCGCCACCCACGAGCAGCTCGCCACGCGCATCGGGCGCTCCCGGCCGCACATCACCAACACGCTGCGCCTGCTGAACCTCCCGCCGGACGTTCAGCGCCGCCTCGCCGCGGGCGTCCTGACCGCCGGCCACGCCCGCGCCCTCCTGGGCCTGAGCACCGAGGCGCAGGAGCAGCTCGCGCACCGCATCGTCGCCGAGGGGCTGTCCGTCCGGACGGTCGAGGAGATCGTCGCCCTGCGCGAGGTCGACGAGGACCCCAAGGCCGCGCCCCGGCAGCGCCGCAAGCAGTCCACGGCCCCCGAGCTCCGCGAGCTGGCCGATCGCCTCTCCGACCGGTACGAGACCAAGGTCCGCGTCGACATGGGCACCAAGAAGGGCAAGATCGTGGTGGAGTTCGCCTCCATGGAGGACCTCGACCGCATCATCAAGGCCATGACCCTGGACGACGAGCCGGGCGGCCAAGCCTTCTGAACCACCGAACCGCGAAACGCCCCGGGCCGAAGCCCGGGGCGTTTCCATGTCCGCCCTCTCCCCCGCCGTCAACGCGCGAATGTTTCACGGGAAACCTCACCCGGCTCCCGGGCGCTGAGGAACGCCACCTGACCCGCCGAGACCCGCCGGTCCGGAGGCGGCGGGCCGATGTTTCACGGGAAACATTGGGAGGGGGTGGGTGGATGTTTCACGGGAAACATCGGGGGGTCGAGTGCCGCATGGGATGTGCGGCGCCTTCTGCGAATGGGAGTGGCCGTGCTCAGACGGACGTGCTGGAGCGGGCGTTCGCGAGGAGGCTCTTGCAGAGGGAGCCGAGGTCCAGGGACGCCGCGGTCAACGCCCGCGGGAAGAGGCTCGTCTCGGTCATGCCGGGGGCCACGTTCACTTCCAGGAAGTGGGCCTCGCCCGAGTCGTCGATGATGAGGTCCGTACGGGAGAGGTCGCGGAGGCCCAGCGCCCGGTGGGCCGTCACGGCGGCGTGGGTGGCGCGTTCGGCGGCCTCGGGGGTGAGCCGGGCGGGGGTGATGAACTCCGTGTCGCCGGCGTCGTAGCGGGCCGTGTAGTCGTAGCGCCCGCCGGCAGCGACGATCTCCACGGCGGGCAGGGCGTGCGGGGAGCCGTCGCGTTCGATGACGGAGACGGCGACCTCGGTCCCGGAGATGTACTGCTCGACGAGAGCGGCGTCGCCGTACGCGAAGCAGCCGACCATGGCGGCGGGGAGCTCGGTGGCCTCCTGGACGACCGAGCCGCCGAGGGCGGAGCCGCCGCGGGTGGGCTTGACGAAGAGCGGCAGGCCCAGGCGGCGGACGATGTGGTCGAGAACGGACGAGGCGCCGAGGTCGTGGAAGACCTCCTTGGGGAGGGCGACCGAGGCGGGGGTGTTCAGGCCCGCCTGGCGGACGACGGCCTTGGCGGTGGGCTTGTCCCAGGCGACCCGGCAGGCGTCGGGGCGGGAGCCGACGTAGGGGACGCCCATGAGTTCGAGGACGTCGCGGATCGCGCCGTCCTCGCCGGCGGCGCCGTGGAGGACGGGGAGCACGGCGTCCGGCGGGTCGTTCGAGAGGGAGTCCAGGAGCGTGGCGTCGGCGTCGCGGAGTTCGACCGGGACGTCCAGGGCGCGCAGCGCGTCCACGACACGGCGGCCGGAGCGGAGGGAGACCTCCCGCTCGTACGAGAGACCTCCGGCCAGGACGACGACATGGCCGAGTTCCACAACGATGCTCCTTAAACGGGAATCAGGGGTTCGCCCTGACGGTTTTCGCAAAGGCGCGCCGGCTCCAGGATGGGGGAGTCGGCGCGCCTTGTACGGGATTTCAGACCAGGCCCGGTCCGGGAGTGTCGACCCCGTTCGGGGTGGTCGCGCCGACGCCGCCGAAGGTGTCGCGGAGCCGGATCTCCTGCTCGATCACGGCGGCCAGCCGGCGGACCCCCTCGCGGATGCGGTGCGGCTCCGGGTAGCAGTAGGACAGCCGCATGTGCCGGTGCCCGCCGCCGTCGGCGTAGAAGCCCGTCCCGGGGACGTACGCGACGCGGTCGGCGATGGCGCGCGGGGCCATCGCCTTGGCGTCCAGGCCCTCGGGGAGGGTGAGCCAGACGAAGAAGCCGCCGGCGGGGCGGGTCCACGTGCAGCCCTCGGGCATCATCGCGTCCAGCGATTCGAGCATGGCGTCGCGGCGCTCGCGGTACAGCTCGCGGAAGTCCTTGATCTGCTCCTGCCACGGCTGCGTGGAGAGGTACTCGCGGACGGCGAACTGCGAGAAGCTCGGGTGGCACAGGACGGCGGACTCGGCCGCCAGGACGAGCTTGGCGCGGACGGCGTGCGGCGCGAGGCACCAGCCGACGCGGAGGCCGGAGGCGATCGTCTTGGAGAACGAGCCGAGGTAGATGACGCGCTCGGCGTCGTCGGCGCGGAGGGCGCGCATGGGCTCGCCGTCGAAGCCGAGGAGGCCGTACGGGTTGTCCTCCAGGATCAGGACGTCGTACTCGGCGCAGATCTCCAGGACCTGGGCGCGGCGGGCGGCGGTGAGCGTGACGCCGGCCGGGTTCTGGAACATGGGGACGGTGTAGAGGAACTTGACCCGCCGCCCCTCGCGGCGGAGCCGTTCCAGCGTCTCGCGGAGCGCGGACGGGATGAGGCCGCCCTCGTCGAGCGGTACGTGGACGACGTCCGCCTGGTACGAGGCGAACGTGCCGAGCGCGCCGACGTAGGAGGGCGCCTCCGCCAGGACGACGTCGCCCGGGTCGACGAAGATGCGGGTGATGAGGTCGAGCGCCTGCTGGGCGCCGACGGTGACGACGACGTCGTCCGCGGACGCCTGGATGCCTTCGAGGGACATGACCTCGCAGATGCGCTCCCGCAGCAGCGGGTCGCCTTGCGCGGACGCGTACTGGAGGACCTCTGCGCCGTTGCGCGCGATCAGGTCGCCGACCATCTGCCCCACGGCGTCCAGCGGGAGGGCGGAGACGTACGGCATGCCGCCCGCCAGGGAGACGACCTCGGGCCGGGAAGCGACCGCGAACAGGGCCCGGATCTCCGACGGCACCATGCCGGCGGCACGGGCTGCGTAACGGTCGGAGTAGGCGTCTGTACGCGCGTGCTGTTCCACGAGGCACCTCCGGGGTGTTCGGACGTTACTGCAAACTACGACATAGGCCCTGATGCTCGACGAGGCGGGGCGGCCGGGCCGCGCCGTTCGCGGGCGGAAAGCGCCCTGTCCGATACGATGCCCGAGGATCCCCGAGTGTTGCCGGGAATCTCGCGAAGTGGCGCACCGCACGTTTCCGCAGGGGGTGCTGTTCCGGTGTCGCGTCGTCTCGTCAACATCACGCTGGACAATCTGGACGATCTACCGCGCCGCTGCCGTCGCTGCGTGTTCTGGGAGCTCGATCCGGTGAGCCGCGACCGCGCCGTCGAGGCGGGGGCGCCGGAGCTGGAGAAGGAGGCGTGGATCTCCTCCACGCTCCTGGAATGGGGCAGCTGCGGCAAGATCGTCTATGTCGACGACGTCCCGGCGGGTTTCGTGATGTACGCGCCGCCGCTGTACGTGCCGCGTTCGGTGGCGTTCCCGACCAGCCCCGTCAGCGCCGACGCCGTGCTGCTGATGACCGCGCACATCCTGCCGGAGTTCGCCGGCGGCGGGCTCGGCCGGATGCTCGTGCAGGGCGTGGCCAAGGACCTCACCCGGCGGGCGGTGAAGGCGATCGAGGCGTTCGGCGACCTCAAGATCGAGGAGGGCGGCTGCCTGGTCCCCGCCGACTACCTGCTGTCGGTCGGCTTCAAGACCGTACGGCCGCATCACCGCTACCCGCGCCTCAGGCTGGAGCTCAAGTCGGCCCTGTCGTGGCGTGAGGACGTCGAGGTGGCCCTGGAGCGCCTCCTGGGCTCCATGACCCCAGAAGGCGCCCTCCGCCCCGTCTGAGCCGCTCTCAGCGTCCCGCGGGCGTTACCGAAGCGACGGGCCCGTACCGGATGTCCGGTACGGGCCCGTCGTCTCGCGCTCGCCGCGGGAGGGGGCGAGGTCTTCAGGGGCGGCTCAGATGAACTCGCCGAGTTCGCGCAGCAGGGCGGCCTTGGGCTTGACGCCCTGGATCTGCTTGACGACCTCGCCGTTCTTGTAGACGTTCAGCGTGGGGATGCCGAGGATCTGGTACTGGGCCGGCACCTTCGGGTTCTCGTCGATGTTCAGCTTGACGATCTCCAGCTTGTCGCCGTGCTCCTTGGAGATCTCCTCCAGGATCGGGGCGACCATCCGGCACGGACCGCACCATTCGGCCCAGAAGTCGACCAGCACGGGCTTGTCGCTCTTGAGCACCTCGGCCTCGAAGTCGGCGTCGGTCACGGCTTTCATCGGATCTCCGTTCTCTGATCAGCCCTGGTGGGACAGTTCCTTGGGCGGCTGCGGCACGGTCTCGGCGGCCCCCTGGTCCTGCAGCCAGCGCTCGGCGTCGATGGCGGCCGAGCAGCCGCTGCCGGCCGCGGTGATGGCCTGGCGGTAGATGTGGTCGACCACGTCGCCGGCGGCGAACACGCCGGGGATCTTGGTACGGGTGGTGGGGGCGTCGACGAGCAGGTACCCGTCGGCGTCGGTCTCCAGCTGGCCGTCGAACAGCTCGCTGCGCGGGTCGTGGCCGATCGCGATGAACAGGCCGGTGATCTCCAGCTCGCTCTCGGCGCCGGTCCGGGTGTCGCGGACCCGCACGCCGGAGAGGCGGTCGTCGCCGAGCACCTCGGCGACCTCGCTGTTCCAGAGGAACCTGATCTTCTCGTTGGCGAACGCGCGGTCCTGCATGATCTTGCTGGCGCGCAGCTCGTCGCGGCGGTGGATCACGGTCACCGAACGGGCGAACTTGGTGAGGAAGATCGCCTCCTCCATCGCGGTGTCACCGCCGCCGACCACGGCGATGTCCTGCTCGCGGAAGAAGAAGCCGTCGCAGGTGGCGCACCAGGAGACGCCGCGGCCGGACAGCCGCTTCTCGTTCTCCAGGCCCAGCTCGCGGTACCCGGAGCCGGTCGCCACGATGACCGCGCGGGCGCGGTACGTCTCGTCGCCCACCTTGACGATCTTGGGGTCGGCGGTCAGGTCGACCTCGGTGACATCGTCGGCGATCAGTTCCGCGCCGAACCGCTCGGCCTGCTGGCGCAGCCCGTCCATCAGGTCGGGGCCCATGATCCCGTTGGGGAAGCCGGGGAAGTTCTCCACGTCGGTGGTGTTCATCAGAGCGCCACCGGCGGTGACCGAGCCCTCGAAGACCAGCGGCTTGAGGTCGCCGCGCGCCGCGTAGATGGCGGCCGTGTAGCCGGCGGGGCCCGAGCCGATGACGATGACGTTGCGGACGTCGCTCACTGTTCTGTGCCTCTCCTCTGTTCACCCTGCGTGCCGGCGGGCGTCCCGTGGCCGCGACGCCGGCCGCCGCGCCCTCGGTTGCGACCCGGCCTGCCAGTCGCGACAACCGATACTAGGCCCCGGTGATTCCCGTACCGCGCGAGCAGGGGTTTTCCGGCCCTAGGCTGATCTCATGGCGCCGATCCTCCTGCTGCATTCGATGTACGGGCTGCGGCCCGCCGTGCACGCGGCGGCCGACCGGCTGCGCGCGGCCGGCCACGACGTCCACGTGCCCGACCTGTACGACGGGCGCGTCGTGGACGACCCCGAGGAGGGCGCCGCGATCAAGGAGGAGATCGGCCGGGACGAGCTGCTGCGCCGCGCGGTGTCGGCCGCCGCGCCGCACATCGGCCAGGGCCTGGTGTACGCGGGGTTCTCGCTGGGCGGCTCGATCGCCCAGAACCTCGCCCTCGCCGACGGCAAGGCCCGCGGCCTGCTGCTCCTGCACGGCACGTCCGACCTCGCCGACGACGTGTCCACCGAACTGGCCGTCCAGCTGCACGTCGCCGACCCCGACACCTACGAGCCCGTCGACTGGCTCAACGCCTGGTACCTGCGCATGCGCCGCGCCGGAGCGGACGTCGAGGTCTACCGGTACGGCGGCGCCGGCCACCTCTACACCGACCCGGACCTCGACGACTACGACGCCGAGGCCGCCGAACGCACCTGGGCCATCGCCGAGGACTTCCTCGACGACCTCTGACCGGGAACCGCCCCGGCGGGGACGCGTTCAGCGGCCGCAGACGAAAGCCGCCGGTCCCGCCCGGAGGGTCTCTCCGAGCGGAACCGGCGGCGTGATGTCGCGCTCGCCTGATTCCCGGTCACGGGACGGGGGCCCGCGGCCGGGGACGCGATGGATGGTCGCGGCGCTTCAGCCGCCGCGGCGGACCGTCGCCCGCTTGAGGATGCGCGGGTCCTGGGCGGTGCAGTCGGGGCCGACGACCCAGACGTCCAGCGTGCCCGCGGCGCCGGCCGGTGCCGCGATCACGGTGGCGGGGCCGCCGTCGAACTTCGCGGCGTCGACCAGTTCGGGCGACCTCCCCCCGGTGACGGCGCTGACGCAGCCGGCCAGCCGGGCGTCGGGCGGCCCGGCCGCGGAGCGCGGCTCGCCGCCCCGGTCGAGCGCGCCGTCGACCTGCCGGTCCAGGGTGCCGGCGCGGTAGTCGGTGCCGCTGCGGATGACCTCGAAGGCGGGCTTCTCGGGGGCGTGCTCGCCTGGAGCGATCATCTCGGACGGGCTGGGCCTGGAGTCGCCGGCGCTCCCTTTCGCGCCGGAGTCCTGGTTGTCACTGAGCGGTGGCGCGGTCGCCTGATGCTCGTTCCCGTCCAGGGCCACCGTGCCGGCGATGGCGCCACCGCCTAGCACGATCACGGTCGCCGCCGCGGCCGAGAGGATCCGCCAATGCCGCCTTCCACGTCTCTGTTCCAGGTTCACCACGGTGGCGGTGCTCAGCGACTCGGCCGCTATGGCCGAATCGATGCGGGACGCCAGCTCGGCGGGTATGGACGGGACGGGAGCCTCCGCCAGGATCCGGGAGACGTCCGCAAGGTCGGCGGATCGGTCCCGGCAGTCGGCGCAGGATTCGAGGTGCGCGTTGACGGAGGCGGCCTGGTCGTCTTCGAGCAGTCCCTCGGCCAGGTCGGCCAGGGTGTCGTAGTCATAATGCGCGGGGTTCATTTGGGCATGCCACCTCCTTCCACACCTCAGACGTTCTTACGGTCCCGACGGTTCCTGTGGTGGATCAGAAGCGGCGCCAGCCGGGCGCGGCCGCGCGCGCACCGGCTCTTGATCGTTCCGGCCGGGACCTCGAGGACCTGCGCGGCGTCGTCGACCGAATAGCCCATCATGTCGACCAGGACGAGCGCGGCGCGCTGCTCGAACGGCAGCTCCGCCAGCGCGGTGCGGACGTCCAGCGACACCCCGTGGGCGTCGGTCGGGTCGGGCATCTTGGGCGCGACCGCGTCGAAGGTGGCGTCGTCCCCCATCGGGGTGGCGGGCCGGACGGACTTGCGGCGGATCCGGTCGAGGCAGGCGTTCACCACGATCCGGTGCAGCCAGGTGGTGACGGCCGCGTCGCCGCGGAACCGGCCGGCCGCGCGGAACGCCGACAGGCACGCGTCCTGCAGCGCGTCCGCGGCCTCCTCGGGATCGCCGAGCGTGCGCAGCGCGACCGCCCACATCCGGTCCCGGTGCCGGTGCACCAGCGCGGAGAAGGCGTGCGGATCACCCTGGGAATGCCGGGCGAGCAGCTCCTTGTCCGGTACCTCGTCCACGTGCTGCATGCTCACCGACGTCATGAGCGCCCGCTCTCACGAGTGTGTGCGCCGCTCCATGCCGGATGCGTGCGGTCGATCCTGCCTGGTCGCGTCGACACCGCTGAAATCCTGGGGGAAGGGGACAATCTGCTCAGAGGCACGATACCGACTGGCACCGCCTCACGGGACGGTCCTCGCCACGTCATCCGCGACGGGGACCGTTTCGACCGGCCGGTACGGCGCCGGAACGGCGGGACCGGTCACCCCTTGGCGACGCCGTACACGGTGATCTCGCTCATCTTGCCCTTCGGGGGCGAGGGCAGCTGGGTGAACCAGACCAGCACGTAGCGCCCGGTCGCCCGCGCGGACCCCTTGAACGAGGTCTCGCCGGCGTTCGGCGACTGGCTGGCGAACGCGCTCATCGCGTCGATGTCGCGCTGGTCGCCCACCCTGACCTGGATGGTGCCGCCGCCCGCGGGAGTGGCGACCTTGACGCTGCTGACCTCCACGGCCCCGCCCATGTCGAGGACGACGCCCAGGCCCTTGGCCAGGTTGCCGAAGTTGGTGTCGGCGTACGTCTGGGTCTCCCAGACCTCCCCGTTCCGGCCGTCGGTGAGGACGTTGAGGTTCTTGCCGATGGTGTCGTCACCGTTGCCGCGCGAGACCTTCTCGGCGGGCGAGACGTTCGCGACGGGGAGCTTGCCGGCCTGCGGCGCGGCGGGCCGCGACGTGCGGGGCTGGTCGGTGGCGCCGGGCTGCCCGCCCTCGCCGGACGAGCCGCTGCTGCCGATGGCCCAGGCGCCCAGGCCGACGATCACGGTGAGCGCGGCGGCGGCGACGCCGAGCAGCGCGCGGTTGCTCGTCTTGAACCCGCCGGGGCGCTGCGGCGACGCGGGCATGGTGCCCCGCGTGCCGGTGCCGGGCGGCTGCCCGTGCTGCGCCGCGTGCTGGGGGCCGCGCTGCGCGCGCCCCTGCGGCGCGGGCTGCCGGCGGCCGCCCTGCTGCGGATGCTGGTGCTGCGCGGGACGCTGCCGCCCGGGGGCCTGCCGCTCGGGCGGGCGGGACGGCGGCGGTACGTGCTGGGTCCGCGCCTGCGTGTTGTGCCGGGTGGGCGCCGGCGGCTGCGCGCTGCCCAGGCCGGCGAACAGCGGCAGCGGCGTGCGCGGCACGCCACGAAGCGCCTTGGCCAGCTCGGCGGGGTCGGCCAGCGGCTGCTGGCCCGCGACCTCGATGCCGAGGCAGCGGCAGACGATCGCGTCCACGGCGAACGGGACGCCCGCCTGGACCTGGCGGGGCGCCTTGACCGTGCCGTCGACCTGCGGGGCGGCGGGCAGCGCCGACCGCTCCGGGGCGCCGGGCCAGTGCGCGGTGAGCGCCGCGTACAGCATGCCGCCGAGGCTCTCGACGTCCCGCCGGGCGGGCTCGTCGGAGTAGCGGTCGGCGAGGACGGCGTCGGTGGCGATGCCGAGCACCTTGACGGTGCCGCCGGTCGTCCACACCAGGTCGCGGGGCGACAGGCACAGGTGTGCCAGGCCGGCCTCGTGGGCCGCGGCGATGGCCTCGGCCGCTTCGTAGAGGAGGGTCGCGGCGCGGCCGGGTTCCAGCGGGGCCTTCTGGAGCATCTGCTCCAGGGTCTCGCCGGCGACCCACTCGCTCACCACGTACGCGCTCTCGCCGCTGTCGTCGGCGTCGAACACCTGGGTGAGGCGGGGGTCGGTGAGCCGGCTGGCGGCGCGTGCGGAGGTGACCACCTCGGCGATGCGAGGGAAGTCGGGGTCGAAGGTCCGGACGGCCACGGCACGGGCCAGGATCTCGTCGATGGCCTTCCAGAACGAGGAGCCGCCCGACTCCTTGATGCGCTTCTCGAGACGGTAGCGACCGGCGAGGCGCGTGCCGGGCTCGATGACGGACGTGCTCACGGCAACGTCCTGCACAGGTGGTCAGATCCCATGTTCGTGGCGTGGCAGCTTACGCCTCCGACCCTCCTTTTGCGTTCCCCAGGGTGTCGCCCCGCAAGCCGTACTGCCCAACCATGGTAGTGCTAACTCTGATGGGCGGCTGCCTTATCGGGGCGCGTCCTGTGTACTTTGTCACGCGTACCTCGGCCGTTCTTCTGGCCTTTTCTCACGTCCTCCTGTTCTTCCGTCACTTTCGTCCCGGCAGCCGGCGCGTGATCATCGACATCATCGAGCCGACCTCGTCCACCCGCATCATCCGTGCGAAGGCGAGGTAGAGCAACCCGCCGCCGGCGCTGCCGACCGCGAGAGCGAGCAATCCGGTGCCCAGGCCGGGGCCGAGCGCCGCGTCGACGATCGCGTGGACGGCGTAAGCGAAACCGATCAGCGGCCAGAGGGCGACGATCAGCTTCAGATACGAAACGAAGATGCGGCGGCCGTCCATGCCGCCCAGCCGGCGGCGCAGGATCGCCCAGCCGAGCACCGCGCCGACCGTCTGCGCGATCGCGAACCCGCCCGCGATCCCGACGATGATCTTTTCGGTGGGCAGCACCGTGTAGGCGGTCAGCGCCATCGCGATATTCGTGATCACCACGCCGATGCCGATGAACGTGGGCGTCCGCGTGTCCTGCATCGAGTAGAAGACCCGCAGCATCAGCTGGTACGCCGCGAACGGCACCAGCGCGATCGCGAACATCCGCAGCACGTCGGCGATGACCTGCGCGTTCTCCACGGTCGTGGCGCCGTGCGCGAACAGCACGACGGTGATCTCCGAGGCGAGCACGCCCATCAGCCCGGCGGCCGGCAGGATCACCACCGAGCACAGCCGCAGCCCGCTGGAGAAGTCGTCGCGGACCTCGGCCATCCGGCCGGACGCCGCGTGCTCGCTCATCCGCGGCAGCAGCGCCGTGATCACCGAGACGCCGATGATCGCGTACGGCAGCTGGAAGAGCTGGTAGGCGTTGAAGTACGGCGTGTACCCGACGTCGCCGAGGCCCTGCTCACGGCCCAGCACGCCGGCCGCGTTGGCGAGCCGGGTGGTCACCGCGAACCCGATCTGCGTGATCACCACGTAGGCGAGCGTCCAGATCGCCATCTTGCCGATCTGGCCGAGCTCGCCCTTCTTGAAGTCGAGCCGGGGGCGCCAGCGGAAGCCCGAGCCGCGCAGCGACGGCCACAGCGCCAGCGTCTGCAGCGCCATGCCGCCGATCGTGCCGCCGGCCAGCAGCGCGACCTGCCCGTCGCTGATCGACTCGGGGGTGACCCGGCCGGTGGCGACCAGCAGGAACGCGCCGGCCGTGCAGCAGATGACGATGTTGTTGAGGACCGGCGCCCACATCGGCGCGGCGAACCGCTTGCGGGTGTTGAGGATCGCGCCGGAGAACGCGCTGACGCCCAGGAAGAAGATCTGCACCGCGAACAGCCGGGCGAACAGCACCGCCAGGTCGCGCTGCGCGCCCTCCATGCCGCCGCCGTAGATGCTGATGAACAGCGGGCCGAGCAGTACCGCCACCGCGGTCATCAGCGCGAGGCCGAGCACCGCGAGCGTGAACAGCCGCTGCTCGTAGCGCGCGCCGTACGCCGCGTCGCGCTCTCTGGCCCGCACGATCAGCGGGACGACCACGGCGGTGAGGATGCCGCCGAGCAGCAGGTCGTAGACGATGAACGGGACCGTGTTGGCGGTGTTGTACGCGTCCGCCAGCGCGCCGGTGCCGAGGGCGGCGACCAGCAGCGCGGTCCGCAGGAAGCCGGTGATGCGGGAGGCCAGCGTGCCGACGGCCATCATCGCGCCGGACCTGAGCAGCCCGGCCGCGCCGCCGCCCCGTCCGCCGCCGTCCGATGCGGGCGGCTGCTCCCGCGGCGGGGCGCCGGTGGCGCTCAGGTCGGCGGTCGCGTCGGGCGTTCCGGTGCCGGGCGGGGTCCCCGGTGTGGCCGCGGGACCCGACTGGCCTAGCCCTGCGGCGGCACCGCCCGGGAGCGGCAGGTCAACCCTGGTCGCCGCCCCGGTGCCGGCCGGCGGCGGGCCACCCGGACGCCCCTGCCCCGGGCTCGGCATCGGCGGCCGGCCCTGCGGCTGGCCCGGGGCCGGCCTCGCGTGGCGGCCAGGGGTCCGCGGCGGAGGTCCCGAAGGAGTCTGCGGGTTCTGCGGGTAGGGCGGATTCTGCGGGTGCTGCGGATGCTGAGGGTGCTGCGGATGCTGAGGGTGCTGCGGGGGCTGGGGATTCTGTGGCCACGCTTCCCGGCCACGCGGATCCGGGCGTCCCTGCGGCCCCTGGGGTCCCTGCGGCCCCGGCTGCGCCTGCGGGGCCCATCGGCTGTGCGGATCCGTTCGTCCCTGGGGCCCCGGGTGCCCCTGCGGGGCCCACCGGTCCCGGCCCGGCGGGGGGCCGGACGGCCTCTGCCCGGGTGGGGGGCCTGAAGTCGGGGGCACCGCCGGCCACGGGTCCGGCGCCGGCGGCCGCTCCGGATCCCGCTCCCGCGGGTCCGGCCGCCGCTGGTCCCATTCCGGTCGATCCGTCACCGGCTGCCTCCGCTTTCCGGCGGCGCCTCGCTCTGATGGCCCGCACTCCGACGCCCACGAAGAGTACGGCAAGTCCGCCACCGGTGATGAGCAGTGCCAGCTGCCCGTAGCCGGTGGTGCGGACCTTGATGTACGTCGCCTCGCCGAACGTCCGCCCGTCCGACGACTTCAGCCGCGCCTGCACCTGGACGCTGCCGTTGCCGGCGAACTGCACCGGGATCCAGCGGGACCGCTTCTGCCCCGGCCCGAGCCTGATCAGCTCTTCCTGGTCGTCCACCTGGCCGACCTGGAGGCGGGCGGTGTTCTCCGACACGATCTCCAGCCGGACCTCGATCGTCTGGTCGGGCAGGCCGTTCACGATGGTGACGGGGAACTTGCCCGAGCCGCCCGCCAGCGAGACGCGGTCCTTCTCGGGCGGGATCACGGCGACCCGCCCCATGTCCGCGTCGAGCCGGTCGTCCAGCGCTTCGCGGGCGGCCACCGCCTGCTTGTAGCGGGACTTGCCGCGCCACGCGGTCGACTCCATCCGGAGCACCGCGCGCCGGTAGTTCATCTTGATCGGCTCGACCATCACGGAGCCGAACCGGGCGGCGGAGCGGGAGATGCGCGCGACCTCCCGCAGGTAGCGCTCGCCCAGCTCGTACGCCTCCATGGAGTCCGGGTAGCCGCGGTAAACGCGCTCCTGTGGCGCCGCCGCGGCGACCTTGGCGAGGTCCGTGGTGCGCATCCAGGCGCTGCCGCCGGTGTGGCTCAGCAGGTTCTTGGCGAACGCGGGCGAGGGGCTCCAGCGCCGGTCCGGGACGACGACCAGCGAGCGGGCCAGCGTCGGCGCCTCCGCGCTGATCATCGCGGTCTCGGCGAGGAAGCGCTGCTCGGCCAGCACGGCCGAGCCCGGCGTCCGGGTGTCGGCGCTGACGATCCTGTTGAGGGTCTCGTCGTACACGACGGCCCGCTTGGTGCCCTCCGACGTCGGGAGCGAGGTGGTGGCGCTCGGCGTGTAACCCTGCGCGGGATCGGCGAACGCCGCGCTGCTCATCAGGAACGTCCCGTTCCCGAGCCGGCCCGCCTTGGCCATCTGGTCGAGGGTGCCGGGCCCCGCCATCCCGGACGGCGGCCAGGCGACCTGGGTGTTCGGCTGGCGGCGCAGGACCTGGCCGGCGACGCCGGTGTTGCCGTACGCGATGCCGAGGTGGTTCTGCATCTTGTGGCGGACCAGCGCGACGGCGTCGGGATCGGCGTACGGGACGGTGAAGTACGGGTCGTCCTTGGAGGCCGCGCGCAGCGCGTTCAGCCAGGCGTCGGCGGCGGGGCTCTTCTCCTTGCGGGTGCCGCGCTCGCTCTTGGGCGGCTTCACGGTGTACGCGCCGCTCGCCATCGTCTGGACGTCGTCCATCAGGGCCGGATCGATCGACCAGGTGATCGGGGTGCGGGTGCTCGCGGCGGCGCCGACGAGGCCGCCCAGCCGGCCCTGCGGCGCGATCTCGGCGGCGAGCCGGTCGTCGAGGAACGTGTCGTCGGCGGCCCGGTGCTGGCGGCTCATCAGCGGCCAGACCCACGCCACCGACAGCGGCTTGACCTGCGTGCCCCGCGGCATGAACGTGACGAACGTGGTGACGCCGGCCAGCGCCTGGCCGTACTGGTTCACGACCTCGACGCCGATCGGGTAGACGCCGAACTGGCGGAGGCCGATCGCCGCGGTGGTGGTGCTGAGCGAGAAGGTCGCCGCGCCTCCGGCGGCGCCCGCCTGCGGCAGCGGCCGGGAGGCCGGCGCGCCGCCGAGCCGGGCCGGCTGGCCGGCGGCGAACTGGGCCAGCTCGGTGCGGCTGCTCATCCGCTGGGCGGAGGTGCGCAGCCGTACGGTCACGCCGGGGAGCTCCTGGCCCGAGACGTTCCGCACCGCCCCGGTGACGGTGATCCTGGACTTGGCGCCGGTGGCCTCGGCGGTCTTGGGGGTGACCGTGCCGAGCGCGAGGGTGACCTGGCTCTTGGACCGGTCCTGGCCGGCCGAGCCGCGGTCCCGCGCGGGATCCGCGGCGGCGGGTTCGGCGGGCACCGCCATGGCCGTGGGCGCGGTGCCCACGACCACGCAGGAGAGCAGGGTGGTCGCAGCCACCGCGTGTAGGACCGTTCTCACGCCCTGTCCGTCCACACCGTTCTCGTTCGGAGTCTCGTTCGGGGCCTCACCCGGAGTCCCGTCCGGAATCGCGCCCGGAGGCCGCCGGGCGCCCGGGTTCGGCGGGCGTCGCTTTCCCGCGTCTCGCGCACGATCGTAGCCCCGCCGCCGCACCGCCCCGGCCTCCCGCCGCCCGGGAGCGCGCCGCCGGGCCGGTCCGTACCCGTCACCCGCCCCTCCTGATCATCGCCGTCCGCTTCGCTCGCCTTCGCCCCCACTCTGCCGCCTCGGACCTCACGTCGGCGTAAAGACGCGAAAGGAGCCCGTCCAGAAGTACGCGCGCGGCGGCGGCGACGGACGGCATGGCGCCGGAAGGCCGGACGGCGTGTCGAGCCTCGGACGGTCGCGGACGGGTGGGTCAGGTGCTGGACGAGTTCGCCCGCGAGGGATTGGTGCCGTGCCGCCGGCGGGCGGGGAGACCGGCCTTGGACTGCCAGGGCGGCCGCCGTTCGGCCCGTTCGCCCCGCTCGGACCGTTCAGCACGCTCGGGACGCTCGGGACGCTCGCCCCCGCTCAGCCGGACGGGCTTGGCGCCGCTCAGCGCGCAGAGATCGGACGCGCGGATCCCCAGGGCCGTCGACGCCTCCCCCGTCGCGGTGTAGACGACGTCGTCCAGCGGCAGCGCGTCCAGCATCCCCTGGTCGACCAGCACCGGCATGCCGTCGGGCAGCAGCAGCGGGCACACGAGGTCGGCGGCGTACTCGGTGACCGAGTTGACCAGGTCGGCGCGGGCAGGACGGATCAGCCGCGCGCCGGTGGCCTGCCGGACCGGTTCGGCCGGCGGCTCCGTCCCGGCCGGGACGATCACGCCCGCCAGGAAGCGCCGGCCGCTCTGCACGTCGTTGCAGGCGAAGATCCGCGTCGCCAGGCAGCGGCCCGCGGGCAGGCCGAGCGCTCCGGGCAGTTCGTCCGCGCGGGCGATCCCGGCCGGCAGCCGGACGATCTCGTGCTGGATCTCCTGTTCGAGGAGCGATCGGTGGATGGTGAGGGCGTCCTTCATCTTCGCCTCCGTCCCGCGGGGGATCCGTCCCCGCGCACACCCCCGGTTCCGGTCCCTGCACCCCGGTGGGCCCGTGTAGTGAGAGAGCCCCCACATACCCCCGCAGCCCGTCTTCATCCCTGCCGCACCGGCGCGCGCCGGCGGCGCCTCTCCGGCCGGCTCGCGACTCGGGTGGAACGCCCCCGGCTGCTCCCCGCTACCGTTGAGCGTCTTACGGGAGTCCTCGGCGATGGTCCGTCCTGATACGGCGGGGCGTCATCGGGGGTGTCCAGAACGTAACCCGGAGATCGCACCATGTGAAGGGTCTTCTTACTCCACCTTCGCGGACGAAGGGGTCGCTCCGGGGTACGCAAAGCCTTTTGTCCGCAGGTCCCCGAGGAAATACGCTGGATGGCCGTGTCCAAAGACCAAGTGACCCCAGAGCAGGCGCCCGAGCGGCGCGTCGCGATCGCCGAACTGCTGCGCCCCATCGCCCCCGTGGCGGACGAGCTCGGCGCCCGCTTCCAGGCCGCGGGTCACGAGCTGGCGCTGGTCGGCGGGCCCGTGCGGGACGCGCTGCTGCGCCGGCCGGGCAAGGACGTCGACCTGACGACCGACGCCCCGCCGGAGCGGATCCTGGAGCTCGTCAAGGGCTGGGCCGACAACATCTGGACGATCGGGATCGAGTTCGGCACGGTCGGGCTGCGCAAGGGATCCCACGAGCTGGAGATCACCACCTACCGCAGCGAGTCGTACGACCCCAAGTCCCGCAAGCCGCAGGTGCGGTACGGCACGTCGCTGCACGAGGACCTGCGCCGCCGCGACTTCGCGGTGAACGCGATGGCGGCCCGCCTGCCGGGGCACGAGTTCGTCGACCCGTTCGGCGGGCTGGCCGACCTGCGCGACAAGGTGCTGCGGACGCCGGGCCGGCCGGAGGACTCCTTCGGCGACGACCCGCTGCGGATGATGCGCGCCGCCCGGTTCGCGTCCCAGCTCGGCTTCACCGTCGCGCCGGACGTCGTCCAGGCGATGACCGACATGGCCGGCCGGATCGAGATCGTCTCCGCCGAGCGGATCCGCGACGAGCTGTCCAAGCTGATCTGCGGCGCGCACCCGCGCGAGGGGCTCGCCCTGCTCGTCGACACCGGGCTCGCCGCGCAGGTGCTGCCGGAGCTGCCCAGGCTGCGGCTGGAGATCGACGAGCACCACCGGCACAAGGACGTGTACGAGCACTCGCTGATCGTGCTGGAGCAGGCGATCGCCCAGGAGGAGGACGGGCCCGACCTGATCCTGCGGCTGGCGGCGCTGCTGCACGACATCGGCAAGCCGAAGACGCGGCGGTTCGAGGCCGGCGGGCGGGTGTCGTTCCACCACCACGAGGTGGTCGGCGCGAAGATGACGCGCAAGCGGCTGACCGAGCTGCGCTACCCCAAGGACGTCGTCCAGGCGGTGTCGCGGCTGGTGGAGCTGCACCTGCGCTTCCACGGCTACGGCACCGGCGAGTGGACCGACTCGGCCGTCCGCCGGTACGTCCGGGACGCGGGCCCGCTGCTGTCGCGGCTGCACAAGCTGACCCGGGCCGACTGCACCACCCGCAACAAGCGCAAGGCGGACCGGCTGCGCCGCACGTACGACGATCTGGAGACGCGGATCGAGCGGCTGGCCGAGGAGGAGGAGCTGGCCGCGATCCGCCCCGAGATCGACGGCAACGAGATCCAGGAGATCCTCGGGATCAAGCCGGGCCCGCTGGTGGGGAAGGCGTACAGGTTCCTCCTCGACCTGCGCCTGGACCGCGGCCCGATCGGGCACGACGCGGCGGCCGACGAGCTCCGCCGGTGGGGCGCCGAGCAGGGCATCCTCGGCGGGGAGGCGCCGTGATCGAGCTGACCCTGGGCCGGATGAGCCCGGCCGAGGCCGACCGGCTGCTGGCGTTCGACCGCGAGCACATCTGGCACCCGTACGGCCCGATGCCGGCGACCGCGCCCGTACTGCCGGTGGTGTCGGCGTCGGGCGTGCGGCTGACGCTGGCCGACGGCACCGAGCTGATCGACGGGATGTCGTCCTGGTGGGCCGCCGTGCACGGCTACAACCACCCGGCGCTGAACGCCGCGGTGACCCGCCAGCTCGGCAAGATGGCGCACGTCATGTTCGGCGGCCTCACCCACCCCGCCGCGGTGGAGCTGGCCGGGAAGCTGGTCGAGCTCTCCCCCGCGCCGCTGACCAAGGTGTTCTTCGCCGACTCCGGCTCGGTGGCGGTCGAGGTCGCGATCAAGATGGCGCTCCAGTACTGGCGGTCGCAGGGCCGGCCGGAGAAGCACCGCCTGCTGACCGTCCGCGGCGGCTACCACGGCGACACGTTCGGCGACATGGCCGTCTGCGACCCGGTGAACGGGATGCACCACCTGTTCAGCGACGTGCTGGCGCGGCACGTGTTCGCGCCGCCGCCCCCGCTCGGGTACGCCGCCGAACCCGACGAGGCGTACCTGACCGAGCTGGCCGCCCTCGCCGGCGAGCACGCCCACGAACTGGCCGGGATCATCGTCGAGCCGATCGTCCAGGGCGCCGGCGGGATGCGCTTCTACGCCCCCGAGTACCTCCAGGCCCTGCGCGCGCTGGCCGACGAGCACGGCCTGCTGCTGATCCTGGACGAGATCGCCACCGGGTTCGGCCGTACGGGCGAGCTGTGGGGCAGCGACCACGCCGAGATCGCGCCCGACATCATGTGCGTCGGCAAGGCCCTGACCGGCGGCTACATGACGATGGCCGCGACCCTGTGCACCGACGAGGTCGCGCACGGCATCTCCGCGGGCGAGGCCGGGGCGCTCATGCACGGCCCCACGTACATGGCCAACCCGCTGGCGGCGGCGGTCGCGAGCGCGTCCATCGACCTGCTCCTGTCGCGCGACTGGCGTACCGAGGTCGACACGATCGAGGCCGTGCTGACCGCCGGCCTGGAGGGCGCGGCCGACCTGCCCGGCGTCGCCGGCGTCCGCGTGCTGGGCGGCATCGGCGTGGTCGAGGCGCGCGGCCCCGTGGACGTCACGGCCGCGCAGGCGATCGCCATGGACCACGGCGTGTGGCTGCGGCCGTTCGGGAAGCTGGTCTACGCGATGCCGCCGTACGTCTGCACCGAGGACGAGACCGGCCACATCGCCGACGCCCTCTACGCGATCGCCGAGTCCCTCGTGCCGGACGACGCGGCCCAGTAGACAGCGGCGCCCACCGCGTACGCCGCGATGACGATCCCCAGCGTCGGGTAGGAGACGCCGTCGGCGGGCAGCCACGCGGCCGCCGCCGCCGCGGCCGCGGCGAACGTGGCGTTGAACAGCATGTCGTACACGGCGAACACGCGCCCCCGGTAGGCGTCGTCGATCGACTCCTGGAGGATCGTGTCGACGCAGAGCTTCACGCCCTGCGACACCACCCCCAGCGCGAACCCGCCCGCCGCCCACAGCGGCTCGCTGAACGGCGTCCCGAGCAGCAGCAGGCACGCCGCCCCCGCCGCCAGCAGCACGGTGATCCACGCCTGCTTGCTGATCCGCCGCACCACCAGCGGGGTGATCACCGCGGCGGCGAAGAACCCGGCGCCCGAGACGCCCAGCATCATCGCGAACGTGGCCAGTCCCGCGTCCGCGTCGTCCGCGAAACGGTTGCGGCACAGCAGCAGCGTCATGATCAGGATGACGCCGTACAGGAACCGGTGGAACGACATCGCCGCCAGCCCGAACGCCGCCGGCCGCCGCCGCACGATGTGCCGCCCACCGTCCACGAGGCCGCGCAGGACGTTCCCCAGGGCCTCCCGCGTCTGCGGCGCCGCCTCCTCCAGATGGGGGCCCAGGACGCCGCGCGGCAGCGACGTCGCGACCAGCCCCGCGAGCAGGAACATGCCGCCGCAGCACAGCAGGATCAGCGCCGTCCCCGCGTGCCCGGCCCCGAACAGCCCGCGCAGCAGGTAGCCGACACCGCCGCCGGCGAACGCGATGACCGTCCCGGACGTGACGGCGAACGCGTTCGCCGTCACCAGATGCTCGCGCTTCACCACGTGCGGGAGACCGGCCGACAGCGCCGCCAGGAAGAACCGGTTGACGCCCAGCAGCATCAGCACGCCCACGAAGAAGGCGGCGCCGTCCTGCCCCGCCCCCACCAGCGCGGCCACCAGAACGATCATGACGGCGCGCAGCACCGGCGTCCACACCAGGATCTGCCGCCGCCGCCAGCGGTCGATCAGCACCCCGGCGAACGGCCCGAGCGCCGAGTACGGCAGCAGCGTCACCGCGAACGCCGCCGCGGCCTTGCCCGCCGACGTCTGCCGCTCCGGCGAGAAGAACACGTAACCCGCCAGCGCCACCTGGAACACGCCGTCGGTGAGCTGCGAGGTCAGCCGCGTGGCGTACAGCCGCCGGAAGTCCCGCCCACGCAGGATCGCCCGCAGTTCACTAGCTCTCACCAGCCCAGCCTAAAGCCGTGTTCACGGCCTCGCCTCCGCTCGGCGGCGAGCGGGGGTCAGCGGGCCAGCCAGACTCGGGTGAAGTCGTAGTTGGCGGTGGTCGGGAGGAAGACCGCGCCGCCCACCCGGGACGAGTGGAAGATCGGGTGGGAGCGGTTGAGGAGCGGCACGATCGCCGCGTCCTCCATGATGGTCTTGTCGGCCTGCTGCCAGTGGCCGGCGGCGTGGGCCGGCTCGGGAGCGGTCAGCGCGGCGTCGATCATGCCGTTCACCATGAAGTTGTCGTAGCCGCCGTAGTTGGTGGAGCCGGCGCCGTAGGTGCGGCCGTCGAACAGCGGCTGGATGATCGAACGGCCGTTGTTGCCGTACCAGTCGGGCGTCCAGCCGGGGGCGGCGATGTCCCAGGCGCCCTCGGCGGCGCGCTCCGGGGAGGAGATCGTCTTGCCGTAGAACGTGCCGCCCGAGTCGGGCGACAGCTCGGCGTCCACCCCGCAGGCGTCCAGGTTCGCCTTGATCGACTCGGCGATGAGCTTGTGCACGCTGTTGGTGCGGTACGGGAACGTGAACTTCAGCCCGCCGGGGTGGCCCGCCTTGGCGAGGAGCTGGCGGCAGCGTGCCGGGTCGCCCGCCTCGCCCGGCGTCGGGTAGCGGTCGGCGGGCGCGTACCCGGAGTTGCCGGGCGGGATGACCGTGTGCAGCGGCTCGGCCACCTCCGGGCCACCGACGATCTTGATGAGCGCGGTGCGGTCGATCGCGTACTGGAGCGCCTGCCGCACCTCCTTCTTCCCGAGCGCGCCGCCGTTGTTGGGGCTGCGGGTGTTGAAGACCAGGTACGGGCTGTTGCTCGGCGCGTCCCTGATCGCGAACCGCGGGTCGCGCGCCCTGCGCAGCCGGGGGATCGCGGCGGTCGGCACGGGATGGTCCCAGGACAGGTCGGCGGTGCCGGTCTCCAGCTGCTGCTGCACGGCCTGCGGCGAGTCCTGGCCGAGCGTGATCTGGATCTTCTCAACATGGCGGCCGCGGAGCGGGTCGGTCTCCGGCCGCCACACCGGGTTGCGGCTCAGCACGTACGAGCCGCCCGGCCGGTACTCGGTGATCTGGTACGGCCCGTTGGAGATCGTGTTCTGCCGGAAGTCGGGGCCGTCCGGGACGTACCGGTCGTACTCCTCCGGCGCCGCGGCCGTGAACTGGAGCGACAGCAGGTTGAGGAAGTCGCTGGCCGGCTCCTTGAGGCGGAAGACGAGCGTCCGGCCGTCCCCGGCCCTGACGCCCTTGATGTCATGGTCGTCCTGGTAGCCCGCCATGGCCGCGGGGTTCTTGGCGTCGACCTTCTCGAAGCCGTCGCAGTACTCCTCCATGCCTTCCAGCGTGGAGATGTAGTAGCCCTTGCCGCTGGACGGCGACGCCGGATTGCACAGCCGCTCGAACCCGCGGACGAAATCCGCGGCGACCACCGGACGCGGCGGCCGGGTGTTCCACCGCACGCCCTCGCGCAGCTTCACCGTGTACGTCCGGCGGTCCTTGCTCACGCCGCCGTTCTCCCGGGTGGGGATCTCGACGGCCATGTCGGGTTGCAGGGGGATCGTCTCGTCGAAGTTGTTGGACGCCTTCGTCCCGAACAGGGTGCGCGCGAACGTGCGCGTGAGGCCGTACGCGCCGACGCTGTTGGCGCTGGCGGTGTCCAGATGCTCGACGTCGGACGAACCGACCACGCGGAGCGTCCCGCCCTCGCGCGGCGGGCCGGTGGGGACCGCGGACGGGTCCGCGCCGCCTCCGCACGCGGTGAGCCCCACGGCGAGTCCCGCGCATCCCGCCGTCACCTTCAGCGTCTGGCGCATCATGACCCTCCTCCACTCGGGTTCCGAACGCTACGCGCCCATCACCGCCGGTGCCAGACTAGAGCCAGAGAGTGACAATGGCCTCAACATCGCCATTTTCCCCGGGAACATGAAAGCGCCCCGGCGGTGGAGACCCACCACCGGGGCGCCTTCAAGCCCGGCAAGACGCCGTTCTAGAACTCCGTCAGCGGTCGACCTCGCCGCGGATGAACTTCTCGACGGCCTCGTGCGCCTCGTCGTCGCTGTACTGGACGGGCGGCGACTTCATGAAGTAGGAGCTGGCCGACAGGATCGGGCCGCCGATGCCGCGGTCCTTGGCGATCTTGGCGGCGCGGACCGCGTCGATGATGACGCCGGCGGAGTTGGGGGAGTCCCAGACCTCCAGCTTGTACTCCAGGTTGAGCGGGGTGTCGCCGAAGGACTTGCCCTCCAGGCGGACGTAGGCCCACTTGCGGTCGTCCAGCCACGGCACGTGGTCGGACGGGCCGATGTGCACGTCGGCCTTGGCCATCTCGTGCGGGATCTGGGAGGTGACCGACTGCGTCTTGGAGATCTTCTTGGACTGGAGGCGCTTGCGCTCCAGCATGTTCATGAAGTCCATGTTGCCGCCGAAGTTGAGCTGGTACGTGCGCAGCAGCTCGACCCCGCGGTCCTCGAACAGCTTGGCCATCACGCGGTGGGTGATGGTGGCGCCGACCTGCGACTTGATGTCGTCGCCGACGATCGGCACGCCCGCCTCGGTGAACTTCTCGGCCCACTCGGGGTCGGAGGCGATGAACACCGGCAGCGCGTTCACGAACGCGACCTTGGCGTCGATGGCGCACTGCGCGTAGAAGCGGTCGGCCTCCTCGGAGCCCACCGGCAGGTACGACACCAGCACGTCGACCTGGGCGTCCTTGAGGGCCTGCACGACGTCGACCGGCTCGGCGTCCGACTCCTCGACCATCTCCCGGTAGTACTCGCCCAGGCCGTCGAAGGTGTGGCCGCGCTGCACGGTCACGCCGGTCGGCGGCACGTCGCAGATCTTGATCGTGTTGTTCTCGCTCGCGACGATGGCCTCGGACAGGTCCATGCCGACCTTCTTCGCGTCCACGTCGAACGCCGCGACGAACTCCACGTCGCCGACGTGGTACTCGCCGAACTGGACGTGCATGAGCCCAGGGACGCGCATCGCGGGGTCCGCGTCCTTGTAGTACTCGACGCCCTGGACGAGCGAAGCGGCGCAGTTGCCCACACCGACGATGGCGACACGCACCGAACCCATCCGGTTGCTCCTTCTCATGTAGCGGGACATGTGGTGGCTCTCCACCAGACCTGGCGGCGGCCGCGGATCAGCGGCCCTGCTCGCGAGGCGTGTCCTGAGTCTGTTTAGCGTTGCTCACGCTGTTGTCGGCCTTGGCGGCCCTTGCCTGCTCCTGCTCCTGCTCCGCCCGCTCGCGCCCGATCAGCTCGTTGAGCCACCGGACCTCGCGTTCGACGGACTCGAGCCCGTGGTTCTGCAGCTCGAGGGTGTAGCTGTCGACGCGCTCACGGGTCCGCGCCAGGGCGGACCGCACGCTCTCGAGCCGCTCCTCCAGCCGGCTGCGCCGGCCTTCGAGGATCCGCAGCCGGACGTCGGCGCGGGTGTGCGAGAAGAAGGCGAAGTGGACGCCGAACCCCTCGTCCTCCCACGCCGCCGGGCCGGCCTCGGTGAGCAGCTGCTGGAGCCGCTCCTTGCCGTCGGCGGTGAGCTTATAGACGATCTTCGAGCGGCGGCTCTGCAGGGCCAGCGCCGTGTTCGGCTCCTCCGGCCGGTCCTCGACGATGAGCCCCTTGGCGAGGAGCTGCTTGAGGCACGGGTAGAGCGAGCCGTACGAGAGGGCGCGGAACATGCCGAGCACGACGTTGAGCCGCTTGCGCAGCTCGTAGCCGTGCATGGGGGACTCGTGGAGCAGGCCGAGAACGGCGAGTTCGAGAACGCCCGATCCCTTCCTGCCTCCCATGCGCTCCCCATTTCCGCGAAGCCGGGGCTCCGCTCGACGACGGGCCGGGCCGCGGGGTAGAACGGCCCGATGTGTTTCTTCGATGTATCGAGCTAATGTATCGGCTCGATACATCGCAAAGATACGTACGGGTCGGGATCCTGGCAAGTCTCGGAGACGGAGAGAAGCGGGCGGCGCGCCGCGTTCCGCCCGGCCCGCACGAGGTGGCGGCAGGTCGCGGGCCGCCGCGCGTACGGCAACATTTGACGCATGTCACATGCGCGCGCGTGAAGGACCTGCGACGCTGTACGGGCCGGGTCCGTGCGGCCCCCGTGCTTGCGGATGGGGCACGCGAATACGGAGAATCCGGGGTCTATGTGGTCGAAGTATGCCAAGGTTGCGCTTGGAACCACCTGACGGTGTCATACGTACTCGGCCATGGAGACGAGCCCCGCAGCCAGCGCGGATGACGTCCGGGCGGCCTCGCAGCCGGCGGGGTCCACGGCCCGAGACGGACCCGCGGAAGAGTCTCGGCCGTGCGCACGGGTCTCCCGCGCACCCGCCTGCACAGTACTCTTCGGACGACGCAAAGCCGTACCCCCGTGGATGAGGACGCGTGAGTAATCCAAGCCAGCCCCGACCCAGAGCCAGGTCGCAGCGGCCGGGCGGGAACCTTCCCCGCCCCAGCCGATCCGGTGTCCAAGGCCGGGCCGCAGCCAAGACGGACTCGCCCCTGCCCGGCCGGCCCACCGCCCGCCGGGCGGCCGGACCCGGCGGCCCGGGCCGTCCCGGCGGGCCGCGTGGCGGTGCTCCGCGCGGAGGCGGTGGGCACCGCGCCATGGGAGGACCCGGCGGTCCCCCGGGCGGCGGCCGCGGCGGCGCCCCAGGAGGCGGCCCGGGAGGCCGTGGCGGTCCTCCGGGCGGGCGCGGAGGTCCCCCCGGCGGTCCCGGTGGACCCGGTCGTGGCGGCGGTGGCCGCCCGCCGGGCGGCCCCGGTGGACCTGGCGGGCCTGGCGGTCCGCACGGCTTCTGGGACGGCTCCGGCGACGACGGCGGCCGCAGGGGCATGGGCCGGATGCGCAACGGCGCCGGCCGCTCCAAGGACGGCAAGGAGCAGCGCACCGGCTGGCGGAAGTACGTACCGAACTGGAAGATCGTCACGGGCGTGCTCGCGCTCGGCTTCTTCGCGTTCCTCACCCTGATCGGCGTCGCGTACGCGCAGACGCCGGTCCCGTCCACCGGCAACGACGACGCCATGCAGACGTCCGCGATCTTCTACTACGCGGACGGCAAGCGCGAGATCGGCCGGATCGGCAAGAACCGCGAGCTGGTCACCTACGACAAGGTGCCCAAGCACGTCCGGGAGGCCGTGATCGCGGCCGAGAACCGCAGTTTCTGGACCGACAGCGGCTTCTCCGTCAAGGGCCTGTCCCGCGCCGTCTGGGTCAACATCAGCGGCGGCTCCACCCAGGGCGGCTCGACGATCACCCAGCAGCTGGCGAAGAACTACTACCTGAGCGACGAGCGGACGATGAGCCGCAAGTTCAAGGAGCTGTTCATCTCGCTGAAGCTGGAGGACGAGCTGGGGAGCAAGGAGAAGATCCTTGAGCAGTACCTCAACACCATCTACTTCGGCCGCAACGCCTACGGCATCCAGGCCGCGTCCAAGGCGTTCTACGGCAAGGACGTCAGCCAGCTGAACCCGGGCGAGGGCGCGATGCTCGCCGCGATCATCCAGCAGCCCGGCCGGTTCGACCCCGCCAGCGACGACCCCGAGCTGGTCAAGCAGACCAAGGCCCGCTACCAGTACGTCCTGGACGGGATGCGCAAGACCAACACGATCAGCGACGCCGACTTCCAGAAGTACTACGGGCAGCTGCCCGAGACCAAGGACGTCGGCGGCTTCGCGACGTACGGCGGCCAGCGCGGCTACATGATCAAGCGGGCGCTGCTGGAGCTCGACCGCAAGGGCATCAAGGAGAAGGAGGTCCTCGACCAGGGCCTCCGGATCACCACCACGTTCGACTACGACAAGATGGTCGCCGCCAAGAAGGCGGTGGAGGAGAACGTCCCCGGCGACCCCGCCAAGCTCCTCAAGCGCAACATCCGGCTGGGGCTGGCGTCGGTGAACGCCAAGAACGGCGAGGTCGAGGCCATCTACGGCGGCCCCGACTACCTGAAGCAGACCTTCGACAACGTCTGGAAGGGCTCGGCGCAGGCGGGTTCGGCGATGAAGCCGTACGTGCTGGCGACGGCCCTGAGCAAGGGCTACAGCCTCCGGAGCCTGGTCGAGGGCCGCGGGAACGTCTCGTTCAACGGCTCCGGTGAGGTGGTGCCCAACGGCACGCCCGGGGCGCTCGACCCGATCCGCAACAGCCACGACGCGCCCGGCGGCATCGACCTGATCAAGGCGACCAAGGAGTCGTCCAACACCGGGTTCGTGCAGCTGGCGCTGAAGGTCGGCGTTCCGGACGTCGTCAAGACGGCCAAGGAGATGGGCGTCTCCCCCGACATGGTGGACCCCTACAAGCAGCAGGCCGGTCTGGCGCTGGGCATCAACGACATCCGCGCGATCGAGCAGGCGTCCGGGTACGCGACCTTCGCCAACGGCGGCACCTACTACCAGCCGCACGTGATCAAGAAGGTCCGCAACAAGACCGGTGAGGGCGACTACAAGAAGCTGAGCTGGGACAAGAAGACGAACGTCATCTCGACCAACGTCACGCGCGACGTCAACTACGCCCTCCAGCAGGTCGTCAAGCCGGGCGGTACGGCGGAGAACGCCGCCCTCCCCGACCGTCCCGTCGCCGGCAAGACCGGTACGACGGAGAAGAACGTCGCGACGTGGTTCGTCGGCTACACCCCGAAGATCTCCACTTCGGTGACGCTCTTCAACGACAAGAAGAAGACGCTGTCGTTCGACGGTCAGGCCGAGGTCTTCGGTGGTGGCATCACCGCCAAGATCTGGAAGGCGTACATGGCCAAGGCGGTCGCCGGCACGACTCCCGAGCAGTTCGCGGAGCCGGCCTTCGGCGGCAACGCGCAGCAGTTCGCGAAGAAGCCCGAGCCGAAGAAGACCGAGCGCCCCGAAGAGGACGAGGACGAGAAGCCGGAGTACTGCAACCGGCCGATCTTCAAGGACCACCCGCGCTGCCAGGACCCCGACCAGCCCGAGCAGCCGGACGACAAGCCGGCGTGCACGACGCCGTTCCCCAATGAGAACTGCGACGCCAGCAAGCCGCCGGAGCCCAACCCGCCGGACAACGGCTGGTGGTGCATGCGGAACCGGGACCACCCGGTCTGCAAGAACGACAACCAGGAGCCGGAGCCGGGCCCGAACGATCCGCAGCCGCCCGGCAGGAACGACGAGTAATCACCTGGCACACGCGGTTCCACGGCTCGGCCCGACGGCCGGCCCGCCCCTCGGGGGACGGGCCGGCCGTCGGCCGTTTCCGGGACAGGAACGGCGGTTGTGACATCACGGAACCGGCGGTCGGAACGCGGACGTTCCGCCCCTGATCAAGGTCAAGGCATGACCTGGACGCCCCCCGCCCCGTGACCTACGCGTTACCCTCGGACCGACGCACAGCCGTACTCCAGGTGGTGAGGTCGCGCGTGGGTTACCCGGACGGCGCAGGCGAGGGCAGGGATCACGGCGGGCGTGCGCGGGGCGGAGCGCACGCGCCGGCCCACGCCGCACTGCCGAAGATCCTGGGCTCCAGAGGCGGCGGCCATCGCCGGCCGTCCGGCGTGCCCGCGGACCCGGCGCCCGGACGTCCGGCCGGACCCGCCGGCCCAGGCCCCGGCGGACCCCGCGGCCCGGGAGGTCCGGGAGGTCCGGGCGGTCCCCGGGGGGCGGCGCGCCCGGCCCGCCGTACCGGATGGCGGCGCCGCCTGCCGTCCTGGAAGGCCGTCCTGGCCGCGACCGGCGTGCTGATCCTCGGCGCCGCCACGCTGATCGGCGTCGCGTACGCCAACACCCCGATCCCCAGCGAGACGCAGGCCGGCGCCGTCGCGCAGGAGTCGGTCATCTACTACCGGGACGGCAAGACGCCCATCGCCCGCATCGGCATGCACCGCGAGAGCGTCCCGCTGTCGCGGATCCCGATGACGGTCCGGCACGCCGTGCTCGCCGCCGAGGACCGCAACTTCGAGCACGAGCACGGCGTCTCCCCGACCGGCGTCGCGCGCGCCTTGTTCAGGACCGCCACCGGCGGCGACGTCCAGGGCGGCTCCACGATCACCCAGCAGCTCGCCCGCAACTACTACCAGGGGCTCAGCCGGGACCGTACGATCAGCCGCAAGCTCAAGGAGATCATGATCTCGATCCGGCTCGACAACGAGCAGGAGAAGGACGAGATCCTCGGCCTCTACCTCAACACGGTGAGCTTCGGCCGCCAGGCGTACGGCATCCAGGCCGCCGCCCGCGCCTACTTCCACAAGGACGTCAAGGAGCTCACCGTCAGCGAGGCGGCGATGCTGGCCGCCCTCATCCAGCGTCCCGGCTACTTCGTCACCACCGGGCCCGACACCCAGCCCGCCAAGCGGGCCCTGATCGCGCGCTGGAACTACGTCCTGGACGGCATGGTCGAGGAGAAGTGGCTCAGCCCCGCCGAGCGGGCCGCGCAGCGCTTCCCGAAGACGCAGCGCAACTGGAGCGACGTCCCGTCCTCCTCCCAGGCGGGCTACCTGAAGGAACGGGTGCTCAAGGAGCTCAAGCGGCTCGGAGTCCCCGACGACCTGCTGGAGACGGGCGGGCTGCGGATCACCACGACGTTCGACAAGGAGCTGCAGGACCACACCGCCAGGGCCGTCAAGCAGATCCGCGCGGAGAAGGGCCTCGGCAAGGACGTCCACTTCGGGCTCGCGTCGGTCGACCCGGAGACCGGCGGCGTCGTGGCGGCGTACGGCGGGCCGTCGTACACGAAGCAGCAGTTCGACGACTCCTTCGACGGCCGGATCCAGCCGGGCTCCTCGTTCAAGCCGATCGTGCTGGCCACGGCGCTGGACCAGGGCGTCAGCCTGAAGACGCGGATGGACGGCGCGTACAGCCGCGTCATCAACGGCGACGAGTTCACCAACGACGCCCGCAGCGAGAACGGCGTCTACACGCTGGAGCAGATGACCGAGATGTCGATCAACACGGCGTACGTCGAGCTCGGCCAGAAGGTCGGGCTCGAGAACGTCGCGGAGATGGCGGCGCGGATGGGCATCCCGGCGGACACCAAGAACCTGAGGTCCGGCTTCACCAGCCTCCCCCTCGGCACCGTCTCGGTCAGCCCGGTCACGATGGCCTCGGTCTACTCCACGTTCGCCGCCGAGGGCCGGCACACCCCGGTGCACGTCATCAGCAAGGTCACCGACCGGCACGGCGGCCCGGTCCCCGCCGCGAACGGCAAGAAGATCAAGAAGGTGCCGTACGAGTCCGACGACGTCCTCCCCCCGGAGGTCGCCCGCGACGCGACCGTCGCCATGCGGGCCGTCGTCCGCTCCGGCACCGGCACCCGTGCCGCCCTCCCCGGCCGCCCGGTCGCCGGCAAGACCGGCACGACGGACGCGAACAAGTCCGCCTGGTTCGTCGGCTACACCCCGCAGCTCGCCACCTCGGTCGCCATGTGGCGGCAGGACCGGGACGGCGGCCTCCGATCCCTCCAGGGCATCGGCGGCTACAACCAGATCTACGGCGGCACCGTCCCCGCCGACCTCTTCAAGCGCTTCATGGTCCGCGCGCACGAGGACAAGGAGATCCGCCCGTTCGGACCGCCCGGGAACGTCGGCTCGCCCGCCCCGTGGTCCGTGCCGAAGCCGGAGCCCGCTCCCACCGAACCGTCCCCGTCGCCCGACCCGACCTGCACCCCCGGCCCGCCGGACGACGAGGACGAACCCTGCGTCCCCGCGTCCCCGGGCCCGGGACCGGGCCTCCCCACAGGGTCGCCCGGCGGTCCCCCGTGCGACCGCATGGGCCTCCCGATCGGCTGCGACCCCAACGTCCCGCCGGACTATCCGCCGCCGCCGTGGTGGTGCGACCGCCACCCGGAACGGTGCCCCTCGCGGCCGTGATCGCGGCGGCCGGTCACCAATAGGCTTCCCCCATGGCGTTTTCCCCGCGGTCTGAGTCGCCCCCTGAACCGGATTCGGATGCTGAGCGGGGACGCGCGCAGCGGCTGGTGCCGCTGCTCGCGGGGATCTCGGCGCTCGCGGCGGTGCTGGCCTGGGTGCAGAAGCAGCCGTGCGCCGCGGCCTCGTTCGACTTCGTCAAGACCACGACCCGGGCCTGCTACACCGACGTCTACCCGCTCTATTACGCGCGCGGGCTGAGCGACGGCAAGGTCCCCTACTTCGACACGTTCACCGGGGACTCCCTCCAGTACGTCGAGTACCCGGTGCTGAGCGGCGCGCTCATGCACCTGGTGAGCGTGCTCGTGCGGCCGTTCGGGATCGACACGCGCGGCATGGCGTTCTTCAACGTCACGGTGCTGGTGCTCGGCCTGTTCGCCATCGCGACCGTGCTGGCGACCGCGTTCGTCGCGGGGAGGAAGTCGCTGCGCGCGGGGCTGATGGTCGCGCTGTCCCCGGCGCTCGTCCTGACCGCGTACATCAACTGGGACCTGCTCGCCGTCGGCCTCTCCGCGCTGGCGCTGGCGGCCTGGGCCACCCGGCGTCCGGGCTGGGCGGGCGCGCTGCTGGGGCTGGCCATCGCCGCGAAGTTCTACCCGCTGCTCTTCCTCGGGCCGCTGGTGCTGCTGTGCGTGCGCGCCGGGCAGTGGCGCGCCATGGGACGGCTCCTCGCCGGCACGGCCGGAGCCTGGCTGCTGGTGAACGTGCCCATCATGGTGCTCGCCTGGGAGGGCTGGCTGGAGTTCTACAGCTTCAGCCAGACCAGGGGGATCGACTGGGGATCCATCTTCTTCTTCCTGCAGGACCGGGGAATGGGCGGGCTGGACGAGACCGGCACGCTCAACCTGCTGGGTACCGGAACGTTCCTCGTGCTCGCCCTAGGCATCGCCGTGCTCGCCCTCGCCGCTCCCCGGCGGCCGCGGCTGCCGCAGCTGATGTTCCTGGTCCTGGTCGCGTTCATGCTGCCGAACAAGGTGTGGTCGCCGCAGTACGTCCTGTGGCTGCTCCCCCTGGTCGTGCTCGCGCGGCCCAAACTGCCGGCGTACGCCGTGTGGCAGGCCGGCGAGATCATGTACTTCTTCGGCATCTGGTGGTACCTGCTGTCGGTGACCGTCCGCCAGGACTCCGCCGACCTTCCGCAACTGCTGTCGGGGCTGCTCTCCTTCGACCTGCCCGCGGCCGGCATCGACCAGAACGTCTACAACATCGCCCTGCTCGCCCGGTTCCTCACCGTGGCGCTGCTGGCGGCGCTCGTCGTCTGGGAGATCCTGCGGCCGTCGCACGATGCCGTCCGTACCGGCGGCGTGGACGACCCGGCGGGCGGCGTGCTCGACGGGGCCGGCGACGTCGTCTCGCTGGGCGCCCTCCGCCGCAGGCGCCGGGCGGCACCCCTGAAAGCGGCCGTCACCTGAACGCACGCGTCACCGTTCCCGGCTCCGGCCTGCATGATCGGATACGGGACGGGCAGGAGACCACACTGCCGACCGGGGAGGTGGACATGGACGCGAGCGGCGCGATCGACGAGATGATCGAGGGCCGGGTCGAGCCGGGCGTCTACCAGTGGCGCGCGCCCACCGCTCCGGGCGCGGGCGTGGCCGCGACCGGCTGGGCGGAGAAGGCGGAGAAGGCCGGCTGGCGGGCCTTCCACCTGGACGGGCACCGCGCCCGGGACAGGGAGTCGTTCCTGCGGCTGAGCGCCGGGGTCTTCGACCTGCCGGACTGGTTCGGCGGCAACTGGGACGCCCTGGAGGACTGCCTGCGGGACCTGTCGTGGGCGCCCGCGGACCGCGGCTACCTGGTCGTGTACGAGGCGTGGGCCGAGCTGGCGGAGGCCGATCAGGGCGCGTTCCGGACGGCGCTCGGCGTCCTCACCGGGGCGGTGCGGCACTGGCGGGACACCGGCACCCCCATGACCGTGCTGCTGTCGAGCATGGGCGTGGAGGTGGCCGGCGTCCCCAGGCTCGCCTGACCGGACCGACCGGGCGGGGGCGACCCCGCCAATGGGGACTAGTAGGTGGTGCCCGCGCTGCTGCCCACGACGGCGGCCCACAGGCCGAGGTAGAAGATCCAGGCGAGCACCCAGATTCCGGTCATGATGTAGCCGAGGACCAGGCCGGCGGTCGCCATGCCGGCGCCCCCCTCACCCGTCCGCTTGATCTGGCTCTGCGCGACATGCCCGAAGATGATCGCCAGGATGGAGGTGAACCCGCAGAACACGATGCCGATGAGCCCGAGCACCATCGACGCGACGGCCATGCCGTTGTTCTGCACGGCGACCGGGGCGCCGCCACCGTAGTAGTGGTGCTGGACGGACGGCTGCTGCGCGTACGGGTCCTGCCCGTAGCCGCCGCCGTACGGGTCGTAGGGGGGTTGTGCCATTGACTTCCCGATCGTTCGGCGCGCCCGTCGTCGCTTGGTTCGCGCGCGTGCGCTGGGGCTGAGGTCGTTTGTCCGAAGTATGCCAGTGAGGCGAGATCACTCGCTTTGCCGTACAGCGAGATTAGATGCGGCGACGGCCTGCGGGGTTCCTGAGGTGAGGGGGCGAATTTTCTGGCCCGCCGGGTACTGGACGGCGGTGCGGCCGGGCCGTGGCCGGCTGAGGTTGCACGCGGCCGGACGGGGCCGGTCGGGACACGTGGAGGGGGCGGAGGCAGGCGAAGGCGGAGCGGGGTCAGGTGAGGTTCGCGCGGAGCCAGGCGATGTCGTCGGCCTGCCCGTCACCTGGGGTTTCGACGACCACCGGGGCGCCGGCCGCGCGGACGACGGTCAGGATCAGCTCGGGGTCGATGTTGCCCGCGCCGAGGTTGGCGTGCCGGTCGGCGCCGGACCCGAACGCGTCCCGGCTGTCGTTGCAGTGCACCAGGTCGATGCGGCCGGTGATGGCCTTGATCCGGTCGACGGCGTCGATGAGCTCCTCCCCGGCGGCGTGCGCGTGGCAGGTGTCCAGACAGAAGCCGATCTTGGAGTCCAGGCCGTTCACGCTGGACAGGACCTCCCAGAGCCGGGCAATCCGGTCGAACTTGCGCGCCATCGCGTTGCCGCCGCCGGCGGTGTTCTCGATGTAGACCGGAACCGGACAGTCGAGCCGCTCGAAGACCTTCCGCCAGTTCTCGAACCCGGTCTCCGGGTCGTCGTCCTTCAGCACGTGCCCACCGTGCACGATCAGCGCCTTCGCCCCGATCGAGGCCGCCGCCTCCATGTGCTGCTGGAGCAGCTTGCGGCTGGGGATGCGGACCCTGTTGTTGGACGTGGCCACGTTGATGACGTACGGGGCGTGCACGTACACGTCCACGTCGGAGCCCTGGATCGCCTCCACGCCCTCGGGCAGCACGGGCTTCTTCCAGCCCTGCGGGTCACCCAGGAAGAACTGCGCGACGTCGGCGCCGCGCTCGCGGGCGTTGTCCAGCGGCTGGGTCTGGTCGACGTGGGCTCCGATACGCATGCCTACGAGGGTATCCGGGCCCACCGACAACAGCGGTCAGAGCGAGAAACCGCCATGGCTCAGCGCGAACGCGGCCCCGACGAACGAGGTCACCATGCCCACCACGTTCAGCCAGCGCTCGCCCGTCGTGGCCGACACCAGCTGCGAGTACAGCGCGACCGGAAGGCCGATGGTGCCGGCGAGCGCGCCGAAGAAGTGCGTGGCCGGGATGAAACCGAGGACCAGGGCGACCAGCCCCAGCGTGATCGCGGTCACCGCGAGGGAGTTCTCCACGGGGTGGCGCTCACCGTCGGTGTTGAGGGTGAGTGCCGACCGCTTCTTCCCGGTCGCCTCCTGTGACATGGGGGACACCTCTTCCTCAGATCCTCCGGACGGTCGGTCCGTCTCGTCCGTCTCGCCCGTGGGTCCTGCCCGGACGCCCGTAGAAGATTCCCGCCGAAGTCGTTGATCATTCGGCCCGGGCGCGACCGAAAATGTCGGCGGGCCGGGGTAACGTCGAACATGGATTCGAGGACGCCGCTTCCTGCGGGGAACGGGGAGCGTCAGGAGGTGCTCAGATGAGGCAGAGCGAACTCGCCGTCATCGGCGACGCGGAGCTCGTGGAGGAGCTGTCGGTGCTGACGACGCAGACGGCCCGCATGCGCGCCCGCATGGCCGACATCATGGCCGAGCTGGACCGCAGGCGGTGCGCCAAGGCCGCACCGGCCGCCCGCCGCTAGCCCGCGGGCGGCGACCCCGAAACGGCGTTCACGCTGCCGACTCTTGGTAGCCTGTATCGGTCTCGCGGCAGGTGGCCGGTCACCCGGCCGGCGCCACGCGGCCGCGAAGGACGCAAGAGCCCTCCTGTCACGGAGAGACCGTGACCGCATCAGTCCAGAGGAGGTAGGGACACAGCATGCGTCGTTACGAACTCATGGCCATTCTCGACCCCGCCATCGACGAGCGCACCGCCAACGCCGCGCTCGACCCGTTCCTGAAGGTCGTCAAGGACGGCGGCGGGAGCGTCGAGAAGGTCGACGTCTGGGGTCGCCGCCGGCTGGCGTACGACATCCAGAAGAAGTCCGAAGGCATCTACGCGGTGGTCGACCTCTCGGCCGAGCCTGCCACGGTCAAGGAGCTCGACCGGCAGCTCAACCTGAGCGAGTCGATCCTCCGTACGAAGGTCATCCGCCCCGAGGTCCACTGAGCCTGGCTCAGGCCCTCACCACAGCCGGAGCGAGCCAATGGCAGGCGACACCGTAATCACGATCGTCGGGAACCTCGTGGAGGACCCGAACCTACGTTTCACCACGAGCGGCCAGGCGGTCGCGTCGTTCCGCATCGCCTCGACCCCGCGGTTCTTCGACCGCCAGTCGGGCGACTGGAAGGACGGCGAAGCGCTCTTCCTCACCTGCAACGTCTGGCGGCAGGCGGCCGAGAACTGCGCCGAGACCCTGCAGCGCGGCATGCGGGTGATCGTGCAGGGGCGCCTCAAGCAGCGCTCGTACGAGACCCAGCAGGGTGAGAAGCGCACCGTCTACGAGATCGAGGTCGACGAGGTCGGCCCCTCGCTGCGCAACGCCACCGCGAAGGTCAACAAGACCCAGCGGCAGGGCGGTGGCGGCGGCGGTTTCGGTGGCGGCTCCGGCGGTGGCGGCGGCTTCGGCGGCGGCCAGCAGGGCGGCGGCGGCCAGCAGCAGGGCGGCGGCTTCGGCGGCGGCGCCCCGGCCGACGACCCCTGGGCCACCGGCGGCGGCTCCGGCGGTGGCGGCGGATTCTCCGACGACCCGCCGTTCTAGCCCACACGACAACAGTCCATTCCCGCGCGAGCGGGGCTCTCATCAAAGGAGCACCACGATGGCGAAGCCACCTCCTCGCAAGCCGAAGAAGAAGGTTTGCGTGTTCTGCCAGGAGAAGATCTCCTACGTCGACTACAAGGACACGGGCCTGCTGCGGAAGTTCATCTCCGACCGCGGCAAGATCCGTGCCCGCCGGGTCACCGGCAACTGCACCCAGCACCAGCGCGACGTCGCCACGGCGATCAAGAACGCTCGTGAGATGGCGCTGCTGCCGTACACCAGCACCGCGCGCTGAGGAAGGAGGACCAACCATGAAGCTCATCCTCACTCAGCAGGTCTCCGGTCTCGGTGAGCCCGGCGACGTCATCGAGGTCCGCGACGGCTACGGCCGCAACTACCTCGTCCCCCGCGGGTTCGCCATCAAGTGGACCCGGGGCGCGGAGCGCGAGATCGACTCGATCAAGAAGGCGCGCTCGGCCCGCGAGATCGCGACCGTCGAGCACGCCCGCGAGGTCGCCGGCGCCCTGCAGTCCCTCAAGGTGACCCTGCGCACCCGCACCGGCACCAACGGCCGCCTCTTCGGCGCCGTGACCGCCGCGGACATCGCCGAGGCCGTCAAGGCCGCCGACGGCCCCGACCTGGACCGCCGCCGCATCGAGATCGGCAACCCGATCAAGACCGTCGGCACCCACCGGGTCAGCATCCGGCTGCACTCCGACGTCAACGCCACCATCGACGTGGACGTCGTGGAAGCCTGAGCCCGCCGCTCGCGGCGAGCCACCGCACCGCTCCGCGTTCCTCACCCCGCTCCGGCGGGCGGAACGCGGAGCGTTCTGCGTTCCGGCACCCCTCAGCGAAACCGCAGGTCAGATTGCTGGGGGATTGAACGATTCACGGGAAACGCCCCTGAACCTCCGGGTCTTTGGCTCCGTCACCACATGATCGCTACCGTCCGTTAGTGGATCATCACGTGGAGGAGGCCGATGTGTCCACACATCCGGAGCGCGGGTTCACCCGCCGTGGCATGGCGGGAATCCTCGGCCTGGGAGCACTCGACCTGCTCATGCCCGGCCGCGCGCTCGCCCAGGAAAGCGCGCTCGCCGCGGAGGGCGAGGAGCCGCCCTTCAAGGTGTACAGCAGGGACGAATGGGGCGCGCTGCGCCCCACCCGGCCCGCCCAGGTGATCTCCCGGGCGCCGGACCGGATCGTCGTCCACCACACCGCGACCGCCAACACCAAGGACCGCTCGCTCGCGCAGGCGTTCCGGCTCTCGCGGGAGATCCAGCGCTTCCACATGCGGGGGCGCGGCTGGAACGACGCCGGCCAGCAGCTCACCATCAGCCGCGGCGGGTACGTGATGGAAGGCCGCAACCGCAGCCTGGAGGCGATCCGCACGGGCCGCCACGCGGTCGGAGCGCAGACCCTGCACCACAACCGGCACACGATCGGCATCGAGAACGAGGGCACCTACAGCAGGGCGCCCGTCCCGTCCCGGCTGTGGGACTCCCTCATCGACACGTGCGCATGGCTGTGCACGGCGTACGATCTGGACCCGTTCCGCGCCATCGTCGGCCACCGCGACCTGTACTCGACCGACTGCCCCGGCGACATCATGTACGCCAGGCTCACCGAGCTGCGCACCCGAGTCGCGCTGCGCCTGGACGGCGGCTCCGACAAGGAGGCGGCCGAGGCCACGCCGCCGTCCGAGGTGAACGAGGCGGACGCGCCGGCGCCGTCGGCCGAGCCCAGCGCGCCATCGCCGTCCCCCTCCCAGAGCGGACCCGCGCGCCCCTCTGCGAGCACGCCTCCGGGCTCACCTGCGAGCCCGTCTCCGAGTGCTTCGGTCACCCCTCCCAGGCAGAACCTGCTGCCGGACGTGAACGTCCCGGACTGAATCCGTGCCGGCGGGGTGCGTTCCGCGGTCAGGACTCCGGGGTCGTGTACCGGGTACGGCGGCGGGCGATCTCGGGATCGATGCCCTCGACGAGCGACCAGATGCCGGCGACCCGTTCGACCAGCGTCTCCGGAGGCAGGCCGGCCAGGCCCTCGGCCGCGAGGTCGTCGATCGCCTGCGTCAGGCGGGCCATCCGCTCGCCGTGCGTGGAACACATGTTCGAATACTAGCGAGAGTGGCGGCTGGGGCGCGTGGGCTTTCGCGACATCCCTCGGGAACGGTCACTGAGCTGGGACGACGACGGTCCCGCGGCGTGTCAGCGGGTGGCGCCCGTGACCAGCCACGCCTCGCCCCGCGCGCGGTGCCCGAGAGTGATCAGCCGGGCCACCATCCACACCCCGATCGCCGCCCACAGGCCGAGCAGGCCCGCTCCCGCCCCGTACGCGAGGAGCGCCGCGGGCAGGAACGCCAGCGTCGCGACCAGCGAGGTGATCGCGAGGTACGGGCCGTCCCCGGCACCGATCAGGATGCCGTCCAGGACGAACACCACACCCGCGATGGGCTGCAGCAGCGCGACCAGGATCAGCGAACCGAGCAGAAGGCTCCGCACCTGGTCGTCAGTGGTGAACAGGTCCGGCAGCCAGGGACGCACGACCAGGATCCCGACCCCGAACACGATGCCGCAGGCGATCCCCCACTGGATCATCCGGCGGGTGGCCGCCCGCGTGCCGCGCACGTCCGAGGCACCGAGGTAGCGGCCCGTGATGGCCTGCCCGGCGATCGCGATGGCGTCCAGGGCGAAGACCAGCAGGTTCCAGATCTGGAAACCGACCTGGTACGCGGCGATCTCGGGATCGCCCATCCGGGCGGCGATGGACGTTCCGACGATCAGCACGACGCGCATGGCCGCGGTGCGCAGCAGCAGGTGCGCGCCGGCCGTCGCCGCGGTGCGCACACCGGCCAGGTCGGGGCGCACGGGCGCGCCGTGCCGGCGGGCGGCGCGCAACACCATCGCGATGTAGACGGCCGCCATCGCGGTCTGGGCGATCACGGTGCCCCAGGCCGAGCCCGCGATCCCCCAGTCCAGCACCAGAACGAACACGACGTTCAGGACGAGGTTCGCGCCGAAGCCGCCGATCGACACCAGAAGGGGCGTGCGGGTGTCCTGGAGGCCCCGCAGCACCCCCGTACCGGCGAGGACGAGCAGCATTCCCGGGATGCCCAGCAGGCTGACCTTGAGGTAGGTCTGCGCGTACGCGTCCACCGAGGGCGACGACCCGAACATGTCGACCAGCCAGGGCACCAGCGGCCAGCCCGCGACGATCAGCGCGACGCCGATCACCACCGCCAGCCACATCCCGTCGATCCCCTGGCGGATCGCGGCCTTCAGATCGCCCGCGCCCATCTGGCGCGCGACGCCGGCGGTCGTTCCGTACGCGAGGAAGACGCAGAGGTAGACGAGCGTCGCCAGCGCCTGGCCCGCCACGCCGAGCCCGCCGAGCTGCGCGGTGCCGAGATGGCCGATGATCGCCGAGTCGGTCAGCAGGAAGAGCGGTTCGGCCACCAGAGCGCCGAAAGCGGGTACGGCGAGCCGCAGGATCTCGCGGTCGTGCGGGTTCGCACGCAGGGGTGAGCCGACCATACTGCCGCTTACGGTAGCAGATGTAAGGGATGCACCGAGTTTGTCCCTTACGAGGCGGAAAGGTGGCCGGCGGCCGGACTTTCTTTCCCACACAGCCGGTGGATGACGTTACCGCAGGTCAGAAGCAACGAACGCGAGACGGTCCACAGTTGTCCACAGGGTTGTCCCCAGCTCGTGCACAACCTTTCCGGCGTGTCTGCACAGCGCGTCCACAGGCTCGTCCACAGATCTTTTTGCCGACCGGGCGTGCTGCCCCAGAGAATGTCGGAGCCGTCCGGTAAACGTGGGGCGAACGGTCCTCGACGAGCGGCCGGGGCCGGCCGGCGGCAGATGGCAAGGGGGTGCGCAGGATGAGTGTGACCGAGCTCGGATCGCACGAGCAGGAGTTCGAACGCACCCCGCCGCACGACATCGCCGCCGAACAGGGCGTGATCGGCGGCATGCTGCTCTCCCAGGACGCCATCGCCGAGGTCATCGAGGTCGTCAGCACCCACGACTTCTACCGGCCCGCGCACCAGATCATCTACGACGCGATCCTCGACCTGTACGGGCGCGGCGACCCGGCCGACGCCGTCACCATCTCGGGCGAACTCACCAAGCGCGGCGAGATCGGCCGCATCGGCGGCGCCCCGTACCTGCACACGCTGATCTCCTCGGTCCCCACCGCCGCCAACGCCGGCTACTACGCCAAGATCGTCCGCGAGCGCTCGGTGCTGCGGAAGCTGGTCGAGACCGGCACCCGGATCGTCCAGATGGGGTACGCCGCCGACGGCGCCGACGCCGACGAGGTGCTCGACCGCGCCCAGGCCGAGGTCTTCGCCATCGCCGACAAGCGCACCGGCGAGGACTACGTACCGCTCAGCGAGATCATGCCCGGCGCGCTGGACGAGATCGAGGCCATCGGCAGCCGCGGCGGCCAGATGGTCGGCGTCCCCACCGGCTTCGCCGACCTCGACGCCCTCACCAATGGCCTCCACCCCGGCCAGATGGTAGTGGTGGCTGCTCGACCTGCGATGGGTAAGGCCCTAAATGTCGATACACCCCTTATAACCCCCACGGGTTGGACCACGATGGGGCAGGTCAAGGTGGGGGACCACCTGATCGGGGCCGACGGGAAGCCGACCCGCGTCGTCGCCGCCACCGAGGTCATGCACGGCCGCCCCTGCTACGAGGTCGAGTTCTCCGACGGAGAAGTGATCATCGCGGACGCCCAGCACCAGTGGCGTACGACGACCCGCGCGAGCCGCTGCCAGAGCGGCCAACGCATGACGGCCCACCACTGGTCCGACGAGTCGATCGATCGTGTCCGCTGGGCGACGGCGGCCGCCAACGAACGGCCCGGCCGGCTCATCACGCACCGCCAGGCGATGTCCGTGGTCGGCGCGGAGTCCAAGCACGCGCTCTACACGGGCACCAGGACACTCGGCCACCAGGGTGAGGCCGATACGGGCATCTCCAAGCGTCAGCCCCGCTACGAGCACACGGCCCTCTATCGAGGGCTGCTGGGACGTGCCGCACGTCCGAAGAACTTCGCCACGACCGCGCAGCACCGTCCCATCAAGACGACGAAGGAGATCGCGACCACGCTGCGCTGCGATGGCGACGGCCGTCCCAACCATGCCGTGGACGTGGCCGCGCCGCTCCAGCTTCCTCCTGCGGAATTGCCCATCGACCCCTATGTCCTCGGGGCATGGCTCGGTGACGGTGCCAGCCGGACGGGGAGCATCACGTGCTTTGACGAGGAGATCCTGAGAGAGATCGAAGCGGCCGGGCAGCCGGTCGTGCGCCGCCGCACTCCAGGGGATCTCGGTCTCCCCGGTCTCACCACCAAGCTCAAAGAGCTCGGGCTCTTCCGGAACAAGCACGTACCCGCGCGCTACCTACGGGCGTCGGAGGCGCAGCGGCGGGCGCTGCTGGCCGGGATGCTCGACACCGACGGATACGTCTCCGAGAACGGGCAGGCCCAGCTCGGCTTCGTGAACCAGCGGCTGGCCGAGGGGGCGCACGAGCTGATCCTCGGCCTCGGCTACCGCGCGACGATGACGACGAAGCCCGTCAAGGGGCGTTCGCCGGAAACCTCGACGTACTACCGGATCAACTTCACTCCGGCCGAGCCCGTCTTCCGGCTTCCGCGCAAGCTGGCGCGGCAGCGCAGGACGGTGGATCCGAAGGCCCGGGTGCGCTACATCGTGGACGTGCGGCCGATTCCCAGCGTGCCGGTGCGGTGCGTGCAGGTCGACAACGCCGACCACATGTACCTGGCCGGTCGTTCCTGCATCCCGACGCATAACTCGACGCTGGCGCTTGACTTCGCCCGTGCCGCGTCCATCAAGCACGGGCTGACCTCGGCGTTCTTCAGCCTGGAGATGGGGCGCAACGAGATCACGATGCGGCTGCTGTCGGCGGAGGCGCGGGTGGCGCTGCACGCGATGCGTTCGGGGACGATGCAGGACGAGGACTGGACGCGGCTGGCGCGGCGGATGAGCGAGGTGGCCGAGGCGCCGCTGTTCATCGACGACTCGCCCAACATGTCGATGATGGAGATCCGCGCCAAGTGCCGGCGCCTGAAACAGCAGCACGACCTGCGGCTGGTGATCATCGACTATTTGCAGCTGATGACGTCGGGCAAGCGGGTGGAGAGCCGCCAGGTCGAGGTGTCGGAGTTCTCCCGTTCGCTGAAGCTGCTGGCCAAGGAGCTGGGCGTGCCGGTCATCGCGCTTTCCCAGCTCAACCGTGGTCCGGAGCAGCGGACGGACAAGAAGCCCATGGTGTCCGACCTTCGCGAATCGGGCAGCATCGAGCAGGATGCGGACATGGTGGTGCTTCTGCACCGTGAGGATGCGTACGAGAAGGAGTCGCCTCGGGCGGGCGAGGCCGACCTGATCGTGGCGAAGCACCGTAACGGTCCGACCGCCACCGTCACCGTGGCGTTCCAGGGGCATTACAGCCGCTTCGTCGACATGGCGCAGTAGCCGCCGTTAAGGGGGCGGGGCTCCGCCGGTCGCGGCGCGGAGCGCGTCGGCCAGGTGGTTCCTGGCCTTCGTCTGGGCGGCGATGCGGGCGTCGAGGACGGCGAGGCGGTTCTGGGCGATCCGGATGCCCTCGGGTGAGGGTGCGGCGCCGACGTCCCCGTCCAGGCACGGGAGGAAGGCGCGGACGTCGTCCACTGTGAGGCCCGCTTCCAGGAGGACGCGGATGTTGCGGACGCGGATGAGGGCGCGTTCGTCGTAGACGCGGTAGCCGTTGCTCGCGCGCGCCGAGTCGATCAGGCCGGCCTGCTCGTAGTGGCGCAGGGCACGGGGTGTGGTGCCCGTGGCCCGCGCCAGTTCACCGATCTGCATCCGACAGAGGTATCACGCGATCACGGCGCCTCCGTCGACGGGGAGGACGGTGCCGGTGACGAAGGACGCCCGCGCGGAGGCCAGCGCGGTGATCGCCCAGGCGACCTCGTCGGGACGGCCGATGCGGGCCATCGGGGTCTGTGCGAGCTGCCACTTCCGTACGGCGGTGATCTGTTCGGGAGTGAGGCCCTGATGCTCGCCGATGGGGGTCTCGATGGCGCCGGGGGCGACGGCCAGCACGCGGATGCCGCGCGGTGCCAGTTCGACGGCCCAGGCGCGGGTGAGCGTTTCCAGGGCGGCCTTCGTGGCGGCGTAGACGGAGTTGCCCGGCCAGGCGCGCTGCCCGACCGAGGTGGTGACGTTGATGACGGCGCCGTTGTCGAGGACGGGCAGGGCCGCCTGGGTGAGGAGGATGGGCGCCACGAGGTTGGTCGCGACCTGAGGGTCGATCGTCCGGCGGGTGATCGTGCCCAGCGGGCCGCTCTGGACGATGGCGGCGTTGTTGACGAGGACGTCCAGCCGGCCGGAGGCCGCCAGGGCGGAATCGATGATCTCCTGTGGGGCGCCGTCGGCGGTGATGTCGGCCGTGACCGGGCGGATGTTCGGGTGTCCGGCGGCGGTCTCGGCGAGCGGTTCGGGGCGGCGGCCGACCGCGATGACGTGCGCGCCCTCGTCCGCGAACGCGCGTGCGGTGGCGCGGCCGATGCCGGTGCCGGCTCCGGTGACGATGACGGTCCTGGGCTGTTCGGTGCTCATGGGATGAGCCTGAAACCCTGCCGCCTGCGTCAAGGTCAAGGTGAGGTTCGCCGGGTGAAGCCGGAGGTGTTCTGGGCTGAGCCGGGGCCGGAGTTGCGGGGGGCGGGGCTGACCATCGTGATCGATGGTCAGGAGAGCCGGTATTGAGGCCGTGGTCAGGGGGTGCGGTGGTGGTCGGCGATTTTTGCCAGGAGGCGGGTGAGCTGGTCGCGTTCGGCCGGTGAGAGGGGGGCCAGCAGCTCGTCCTGGATCTCGGTGACGACGCCGTCGAGGCGTTCCAGGTGGCGGCGGCCGGCGGTGGTGAGCGTGATGATGTTGCGCCGGCGGTCGGCCGGGTCGGGGGCGCGTTCGATCAGCCGGCGGGCGGCCAGCTCGTTCAGCGCGGCGACGACGTCGCTGCGGTCGATCCCGGTGCGGCGGCCGAGGGCGGCCTGGCTGGCCGGGCCGAACTCCTCCAGGGCGGCGAGCAGCCGGTAGTGGTAACCGCGGCCGCCGGCGGCGGCGAAGCGTTCGTGCACCAGCCGGTGGCCGTGCGTCGAGACCTGGCTGATCAGCCAGCTCGGCGCGTGCTTGAGGCGTGCGGGCTGCGCGTCGTCCCCCGTGGTCATGCGGCGATGATACCGAACCGTTGGCCATACCCACGATGCCGCTGCCCGCCATGTCGACTCGTGGCGTGTCGTGCTCTCGCGCGGGTGCGGGAGGGGAGACACGCCACGAGTCGACGTCGGGCCTGGTGGGGGCGTCAGGCTTGGGCGATCTCGTCGATCAGCGGGGGGAGCAGGTCGTCGTACCCGGCTGCGACGATGTCGCGCATGGGCGTGAGCATGTGGGTGAGCAGGGACATCGGGGTTCCCTCGCCGCGCGCGCCCTCGACGATGTTGGCCAGGCCGATCGCCTGCATGCCGAGCGGGGAGTCCGAGTCGTCGCCGGCCGCGCCCATCGCGATCGGGCCGGCCATGGCCTGCAGCCAGGGCGCGAGGTACTCGGCGGAGAACGCTTCGGCGCGCTCGTCGCCGACCATGGCCTGGGCGTGCCGGACGCCGGAGGCCATCCCGTACATGGCGCTGAGCAGCGCGAGGTCGTACAGCGCCGCCAGGCCGGGCTCCTCCCCCAGGAAGCGTGCGCCGCCGAGTGCCCCGAGGGTCTCCCGGTGCCGGTCGAACGCCGCCCGCGAGCCGCTGTAGAGGACGAACGCGGCGGCCGGGTCGCCGATCAGCGGGGGAGTCGCCATGATCCCGCCGTCGACGTAGGCGATGCCGTGCCCGGCCGCCCACGCCGCGGCGGTGCGGGCGTGCTCGGGCGTGCCGTTGGTGAGGTTGACCAGGTCGCGGCCGGACAGGACGTCCGCGGCCGGGCCGAGCAGGGCGTCCACGACCTCGTGGTCCAGCAGGCAGGCGATCACCAGCGGGCTCGCCGCGGCCGCGTCGGCGACGGTCGCCGCGCGGGTCGCGCCCCGTTCGACGAGCGGGCGGGCCTTCTCGGGCGAGCGGTTCCACACGGTCGTCGGGTGCCCCGCCTCGATCAGCGCGGTGGCGAGCGCGGTGCCCATGGCGCCGAGCCCGAGGATCGTCACGGGTGTCTTGTCGGTCATCGGTCGCTCCTCAGTCGGTGGTTACGGGGACCACTGTGCGCGGGGGCGGTTGTGGTCCGGCTCCGGCCGGGTTGTGGTCCGGCTACCGTGGCGGCGTGCGTTTCGGGGTGCTGGGGCCGCTGGAGGTGCGGGCGGCGGACGGGAGTGCGGTGCGCGTGCCCGAGACCAAGGTCCGGGCGCTGCTGGCCGTCCTGCTCGTCCATCGCGGCCGCCCGGTGCCCGCGGACCGGCTGATCGAGGACCTGTGGGGGGCGGAGCCTCCGGGCGGGGCGGCCAAGACGCTGCGCGCGAAGGTGTCGCAGCTGCGGCGTGCCCTGGCGGACGCGGGCGCGGGCGCGCGGGAGCTGCTGGTGTTCAGCTCCCCCGGATACCTGCTTAGGGCCGGGGACGGCGATGTCGACGCGGACAGGTTCGAGGATCTGCTGCGGCGGGCGCGCGAGCACCGGGACGATCCGCGGCGGCGGGCCGCGCTGCTGTCGGAGGCGCTGGAGCTGTGGCGCGGGCCGGCGTTCGCCGGGTTCGCGGACGAGGAGTTCGCGCGGGCGGAGGCGCAGCGCCTGGAGGAGCAGCGGCTCGTGGCGGTCGAGGATCTCGCCGAGGCGCGCCTGGAGCTGGGCGAGCACGCCCTGCTGGCCGGGGAGCTGGGCGCGCTCGTCGGCGCGCATCCGCTGCGCGAGCGGCTCCGTGCCGCGCACCTGCGCGCCCTCTACCTGTCGGGTCGCCAGAGTGAGGCGCTGGCCGGGTACGCCGAGACGCGCGACCGCCTGCGGGACGAGCTGGGGCTGGACCCGGGCCCGGAGCTGGCCGCCCTCCACCAGGCGATTCTGCGCCAGGACGCGGCGCTGGAGCCGCGGCCGGTCCGGGCCGTTCCCCGGACGAACCTGCCGGCGCCCCTCACCGAACTGATCGGCCGCGAGGAGATCGTCCAGGAGGTGCGCGGGCTGCTGGCCGGCGGTAAGGAGCGGCTTGTCACCCTGACCGGGCCCGGCGGGGTGGGCAAGACGCGGGTCGCGTTCGAGGCCGCGCGGCGGGCGGCGGACGCGTTCCCGGGCGGCGTCGTGGCGGTGGAGCTGGCCGCGCTGGCTCCCGGCCCGGGCGCGGCCGCGGGCGTGGTGGAGGCGGTCGCGGCGGCGTTCGGCGTCCGGGACGGGGCGACGGCGCGTCCCGGGCCGGAGGACCGCTCGCGTCCGCTGGCCGACCGGCTGGTCGAGGCGGTACGGAATCGCCGGGCGCTGCTCGTGCTGGACAACTGCGAGCATGTCGTGGAGCCGGTCGCCGAGCTGGTCGCGGCGGTGCTGCGGGAGGCGCCGGAGCTGCGCGTCCTGGCGACCGGGCAGGAAGCGCTGGGGATCGTGGGTGAGCGGCTGCGGGCCGTGCCGCCGCTCGATCTTCCCGCGGCGGGCGTGCCGGACGGTCCGGGGGAGCTGGAGCGGCGGTCGAGCGCGGTGCGGCTCTTCGTGGCGCGCGCGGCGGCCGCGTCGCCGGGTTTCGCGCTTGACGCCGGGAACGCCGCCGACGTCGTGGCGATCTGCCGCCGCCTGGACGGCGTCCCGCTCGCGCTGGAACTGGCCGCCACCCGGGTCAGGGCCATGGGGGTGCGGGAGCTGGCCGCCCGGCTGGACGACCGGTTCCGGGTGCTGAACTCGGCCCCGCGCGGAGTGCCGCCGCGGCAGCGCACCCTCCGCGCGGTGATCGACTGGAGCTGGGAGCCGCTGCCGGAGCCCGAACGCGCCGTGCTCCGCCGCCTCGCCGCGCACGCCGATGGCTGCACGCTGGACGCCGCCGAGGTGGTGTGCGCGGGCGAGGTGCGTGCCGGGGGGACGGGTGCCGTCGTGCTGCCGGACGAAGTGGTCGGCCTCCTGGGGCGGCTCGTCGAACGCTCCTTGGTCGTGCTCGTGGAGACGCCCGGAGGCGGCGTTCGTTACCGCCTGCTGGAGTCGGTCGCCGCGTACGCCAGGGAACGTCTGGTCGAGGCAGGGGAGTTCGACGGCGTCCGCCGCCTGCATCGCGACCACTACATCGCCCTGGCGGAACGTGCCGCACCGCTCCTGCGCGGCCGCGAACAGCGCCGCTGGCTCGAACGCCTGGACGCCGAGACCCCCAATCTGCGCGCCGCGCTGAACAGCGCGCTGGAGGACGGCGCCGAGAAGGAGGCACTGCGCCTGGTCAACGCGCTCGGCTGGTACTGGTTCCTGCGCGGCCGCTTCACCGAGGCACACCGCTCGTTCCGCATGGCCCTCGCGCTGGGTGACGGAGCCGACGTCGGCGGACCGGCGGAGGACGCTCGCGCGGAGGAGCGGCGGGCGGCGGCCGCGGTCTGGCGCGCGGCCATGGCGCTGCTGGTGCTCGACGGCAGCGACCCCGATCCGCTACGGCAGGCGCGCGCGGCCGTACGGCGGTACGACGAGATCGACGATCCGGCCGGGCGGGCATGGGCGTGCTGGTTGCTCGGCTACTGCACGCTGGGGTTCGCGGAGGCGTCAGCCGGGTTCGAGCTGGTGGAACGGGCGCTGCGCGAATACCGGGCGCAGGGCGACCGCTGGGGCGCCGCCGCGGCGCTGAGCGTGCGCGCCGAGGTGTCGCTCTACAGCGGGGAGCCCGACGGTGTACGGCGCGCCGCAACGGCCGGTGCGGAGAGCCGGGCGCTGTTCCGCGAGCTCGGGGACGGCTGGGGCGAGCTGCAGGCCGTGCGCGTCCTCGGCGAGCTGGCCGAGATCACCGGGGACCACGCGGGCGCGGAACGGCTGCGCCGCGACGGGCTGCGCGTCGCCGAGGACCTCGGGCTGTGGAACGAGGTGTCCGGGATGCTGGCCCGCCTGGGCCGGGTCGCGCTGCTGACCGGCGACCACGCGCGCTCCGCGGAGCTGCACCGGCGGGCCCGCGACCTGGCGGCGGAACGGTCGTTCCCGCGCGGCGAGGAGTTCGCCGAGATCGGGCTGGGGATGCTGGCCCGGCGGCAGGGGCGGCTGGACGACGCCGAACGGCATCTGCGCGCGTGGCTGGAGTGGTGCCGGCGCTGGGAGGGGGCGGGCGGCATCGCGTTCATCCTGGCGGAGCTGGGCTTCGTGGCGGAGCTGCGAGGGGCCGCGGGCGAGGCGCTGGCACTGCACGCGGAGGGCCTGGCCGCGGCGCGTGCCACCGGTGACCGCCGGGCGCTGGCGCTGGCCCTGGAGGGGCTGGCGGGCGCGCGGGCGCTCGCGGGCGAGCACGAGCGGGCGGCGCGGCTGCTGGGCGCGGCGGACGCGGCCAGGGCGTCCACGGGCGTTCCGCTCCCGCCCGCCGAACGCGGCGACGTCGACCGCGTCGCCGCGAGCGCGCGGGAGGCCCTGGGGAGCGACGCGTACAGGACCGCTTTCGAGGCGGGCCAGAAGACACCCGTGGACGACGCCGTCAGCCAGGAGATCGCCGAGCCTGGCTTGGGGGCGGTCTGAAAGCCGCTGTAATAAGCGGCGAGCAGCTCGGCGAGGATCAGGCTGGTCCGGCCTGGCAGCGGCCAGGGAGCCGCAGTAATACTCAGTGAGCGGCTCAGCCGAGGTCAGCCTGCTCCGCGGCTTGGCGGCGGCCTAGAAGTCGCTGTAGTGCGCGGTGAGCGGCTCGGCGGGGATCAGTCTGGTCCGGGGCCTGGAGGTGGCCTGGAAGTCGCTGTAGTACGCGGCGAGTGGCTCGGGAGGGATCAGCCCTGTGCGGGTCGCAGTCGCCAGAGCGACGTCACCTCGGCCGCGCGGGCGGCGTGGAGGCGGTCGCCGGGGTCCGCGGCACGCGGATGGCGCGGCCTGGTGTCGAGGCGGCCGGCGACCTCCAGGCCGCCCGCCGCGAACGCCTCAAGCAGCTCCTCGCGGGTGCGCAGGCCCAGGTGCTCGGCCAGGTCGGACAGGATGAGCCAGCCCTCTCCCCCGGGCTCCAGGCGCGCGGACAGGCCGGAGAGGAACGCCTTGAGCATGCGGCCGTCGGGGTCGTACACGGCGTGCTCCAGGGGCGAGCCAGGACGAGCGGGGACCCACGGCGGGTTGCACACCACGAGTCCGGCCCTTCCAGGCGGCCACATGTCCGCCTCTAGGACCTCGACGTTGACGTTGAGGCGGGTGACGTTCTCGCGGGCGCAGGCAAGCGCGCGCGGCTCCTGGTCGGTGGCGATGACCCGTTCGACGCCTCGGCGGGCCAGGACGGCCGCCAGCACTCCGGTACCGGTGCCGATGTCGAACGCGAGCTTCGTCCCGTCCGGGATCGGAGCCTCGGCCACCAGGTCCACGTACTCGCCCCGTACAGGGGAGAAGACCCCGTAGTGCGGGTGGATGCGTTCACCTGCAAGGGCCGGTATCTCGACGCCCTTGGCGCGCCATTCGTGCGCGCCGACCACGCCCAGGAGTTCGCGCAGCGACACCACATAGGGCTCGTCGGCCTGCCCGTACGCCTCGGTGCACGCCTGCCGTACATCGGGCGCGCGCCGCAGCGGAACGGCATGTCCCGCCTCGACGGGTATGAGCAGCATGCCCAGCGTGCGCGCTCGCTGCCCCTGCGCCTGGCGATGCAGATGGAATTCCTGCACCCGCGACGGCTCGGGCGCTTTCCGCTTCTTGCGCTTGGGCGTGCGGTCCGCGCGCCGCGCCATGGCCTGGAGCAGCTGCCGCGCGTTCTGGAAGTCGCCCTGCCACAGCAGCGCGGTGCCCTCGCAGGCGAGCCGGTACGCGTCGTCGGCCTTCGTCCGGTCGTCGGCGACCACGATCCGCCGGGGCGGGGGCGCGCCGTTCTCGGAACGCCAGCGGGCCGAGCGCTCCTCGCCGTCCTGCGTCCATCGGATGTCCACGCGCGCGTCCCCGGCCTTCCGGGCCGCCCGTCGCCGCCCCCCGGGAGCCGATTATCCCAGCGCGCGGCTCACGGATCGCCGTCCAGGTCGGCACTGGACGCGTGGGCGGACGTCGCGGCGAGCCTGTCGAGGGCCTTCTCGTACGGGGAGCCGGGCTCGGCCGCGTACAGCATGAGGCGGCTGAGGTCCGGGTCTCCGGGCAGGTGCAGGGTCTCGAACGGGAGGACGAGCGGGCCCACCTCGGGGTGGTCGATGCGCGCCTCCCCGTGCGTGAGGTCGGTGACCTGGTGGGCCGACCAGAGGCGGCGGAAGTCTTCGCTGCGTTCCAGCATCGTGTCGATGAGGCGCTTCAGGTGGGCGTCGCCGGGGTCTTCGCCAGAGCGGTAACGCAGGTGCGCGACGTTGCGCTGGGCGACGGCCTCCCAGTTGTCCCCAAGGCGGGCGCGGTAGTCGTCGTTGAGGTGGATCTGATGCGTCCAGGTGCGTTCCCCAGGAGGGACGCGGGCGAGGTCGACGAATACGGCGGCGGTGAGCCGGTTCCATGCGACGACGTTCGTGTGGTGGCCCACCACGTACGCCGGGGCATGCGTTATCGAATCCAGCAGGTGCTGGAGGGGCGCCCGCAAGCGGGGCGGGCCGTGATGCGGTTCCGTACGGGGCGGATGCGCGAGCCGGTGCAGGTGCGCCCGCTCGTCCGGGTCGAGTCGCAGCGCCTCGGCGATGGCGTTGAGCACCTCGCTGGAGGCGTTGTCGGCGTTCCCCTGCTCTAGGCGGATGTAGTAGGCGACGCTGACTCCGGCCAGCTGCGCCAGCTCCTCCCGGCGCAACCCGGGGACGCGGCGGCGGGTCCCGTACGAGCGCAGCCCCACCTCGTCCGGCTGCAAGCGCGCGCGGCGCGACCTCAGGAAGTCGCCCAATTCCGTCATGCTCGTGAGGGTAACCGCAGGGTGCCACTGGCAGTGGTACGAAAACCGGGGCTCTGGGTACGCCCGGCCGTACGGCCGATCGTGGACGCCATGACCACGATGACCACGGCCGCGACCGTCGCCGCGCCCCGCAAGGCGCGCATGGACTCGCGGCAGAAGCTGATCCTGACCCTCTTGCTCGGCGCGCAGTTCATGCTCGCCATCGACTTCTCGATCCTGAACGTGGCCCTCCCCGTAGTGGGCGAGGGCCTCGGTTTCAGCCTGACGGGGCTGCAATGGATCGCGACCGCGTTCGCGCTGCCCGCGGCCGGTTTCACCCTCCTCTTCGGACGGGTCGCCGATCTCGCGGGACGGCACCGGATGCTGCTGGCCGGCATGGCGCTGCTCGCGCTCGGCTCCCTGCTGGGCGGCCTGGCGACCACACCGGCGCTGCTGCTGGCGGGGCGCGTTCTGCAAGGGCTCGCGACGGCGATCGCGACCCCGGCGGCGCTGTCGCTGCTGACGACCTCGTTCGCGGAGGGGCCGCTGCGGTCCCGGGCGCTCGGCCTGAGCGGGGCGCTGATGTCGGCGGGGTTCACGGCGGGTGCGGTGCTCGGCGGGGTGCTGACCGACCTGCTGAGCTGGCGCTGGGCGTTCCTGGTGAACGTTCCGGTGGCGGTCGCCATCCTGGTCGCGACACCGCTGGTGATCAAAGAGAGCCGGGCCGCCGAACGGGCGCGGCTGGACGTTCCGGGCGCGGTGACCGTCACCGGCGGCCTGCTCGCCCTCGTGTACGGGATCACCGCCGGGAACGCGCCCGCCCTGCTCCTGGCCGCCGCGCTGCTCGCCGCGTTCGGCCTGATCGAACGGCGCGCGAAGGCCCCGCTGGCGCCGCCGCGCGTGCTGGCCAAGCGCACCGTGACGTGGGGGAACGTCGGCGGGTTCGTCGCGTTCGCCACCGAGACCTCGCTGGTCTTCCTGATGACGCTCTACCTGCAGCAGGTCCTCGGATACTCGCCGCTGGTCACCGGGCTGGTGCTCGGCGTCCTGGGCGCGGGCACCGTCGCGGGCGGGATCGCGGCGCACCGTTTCATCGCGCGGATCGGCGGGCGCTGGACGCTGGTGTCGGGCCTGGTGCTGCAGGCCGCCGCGACGGCCGCGCTGCTCGGCCTGGGGGAGACGCGGAGCTCGCTGGGGCTGCTGCTGATCGCCACGGCCGTGGGCGGTTTCGGGAACCTGGTGGCCATCGTCGCCTTCATGGGCGTCGCGACCTCCGGGCTGCCGGACGGCGAGCAGGGCCTGGCGACCGGGCTGGCGACCATGACCCAGCAGGTCGCGATCACGCTGGGCATCCCGGTCATGAGCGCGGTCGCGACGGCGCGCGGCGACGTCCTGGGGGGCGTGCACGCCGCTACGCTGGTGAACGCCGGTCTCGTCCTGGCCGGTGCCGCCGTCGTCGGCGTGTTCCTGCGAACGGGCCGTACGGCGCGCGCCGTGCCGCCACGTTGATGTCGGATTCTCGCTAGTGAAAGCCGCTGACATCGGCGATCGTTGAACCCATGCACGAGGACGTGGAACGTTGCGTACGGGCGGTGCGGTCCAAGGACGCGCGGTTCGACGGCTGGTTCTACACCGGCGTAGTCACCACCGGCATCTACTGCCGGCCCAGCTGCCCGGTGGTGCCGCCGAAGCCCGCGAACATGCGCTTCTACCCGAGCGCGGCCGCGGCGCAGCAGGCGGGCTTCCGGGCCTGCAAGCGCTGCCGCCCGGACGCGAGCCCCGGCTCCCCCGAATGGAACCACCGCGCAGACGTGGTGGCCCGGGCCATGCGCCTGATAGCGGACGGCGTCGTCGACCGTGAAGGGGTGCCGGGGCTGGCGGCCCGCCTCGGGTACAGCACCCGGCAGATCGAACGGCAGCTCCGCGCCGAACTCGGCGCGGGGCCGCTCGCTCTGGCCCGCGCCCAGAGGGCCCAGACGGCCCGCCTGCTGATAGAGACCAGCGCGCTGCCCATGGGGGACGTCGCGTTCGCGGCCGGATTCGCCAGCATCAGGGCGTTCAACGACACCGTCCGCGAGGTCTTCGCACTGACCCCCACCCAGCTCCGGGACCGGGTCGCGCGCGGGCACCCCGCCGCAGGCACGCAATCGCTCTCCCTGCGGCTGCCCTTCCGCGCTCCCCTATGCCCGGACAACCTGTTCGGCCATCTGGTGGCCACCGGCGTACCCGGCGTAGAGGAGTGGCGGGACGGCGCGTACAGGAGAACGCTGCGCCTCCCCCATGGGCACGCGATCGTCGCGCTCACTCCCCAGCCGGACCACGTCGCGTGCTCGCTGACGCTGACCGACCTCCGCGACCTGGCCATCGCCATAAGCAGGTGCCGCCGCATGCTGGACTTGGACGCGGATCCCGTCGCGGTCGACGACCTCCTGCGTACGGACCCGGTACTGGCGCCCCTCGTCGACAAGGCCCCCGGACGCCGCGTGCCCCGGGCGGCCGACGCCGCCGAGTTCGCCGTACGCGCCGTACTCGGCCAGCAGGTGTCGACCGCCGCGGCCCGCACCCACGCGGCGCGCCTGGTGGCGGCCCACGGCGAGCGGATCACCGACCCGGCGGGCGGCCTCACCCACCTGTTCCCGAGCCCGCGGGACCTCGCCGAACCGGACCCGGCCGCCCTCGCGTTCCCGCAGGCCCGCCGCGCCACCCTCACCACCCTCGCGGCGACGCTCGCCGCCGGCGAGATCGACCTCGGCGCCGGAAGCGACTGGGACGAGGCCAGGGCGAAGCTCGCGGCCCTCCCCGGCATCGGCCCCTGGACCGTCGAGATCATCGCCATGCGCGCGCTCGGCGACCCCGACGCGTTCACCCCGTCCGACCTCGGCGTCCGCGCCGCCGCCCGCGAACTCGGCCTGCCCGCCACCCCCGCGGCGCTGACCCGCCGCGCGGCCGCCTGGCGGCCCTGGCGCGCGTACGCCGTCCAGTACCTGTGGGCGACCGGCGACCACGCCATCAACGACCTCCCCGCCTGAAGGAGAACACCATGCGCACGCACACGACGATCGAGAGCCCCGTCGGCCCCCTCACCCTGGTGATGACCGGCAACGCCCTGACGGGCCTCTACATGAACGCCCAGCGGCACCGCCCCCCAGAGGAGACCTTTGGCGTTCCTGCTGACGGCGACGCCACGTTCACCCCCATAGCCGAGCAGCTCAGCGCCTACTTCGCGGGCGAACTCACCACGTTCACACTCCCCGTCGCCTTCCAGGGCACCCCGTTCCAGCAGCGCGTCTGGAACGCCCTCCTGGAGATCCCGTACGGCGAGACCGTCACGTACGGCACCCTGGCGCGGGAGCTCGGCAAGCCCAGCGCCTCCCGCGCCGTCGGCCTCGCCAACGGCCGCAACCCGATCAGCATCATCGTCCCCTGCCACCGCGTCGTCGGCTCCACCGGCGGCCTCACCGGCTACGGCGGCGGCCTCGACCGCAAGCGCTACCTCCTCGACTTCGAGAAGCGCGTGAAAACCGAGACTCTCTTCTAGTTGTCGGACCCGGCCGCTACCGTTCCCGGTGCACGGCTTTCAGCGCGACGAGGGGGCACGATGGAGTTCCGGGTCGATCGGCAGGCGCTCGCGGACGCGGTGGCGTGGGCGGCGCGCACGCTGCCGTCGCGGCCCGCCCTCCCCGTCCTGGCGGGCCTGCTGATCGAGGCGTCCGACGGCGCGCTGTCCCTCGCCGGCTTCGACTACGAGGTCTCCGCCCAGGCCGTCCTGACCGGCGAGGACGTCACCGTCACCGAGCCGGGCCGCGCGCTGGTGCCCGGCCGCCTCCTCGCCGAGATCGTCCGCAGCCTCCCGCCGCACGACGTCGACGTCGCGCTGAAGGGCTCCGAGGTCGTCCTCACGTGCGGCAGCGCCGAGTTCGGCCTGCTCCCCCTGCCCGTCGAGGACTACCCCGCCCTCCCTGAGCCGCCCGCGCACGCCGGCACCGTCCCCGGCGACCTGTTAGCCGCCGCCGTCGCCCAGGTCACCCCCGCCGCCGGCCGCGACGACACCCTCCCCATGCTGACCGGCGTCCGGCTCGACATCGACGGCGCCACCATGCGGATGGCCTGCACCGACCGCTACCGCATCGCCGCCCGCGAACTCACCTGGACGCCCGCCGACCCCGCCTTCACCGCCGGCGTGGTCGTCCCCGCCCGCACCCTCGCCGACACCGCCAAGGCCATCAAGCCCGGCGCCGAGGTCACCCTCGACCTGTCCGGTTCCGGCGACGTGCTGATCGGCGTCTCCGGCGGCGGCCGCAGCATGACCACCCGCCTGCTCGACGACCAGTTCATCGACTACCGCTCCCGCCTCACCGGCACCTGGACGACCACCGCCCGCGTCCGCGTCGCCCCGTTCATCGAGGCCATCAAGCGCGTCGCCCTGGTCACCGAGCGCAACACCCCCGTACGGCTGGCCTTCACGCCCGGCGAGGTCCGCGTCCGCGCCGCCTCCGGCGACAACGCCCGCGCCAACGAGAGCCTCCCCGCCCTCCTGGACGGCGACGACATCGACATCGCCTTCAGCCCCCAGTACCTCCTGGACGGCCTGGCCGGCGTCGACACCGAGTTCGCCCGCCTCCAGTGCACCGCCCCCACCAAGGCCGCTCTCCTCAGCGCCGTCCCCGACAAGACCGACGACGACCACGCCACCGACACCGGCGAGGACACCGGCTTCCGCTACCTGGCCATGCCCGTCCGCATCTGAGACCCGAGCCGATCTCCGCACCGCGAGCACACGCGAACGCACCGGCGACAGAGCCGCCGGGCAAGAACATGGCAGGTACCCGCCGATAACCCCTCTCACCCACCTGAGCCGGCCTGCTCAGGCGGTGTGGACCCCAGGCGTTGCGATCGCGTCCGAAGGCAGGGGCGAGCGCAAGCGAGGCCCTGATCCCTGGGCGAGTCGGAGCGATGCAGCGATCGCCGCTTTGCCCGCCGGAAGGAAGGCCGTCCACGGCCTGACGCCAAGGACGAAGCCTAAGACTCTGCGGAGATGCTCTGGGGCGGGGTTGTCGGGGTTTGGCGGGTGGCCTGGTGGGAGCCGGTCAGCCAGGTGGTGGTGCCGGAGGAGGCGGAGGCCAGCCAGACGGCGGTGGTTCCCTGGGGGGAGTCGGTCAGGGTCCAGCGGGTGCCGTCGTAGTGGGCGAGTTCGCCGTGGCCGCCCGCGACCCAGATGTCGTCGGCGGCACGGGCGGTGATGGTGTTGGCGGAGGTCACCGGCGTCCTGGTACGGCTCCATTTGCGGCCGTTCCAGTGCAGGACGCGGTCGCGGCCGACGGCCCAGGCGTCGGACGGGGAGAGCGCCACGACGTCGGTGAGGGGGAAGCGCGTCGAGGGGGCGGCGACGCGGGTCCAGGCGCGGCCGTCGTAGTGCATGATCAGGGCGCCGCGGTCGGCGGCGCCGACGGCCCAGACGTCGTCGGGGGCGGTGCCGGAGACGGCGAGGAGCCTGCCCTTGGGGACGGGCGGCAGCGGGACGAGCCGCCACGAGCCCTCGGAGTGGTGCAGGGCCACCGGGCCTGGGACGTTCCAGGGGAGGCCGTGGCCCACGGCCCAGGCCGCGCCGGGGAAGAGGGCGACGTCGGTGAGGACGTAGCCCGTCTCCTCCGGGGCGTGGTCCTGCCAGGAGGCGCCGTTCCAGTGCCGGATCAGCGGGACCTCGCCGGCGGTGACGCGGTCATAGGCGCCGCCGACGGCGATGGCGCGTTCCGGGTCGGCGTCGATGCCCTGGAAGCCGGCGCCGATGTGGGCCGGTTCGGGCGGCGGCGCGGGCGGCGTCGTCCAGGACGCGCCGTCCCAGCGGGCGATCAGCGGGCGGGAGCGGGCGTGGCCGGCGACCCAGACCTCGCCGGGGGAACCGACGGCGACCGCGGCGAGCAGGTGCGGGGCCTCCAGGGCGGCGGGGGAGACGACCTGCCAGGCGGTACCGGAGCCGAGGGCCATGACCGTTCCGGAGACGCCTTGGGTCTCGCTTCCGTTCACCGGCTGCACACTCCTTCAACGCGCTGGCCCGCTCCAAGGATCCCGCGTCACGGGTCCAGGACGGCGAGGACGAACCGCAGGCCGGTGTCCCCCGCGTTGCCGTACGCGTGGGGGCGGTCGCCGACGAAGACGGCGGCGGTGCCGGCCCGGAGGGTGTCGCTGCGGCCGTCCACGGTGAGGGTGAGGACCCCTTCCTCCACGTACACGATCTCCTTGGTCCCGGGTACGTGCGCGTCGCTCTCCCTGACCTCCCCGGCCCGCAGCTCCCAGCGCCACAGCTCCAGGGACGGCCGCGGATCGCTGCCGCCCAGGAGCGTGCCGGTGCCGCCGGCCGGGCCCTCCCACAGGACCACGTGCCGTTCGGGCTGGAACACCCGTACGGGCGGCTGCTCCTCCACCTGCACGAGCCGGGTCAGCGGTACGCCCAGCGCGTCCGAGATGCGAATGAGCGTACCGAGGTTGGGGTTGCCGCGTCCCTGCTCCAGACCGACCAGTACGCCCTTGCTCACCCCGGCGCGGCCGGCCAGCTCGTCGAGGCTCCAGCCGTGGCCGGCGCGCAGTGCCCGTACGGTCCTGGCCACCGCTTCTCCGATGGCGTCCTGATCGCTCACGGTCACAACCCTAGAGTGTGGTCGTTAGAATGGTATATAGGGTTCACTAAAATGACCGGACGGAGGGTGCGATGCTGGAGCGGATCGTCATCGAGCAGGCGGTACGGGACCTGCGTCCCGATGTGGCGGTGCTCGCCATGACCGCCGAGGGCCTGGTGAACGGGCCGGGCGGCGAGGTGACCGTCAAGGTGCCCGAGGGCGCCGCGCAGGACCCGCACGTGGAGGCGTGGCGGGAGGCGTACCGCGGGTTCGGCGCCAAGCCCCAGCGGACACGGTCGTCCGTCGACGCCCTGCTGCGCCGGGCCGACGCGCTGCCCTCCATCAACAGGGTCGTGGACGCCTACAACGCGGTCAGCGTCGAGTACGTGCTGCCGATCGGCGGCGAGGACCTCGACGCCTACCAGGGCGCGGCGCGGCTCGTCCGGGCGACCGGCGACGAGCCGTTCGACACGGTCGCCGGCGGGGAGCCCGCCACGGAGCACCCGGCGGCCGGCGAGGTGGTGTGGCGCGACGACCTCGGCGTGACCTGCCGGCGCTGGAACTGGCGGCAGGGCGTCCGCACCCGCATCACCGAGTCCACGGAGAACGCGCTCTTCCTGCTGGAGCGCCTGGAGCCGTACCCGCTGGAGCGGCTCCACGAGGCCGGGGAGGCGCTGGCGGCGCGGCTCCGCGAGTTCAGCCCGGACGCGCGGATCGAGAGCCGCCTGATCGGCGGCGCCTGATGGTGACTGTGCTGGCGCTGGGGGCGGCCCTCGCCTACGGCGTCGCGGACTTCCTCGGCGGCGCCGTCTCCCGCCGGTCGACCGCGCTGAAGGCGCTGGCATGGTGCGTGCCGGTCGGCCTGGTGGTGGTGCTGGCGGCCGCTGTGATCATCGGTGGCCGCCCCACCGCGCCGTCGCTGGCCTGGGGGTTCGGTGCCGGGCTGGCGGGCGGGCTCGGCCTGATCACGTTCTACCGGGCGCTCGCCCGCGGCCCGATGAGCGTCGTCGCCCCGGTGTCGGCGCTGGCCTCGGCCGTGCTCCCGGTCGCCGTCGGCACGCTCCGAGGGGAACGCCTGGACACCACCGTCCTCGCCGGGGTGCTGCTGTGCCTGGTGGCGATCGGCCTGGTCAGCATGGAGAAGGACGACCCGGGCGCCGAGGCCAGGAAGGCGGTCCGGTGGTACGACGGCGGCCCGCTGATGGCGGGGATCTCCGGCACCTGCTTCGGGATCTTCTTCATCCTGCTGGAGGCGGCGGGCGACGGCGGCGGGCTGTGGCCCCTGGTCTCGGCCCGGGTCGGTAACCTCGTCGTGATCGGTACGGCGCTGTTCCTGCTGGCCAGGGCGGGCGGCAACCAGGGCCCGCCGGTCTCGGGCCGGCTGCTGATCGGCCTCGCGGTGCTGTCGGGGATCCTGGACGCGTCCGCGAACGGGCTGTACTTCGTCGCCGCGCAGCAGGGCATGCTCAGCCTCGCCGCGGTCCTCACCTCGCTGTACCCGGCGATCACCGTGCTGCTGGCCAGGATCGCCTACAGCGAGCGGCTCCGCGCCGTCCAGCGCCTCGGTCTGGCGGTGGCCGTCGCGGGCGTCGCCCTGGTCACGATCGGCTGAGAAACGAAGAAGGCCCCCGAATACGGGGGCCTTCTCGGTGAGGCGGTGGTGGTGGGATTCGAACCCACGGAAGGTTGCCCTTCACACGCTTTCGAGGCGTGCGCCCTCGTCCACTAGGCGACACCACCGCGGGAGAGCCTACCCGACTCTGCGGTGCGCGAAGAACTCGGAAAGCAGAGAACCGCACTCGTCGGCCAGTACCTCCGCGAAGACCTCGGGACGGTGGTTGAGGCGGCGGTCCCGTACGACGTCCCACAGCGAGCCCACCGCGCCCGCCTTGAGGTCCACCGCGCCGTACACGATGCGGTCCACGCGCGCCTGCACGGACGCGCCCGCGCACATCGTGCACGGCTCCAGGGTGACCACGAGCGTGCAGCCGGAGAGGCGCCAGCCGCCGAGGACGGCCGCGGCGGCGCGCATCGCGACGATCTCGGCGTGGCCGGTGGGGTCCGCGGTGCGCTGCCGGTCGTTGCGGCCCTTGCCGATCACCGTTCCGGACGCGTCCAGGACGACGGCGCCCACGGGAACGTCACCGGCCTCCCCGGCCAGGCGCGCCTCGGCGAGGGCCAGCCGCATGGGAGCCGCGAACTCCTCCTCAGGAGTGATCTCCGTCACCGCGCGCGCCCCGGCCGCCGCCGTCCGCTAGTCACGGAGCCGGTCGAACTCCTCGCCGAACCCGGCGAGCTCGGCCACCGTCAGCAGCGCGTCGCCCGGCAGCGCCCGCTCGCCCAGCTCGCCGAGCCGCTTGGTGTCGACGCCGAGATCCTCCAGCAGCCCCGGGTCGCCGCCCGCGTCGCCGTCCGGGACCTCCCCCACCAGCTGGTGGAAGAGCCCGCACATGCCGTCCTCGCGCATGGCCGACACGAACGCCTGCGGCTCGCTCTCCCCGTCCAGCCGGAGGACGGCGAACCAGTCGTCGTCCTCCTCGATCAGCAGCACGACGGCGTCGCCGTACGACTCGACGGCGGCCTCGCGCATCAGGTCGGTGACGTCGTCGATCCCCTCGACCTCGGCGAGTACGGCCTCGGTCCCGACCCAGCCCTGCGGGGTACGGGCGAAGACGGCGGCGAAGTAGGACACCCGCTCATTGTGACCCACGGGATTGCGCCGGTCACACCCCTTGAGCGCCCCTGATCCGGGAGCGGCGCCGATTTCTCAGCCGAACGCGTCCAGCGCGCGCTCGAACGCGGCGGCGAAGCCGAGCCGGCCCGCGATGCTGAGCAGCATCTCGTCCGGGTAGAGCTCCAGGTCGCCGGAGATCGCGCCGAGCTCCATCTCGTCCAGACCCAGATCGGCGAAGATCGACATGTCGCCCACGGGGAGGACCTGGTCGAGCTCCTCGTCCTCGGGGATCGGGATGTCGAGGTGCTCCAGCACCTGCCCGGCCAGCGGCCAGTCGACCGAGGCGGTCACGTCGGAGAGGAAGACCATCACCTCGTCGCCGAGCAGCCGGATCGCGACGAAGAAGTCGTCGCCCACCGACACCAGCCCGATCGTCCCGCCGAGGCTGGGCTGCTGGCGCAGCGCATGGACCAGTCCCGAGAGGTCCTCCGTCAGTGCCACGGGAAGGACCTCGGCCTCCCAGCGCTCGTCCTCCCGGTACACCACGACGGCGAAGTCCGTCGCGTCCACATCCGTCATTTCCACCCCACCGGCGCCGATCCTGCCACGGCATGCTCGCAGATGCGGCGCCTCCTCGTGCCCCCCACGCCCAAACTCGGTTCCCTGACCGGATGTGAGGCGTGGAGACAGCGCCGCCCGCCGGCGCCTCGGCCGAGGGTACTCGGTCGCCTCCGCGCGGCCGGCCGGCGCGGGGTGGCGCGGGGGCGCCGCGGCCGGTCAGTGCAGCCGGAACGTACGGCGGCGCAGTGCCGCGTGGATCCGGGCCCGCCGCGAACGGTGCGGGGTCACGCGCTCGCGCAGCTCCCTGGCCTCGGCCAGCTCGCGCAGGAAGATGGCGCGGCGGCGCAGATGGTCGCGGACCTCCTCGGGATCGGGCGCGGCGGGGTCGCTCTCCCGCGCCGGCGGCTCTTCCGGCCCGTCCTCGTCCCGTTCCCGCCCGGTCTCCGGTTCCCGCCCGCCGCTCGGCTCCCGGCCGGCGGCGGCTCCGGTGGCCGCGTCCCGGTCGTCCCGGTCCTCTTGGTCGCTCGGGTCGTCCTGGTCGCTCTGGTCGTGTGCGCTCTCCTCGGCGCCCGCGGCGTTCCCGCCGCGCGGTGGGGGCCGCCCGCCGGGCGTACGGCGCGTACCCTCGCCGCGGACGCGCCTGGCGCCCGCGCGCGACCCGGTGACCTCCAGGAAGGCGTCATCGGCCGACGCGAAGCGTCTCGGCTGCTGGTCGCGATCTCGGGTCATAACGGCATCGTGCCCCGCTCGGCGGGCTCCTATCCTCTCCGTCCGGCGCATGTCCTGCCCTCACCAGGGAACCATCTTGGGGCAAGCGTGGCAGACCGGGACTACCGTCGCGGGTACGGTGTGCGCATGCAGACCCACGCCGTCGACCACCCGCTCGTCGCGCACAAGCTCACCACCCTGCGGGACGTGAACACCGACTCGCCCACGTTCCGCCGCCTGGCCGACGAGCTGGTCACGCTGCTGGCCTACGAGGCCACCCGGGACGTGCGGGTCGCCCAGGCCACCGTGCGGACGCCGCTCGTCGAGGCGGAGGGCGTGCAGCTCGCCAGCCCCAAGCCGCTGGTCGTGCCGATCCTGCGCGCGGGCCTGGGGATGCTGGACGGGATGACCCGGCTGCTGCCGACCGCCGAGGTCGGCTTCCTCGGCATGATCCGGGACGAGGGCTCGCTCCAGGCGCAGTCGTACGCCACCCGGCTGCCCGAGGACCTCTCCGGCCGGCAGTGCTACGTCCTGGACCCGATGCTGGCGACCGGCGGGACGCTCGCCGCGGCGATCCAGCTGCTGCTGGACCGCGGCGCGGACCACGTCACGGCGATCTGCCTGCTGGCGGCGCCCGAGGGCCTGAAGTACATGGAGCAGGCGTTCGACGGCACCCGGGTGCCGATCCGCGTGGTGACGGCCGCGGTGGACGCGCACCTGAACGAGCAGGGCTTCATCGTCCCCGGGCTCGGCGACGCGGGCGACCGCCTCTACGGCGTGGTCTAGCGGCAGATCGCGGACCACTTCGCGCGATGTTCGCGCATAGGTGACCCTGGGTAATAAGCAGCCACGGAACGTCATCGATCGTTCCTCTCCGCCGCCCCGGCATACATGGGGACCGTTCGGGACCGGAGCGGCGCGAGCGAGGCTCTAGGAAGCGCAATGGCTCACCAAGGGGACAGCGGGCGGCCGGACCGCGAGGACGCCGCGCACCAGGAAGCGGCGGCGGCCGGCGAGGCCGGGTACGCGCAGGTCGGCGGCCGCCTCACCAAGGAGTTCGCGAACGTGCACGCCGCCGACACGGTGGCGCGCTGCGTCGAGGCGGCCCGGCACGGGGCGGAGGAGGTCACCGGGGCGGCGTCGCCGGACCTGGTGGAACGGATCGCGCGCAAGCACCTCCAGGTGCTCGCGGTCGTGGCGGCCGAGCGCCGCCGCCAGGGGTCGCGTCCGACCCTCGGCAACGCGCCATAGGCGTTACTTTGCGGCACATCGGGGCTGTGCGAAACTGATCTGGGGTCTGTGGGTCATTCGCTCCGGGAGGCTGCCTTGCCCGCCAAGAAGTACTTCACGTGGGCTGCCGCGGCCTTCGTGGCGTTCTATGTGATCAAGCAGCCCGACGGCGCCGCCGGCTCGGTGCGCAGCGCCGCCGAAGGGATCGCCTCGGCGGCCGGCGCGATGGCCACCTTCGTCACCGAGCTGACCTGAGGAGGCGGCGATGCGGCTGGTGACGCCCGGCGACTCCGCCCCGGCCTCGGTCAACAAGTACCTTCTCCCGCACGAGACGCAGGTCATCACGGTGCGGCGGCATCCCGCCGTGCTGATGCTCCCGGTCGGCCTGGTGCTGGCCGGGCTGATCATCGCCGGTGTGCTGAGCAACACCGTCGCCGAGGTCACCGCCTGGATCTGGTGGGGCTGGCTGATCCTGCTGGCGTGGTTCGTCTGGCGGGTCGCCGAGTGGTCGGTCGACTACTTCGTGATCACCAACCAGCGGATGCTGCTGACCACCGGGCTGATCACCCGCAAGGTGGCGATGATGCCGCTGGCCAAGGTCACCGACATGAGCTTCCGCCGGACGATCGCCGGCCGGATGCTCGGGTACGGGGACTTCGTGCTTGAGTCGGCGGGCCAGGACCAGGCGCTCGACACGGTCGACTACCTGCCGTATCCCGAGCAGCTGTACCTCGAGGTCTGCGAGATGATCTTCCCGAACAAGAACGCGTCCGCCGACGACTAAGTCGCGGTCGTGACATGTGGGGACATTGAGGGTTTTGTACGGGCTTTTCGGGCCCTAGGGCCTCGAATTAGGGGCATCGCCGTCCGCGCGGCAGCGGACCGGCTACGGTAAGAGAGATCCCCTGGGAGCGCGGCTGATCCCCGAGCCGGAACGGCGTACCGGCCCCCCGGCCACGGGTCGCCGGCGAAGGGCTGACGCCGGGCTCGTCCAGGTGATTCCATGTCGTGCCGCTTGGTTGCTCACGATGTGGGGCGACCCGCAATGTGCAATCATGTCGGCACCCCAGCCGCCTGTTTACTTCCGCTAAGTGAGTCCACATGCCGGGTCCAGGCAATGTCGGCGAACGTGTCCGCAACCTGCGGCTGACCAGACGCTTGTCGCAGGCACAGCTCGCCGGTCACGACCTCTCCGACAGCTATATCTCGTTGATCGAGTCCGGAAAGCGCACGCCCACGCCGACCGTCCTGCGGATGCTCGCGGAACGCCTCGGCTGCACTCCGGAGTACCTAGCCGAGGGCGTCGAGCCGGAGCAGCGCGCCCATCTGGAGGTCCGGGAACGGCACGCGCACCTGGCCCTGCTGGCCGGTGACGCGGCGACGGCGGAGAGCGGCTTCGACGACGTCCTCGCGCGCAGCGACGACCCCGACCTGACCTCCCGGGCCCGCTGGGGCCGCGCCCGCGCGCTGGAGGAGCTGGGCCGTACCGCCGAGGCCATCGCGCTGTTCGAGGAGCTGCGCGAGCAGGCCGAGCGCGACCCGGGCCGGGCGAGCTGGCTGCCGCCGGTGATCGCGCTGGCCCGCTGCTACCACGCGGTCGGCGACCTGGGGCAGGCCATCGCGCTCGCCGAACGGGCGCTGGCCCGGCTGGGCCAGCTCAGGCTGCGCACCGGCCACGAGTACACGGAGGTCGGGCGGATCCTGCTGCTGGCCTACGTGGACCGCTCCGATCCCGTCCGCGCGCACGCTCTGGGACGCCGCGTGCTGGGCGCCCCGCCCGGCGGCGGTGACGAGGGCGAGGAGACCGAGCCGACCCGCGCGTACCAGCGGGCCAGCTCCCGCGCGCTGGAGGAGGGATCGGTCGGCGACGCCCTCTACTTCGCCGACCAGGCCCTGACCGCCCACGGCGGCGTCACGCCCACGCTGGCCCGCGCCCGCCTCAACCTCGCCGGCGCGAAGGCGCTGCTGCGCGGCGTCGCCCCGTTCTCCGCCGAGGAGAACGGCACGGAAGCGTCCTCCGCCCTGCGGCGGAACGAGAGCGCGCGCACGGCGGCGGCCGAGGAGGCCATCGAGCTGCTGCGCGGCACCGCCGCCCTGGAAGGGGCCGAGGGGATCGAGAGCACGATCGAGCGGGCGCGCGCGCTCGTCCTGGTCGGGCGCCCCGAGAAGGCGATCGCGCTGCTGGAGAAGTTCCTCGATACCGGCCGGGCGCTGGCCGCCCCGCCCTCCGCCGACCTCGACCACCTGAACAGCGTCCCGGCGGGCGACGTCGCCGCCCACGTGCGGAAGACCACGCAGGCCCGCGCCGTCCTGGCCCGCGCGCGGCTCGCCCAGCAGGACCCGACGGCCGCGCTGGTCGTCCTGCGCACCGCCGTGGGCGAGCTCGACCGGCTCCCCGCCGGCCGCCCGGCCGCGCAGCTGTTCCGCGAGCTGGGCGAGCTGTTCGAGGCCGCCGGCGACGGCAAGGGCGCCACCGGCGCGTACCGCCAGGCTCTGGAGGCCGCCGGGCTGCGCCCCGCCCGTTCCCACAACGCGACGCAAGCGGTGTCGTAACGAGCGCTTCCGCACCGGATCCGCCGCCGCCTGGAATAAACGGGCCCGCTCGGGGCGTCCTAACATGGAGACATGGGATGATTGGTGGAATCCCTGGATCCTAGGGGGAGTCTTGACACTGCGCGCGGCCCGTCGCTCGTCGCTGGTGGAGCAGGTCATCGACCAGCTCAGGGGCGAGATCACCGCCGGGAACTGGCCGGTGGGCGCCAAGATCCCGCCTGAGCCGGTGCTCTCGGAGAGCCTGGGCGTCGGGCGGAACACCGTCCGCGAGGCCGTCCGGGCGCTGACGCACGTCGGGCTGCTGGAGTGCCTCCAGGGCGACGGCACGTACGTCCGGGCCACCAGCGAGCTGTCCGGTGCCGTGCGCCGCCGGCTCGCCACCGCCGAGATCATCGAGATCCTGGAGGTACGGCGCGGGCTGGAGGTGGAGGCCGCCCGGCTCGCCGCGGCCCGCCGTACCCCGGAGGACGTCGCCGCGATCGGCGCGGCGCTGGCCGAACGGGACGCGACCTGGGCCGCTGGGGCGCACGCCGAGTTCATCGAGGCCGACCTGGCGTTCCACACGGCGGTCGTCGAGGCCACCCACAACGGCGTCCTCACCGAGCTGTACCGGGACTTCAGCGCGGCGCTGCGCGCGAGCATCGGCGGCGCGGCGGGCTTCGCGCCGGAGCAGGCGGACGTCCCGCACGGGCCCATCGCCGCGGCGATCGAGGCCGGGGACGCCGAGGCCGCCGCCCGCGCGACCCACATCTGCCTGGACGAGATCCTGCGCTCCACCGAGACCGCGACCGCGGCGCCCGCCGGGACCACGGCGGCTTCCGAGATCTCCGCCGCCCCGGACGCCCCGTCCTAGCCGTCCCCCGCGACGAACATCCGCCGCCGCCCCTCGCGCGGCCGACGAACCACCGGATCCATCCGCTCCCGAGCGGCATCGACGAAGGCGATATGACCTCCCCACGCATCACTCGCGCCACCGCGGTGTGGACCTTCACCGGCCTCGTGCTGCTGACGGTCAACCTGCGCGCGGCGATCACCGGCATCTCCCCGATGCTCACCGACCTGCGGACCACGTTCGGGCTGTCCGGCGTCGAGGTCGGCGTCCTGACGACGCTGCCGGTCCTGTGCCTCGGCCTGTTCGCCTCCGTCGCGCCCGTGCTGGCGCGGCGGCTGGGCACCGAGCCGGCCATCGCGATCTCGCTCGTCATGATCACCGCGGGCGTCGTCCTGCGCGTGATCCCCGCCCGGCCCGCGCTGTTCACCGGCACCGTCCTGGCGGGTGCCGGGATCGCCATGGGGAACGTGCTCATGCCCGCCGTCATCAAGCGGGTCTTCCCGCGAAGGATCGGCGCGCTCACCGGCATGGCGATGATGCTGATGGCGGGCAGCGGCGCGATCGCCGCCGGGCTGGCCGTCCCGCTGACCGAGGCCGGCGGCTGGCGGCTGGCCCTGGCGGTGTGGGCCGTCCCGTCCCTGGTCGCGGTCCTCGTCTGGGGCCCGCTGGCCTCCGCCGCCGCCCCGAGGCGGCCCCGCCCGCCGGAACCCGCGAGGCGGACGGCCCGGGCGGCGCCCCGGACCCCGACGAGCAGGGGACGCTGCTGCGGGTGCCCCTGGCGTGGTTCGTGACCGGCTTCATGGGGTTCACCTCGCTGATGTTCTACGTGCTGCTCTCGTGGCTGCCGGAGATCATGCGCGACGGCGGATTCCCGGCCACGGCGGCCGGCTCGATGGTCTCGCTCATGATGATCATCGGTATCCCGCTGGGCTTCGTCGTCCCGGTGCTGGCGGCGCGGCTGCGCGACCAGCGGCCGCTGATCGGCGCCATCAGCGTCGTCTACGTCACGGGGCTCGGCGGGCTGCTGCTGGCGCCGCAGCTGGGCTGGCTCTGGGTCACCGTCCTCGGGCTGTCCACCGGCAGCGCGTTCCCGCTGGCGGTCACGATGCTGAGCCTGCGCGCGGCGACGCCCGCGGTCGCGGCGCGGCTGTCGGGGATGGCGCAGACCGGCGGGTACCTGCTGGCCGGAGTCGGCCCGCTCGCGGTCGGCGTGCTGCACGACGCGACCGGCGGCTGGGAGGTCCCGATCGGGCTGCTGCTCGCGCTGGTCGTGCCGCAGCTGCTGACCGGGCTCCGGGTGGCCAGGCCGGGGTACGTGCGGCCCGTCCCCCGGCGGGACAAGCCCGCGGAGGCGCCCGCGCCCGTCCCGGAGGCGGCCGGGACCCGCTGACCGTTATAGGGGTTCACCTGGTGAAATGCCATTGACCGTGCACCCTGGGTGAGGTGACCGAGGCAGTTGCGCCATCTTCTCCGGCCCCACCCGACGCCGTAGACTCAAGGGGTGATCTTCAAGGCGGTGGGTGACGGAAGGCCCTATCCCGACCACGGGATGACGTCCCGTGACTGGGCCAGGATCCCTCCTCGCCAGGTGCGGCTCGACCAGCTCGTCAGCACCAAGCGGGAGCTCGACCTCCAGTCGCTGCTGGCCAAGGACTCCACCTTCTACGGCGACCTCTTCCCCCACGTCGTGCAGTGGCAGGGCGAGCTCTACCTGGAGGACGGCCTGCACCGCGCCCTGCGCGCCGCCCTCCACCAGCGCCTCGTCCTGCACGCCCGCGTCTACGACATGGACGCCCGCCAGAGCCTCCCGGAGCCCGGCTAGGAGCGCCGCGCGGGCCACCACACGGACGGGCCGATGTCGCGGGCCAGCGCCGGCACCAGCAGCGACCGGATGACGAGCGTGTCCAGCAGCACGCCGAACGCGACGATGAACGCGATCTGCGCCAGGAACGCCAGCGGGATCACCACCAGCGCCGCGAACGTGGCGGCCAGCACCACCCCGGCCGAGGTGATCACGCCGCCGGTCGCGGTCAGCCCGCGCCGGATCCCCTCCCGCGTCCCGTGCCGCAGCGCCTCCTCGCGTACCCGCGTCATCAGGAAGATGTTGTAGTCGACGCCGAGCGCCACCAGGAACACGAACCCGTACAGCGGCACGGACGCGTCCGTGCCGGAGAAGCCCAGCAGCCCTTGGAACACCAGCGCGGTGACGCCCAGCGTGGCGAGGTAGCCGAGTCCCACGGTCGCCACCAGCAGCAGCGGCAGCACCAGCGCGCGCAGCAGCACGACCAGGATCAGCAGGATGATCACCAGCACCACGGGCGCGATCAGGTTGCGGTCGCGGGTGGCGGTGTCCTGGGTGTCGATCTGCTGCGCGGTCCGGCCGCCGACCATCGCCCGCGCGTCCGGTACGGCGTGCACGGCCGTACGGAGCCGCTGCACGGTCCGCTTGGCGGCGTCGCCGTCGGACGCGCCCGCGAGCGTCACGTCGATCCGCGCCCGGCCGTCCACGACCTTCGGCGGCCCGCCGCCGGGCCGCCCGGACTCGGTCACCGGCGCGGCGGAGGCGACGCCGGGCACGCCCTGGGCCGCGCGCACGACCGCGTCCGCGCTCCCCGCCGCGGCGATCACGACGGCGGGGTCCCCGGAGCCGCCCGGGAAGTGCTCACCGATCGCCCGCTGCGCCTGGACGGACGGCGTGTCGTTCACGAACGTCTCGTCCATCGGCAGGCCCTCGGCGCGCAGCACCGGCATGAACGCGGCGCACGCCAGCAGCGGGATCAGCGTCGCGATCCAGACCCGCCGCGGCCGGGCGTCCACGAGCGCCGCGACGCGCCGCCAGACGGCGTGCCCTTCGGCGCCCTCCTTCGGGGGCCGGGCCGGCCAGTACGCGACCCGCCCGAGCAGCACGAGCATCGCCGGCAGGAACGTCAGCGTGCTCAGCACGGCGCACGCGATGCCGATCGCGCCGACCGGGCCGAGCGCCCGCGTGTTCGTGAGGTCGCTGAGCAGCAGTGCCAGCAGCCCGAGCGCGACGGTGGCGGCGCTGGCGACGATCGCGCCCGCCGAGCGGCGCAGCGCGGCCTTGATCGCGGAGAAGCGTCCGTCCCGTACGCCGAGTTCCTCCCGGAATCTGGCGGTGAGCAGCAGCGCGTAGTCGGTCGCCGCGCCGATGACCAGGATCGACAGCATGCCCTGCACCTGGCCGTCCACCATGACGATGCCGCGGTCGGCCAGCGCGTACACGATCGCGCAGGCCAGCGCGAGCGCGAGCACGGCGCCCACGATGATGACCAGCGGCAGCAGGACGCTGCGGTAGACCAGCAGCAGGATCAGCAGGACGACGCCGAGCGCCACGCCCAGCAGCAGCCCGTCGATGCCCGCGAACGCGTTCTTGAGATCGGCCTGGGTCGCCGCGGGCCCGCCGACGTGGACGGACGTCCCGGGCACCCCGGCCGCGGCCTGGCGGATCTTCTCGACGGCCGGTTCCAGGCCGTCCTCGAGTTCGGGCCGCAGCGGCACGACGCCCTGCACGGCCCGGCCGTCCTCGGACGGCAGCGCGGGCGAGACCTGCCCGGCGACCTCGGCGGAGCCGTTCAGCGAGGCCAGCGCGCGGGTCGCGGCGGCCCGCGCGTCCGGCGGAAGCGTTCCACCGCCCCGCGCCTCCCACACCACGATCGCCGGCAGCGCCTGCTCCGCCTGGAACGCCCGCTGCGCGTCGAGCACCCGTGTGGACTCGGCGCTCTCGGGCAGGAACGAACCCTGATCGTTCGTGGCGACCTCGCCGAGCTTGCCCGCGTACGGTCCCAGCGCTCCGCCGATCCCCAGCCAGACGACGAGCAGCAGGGCCGGGAGGGCCCACCGGGCGCCGCGTACCTTGTTCGCCATCCGCTCCCTGTTCCCCGAAACTCAGCGATTAAGTATCTTGATGATTGAGATATCGACTCTAGCGGGAGGTGCGGTACGGACGGGAACGACCCCGGTACGGACGGGAACGACTTCACGGCGACGGACCTGCGGGCCTTCGCCGTCCAGCTCCGCCGCCTGAACGGCGAGTTCAACCGGATCACCCACGAGTTCGCGCGGGCCCAGAACCTGCACGGCACCGACGTCCTGGCCCTGGTGGCGATCCTGGACGGGGACGAGGAGGGCGGCCCGCTCACCCCGGGCCGGCTGCGCGAGCGCCTCAACCTCACCTCGGGCGCGGTCACGGCCGTCCTCGACCGGCTGGAACGCGGCGGGCACATCCGGCGCGCCCGCGACACCGCCGACCGCCGCGTCGTCCACCTGCACTACGCGCCACACGGGAAGGCGGTCGCCCGCGAGTTCTTCCACCCGCTGGCGCGCGGCACCGACGCCGCCCGCGCCCGCTTCGACGAGGCCGAGCTCCGCACCGTCATGCGCTTCCTGAACGTCCTGAACGACGAGCTCGCCGAGAAGCGCCGCCGGGCCCCCGAGGCGCCGGAAAAGCAGTGAGGGCGGCACCCGGTGCGGGTGCCGCCCTCGACGTGCCTGCCCTGACGCGTCTGCCTCGTCGGGCGAGCGGAGGATGCGAGATTCGAACTCGCGAGCGCTTGCACGCAACACGCTTTCCAAGCGTGCGCCCTAGGCCACTAGGCGAATCCTCCGCGGGCCAGCTTACCGGCTCCCGGGGACTGGCCTGACATCAATTACGGCGGAAAGCGGGATCGGGCCGTACACGTGGGGGAAGAGGCTCCCGTCCGCCGGCTCGTGGCGGACGGGAGCGTCGAGCCTGGAGACGTCGATGACCAGCAGCAGGAGGCCGGCGCGGTCGACGCCGGCGTAGAAGCGCTCCAGGACGCCCTCGGCCTGCGCCAGGTCGGACGAGCAGTGGACGAAGCCCTCCTCGTCCAGGGTCCGGCCGAGGGTCGACATGGCGTACGACACACCCGCGTCGCGCGCCGATTCCCAGTGGCGGCGCTCGGCGATGTGCAGGAGCGTCCCGCGCGGTGGCGGGGGCTGCGAGAGGGGCATGGGGCGGCAGCCTACGCCCGGGTGCGTACGCGAGCGCGGGCAACCGGACGTGCGCGCCCCGCGGATGCCATAGACTCTTGGCAGACCCCTCGCATGGCGTCACCCTGTGAACCTCCCCAGGGCCGGAAGGCAGCAAGGATAAGCAGGCTCTGGCGGGTGTGCGGGGGGTCCTTTTAGTTTGGACCCCTGGCTTCTGACGCTCTGCTTCGCGAGGAGGGCGGACCCCCGATGAGTCTGGCTCTGTACCGCAAGTACCGGCCAGCGACGTTCGCCGAGCTCAAGGGACAGGAGCACGTCGCGGAGCCCTTGCAGCAGGCGCTGCGCAACGGCCGGATCAACCACGCCTACCTGTTCAGCGGGCCGCGCGGGTGCGGCAAGACCTCCAGCGCCCGGATCCTGGCCCGTTCGCTCAACTGCGAGAAGGGCCCCACGCCCGATCCCTGCGGCACGTGCGACTCGTGCGTGGCCCTCGGCCCGACCGGTACGGGCCACATCGACGTGATCGAGATCGACGCCGCCTCGCACGGTGGCGTCGACGACGCCCGCGACCTGCGCGAGCGGGCGTTCTTCGCGCCCGTCTCGGCGCGCTTCAAGGTGTACATCATCGACGAGGCGCACATGGTCACCCGGGAGGGCTTCAACGCGCTGCTGAAGCTCGTCGAGGAGCCTCCGCCGCACCTGAAGTTCGTGTTCGCGACCACCGAGCCCGAGAAGGTCATCGGGACGATCCGGTCGCGGACCCACCACTACCCGTTCCGGCTGATCCCGCCGGGCACGCTGCAGGAGCTGGTCGAGGAGATCCTGCGGTCGGAGGACGTCCCGTACGAGGACTCCGCGCTGCCCCTGGCGGTACGGGCGGGCGCCGGCTCGGCCCGGGACACGCTGTCGATCCTGGACCAGCTGCTGGCCGGTTCGGACGAGAAGGGCATCACGTACGCGGGCGCCGTCTCGCTGCTCGGCTACACCGACTCCGCCCTGCTGGACGAGGTGATCGGCGCGTTCGCGGCCCGCGACGGCGGCGCGGTGTTCGAGGCGATCGACCGGGTGATCGAGAGCGGCCAGGACCCCCGCCGCTTCACCGCCGACCTGCTGGAACGCGTCCGCGACCTGGTCATCCTGTCGAACGTCCCGGAGGCCGGCGGCACCGGGCTGCTGAACGTCCCGCCGGACGAGCTGGAGCAGATGAAGCGGCAGGCCGGCTCGCTCGGCCCGGGCGAGCTGGCGCGGGCCGCCGACCTGCTGCACACCGGGCTGACCGAGATGCGCGGCGCGACCTCCCCCCGGCTGCTGCTGGAGCTGATCTGCGCCCGGATCCTGCTGCCCGCCGCGTACGAGGACGAGGCGTCGATGTTCGCCCGCCTCGACCGCCTGGAGCGGCAGGTCGCCCAGGGCGGCGGCGCTCCGGCCGGCGGCGGGCCCGTCCAGGCGTTCGCGGCCCCGCCTCCCGCTCCGGTGCAGGAGGCCCGGCCGGCTCCCGCCCCGCAGCCCCAGCAACCCCCGCAGGCTCCGCAGGCTCCGGAACAGCCCGCTCCCGCGTCCAGGCCGCAGCAGGCCCCGGAGCCGCAGGCCGCACCGCGCCGCGAGGAGCGGCCCCCGCAGCCCGCACAGCCCGCGCAGCCTCAGCAGGCCGCGCCGCAGCGGCAGGCCGCCCCGGCGCCGGCCCAGCCCCAGGCAGCGGCGGCGGGCGGGATGGACGTGACCGCCGTCCAGCGGCTGTGGCCGGACATCGTCGAGGCCGTCAAGCTCAAGAGCAAGGTCGCCTGGATGGTGATCATGAAGGATGTGCGGCCGATCACGCTCGACGGCAACCTGCTCACGCTGTCGTTCGAGAACGAGGGCACCCGGGCCGGCTTCGTCAACGGCGGCCGCGACGCGGTGCTCCGCGAGGTGCTCAGGGAACGGATGGGCGTCGACTGGCGCATCGACACCGTGACCGGCGGCGCGGCCCCCGGCGGCCAGCGCGGCGGGCGTCCCGGAGGGGGCGGCAGGCCCGGCCCCTCGGCGGGGTTCACCGGGGCGTCCACGCCCGCGGCGCCGCGTCCGGGCGGCGGCACGCCGCAGCCTCCCGCGCGTCCCGAGCCGTCCGTCCCGGCCCCGGCGCCCGAGCCGCCCGCCGCGGCGGCCGTGCCGGATCCGGGACCGCCGCCGCCCGACGAGCCGCCCCCGCCCCCGGAACCCGTCCCGATGGACGAGAGCGACGAGGTCGACCCCGAGGGCGACGCCGACGCGGACGGCTCCGAGGCCGAGTCCAGCGGGATGGCGCTCATCCAGCGCGAGCTGGGCGGGCAGATCATCCGAGAGATCGACAACACCTGAGCCGGACCCGCGCGCCGGTGCCCGTACGTATCGGATCGCGGGCGAAAGCCGTAGTCTCGGGAAGACAGGTCGCCGAGCAGCGCCCGCCAGGGGCTGAAAGGAAACGGAGCAAGCCGTGGAACCCGGTGGTTTGAACATCCAGGAGCTCCTGCAGCAGGCGCAGCAGCTGATGGCCGCGCAGCAGGAGCTGGCGGAGGCCGAGGTGACCGGCACCGCGGGCGGCGGACTGGTCACCGCGACCGTGAACGGGCAGGGCGAGGTGACCGGCCTGGCCATCGACCCGAAGGTGATCGACGCCGACGATCCGGCCGACACCGCCGAGACGATCGCGGACCTGGTGCTGGCCGCGATCCGGGACGCCGGACGGGCCGTGGCCGACCTGCAGCAGTCGACGATGGGACCGCTCGCCGCCGGCATCGGCGGCGGGATCCCCGGCCTGGGCGGGCCGGGCGCCGAGGGCATGCCCGGGTTCCCCGGCATGCCGGCCATGCCCGACCTGCCGGGCTTCCCGGGGTTCCCCGGCGGCACCGGCCCCGCGCCGGAGATCGCCGGCCCGGACCGGGACGACGACGAGGACCGGGACGAGGACGAGCCGGGCAAGGGCGGGACCAAGCCGCAGGCTCCCGGGGCCTGACGGCGGCCACCCGCCGGCCGGTCCGCAGAACGTGAGAGGAAGGTAGTCCGTTGTACGAAGGGGTCGTCCAGAACCTCATCGACGAGCTGGGCAGGCTGCCCGGCGTCGGCCCCAAGAGCGCGCAGCGGATCGCCTTCCACCTCCTCGCCGCCGATCCCGCCGACGTCGAGCGCCTGGGGAAGGCGCTCAAGGAGGTCAAGGACAAGGTCCGCTTCTGCAAGACGTGCGGGAACGTGGCCGAAGAGGAGGAGTGCCGGATCTGCCGGGACGTGCGCCGCGACCGCGCGGTGATCTGCGTGGTCGAGGAGTCCAAGGACGTCGTCGCGATCGAGAAGACCCGCGAGTTCCGCGGCACGTACCACGTGCTCGGCGGCGCGATCAGCCCGATCGAGGGCGTGGGCCCGGACGACCTGCGGATCCGCGAGCTGATGCAGCGCCTCGCCGACGGCACCGTGACCGAGCTGATCCTGGCCACCGACCCCAACCTGGAAGGCGAGGCGACCGCGACGTACCTAGCCCGCCTCGTGAAGTCCATGGGACTGAAGGTCACCCGACTGGCCAGCGGCCTGCCGGTGGGCGGTGACCTGGAGTACGCAGACGAGGTGACGCTTGGCCGCGCATTCGAAGGACGGAGGCTGCTCGATGTCTGACGCCAACAGCCCACAGGACTGGAACGCGCTCGCCGAGCGGGTCGCGTGCCATGTGGAGAACTATCTCGGCGGCCTGGAGGCGGTGGCCCGGGGCGAGGCCGGCCCGCGGACGGTGCCGCTGCTGCTCCTGGAGGTCTCCCAGGTCATCCTGGCCGGTGCGCAGCTGGGCGCCACCGCCGACGTGATCCTGCCCGACAACTGGGAGCCGGAGGTCGGCGAGGACCCCGACCTGGACCACATCCGCGTCGGGCTGTCCGAGCGGCTGGTGGCGGTCGACGAGTACACCGAGGTCTTCGACCCGTACAAGGACGGCGAGCCCACCGCCTACCGGCTGTCGGACGACCTGGTCGACGTGGCCAGCGACCTCGTCCACGGCCTGCGCCACTACCAGCAGGAGCGCCCGCTGGAGGCGCTGTGGTGGTGGCAGTACTCCTACTTCAACCACTGGGGCAACCACGCCGGCGCGGCCCTGCGGGCCCTGCACGCGGTGATCGCCGGGGCGCGGCTGGACGTGGCCGAGGAGGCGGCGGACGTTCCGGAGCAGGCCGCGGCCGTCACCTGACCGCGGGAACGGAAGGCCCCGCGGGACGGGAACGGGACGGGAATCGGACCGGTTCGGGGCGGCGTTCCGGCTCTGCGCAGTTACCTGGTCGTAACCCACGGGATCGACCTCGGTAGACTCTTACGCCGGAACGCCTGACCCCTATCCGAGGAGCGCCCACTCGTGGCTCTTGTCGTGCAGAAGTACGGTGGCTCCTCCGTCGCCGATGCCGAACGCATCAAGGCGGTCGCCCAGCGCATCGTCGCTAACAAGAAGGCGGGGCACGACGTGGTCGTCGTGGTCTCCGCCATGGGTGACACGACGGACGACCTGATCGATAAGGCTGAGCAGGTCAGCCCCCTGCCCCCCGCCCGCGAACTGGACATGCTGCTCACCGCCGGTGAGCGGATCTCGATGGCCCTGCTCGCCATGGCCATCGCCAACCTCGGTCACGAGGCCCGCTCGTTCACCGGGTCCCAGGCCGGGGTGATCACCGATGGCTCGCACGGCAAAGCCAAGATCATCGACGTGACGCCGGGCCGGATCCGGACCGCGCTGGACGAGGGCTCGATCTGCATCGTGGCCGGTTTCCAGGGTGTCTCGCAGGGCACCAAGGACATCACCACGCTGGGCCGCGGCGGCTCCGACACCACCGCGGTCGCGCTGGCCGCGGCGCTGGACGCCGACGTGTGCGAGATCTACACCGACGTCGACGGCGTGTTCACCGCCGACCCGCGGATCGTGCCGACCGCCCGCCGCATCCCCCGCATCTCGTACGAGGAGATGCTGGAGATGGCGGCCAGCGGCGCCAAGATCCTCCACCTGCGCTGCGTGGAGTACGCGCGCCGCTACAACATCCCGATCCACGTGCGGTCCTCGTACAGCCAGAAGGAAGGCACGTGGGTCGTCGACAGCAGCGACATCGAGGTCCGGAAGGAAGACGGGGACATGGAGCAGGCGATCATCTCCGGGGTCGCGCACGACCGCAGCGAGGCCAAGATCACCGTGGTCGGCGTCCCGGACAAGGTCGGTGAGGCCGCCTCGATCTTCACGGTGCTCGCCGACGCCGAGATCAACATCGACATGATCGTGCAGAACGTGTCGGCGGCGTCCACCGGCCGCACCGACATCTCGTTCACGCTGCCGGCCACCGACGGCCAGTCCGCGCTCGCCACGCTCAACAAGGTCAAGGACAGGGTCGGCTTCGAGTCGCTGCGCTACGACGACCGCATCGGCAAGGTCTCGCTGATCGGCGCCGGGATGCGGTCGCACCCGGGCGTCACCGCCTCGCTGTTCTCCGCCATCGCCGACGCCGGCGTCAACATCGAGATGATCTCCACCTCGGAGATCCGCATCTCGGTGGTGGTCTCGCAGGACGACCTCGACACCGCCGTCGCCGCCGCCCACCACGCCTTCGAACTCGACGCCGAGCAGGTCGAGGCCGTCGTCTACGGCGGCACCGGGAGGTAACCCTGTGGAGGGGCGACCCTCCACACCACCCGACCCGGGGTGGGTGCCCTGCGCTCGTTCCTCGCTACGGGCGCCCGCCCCGGGGCAGGGGACTCCGTCCCCCGCACCCCCTGCTGGGGACTTCGTCCCCTCGTCCCCCTTTTGGGCTTCGCCCTCGCCCGAACCGGCGCGGGCCGGGGTGGTAGGGGCGCTCACTGCTTGTCACTGGACATGAGCGAGTCTTGCTCCCGGGCTTTAGGGTGGCAACGTGACCGAGACCAGGCCGGTGAAGTCGGAGCAGACCCGTGCGCTGATCGTGGAGACGGCGCTGCGGCTGTTCCGCGAGCGCGGCTACGAGGCGACCACGATGCGGGGCATCGCCAAGGAGGCCGGGGTCTCGGTCGGCAACGCCTACTACTACTTCGGCTCCAAGGAGGAGCTGATCCAGGCGTACTACGACGAGCTCCAGGAGGAGCACGTCAAGGCGTGCCGGGCCGTCCTCGACTCCGAACGCGACTTCGCGCCGCGGCTGCTCGGGGTGCTGAAGGCGCGGGTCGACACGATGGTGCCGTACCACGCGTTCGCCGGGAAGTTCTTCAAGTTCGCGGCCGAGCCGACGAGCCCGCTCAACCCGTTCAGCTCCGAGTCGGGGCCGTCCCGGTCGGCGGCGGTCGGCATCTACCGCGAGGTCGTGGACGGCTCCACGCTGAAGATCGACAGGGAGTTCCGCGAGGAGCTGCCCGAGCTGCTGTGGCTCTACTCGATGGGCATCGTCCTCTACTGGGTCCACGACAGCTCGCCGGGCTGCCGCAAGACCTACCTGCTGGTCGAGCGGACCGTTCCGCTCGTCAACCGGATGGTGTCGATGTCCCGGCTCCCGGGCTTCAAGTCCGTCACCCGGGAGCTGGTCGACATCATCCGCGACGTGCGCGCCTAGCCGGACGGCCGGTCACGCCAGGCCGAGATGGCGGCGGGCGAACGAGATCTCCGCCTCCATCTGCTTGATCCGCTCCTCGACGACCAGCGAGCCGTGGCCCGCGTCGTACCGGTACACCTCGTGCTCGCGGCCCAGCTCGGCGAGCCTGGCCAGGTAGTTGTCGATCTGCCGGATGGGGCAGCGCGGATCGTTCTCGCCGGCCAGGATCAGCACCGGCGCCGTGACCTTCTCGGCGTACGTGAGCGGCGACGACTCGCGGTAGCGCTCCGGCACCTCCGCGGGCGAGCCGCCGAACAGCGACCGGTCGAACGCCTGGAGGCCCTCCATCTCGTCCTCGTACGCGGCGAAGTAGTCGGCGACCGGCACCGCCGCGACCGCGACCGTCCAGTCGTCCGGCTGCGTGCCGATGCCCAGCAGCGTGAGGAAACCGCCCCACGAGCCGCCCGTGAGGACCAGCTTGCCGGGGTCGGCGAGCCCCGACGAGACCGCCCAGTCGCGGACCGCCTTGATGTCCTCCAGCTCCGTCAGCCCGACCCGGCCCTCGATCGCGTCCCGCCACTGCGAGCCGTACCCGGTCGAACCCCGGTAGTTCACCCGCACCACCGCGAAGCCGTGGTCGATCCAGGCCGCGGCCGACGGGACGAACGAGTCCTCGTCCTGCGCGGTCGGCCCGCCGTGCACGTCGAACACGGTCGGGAACGGGCCCGTACCCTCGGCGGGCCTGCTGACGAGCGCGTGCACGCGGCCGCCCGGGCCGTCCACCCACGCGTCCTCGACCGGTACGGACGGCGGCGCCGGCGGGCCGGGCGGCGTCAGCACCACGGCGCCCGACGTGGACCGGACGACGGGCGGCTCGGCGGCCGACGACCAGGAGAACTCGACCGTTCCGTCCGGCCGGGCGGTGGCCCCGCCGATCACGCCGCGCGGGGTGTCGATCCTGGTCAGCGAGCCGTCGCCGAGGTCGTACCGGTACAGCTCGTCGCGCGCCTCGTGCGAGTGCGAGATCAGCAGCGCGGAGCCGTCGGCGTACCAGTCGGCGCCGATCTCCCCCGGCAGGTCCAGCACGATCTCCTGCTCGGTGCCCGCGACCGGGTCCCAGATCAGCAGCTCGTCGCGGCCCCGCCGCTCGTGGTTGACCAGCAGCCGGGTGTCGCCCGCCACCGGCGCGAAGCCGGAGCCGTACACGCCCTTGCCCGGCCCGTCCCACAGGTCGGCGACCTCCGTCCCGTCCGGCCGCAGCACCCGCAGCGCCATGTGCCGGCTGTCGCCGTGCTCGCTGTGCCCTATCGCGACCAGGCCCTCGTCCCGCGACAGCGCCGCGACGTGCGCGTCCTCGGCGTGCTCGTACAGGACCTCGGGGCCGGCGCCGGGACGACACAGGTGCACGGTGTTGCCGTGCTCGGTCGTCCGGCCGACCACCGCGAGCCCGCTGGACCCCACGGCCAGCCCGGAAGGGTACGCCGGCTCCAGTCCCGGAACGGCCGGCGCGTCGTCGCCGGGCCCGCCGCCGAACGGCGTGCGCCGCCAGACGCCGAACTCGTCGCCGTCGGTGTCGGCGAACCACCAGACCCACGCGCCGGTCGGGTCGACGCCGCCCATCCAGGTGCCGTTCGGCCGGTCGGTCACCTGCCGGCGCTCCCCGGTCGCCCGGTCCCAGGAGTAGATCTCCCAGGTCCCGGTCACGTTCGACCGGTAGGTGCTGCGGTGCGGGGCCTCCCGGGCCCAGCCGGGCAGGCTCACCCGGGCGGCCCGGAAGCGGGCCTTCCAGCGCTCTTCGTCGACCATGGGACCAGTATGCCGCCGTGATCGCGTTGCCCGCGCCGCGCGGCGCCGTGCCGCCGCGCTACGCGGCGGGGCCCGCCAGGCGGCCCAGCACGCGGTCGACCTCCGCCCGCACCTGCCGGTCCATCGACCGCGCGAACGCCGCCTCCACCGACAGCCGCGCGCCCGGCCGCAGCTGCCCGAGGACCTCGGTGAGCCGGTCCAGGTCCTCCTCGGCGAGCCGGGCCACCACATGCCGGGTGATCAGGCGGACGAACATCGAGGCGAGATCGTCCATGCTGCGCTGCAGCTCCTGGCTCACCGAGAGCACCTCGGCCAGCGGCACGCCCGCGCGCACCAGCGTCACGGTCGCGTCCAGCTGGCGGCGGCTCCAGTGCGTGACGCGGTCGCCGTCGATCCGGATGTGGCCCAGCCGTACGGCCCGCTCGATCACGGCCTCGTCGATCTCGCCCGGGAACAGCGCGGCCATCTCGTCCACCGACATCGTCACCGGCGTCTCGGTCGACCACGGCGTGGTCACCGCCTTCTCCACGCCGAGCACGGCCTCGATGTCGTGCCCCTGCTCCCACGCCGACAGCAGCTCGCGGATGCCCTCCAGCGTGTGGCCGCGCTCCAGCAGATCGCCGATCATGCGGAGCCGGGCCAGGTGGTCCTCGGAGAACAGGCCGATGCGCCCCGCGCGCCGCGGCGGGGGCAGCAGCTTGCGTTCCTGGTAGTAGCGCAGCGTACGGACCGGGATCCCGGCGGCCCGCGCCAGCTCGCCGATGCGGTACTCCCGTACGGAGGGCCCGTCACGCGAGACGTCGTCGCCGGTTCGGGGATCCTCCGCGGGGTTGTCGCTCACGGCCGCCAGCATAGTTCGCGGTGACCGTCCGGAAGGGGCGATCCCCGCCCGGCCGCCTTGCGTTCAGGCGCCTTCCGGCTACCGTACGGCGGGGGTGGGGCGGGCGTTCGGGAAGCCCGTGGGCTAGCCTCACCCGGTCCCCGTCGAGTCCGAAAGGTCGAACGTCCAATGGCCAAGACCCCCGCCGCCTTGTTCGCCGCCACCGTGCTGGTCGCGGGCCTGGGCGTGAGCGCCTGCGGCGAGAACCGCCACTGCGAGCACGACGCCACCGACCAGGTGGTCGCCGACAGCTTCTGCGAGAAGAACACTCCCGGGTACGAGTGGGAGTCCGACAGCGGCAAGTCCAAGAAGCGCAAGAAGCGCTGATCCGGCCGCCGGCTAGGTGACCCTCCGCGCGATCATCACCTTCCGTGGCCGGCGCCGCCGCTGTTCCTGATCGGCGGCCGCCAGGAGCTGCTTGAGCGTGCGCGGGACGATCGGCTCGGGCCGCTCGGCGAAACGGGAACGCATGGCGATGTCCCTTCAGGCCGCGGCGGCGTAGGCGGGGAAGGCGCGGCCGACGGTGCTGAGTGCCCACCGCATCCGCGCCGCGTACGACTCGGGGTGGTCCCCGGCCTCCTGCGCGACGTACGCGGCGCACGGGCCGCGGTCGCCGCCGCACGCGCACAGCCGCTCGTCGATCGCCGTCCGGACCTGCTCGGGGGACGGGTGGTCGGACGCCTGCAGCCGGGAGGCGAAGAGGATCTGGGCCAGCTCGGACGTGGTGAGGTTCGTCGAGCCGGTGGTGGTCGGCGGCACGGTCGACATCGGATGCCTTCTTCCGTCGGTGGGGCGTCGTCGCAACCCCTCACTGCCTAATACGACTGTGACCGCCCCGCGGATTCATCGCCATCGGGGAAAACCCCGAAAGAGTCAGGAGAAGGCCCCCGAGAGTCCCGTAGTCCTACCCCCACCGCCAGGGCTTCGCGGCCGGCCCGGATGGCCGGATGGGCGCCGCTCCCGCGCCGTGCGGCGGTGAAGACCCGGCGGGTGCGCAGGCCGTCCGGCAGCCTCCTGAGGTGCACGTTCGCCGCCCGGCCGTCCCAGACCAGGTCGGGCAGCAGCGCCGCCGCGTGACCCTGCTCGACGAGCCGCAGGTGCAGCAGCAGGTCGCTGGACTCGTACCGGACGTCCGGCTCGAACCCCGCTCCCCGGCACAGCGCCGTCGCCCACCGCCGCGACGCGGTCCCCGCCGGCTCCATGACCCACGGCAGTCCCTCCGCCGGGAGGGGCGCCGACGCGTCCGGCCGGGCGGGTGGCCCGGTTCCGGGCAGGGCCAGGCGGATCTCGTCGCGGCACAGGTCCTCCAGCTCGATCTCCGCGTGCCTGGCCTCCGGGCTTCCCGGGTACTCCTCGGCGATGACGAGGTCGAAGTCGCGGGCGGTGAGGGCGGGCAGGGCGGTCTCCGGCTCGCACTCGGTGACCTCGACCCTGAGCGCCGGATGGCGTTCCCGCAGCCGGTCCAGCGCCTCCGGTACGAGCGCCAGCGCGGCCGTCTGGAACGCCGCGATGCGCAGAACGCCCGTGATGTCCGTCAGGGACGCCGCCAGCTCGGCTTCGGCGCGTTCGAGGCGTTCCAGAACGGCCTCGGTGTGCGCGACGAGGATCTCGGCCTGCGGGGTGAGCCGTACCCGCCGCCCCACCGGCTCCAGGAGCCGTACTCCGGCCTCCTTCTCCAGCACGGCCAGCTGCTGGGAGATCGACGAGGGGCTGTAGGAGAGCGCGTCCGCGACGGCCGCCAGCGTGCCCCGGTGCTTCAGCTCGCGCAGCAGCCGCAACCTGTGAAGGTCGAGCATTCGTCGGCTCTCCTTACGAATACCGGTCGGAAACATTCGCTGGACCGATCGAAGCCGGCCACGGCACTGTAACCGCCATGGCTCCCGTACTCGACGACCTCTACCTGCGGCCCGCCGCCCGTACCTGGCGCTGCCCGCCCGCGCCTCCGGTCGCGGACTTCCACCGGGCCCTTCCCGGGTACGCCCCGACGCCCCTGGTCGAGCTGCCGGCCCTCGCCGCCGAACTGGGCGCCGACCGCGTCCTCGCCAAGGACGAGACGCGGCGGCTCGGCCTCCCCGCGTTCAAGATCCTCGGCGCGTCCTGGGGGATCCGCCGGGCCCTGGAGCACGGCGGAGCGGCGCGGCTGGTGACCGCCACGGACGGCAACCACGGGCGGGCGGTCGCCGCCGTGGCGCGGATGCTGGGGCTGGAGGCGCGGGTCTTCGTGCCGGCGGGCGTGCATCCGGCGGCCCGCGCGGCCATCCGGGACGAGGGCGCCGAGGTCGTGGACGTGCCGGGCCCGTACGACGAGGCGGTACGGAGGGCCGCGGCCGAGCCGGGGCTCCTCGTGCAGGACACGGCCTGGCCCGGGTACGAGGACGTGCCGCGCTGGATCGTCGAGGGCTACTCCACGCTGTTCGCCGAGATCGACGCCCAGCTCGGGGGCGCGCCCGATCTGCTGTCCATCCCCGTCGGCGTGGGCTCCCTGGCGCAGGCCGCGGTCACCCACTACCGGAGCGGCGGCGCGGCCTCCACGACGCTCCTGTCGGTCGAGCCGGACACCGCCGCCTGCGTGCTGGAGAGCCTGCGGCGCGGCCGGCCGGTGACCGTACCGGCCGGGCGGACCATCATGGCCGGGCTCAACTGCGCGACGCCGTCCAGCCTCGCCTGGCCCTACCTCCGGGACGGACTGGACGCCGCGGTCGCCGTCCCGGACGGCGCGGCGGCCCGGGCCGTACATGATCTGGCGGCGCTCGGCGTCCCGGCGGGGCCGTGCGGCGGAGCGTCGCTCGCCGGTGCCCGCGCGGCGGGCGACCTGGCCCGGGGAACGGTCGTGCTGCTGATCACCGAGGGCGCCGACGCGAACCCGGCGGTATGACCCCGGCTACAGAATCACCTAACGTCGGTCATTTGGCCCATAATCCACCATTCCACTCGACGGCTCGCGCAGGGATCATGAGGGCGACCAGCGTGAGAGGTGGACCCCCGTATGCCCGACCTCATCCAGCTCACCGACCGCTCGGACGTCACCGCGCAACTCCGCCGCGGCCTGATCGACTGCTGGACCGATGTGGCCCGCCACGACGGCGGCCCGTCCAGGAAGAACATCGCTCCCATCCTGGACACCCTGCTCACCCGCCTGCACCCCGAACGCCAACGCCTCTTCGCCGCCCTCTCCGGCACCGCCCTCGTCGGCTGGGCGACCCTCAACCGCGACGACAACCCCCTCATCGACCACTGGGGCAGGGTCTGCTACCTCCAGACCCGCCCCTCGTACCGCAAGCGCGGTGTCGCCACCGCCCTGATGCGCCGCCTCCAGCGCACCGCCCGCGAGCAGATGGGCCTCGAACGCCTCCAGCTCGCCACCTGCGGCGGCCACGGACTGGAGAACTTCTACGACCGCCTCGGCTGGCAGGAGACCGGCCGCTGGCCCCGCGACGGCCATGAGGAGGTCCTCATGGTCTTGGCCCCTCTGACCTGACCGGCGACCGTCCGAGACGGCGATGCACGGACCCTCCGTGCCGCCGTCCTCGGCGTGCCCCCTGCACTCGGGCAGCCAGGCGTCCCCTACGGTTGCCCTCTCCGGCTCCGGCAGAGCCTCAGATATGACATATGACCGAACCGCACCCCGGCGGCCGCCCCCTAACCGGCATGGAAAGCGGCTGGCGAGATCGCATGGCGAGCCTTCGCGGCCTACTGGCTCGTCATGATCGCCCTTACGCTCTACCAGGCGGCGAGGAACCTGTGCCGCCTCGACCGCCTGAGGACCGCGATCACCGCCCGCTCAGGCGACTGATCCGCCAACCGGCCGACACCCCGCCGTTGGCTATCGGCGCTGACCGGTGACACCCGGTCATCACTCCTTGAACAGAGATCATTACTCTGGGCACATGAATGATCTTGTACTGGTGATGGCGGAGGCCGATCTCAAGATCGACTGGACCAAGATGCCCACGTACAACACGATCATGGCGGTGGCCGCGGGCGCTGGACTGCTACTGGTCGTGGGGCTGGGGCGACGCCTGCTGAACTCGCGGGAACCGCTAGAGCCCACCGGCTGGGCCCTGGCGTTCGGGACACTGGGCGCCCTGCTGGCGGCGACCGGCCTCCACATGACCCTGACCTGGCCGCTGGCGGGGCAGGGCTTCCCGTTCGACAACATCATCTTCGGCGAGCCGGCGCTGGCGTTCGGCGCGATGCTGCTGGCCGCCGCGCTCTTCCTGTGGAAGCGCGGCGACGCACTGGCCGCCGCCCCGGACCGGGTCGCCCTGGTCGCACGGCTCGCCGGACCCCTGTCGATCTTCGTGTTCGGCATGGGCCTGGCCTGCTTCGGCATCGCCGCGGCGGGCTGGACCTACCAGCTCTTCGCGGCACCGCCGGAAGAACCGATCTCGGGCGAGTTCGCGGAGTACCCCTGGCTGGAGGCGTCGTTCATCTCGGGCCTGTACGTGCTGGTCGGCATCGGGGCCGTGCTCTTCCCCTTCGCCCTGCGCCGCCCCGCGAACTGGACGACGAAGGTCATCGGCATCGTGTGGGCGATCGCCGGGATCGTGTTCCTGCTGTTCGGCGCCCTGAACTACTTCACCCACATCGGCCTGATCATCAACACGTCCTGACGCGCTTCACACCTGGCGTTCCGGGGTGTCCTCGTCCGGTACCGCGGGATGGCGCGCGATGTGGCGCGAGCGCGGCCCGCGCCGCCCGTCCGCCCGCCGGGGCCCCGGCCCCCGCGTACGCCTGCGCCCCATCCAGGTGTCGAGTGCGGCGGCCCCGGCCACCACCACGGCGAGGAAGGCGAGCAATCCCACCGCCTGCAGCGCTTCCCGCACCGTCTCGCTCATCCAGACTCCCGGGTGTCGGCGAAAGACCTCCTACTGGTTCTCTCCCGATCACCACGCGCCTGTTCCTGTTCCGACCGCATCCGGCCGCCCGGGAACCTGACGGCGCCTGCACGTCAGAGCTCGTCATCCTCCGCGAGGGCGTCCCAAGGCAGATCGGCGATGGCCGCCGCCACGAAGTCGACGACCGGATCGTTCAGATCGTCCTGGAACCAGACCACGGCCAGCCAGGACTGATGAAGCACCGGATCGAGTTCCTCATCGATACGTGCCGAGCGGAACGATCCACGGCAATACACCGCCGGCAGCGTCTCGACCGGCCCGAACGACCCGCTCCGTGGCTCCGGGTGAGGGTGGGTACGCGGCGGCCTGATCACATGAACGGGCGGAGTCCCGTACGGAGACTCGCGGCGCTTGGCCAGCGAGTCCAGCAGACGATCGTTCAGCGCCGCATGCGGATACCCCTCAAGCATCCCGCCATAAGTGGAGAAGACCTCTAACCCCACCAACTCGAAATCACGCCCCGAACTAAGAGTGATCCGAGCAATCGCCATACCCGCGATCCTCACACGTCCCCTGCCCACGTTCACCCGAACGGCCATCACGCCCAAGAGCACCGAGCCGGGCGGTGACCACGAGTTCCCTGCTGGCCCGCTGTGTTGACTCGTGGCGTGTCCGCCTCTAGTGGCGCCTCCTGGAGCGAGACACGCCACGAGTCAACGTCGGGGGCGCGACCCGGGGAGGTAGGTGGTCACCGCATCAGCCCGTACAGCTACTGCGGCGGCATCAGAGGCCGTGCCGCCCGCGGCGGACGGGCCTGCGGAGTGCTGTCTCACGTCCGGTCGTACGCGCCGGCCTTGACCTGACTCCTGAAGTTCTGCCAGGCCATGGCGCTGAAAACGAGCTTGGGACCATCCGGGTCCTTGGAGTCGCGTACACCGAGGTGGTCGAGTAGGGCGGCAACTTCGACACAGTTCTCACCGCTGGTGCTGTAGGAGGAGCGACGCCACGTGAGGCGGATACCTCGCTCACCCGCAGGTTCCTCGTGTTGCGGCATATCAAAGAGTCGCAAGGAGCTAATCGCCGTGGTGTTCAAGGTCGTACTGACCTCGACGTATCTGCTGGGCAAGCAGGGTGAACGAGGAGCGCCTCATTGTCACGCGCAGGCCGGTGGAGTGCTTGGAATCGCGGATCGCGATGAAACCGCTCATGTCGGCGATCTCGACGCACTCGTTGCCCTGGGCAGTGCTCTTGGAACTTTTCCGCCAGGCCGTGACGGACAGATCTGCAGAGGGGTGCATGCGGCCAGGATATCTACAGCTCTGCGGCTATTGCGGTGATGAGGGCAGTGCTCTGCTCCTCATCGAGGGCAGCGTCCCATATGTCGTCGAACTCTGCGTTGCAGCGGGCCACGTGGTCTGCGCCTTCGATGTAGACGTTTCCGTAAATGCCTTCGGAGTAAGCGATGTCGAGGTCCAGCGGGTCAAGGTATCTGAGGATGACGAAGGAGCCTTCGACCCCGGCGCGGGCACCGACTGTGTACGGCAGCGCACGAATCTCGACGTTGGGACGCTGGGCGGCGCGGCCGAGCTCGGTGAGTTGGCCCTGCATTACCTGCGGGCCACCGATGAGCTGTCGCAGCGCCGATTCGGCGAGGACGGCTTTGAGACGCGGGGGGTCCGGGCGGCTGAGCAGTGTCTTGCGCGCCATACGGGCGTGAAGGCGCTTGTTCACCTCATCGGGGTCACCGGGGGTGCCTGCGGAGATGACGGCGCGTGCGTAGTCCTCGGTTTGTAGGAGGCCGGGAATGAGTTGCACGTGGTAGGTGCGGATCTCTGCCGCTTCATCTTCCAAGCTGACATACCCACCGGTGAAGACGCCGGAGTAGGCGGTCCACCAGCCGCGTCGTCCTGCTTCGCGGGCCAGCTGAAGGAGAGCGGCTTGCACGGAATCCTCAGTGCCGTAGAGGTCGAGGATGCGTCCCACGTCCGCTGCCGTGGCCCTGGTCTTGCCGGACTCGATCCGCCCGAGCTTGAACCGATTCCAACCCAGGGCCGCTGCGGCTTGGTCGAGTGTCATCCCGGCGCTCTCACGGTGCGCTCGAAGTTCGCGGGCCAGCCTGCGCCCTCTGGCGGTGAGGCTGTGCTGTAGCGATGCCATGGCCTCATTGTGCCGGAATGCATAGCTCTGTGCATGCATACGAGCACACATAGGAAAGAGATCATGCACAGTGCATTGACGCAGTGCTCGGAGCTGGTCAGACTGCTGTGCGTAACCAGCGAAAGAAGGGTCCGTGCAGACATGTGCGCGGATAAGACCGCCGCGCGGCCCTGGCTACGGATTGGAGCCCCTGGCCGGGCCGCGCGGCATCCATCCCCCTGACGGGAGACGACATGAGGATAGCTCCGAGGGCGCCGTCGCATGACGCCGACAGGTCGCCGTACGCAGTGGGTCCGGCCCGTTCGGACAGACCTACAGCAGTGGACACCGCCACTCCCACGAAGAAGACCACCGACGAGTACGTGTGGCGTGTGGACGTGCCCGGCATGGACGAGGCGATTCCTCTGATGCGCCGTTGGGTTCGGCTGCTGCTTGCCGATGAGCCGGCATTGGCCGAGGCGTTCGAGCTGATCGTCAGTGAGTATGGGACGAACGCGCTGTGGCACACGGCCAGCAGCAGGCCCGGTGGCCGCATCAGGGCTGAGCTACGCATCGGCACTCATCAGACGCGACTCGTGGTCCGGGACGACGGGCCCTCTCCCGTGCGCAGTGATCGGAGTACCGATCCGGCGGAGCACGGACGCGGACTGCTCCTGGCGGGCGCGTATGCCGACGAGACCGGCCAGTACGACTGCGCCGACGGCCACGCTACCTGGGCACTGATCAACCGCTGAGACCAGGAAGCGCACCGCACCCCGTGGTGTGCGCCCCGTACCCGGCCGTTCTGGCCGGCTCGTCGTGCGGCCGGTGATCGCCCCCCGGTTTCACCGGCCCCACGACCCTTCGACAGGCCGTCCTGGCCGTCAATCACCTGACGAGCGCGTGCGCCGCGCTTGCTTGGAGTGCCGTTGTGACTCTTCGAGAGCCCATCGCCCGACCCCACAGAGTTCCGTTCGAGCCGGCCACCGAGTGGCCGAGCGGCCTGGCCAGGGAGAGCGATCTTGATCTCGCCGTGGCATGGCTGCGGCGACGCTACCCGGGTCTGTGCCTCTGGTGGGGCGAGTACACCGGCTCCATCTGGGCCCTGCTGCCCGGTCGGCTGGTGGAGGCGAAGAACGCCCATGACCTGTCCCGTCGTATCGACGCGATCCTCGGAGGCTCCATTTCCCGAAACGGCGGAGACCCCCGCACCCGGCAAAGGAAGCCACCCACTCGAACGCCCCACGGCATCTGGGACGGCCGAGGCAAGCGGCCACCTCCTGCGGTCGGCCACTTCCGACCCACTGACACGGCTGCACGCCGCCGAAGTGACGGCCTTCTCAGCCGTCTGTACCGGGGGTGCCGCCGCATTGTGCTGAGGTACGGACGGCCGGTGCCTTGAACACTCTGGTGTGGAGTGCTGTCAGTCCTGACTCGTGTTCAGGTCGTACCAGGTGGTGTGGCGGGAGCGGGCCTCGGTGAGGAGGAGTTCGCGTAGCCGTTCACGAGTCTGGCCGCGGGTCTTGATGGCGTGGCAGTTGGGGCACAGCGCGATCATCTGGCTGGGATGGTCGCGTCCCCATTTCGCGCGGTCTTCGACGTGGTCGACTTCCAGGATCGGTTCGCCGCGGTCGGTGACGTCGGCGGGCTGACCGGCGCACAACGGATTCTCGCAACGGCCGCGGCTGCGCAGGAGCACGGCCTTGACCGCGGTCGCGGAACGTACGGGCCGTTCATCACTCGTACGACTGGTGCGGTCATGGTCGCCGCGCGCTTCGGCGGCCTCGACGTTTCGGCAAAGGCGCTGATAGGCCGCGAAATCGTCGTGCTCGTGCCGACTGGGAGGGTCTGCCGTCTCGGTCAGTAGCCCGACGTCGCGGAGCAGTGCCTGGGGAACCGCGCCGTCGAAGAACCGTTGGCCAAGCTCAGCGATGGCTTCGCCGCGTGCCTCCTCAGAGGAGGCCGCCAGCTCGTACGCCCATGGCGACAGGCCGCTGTGCGGGTTGTGCTCGTCCATCCATCCCAGGGGCTCGCCGTGTGCGGCCGGGATTGCCCCGGTGTGACCGCGCAGCTCCCACAGATCCGTGTGCGCCAGAGCGAGAATCGGAAACTCCGGCCGGGGCCTTGAACGGGGTTGGCCGTACTCGCGCAGGAGTCCGCGCAGTTCAGTGTGCGCCTCACTCCAGGCGACCAAGCGCGGATCGTGGCGGGCGGCGCGTCCCAGGGCCCACAGCAGGGTGATGGGCTGGTGCCTCGCGGGCCCGTCAGCGGTACTGGCGACACGCAGCCCCTTCAATTGGGCCATGAGCCGTTGAAGGGGCGGAAGAGGCTCGTCGGTGATCACTTCGAATCCCAGCCGGGTGAGGAGGCGTCCGACGGTCTGGCGTCCACCGGAGAACTCCCCGGCCTTCAGCGGTCGGCCGGCGACGGACCGATAGGCCACGCCCACGATGGCCTTGGAGTCGTAATATGCGCCGTTGTAGTGCAGCAAGTACTGGCGCGCGGGGTCGAAGCCGTACTCCTCACGGAAGCGGTTCCGTCCCAAGCGGTCGCACTCGGCGATCGCGTCCAGCACGGCCTCCCGCGTGATGGGCGACAGATCCATAAGCGGATGCTATGTCCGAGTAGCGGCAGTTCGCCGGATCTTGGACCGTTATCGCCGAGCGCTGTGAAGGAGGTCCTCATGGGCGGAACCGAGTGGGACCGCGTAGTGCCCTACAACGTGGACGTCTCCGCGGCGCTGACCATGGCCCGGGTCCTGACTTTCCGGGAAGGCGACTACTACTGGGTGCATGACGGTCGTTGGGGTTTCCCGGAGCGTCCGCGACCTGGCTCGATTCATGAACTCTGGGCGGATCCGGTGGTTCGGGAGACGGGCACCCATTCGGTGCTGGACATCTGGGATGTCTGCGGCCCTGATGAGGAGTCCCGTATCGCGTCGGCCGCTCCCCTGACACGCGAGACCGCCCATCGCCTGTTCGGCACTGACCGCCCGACCCGCGACGACTACCAACGGGCGAAGGGTTCGCTCTGGGGTGTCGTGGAGGATCGCGGCCATGGCTACTACGTCGTCCTCTACCGTGATGGTGTCCCGGACGAGATCTCGTTCTTCGAGGTCATGGGAGATTAGACGACCGGCGTTCGGTGCGGGTCTAGGTTGGTTGACTGGCGTTGTTGCTCTTGAGCGCCGTATAGATGCAGCGAAGGGCCACTTCCATGATCGGAAGTGGCCCTTGACCTGTGTCGGGGTGGCGGGATTTGAACCCACGACCTCTTCGTCCCGAACGAAGCGCGCTGCCAAGCTGCGCTACACCCCGGTTGGTGGCTGCCCGGAAGCTGTACACGCTCCCGGCGCCTCGTCCACTCTAGCGGATGCCGGAGGGTGGTGCGTCCCTATTTAGCGGGGGACCAGGGTGAGGAGGGACGCTTCGGGCGGGCAGCAGAAGCGCATGGGTGCGGTGGGGGACGTGCCGAGGCCGGCGGAGACGTGGAGCCAGGAGCCGCGGTGGCGGTGCAGGCCCTTCACGCGGGGACGGTCGATGCCGCAGTTGGTGGCGAGGGCGCCGTAGAAGGGGACGCAGACCTGGCCGCCGTGGGTGTGGCCGGCGAGGAGGAGGTCGTAGCCGTCGGCGGTGAAGCGGTCGAGGTTGCGGGGTTCCGGGGAGTGCATGACGCCCAGGTGGACGTCCGCCTGCGGGTCGACCGGGCCGGCGATCTTGTCGTAGCGGTCGCGGTTGATGTGGGAGTCGTCGATGCCGCCGAACTCGATGTCGAGTTCGCCCACTTTGAGGCGGCCGATGCGGTTGTTGAGGTCGAGCCAGCCGGCGGCCTGGAGGGAGGAGCCGAGCTCGCGGTACGGGAGGTCGGGCTCGCGGCGGCGCTTCTTGTAGTCGGCCTTGCTGGTGCGCCAGACGTAGCGCAGGGGGTTCTTGAAGATCGGCGAGTAGAGGTCGTTGGAGCCGTACACGAAGGCGCCCGGGCGGTCGAGGAGGGGCCCGAGGGCGTCCAGGAACGGGCCGATCGAGTCGCGGTGGGAGAGCGTGTCGCCGGTGTTGATGACGAGGTCGGGTTCCAGGGCGTCCAGGGAGCGGACCCAGGAGATCAGGCGGCTCCGGCCCGGGGTGAGGTGGGCGTCGGAGATGTGCAGGATCTTGACGGAGGGGCGGCCCGGAGGCAGTACGGGTACGTCGAACCGGCGGAGCCGGAACCAGTTCCGCTCGATGACGGACGCGTATCCGAACGTGGCCGCGCCCGCACCCGCCAGTCCCAGGGGTACGGCGTAGAGCTTTCGCACGGTTCTCCCTCCAAGGGCTCAAACCCGACGCCTCATATGCTCCCAGAATCGGGCACCCGCGCGTAATCCTGGTGAGCCCGGGTGGGGGCGGCGGGCATGATTGTCCCCATGAGTGCCCTGAAGGAGAAGCTGGAGAGCGACCTCTCGGCCGCGATGAAGGCCCGCGACGAGGTGCGTACGCGCACTTTGCGGATGGCCCTCACCGCGGTGAAGAACGAGGAGGTGGCCGGCAAGAAGTCCCGCGAGCTGTCGGACGACGACGTCGTCAAGGTGCTCGCCCGGGAGGCCAAGAAGCGCCGGGAGGCGGCGACCGCGTTCGAGGACGCGGGACGCGGCGAGCAGGCGCGGGCGGAGCGGGACGAGGGCGCCGTGCTGGAGGACTACCTGCCCGCGCAGCTCGGCGACGCGGAGCTGGCGGCGCTGGTCGCGGACGCGATCGCCGCGACCGGGGCGGACGGGCCGCGGGCCATGGGGCAGGTCATGAAGGTCGTGAACCCGAAGGTCGCCGGGCGCGCCGAGGGCGGCCGGGTGGCCGCGGAGGTCAAGCGGCAACTCGCCGGAAAGTGAGGAACGCCCCCCGGTTTCCCGGGGGGCGTTCTCCGTTCAGTCCTGCCAGGGCCAGCGGAAGCCGTCGTCGCCCGGCCGGGGGCCGGGCCTGTCCCCGCCGCGGCGGCCGTTGCTGATGTAGAGGATCACCGTGGTGCCGGGGCTGACCTCGCCCTGGGCCTGCGGCGACGTCGAGGCGACCGAGCCCTTCGGCGCGTCGGACTCGATCGGCCGCGGCGACACCCTCACCTGGAGGTCGGCGGCCTTGAGGCGGGCCGTGGCGGCGCCGACGGACATGCCCTTCAGGTCGGGGACGCGGATCGTGTCGCCGAAGTTGTTGGTCGGCCGGGCGAACCCGGGAGCGGGCTTGCCGGCGAGCGCGTTGCGCATGCTGTTCTGCCAGATCGCGCCGGGCGTGTCGGCGCCGTACACGCCGTACACCTTGTACTTCCAGGGGCCGCGGAAGTCCCAGTACGCGGTGGCGGCCGCCATGTTCGGCGTGTGCCCGGCGAAGACGGCGCAGGTGTGCGCCTCACAGGTGCCGGTCTTGGCGGCGGCGGGACGGCCGATGCCGCGGCCCTTGGCGGTGCCCTGCGAGAGCGTGCCCTGCATGATGCTGTTGACCTTGTCGGCGACGTCCTCGTCGACGGCCTGGTGGCAGTCCTGCTTGGGCAGCTTGACCGGCTTGCCGGCCGGGTCGACGATCTCGGTGATCGACTTGGGCTGGCAGTACTTGCCGCGCGCGGCGATGCCGGCGTACGCGGCGGCCAGGCTCACCATGTCGACGTCGTTGACGCCGAGGACCTGGGCTGGCACGGGCGCCAGGGGGTTGCCGTCGCCGCGCTTCATGCCGAACTTCTCGGCCATCTTGACCGAGTCGCAGACGCCGACCCGCTTCTCCAGCTGCGCGTAGAACGTGTTGACCGAGTGCCAGGTGCCGGTCTTGAGGTTGAAGTTGCCCTGCTCGCTGTCGCCCGCGTTGGAGACCGTCCAGCCTCCGCCGCCGCCGAGCATCTCGCCGTCGTACTTCTTGCCGCCGAACATGCCGGTGTACTTGCACGGCTGGAAGCCGCCGATGGTCATCGTCTCCGGCGAGTTGAAGCTGGTGTTGACGGGGATGCCCTCGTCGAGCGCGGCGAGCAGGGTGAAGATCTTGAACGTCGAGCCGGCCGACACGCCCGTGCCGCCGCCGTGCGCGACGTTGGCGGGCAGGTTGATGGTGGTGCGTCCCTTGCCCGCGCCGAACCGCTTGCTCAGCCCGATCGCGCGCACGTTGCCGGTGCCCGGCTCGACCATGGCCTCGGCGCCGACCCGGTTGCCCGCCGGCGGCACGGCCGAGCGCAGCGCCTTGTCGACGGCGTTCTGCGCCTTCATGTCGAGCGTGGTGCGGATGGTGTAGCCGCCGCGGTTGAGCTTGTTGACGATGTCCTGCCGCTGCTTCGGCTTCAGCTGCCAGTACTTGCCGCCGGACAGGGCCTGCAGCGCGTCGTACTTGGCGTACTCGCAGAAGTACGGCGCCTTGCTCGTCTCGCAGCCGCCGACCGGCTTGGTCTCGTTCAGCTCGATCGGCTTGGCGGCGGCGGCGTCGGCCTGCGCCTTGGTGGCGTGGCCGAGCTGCACCATCCGGTAGAGGACGACGTCGCGGCGCTTGCGGGCGGCGTCGGGGTGCAGGGTGGGGTCGTACGCGGTGGGGTTCTGCGTGATGCCGGCGAGCAGCGCGGCCTGGCCGAGCGTGAGTGCGCTGGCGGGCTTGCTGAAGTAGCGCTTGGACGCGGCCTGCACGCCGTACGCGCCGCCGCCGAAGTAGGCGATGTTGAGGTAGCCCTCAAGGATCTGGTCCTTGGTCATCCGCTGCTCGAGGTCGAGCGCGTAGCGCAGCTCGCGGAGCTTGCGGCCGACCGTGGGGGCGGTGGCGTCGGCGTACTCCTCGTCGGTCTTGGCGTTGTCGACCAGGAGGTTCTTGACGTACTGCTGCGTCAGGGTGGAGCCGCCCTGCGTCTGCTCCGAGTTGGCGTTGGACGCCAGCGCGCGGATCGTCCCCTTGAGGTCGAGCGCGCCGTGCTGGTAGAAGCGCGAGTCCTCGATGTCGACGATCGCCTGCTTCATGATCTGGTTGACCTGGTCGAGGCGGACCGACTCGCGGTACTTGTCGAAGAACCGGGCGATCTCCTTGCCGTTGACGTCGTACATCACCGTCTTCTCGGACGGCGGCGACGTCTTCAGCTGGCCTTCCATGGCCTCGAAGTTGTTCGCGGCGTCGCGCGCGGTCAGGCCCGCGCTCCCGACGCCGGGCAGCGCGATGAACGCGACCAGCACACCGGCGGCGACCCCCGCTCCGAGCAGCCGGAAGAGGGTGGCCATGGCCTGCCGCCGATTCTCTTTAACACCGTGCACGCGCTCTAGGGTACGCGTGGATGACCAGTGCATACGGGACAGGTCGCTCATTCGGGGTGGACCACTCCCGGGTGCGATACCAGCTGAGCTGGGATTTCTCCGGTACGACCCGGTGCCGCGCGGCCGATCAACCCGTTTGCCGTACGGAGTGGCCGGCGGTGCGGGACGATGGGAGCGCGGTCGGCCGGGGAGGCGTTCACCGAACGATCCTCGGTTTCGTGACAACCACGGTGGCGGCTCGAACGTCAACTAGAGGTAACTAGTCCGTTCCGGCGGTATGGCCCTGGAGGGCTATATCGAGAATGGGCCCATCGGGGTCTGTTGAATCCCCCCTCGCTTCCGTAAGTTCTTCCCCACGGCTTTCGTTTGGCGGCCTGACGTCCGCGCCCGTCTGGCCAAGGAGCGCAAATCGACACAGACCCTAGGGGAGTGGGGCCAAGATGTGGATCACGGATTGGACCGCCCGCGCCGCCTGCCGTAACGCGGATCCAGACGCCCTGTTCGTACAGGGAGCGGCGCAGAACCGAGCCAAGCTCATCTGCCGCGGCTGCCCGGTACGTACGGAGTGCCTGGCCGACGCCCTCGACAACAGGATCGAGTTCGGCGTCTGGGGCGGCATGACCGAGCGCGAGCGCCGGGCCCTGCTGAGGCGGCGTCCGGACGTGCGCTCGTGGCGCGAACTGCTGGAGACCGCCAAGGAGGAGTACGAGCGTACGGTCGAGCCCGACGAGAGCGAACTCGTCGCCAGCTGACCGGCGACCCGCCTCCCTCGATCACCGGCGAGGCAAGGTCTTCGTGACGACCGTAGGCCCGCACCCGCGAAGGGTGCCGGGCCTACGGTCGTTCCTGAGCTCTGTCGGACGTGCGGCCGCTCGCAGGAGCGGCGAGCAGCGGGCAGCGGACGGCTGGCAGCGGACGGCGCGGCGCGCGGCCGGTCAGCTCGCCGCCAGGTCGACGCCCACCCGGCGGAGGCCGTCCAGGTCGTGGACGTCCTCGGCCTGCGCCGGCACCGCCGTGATGGGCACCGCGGGGTGGGCCGAGGCGAAGTGCTCGCGCAGGCGCTCCTCGCGCGCCGCCAGCTGCATGCGCGCGGTGTGCATGCGCAGCAGCGCGGCGGTCAGCGTGTGCTCGCCGCGCTCCTCCAGCGTCTCGGCGGCGGCCTGGCTGCGGGCGGCGGTCAGGACGTCGCCGTCCGACTCGTGGACGCGGTTGACGACCAGCCCGGCGAGCGGCATGCGCTCCTCGGCGAGCCGCTCGATGAAGTAGGACGCTTCGCGGAGGGCGTCCGGCTCGGGCGCGGCGATCACCAGGAACGCGGTGCCCGGGGTCTGCAGCAGCCGGAACGTCTTCTCGGCGCGCTCGCGGAACCCGCCGAACACCGTGTCGAACGCCGCCACGAACGTCTGCACGTCGCGCAGCAGCTGGACGCCCAGCACCTTGTTGATGACGCCGGTGAACATGCCGAAGCCGGCGCTGATGACCTTCACGCCGAAGCGGCCGCCGGTCTTGGCGGGCGCGGCGAGCAGTTTCATGAACCGGCCGTCCAGGAAGCGGCCCATGCGCTCGGGGGCGTCGAGGAAGTCCAGCGCGTTCCGGGACGGCGGGGTGTCGACGATGATCAGGTCCCAGGCGCCGGAGCGGTGCAGCTGCCCGAGCTTCTCCATCGCCATGTACTCCTGCGTGCCGGACAGGCTGGAGGACAGCGACTGGTAGAAGGGGTTGGCGAGGATCTGCTTGGCCCGGTCCGGGTCGGCGTGCGCCTCGACGATCTCGTCGAAGGTGCGCTTCATGTCGAGCATCATGGCGTGCAGCTCGCCGTCGCCGTCGATCTCGATGCGGCGCGGGTTGTTGTCGAGTTCGGACAGGCCCATCGACTGCGCCAGCCGGCGGGCCGGGTCGACGGTCAGCACGACGACGTCGCGGCCGCGCTCGGCGGCGCGGACGCCGAGGGCCGCGGCGGTGGTGGTCTTGCCGACGCCGCCGGAGCCGCAGCACACGATGATCTTCGTACGGGGGTCGTCGATCAGCGCGTCCACGTCCAGGGCGGGCGGGGTCTTGCCGGTCGGGCTCATCTCGCCTCTTCCGTTCGCCGCGGGTCGTCCGCGGTCCAGCTCACGCCGCGCGTCGCGGTCCAGCTCACGCCGCGCGCGCCGCCCCTGCCGGCCGTTCCGCTCGTGCGGTGCGCGCCGCTCATGCGGCGCCCTGCTCGCGCAGCGACTCGGCCAGGTCGTACAGCCCGGCGAGGTCCATGCCGTCCGACAGGAACGGGAGCGTGTAGCGGGGCCGGTCGATCTTCTCCAGCCGCTCCTTCTCGCGGCGCTGCAGCGTGGTGCGGCGGGCGTGCTCGCCGGCCTCGGCGGCGAGGACCGCCGTGATCGCCTCGGCGCCGTGCTCCAGCCCGGCGGCCTTCACACCGCGCAGGATGCCCTCCGCGTCGAGGGTGCCCGCGGCGGCCGCGGCCGTCTCGTCGGGCGTCAGGAGCGGCGGATGCTCCATGTTGATCATGATGCCGCCGACCGGCAGCCCGACCTCGGTGAGCTCCTGGATGCCGTCCGTCGTCTCCTGGACGGGCATCTCCTCCAGGAGCGTGACGAAGTGGACGGCCGTCTCGGGGCTGCGCACGACCTTCATCACGGTGTCGGCGTGGTTGCGCACCGGCCCGACCTTGGCCAGCCCGGAGACCTCGTCGTTGACGTTGAGGAACTTGGTGATCCGGCCGGTCGGCGGGGCGTCCATGACGACGGCGTCGTACACGAACGAGCCGTCCTTCTCACGGCGCCGCACCGCCTCGCTGGTCTTGCCGGTGAGGATCACGTCCCGCAGGCCCGGGGCGATGGTGGTGACGAAGTCGACCACACCGAGCTTGGACATCGCCTTGCCGGCCCGCTTGAGGCTGTAGAACATCTCCAGGTATTCGAGGAGCGCCTCTTCGGTGTCGATGGCGAGCGCGTACAGCTCGCCGCCGTCCGGGGCGACCGCGACCTTGCGCTCCCCGTACGGGAGCGGCGGGCAGTCGAAGAGCTGGGCGATCCCCTGCCGGCCCTCGACCTCGACCAGCAGCACCTTGCGGCCTCCGGTGGCCAGCGCCAGGGCCAGGGCCGCGGCGACCGTCGTCTTGCCGGTCCCGCCCTTGCCCGTGACCACATGGAGGCGTACGCCGTCCCAGTCGGTGTCTCTCGCGCTCACCCGATCGACCATATCGTTCGCTCGGCAAGGACTTCAGAGGGTGGTCCGCCCTCATGCAAGTGATTCCTGACACGGTGTTCCGGTGTTCACGGAACGTGATGCGGCGGACCGTTGTCTCGGGCCTCCCCGCGAGGTTAGCTGGGAAACGTACGACCGGTCATCGGGCCGGGCCCGCAGTCCCGCGCGGACTCGGCTCACGACGCGTGAGGAGCCGTGATGGAAGTGGGACTCATCCTGGTCGTCCTGGTGATCCTCGCCCTGCTGGGGGCGGCCTCGTCGGTACGTGTCGTGCAGCAGTTCGAGCACGGCATCGTCTTCCGGTTCGGCCAGGTCCAGCGGGGCGGGCAGCTGCGGGCCGGCGCGGTACGGCGCCCGGGGCTGACGTTCATCATCCCGATCATGGAGCGGATGCAGAAGGTCAACCAGCAGACCGTCACCATGAACGTGCCGGCGCAGGAGGGCATCACCCAGGACAACGTGAGCGTACGGGTCGACGCGGTCGTCTACTTCCGGGTGGTGGACCCGGTGAAGGCGATCGTGAACGTGCAGAACTACGGGTACGCGGTCTCCCAGATCGGGCAGACGTCGCTGCGCTCCGTGATCGGCCAGACCGACATGCAGGAGCTCCTCGGCGAGCGAGAGAAGATCAACATACGGCTCCGGGCGATCATGGACGAGATCACCGACGCGCCGTGGGGCGTCCGGATCGAGCGGGTCGAGATCAAGGACGTCTCGCTGCCGGAGGGCATGAAGCGCTCGATGGCCCGGCAGGCCGAGGCCGAGCGGGAGCGGCGGGCGCGGATCATCACCGCGGACGGCGAGTTCCAGGCGTCCAAGCGGCTGGCCGCGGCGGCCGAGATCATGTCGCAGGATCCGGGCGCGCTCCAGCTCCGGCTGCTCCAGACGGTCGTGGAGGTGTCCGCCGAGAAGAACAGCACGCTCGTCATGCCGCTTCCGGTGGAGCTCCTCAGGTTCTTCGACCGGATGACCGACGGCGGCAAGGGGACCGCCGCGGGGGCCGAGGCGTCCGAGCAGGAGAAGCCGGGCCTGGGCGAGCGCCTCGCCAGGGCCGAGGAGGAACTGGCCAAGGCCGCCGAGGCGCCCTCCACCCTCGAATCCGCCCAGAACGTCCCGCCCGTGATCGGCCTGGACGAGCCGAAGCCCGCGAAGGACGAGGCCACGCGCGGTCTCGCCGCCGGCGAGCGGACACCCCCGGAGGGCGGGGCCTGACCCGCGGCGATCGCTAGGCTGAGCGGCATGAAGAAGTGGGAGTACGCGACCGTTCCGCTGCTGGTGCACGCGACCAAGCAGATCCTTGACAACTGGGGCCAGGACGGGTGGGAGCTCGTCACCGTCCTGCCGGGGCCCAACCCGGAGAACCTGGTGGCCTACTTCAAGCGCGAAGTGGAGCAGTGAGAGCGCGATGAGCACTCCTGAGGAGCGCATGCGCGAGCTCGGGCTGGAGCTGCCCGAGGTCGCGGCGCCGGCCGGGTCGTACATCCCGGCCCGGCGGACGGGCTCGCTCGTCTACACCTCGGGGCAGGTCCCGTTCGTGAAGGGCGAGCTGCACGTGCTGGGCAAGGTCGGCGCCGAGGTGAGCCTGGAGCAGGCCGCCGAGCAGGCCCGGATCTGCGCGATCAACTGCGTCGCGGCGCTGAAGGCGGAGCTGGGCGAGCTGTCGCGGGTCGTCCGGATCGTGAAGGTGCTCGGGTTCGTGGCGAGCGCGCCGGACTTCTACGGCCAGCCGAAGGTCGTGAACGGCGCCAGCGACGTCCTCGCGGAGATCTTCGGCGAGGCGGGCGTGCACGCCCGCAGCGCCGTCGGCGTGGCCGTGCTGCCGAGCAACGTGCCGGTCGAGGTGGAGCTGATCGCCGAGGTGTCCTGACCGGCGGGGCCGTACCGCCGGGGCCGTGCGGCCGGGGGGCGGGCGCCACCCTTGACGGAACGGCATTCGGTATGTCCGAATACACCGTCATGAGGATCATGCGGTGGGGTGCGCGATGGTGAGCGGGCTGAAGCTGCCCCAGAGCTTCGTGGAGAGGCTCGAGGACATCCGGGCGGGCCGGCTGGAGCCCGCCCCGGCGCGGCACGCGGCGACGGTCGTGGTCCTGCGCGACCACGACGAGCACGGGCTCCAGGCGTTCATGCTCCGCCGGGTCGCCTCCATGGCCTTCGCCCCCGGCGCGTACGTCTTCCCCGGCGGTTCGGTCGACCCGCGCGACGGGGAGGCCGCGCCCGGCTGGTCCGGCCCGTCCCCGGCCGAGTGGGGCACGGCGTTCAAGGCGGACGAGACGCTGGCGCGCGAGCTGGTGTGCGCGGCGGTCCGCGAGACGTTCGAGGAGACGCTGGTCCTGCTCGCCGGCCCCACCGGCGGCACGGTCGTGGACGACACGCGCGGGGACGACTGGGAGGCGGACCGGCAGGCGCTGCTGGACCGCTCCCTGTCGTTCGGCGAGTTCCTGAAGCGGCGCGGTCTGGTGCTGCGCTCGGACCTGCTGCGGCCGTGGGCGCACTGGATCACCCCGGCGATCGAGCCCAAGCGGTACGACACGCGGTTCTTCGTCGCGGGGATGCCGGCCGGGCAGCGCGCCCGGGACGTCAGCACGGAGGCCGACCGGGTGGCGTGGGTCCGCCCGGCGGAGGCGGTCGAGCGGGCGCGGGCCGGGGACTGGTTCATGCTGCCGCCGACGCTGGCGACGCTCGCGGAGCTGGCCGAGTTCGGCACGGTCGCCGAGGTGCTGGCGGCGCCGCGCGAGATCGTGGTGAACGAGCCGCAGGCGGAGATCGTCGACGGCGTCCCGTACCTGGTGCTTCCCGAGGGGACCGAGCAGTACTACCCGCAGGGCTGAGCCGCGTGTCCTCGCGTCGCGGCGCCCTGTCCCGCGCGGTCCGGTACCGGATCGCCGGGTCGTCCGCGCTGCGGCATCTGAACCGTCTCGGCCGGTGGAACCCGGCCCTCGGCCATGATCAGCGGTTGGGCAGGATGGGTGACATGAGCGACATCGACGGGATGGGTACGGAACGCGCCCGCTGCTGGCTGGCGCCGAACCCGTCCGAGATGACCCTGACCGGCACCAACACCTGGGTGATCGGCGAGCCCGGCGCGGAGGAGGTCGTGGTCGTCGACCCCGGCCCCAAGGACGGCGTCCACCTGCGCCGCGTCGTGGACGGCATCGCGGCCGAGGGCCGCCGGGTGGGGCTCATCCTGCTCACCCACGGCCACCCCGACCACTCGGCCGGCGCCGCGCGGTTCGCCGAGCTGGCCGCGGCCGCGGCGGGCGGGCGCGGGACCGTCCCGGTACGCGCCCTGGACCCGCGGCTCCGCCTCGGCGACGAGGGCCTCGCCGAGGGCGACGTGGTCACCACCGGCGGCCTGGAGCTGCGGATCATGGAGACCCCCGGGCACTCCGACGACTCGCTGACGTTCTGGCTCCCGGCCGACCGCGCCGTGCTGACCGGGGACACCGTGCTCGGGTACGGGACGACCGTCCTCGACGGGAAGCTCGGCGACTACCTGGGCTCGCTCGACCGGCTGCGCAAGTTCTCCGAGGAGCGCGAGGCCGCCACGATCCTGCCGGGCCACGGCCCCAAGCTGGACGACCCGATCGGCGTGCTCGACCACTACATCCGGCACCGGCACGAGCGCCTCGCCCAGGTGGAGGCCGCCCTCGCGGAGGGCGCGCGTACCGCGAAGGACGTGGTCGCGAAGGTGTACGCGGATGTCGACAGGTCGCTCTGGGGGGCGGCGGAGCTGTCCGTCGAGGCGCAGCTCGAATACCTCCGCGAACGCGGCTGAGGGGTGCGGCGACCTCCCGAGGGGAGCGGTCGGGCCGCCGCGTCGGTCGATGGGCGGGGGGCGCGCGCCCGGGACTCCCGGGCTGCTCTGGGCTGTCTCGGAGGTGCTCCGGCCTACTTGGAGCGCTTGCGGAGCCGCTCGATGTCGAGGATGACCACCGCCCGCGCCTCGATCCGCAGCCAGTTGCGCTGCGCGAAGTCGGCCAGGGCCTTGTTGACGGTCTCCCGGGAGGCGCCGACCAACTGCGCCAGCTCCTCCTGGGTGAGGTCGTGGTGCACGTGCAGCCCGGCCTCGGACGGCTGCCCGAACCGTTCGGCCAGGTCGAGCAGCTGCTTGGCGACACGCCCGGGCACGTCGGTGAACACCAGGTCGGCCATCACGTCGTTGGTCCGGCGCAGCCGCTGGGCCAGCGCGCGCAGCAGCTGGACGGCCACCTCGGGGTGCCCGGTCAGCCAGGGGCGCAGGTCGTCGTGGCCGAGCCCGGCCAGCCGGCACTCGGTCACCGCGATCGCGCTCGCGGTGCGCGGGCGCGGGTCGAACAGCGACAGCTCGCCGAACATCTCGCTGGGGCCGAGCACGCTGAGCAGGTTCTCCCGGCCGTCCGGGGCCGCCCTGGTCAGCTTGATCTTGCCGTCCAGCACCACGTAGAGGCGGTCGCCCGTCTCCCCTTCGTTGAAGAGCGTCTGGCCGCGTGCCAGCCGCACCTCGGTCACGTTGGCGCGCAGCGCCTTGGCGCCCTGCTCGTCGAGTGCCTCGAACAGCGGGGCCCTGCTCAGAACGTCCACGTCGCGGTCGGTCACGCTTCTCCTCCTCGAACACCTACATGCATAGTGTGACGTACGTCCCACCGCGTACGTGAGGGTAGGGTCCGCGGCGCGCCGAACGACGGGAGCCGAGGACGTACCCTTGCCCACGTGCCTCGCAACGGTAGTCCCGCCTCCGTGACGGCGCCCCGCAAGCCCCGGCCCCGGGCGGAGACGCGCCTCGCCCTGGTCCGCCGTGCCCGGCGGATCAACCGCGAGCTCGCCGCGCTCTACCCCGACGCGCACTGCGAGCTGGACTTCACCAACCCGCTAGAGCTGCTCATCGCCACGATCCTGTCCGCCCAGTGTACGGACCGCCGGGTGAACGCGGTCACACCGGCTCTCTTCGCCCGGTATCGGACGGCCGAGGACTATGCCGCCGCGGACCGCGAGGAGCTCGAGCGGATGATCCAGTCGACCGGGTTCTTCCGGGCCAAGGCCAACAATATTATGAAACTCGGGCATGACCTGTGCGAACGCTTCGACGGGGCGGTTCCCGGCAAACTGGACGATCTTGTGAAGCTGCCCGGGGTCGGCCGTAAAACGGCCAACGTGGTCCTCGGAAACGCGTTCGACGTCCCCGGGATCACCGTCGACACCCATTTCGGCCGGCTGGTCCGGCGCTTCGGCTGGACCGACGAGACCGACCCGGTGAAGGTCGAGAAGATCGTCGGCGAGCTGTTCCCGCGCAAGGACTGGACGATGCTCTCGCACCGGCTGATCTGGCACGGCCGCCGCATCTGCCACGCCCGCCGCCCCGCCTGCGGCGCCTGCCCGCTGGCCCGGCTGTGCCCCGCGTACGGCGAGGGACCGACCGACGAGGCGACCGCCCGCAAGCTGGTGAAGGAGGGCCCGTTCTCGTGACCGTGACCGGCTCCGTTCCCGCCACGGGAAGCAACGGCGGCGCGGGCGGGTTGGGTAAGGCGTGACCGAGATCCCCTCCTCGCATCCCGCCTGGCTCGACCGCTTCTGCAGGACCGCCCCGCACATGACGGTGCCGCCGCTGCTGAGCCCCGAGCCCGAGCCCGGCGCCCGCGCCGCGGCGGTCCTGATCCTGTTCGGCGAGGGCCCCGAGGGACCGGACATCCTGCTCACCGAGCGCGCCGCCACCCTCAACAAGCACGCCGGCCAGCCCGCGTTCCCCGGCGGCCGCATCGACCCCGAGGACGGCGGCCCGGTCGACGCCGCGCTGCGCGAGGCGTGGGAGGAGGCCGGGGTCGAGCGGGCCGGCGTGGAGGTTCTGGCCACGCTCCCCGAGCTCTACCTGCGGCACAGCCGGCACCGCGTCACGCCGGTCGCCGCGTGGTGGCGCGAGCCGTCCGAGATCGCCCCGGGCCATCCCGGCGAGGTCGCCACCGTCGCCCGCGTCCCGATCGCCGAGCTGGTCGACCCGGCCAACCGGCTGATGGTGCGGGACCCGTCCGGCGTCAGGCTCGGCCCGGCGTTCGAGGTCCGCGACATGCTCGTGTGGGGCTTCACCGCGGGGCTGCTCACGGAGGTGCTGGACGCCGGCGGCTGGAACCGCCCCTGGGACACCGAGCGCGTGGAGGACCTCCCGCAGAAGGTGCTGGACCTGGCCGCCCGCGACTGAGAACGGGTGGCCTTGATCACCCCTTCCGGCGCTCTTCCGGCGTCCCGGCCGGTGCCACCTGATCCCCGCCCGACCGGCGATCCCGTACCGTACGCGGCCGGGAACGGGCGCGCATCGCACCAGACGGCGAGATAAGGACGCACAATCTGGTACAGCGAGGGGACGTACGGCGGGCCGTTCGCGCTATACGGTGAAGCGGTGCTGGGCGACCACCTTCTGGACCTGATACTGCTCGTGCTCGTCGTGCTGTTCGCAGTCTCGGGCTACCGGCAGGGCTTCATCGTGAGCCTGCTGAGCTTCGGTGGCTTCGTCGGCGGGGGCGTCATAGGCGTCCTCATCGCGCCGCCGATCGCCGAGGCCGCCGTGGACGGCGCCGCGCAGCAGGCGCTGCTCGCGATCGTCATCGCGTTCCTGTCCGCGACCCTCGGGCAGCTGATCGCGTCCTCCGTGGGCGCCGTGCTGCGCAACCGCGTGACCGGCGACAACGCCCGGGCGGCCGACGCCGCCGGCGGCGCCGTCGTCAGCTCGCTGTCGCTGCTGATCGTCGCCTGGTTCTTCGGCAGCCTGGTGGCCGGCTCGGAGTTCAAGCCGGTCCGCACCCAGGTGAACGGCTCCACGATCATCAACGGCATCGACGGCGTGATGCCGTCGCAGGCCGCCACCTGGTTCGCCTCGTTCCAGGGGTTCGTGAAGGCCAGCGAGTTCCCGCAGGTCTTCAACGGGCTCGGCGGCGAGTCGGTGGTCGAGGTGCCGCCGCCGGACGACGCCATCCTCGACACGCCGGCGCTCCAGGCCGCCAAGCGCAGCATCGTCAAGGTCGAGAGCACCGCCCCGCAGTGCCAGCGCAAGATCGAGGGCACCGGGTTCGTGTACGCCAAGGACCGCGTGATGACGAACGCGCACGTCGTCGCCGGCGCCCGCGGCCAGTCCGTGATCGCCTCGCTGAGCGGCGCGCGGGACCGCGGCCGCGTCGTCCTGTACGACCCCAAGCGCGACATCGCCGTCCTGCACGTGCCCGGCCTGGACGCGCCGCCGCTGAAGTTCGCCGGCGAGGCCAAGGTGCGGGACGACGCGATCATCGCCGGCTTCCCGAAGAACCACCCGTTCACCGCGAGCGCCGCCCGGATCCGCGCCCGGCAGACCGCCAAGGGCCCGGACATCTACCACGCCGGCCAGGTCAGCCGGGAGATCTACGCGATCCGCGGCACGGTCGAGCCGGGCAACTCCGGCGGCCCGCTGCTGGCCCGCGACGGCACCGTGTACGGCGTGATCTTCGCGGCCGCGCTGGACGCGCCGGCCACCGGCTACGCGCTCACCGCCGAGGAGGTCGCCCCGGACGCCCGCGCCGGCGCGGCCGCCACGACCCCCGTCACGACGCAGAACTGCTCCGACTGACCTCGACCGACCTAGGCTGGCCTCGGCTGATCTCGCTGCAAGGGCGGGTGGCCGGTTGCGGTTACGTTTCCGGTCGCCCGGAACGGGTCAGGCGCAGCGCTATGGGGAGCTCGGTGCCGTCCGCCGCGTTCTCGGCGCTCTCCGCTATGCGGCGCGCCTCCGCGACGATTCCGGGGGCGTCGATGTCGTACGGCGCGTGCGGCGCGTTCCGTGAGTGCTCCTCGATGCGGTCGGCGGCGCGTTCCAGGAGGGCTCGCGCGCCGCGCGGATTGCCGCGCCGCACGTGCGTGACGCCCACCGCCACCTGGGCGAGGCCGCGCCACAGCTCGCGCTCCGCCTCGGGCGCGGCCTTCCACGCCGCCTCCAGGACCTCGTGGGCGTGGAACGGCCTGTCCTCGTCCAGGAGCCGCTGAGCCTGCTCCAGAGCCTCCGTGGGCGTCACGGTCAGGTCGTCGGGCATGGTGGGCGTCCCGGCGGCGCCTCGGGGCAGTGGGCGCCCGTACGCGTCGCGCGGCCGGGCATTGCGCGGCCGCCCCGTCTCGTCGCGATCCCGCATGACCCCATTGTGAGCGCACGCAGGAGGAGCGCGACGCCCGGGGTTGTGCCGCGGTGCTCCGTTCAGTGCTCCGGCTCGGGGTCCTTCAGCCAGCCGAGGAGCTGCGCGTCGAACGCGCGGGGGCGTTCCTGGTGGGGGAAGTGGCCGGCGCCCTCGATGAGCTTCCACCGGTACGGCGCCTCGACGTAGCGGCCGGACCCCTGCGCGCTGGCCGGGAGCGTGCACGGGTCCAGGGAGCCGTGCAGTTGCAGGGTGGGCACCTGGATCGGCGTGCGCATGCGGTGCGCGTACCGGATGCCATCTGGGCGGGGCTGCGACCGGATGAACCAGCGGTGGTATTCGAGCGCGCAGTGGACCGTGCCCGGAATCTGCATCGCGTCCCGCACGAGCCGTTCGGTCTTCTCGTCCGGCCACCCTGGGCCCGACCATTCGTGCAGGAGGCGTCCCAGGAATTCGGCGTCGTTCCTGATGAGGCGCCGTTCGGGCCACATCGGCAGCTGGTAGCCGAAGATGTGCCGCGCCGCCCATCCCTGGCCGCGCGGATCGCTCCGTACGGCCTGGCGCAGGCGGAGCGGATGCGGTGCGCTGACCACGGCGAGCCGCTGGACCACCTTCGGGTGGTACACGGCCATCGTCCAGGCGAGCAGCCCGCCCCAGTCGTGGCCCGCGACGATGGCGTTCGCCTCGCCGAGCGCCCGGACGAGCCCGGCGGCGTCGCCGGCGAGCGTGACCAGGTCGTACCCGCGCGGCGGCTTGTCGCTGCCGCCGTACCCGCGGAGGTCCACCGCCGCCGCCCGGTAGCCCGCCGCGGCGAGGGACACCAGCTGGTTGTGCCACGACCACCAGAACTCGGGGAAGCCGTGCAGCAGCAGCACGAGCGGCCCCTCACCGGCCTCCGCCACGTGGAACCGGGTGCCCCCGGCGCTGACCGTGCGGTGGGTCCAGGGGCCGTCGACCTCGACGATGGACGAGCCGAACGCGGGCATGGCCGGTCAGTCCGTCAGCGCTGGAGTGCCGGCGTCGGCGTCGGCGGAGTCGCCGCGGCGGCGCAGCGCGGCGAAGTCGTCCTTGAGGGTCTTGCGGGTCCGCTTCGCCCCCTCGATCTTCTTGATCCGCCAGTAGCCGATCCCGATGAGCGCCAGCGCGAGCAGCAGGTAGACGCCCGCGACGATCAGGAACGCGGCCCAGTGCCAGACGCCCAGCGCGACCAGCCCGTACGCGGCGGCGATCGACAGCAGGATCACGATCAGCCCGGCGATCAGGCCCGCCACGCTGAACATGACGCTGCCCAGAGCGGCCTTCTTGGCGTCGCCCTTCAGCTCCATCTTGGCCAGGTCGATCTCCGCCCTGACCAGGTCGGAGACGTTGCTCGACGCCAGCGCGACGAGTTCGCCGAGGGACTTCTCCTCGACGCGTTCGCCCGGCAGTGCCTCGGACATTCGCTCTCTCCTTCCAGGCGGCCACCGAGGCGAGGAGGCCCGCTATCAGGACCGCTGTCGTCACTCTCTCGAATTGTGCGGGGTCGGTATAGGCCAAACCGCCGTACAGCAGAGAAACGGTGAAACCGGCCCCGACCCTTTGCGAACGCCCTATACGGCGCCGCCCCGCGGCCGGGATCCGCCGGAGACGCCCACGAACTTACCGATCACCGGCCCGGCGGTCACACCCAGGGCCGTCCGGGCGGCCGCTCCCCCGCGGGAACGGCCGCCCGGAACGCGCCTCGGCCGCGTGTCAGTCGTCGGACTTGGACGCGGGCAGCTTCTCGGAGATCAGGTCCATCACCGTGCTGTCGGCCAGCGTGGTGACGTCCCCGATGCTGCGGTTCTCCGCCACGTCGCGCAGCAGCCGCCGCATGATCTTGCCGGACCGGGTCTTGGGCAGCTCCGGAACGATCATGATCTGCCGCGGCTTGGCGATCGGGCCGAGCGTCTTGGCGACGTGGTCGCGCAGCTCCTTGATGAAGTCCTCGCCCTCCACCTCGCCGCCGGCGCTGCCGCGCGGGATCACGAACGACACGATCGCCTGCCCGGTCACCGGGTCGGTCGCGCCCACCACGGCCGCCTCGGCGACCTTCGGGTGCGACACCAGCGCCGACTCCACCTCCGTCGTGGAGATGTTGTGGCCCGAGACGAGCATGACGTCGTCCACCCGGCCCAGCAGCCAGAAGTCGCCGTCGTCGTCCTTCTTGGCGCCGTCCCCGGCGAAGTACAGGCCCTCGAACCGCGACCAGTACGTCTTCACGAACCGCTCGTCGTCGCCCCAGATCGTCCGCAGCATCGACGGCCACGGCTCCTTGACCACCAGGAACCCGCCGCCGCCGTTCGGCACCGGCCGGCCCTGGTCGTCCACCACGTCCGCCGCGATGCCCGGCAGCGGCGTCATCGCCGCGCCCGGCTTGGCCGCCGTGACGCCCGGCAGCGGGCTGATCATGATGCCGCCGGTCTCGGTCTGCCACCACGTGTCCACCACCGGCGCGCGCCCGCCGCCGATGTTGTCGCGGTACCAGACGTACGCCTCGGGGTTGATCGGCTCGCCGACGCTGCCCAGCACGCGCAGCGACGACAGGTCGAACTCCGCCGGGATCTCGTCGCCCCACTTCATGCAGGTGCGGATCGCGGTCGGCGCCGTGTAGAAGATCGACACCTTGTACTTCTGGATGACCTCCCACCAGCGCCCCCTGTGCGGGGTGTCCGGGGTGCCCTCGTAGATGACGCTGGTGGCGCCGTTGGCGAGCGGCCCGTACACGATGTACGAGTGCCCGGTCACCCAGCCGATGTCGGCCGAGCACCAGTAGACGTCCGTCTCCGGCTTCAGGTCGAACACCGCGTGGTGCGTGTACGCGACCTGCGTCAGGTAACCGCCGGACGTGTGCAGGATGCCCTTGGGCTTACCCGTCGTACCGGACGTGTACAGGATGTACAGCGGGTGCTCGGCGTCGTGCGCCTCCGCCTTGTGCTCCTCGCTCTGCCGCTCCACCAGGTCGTGCCACCACACGTCCCTGTCATGGGACGCGACGTCCTCGCCCGTACGGCGGACCACCACGACCTTGGTGATGGACGGCGTCCCCTCCACGGCCTCGTCCACGATGGACTTCAGGGCCGACGGCTTGCCGCGCCGGAAACCGCCGTCCGCGGTGACGACCACCTTGGCCTCGGCGTCGTTGATGCGCGTGCGCAGGGCCTCCGCGGAGAAGCCGCCGAACACGACCGAGTGGGTCGCCCCGATGCGCGCGCACGCGAGCATCGAGATGGGCAGCTCCGGGATCATCGGCAGGTAGATGGCGACCCGGTCGCCCTTCCTGACGCCCAGCTCCAGCAGGGCGTTGGCCGCCTTGTTCACCTCGCGCTGGAGGTCGGCGTAGGTGAGCGTCCGGCTGTCGCCCGGCTCGCCCTCCCAGTGGAAGGCGACCTTGGCGCCCTTGCCCGCCTCCACGTGGCGGTCGACGCAGTTGTACGCCACGTTCAGCTCGCCGCCCACGAACCACTTCGCGAACGGCGGGTTGCTCCAGTCGAGCACCTCGTCCCAGGGCTTGGACCAGCTCAGCCGCTCCGCCTGGCGGGCCCAGAACGCCTGCGGGTCGGCGGCGGCCTCCTCGTACGCCTCGGCCTTGACGTTCGCGGCCTCGGCGAGGTCGGCCGGGGGAGGGAAGCGCCGCGTCTCCTGCAACAGGTTCGACAGTGTTTCTTGACTCTGGCTCAACGCGTACTCCTTTGTTGCGAGAGGAAGGCGCCCGGTGAGACCCACTTCACCAGGGATGTTGCCGACTCACAAGCCGCCCGTTCCGCCGGGGGCCGCGAGACGACCGTTACCCGGGGCGGTGACGTGCGAACACCGGCGACCGCATAGGGTCGGGCGCGTGACCGACGCCCTTGCCCAAGTAGCGAACCTGCCCGGTGTGGCCGAGGCGGTCGCGGACGCCCGGACCGCCGTGGACAGGCTGCTCGGGCACCGCATCCTCCGCCGGCGCAGCGCGGAGGTGTCCACGGAGTCCGCCCTGCGGGGGGCGCGCGCGACCGCCGTACTGGAAGGCGCCTCGGTCACCCTGGAAGAGCTGCGCAGCACGGAGAACCCGGCGGACCCCACCGTGCAGGGGGCGCTGCGGGTCTCAGCGGAGCTCGGTTCCCTCGCGGAGACCTGGCGTCAGGCGCCGCGGCAGGTGCTGGCCCGCCTGCACGTGCTGGCCGCGGCGGACGCCGTCGACAGCGCCGATCTCGGGCGGCCCCGTTCCGACCGGGCGGCCAAGGACCCGCTCGGCCTGGGCGAGCCGCCGGCCCCGGCCGAGGTCGCCGCCCGCCTGGACATGCTGAGCGGCCTCCTCACCGGCCCGACGAAGGCCCCCGCCCTGGTCGTCGCCGCGATCGCGCACGGCGAGCTGCTGACCCTGCGCCCGTTCGGGTGGGGGGACGGCATCGTCGCGCGGGCCGCGGAGCGCCTCACGCTGGTCGCCCGCGGCCTGGACCCCAAGTCGCTCACCGCGCCCGAGGTCGGTCACGCGGAACTCGCCGAGGGCTACGCCGCCGCCCTGCGGGGCTACGCCACCGGGACGCAGGACGGCGTCGCCGGCTGGATCCGCCATTGCGCCGACGCGACCGCCGCCGCGGCGCGCGACTCGCAGGCCATCTGCGAGGCGTTCCTGCGTGGCTGAGGGCCACTCACACCTGCTGCCGGCGTAACCGCGCCCTTTCCGAAAAGTAAGCCTTCGGGGCGCGCCACGCCGCCGTGACCTCACGTGCGCCGTTGTGATACGCGAATGTGATTGATCGTTCCTGGCATAGCGAACGGCGCCCCTCGCTGCGGGACGCCGCCGCCAGTCACGTCACACCGGGTTACCAAGCGTGCACCTCATATTCGTAGGAGCGGGTCAAGCCCGTCACTACGCGCCTCCCGCGGCTGGTCGCGCGTGGGTGCCCGGCTGCCGTGCTCGGACACTTGGTCCGTAACTCCTGTCTACGCCTTATTTGCCCTGATGACAAGCCCCTATTCGGCGAGCGGCCGTCCCAAAGCCGCGCCCGCCCCTCCGGGCACCGGCCACCACTGGCCGCCATTCCGGGAGATACCGTCTCAACTCCGGCACATCCCGGAATCGATCACGCAGTGTGATCGATTCTTTATGTCGGCGATCTCGTCCCGTGCCGGAAGGATCTTTAGATCTGCTGTACGCTCCCAACCTCGTCCAGGGCTTTCCCGGCGGTTCTCCGGCGGGAGCGGCGAAGCGCCTACGACGTCACGCGGCTCGCAGGGTGGGATCCTCTCCACCAGGTGCAAGAAAGCATGACCCGGCAGGATGACTTTGCCGCTCGACGGAACTCTGGACGATCGGGCAGCATATGTTGTATCTGCCTACACTGGAGGCAGCGACTTTGCCCGCTCTATAGATCGAACCGGCATCCGCCTGATTCGATCTTCCGAGGCTTTCTAGGAAAACGGGCCGGCTCTACCCCCCCGGAGCCGGACCGTTCGGCGACCCCCGCTCTCCCCCCCGGCGGGGGTCGCCCTGTCGTAGAGCGGCCGGGTGGCGGCTATCGCGCCACCCCGCCCCCCGCGGGCGGGGGCGGGGGCGCGCGGTGT
>NZ_JBGNUR010000006.1:0-51726 GCF_041951345.1 Actinomadura sp. 21ATH | reverse complement strand
GCGCCGGGGGGGCGGCTAGCGCGCCACCCGGCCGCCCGATGACTTCCGGTCCATGGCTCGCGTACCGGACCGCATCAGCCGGGCCGTGGACGTCCTGGCCGTCCTCCGCGACCGCCTGTCCCCGGGCGGCGCCCTCTACCTCTTCCACGAGCCGCCGACCGCTGAGAAGGCCGCCGGCGGTCTAGGACCCCGCCGCGCGGAGTTATCCACAATCTCGCGGGCCCCTTCCGCCTCCGTTCGCGGCCGCCGCATGGTGGATTTCCCAGACGGCGGGAGGCCCCATGACCATCGCGGCCATGATCGCGACCGGAGACCCTTCGATCACCGACGACCTGCTGCGGCTGGCGGCCGCCGCGGACGTCGAGATAGAGCTCGTCCACGAGGCCGAGCACGCCCGGCGCAACTGGCACTGGCCGTCGCTCATCCTGGTCGGCGGCGACCTGGCCGGGGAGATCGCCGCCCGCACGCCCGACCGGCGCCCGGGCGTCGCGCTGGTCGCCGCGGCCGGCGACACCGCCGACCCGTACCGCCGGGCCGTGGAGATCGGCGCGCAGGACGTCGCCCGGCTGCCCGACGACGAGACCTGGCTCATCGACGCCCTGGCGGCCGCCGCCGAACCCGCCGAGGGCTGGGGCACGCTGGTCTCCGTCCTGGGCGCCACCGGCGGCGCCGGCGCCAGCGTGCTCTCCGCCGCCCTCGGCCTCACCGCGGCCCGCGACGGCCTGCGCACGCTCCTCGTCGACGGCGACCCGCTGGGCGGCGGCATCGACCTCGTCCTGGGCCTGGAGGAGCAGCAGGGGGCGCGCTGGCCGCACTTCGCCACCCGCCACGGCCGCCTCAGCGCCGCCAACCTGTACGAGGCGCTGCCACGGCTGGGCGACCTCTCCGTCCTCTCCTGGAGCCGCGGCGGCTCCACCGCCGTCACCGGCGACGCGACCGCCGCCCTCCTCGACGCCGCCGTCCGCGCCTTCGACCTCGTGATCGCCGATGTCCCCCGCCACCGGAACGAGGTCGGGCGCCGCGCCCTCCTCGCGGCGGACGTCGCGCTCCTCCTGGTCCCCGCCGAGGTCCGCGCGACGATGGCCGCCGACGACCTGCTGAGCACCCTCCGCGACGACGTCCGCGACCTGCGCCTCGTCGCCCGCGGCCCCTCCGGCGGCGGAGTCACCCCCGAACTCATGGCCCAGGCGCTCGACCTCCCCCTGGCGGGATCGCTCGACAAGGACCGGAAACTCGCAGCCGCGCTGGAAACGGGCGACCTCGCGGGCTCTCTCCGCCGCACTTCCGTCGGCGACTTCTGCTCGCGCCTCCTCGCCTCCCTCGACTTCGGCCGTCCCCTGGAGCAGGCGGCATGACCGCCATCCCGCCGAGCCTCTCCGCCGCCGTACGCGGCCGCCTGGCCACCACCACGGCCGAACCCACCCCCGGCCGCGTGGCGGCGGCCCTGCGCGCCGAGGAACGCCTCCTGGGGGATCGCGAGGTACTCGCCCTGGCCGACGAATTACGGGCCGAGTTCGTGGGCGCCGGCCCCTTGGAGCCCTTGCTGCGTTCGCCGAACGTCACCGACGTCCTCGTCAACGGCCCCGCGGAGGTCTGGGTGGACGCCGGTGCCGGGCTGACCCGTACCACGACGAGGTTCCCCGACGAGGCCACGCTCCGCCGCCTCGCCCAGCGCCTCACCGCCGCCGCGGGCCGCCGCCTCGACGACGCCTCCCCGTACGCCGACGCCCGCCTCCCCGGCGGCATCCGGCTCCACGCCGTACTGCCGCCGATCGCACCGAACGGCACCTGCCTGTCCCTGCGGCTCCCGCGCCGCCGCGCGTTCACCCTCGCCGAACTCGTCGCGGCGGGCACCGTCCCGCCCGCCGGCGCCGAACTCCTGTCAGCGGTCGTGGCCGCCCGCGCCGCCTTCCTGGTGACCGGCGGCACCGGCACGGGCAAGACCACCCTCCTGAGCACCCTCCTGTCTATGGCCGACCCCGGCGAGCGCCTGGTCCTGGTCGAGGACTCCGCCGAGCTGAGCCCCGACCATCCCCACGTCGTCCGCCTGGAGGCCCGCCCGCCCAACGTGGAACGCGCCGGCGGCGTGACCCTCCACGACCTGGTCCGCCAGGCCCTCAGAATGCGCCCCGACCGCCTGGTCGTAGGAGAGGTCCGGGGCCCCGAAGTCGTCACCCTCCTGAACGCCCTCAACACCGGCCACGAAGGAGGCTGCGGCACCCTCCACGCGAACACGGCCGCCGACGTCCCGGCCCGCCTGGAAGCCCTGGGCTGCGCCGCCGGCCTGTCCCGCGAGGCCGTCCACAGCCAGACCGCGGCGGCCCTGGACCTGGTGATCCACCTGACCCGCGCCCCCAACGGCGGCCCCCGCCGCGTCTCCGAGATCTGCCTCCTGACGCGCACCCCCGACGGCTACATCACCGCGACCCCCGCCATCTCCTTCACCCCGACCGGCACCACGAGAACCGCCCCAGGCGCCACCCTCCTAGCCACCCGCCTCCCCCACTGGACCCCACCCTGACCACTCAAGCCCCCACGCCCCCAAGACATCTCCTAGCAGCGGTCGCGCTGTGGATGGAGGTGCGGGCTGCTTGAAAGGCCGATGCCGTCTGATGCCGCTATGCCACCTCATGCGGGTCACCGAAGACTCGGCAGCGGGCGCGCTGTAGCGGGGATGCGGGCGAGCTGTAGATCCGAGGAGGTGTCATGTCGACATGCCGACTCATGGAGAGATCACCTGAGGGACGGCAGCAGGTGTGCTGCGAATGGGGGGCGGTGCGGACGACCCGGACGGCAGGGACATGACCCTTCAGCAGGTTCCAGGCCCAGGAGCACAAGTGAGGAACAGCAGTGCCCAACGGCCAACGGCTACCAACCCAAGAGACCGCCGCGATGGCTGACCCCTTGAGACTGATTAGGAGGACCCGGCATGGGCGCGCTCATCGGGCTGGCGGCCGCTTGCGCAGGCGCCCTGGTGTGGCTGGTGGCCAAGCCCAAGGCACCGGAGCGCCGCTTGAGGCGCCTGCTCATTCGGGAGGACCCAAGGAGGACGCGGGGGCGGCGCCTGATCGCGCGACTCGTGCGGCACGTACGCGCGTGGACGGGTGCTGTGGGCGAGCGAAAGAGCTCGGCACAGCGATGGCGGGACGGGGTCATCGAGTTGTGCGACGGCATGGCTTCCGAACTCTCGGCGGGGCGTACGCCGGACGAGGCGTTCACCATCACTGCGACGCTCCTCGATCAGCGCATCGCGGTGGAACTTCTGAAGGCGAGTCCGGACTGTGAGCCGCCGCCACCCGGCATCGCTCGCCAGCAACCGCTCGCAGCCGTAGCCGCAGCCGCAAGCGCGGGCCCAGGCGCAGCTGCGGGAGAGGGGGCGGGCGCGGGTGATGGTGGGGATGCGGCGGGACGGAGCCGACTGACCGAGCAGGCGGAACGTGAGGCTGGGGCCATTTCCCTGCGGGGGCTTGAGGCGTACGCATCGCCGGTCGAGCGACTGGAAGACTTGGCCGCGCGGCCGGGGGCGGAAGGACTCCGCCTCCTCGCTGCCTGCTGGCGGATCGGTGCTGAACGGGGCGGCTCTCTCGCCACGGTTTTGGACGGCCTCGTCGCCGCGTTACGGGACGAGGAAGCGCAACGCCAAGAGATCGCCACGCAGCTCGCTGGACCCCGCGCAACGGCACGGCTGCTCGCGGGCCTGCCGTCCCTCGGCTTGAGCATGGCGGCCGCGTTGGGCGCGGACCCGCTGAGGTTCCTCTTCGCCACGCTCCCCGGCCTCGGATGCCTGCTCGGAGGGGTCGCGCTCAACGTCGTCGGCCTCTGGTGGACAGGTCGCCTCGCCGAAATCGCAGCGGAGGCTCGATGAAACCGCTCCCGAAGTCGGCGACATTTCCAAGACTCTCGGGACCGGATCTTCTTGGCATTTCGGATGTTCTTGGGTGAGCCAGGGTGGTGTCAGAGACCGCTGGGGAGATCGCTTCGCGGTTCTCATGGTGCCTCTCGGGGTGATGGAGGCGACGGGATCGCCAGTGATGGGGGTGGCGGATGGTGCGCGGACGTAGTCGTTCATGGAGCGGACACGTGTCCGTTCGGGAAGGGGCGGCCCTCGGTCTGTCCGGAGAGGGAAGATCGTGCTGATTCTGGCGTTCGTCATCCGCTTCGGTGCGCGGATATTTTCGCTGCCCTGTCTGTCCTCGCCTGCCTCGCGAAGGCTCAGGCGCCAGCTCGCCATCCGGAGTGCTGAGGGGCCAGGGATGGAAGGCAGTCGTCATGCGTCTCGGCGAGGGTTTTTCGGTGTTCGGCGGGCGGATCAGCGTCGCCGCTTGCGCAAGCCTCTGACGCGGCTTGTTCGAGGTTCTCCCGGCAATGAAGACCACGGCTCGCAGGGGCGCCTACCGCCTGTTCCACGACGGCCATGGCCCGGGCAGCGTCACTTCGTGCGCATGCCGTCGACGCGAGTTGGTCGACAGCCTCCCAGCAGTGAAGACCAGGAGCTGCCGGAGTACGTACTTCCCAATTTTCGACGGCCCTGGCCTGAGCAGCTTCGCATGCCTTCTGGCGAGGAAGACCAGGGGCGGTCGCGGCGCGATACGCAGCATCGGTGGGGCAATGGGGTCGCGGGTCAGCGGCAATCGCGTGCGGAGTTTCCTGCAGGTGTGTCGGGTGCGTCGGTGAAGCTGGATGGGGCCGAGTCGCAGGGGCGCGAGGCAGTCTTGCGGTGGGCGGCCACGGTCCTGGCAGGTCTGGTCTGTGCGGCGGTGATCGGCGGAGTTCTCGGTGCCGGGTTGGGTGTCCTGGTCGGGGTGGCGGTTCACCGTTCCTTTGGACGGGTCTCTCGCCAGGAAGAGCGGCGGCGCCGTGCGCGTCTGATCGCCGATCTGCCCATCGCGGTCGACCTGCTCGCCGCGTGCCTGCGCGGCGGTACGCCATGGAGCGAAGCCGTGGAGGCCGTGGCCGGTGCGGTCGGTGGTCCGCTCGGTGAGGACCTCCACGGGGTAGCGGCGCAGATCAAGCTAGGAGCCGACCCTGAGGCGGCCTGGCTGGCTCTGGCGGAGGAGCCCGAGTTGGCGCCCTTGGCCCGTACCGCGATCCGTGCTGCGCGGAGCGGCGCCGCGCCCGCGGGCCCTCTTGAACGGCTCGCGCGTGACCAGCGGCGTACGGCGCGCACAGCGGCCGCCGCGCGCGCCCGGACCGCGGGCATCATGTCGCTTGCCCCGCTCGGCGCCTGCTTCCTGCCCGCGTTCGTCCTCCTCGGAGTCGTACCGGCCATCGCCTCGATCGCCACCACGATCCTCCTGCCGTGGTGATGCGCAGATGCGGCGGTGCGGGATGTGCGGGGCCGATGCCGCCGAAGCGTGGTGCTGGATGACGCGGGTGGGCCGCTGGCGGAGACTGCGTTGGAGCCGTGGCCGGTACCGCGATCCGTGTTGGGCGGAGCGGTGCCGCACCCGCGGGCTCCCTCCGAGCGGGCTTCATCGGCGCACTGGGTCTGTACCGGGGTTCGTGCCGGACAGAGTGGACGCCGTGCTTGCATGTCTCCTCTAACGTCCCTTGGACGGCTCCGAATCGGCGTCCTCGGCTTGCACAAGAGGCTGTGCCAGGTGGAGCGCCGCCACGCCCACATGCCCCCTCGAACGGGATCGAGTTCAGGGAAGGTGTTGTGGCTCTCTTCGGTGGCGTGGCGGGAGACCCTGCTCATGAGGTCGTGGGGTGTGGGGCCGGCACCTGCCGAACGTTGTAACTCCAGCGCTTGAGGACTCGTACGACCGTCTCCGCGCCGATCGGGTTGGCGCTGTGTACGTAGACCGTGCCGATCGTGAACGGGCGGCCGTCGAAGGCGGCCCGTTCCAGCAGGGTCACGACCGGCATGATGCTGTCCTCGCCACCCAGGTCGTGGTCGAGCCAGAGCTCGTCGATCTCGCGGGCGCGATGTTCTTCGAGGAGTCGGACGCCCTCCTGGCTGGTGCGGGCGATCCGGGTCGCCCGGGGCAGCTCGCGTACGTCGTCGACCGCGAGGATGACCGTCATGGCAGCTCCCTGCATCGGCATCGCCTGGTCACGGTCACGGCCTGGCTTGGTGGGTTGGCGGATGCGGGTCGGACAGTTTGCGGAAGATGGGTACGGGGGCAGGGAGCCGCCCCTCATGCGGCGTGCATTGGAGGTCGATGCGGGACGCGGCGTCCGGCAGGAAAGGCAGCAGATGCTCGGCGATCGCTTGGCATGAGCGGACGAGCGTGGCCAGCACGCTGTCCAGCCGCCGTCCGGCATGATCGTCACCGGTGCGTTCGGCCTTGGCCAGCTCCCAGGGGCGGACCTGGTTGATGTAGCGGTTGGCCTGATCGGCGATGTTCCACACTGCCGTGGTGGCGTGGCGGAAGTCGAAGTCCGCCAGCGAGGCGTCCACGAGATCCGGTGCCCGGCGGATCGCAGCCTCCAGCTCCTGTGCTTCGGGAGCCGGTACGTCACCGGTGGGAACCTCGCCGTCGCGGTAGCGATGGATCATGGAGACGACTCGGTTCACGAGGTTGCCGACTCCGTTGGCGAGTTCGTCGTCGGACCGGTGGACGAGCCGGTCGGCGGTGAAGTCGGCGTCCCCGGCCCGTGGCACTTCCCGCAGCAGCCACCAGCGGACCGCGTCGGTTCCGTACCGCTCGACCAGTTCGGCCGGATCGACGGCGGCGCCGCCCGATTTGCTGATCTTGCGGCCGTCCGCGGTGAGGTAGCCGTGCACCAGGATGTCGGTCGGCAACGGCTGCCCGGCCGACAGCAGCATGGCCGGCCAGTAGACGGCGTGAAAGCGCAGCACTCCCTTGCCGAGCAGATGGACGCGGCGTTCGGCGTCGTTCCACCAGCGGCGATGGTCCGGGCTTCCGGTGCCGTAGCCGAGTGCGGTGAGGTAATTGCCCAGTGCGTCCCACCACACGTAGATCACCTGGCCGGGGTCGCCGGGTACGGCGATGCCCCACCCGCGCGCCCTGGCGGTGGACCGGGAGATGGAGAAGTCCTCCAGGCCGGCGGCGATGAAGGCGAGCACCTCGTTGCGGCGCTCGTCAGGTCGTACGCGCAGCGCGCCGGTGGCGATGAGCTCGTGGAGCCGATGGGCGTAGCGGGACAGGCGGAAGAACCAGTTCTCCTCAGAGACCCACTGCGGTCGGGTGCCGTGCTCGGCGCACCGGCCGCCGACGAGTTCCGCCGGGGTGTAGAACTGCTCGCAGCCGACGCAGTACATGCCTTCGTAGTGCTTGCGATAGAGGTCGCCTGCCTCGGCGCATGCTTGCCAGAACCGTTCCACGCCGGCGCGGTGCCGCGGGTCCCGGCTGGTGCGGATGACGTCGTCCACCGAGAGCGACAATGGCTCGGCCAACGCGACGAACGCGGCCGCGTTACCGTCGACGAATTCCTGGACATCGGCACCCGCGGCCTCGGCTGCCAGCACGTTCTTCAGCGAGTTGTCGTCGGTACCGGTCTGGAACCGGACGCGGTCGCCCCGCTGTCGGCGGTGGCGAGCGAGTACGTCCGCCTGGACGAGCTCCAGCGCGAAGCCCAGATGCGGGCGGGCGTTGACGTACGGGATCGTGGTGGTGATGTAGGTATGCGGTGCGGTCATGGGAACCTCCGAATGTCAGGGGCTCCGACCGTGAACACCGTTCGAGGCCCCAGTGCCAGGGCCTCGCAACGATCGTCCGTGCGGCGTCAGCGGCCCCGGGAGCGGGGCATCATCACCTGACCGGCGAACGGACTCATGCGTTCAGGATAGGCCGATGCCGTCGCGGGTTCCGTTCATTTACCGCTGTGCAGGGGCCTCCTCCCGTTCCGGTCGGGGACGTGTGGGCGGGGTTTTCCACAGAACGGCGTTCATCTGGTGCGGGAGGCTCGCCCGCCGGACCCTTGATTTGGGCGCAAGCGGCGTCCGACCAGGGGAAGGGGGCCTCGGATGGACACGATCACTGCGGCGGTACGGCGATGGCGGACCGCCGCTAGCGATGCCGGGATGTCCACGGCCGAGTACGCGGTCGGCGTGATCGCCGCGACGGCGTTCGCGGGACTGCTCTTGAAGATCGTCACCAGCTCGGAGATCCAGGGGCTGCTCGTGTCGCTCATCAAGCGCGCCCTGCGGCAGGCGGGGTGAGGGCGTCATGGCGGGAGGACGAAGGCGACCAGGGGGACGGCCGGAGCGACCGGGCGGACCGGGGGATGGTCACTGCGGAGATCGCTGTCGCGCTGCCGGCGCTCGTGCTCGTCACCGCGTTCAGCATGTGGGGCGTGACCGCGGCGTCCGTTCAGGTCGCGTGTACGGACGCGGCGCGCAGTGGTGCTCGGGCGGCGGCACGGGGCGAGGCGCTGCCGGCGGTGGAGGCCATGGTCGTCGCGGCCCTCCCGGCTGGAGCACAGGTGGACGTTCGGCGTGATGCCGCCATCTCGCTGGTCGAGGTCAGCGTCCCGGTCAGTCCGCCGGGACACACCAACGTGCTCCCCCTGACCGTGCAAGCGGAAGCGCGAGCGGCGACCGAGCCCGGAGCGAATGCCACGCGTTCGTAGGCGCTGAATTCACGGAGCATCCATCCGGACTTGGCGTGTCGTCACTCGGCCATGGCTCAGTGGCGGGCTCGTGAGGGGGCGTCTGGTCGGGTTCGTTGCGGGCACCGGTTGCTGGACGCCTGCTGTGGCCCCAGGCCCATCCGCGGGGTTTGTGAGGTGCGGTTGTCGGGTCCGGTGCGGACCCAGTGTGAGGGGCCAATCGAGGGTCTATTTCGGGCGGCTGCTGCGGCGTGGGTGCTGTGGGGGCTGTTGTGGGGATTCGTGGGAGGAGGAATGGGGTGCGGAGTGGGCGGGATCGGGGGGCGGGGGTTGTGTGGGTGGTCGCGTTCATGGGGGTGGTCTGGGGAGTGGGGGTGGCTGCTCTGGGGGTGGGAGCGGCTCGGGCGGCTCGGCATCGGGCCGATTCGGTGGCTGATCTGGCGGCGCTCGGGGGTGCGGGGCGGGCCATTGAGGGGCGGGTGGTCGCCTGCCGGGTGGCGGCCGAGGTCGCGGAAGGGGGTGGGGCGCGGCTTTCGCGTTGTTCGGTCCGGGACGGGACCGTCGATGTGTCGGTGACCGCGAGGTTCAGAGGGATGGAGGTGGTTTCTCGGGCCAGGGCTGGTCCTGTGGGATCAGAGGGCGTACCCTGACCTTTCGAGTTCGTTGTACGAGATGTCAATAGATGTCGCGGGGAAGGAAACGGCGAAGGGGTGTCCACTCTTTGTCGCCATCCTGTGACTTTTGCTACCCGGTGGTACGTTACGCTTCCGTAAGCGCACAGGTACCACTCGGCACGACGGTTGCGACCGGCCCCCCACCCCTCGAGCCCAACGGCGGGACGAACGAGTGAGGAGCCCGTCGGCAGGGCGTTCGATGAAGGGAATGAGGCCGTGACGAGGATTCGCAGGATCGGTGCAATCTTGCTGGCCGCACCCCTTGCGATGGGACTCCCGGTTCTCGGTGCGACGCCGGCGCAGGCGGCCGAGTCGACGGTCAGCGCCCCGAAGAACGGCTCGGTGATCAGGAGCGGGTCGTCGGTCACGGCCAAGGCGTACTCGGCCTGGATCTTCAAGACGGAGATGCGCGCCGTCATTCCAGGTTCGGGCGACACCTTCCTCACGAAGCGGGACATCGGGGCGGGCAACCTGTCGGCGACCATCCCGCTGCGCCGCAACGGCAAGTACGAGGTCTACATCAAGAAGGGCATCGGCGGTGTCGAGGCCCGCAGCACCTTCACGGTGAAGATCCCGCCGGCGCAGCCCAGCGGCGTGTCGGCGAAGGCGTCCGGCGGCAAGCTCACGGTCAGCTGGAACCTGGGCCTCGAGGACGACATCTCCGGCTACACGGTCAGCGCCGGCTCGGCGGGGTCGAAGAGCGGGTCCGCGGGCTCCCTGTGCTCGGGTACGAGCTGCAAGGCCACGTTCAGCGTTCCGGCGTCGGCGAGCGGGACGGTCCCGATCAGCGTTCGGGCCAAGCGGCCCGACGGTCTCGGCGGTTCGGTCTCCTCCGGGGCCGCCGCGACGAGCGCCTCGGTCGGCAGCGGCTCCACGGGGTCGGGCGGGGGCGGGACGGGCTCACTCCCCGGTTCGCCTCCCCCGAACGGCACGGCTCCGCTGACGCCGTTCAACGACCGGTCGCCCGTCACGCTGCCGTCGGTCCAGCCGGACGGGGCAACGCCGGGCTTCACCTATCCCGCCCCGCAGGTGGCCAACCAGGCGAACCCGAAGGCGGAGAACGCCTCGGCCGTCGACAGCCTGCAGTGGGGCCGGAGCGTCGGCATCGCGCTGGTGCTGCTGGTCGTCGCCGCCCACCTCGGGACGTGGACCCGCAAGCTGCGCGTGGCGCAGAGCGGGGTGAGCGTGCAGGGCAAGGCGGCGCGGACCGCCCGCGGCGGCAGCGGGCGCGCCCGGGTCCGCCGGGCCCGCGAGCACATCGCGCGCGCCGAGGCCGTCGCCAAGACCAGCGAGATCGTCCGGCCGGCGGGGCTCGCGGGAGCCAAGAAGGCCGGACCGGCGAAGGCCGCGCCGAGTAAGGACGCGCCGAAGGGGGCGCGCAAGGCCGGTGAGCCGGCGGCCGCGCGGCGCCGTCCCGCGACCCTGGGGCGCTCCAGGGACGGTGTCGACGTGCGGATCGCCGACCCTAAAGGCCGGCACGCGGACGGCCGCGGGCGCCGCCGCAAGTAGCCGGAACGGGTGAGGTCGGCGCCCCTGGTGCCGGGGATCGGGAAGGGGTTAGGCTCCCTTGCCAGCCAAGATCTGCCGAATCGTCCGGAGTTCCGGGAGGAGGCCCTCCGTATGATCTTCTTGGGGCTGCTGGTCGCGGCATGCGCGGTCGTGGCCGGGGCCGGCGTCGTCGCGGGCAACGCGGGCGCGGTGCGGCTGACCCTCTTCGGGGAGGCCGTCCCGGGCGTCACCGAGCAGTGGCAGGTCTTCATGGCCGGCGTCGTGGTGGCCGTCCTGTTCGTGACCGGGGTGCTGGTCGCCACGCTCGGCCTGAGGCGGGCGATGGACATCAGGCGCGAGCTTCGGGAGCTGCGGGACGAGCACGAGGAGTCCATGCAGACCCTGGAGATGGAGAAGCGCCAGTTGCAGCGCGAACTCGCCAAGGCCCGGGGCCACGTTCCCGCGGCTCCTAACTGACGCGGCTCCTAGCCGACGACCGCCATTTTGCGGGCCCGACGGACGGCCCCTGAGGGACGGCCCTTAGCTGGTGGGCCCCCGGTCGACGGCCCCATGGCTGGCGGGTTCCTAACCGACGGGCTCCTAACCGGATGGGCCCTGACCGACCGGCCCCCAGCTGGCGGGCCCCGGACCGACGGCCCTTAATCGGCGGGACGGACGGCCTCCTTAGCTGGTGGGCCCCATCGACGGCGCATAGCTGGCGGGTTCCTAACCGACGGACCCTGACCGGCGGTCCTTAGGTGGCAGGCCCTGACTGGCGGGCCCCTTGAGCGGCGGGCTCTGACGGACGGGCCCTTGGCCGACGGGTTCCTAACCGGCAGACCCTGTCCGGCGGCCCTTAGCTGGTAGGCCCTGACTGGCGGGGCCCTTAGCCGACGGCTCCTGGCCGGATGGGTCCTGACCGGCGGCTCTTAGGTGGTGGACCTCTGGCTGGTGGGGCTTTGGCTGGCGGGGGGCTAGGGGGTGGGGGCTTGGCGTAGTAGTTCGGCCAGGAGGGTCAGGGCGCCGTGTTTGTCCAGCGGGTCGTTGCCGTTGCCGCACTTGGGCGACTGGATGCAGGACGGGCAGCCCGATTCGCATTCGCAGGCGGCGATGACGTCGCCGGTGGCGCGGAGCCATTCGGCGGCGTCCGCGTAGCCGCGTTCGGCGAATCCGGCGCCGCCCTCGTGCCCGTCGTACACGAAGACGGTCAGCAGGCCCGTGTCGGGGTGCGCGGCCGTGGAGACGCCGCCGATGTCCCAGCGGTCGCAGGTGGCGAAGAGGGGCAGCAGGCCGATCGAGGCGTGCTCGGCGGCATGCGCCGAACCGGCCAGGTCGAGGTCGCCGAGGGCCTCGGTGCGTTCGGCGGAGAGCGTCCACCAGACGGCGCGCGTGCGGAGGGTGCGCGGCGGCAGCTCCAGGGGCTTCTCGCCGAGCATCTCCCCCGTTTGGAGGCGGCGCATCTGGTACGCGACGACCTGCCGCGTGACCTCGACCGTCCCGTACGCGAGCGTCGCCTCGCCCCAGGGCGTGGAACGGAGCCGTTCGACGATGCGGATGTCGGTGACGTCGCGCGCCGTGGTGGAGTAGTCCGGCTCGGCCGCTTCCACGAGGGCGACGGAGTCGTCGAGGTCGAGCGTCTGGACGAGGTACGACTCGCCCTGGTGGATGTAGACGGCGCCCTCGTGGACGGTCGTGTGCGCGGACGCCTCGTCGACCGTGCCCAGCAGGCGCCCCGTGGACGATTCGACGACCTGGATGGGAGTGTCGCCGGCGCCGCGGATGTCGGCGAGGTCGGTGGCCCGCTCGCGGCGCGTCCAGTACCAGCCGGCCGGGCGGCGCCGTAGGAATCCGCGGCGGACGAGGTCGGGGAGAAGGTCCGCGGTGGTGGGGCCGAAGAGTTCGATGTCGTTCTCGGTGAGCGGCAGTTCCGCGGCGGCCGCGCAGAGGTGCGGTTCGAGGACGTAGGGGTTGTCGGGGTCCAGGACGGTCGCCTCCACCGGCGTGCCGAAGATGGCCTCCGGATGGTGGACGAGGAACGTGTCCAGGGGGTCGTCCCGGGCGACGAGCACGGCGAGGGCCGCCTGCCCGGAACGGCCCGCGCGGCCCGCCTGCTGCCAGAGCGACGCGCGCGTGCCGGGCCAGCCGCAGACGACGACCGCGTCCAGCCCGGAGACGTCCACGCCGAGTTCGAGGGCGTTGGTGCTGGCGAGGCCGACGAGGGAGCGGGCGCGGAGCGCCTCCTCCAGAGCGCGGCGCTCCTCTGGCAGGTACCCGGCCCGGTAGGCGGCGACCTGGTCGGCGAGGCCCGGCGCGACCTCCCGCAGCGCGCGCTTGGCGCCGAGCGCCACCGACTCGGCGCCGCGGCGGGACCGTACGAACGCGAGCGTCTGGACGCCCTCGACGACCAGGTCCGCGAGGAGGTCGCCCGCCTCCGCCGTCGCGGTGCGGCGTACCGGGGCGCCGCGCTCGCCGCGGAGGTCGGTCAGGGGCGGTTCCCAGAGGGCGAACGTGGCCGGTCCCCTGGGGGAGGCGTCGTCGTCGACCGCGACCACGTCCAGGCCGGTGAGGCGGGAGGCGGTCGCGGCGGGTTCCGAGGTGGTGGCCGAGGCGAGGATGAACGTGGGCTCGGCGCCGTACCGGGCGCAGATCCGCCGCAGGCGGCGCAGGACGTGCGCGACATGGGACCCGAAAACGCCGCGGTACCCGTGCGCCTCGTCGACGACGACGTAGCGCAGCCGCCTGAGGAACGCGTTCCAGCGCGCGTGGGCGGGCAGGATCGAGCGGTGCAGCATGTCCGGGTTGGTGAGGACGTAGTTGGCGTGCTGGCGGACCCACGTGCGCTCGTCGCGGGGGGTGTCGCCGTCGTACGTCGCCGCCCGCACGCGCGTCAGCCGCAGCGCGCGCAGGGCGCGGAGCTGGTCGGCGGCGAGGGCCTTGGTCGGCGAGAGGTAGAGGACCGTACCCTCGCGGCGGGCCTCCTCGTCGTAGATCGCTGCGATGGAGGGCAGCAGGTAGGCGAGTGATTTTCCCGACGCGGTGCCTGTGGCGATGATCACAGAGCGGCCGGCGGAGGCGTGCTCGGCGGCGGTCGCCTGATGCTCCCAGGGGGCCTCGACACCCGCCGCGACCAGCCGTTCCACCAGCAGCGGCGGCGCCCAGCCCGGCCATCCGGCACGCCGTCCAGGACGCGCCGGAACGCTCTCCACATGGGTGATCCGCTCGCGGCGCGAGGGGTCCGCGAGCAGCCGTTCCAGGGGTGAAGAAGATCTTTGAGGGGCCATCAGGTTTTCAGTGTGCCAGCCTGGGCAAAACTGAGGGGACGCCCCGGCGCCGGCGGCTGCGTACCCCCTGCCATGACCGGCGGATCACCAGGTCAGACGGGATGGCTCGAACTTTCGCCTGAGTGGGCGATTAGCTGCGTACCGGGCGCCGGAGCGTGGTTGAATCACGGGCGAAGTCCCGTTGCCCCGGCCGGCCAGACAACAGGGTCCGGCGGCCGCGGGATCGAAGTGAGCTGTACGGCGCTGGAGGATCTGTGGACCTGAAGGTGAACGACTACACCACCGACGATGGCCTCACGGTCATCAACGTGGAGGGCGAGATCGACGTCTACACGGCGCCGAAGCTTCGGGAGAAGCTCATCGACCTGGTCAACAAGGGGAAGTTCCACCTTCTCGTGGACATGGAGAAGGTGGAGTTCCTCGACTCGACCGGGCTCGGTGTCCTGGTCGGTGGTCTCAAGCGGGTGCGGGCGCACGACGGCTCCCTGGAGCTGGTGTGCACCCAGGAGCGCATCCTCAAGATCTTCCGGATCACCGGGCTGACCAAGGTCTTCGGCATTCACGACTCGATCGCCGAGGCCGAGGAGAAGCGCAAGGGCGCGAAGTAGCGGCCCCGCGGAAGATGGCGACCGTTGAGCTCTCTTTCAGTGCGCTGCCCGTTCACGTTCGCACGGCCCGGTTGATCGTCACCGCCGTGGCGCGCCGTAGCGGCGTCGCCGAGGCCCTGCTGGACGAGGTGCGGCTGGCGGTCGGCGAGGCGTGCTCCAGAGCCGTGGAGGCGCATCGCCGGCACTGCCCGGACGAGCCGGTGCGGCTGGAGTTGAGCGGCGCCGGCCGCAGGTTCGAGGTCATCGTGAGCGACACCGTCCCCGAGGACGGCACCGCGACCGCGATCCCCGAGGTGGGCAAGCCGGAAGAGGACATCGAGCACGTGTGGGACGCCGGCACGGCGGAGCTGGGCCTGGCGGTCATCGCCGGGCTCGCCGACGACGTGGACATCGAGTCCACGCCGAAGGGCGTCCAGATCCGGATGAGCTGGCCCGCCGAGGGGGACGCCCCCGCCTGAGCAGCGCCCGAGCAGCAACAGGACGGAGACCCCACCCCCGGGGCCTCCGTCCTTTCACGTTAGGACGGGCATACGCGCGCGGCCCCTACCGCCGGACACGTGCGCCCAGCCCCTTCTGGCCGGCGATCGGGTTACGCCTGGGGTGGGTGGGCGTAACGGCGTAATAGCGTAATGCTGTAACGGATTGGATTAGCACAGCCGTGGGTGGCTGGTGGGGCTCGTGTGACTGCAGTGGCGTGTGCGTTGAAGAGTTATGGGATCGTCTTCCCAGCGATCATGAGAGCCCCTCGCATTGCGGTCTGAATAGATCTTGAATTTATGTCTGGCTATATCGGGCTTCGCGGCAGGCTCTCCGCTTCAAGATCGAATTATCTCATGGACCATGATCGCAAAACCGGCGACCCGGTGCATCGCTCCTACCTGCGGCGATGGAGTGCCCGGTGGCTTCCGGGGCAAATTCGGGCGTAGTACGGATTGCTTTTCCGTGACGTCCTCATTGAGCTGCTGAAAGTCTTCTCATTCGGCACCGGCCTGCGTAGACTCCCCGAACCCGCGTCGCCATGCGGGCGTCTAAAGCGCCACCCGCCTGGGTACGCGGTAAAGATCGTCTAAAAGGCGATCGAGATCGCAACGCCCCTGTCGAGGAGGACGGATGTCTGGGCTTTCCCTGTCGAGCCCGGCCGGCGCAGAAGTGGATCTCGGCGGCGGCGACCTCTCCCTGGTCGTCGTCGTCGCCGTGATCGCTCTGCTGGCACTGGCCGTCGCGGGCGGACTGGTACGCGAGGTGCTCGCCGCCGGTCAAGGCACCGACAAGATGCAGAACATCGCGCGGGCCGTCCAGGAGGGCGCCGGCGCGTATCTCAAACGCCAGTTCCGCACGGTCGCGATCTTCGTGATCCTGATCCCGCTCGTCCTGCTCCTGCTCCCCGCCGACTCCACCGGCGAACGGATCGGGCGCTCGGTCTTCTTCGTCATCGGGGCGGCGTTCTCGGCCGTCACCGGGTTCGCCGGCATGTGGCTGGCGGTGCGCGGCAACGTGCGGGTCGCCGCGGCCGCGCGCGAGGAGGGCGGCGAGAAGAGGGCGATGCGGATCGCCTTCCGCACCGGCGGCGTCGCCGGCATGTTCACCGTCGGCCTCGGGCTGTTCGGGGCGGCGGTCGTCGTGCTGGCCTACAAGGGCGACGCCCCCAAGGTGCTGGAGGGCTTCGGGTTCGGCGCCGCGCTGCTGGCGATGTTCATGCGTGTCGGGGGCGGGATCTTCACCAAGGCGGCCGACGTCGGCGCCGACCTGGTGGGCAAGGTCGAGCAGGGCATCCCCGAGGACGACCCGCGCAACGCCGCCACCATCGCCGACAACGTGGGCGACAACGTCGGCGACTGCGCCGGGATGGCCGCCGACCTGTTCGAGTCGTACGCGGTCATGCTGGTCGCGGCGCTGATCCTCGGCACCGCGGCGTTCGGTACGGAGGGCCTGGTCTTCCCGCTGATCGTGCCGATGATCGGCGTGATCACCGCGGTCATCGGGATCTTCGCCGTCGCGCCCCGCGACGGCGACCGGTCCGGGATGACGGCGATCAACCGGGGCTTCTTCATCTCCGCGCTGATCTCGGCGGTGCTGGTCGCGATCGCCGCGTTCGCCTACCTGCCCTCGTCGTTCGCCGAGCTGAGCGGCGTGAGCGACCAGGCGATCCGGGGGCTGGACGCCGACCCGCGGCTGGTCGCGTTCGGCGCGGTGCTGATCGGGATCGTGCTGGCCAGCGCCATCCAGCTGCTGACGGGCTACTTCACCGAGACCAACCGCAAGCCGGTCAAGGAGGTCACCGACAGCGCCCGGACGGGCCCCGCGACGGTGATCCTGTCGGGCATCTCGCTCGGCCTGGAGTCCGCGGTCTACACGGCGCTGGTCATCGGCGGCGCGGTGTACGGGGCGTTCCTGCTCGGGTTCGGCAACACCACGGTCGCGCTGTTCGCGGTGGCGATGGCCGGCACCGGGCTGCTCACCACGGTCGGCGTGATCGTGTCGATGGACACGTTCGGCCCGGTCTCCGACAACGCGCAGGGCATCGCGGAGATGTCCGGCGACGTCCAGGGCGAGGGCGCGGCCGTGCTGGAGCGCCTCGACGCGGTCGGCAACACCACCAAGGCGATCACCAAGGGCATCGCGATCGCGACCGCGGTGCTGGCGGCGACGGCGCTGTTCGGGTCGTTCCGGACGACGGTGGTGGACGCGCTGTCGACGGCGTCCAATGAGGCCCGCGACGCGCTCGGCGGCTTCGCGAACTTCAGCCTCTCGATCGACCACCCGAACGTGCTGATCGGCCTGATCATCGGGGCGTCCGTGGTGTTCCTGTTCTCCGGCCTGGCGATCATGGCGGTGGGCCGGGCGGCCGGCCGGGTGGTCGTCGAGGTGCGCGAGCAGTTCCGCACCAAGCCCGGGATCATGGACTACACCGAGACGCCCGACTACGACCGGGTCGTCGACATCTGTACCCGGGACGCGCAGCGCGAGCTGGCCACGCCCGGACTGCTGGCGATCATGACGCCGATCGCGGTCGGCTTCGCCCTCGGGTACGCGCCGCTCGGCGCGTTCCTGGGCGGCGCGATCGCGGCGGGCGTGCTGATGGCGGTGTTCCTCGCCAACTCCGGCGGCGCCTGGGACAACGCCAAGAAGCTCGTCGAGGAGGGGTACCTCGGCGGCAAGGGCAGCCCCGCGCACGAGGCGACGGTGATCGGCGACACGGTCGGCGACCCGTTCAAGGACACCGCCGGCCCGGCGATCAACCCGCTGATCAAGGTGATGAACCTGGTGGCGCTGCTGATCGCGCCGGCCGTCGTGACGTACGCGGGCAACGCCCCGCTGCGGATCGGCATCACCGTGGCCGCGGTCGCGGTGGTCGTCGCCGCGATCGTGATCTCCAAGCGGCGGGCCGACCCGATCGGCTCGGGGGCGTCGCAGCCCCCGGTCGAGGGCTCCGGCGAGCCGGCCGCCGCGGTCGGCACCGGTGCGGCGGCCGGTGAGGCCGCCCGTTCCGCCGGGTCCGGTGCGGGGGACGCCGAGCCCGCCGAGCCGAAGGCGGCGGCTCCGGGCAAGGAGGAGACCTCCTCGGTCAACAAGGCCTGAGCCACACGGGAGGAAGGGGCCGGCGCCCGCCGGCCCCTTCCGCGTGTCCGGCCCCTTCCGCGCGTCCGGGTGGAGGCGCCGCCGGTCGGGAGCGGGGCGGGTCAGGGCTTCGCGCAGGCGGTCGTACGCTGTAACCGGAACCGCGTTCGAGGAGCGGTCGTGAACGGTGGGACGCTAGGAGACGGCTGTGAGTGAGGGCGAGAAGTCCACGATTTCCGGGCCCAAGGGCTTCGCCATCATCATCGGCGGCATGTTCGGGATCATGCTGGTCCTCTGGGGGATCGCCGCGCTGGTCGCGCCCTGAGAGCGGGGCGGGCCCGGCTAGGGTGACGGGCATGCCTTCGCTCATCGTGCTCCGCCATGCCAAGGCCGCCGCAGGGCTGGGCCTGGCCGACATCGACCGGCCGCTCACCGACCGGGGGCGGCGCGACGCCGCGGCCGCGGGGGAATGGCTGCGCGGCGCGGCCCTGGCGCCCGACCTGGTGCTGTGCTCGACCGCGGTGCGGACCCGCGAGACGCTGGACGGGCTGGCGTTCACCACCAGTGACGTCGCGTACGAGGCGTCGATCTACGACAACGACCCGGAGGCGCTGCTGTCGCTCGTCCGGGAGACCGGCGACGAGGTCGACACGCTGCTGCTGATCGGCCACAACCCGTCCGTCCACCAGCTGGTGCACGACCTGACCGGGAGCGCGCCGGAGTCGTTCCCCACCTGCGCGCTCGCCGTGATCGACGTTCCGGGCGGCTGGGCGGAGGCGTGGCCCGGTACGGGCGACCTCACCACGTTCCGCACCCCGAAGGGCTGACCGGCGGCGCCGCCCGTCAGGTGCCGAGGACCTTCTGGGAGCTCTCGATGAGGGTCTCGATGTCGCCGCGCAGGGAGCGGGCCGCGTAGCGGGTGCTGGACGCCTGGAGCAGCGCGTGCCGCAGCGGGGTGAACTCGTCCGCGCCCACGCCCTGCTTGATCTCCGCGCGGCGGCGCCGGGCGAGGGCGGACAGGTGCGTGTCGAGGGCGGTGAACTCCTCGTCCAGACGCTCGCCGGGGGACGGCGCGTCGGTGTCCTCCTCCGGCGGCCCGGGGTCGTCGATGGCGTCGGCGGCCTCCTCCAGGCTGTCGGCGAGGCGGTCGAGGATCTCGGGCAGCGGCCCGGCGTCGACCTCCTCCTCGCGCACCATGCGGCCGATCGCGATCAGGTGGTCGCGGACGCGGTGGGCCGAGTCGGCGACGGTGCCGAGGCGGTCGATGCGTTCGAGGTCGGGCACCCGCTCGTGGCCGAGCTGGGTGATGGTCTCCGCGATCGCTTCGGCCTCCCGTTCCGCTTCGGCGAGCTCCTCCAGGGGGATGCGCTCCTCGCGGCCCTCCACGACGGCGGCGGTCGTGCGGATGAGCCTGGCGTGGCCGCCCAGGAGGCGGCCGAGCTGGCGGGGGAGGCGCTCGGTGTGGCCGGCGGGCCAGAGGAGCCGTACGGCGAGGAACGCCATGAGCCCGCCCGCCAGGGTGAGGGCGATGCGCTCTCCCGCGTCGGTCCAGTCGGACGGGACGGAGAAGTCCAGCAGCATCATCGCGAGGGGCGTCCCGAACAGCGCCCAGTAGGTGAAGTTCAGCGACCGCAGCGCGAACCCCAGCAGCGCGACGAAGAAGATGACGATGGCGGTCGCGGTGTGGCCGGGCGCGAGGGTGAGCAGGACCGCGGCGATGGCGGAACCGATGGCCGTGCCCCCCACGCGCTGCACGACGTTGTTGATGGTCTCCCCGTACGTGCCGCGCAGGCTCATCATGGCGGTGAGCACCATCCAGTGCCCGTGCGGCAGTTTCAGCGCGGCGGTCAGGGCCATGGCCAGTACGGCGACGAAGACGATCCGGCCCACCCGGCGGAACCCGGGGGTGCGGTTGCGGACGGCGCGCCCGAGCTGCTTCCACGCGCCGGCGGGGCCGGGGGCGTCGGCGGGCATCAGGCGCGGCGGGCCGAAGCCGATCCGGATGCCGCCGGCGGCGACGCGGCGGGCGGCGTCGACGCTGCCCGCGATGCGTTCCACGGACCGCCGGATCTGGCCGATCAGCGCGACCGCGACCAGGTCCTCGTCACCGGCCAGCCCGGCCCGCCTGATCTCCTCGCTCTTGCGGCCGAGGCGGCGGATGGCGGCGGACTCGGCGGTGCCCAGCGGCGCCTCGCGGGTCCGCGCGACCGCGCCGGCGACCAGCCGTACCCGGGCCGCCAGCGCCGCGACGGCGATCTTGCCCTCCTCCTCCCAGCCGCGCTCCGGCGGGCGGCGGCGCGCGGCCTCGATGGCCGAGCGCAGCGCGACGGTCTCCTGCATGATCCGCGCCAGCGACTCGATCAGCCGCTCGGGCCGCGTCGGTTCGCGGCGCTGGCGGCCGGACCGGTAGAAGTCGTACGTGGCGCGCGCGTTCGTGAGCGCCTGCGAGGCGGCCCGGCGGCTCTCCTCCCAGTCCGGTTTCCGGGTGACCTCCGCCAGCTCGGGGTCGTCCAGCTCGACGGCCTCCAGGACGCTCGCGTCGGGTCGGCCGATGTCCTCGGCGACGGCGTCCAGGGCCTCGGCGACGGCCGCGGCGGCCTCGGCCAGGGTGCCCCGCAGCGGCCGCAGCCGCCGTACCGGCCAGGGGGCCAGCAGCAGGGCGCCGGCGAACAGCCCGCCGACGAGTTCGAGGAGGCCGTTGTAGACCACGTCGCCGGCCGGCCGGACGGCGGTCAGCAGCACGGCCAGCCCGGCGGTGGGGCCGATCCAGGTCACCGCGTTGCCGAGGCCCACGATCAGCGGGACGATCGCGACCGAGAGCCAGTCGTGCCCGCTGAGGTTGCCGCCGAGCATCGCGCCCGCGCCGATCACCAGCACGGCGCTGGCGATGTTGCGGGCGCGCGCGCCGTACGGCCCTTCAGGGGCCCTCAGGGCGACGAGGTACGCGCCGAGGGCGATGACCGATGCCTGCGGCTCGCGGCCCGTCAGCGAGCCGATCAGCAGCGGGATGGCGACGGCGAGCGCGGCGGCGAGTCCGTAGAACGGCGCCACCCGCCCCTCGACCGGGGCGTACGCCTCCCGCAGCCGTTCCAGCACCGCCCGTCGACCCCCCGTCCCGCTCATGATGATCAGCATGTACCCGGATCGGGCGGCGCGATAGACGCGGGCACCTTGGGAACGCCGGGTCGGCAGGGACCGAGCGGAACGGAGGGACGCGTCAGGCGTCGCGGGCCGCGTCGGCCGCGTCTGCCGCCTCGACCTCGTCCCGCGAGATGCCGAGCAGGAACAGGATCGTGTCCAGGTACGGCACGTTCACCGCGGTGTCGGCGGCCTGCCGGACCACCGGCTTGGCGTTGTAGGCCACGCCCAGCCCGGCGGCCTGGAGCATGTCCAGGTCGTTGGCGCCGTCGCCGATGGCGACCGTCTGGCTGACCGGGATCCCGGCCTCGCGGGCGAACCGCTCCAGCGCGGTCGCCTTCCCGGCCCGGTCGAGCACCGGCCCGACGACGCGGCCGGTCAGCTTGCCGTTCTCGATCTCCAGCGTGTTGGCGGCCGAGTAGTCGATCCCCAGGTCCTCCACCAGCGCGTCGGTGACCTGCGTGAACCCGCCGCTGACGATGGCGAACTTGTAGTCGAGCCGCTTGAGCGTGCGGACCATCGTGCGGGCGCCGGCGGCCAGCTCGACCTGCCCGCGCACCTCGTCGATCGCGCTCGCGTCGAGCCCGGCCAGCAGCGCGACCCGCTCCCGCAGCGAGCCCTCGAAGTCCAGCTCGCCGCGCATCGCGGCCTCGGTGACCTTGGCGACCTCGTCCAGGCAGCCGGCGTGCCGGGCGAGCAGCTCGATGACCTCGCCCTGGATCAGGGTGGAGTCGACGTCCATGACGATCAGCCGCTTGGCGCGCCGGTGCAGCCCGCCGTGCTGGACGGCCACGTCGACCTGCCGCTCGGCGGCCTCGATCGCCAGCCCGGCGCGCAGCGCCTCCGGGTCGGCGCCGGACACGTCCATCTCGATGCAGGTGACCGGGTAGTGCGCGAGCCGCTCGATGCGGTCGATGTTGGCGCCGCCGGCGGCGATCCGGCCCGCGATCCCGGCCATGGCGGCCGGCCGCAGCGGGGCGCCGAGCACGGTCACGTGCAGCCGGCCGCGGCGGCTCGGCAGGCCCTTGTCGCGCCCGGTCGACATCTCGATCTCCATGTCGAGATCGTTCGCGATCCGTTCGGCGGCGCTCCAGACCCGGCCGATGTCGGTGCCCTCGTCGTACGCCACGAGGACGCCGAGGACGAGCCGGCCGCGGATCACGACCTGCTCCACGTCGGCGACCGCGAGGGGGAACTCGGACAGCGTCCTGAAGAGGCGCGATGTCACCCCGGGGCGGTCGCGGCCGGTGAGCGTTATGAGCAGCGTGCGCTGTGCTGAGCCGTTCATGCTGTTCACAACGTTACCGGGCCGAGCCGTAGGACCGCGCATCGTGTCCACCATACGGACGCCCTTACAGAAGGAGGTTGAGGTCGCCGAACTCATGCCAAAGGTAGTGCTCGGCCAGAGCCGCTTCGTAGGTGGCCCTCAGGAGGTCGTGCCCGGCGATGGCCGTCAGCATCATGAGGTGGGACGACCTGGGCTCGTGCAGGCCCGTGAGGAGTCCGTCGACGGCGCGCACGCCACGTTCCGGGGTGACGATGTGCTCGGTCCAGCCCCGGGCGGCGCGCACGTGCCCGCCGGCGTCCACGGCCGTTTCCAGGGCTCGTACGGCGGTCGTTCCTACGGCGATGACGCGGCCCTCCCCTCTGGCGCGGACGTGTTCGACGAGCGACGCGGTCGTTGCGGGGACTTCGAAGCGTTCGGCGTAGGGCGGCTCGTGGGCTTCGGGGGAGGCGACACCGGTGTGCAGCGTGATGGGGGCGATGAGCACTCCCCTGGAGACCAGGCGGGTGACCAGTTCTGTGGTGAAGGGGCGCGCGGCACTGGGCATCTCCGCGCTGCCGGCGCTCTCCTCGCCGTGCGCGAAGACGGTCTGGTACGCGGCCGTCGGCCACTCCCGGGGGACGTAGCCGTACCGGATGGGCATGCCGTGGCGGCGCAGGTACGGGACGACGTCCGTGCTGAGCCGCGCCGCCCACAGCCGGTCGGTCCGCCGCCGTACGAGGGTGAGGTTGGCGCGCCCCGGCATCGGGATCCATTCGTCGGGGCAGCCGCCCTGGTAGGGGACGCTCGACCTGCCCGCGCGGCGGCGCAGCTCCACGAGCCACAACCGGTCGTCGTCCCCGGGGACGGGTGTCGAGAAGTGCACGACGATCCGGTCGAGCCGTACGGCCGCGGGCAGCGTCGCGGAGGTGTTGACGACCAGCAGGTCCCCGGGGCGCAGCAGTTCCGGCAGGTCCCGGAACGCGTGGTGGCCCACCTGCCCGGTGGCGCGGTGCCCGAGGAGGAGGCGCACGCCGTCGCGCGCGCGGCTCGCCCGCTCTTCGGGAGGTTCGTGGGCCTCCAGGGCCCTCGGGAGCGTGAAGTCCACGAGTTCCGTCATGCCGATGCTCCGTTCCGGTGGGATTCCTGGCGGGATTCGAGGCGGAGGGCGGCGACGGCGCCGATGCCGGCGATCGCGGCGAAGACGGCGCCCGCGACGCCGAGGCCCGGCGCGAGCCGGTCGGTGCCGAACGCGGTGACGAGCGCGCCCGCGACCCCGACGACCAGGGACGAGCCGAGCGTGTCGGCGATCTGGAGGGCGGAGGAGTTGGCGCCCTGCTCGTCCTCGGGGGACAGGCGCAGCATCAGGACGCTGAGGCTGCCGATCGCGAAGCCCATGCCGGCGCCGCCGATGATCCAGGTGACGGCGGCGGGCCAGCCGGTCAGCTGGAGGGCGAGCACGGACGCGGCGATCCCGGCCGTGACGAGCACGGCGCCGAGCCGGACGAAGAACGCCTGGGGGCGCCGCGACCGGCCCTGGTACTGCGACGCCGCCGACCAGCCGAGCGCCGCGACGGTGAGGACGGCGCCCGCCTGCGTGGGGCTGAAGCCGTGCAGGGAGGTGAGGGCCAGGGGGATGAACACGTCCATGCCGAAGAACGCGCCCGACAGCAGTCCCCTGACCAGCACCACGCTGGGCAGGCCGCGCCGCATCAGGAGCGTTCCGGGCGGCAGCAGCCGGGGCAGGCCGGTGACGAGCCCGGCGAGGCCCGCCAGGGCGACGGGGAGGACCGCCCAGCCGGGGTGGTCCAGCCCGTACAGGAGGGCGGCGGCGCCGACGGCGGCGGCGACGGCCGCCAGGTAGCGCCTGGACGCGCCGCGCGCCCGCTCCCGCGCCGGTCCGGTACGGCGCAGCCCGCGCATCGCCGGGACCAGCATCAGCGTCGGCGGGACCACCAGCGGGATCAGGCCGAGGAACACCCAGCGCCAGCCGAGCCGCTCGGCAGCCAGGCCGCCCAGCGCCGGGCCGAGCAGCGACGGCAGCACCCAGGCGGCCGACAGTGCGGCGAACACCCGGGGCCGCAGCCGTTCCGGGTAGACGCGGGCGATGAGCACGTACACGGAGACCATCGCGATGCCGGTGCCGACGCCCTGCACGGCGCGGCCGGCGACGAAGAGCCACATGGCCGGCGCGGCGCCCGCGGCCGCCAGCCCGGCCACGAACGTGCCGAGCCCGGCCAGCAGCGGCCGCGCCGGGCCGGAACGGTCCACCCAGCCGCCGCCCAGCACGGTCGCCGGCAGGCTGGCGATGAGGGTGGCGCTGAAGCCCCAGGCGTACAGCGCCAGCCCGTCCAGGTCGCGGGTGACCACCGGCATCACCGTGCTGACCGCCATGGACTCGAAGGCGAGCAGCGTGACGACCAGCACGATGCCGAGGGTGGCCGCGCGGTGCCGGGGGCCGAGGACGCCCTCCTCCCGGGCTTCCGCGCCCTCCTGGACGGACGCGTCGGTCGTGGCCGTCATCGGGCCGCCGCCAGGTCGGCGGCGCGGTACCGGCCGCTGGGCGCGCGGCGGGTGATCAGCCGGTGCAGGGCGGCGGCGGCCTCCTCGGGAGGCGGGGCCGCGTCGGCGTCCTCCCCCGCCTCGCGCAGCATCGCGGTGCGCATCTCGCCCGGGTCCGCCCACCAGACCGCGACCGCCGGCTCTTCGGCGGCCAGCACGTTGGACAGCTGCTCCAGGGCGGCCTTGGTGGCGCCGTACCCGCCCCAGGTCGCGTAGTTCTCGACGGCGGCGTCAGAGGTGATGTTGAGGACGGCGCCGCCCCGCTCGCGCAGCGCGGGCAGGAACGCCTGGATCAGCGCGAGCGGGGCCAGCGTGTTGGTCCGGAAGGCCCGTTCCAGGTCCGGCACGGGGTAGCCGGCGAGCCGCGGCAGGGGCGCGGTGCCGAGGGTGCTCGCGTTGTTGACGAGCAGGTCGAGCCCGCCCGCGCCGCGGACGGCGGCGGCCAGCGCCGCCCGGTGCGCGGGGTCGGCGATGTCGCCCGCCGCCGCGATGACGTCCGCCGCCCCGGCCGCGTCCAGTTCCCTGGCCGCCGCCTCCAGCGCGGGCGCGCCGCGCGCGTCGATGACGAGCCGCCAGCCGTCCTGGGCGAGGAGGCGGGCGAGCGCCTTGCCGAGGCCCCGCGAGGCCCCGGTGACGAGAGCCGTCTTCGCTGTTTCCGTCATGCCTCCGACGCTAGGAACGCGGGCGCGCGGCGGCATCGGGCGAGCGGTCCCGTGCCGCCTCGCCCGATGGTCCTAGGACCGCCGTCCCCCGGCCCGGCGGAACGGACGGGAAGGCGGTAACCCGGCAGAGTGACAGTGAACGCCCCGCCCCCTCCGCCAGGAGGCCCGGAACCGGCCGATACCTGCGCCGCTTGGCGGATTCGGCGGGGTCCGTCCGGGGAGTACGTTCTTCACTGACGGGGGGCGACACGCCCATGACGCGGCGGACGGGCAGGTATGGGGACCGAGCACGGGAACGGCGGCCGCGGCGCGCCGGCGGGCGCGCCGGACGGCGCCGGCGAGGCGGGGGCGGCCCTGCACGCCGTGAGCTCCGCCGTGCTCGCCGTCACCCGCCACCTGTCGGTCCACGAGGTGCTCCAGGTGATCGTGCGGGCGGCGGCGCAGCTGCTGGACGCCCGCTACGCCGCGCTCGGCGTGCCCGACGAGGAGGGCTCGTTCGCCGAGTTCGTGGTGGAGGGCGTCTCCGAGGAGGAGTGGGAGGCCATCGGCCCGCTCCCCCGCCAGCACGGCATGCTCGCCGCGATGCTCCGCGACAACGCGCCCAAGCGGCTGGCCGACATCCGCCGCGAGCCGGAGTTCGAGGGCTGGCCGACGGCGCACCCGGTGCTCAAGGACTTCCTCGGGGTGCCGATACGGGACGGCTCGGACGTGCTCGGGATCATCTTCCTGGCCAACAAGAACCGCCGCGAAGGCGCCCGCCCGGCCGGCTTCACGGAACGCGACGAGGAGCTGCTCACGCTTTTCGCCGCGCACGCCGCCATAGCGATGACCAACGCCCGCCTGTACGAGCACAACCGCGAGCTGACGGTCGTCGCCGAACGCAACCGGCTGGCGCGCGAGCTGCACGACGCCGTCGCGCAGAAGCTCTTCTCGCTGCGGCTCACCGCGCAGGCCGCCGCGGCGCTGGCCGAGCGGGATCCGTGCCGGACCGTACGGGAGCTGGAGCAGGTGGAGCGGCTCGCGGCCGAGGCCCTCGCCGAGCTGCGCGCCGTCATCTTCGAGCTGCGCCCGGCCGACCTCGCCGACGGCCTGGTCGCCTCGCTCCGCAAGCACGTGGAGGTGCTGGACCGCGCGTACGAGACCGACGTGCGGTTCGCCGCCGATCCGGCCGCGGCGGCCGTGGTGCTCGGGGAGGAGCAGGAGGCCGTGCTGTTCCGGATCGCGCAGGAGGCGCTGCACAACGCGCTGCGCCACGCCAAGGCGAGCGGCGTCGAGGTGCGGCTCCGTACCGGCGGCGGGCACGCGGTGCTGGAGGTCGCCGACGACGGCGCCGGCTTCGATCCGGCCGCGGTGGCCCCGAACGGCGAGGCGGCCGGGGGCGGGCTGGGCCTGGCGTCGATGCGGGACCGGGCGGAGTCGGCGGGCGCCGTCCTGTCGATCGACGCCGCGCCCGGGATCGGCACGGTCGTGCGGCTGGAGGTGCCGTTGTGAGGCATGCTGGGGCGGTTCCGGTGCGTACCGCGCGGAAGGGGCCGGTGCAGAAGGGTGCGGTGGGGGCAGTGATCCGAGTGCTGATCGCCGACGACCATCCGGTGGTCCGCCAGGGGCTGCGCACCTTCCTGGGCGTGCAGGACGACATCGAGGTGGTGGGCGAGGCGGATGACGGGCTCTCGGCCGTGTCGCTGGCCGAATCGCTCAAGCCCGATATCGTGCTCATGGACCTCAAGATGCCCGGCGCCGACGGCCTGGCCGCGCTGACGGAGCTGCGGGCTCGCGGGGTGGCGGCGCGCGTCCTGGTCCTGACCAGCGTCACGGAACGGGGGCACGTGCTGCCTGCAGTACAAGCGGGTGCCGCCGGGTACCTCTACAAGGACGTCGACCCGCGAGCGCTGGTCCAGGCGATCAGGGCCGTCCATGATGGTCATGTCCTGTTCGCGCCGGACGCGGCCGAGGCGATGGTGCGGACGGACGCGGCCGACGACCGCGGCGGCCAGGCCGCGCTGACCGAACGCGAGAGGGAGGTGCTCGTGCAGATCGCGCGAGGCAGGTCCAACCGCGAGATCGCCCGTGCCTTGTCGGTCTCCGAGAAGACGGTCAAGACCCACGTCAGTAATCTGCTCATGAAACTGGGAGTGCAGGATCGGACGCAGGCGGCGTTGTACGCCGTCCGCCATGGACTGGCCGGCGAGTGATACAACTCCTCTGACAGGATCGTCATCGAAATCGGTATGAACGTAGCAATCAGGTACGCAGCAGGCAGTGACATCGGATGCAACCGTGAGAACAACGAGGACTCCGGTTACGCCGGCGCGCGGTTGATCGCGGTCGCCGACGGGATGGGCGGTTACGCGGGCGGCGAGGTCGCCAGCTCGACCGTCATCGCCTCGCTGCGCTCGCTCGACGCCGACACCCCTCCCAGCGATCTTGTCGAGACGCTCGGCCGCGCCGTCGCCGAGGCCAACGAGAAGTTGCGCATCGTCCGCGAGGAGCGGCCCGACCTGAGCCGGATGGGCACCACGCTCACCGCGATGCTCTGGTCCGGCGCCTCGGTGGCGCTCGCGCACATCGGCGACTCCCGCGGCTACCTGCTGCGCGAGGGCGAGCTCTTCCAGATCACCAAGGACCACACGATGGACCAGCTGCTCAGCGAGGAGGCCGAGCAGTCGGGCGGCACCGCCGACCCGGCCGAGGTCTCCCGGCTGTCGCACGTCCTGTACCGGGTCCTGGACGGCCGCGAGGACCGCGAGCCCGACCTGCGGCTGCGCGAGGCCCGGCTGGGCGACCGCTACCTGCTGTGCTCGGACGGCCTGAGCGGCCCGGTGGACGCGCAGACGATCTACGAGGTGCTGTCGGCCGAGGCCGACCCGCACCGCGCGATCGCCCGGCTGATCGAGCTGGCCCGCGGCAACGGCGGCCCGGACAACATCACCGGCGTGATCGCGGACGTGGTCGAGGCCGAGCACATCGCCGGCGGGGAGCCCCCGGTCACGGTCGGCGCCGCCGCCCAGACCCAGACCTGAGCGGCCCGGGCACGCACCGCCCTGCCCGAGGCCGCCCGTCCGGTCACCCCGCCCGTCCGGTCGTCCCGCCCGTGCGGTCACGCCTGTTCACCTGATCACGTTCGCCCGGATCCGGACCGTCCCCACGCGGCCTCCCGGGCCCCGCCGCCCGCCCGCCATCCCGTACCCGGCCGGGCCTCGCGACACGCCGATGACCCCGCACATGGTCGTCGTCGCGCGCCGTTCACGATAAAGAGGGCTCCACCTGCTGGTGTTTTGTCCTACGCTTTCCCCCGAGGTGGAAACGATCGAGCTTCAGGTCACGGTCCGGTCGCGGATGGTGGCCAGGTCTTGACCCGCCTCGGGGTGGACCCGATATACGGGTCACTCGAACCAAGTCATCGAGGCGGAGGATTCGTTGGGGGGAGTGCCCGGGGCGCGGGCCGCCGGCGCACCACAGGGTGTGCCGGGCGTGCTCGTCGGCCGGACCCTCACTGCTGCGCGGCACGGCCCCGTGGGCGTTGTGCTGCGCGTCGCCGCCATGGCCACCGCGGCCATGGGGGCGGCATGGATCCATCGTGTCAACGACCCCGGCGTGCTCTGCCCCCTGAGGGCGGTCACCGGGATTCCATGCCCGCTTTGCGGCGGGACCACCGTGTTCATCGAGATGGGGTCGGGCCGTCCGGTCCAGGCCGTGCTCGCGAACCCGGTGGCCTTCGCGGGCGCCGTCGCGCTCGCACTCGCGCCGCTGGGACTGGGAGACCGGTGGCGGGCACTCCAGCCGGGCGCCCGCATGTGGGTGCTCGGCACCGCCCTCTTGGGGTCGGAGCTGTGGCAGCTCGTCAGGCTCGGGCTACTGCGGGTTTGAAAGCCGCGCGAATCGTCGGCCAAACTTGCGGAGCCCTCCGGGTCCGGCGGGCGTCACATACACCACAAGGGTCAATCAATAAGGAGCAAGTGTGGGTAACCCCTACGACCCCTACGGTCAGCAGCCGGGCTACGGTCAGCAGCCGGCCCAGCCTGGCTACGGCCAGCAGCCGGCCCAGCCCGGGTACGGCCAGCAGCCCGGCTACGGCCAGCAGCCCCAGCCCGGGTACGGCCAGCAGCCCCAGCCGGGGTACGGCCAGCAGCCCGGCTACGGCCAGCAGCCCGCCGCCCAGCCCGGCTACGGCCAGCCGGCCGCGCAGCCCGGCTACGGCCAGCAGCAGGAAGTTCACCACCACCACTACGGCTCGACCGGCCAGCTGGCCGAGTGGGGGTCGCGCGTCGGCGCCACCCTCATCGACGGCCTGATCATCGCCGGGCCGCTCATCCTGCTCTACATCGTGGCCATGCTGCTCGCGGCCGCCGGCGACGCCGGCGCCATGATCGGCTTCCTGCTCATCGGTGTGGGTTACCTGCTGGCGCTCGGCGCCGGCATCTGGATGATCTACCAGGAGGGCACCACCGGCCAGACCATCGGCAAGCGCCAGATGGGCATCCGGGTGGTCGGCGGCCAGACCGGGCAGCCGATCGGCTTCGGCATGGCGTTCCTGCGCCGGATCTGCCACGCGGCCGACAGCTTCGCCTGCTACATCGGCTACCTGTGGCCGCTGTGGGACGACCGCAAGCAGACCTTCGCCGACAAGATCGTCAACACCCTCGTCGTCCGCTCCTGATCAGGACGGTCACGGCGTTCCGCGTTCCCGTACGGGGCGTTCCCTCACCGCGAAGGTGACGGGGGCGCCCCGTTCGGCGTTTCCCGGAGCGTTCGCCCGGAACCGCCAAGGGAACCCGCCTAGGGAACGTGGTCGAGCGCGCTGTTGCACGCCGACACCCGGGCGCGCCGTACGGCACGGTCCAAAAGCCGCAGCGCCTCGGCCCGGCGGGCCATCTGGTCGGCTGACAGGCCGCGGCCGTCCAGCGACCGCGCCAGCTCCACCACCAGCGCCAGCCGCCCGGCGAGGGCCGCGACGCGGTGCGCCCGCTGCGGGTAGCCGGGCGCGAGCGGATGCTCGCCGCGGTCGGGATCGCGAAGGTCGGCCAGCGTGTCGGCGATCTCCGGCGGGAAGCCGTCGACATCGTCCACGGTGAGCAGCGCCTCGGTGGCGTCCCGCATCGCGAGCGTGAGCTGGCGGTCGGCGTCCGGCAGCGCGGGCACGTCCGGGACGGCGGGCACGGCCTCGTACGACTCCCAGCGGACGCCGACGTACGAGGAGCCGCGGCGGTCCTCGGCGGGCACCAGCCCGACGGCGCGGTCCGGCAGGACGGCGACGACCGCGGCACCGGCGTCCAGCGCGGCGCGGTTGAAGGCCGGCGGCCCGGTGAGGCCGAGCGGGTCGCCGGGCGCGGGCAGGGCGAGCCGCAGCCCGGTCAGGCCCTCGATCCGCAGGTCGCCGAGGCCGCTGCGGAGCGTGGCCTCGCCGCCGCGCGTCCCGCCGGGCCCGACGGCCATGATCGCCGCGCCGCCCACGATCTGCGGGCCGGCGGCCTTCTCGACCGCGTCGACCGCCTCGTCCAGGCCGACGTGTCCGGTGAGCCACGCGTTGCCCCACGCGACCAGCGCGGGGGCCGCGTCGCCCGCGTCGTTGCCCGTGTCACCCTGTGGAACGGCTGCGCTCATGCAGACCACCATAAGTGCTCGCCATCGCATAGGTTCTTTCCTGAGGACGGATCACCTGGCAAGGCGAGATTGGGGACAAAGGCGCGCGATGGCCGGAGAGGTACTGCAACTCCGCGATGTCGGGGTCAGGCGCGACGGCGCCGATCTCCTGCGCGGGGTCACGTGGACGGTGAACGAGAACGAGCGCTGGGTGATCGTCGGCCCGAACGGCGCCGGCAAGACGACGCTGCTGCAGGTCGCCGCCGCGCTGCTGCACCCGACCGTGGGCTCGGTGGAGATCCTGGAGGAGGAGCTCGGCCGGACCGACGTGTTCGAGCTGCGCCCCCGCATCGGCATCGCGAGCGCGGCCGTGGCCGAGAAGGTCCCGGCCGGTGAGACCGTCATCGACCTGGTGCTGACCGCCTCGTACGCGATCCTGGGCCGCTGGCAGGAGGAGTACGACTCGACCGACCTGGCGCGCGCGGCGGAGCTGCTGGACGCGCTGGGCGCCGCCGACCTGATGCGGCGGCGGTTCGACACGCTGTCGGAGGGGGAGCGCAAGCGCGTCCAGATCGCCCGCGCGCTGATGCCCGATCCAGAGCTGCTGCTGCTGGACGAGCCCGCCGCCGGCCTCGACCTCGGCGGCCGCGAGGACCTCGTGAACCGGCTGGCGCGGCTGGCCGACGACCCGGGCGCGCCCACGATGGTGCTGGTCACGCACCATGTGGAGGAGGTTCCGGACGGTTTCACCCACGCGCTGCTGCTGCGCGGCGGCGAGGTCGTCGCGCAGGGCAAGGTGGACGAGGTGTTCACGCCCGAGCACCTGGGGCACTGCTTCGGGCTGCCGCTGACCGTCGAGCGGCAGAACGGCCGCTGGTACGCCCGCGCCGCCGCCCGCTGACCCGCGGCGCGTGCCGGGGGCACCCCGGTCGTGGCGCTGATCTGCGCGTTCCCTACCATCGTGACCCATTGCGGACTCGTGGTGGCTGAGTGGGTGAGGTTTGAACGTTCTCGACGCGGTCGCGGTGCTCGCCGCCGGGATCGCCGCCGGCGGTATCAACGCGATCGTCGGCTCCGGCTCCCTGATCACCTTCCCGACGCTGGTGGCGCTCGGCTACCCGCCGGTGGTGGCGAACGTCTCCAACAACCTCGGCCTCGTGACGGGCAACGTCAGCGGGGCGTACGGCTACCGCAAGGAGCTGAAGGGCCAGCGCGGGCGCCTGCTGCGGCTCGGCACCGCCTCGTTCCTCGGCGCGGTGGCGGGCGGCCTGCTGCTGCTGAGCCTGCCGGCCGAGGCTTTCGACATCATCGTGCCGGGCCTCATCATGATCGCTCTGGTGCTGGTGGTGCTGCAGCCGAAGCTCCAGGGATGGATGCAGGCCCGCCGGAACGGCGACGAGCGGCACCGCCCGCACGGCGGTCCCGGGCTGTGGATCGGCGTGCTGCTCACCGGCGTGTACGGCGGCTACTTCGGCGCGGCGCAGGGGATCGTGCTGATCGCGCTGCTCGGGATCGCGCTGGACGACGACCTCCAGGTCCTGAACGGCGTCAAGAACGCGATGGCGGCGATCGTCAACGGCACCGCGGCGGTGCTGTTCACGATCATGTGGCTGCTCGGCGAGACGGACATCGACTGGTGGGTGGTGCTGCTGATCGCGGTGGGTTCCACGATCGGCGGGCTGCTCGGTGCCAAGCTCGGCCGCAAGATCCCGCCGCTGGTGCTGCGCGGCGTGATCGTGGCGGTCGGGCTGGCCGCGATCGTCCAGCTGCTGGCCAACTGACCTGCGTTTTCAGGCGGTTCGGCGGGGGTTGCGGGGGCCCGTTCCGGGGTACATATCGAACATAGGTTCGAGCATCGGAGGGCATCGCGGATGAAGGGCGACTGGGTCGAGATCGTGGTCGACGTCGGGGGCTCCGCGACGAAGACCTACGAGGTGGCCGCGACCCGCGCCGGGCGCCGGGTCGAGATCGGCAACCGGCGCGGGGTGGTGGAGGTCAGCGAGGTGACCCGTACGGGCACCACGGTGCGGACGGCGCGCTTCATGGCCAACCGCGTCCTGGCCCTCGTCGAGCACCCCGTGCTGGACGAGGGGGGCGGGCACCCGGGCGACGGCGCCGCCGCCCGGGACTAGCGGCGCGGCGGCCGGGACCCGCGGCCGGGGCTAGCGGAAGTCGGCCTTGCGGATCAGGCAGTGGACGCCCTTGACCTGGTCGACCACCTGGCTGATCTCGAAGTCGGCGGCGGCGCTGAGGTAGGCGAGCGCGGTGTGCCGGGGCATGCCCTGGACGGTCGCGAGGAAGCCGACGGCGGCGCGCACGGCGCGCCGCATCGCCTCGTCGAGGTCCTCGTGCAGCCCGACCGGGAGCCAGTGCGTCGCGGTCTCGGCGAACGGCCCGCCGAGCGCGCCCAGCAGCGGCGCGGCCTCCTCGCGCGGGATGACGGTCAGCCGCAGGGTGGCGCGCAGCGGCGCCTCCAGCGCGGTGAGCGCGACCTCGCCGTCGCCCTGCGCGTAGTGCGGGTCGCCCGCGTAGAACGAGGCGCCGGGCACCTGGACGGGCAGGTAGAGCGACGAGCCGACCTGGAGCTCGTTGATGTCGAGGTTGCCGCCGAAGGCGCCGGGCGGCACGGAGTGGGCGGGTCCGGAGGCGTCGGGGGCCACGCCCATCAGCCCGAGGAACGGCGCCAGCGGGAAGCGCGCGGCGCGGCCGCCGCCGTACGGCAGCGTTCCGTGCAGGCGCCCGGCCTCCTCGACGACCTCGGTGAACTCGCACACGCTGTTGTACGCGCGCTCGCCGCCGCCGGCCGCCGGCCCGCCGTCGGGTTCGGTCTCGGGGAACTCGCCGGGCAGCGCGCCGTACCCGTGCCGGCTGCTGATGAACCCGTACGGCGCCCGAACCAGCAGGCTCAGCGTCTCGACCCGCAGCACGTCGCCGGGCTCGGCGCCGATGACCTCGATGGGGCCGGTGACCACGTGCGGGCCGTCGGCGTCGTAGTCGTGCGGGACGCCGGAGGCGGCGAGGTCGCGGGCGTCGGCGAGCACCCGGTCCGCCGGAACGCCGAAGCCGGCGAGGTAGGCGACCGGGTCGCGGCCCTGGTCCTCCAGGATGCCCTCGTGGCTGAGCGTGTCGATGGTGACGGTGCCGCCGGAGGCGATCCGCAGCACCGGGGGCCGGTCCCGGTCCGGGAGCCGGCCCCACAGGCAGGTGTCGGGCGTGGTGGGGAGGTAGTGCGCGCCGTCGATGCGGCCTTCCTTGGGCTGGAGCATGGCCGCATGCTCGCCGCGGGGTGGTGCGGCGGCGTTCCGGGCGCGTTAACTCGACGTAACGGTCACACGATCCGAGATGGCGTCTCGCATCGTCATCAGAGATCGAGCACCAGGCGGGACGAGGAGCACCGCCCCACGCAGATCATCATGGTCCGGCCCGCCGCCCGCTCCTCCTCGGTGAGCAGCGAGTCGCGGTGCTCGGGCTCGCCGGCCAGCACCCGCGTCTCGCACGCGCCGCAGTAGCCCTTCTCGCAGTCGTACGACAGGCCGGGCAGCGCCTCCCGCACCACCTCGATCAGCCGGCGGTCGGCGGGGACCCGCAGCGTGCGGCCGGTCCGGGCCAGATGGACGTCGAACGCGGTGTTCAGCGCCGGATCGAACGCCGCCTCCAGCGCGTCGTCCCCGGTGAAGCGCTCGACGTGCAGCCGCCCCCGCATCCCCCGCTCGTCGCACGCCCGCTCCGCCGCCGCGATCATCGCGCCGGGCCCGCAGCAGTAGACCGCCGTGTCCGGCCCGGCCTCGTCAGCGAGCAGCGCCGCCAGGTCGGGGACGCCCGCCTCGTCCTGCGGCATCAGGACGAGCCGGTCGCCCGCCAGCGCCGCCAGCTCGTCCACGAACGCCATGGAGGCGCGGGTACGGCCCCCGTACACGATCCGGAAGTCCGCGCCGCGCCCGGCCGCCTCGCGCACCATGGCCAGGACGGGAGTGATCCCGATCCCGCCGGCGAGGAACAGGTAGGACGGCGCGTCCACCAAGGGGAAGTGGTTGCGCGGGCCGCGCACGCTGAACGTGGTGCCCGTACGGGCGAGCGCGTGCACCTCCTCCGAACCGCCCCGCCCGTCCGGCTCGCGGAGGACGGCGACGCGGTAGCGCGAGCGGTCGTCCGGATCGCCGCACAGCGAGTACTGGCGGACGCGCCCGGACGGCAGCCGCAGCTCCAGATGCGCGCCGGGCTCCCAGGGCGGCACCTCGCCGCCCGCGGCGGGCGCCAGCGTCAGGGCCAGCACGTCCTCGGCCGTCCGCTCGGCGCGCGTCACGGTCATCTCGTACGCGGCGCCGAGCGGGACGGCCGCCGCGACCGGTGCGCCGGCGCTGCGCGGGCCGGGGGTGAACACGGCCGGGATCGCGTCCCAGCCCTTCTGGTTGCCGCTGGTCGGGTACTCGACCAGGCCGTCCTCCAGCACCCGGAAGTCCGGCAGCCGGGTCAGCACCTGCGTGATCATCTCGCGGAACATGGCCCGCGCCAGGTGGGCGCCCGCGCAGCGGTGCGAGCCGATGCCGAAGCTCAGGTGCCGCGAGGCGTCGCGGTCGAGCCGTACCTCGGCCGGGTCGGGGAACACGGCGGGGTCGTGGTTGGCGGCGACCCACGGGATCAGCACCCGCTCGCCCGCCCGCACCGGGCAGCCGCCGACCTCGGTGCCGGTCCGCGCCGTGCGCGCCATCGACTGCGACGGCGCGAACGCCCGCAGGAACTCCTCGGTGGCGCGTTCCAGCAGGTCGGGCGACTCGATCAGGCGGCGCCGCTGGTCCGGGTGGCGGCTCAGGTGCACCAGCACCGAGCCGGTGAGGGAGGTGGTGGTGTCGACGCCGCCGGCGATGAGCAGCCCGATCACCGAGACGAGGTCGTCCTCGGCGAACGGCTCGCCATCGGCGTCCCGCGCGGAGGCGAGCGCGCTGACGGCGTCCTCGGCGGGGGCGGCGCGGCGGTCGCGGACCAGCTCGCGGATGCGCTCCTCCATGTACGCCAGGCCCTGCGCGCCGCGCATCGCGCGCTCGCTGTCGGCGGGCGCGGCGAAGATGTCGTGGATCGGCCCGGCGAGCCGGGCCCAGTCCTCCTCGGGGAAGCCCAGCCAGTCGAGGGTGACGGCGGCCGGGACCGGGTTGGTGAGGTCGCGGACGAAGTCGGCCGATCCCAGCTCGATGAACGCGTCCACCGCCCGCGCCGCGTGGCGGGCGATCATCGGCCGCAGCCGGTCGACCGCGGCCGGGGTCAGCAGCGGGTTGATCAGGTCGCGGTAGCCGGTGGACGCGGGCGGGTCCAGCTCGATCGGGTACTGCTCCAGGCCGGGCCCGCTCGGGATGACGATGGAGACCGCGTCCACCCCGGTCGCCTCCCGCGAGGACGAGAACGCCTCGTCGTCGCGGGCGATCCGGGCGACGTCGGCGTACCGCGTCGTGTAGACGAACCCGCCGTGCGCGGCGGTGCGGCCCACGGGACAGCTCTCCCGGTACGCGGCGTAGTAGGCGACCGGATCGGCGTTGCACTCGGCCGAGTGGTGGTCGAAGCGCTCCTGCTGTTGTGTCATGTCGCGCGACTCCAGATGCGCATGGGATTCCGCGCGGTGTTGCCCAGCCGCGCCACTGGGTGCTCTTCCTGGCGCGGGCTCAGAAGGTGAGGACGGCCTTGCCCACCGCGCCGCCCTTGACCGCCGCCACGGCCGCGCCGATCTCCTCGAACGGGAACCGCGTGACGATCCCGTCCACCGGGAAGCGGCCCGCCGCGTTCAGCCGCAGCAGTTCGGGCACGAAGACCTGCGGTACCGCGCCGCCGCCGATGATCCCGGTGATGGTGCGGCCGTTCAGCACGCTGCGCCAGTCGAAGCTCATCTCCTCGCTCGGGCCGACGCCGATCACGCCGCAGCGGCCGAGCGGGGCGAGGGCCTCGACGGCGGTGCGGAGCACGTCGGCGCGGCCGGTGGTGTCGAGCGCGAAGTCGAAGCCGTCCGGTGCGATGGAGCGCAGCTCCTCGGCCGCGCCGCCGCCTCCGGTCACCCCGTGCGTGGCGCCGAGGGCGCGGGCGGTGGCGAGCCGTTCGGGGTTGAGGTCGACGGCCGCGACGGTCGAGCAGCCGCTGAGCGCGGCCGCCGCGATCGCGGCGACGCCGACGGCGCCGGCCCCGAAGATCGCGATGGACGAGCCCGGCGCCGGTCGCAGCACGTTCAGCACGCCGCCGGCGCCGGTCTGGAAGCCGCAGCCGAACGGCCCGGCCAGCGCCAGGTCGGCGTCCTTGCCGACCGGGACGACGGCGCGGGCGGGCGCGACGACATGGTCGGCGAACGACGACTGGCCGAGGAAGTGGGCGTCGATCTCGGTGCCGTCCAGCGAGACCGCCGAGGACCCGTCGGGCCGCCGGCCGCTGAAGTTGAGCGCGTCGAAGCTCAGGCAGTAGGCGGGCGAGCCGGTCAGGCACGGCCGGCAGCCGCCGCAGGAGGTGAACGAGAGCACGACCGGGTCCCCGGGGGCGAGGCCGGCGACCCGGTCGCCGACCGCCTCGACGGTCCCGGCGCCCTCGTGCCCGAGCACGGCCGGGCCCTCGGTGAACGTGGCGAACTCCAGGTCGGTGGCGCAGATCCCGACCGCGGTCAGCCGTACCAGGACCTCGTCCGGCCGGGGCGGGGCCAGCTCCACGTCCCGCAGGGCGAACGGCTCGCCGGGACGGTCGAGAACGGCGGCGGTCACGCGCATGGGGCCTCCCCGAGCACATTTCACAGAAAGATATGGCATCTTGACATGCGGGATAATCGGGGTCAAGGATTCCGGCATGCCCCCACTCGAAGTTCCGGTCGCCCGGCAGCTCATCGACGGAGAATGGATCCCGGCCGCGGAGAAGGGCGGCCTGCCCGTCCTCGACCCGGCGGACGGGCAGGTCATCCAGGAGGTCGCGCGGGGCGGCGCGGCGGACGTGGACCGGGCGGTGGCGGCGGCCCGCCGCGCGTTCCCCGGCTGGGCCGCGACCTCGCCCGCCGAGCGCGGCGCGCTGCTGGCCCGCTGGGCCGCGCTGGTCATCGAGCGGGTCGGCGAGCTGGCCCGGTACGAGGCGCGCGACGTCGGCAAGCCGCTGTCCGGCGGCCGGATGAACGCCTTCATCACGCACGGCATCGTCGAGTACTTCGCCGGCGCGGCCGACAAGCTCACCGGCGTCACGCTGCCCACCAGGACGCCCGACTACCTGGGCTTCACGATCCCCGAGCCGTACGGGGTGTGCGCGGTCGCCATCCCCTGGAACGTGCCGATGCTGCTGACCGCGGCCAACGTCGCGCCCGCGCTCGCGGCCGGCAACACCGTCGTGCTGAAGCCGTCCGAGATCGCCCCGCTCGGGCCGATGGCGCTGGCCGAGCTGGCCCGCCAGGCCGGGTTCCCGCCCGGCGTGCTCAACGTGGTCACCGGCCTCGGCACGGAGGCGGGCGTCGCGCTCACCTCCCACCCGGACGTCGGCCACATCAGCTTCGTCGGCTCGACGGCCACCGGCCGGGCGGTGATGCGCGCCGCGTCCGCGAACCTGGTGCCGGTCAAGCTGGAGCTGGGCGGCAAGTCGCCGAACGTCGTCTTCGCGGACGCCGACCTGGACGCGGCGATCCCGGCGATCGTCGGCTCCATCACCGAGAACGCCGGGCAGAACTGCTACGCGGGCTCGCGCCTCCTGGTGGAGGAGTCGATCCGTGCCGAGGTGACCGAACGCGTCGTGGAAGGCATGCGCGCCGTACGGCTCGGCACCTGGGAGCAGGATCTCGACATGGGCCCGCTGGTGAGCCGGGAGCAGTACGAACGGGTGCTCGGCTTCCTGGAGGAGGCGCCGGGCGAGGGCGCCCGCGTGGTCGTCGGCGGCGCGAAGGCCGAGGTGCCGGGCGAGGGCTGGTTCGTCGCGCCGACCGTGCTGGACGGCGTGGATCCCGGGATGCGCGTCGTCCGCGAGGAGGTCTTCGGGCCGGTGCTGGCCGTCCAGGGGTTCAGCGGCACGGCGCAGGCCGTCGACATGATGAACGACACCGGTTTCGGGCTGCTGGCGTGCGTGTGGACCGACGACGTGTCGCGGGCGCTGCGCGTGGCCAGGTCGGTGCGGTCGGGGCAGGTCGCGGTGAACCAGTTCCATGACGCCGGGGTGATCGGCTTCCCGTTCAACATGCAGAAGGACAGCGGGTTCAGCGCGGGCGGCGGGTACGCGGCGCTGCGCGAGTACACGCAGGAGAAGGCGGTCGCGGTGCGGCTGCTCGACCGCTGAGGCGGACCGGCGGGCTCTCGCCGCGGGTGATGCGGGTGGCATGGGTGGCGTAGATGGAACGTGCCAGCTCATGAGGCGATCATGATCGGCCGCCGTTTCCTGCGTGGATTGCCCTGTTACGCCGTGGTTACGGGTGCCTGGAGTTTCTCCCGGGGGTGTTGACACGCACCGGGGACGAGGTTCAGAGTTGCCTCACATTGCGAGTCACCGACTCACAATGCGAGATGAGTTGACGGTGATCAACCGAGGCGCGCGGCGCGCGCGATCGGCCGGAGGTCCTGGTGAGAGCACTGGTCCAGACGGGGTTCGGCGGCCCGGAGGTGGTGTCGCTGCGGCACGTGCCCGACCCGGTTCCCGGCCCCGGCGACGTGCTCGTCCGGGTCCGGGCCTGCGCGCTGAACCGGCTCGACCTCCTCCAGCGCCGCGGCCCCGCCGTACTGCCCCGGTTCCGGCTCCCGCACATCGCGGGCATGGACGTCGCCGGCCACATCGAAGCAGTAGGTGGGGCAGCCGGCGGGCTCGCGACCGGCGACCGCGTGGTGATCGACCCGACGCTCGGCTGCGGCACCTGCCGCCGCTGCGCCGCCGGCGACCCCGGGCACTGCGCCTCGGTCCGCGTCGTCGGCGGGAACGTTCCGGGCGGCTTCGCCGAGTTCGTGGTGGTGCCCGCGCGGCTCGCCCACCGCGTCCCCGGCCACGTGGACCTCGCCGAGGCCGCCGCGCTGCCGTCCGCCTGGAGCACCGCCTGGCACGCGGCCCTCACGGTCGGCGAGATCGCGGCCGGCGAGACCGTCGTCGTGCAGGCCGCCGCCAGCGCGGTCAGCATCGCCGCCGTCCAGCTCGCCAAGCGCGCCGGGGCCCGCGTGGTCGCGGTCGCCGGCAGCGACGCCAAGCTCGCGCTCGCCGCCGACCTCGGCGCCGACCTGCTGCTGCGCAACGACGCCGACGTGGTCGCCGCCGTCCGCCGCTTCACCGGCGGCGAGGGCGCCGACGTCGCGCTCGACCATGTCGGCGCGGCCACCTGGCGGACCTCGATGGACGCGCTGCGCGCGGGCGGGCGGCTGGTGACGTTCGGCAACACGACCGGCGACGAGGTCACCCTCTCCCTCGCCGGCGTCTACCACCGCGGGCTCCGGCTCCTCGGCTCCGGCGCCTACACCGAGGCCGACTTCGCCGCGATGCTCGCCGCGTACTTCGGCGGCGGGATGCGTGTCGTCCGCAACGCCGAGTACGGGCTGGACGAGCTGCCCGCCGCCTCCGCCGCCGCCGAGTCGCGCGCGGCCATCGGCAAGGTCCTGGTCCGCCCATGACCGGCGCGGAGCCCCCCGGCACGGGCGAGCTGCTGGTCACCGGCGCGACGGTGGTGACGATGGCACCGGGACGCGAGGTCGTCACCGGCGCGTCCATCGCGGTCGCCGGCGGCCGGATCGCCGCGATCGGCCCGTACGGGACGCTCCGCGCCGCCAACCCCGGCGCCGCCGAGCTGGACGCGGCCGGCTGCCTGGTCGTCCCCGGCCTGGTCAACGCGCACCAGCACGGCACCGTCGACCCGCTGATCCGCAGCGTGATCCCGGACGACATCGGCTCCCAGGAGGCGATCTTCGACTGGGCGGTGCCGCTGCACGGCCTCGTCACCGGCGACGACGACGAGGTGTCCGCCGCCCTCACCGCCGCCGAGTCGCTGCTGCGCGGCGTCACGACCGTCCTGGACGCGGGCACCGTCGCCCACCCGGAACGCGTCGCGGCGGGGATGACCGCCGTGGGGATCCGCGGCCGGGTCGGCGGGTGGGGCTGGGACGCGCCGGGCGTCCCGTACTCCCTGCCCGCCGCCGAGGCGCTCGCCCGCCAGGAGGAGATCGTCCGGAGCCTCCCGCAGGACGGCCCGGTGACCGGCTGGATCACCCTCGTCGGCCACGACCTCGCCAGCGACGCGCTCTTCACCGGCGCGGCGGAACTCGCCGAACGCCTCGGCACCACCATGACCTGGCACATGTCCCCCGGGCCCGGCGACGCCGCGTCCTACCTCGAACGCACCGGGAAGCGCCCGCTCGTCCACCTGCGCGACCTCGGCGTGCTGGGACCGCGGCTCCTGCTCGGGCACGCGGTCTGGCTCGACGGCGACGAGGTCGACGCCGTGCTGGAGACCCGGACGGCGGTGGCGTCCTGCCCCGGCGCGTACCTGCGGCTCGGCCAGGGGTACGCGCGGGCCGGGCGGCACGGCGAGCTGGTCCGGCGCGGCGGCCGCGTCGCGCTCGGCTGCGACGCCCACAACGCCGGCGACGCGCCCGACGTGCTGCGCGCCGCCGCGCTGCTCGCCGGCCTGGAGAACGACCGCGGCACCTGGCCGCTGCGCGCCGACGAGGCGTTCGCGCTGGCCACCCGCGCCGGCGCCGAGGCCGTCGGGCTCGGCGCGACGATCGGGTCGATCGAGGCCGGCAAGGCCGCCGACCTGGTCGTCCTCGACATGCGCGACCTCGCCTGGGCGCCGCCCGGCGACCTGGCGACGCACCTGGTGTGGGGCGCGCCGAGCCACACCGTGCGCGACGTCCTCGTCGGCGGCCGGATCGTCGTGCGCGACCGCCGGCTCACCACCGTCGACGCCGGCGACCTGCGCCGCGAGGCCGCCGAACGGTCGGCCGCGCTGCTGCGCGCCGCCGGCTTGCAGGCCCCGAGCCGCTGGCCGGTGATCCCCGCCGGCGGCCCCCAGACCCCGCCCCAGCTCCCCCCTGCTCCTCGCACCGTCCGATCGAAAGGACCCCTGAGGTGAAGAACCGTAGAGCGGTACGGATCGCGGGCGCGGCACTCGCGTGCGCCGGCATGCTCGCCCTGGCCGGCTGCGCCGAGACCGACGCCACCGCCGACCCGGACGCCGCCGCCGGCGGCGGTGCGGGCGGCGTGCTGCCCGGCGAGCCCGACGTCAACGGCGACGGCAAGGTCGTCATCGGCGTGCTCAGCCCCGGCGACATCAACGACAACGGCTACTACGAGAGCTTCGTGACCGGCGCGGACGCGTTCGCCAAGTCCAAGGGCTGGACGATCATCAAGCGCGGCAGCGTCCCGACCACCGAGGCGCTCAGCGCGGCCCGCGCGCTGTGCCAGCAGAAGGTGGACCTGGTCGCGCTGGGCGCCTCCGAGCTGAAGGACGCGATCCCGGCGTCGGAGGAGGCGGCCTGCGCGAAGACCGCCTGGTACGTGCCGTCGTCCGGGAACGTCCAGCAGACCCCGAAGATCATGCTGTCCACCGACGACGCCGACCAGAGCATCCTGGTCGCCGGGTACGCGACCGGCGTCCTGATGAAGGCGCGCGGCGCCACGAAGGCCGCGTTCATCGCGGGCGAGGAGGTGGACTTCAACGTCGCCGCGTCGCGGGCGTTCAAGGCGGGCATCCGCTCGATCGTCCCGAACGCGACCGTCACCACCACCTACGCCGGCGACCAGAACGACGCCGCCAAGGCCAAGGAGGCCGTGCAGGCCCAGATCGACCAGGGCGTGCAGGCCGTCTACCCGTACCTGGGCGGGTCCACGGACGCCGCCGCGGGCCTGGCCAACACCAAGAACCTCATCACGCTCACCCCCGGGACCGACCGCTGCTCGTCCATGAACCCGCGGTTCGACGTCTCCGTCCTGTTCAGCCCGGGCGACTACTTCACCGAGGCGCTCAGGCAGTTCGACGCCGGGAAGCTGGCGATGGGCGTGGAGAAGGTGTGGACGATCGGCAAGGACCCGTTCCCCACGGTGAAGCTCTGCAAGTCCGACCCGGCCGCGCAGAAGCAGATCGACACGTACATGAAGGACATCGCCAGCGGAAAGATCAACGCCACCGGCGAAGTCGAGCGGCTCGGGAAGTGACATGACCGAACGGGCGCCCGCGCTGGAGCTGCGCGGGATCGGCAAGTCCTACGGCGCGGTACGGGCCTGCGACGCGGTGGACCTGACCGTGCGCCGCGGCGAGATCCACGGCCTGCTCGGCGAGAACGGCGCGGGCAAGTCCACCCTGATGAAGATCCTGCTCGGCCTGGTCCGGCGGGACGCGGGAACGATCCACCACGACGGCCGCGCGGTGGACGTCACCGGCCCGCAGGAGGCGATGGCGCTCGGCATCGGCATGGTCCACCAGCACTTCAGCCTGGTGGAGCCGCTGACCGTCTGGGAGAACGTCATCCTCGGCGACACCGGGCGGATCGACCGGTCCGCGGCCTGCGAGCAGGTCGCGGAGGTGGGCCGCCGGTACGGGCTGCCGATCGATCCGCTGGCGCCGGTGGCGCGGCTGTCGGCCGGCGAGCGGCAGCGGGTGGAGCTGATCAAGTGCCTGCGCCGCGATCCGTCCGTCCTGGTCCTGGACGAGCCCACGTCGGTGCTCACCCAGGCGGAGTCGGCGGAGCTGTTCGGGGTGCTGCGCGAGGTGGTGCGCGGCGAGGACCGCGCGGTGGTGCTGATCAGCCACAAGCTGGCCGAGATCACCGCGGCCACCGACCGGGTGACGGTGCTGCGCCGGGGGAAGGTCGCGTTCCACTGCCGGACCGCGGACACGACCCCGCAGGAGCTGGCCCGCCGGATGGTCGGCCGGGACGTCTCGCTGCGCGCCGAGGCCGCGGCCCTGGGCATGCTGCCGGTCGAGCGCCGCGGCAGGCCCCAGGCCGAGGTACCGGAACCCGCGGCGAAGCCCGCGCTCCGCCTTTCGGGCATCACCGTCCGCTCCGATGGCGTGACCCTGCTCGACGACTTCGGGCTGGAGGTCGCGCCGGGCGAGATCCTCGGCCTGTACGGGGTGGAGGGCAACGGCCAGGCCACGCTGGGCGACCTGCTGTCCGGGCTGGTCGAGCCGGCCGCCGGAACGGTCGAGATCAACGGCGAGCCGATCGAGCCGGCCAGGCCGGGGGCGCTGCACCGCGCCGGGCTCGGCATCGTTCCGGAGGACCGGCACGCCTCCGGCGTCGTCCTGGACATGAGCGTCGCCGACAACCTGGTGATGAAGTCCCTGGACGGAGTCAGCGGCCGTTTCCTCGTCGACCGCCGCCGGGTGTACGAGGCGGCGCGGCGGCTGGCGGCGGAGTTCAACATCGTCGCGCCGTCGCTGGACGCCCCGGTCCGCAGCCTGTCGGGCGGCAACCAGCAGCGGGTGGTGCTGGCCCGCGAGATGTCGGCGGACCCGTCTGTGCTGGTCGCCGCGCAGCCGACGCACGGCCTGGACGTCGGCGCCATCGAGGACATGTACCTGCGCCTGCGCAAGGCGGCGTCCGGCGGGGTGGCGGTGCTGCTGATCAGCACGGAGCTGGAGGAGGTGATGGCGCTGGCGTCCCGCATCGCGGTCATCTCCCGCGGCCGCGTCGCCGGCGTCCTCCCCACCGCCGAAGCCACCGCCGAACGCCTCGGCATGCTGGTCGGAGGTGTCGCAGCTTGAGCGAGCCGGAGGGGCGCGGTGCCGCCTGGACTGAGGAGCGAGGGACGAGTGACGAGGGAAGGCGGTGCCTGAAGGCGCCCTGGAGGCTCGCGGGGGGCACAGCTTGAGCGAGCCGGAGGGGCGCGGTGCCGCCTGGACTGAGGAGCGAGGGACGAGTGACGAGGGAAGGCGGTGCCTGAAGGCGCCCTGGAGGCTCGCGGGGGGCACAGCTTGAGTGAAAGGCGGGTTAGCGTTGTGTTGAACGCGCCGGCCGGTGGGGCGCAGGTGGCGGGGGCGACCGTGCTCGCGGTGGGGCTGGCGTTGCTGGTCTCGTCGCTGCTGGTCGCGGTCACCGGCGGGTCTCCGGCCGGGGCCGTGGAGGCGCTGTACCAGGGGAGCCTGGCGGGGCCGTCGGCGTGGAGTTCGACGCTGCTGTACGCGGCGCCGCTGCTGCTGGTCGCGGTCGGGACGTGCGTGTGCGTCCGGGCGGGCGTGTTCAACCTGGGCCAGGAGGGCCAGGTGCTCGTCGGGGCGCTGGCCGGGGCGTGGATCGCGCTGCGGCTGGCGCTGCCGGGGCCGTCGCTGCTGGTGGTGGCGCTGCTCGCGGCGGCGCTGGCGGGCGGGGCGTGGGCCGGGCTGAGCGCGCTGATGCACCGGGTGCGCGGCGTCAACATCGTGGTGAGCACGCTGCTGATGACGTTTCTGGCGCAGCAGCTCCTGGCGTACGCGGTGAACACGCCGTGGCTGCTCCAGGAGACGCGGCGCGGGGAGGCGACGGTCTCGCCGCAGTCGAACAAGCTGCCGGAGAACGGGCTGCTGGGCTCGTTCGGCGAGTATCCGGGCCTCCAGGTCAACGGGGGGCTGCTGATCGCGCTGGTGGCGGCGGTGGTGATCGCGGTGCTGCTGGCGCGCAGCCGGTGGGGTTTCCGGCTGTCGATGCTCGGCCTGAACCCGCGGGCCGCCCGGCACGCCGGGGTACGGGTCGCGGCGCTGAGCGGTACGGCGCTGGCGGTGTCGGGCGCGTTCGCGGGCCTGGCCGGGGCGGTGCTGCTGGCCAGCCCGGTCGGGACCAACCGGTTGCAGCCGGGCATCTCCGGCAACATCGGCTGGGACGGGCTGCTCGTGGCGCTGGTCGCGCGGAACCGGCCGCTGATGGCGATCCCGGTCGCGCTGCTGTTCGGCGTGCTGCGGTCGGGAGGCGGGTTCCTGGCGTCGACCGGGGTGCCGCACTTCCTGGTGGACGTGGTCAAGTCGCTGCTGGTGCTGGCGTTCGTCGTCCCGCCGGTCCTCATCGAGGCGCTGCGCCGCCGGCGCGAGAGCCGCGGCGCCGCGGCGGCGGAGGCCGAGGTCGAGGCATCCGAGGCCAAGGAGGCGGTGGCGTCATGAGCGCTGCGGACAACATCTCCACAATCCTCGCGAGCGGGGCGCGGCTGACGGTGCCGCTCGCGTTCGCGGCGTGCGGGGAGTACCTGGCCGAACGGGCCGGGACGGTGAACATCTCGGTCGAGGCGATGATGCTCGGCGGGGCGTTCGGCTCGATCGCGGTGGCGTCCGCGACGGGCAGCGCCACGACCGGGCTGGCGGCCGGGATGCTGGTCGGCCTGCTCGTCGGGTACGTGCACGGCAACCTGTCGCACCGCGCGAACGTGAACACGTTCGTCGTCGGCCTGGTGCTGAACACGCTGGTGCTGGGCCTGACCAGCTACCTGATCATCACGGGGGCGTTCACCGGGCACCAGGTGTGGCAGGTGAGCGTGCCGGTGCTGCGCGACATCCCGCTGATCGGTCCGGTGCTGTTCGTCGAGCGGTGGCCGGTGTACCTGCTGATCGCGGTGATCCCGCTGACCTGGTGGCTGGTGGAGCGCAGCCGGTGGGGGCTGGAGCTGCGCGCGGTCGGCGAGGATCCGCGGGCCGCGGACGTGACCGGCATCGACGTGAACGCGCGGCGCCGCCAGGCGCTGCTGTGGTGCGGGCTGCTGGCCGGGCTCGGCGGCGCCTACCTGGCGGTGGGCGAGGTGGGCTCGTTCAGCCAGAACATGACCGCGGGCCGCGGGTTCATCGTGATCGCCGCGGTGATCTTCGGGGCCTGGCGGCTGGGCCGCACGCTGCTGGGCTGCGTGCTGTTCGGGCTGGCGGACGCGATGCGGCTGGCGCTGCCGGCGCTGGGCGTGACGCTGAACTCCCAGCTCCTGATCGTCGCGCCGTACCTGCTGGCCCTGCTGGCGATGCTGCTGTTCGCCACCAAGGACCGGGAGCCGCGGGCGCTGGGCAAGGCGTTCGAGCGGGGTACGGCTTGACCTGTACGAGTGCACCGGGCGCGCGGTCGGCGCGCCCGGACGATCCGAGGAGGACCACGTGACCGGACTGACCGCCGCGCGCTGGACGCATGTCGCGCTGCCGACCGGCGATCTGGACAAGGCGATCGACTTCTACACCTCGCTGACCCCGCTGGTGGTCCTGGAGCGTTTCAAGGACGCGGACGGCGAGAGCGCGTGGCTGTCGAACGCCGGCCAGGTGGAGACGCCGTTCGTGCTGGTGCTGGTGTCGTTCAACAAGGACAAGGGCGGGCGGCTCGGGCTGCTGCACCCGTTCGCGCACATCGGGATCGAGGTGCCGGAGCGCGCCGACGTCGACGAGCTGGCCGAGCGGGCCCGCGAGCTGGGCTGCCTGCACTGGGAGCCGCGCCAGATGCCGGACCCTGTCGGCTACATCTGCGCGCTGAAGGATCCGGACGGCAACGTCATCGAGATCTCGCACGACCAGCGGGTGTTCGACACGGTGCGGGAGAAGTGGGGCGGGTCCTGACCACCGAACCGTGCCCGGCCGGGCCGGGTGCCGCCGCGCGGGTGGAGGAGCGGACCCGCGCGGCGGCGCTGCGCTACCTCGGCGCGCTGAACCGGCATGACGCGGACGCCGTCGCGGCCTGCGTGGCCGCGGACTTCGTCAGCGAGCACACCTCGGCGCTGGGGCGCGACGTCACGGGCCGCGCCGCGTACCGGGAGCGGCTGGACGGCTTCCTGGCGGACTTCGCCGGGCTGAGGTACGAGCTGGAGGATCTGGTCGTCCGGGACGTGCGCGCGGTGCTCGCCTACAAGATGTCGTTCCGGCTGGTGTCGGCGGGGAACGCGCCGGTACGGGTCCGCGGCGTGTTCCGGCTGTGGGTGGACGCCGACGGTCTCATCGCCCGCCGGGTCGATTACTGGGACGGCGCCGACGTGACCCGGCAGCTCGCCGAGGCCCCCTCGCAACAGGGCTGACCTGCGATTACGCGCACCGTCCGGCATGCCGCCGGGCGGTGCGCACGATGCTGCCCGCACACCAGCATGTTGCATTGCGAGACGGCGTCTCCCATTGCTTGACAGAGATCCATCTCGCATCGAAAGATGACGTCGTGCATATCGTGATGACGTCGGCGGGGCTCGGCCGGATCGAGGACGGCGCCGTCGCCGTGCTGGACGCGCCGTACCCCGACGCGGCCGCCGTGATCGAGGCGACCGGCTCGCTGGACGCCCTCGCCGGCGCCCGGGTCGTCCGCCGGATCCCCCTGGACGACGCCGCGCCCGAGCTGCGCGCCCCCGTCCCCCGGCCCCGCGCCCTGTGGGGCGTCGGGTTGAACTACCACTCCAAGGCCGAGCGGACGGGCCGTCCCATACCGGACGAACCGGTCCTCTACCTGGCGGCGCCCGCATCGGTGTGCGGGCCCGGCGCGGGGGTCCGGATCCCGGCGGCGCAGACGGCCGAGATGGACTACGAGGCCGAGATCGCCGTCGTGATCGGCCGTACCCTCGACCGCGCCGCCGAGCGCGAGTGCTGGCCCGCCGTCGCGGCCGTCACCGCCGCCAACGACCTGACCGCCCGCGACGTCATGCGGCGCACCGCCGCGCCCGTCCTGGCCAAGAGCTTCCCCGGCTTCACCCCGCTCGGCGCCTCGCTGCTGGGCCGCGACGGGATCGCCGACCCGGACGCGATCGGCGTGCGCTGCCGGGTCGGCGGCGAGCCGCGCCAGGACTCCTCCAGCGCCGACATGATCTTCCCGATCCCCGAGCTGCTGGCCCGGATCTCCCGGTACGCCGCGCTCCGCCCCGGCGACGTCGTGCTGACCGGCACCCCCGCCGGGACCGGCCAGGACCGCGGCGACTTCCTCCGCCCCGGCGACACCGTGCGGGTCGAGATCGACGGCGTCCTGCCGCTGACCACCCGGATCCGCACGTGACCCGCAGAACCCCCCACCTCACCCGACCGGGAGACGCTCGATGACCGAAGAGAACAAGCCCGCCTACGACCGCGTCCTCACGGGCGGGACGGTCATCGACCCCGCCTCCGGCACCGAGGGCAGGCTCGACGTCGCGATCAGCGGCGGCACCGTCGCCGCGATCGGCGAGGGGCTGGCCGCCGGCGCCGCCGAGGTGACCGACTGCACCGGGCGGTGGGTGCTGCCCGGCCTGGTCGAGGGCCACACCCACATCTTCCAGCACGTCTCCAAGGTCGGCGCGCCCGCGGACGAAGCGCACCTGCGCCGCGGCGTCGTCGCCGCAGCGGACGCCGGGACGGCCGGGGCCTCCACGTTCGCCGCGTTCCGCAGGCTGGTGGTCGAGCCGTCGCCGATGCGGATCACGAACTTCCTGAACGTCTCGGTGCTCGGCCTCATCGACTTCCGGTTCGGCGAGCTGCTGAACCCCGACACGCTCGTCCCGGACGACGCGCTGGAGACCGCCGCCGCCAACCCCGACGTCGTCCGCGGCTTCAAGATCCGGCTGTCGGAGGACGTGGTCGGCGACAACTGGCGGATGCTGCTGAAGAAGTCCATCGACGTCGCCGAGCAGGCCGGGCTGCCGCTCATGGTCCACATCGGCGAGACGTCCGAGCCGCTGCCCGCCGTGCTGGAGCACCTGCGCGCGGGCGACGTCGTCGCGCACTGCTACACGGGCAAGCCGCACGGCATCCTGGACGGCGACGCGATCCAGCCCGCGGTGGCCGAGGCGCGCGAGCGCGGCGTGCTGTTCGACTCGGCGCACGGCAAGAGCAACCTCAGCTTCGAGGTCGCCCGCCGCGCCATCGCGCGGGGCTTCTACCCGGACGTGCTCAGCTCCGACACCAGCGCCCGCAACTGGCGCGGCCCGGTCTTCGACCTGCTGACCAGCATGGCGAAGCTGGTCGCGCTGGGCATGCCGCTGACCGAGGCCGTCACCCGCGCCACCGTGCGGCCCGCCCGGCTGCTCGGCCTGGACACCGAGGGGTACGGGCGGCTGGAGCCCGGCGGCCCCGCCCACGTCACCGTGGTCGAGGAGACCGCGGAGACCGTCCTGCCGGACGCGGCCGGGAACACCATCACCGCGCCCCGGCTGGAGCCGGTGCTCGTGCTCCACAAGGGCGAGCCCGTCGAGACCGTTCCGTGGCGCGGCCTGTGACGGCCTCCCCGAGGGCGCGGCTGCGGGTGGCGCTGGCGGGCGGGACCCGGGTGACCGGGACGTTCGTCAAGCTGCCCGCGCCGGACGTGGTGGAGCTGTGCGGGCTCGCCGGCTTCGACTTCGTGGTGGTCGACCTCGAACACTCCGCGCTGTCGGAGGCCGACGCGATCGCCCTCGTCCGGCACGCCGACCGCGGCGGCCTCCCGGCGCTCGTCCGGATCCCGGCGGTGGACGCGCCGCTGATCTGCCGCCTGCTGGAGAACGGCGCGGCCGGCCTCCAGCTGTCCATGCTGTGCGAGGCGGCGCAGGCGCGCGCGCTCGTCCGCGCCACCCGCTTCGCGCCCGGCGGCGCCCGTTCGGTCAGCCTGGCCAACCGCGCCGCCGGGTTCGGCGCCGGCGGGCTCGGGGCGTTCCTGGCGACCGAGCGGGACGATCCGCCGCTGCTCGTCGGCCAGATCGAGACGCCCTGGTGGCGGGACGGCCGCGGCGACCCCTGGAACGAGGTGATCGCCGGTCTGGACGCCGTCTTCGTCGGCGGCACCGACCTGGCGGTGAGCCTGGGCGCCGAACCCGGGAGCGCCGGCCTGCGCGCGGCCGTCGCCGAGATCGAGGCGGCGGCCCGCCGGCACGGCGTCGCGTTCGGCGGCTGGGCGCCGTCCCGTACCGCCGCCGGAGCCCACGGGCTCGCCGCCGCGCGCTACCTGGTGACGGGCTCGGACGTACAGATCCTGGCCGCCGGACTGGACGCGGCGGCCGGCAGAGGAGGGAACGGATGACCGCCAACGCGAACGGGAACGGGAGCGGGCGCAACGCCAAGCTCTACAACCGCGTGATCGGCTGGGCCGACATGCCGGAGACCGAGCTGCGCAAGGGGGTGCGGCGCCGGGTCTACTCCACCGACGAGGTGATGGTCGCCCACCACGCCCTCGACGTCGGCATGGACCTCAACCCGCACCGGCACGAGGACTTCGACCAGCTCGTCTACATAGCCTCGGGCCGCTGCAACTACTACGTGGAGGGCGTCCCGCACGAGATGGGGGCCGGGACGTTCCTGCTGGTGCCGCGGGGCGCGGAGCACTACATCGAGCCGCTCGAAGAGCCGTGCGTCAACATCGACATCTTCGTCCCGCCGCGCGCCGACTTCGCCGCTTCCCTGGCGTACCTGGACGACCTGGACGAGGTGGACGGATCAGAGGGTCCGCCGGCCGGCTAGCTGTTCTGTCCCGTGAGGTTGGGAACGCGGCTGGCGGGTGGTTGTCCGCCGAGTGCGGTGTGGCCGCGGTGGTGATTGTAGGTGTGCAGCCATCGCGGTAGCGCCCGGCGGCGTTGGGTCTCGGAGGC
>NZ_JBGNUR010000005.1:0-473231 GCF_041951345.1 Actinomadura sp. 21ATH | reverse complement strand
GGGCGGCGGCCCGCCCCGGAGCCGGCCGCCGCGCCCGCGCGTCCCGTTCCACCGGCGCGATCCGGTCAAGCGGCTGAACGTCGGGCTGCTGGTGGTGGCGTTCGTGCTGTCGCTGTTCGCCGGGCGGCTGGTCCAGCTGCAGACGATCGAGTCCGGCGACTACAGCGAGCTGGCGATGGAGCAGCGGCTCCAGGAGATCGACCTGCCCGCGGTGCGCGGCGACATCACCGACGCGCAGGGCAACCCGCTGGCGATGACGGTCGAGGCCCGCGCGATCTTCGCCGACCCGTACATGATCAAGCCGGACAGGCGGCAGAAGGTCGTGGACTCGCTGGCCCCCGTGCTCGGGCTCGACCCGGCGTACGTCATGAAGGTCATCAGCCGGCCCGACTCGCGCTTCGAGTACCTCGCGCACGGCGTCCGGCCCGACCGCGCGCGGCTGGTGACCGGGTTCGAGTTCCCCGGCATCGGCACGCTGCCCGAATACCGCCGGCAGTACCCGAACGACTCCCTCGCCGCCGGCGTCATAGGCTTCGTGAACTCCGAAGGCAGGGGCGCCGCCGGGCTGGAGTACTCGATGAACGAGCAGCTGGCCGGCAAGGACGGCTGGCAGCGGGTCGAGATCGGCCTGAACGGCCAGCACATCCCGATGGGCCAGGACCAGAAGCGCGCGCCCGTCCCCGGCAAGGGGCTGCGGCTCACGCTCATGCGCGACGTCCAGTTCCAGGCGCAGCGCGCCATCGAGGAGCAGGTCAGGAAGACCGGCGCGCGCAGCGGCAGCGTCATCGTCATGGACCCGCGCGACGGCCGGATGCTGGCGATGGCGTCGGCGCCCGGCTTCGACCCCAACAACTACGGCGACTCCAGCAACGACCGCTGGGACAGCCCGATCGTCCAGGAGGCGTACGAGCCGGGCTCCACCGGCAAGGTCGTCACCGCCGCCGCGGTCATGGAGAAGGGCGGGATCCGGCCGGACACGCCGTTCACCGTGCCCGACCGGACGCGGCGCTACGACCGGACGTTCAGCGACTCGCACCCGCACCCGACGCAGCGGCTCACCTTCGCCGGAGTGCTGGCCACCTCCAGCAACGTGGGCACGATCCTGGCCAGCGAGAAGATCTCGCCGCAGGCGCTCTACCAGACGCTGCGCGACTTCGGCTTCGGCGAGCGGACCGGCATCGGGCTGCCCGCCGAGACCGCCGGGCAGCTGGCGCCGCCGGCCAAGTGGTCGGGCACCGACCGCTACCCGATCGCGTTCGGGCAGTCGATGTCGGTGAACGCGCTGCAGATGGCCAGCGTGTACGCCACCATCGCCAACGACGGCGTCCGGGTGACGCCCAACCTGATCGCCGGCACCACCGGCGAGGACGACGCGTTCACCCCGGCGCCCAAGCCGGAGACGCGGCAGGTCATCAGCGCGGGCACGGCCAAGCAGATCCGCGACATGCTCGAAGGCGTCACGTCCAAGGAGGGCACCGCCCCGAAGGCGCGCATCAAGGGCTACCGGGTGGCGGGCAAGACCGGCACCGCCGACATCCTCAACCCGCGCTGCGGCTGCTACGACGGCAGCGGCTACACCGCCTCGTTCGCCGGGTTCGCGCCGGCCGACGACCCCCAGCTGGTCGTCCAGGTCGTGCTGCAGGATCCGGAGAAGGGCAGCCACTATGGTGGCGATGCGGCGGCCCCCGTCTTCAAGGACGTGATGAGCTTCGCCCTGCAGACCCGCAAGATCCCGCCGACGGGGAGCGAACCGCCGATCGTCAAGATCCACGCCGACCGCTGAGCGCAGCGAGTACTCTCTCTCGCCGTGAGCCCAGCACCTGTGTCCAGGCCGGCCCCGCCGGCCCCCTCGACCCGTACCGGAAGACACGCCATGCGCCCGACGACCAACCCGGCCCGCCCGCTCTCCGGGCTCGCGGAGCTGCTCGGCGCCGAGCGCGCCGGCGGCGACCTCGACGGAGCCTCGGTCACCGGCGTCACGCACGACTCCCGTGCGGTCCTGGCCGGCGACCTGTACGCCGCGCTGCCGGGCACCCGGGCGCACGGCGCGCAGTTCGCCGCGCAGGCGGCCGAGGCGGGCGCGGCGGCGATCCTGACCGATCCGGCCGGCCGCGCGCGGGCCGCCGCGACGGGGCTGCCGGTGCTGGTGGTGGACGAGCCGCGGGCACGGCTGGGCGAGGCGGCCGCCTGGGTGTACGGCGAGCCGGCCGGCGACCTGACGCTGATCGGGGTGACCGGGACCAGCGGCAAGACCACGACCGTCTACCTGCTGGAGGCGGGGCTGCGGGCGGCCGGGATCGAGACCGCGGTGGTCGGCACCGTGGAGATGCGGATCCAGGACGCCCGGCTGCCCAGCTCGCTGACCACGCCGGAGGCGACCGACCTGCACGCGATCTTCGCGATGATGCGGGAGCGCGGGGTCGGCGCCGCCGCGATGGAGGTCTCCAGCCACGCGCTGGCGCAGGGCCGGGTGGGCGGCGCGAAGTACGAGGTCGCGATCTTCACGAACCTGTCCCAGGACCATCTGGACTTCCACCCGACCATGCAGGACTACTTCGCGGCCAAGGCGAAGCTGTTCACGCCCGAGTACTCCCGCGTCGGCGTCGTCAACCTCGACGACCAGTGGGGGCGCGAGCTGGTCCGCACCGCCACCGTGCCGCTGACGACGTTCTCGGCCGACGGCGACCCGGGCGCCGACTGGCGGGCCGAGGACGTGCGGGTCGGCGCCGACGGCAGCGTGTTCCGGGTGGTGGGCCCCGGCGGGATCGAGGCGGACGCCGCCGTCCAGCTCACCGGGCCGTTCAACGTGTCGAACGCGCTGGCGGCGATCGTGGCGCTGGTGGAGGCGGGCATCCCGCTCCAGACGGCGGTGCACGGCGTCGCCGCGGCCCCCGGCGTGCCGGGGCGGCTGGAGCGGGTCGACGAGGGCCAGGACTTCGTGGCGCTCGTCGACTACTCCCACAAACCGGGCGCGGTCGAGGCCGTGCTCACCGCGCTGCGGCCGGTCACCGAGGGCCGGCTGGCGATCGTGCTCGGCTGCGGCGGCGACCGCGACCGCGGCAAGCGGCCGCTGATGGGCGAGGCCGCGGCGCGGCTGGCCGACCTGGCGTACTTCACCGACGACAACCCCAGGTCGGAGGATCCGCTGGCGATCCTCGCCGCTATGGTCGAAGGCGGGCTCAAGGTGCCGCAGGCCGAGCGCGCGCGCATCGTGATGGAGCCCGACCGGGCCGCCGCCATTGGGCTGGCGATCGGCCGGGCGCGCCGCGGCGACGTGATCGTCGTCGCGGGCAAGGGACACGAGCAGGGGCAGTACGTGGCGGGCGAGGTGCTCCCGTTCGACGACCGCGAGGTCGTCCGGGACGCGCTGCGCCGCCTGGCCTCCGGACAGGACGTGAGAGGGGACGGGACGCAGGCGTGATCCCACTTCCGCTGTCGACGATCGCGGAGCTGACCGGCGGCACCCTGGCGGGCACCGCCGCCGGCTCGGGCCCGCCGGACCCGGCCGACCCCGTGGTGGAGGGCCCGGTCGTCATCGACTCCCGGCAGGCCGTCCCGGGCGCGCTGTTCGCGGCGTTCCGCGGCGAGAACGCCGACGGGCACGACTTCGCGCCCGCCGCGTTCGCCGCGGGCGCGGCGGCCGTCCTGGCCGAGCGGCCCTGCGGCGACGGGCCCACCGTCGTCGTGGACGACGTCCGGCGCGCGCTGGGGCTGCTGGCCCGCGGCGTCCTGGAACGGCTCCCGGACGTCACCGTCATCGGGGTCACCGGCTCGGCCGGCAAGACCTCCACCAAGGACCTCATCGCCCAGGTCGTCGCGGCGGCCGGGCCGACGATCGCGCCGCCCGGGTCGTTCAACAACGAGATCGGGCTGCCGCTGACCGTGCTGCGCGCCGACGCGGGGACCCGGTACCTCGTGCTGGAGATGGGCGCGCGTGGGGTCGGTCACATCTCCTACCTCACCGGCATCGCCCCGCCGGGCGTCGGCGTGGTGCTGAACGTCGGCAGCGCGCACATCGGCGAGTTCGGCGGCAAGGAGCAGATCGCCGTCGCCAAGGGCGAGCTCGTCGAGGCCGTGCCCGCCGGCGGCACCGCGATCCTGAACGCCGACGACCCGCTCGTGGCGGCCATGGCGGCCCGCACGGAGGCCGGCGTCGTCACGTTCGGCCGCGCCGCCGACGCGACCGTGCGCGCCGCCGGCGAGTGGCTGGACGAGGCGGGCCGGCCGCGGTTCTCGCTGGTCACGCCCGAGGGGTCGGCCCCGGTCGAGCTGTGCCTGCACGGCTCCCACGCCGTCGCCAACGCGCTCGCCGCCGCCGCGGCGGGCCGCGCCGCGGGCCTGCCGCCGGACGCCGTCGCGGGGGCGCTGTCGCGGGCCCGGCCGGCCAGCCGGTGGCGGATGGAGGTCACCGAGCGGGCCGACGGCGTCACGGTCGTCAACGACGCCTACAACGCCAACCCGGAGTCGACCCGGGCCGCGATCGACGTGCTGGCGCACATGGCCCAGGGGCGCCGCGCGTTCGCGGTCCTGGGCGAGATGGCCGAACTCGGCTCCGGTTCTGTGGCGGAACATGCCAAGATCGGGCAGCATGTCGCGCGCAGCGGCATCGCCGGCCTCGTCGTCGTCGGCGCGAACGCCGCGCCGATGGCCGATGGGGCCGATCAGGTGGCGTCATGGACGGGAGAGTGCGTACAGGTGGATGACGTCGGCGCGGCGGTGACCGTGCTCAAGGAGCGGCTGAGGCCGCGGGACGTCGTACTGGTGAAGGGCTCTCGCGTCGCCGGGATGGAACGGGTCGCCGAGGGGCTGCTGCACGGCGAGCCCGTGCTCGGGGAACGCGTGCCCGGCGGCACGGGCCCGGCCGCCGGCCGGCCCGTCGGAGGGGACCGCTCGTGACCAACATCATCATCGCGGCCGGGATCGCGCTGATCATCGGCATGGTCGGCACCCCGGTGTGGATCCGGATCGTCAACCGGCTGGGCTACGGCCAGATGATCCGCGAGGAGGGCCCCTCGGGCCACCACGGCAAGCGCGGCACGCCCACCATGGGCGGCACGGTGTTCATCGTCGGGTCGCTGGCCGGGTACGCCGTCGCGCACCTGGTCACCGGGACCGCGCCGACCGTGTCCGGGCTGCTGGTGCTCTTCCTGATGACCGGGCTCGGCCTGGTCGGCTTCGTGGACGACTACATCAAGGTGTTCAAGCAGCGCAGCCTCGGCCTGCGCAGCGGCGCCAAGATGATCGGGATCATCCTGGTCGGCGTGGTCTTCGCGGTCGCGTCGCTGAACTTCCCCAACGGGTACGACATCACCCCCGCCTCCCCGCACCTCTCCTTCCTGCGCGACTTCGGCCCCTCGATCGGCCCGTACCTGTTCGTGGTGTGGGCGCTGCTGCTGATCGCGGCGATGTCCAACGGCGTCAACCTGACCGACGGGCTGGACGGCCTGGCCGCCGGCCCGGCCGGCATGGTGCTGGCCGCGTACGTGATCATCGGCAACTGGCAGCTGCGCAACAGCTGCTACGACTTCGCGCTGGCGCCCAACTGCTACAGCGTGCGCGACCCGCTCGACCTGGCGGTCGTCGCGGCGGCCGTGCTCGGCGGCGTGTTCGGCTTCCTGTGGTGGAACGCCCCGCCCGCCAAGATCTTCATGGGGGACACCGGCTCGCTCGCCCTGGGCGGCGTGCTGGTCGGCCTGGCCATCCTGACCCGCACCCAGTTCCTGCTGGCCATCCTGTGCGGCCTGATCGTCATGATCACGCTGTCGGTGATGATCCAGGTCGGCGGCTTCAAGATGACCAAGAAGCGGGTGTTCAAGATGGCGCCGCTGCAGCACCACTTCGAGCTGTCCGGCTGGGCCGAGACCACGATCGTCGTCCGCTTCTGGCTGATGTCGGCGCTGTTCACCGCGATCGGCCTCGGCCTCTTCTACCTGGAATGGATGCCGAAGAATTGAGTCCGAACCCGGGGGAGTGGAACGGCCGGCGGGTCTGCGTGGCCGGCGCCGGCGTGTCGGGACGGGCCGCGGCCCGCGTCCTGGCCGACCGCGGCGCCGCGGTCACGGTCGTCGAGAGCCGCGACGGCGACGAGCAGCGCGCGCACGCCGCCGAGCTGGAGGCGCTCGGGATCGAGGTGCGGCTGGGCGACGGGGACACCCTCCCCGAGGGCGCCGAGCTGGTCGTGATCTCGCCGGGCTGGCGGCCGGACGCGCCGCTGCCGGCCGCCGCGGCCGCCGCCGGGATCGAGGTCTTCGGCGAGGTCGAGCTGGCCTGGCGGCTGCGTCCCGAGGGCGCCGCGCCCTGGCTGGCGATCACCGGCACCGACGGCAAGACGACCGTCGTGCGGATGCTGGCGCGGATGCTGGAGGCGGCCGGCCACGACGCGCTGGCCGTCGGCAACGTCGGCACGCCGATCGTCGAGGCCGTCCTGGAGAAGCGCGACGTCCTCGCCGTCGAGCTGTCCAGCTACCAGCTCCACTGGTCGAGCTCGCTCGCCCCGATGGCGGCGACCGTGCTGAACCTGGCGCCCGACCACCTCGACTGGCACGGCTCCATGGGGGAGTACGCCGCCGCCAAGGCCAAGATCTTCGCGCCCGGGACCGTCGCCGTGTGCAACGACGACGACCCGGGCGCGGCGGCGCTGGCCGGCGGCGCCGCGGAGCGGGTCGGGTTCACCCTGGACGTGCCCCGGCCCGGGCAGCTCGGCGTGGTCGAGGAGCTGCTGGTCGACCGCGCGTTCACCGGCGACCCGCGGCGGGAGGCGGCCGAGCTGGCCGCGCTCGGCGACGTGCGGCCGTTCGCGCCGCACAACGTCGCCAACGCGCTCGCCGCGGCCGCGCTGGCCCGCGCGTTCGGCGTCCCGCCCGAGGCCGTCCGGGACGGCCTGCGCGCGTTCGTCCCCGACCCGCACCGCATCCAGCACGTCGCCGACGTCGGCGGCGTCACCTACGTCAACGACTCCAAGGCGACCCAGCCGCACGCCGCCGCGGCGTCCCTGGCCGCCTACGAGCCGATCGTGTGGATCGCGGGCGGGCTGCTGAAGGGTTTGGACGTCGACGACCTGGTCCGCTCCTGCGCCGCCCGGCTGCGCGGCGCGGTGCTGCTGGGCCGCGACCGGGCGCGGATCGCCGAGGCACTCGCGCGACACGCGCCCGATGTCCCGGTCGTGGACGTTCCGGACACCGACACTGGGGCGATGGACCGCGTCGTGAACGAAGCCGCCGCCCTGGCCCGCCCGGGCGACACCGTGCTGCTCGCCCCGGTCGGGGCCTCCTTCGACATGTTCGCCAACTACCCGGCGCGCGGCGAGGCGTTCATCGCCGCCGTCGAGCGGCTGGCGGCGGAGGCGAACGGTAACGGCGAGCCCGGCTGACGGCGTGGGCACCGCGCTTCCGGCCGAGGAGCGGACGCCGCGGCGCTCCTCGCCGCGCGAGCAGGCCGCGGCCGTACTGGGGCTGCTCGACCGCCCGCTGACCTCGTACTACCTGGTGCTCGGCTGCACGTTCATGCTGCTGGCGCTGGGCCTGGTCATGGTGCTGTCGGCGTCCTCGGTCCAGCAGATCCAGAAGACCGGCTCGGCCTACACGCTGCTGCAGAAGCAGCTGATGTGGGTCGCGCTCGGCCTGCCCGGCATGTGGCTGGCGTCGCGGCTGCCGGTGAAGACCTTCCGCGCGCTGGCGTACCCGCTGCTGCTGCTGTCGGCGGTGGCGCTGGTGATGGTGCTGGTGCCCGGGCTGGGCCAGTCGGCCAACGGCGCCACCCGGTGGATCGGGCTGGGCCCGTTCCAGCTCCAGCCGTCCGAGCCCGCCAAGCTCGCCCTGGTGCTGTGGGGCGCCGACCTGCTGGCCCGCAAGGAGCGGCTGGGGCAGCTCACCGAGTGGCGGCCGCTGCTGGTCCCGCTGATGCCGGGCGCCGGCGTGCTGGTGCTGCTGGTGATGCTGGGCAGCGACCTCGGCACCACGCTGATCCTGCTGACGATCTTCCTGGCGCTGCTGTGGGTGGTCGGCGCGCCCGGCCGGCTGTTCGTCGGCATGGCGGGGCTGGTGGTGCTGCTGGTCAGCATCCTCATCGTGGTCGAGCCGTACCGGATGCAGCGCCTCACCGGTTTCCTGGACACCTCCGGCGACATCTCCGGAGCGCGCTACCAGGGGACGCAGGGCCTGTACGCGCTCGCGTCCGGCGGCTGGTTCGGCACCGGGCTCGGCGAGGGGCGGGCGAAATGGGACTTCCTGCCCCATGCCGAAACGGACTTCATCTTCGCGATCGTCGGGGAGGAGTTCGGGCTGGTCGGTACGCTCGTGGTGCTCAGCCTGTTCGGGCTGCTGGCCTACGCGGGCCTGCGGATCGCCCGGCGCGTCAAGGACCCGTTCACCCGGCTGGCCGCGGCCGGCGCCACCGCCTGGCTGGTGGTCCAGGCGATCGTGAACATCGGGGCCGTGATCGGCGTGCTCCCCATCACGGGGATCCCGCTGCCGCTGGTCTCCTACGGGGGGTCGGCGCTGATCCCGACCCTGATCGCGCTCGGCATGCTGCTGGCCTTCGCCAAGCGGGAGCCCGGCGCGCGGCAGGCTCTGGCCGCGCGGGGTCCCGGACCGGTCCTGCGGGCCCTAAGCTGGCTGGGCCTGGCACGGCGCTGAAATCCCCCACCACGGGGGGTGCCGCACCGGCCCGGCGACCGTCGACCGCGGACACGCGGCGCGGGAGGCGGGGCCGCGGCACCGCTCCGACGAACATGCTGAGGAGTTGTCAACGAGCATGAGGGTTGTCCTGGCCGGCGGCGGCACCGCCGGACACATCGAGCCCGCCCTTGCACTGGCCGACGCGCTGCGGCGCAACGACCCCAACACGGGGATCACCTGCCTCGGCACCGAGCGGGGCCTGGAGACCCGGCTGGTCCCGCAGCGGGGCTACCAGCTCGCCCTGATCCCGCCCGTGCCGCTGCCCCGTACGCTGACCCCCCAGCTGCTGACGGTCCCCGGCCGGCTGCGCGGCGCCATCAACACCGCGGCGTCCGTGCTCGACCAGGCGCAGGCCGACATCCTGGTCGGGTTCGGCGGCTACGTCGCGACGCCCGGCTACCTGGCGGCGCGCAAGCGCAAGGTGCCGATCATCGTGCACGAGGCCAACCCCAAGCCGGGGCTGGCCAACAAGCTCGGCGCCCGGTTCACCGAGCACGTCGCGGTCTCGCACCACGACTCGCCGCTGCCCGGGGCCCGGTTCGTCGGCATCCCGCTGCGCCGCGAGATCGCCACCCTGGACCGGCTGGCGATGGGCGACAAGGCGCGCTCCTACTTCGGGCTGCTGCCCGACCTGCCCACGCTGCTGATCTTCGGCGGCTCGCAGGGCGCCCGGTCGCTCAACCGCGCCTCGGTGGCGGCCGCCCCGTGGTTCCGGCAGGCCGGCATCCAGGTGCTGCACATCGTCGGGCCCAAGAACACCGAGGAGCCCGAGCCGGTCTCGGGCGGCCCGCAGTACGTCACGATCCCGTACTGCGACCGGATGGACCTGGCCTACGCCGCCGCCGACATGGCCATGTGCCGGGCCGGGGCGATGACCTGCGCCGAGCTGGCGGCGGTGGCGCTGCCCGCGGCGTACGTCCCGCTCCCGATCGGCAACGGCGAGCAGCGCCTCAACGCGGAGCCGATCGTGGCGGCCGGCGGCGGGCTGCTGGTCGACGACGCCGAGCTCACCCCCGAGTGGATCGCGGGCAACCTGCTGCCGGTGCTGGGGGACCCGGCGCGGGTCGCGCACATGTCCGAGGCGGCCGGGCGGATGGGCCGGCGGGACGCCGACGTGGCGCTGGCGCAGATGGTGTACGAGGTGGTCCAGGGGGCGGCGCGGGCGTGAGCCCGGGGCCGCCCCGGAGCGGACGCTGGACCGTGAACGAGGGGACGAGTACCACCCGATGAGTCTGATCAGTCCGGGCGAGGTCCTGCCCGCCGAGGAGCTGGGCCGGGTCCATTTCATCGCGATCGGCGGGGCCGGCATGTCCGGCATCGCGCGGATCATGCTGAAGCGCGGCATCGCCGTGTCCGGCAGCGACGCCCGCGACTCCGAGCTGCTCGGGCAGCTCGGCGACCTGGGCGCCAAGGTCTTCGTCGGGCACGACGCGGCCTACCTCGGCGACGCCGACACCGTGGTGGTCTCCACCGCGATCCGGGAGGCCAACCCGGAGCTGGCCGCGGCCCGCGAGCGTGGCCTGCGGGTGCTGCACCGGTCGGCGGCGCTGGCCGCGCTGATGGCCGGCCGCCGCGCGGTCGCGGTGGCCGGCACGCACGGCAAGACCACCACGACGTCGATGCTGACGGTCGCGCTCCAGCACGCCGGCGCCGACCCGTCGTACTGCATCGGCGGCCAGCTGGTCACCACCGGCCTGGGCGCCGACGAGGGGACGGGGGACGTCTTCGTCGCCGAGGCCGACGAGAGCGACGGCTCGTTCCTGATGTACACCCCGCGGATCGCCGTGATCACCAACGTGGAGGCCGACCACCTCGACAACTACGGCGGTTTCGATCAGGTCAAGGAGAACTTCGCGAAGTTCGTGGAGCGCGTCGAGCCCGGCGGGACGCTGATCGCCGGCGCCGACGACCCGGTGGCGATGGAGATGGCGGAGCTGGGCCGCGAGCGCGGCCTGGCCGTCCTCACCTACGGCGAGGCCGCGGGCGCCGACCTGCGGGTCGCCGGCTTCACCCCGCGCGGCCTGGGCTCCCGGTTCGAGGTGTCCGGCGTCGGCGAGGTGCGGCTGGGCGTTCCGGGCCGGCACAACGCCCTGAACGCCGCCGCCGTCCTCGCGGTCGGCCGCGCGCTGGGCCTCGACCCGGCCGCCGTACGGGACGGGCTGGCCGAGTTCCGCGGCGCGATGCGCCGGCTGGAGCCCAAGGGCGAGGCGGCGGGCGTGGAGGTCTTCGACAGCTACGCCCACCACCCGACCGAGCTGACCGCCGACCTCTCGGCCACCCGCGACTACGTGACGGAGAAGGCGGCCGCCGGGGGCGGCGCGCCGGGCCGGATCGTGGCCGTCTTCCAGCCGCACCTGTACAGCCGCACCCGCTTCTTCGCCGCCGAGTTCGGGGAGGCCCTGGGCCTGGCCGACGCGGCGGTGGTGCTGGACGTGTACGGCGCCCGCGAGGACCCCGAGCCCGGCGTGACCGGCCGGCTGGTCGCCGAGCGGATCCCGGCGGGCACCGAGTGGGAGTACGTCGCCGACCGCGCCGAGGTCCCCGCCACGGCGGCCCGCCTGGCCCGCCCCGGCGACGTGGTGATCACCCTGGGCGCCGGCGACGTGACCCTCCTGGGGCCCGAGATCCTCTCCCGCCTGGCGTCCCCGCCCGCCGGCTGACCCCCGACGATCCGCGACCGGCGGGCGTGGCCTTCCCGTGCGCGCCCCGATCGCTGAGAAGCTGAGCGAATGACCGAGCGAAGCGAGCTACGGGGGCGAGGGCGAAGCCCAAAAATGGGGGTCGAGGGGACGAAGTCCCCAGCAGGGGGTGCGGGGGACGGAGTCCCCTGCCCCGGGGAGGGTGCCCGCAGCGAGGAACGAGCGGAGGGCGCCCACCCCGGGCCGGGTGGTCTGGAGGGTCGCCCCTCCAGATGGAAAAGAGTGTGCGTCGCCCTGCTCGTGCTCGGGCTTCTGGGGGTGCTCGCGTGGGTGCTGCTGGGGTCGAGGCTGCTGGTCGTCCGTTCGGTCGAGGTGACCGGTACCGAGCTGGTGCCGCGGGACCGGGTCGTCGCCACGGCCGGGATCCGGCTGGGCCTGCCGATGGTCCGGCTGGGCACGGGTTCGGTGGAGGCGAGGCTGGAGCGGATGCGGGAGGTGGAGTCGGTCCGGGTGGAGCGGCGGTGGCCGGCGACGGTGCGGATCGCGGTGCGCGAGCGCGTTCCCGCGGTGGCGGTGGAGCGGGCGGGGCGGTTCTACCAGCTGGACCGGCACGGTGTGACGGTGGCGGACGGCGCGTCCCGGCCGCCGGGGCTGCCGGTCCTGTCGGTGGCCTCGCCGGGGCCGACGGACGCGGCGACGCTGGCGGCGCTGCGGGTGGCGGGCGAGCTGCCGCGGGAGCTGGCGGCGCGGCTGGCGCGGGTGGAGGCGCCGACGCCGGAGACGGTCACGCTGCGGTTGTCGGACGGTCTCACGGTGGTGTGGGGAGCGCCGGGGCGGGCGGCGGAGAAGGCGCGGCTGATCGAGACCCTGCGCGGGTCGGCGGCGGGCCGCGGCGCGCGCACGATCGACGTCAGTTCGGCCGAGGTGGTCACCACCAGGTGATCAAACCGATACAGGCCGGACGTGTGCGGCACCTCGGGCGGGGTACCTGGGAGGGACTCGGATCCGGTGCGTGTGTCGCGGCGATTCCGGACGTGTGATGGGGCACGCTTGAGCGGTGACGTTGAGCGCGGCGCCGGCGGGCCGTCGAAAGAGCGACGGCGGGCGCCGGCGGGCGATGGAAGGGGAGTGATGGGAGGAGTTTCCGTGACGTTCTCCGCCGACCAGGGCAACTGGCACTTCCCGCGACACGCCGGTTCACTCGGGGGGAGGTTAGTTGACCCTGGCGGTTAGGCCGCCCTACTGTCCGTATCAGTCCTCAGGTTGACATAACTGTAAGCCTCAAGTTGAGGGTGAGGGTTCAGGGCGGCGGAAACGCCCGGGCCCGTCTCCTAAACAAGACATCGTCAGGAACACCGCGGCGGGGCCGACCGGCAGGCCGGCCCGGCGGGTTGGATAGAGCGAGCGGAAAGGCCCCTCGTCGTGGCAGCACCGCAGAATTACCTCGCGGTCATCAAGGTCGTCGGAATCGGCGGCGGCGGCGTCAACGCCGTCAACCGGATGATCGAAGAGGGTCTCAAGGGCGTCGAATTCATCGCGATCAACACGGACGCCCAGGCGCTGCTGATGAGTGACGCCGATGTGAAGCTCGACGTGGGCCGCGAGCTCACCAGGGGACTCGGCGCCGGCGCCAACCCGGACGTGGGCCGCAAGGCCGCCGAGGACCACCGGGAGGAGATCGAGGAGGTCCTCAAGGGCGCCGACATGGTCTTCGTCACCGCGGGCGAGGGGGGCGGCACGGGCACCGGCGGCGCTCCCGTCGTGGCCAACATCGCCCGCTCGCTGGGCGCGCTGACCATAGGCGTCGTCACCCGCCCGTTCAGCTTCGAGGGCAAGCGCCGCGCGATGCAGGCCGAGGCCGGGATCGAGACGCTGCGCGACGAGGTCGACACCCTCATCGTGATCCCCAACGACCGGCTGCTGTCGATCTCCGACCGCCAGGTCAGCGTGCTGGACGCGTTCAAGGCCGCCGACCAGGTGCTGCTGTCCGGTGTCCAGGGCATCACCGACCTGATCACCACCCCCGGCCTGATCAACCTGGACTTCGCCGACGTCAAGTCGGTCATGTCCGGCGCCGGCTCGGCGCTGATGGGGATCGGCTCGGCGCGCGGCGACGACCGCTCGGTCGCCGCGGCCGAGATGGCGATCTCCAGCCCGCTGCTGGAGGCCAGCATCGAGGGCGCCCACGGCGTGCTGCTGTCCATCTCCGGCGGCTCCGACCTGGGGCTGTTCGAGATCAACGAGGCGGCCCAGCTGGTCTCGAACGCGGCCGCCCCGGACGCGAACATCATCTTCGGCGCGGTCATCGACGACGCGCTGGGCGACGAGGTCAGGGTGACCGTGATCGCCGCGGGTTTTGACGAGGGGCGGCCGGCCAAGCCGGCGCCCGAACCGGAGACCAAGCGGCTCCCGCCGCCGCCCCGCCCGGCCCCGCCGGCGGCGCCCGCCAACCCGATCCCGAGCCGGATCGGGCGGTCCGACGCGTTCGGATCGGCGCAGACCGGCCCGCAGCAGTCGGTGGCCCAGGCCGCCGCGGCCCCGGCGCAGACGCCGCCGGCCGCGCCGCCGCAGCGGCCGGCCGAGCCGGAGCGGCCGCGGTCCGAGGACGCCGGGGAGCGTCCCGCCGACGCCGGGTCCGGTACGTCCGGCGCCGGCGACGAGGCGCCCGCGCGTCCCGCCGAGCCGGCACCCGCCCGCCCGGCCGCCGGATCCGCCGCGCCCGAGCGCGAGGCCGACGCCGAGCCCGCCCGTCCGCCGGCGCCCCGGCCGGGCGAGACGCCCGCGACCCGCGTGCACGCCGGCGAGGCCGCCGACGGCGCGGCCGCGACCGGCCCGCGCCGCCGCCCGGTCGTGTTCGACGAGGACGACGACCTCGACGTCCCCGACTTCCTCAAGTGACCCCGCGTGACCACTGACACCACCCCCACCCCCGCCATGACCGAACAGCCGGCCGGTGACGCCGCCGCGGGCGAAGGGCTCGCGCGCGTCGCGCTGGGCGAGGGTGTCGGGACCGCGTTCACCGCGCGGGGCGGCGGGACCAGCCGCGCGCCGTACGACTCGCTCAACCTCGGCGGCGCGGTCGGCGACGACCCCGCCGCCGTTCACGCCAACCGCCGGCGGATCGCGGCGGACCTGGGGCTCGACCCGGGGCGCGTCGCCTGGATGCGCCAGGTCCACGGCGCCGACGTCGAAGTGATCACCGCGCCCCGCGTCCCGGACGCGGAACCGCCCGAGGCGGACGCGATGGTCACCACGGTCCCCGGGCTCGCGCTGGCCGTGCTGGTCGCCGACTGCGCGCCGGTCCTGCTGGCCGATCCCGTGGCCGGGGTCGTCGGGGCCGCGCACTCGGGACGGCCCGGGACGCTGGCCGGAGTCGTCCCCGCGCTGGTCGAGCGGATGCTCGCGCACGGGGCCGAGGCGTCCCGGATGGCCGCGGCGATCGGCCCGGCCGCGTGCGGCGCCTGCTACGAGGTGCCCGAGGCGATGCGCGCCGAGGTGTGCGCGGTGGTCCCGGAGGCGTACTCCACCACCCGCCGGGGCACCGCCGGGCTGGACATCCGCGCGGGCATCGCCGCGCAGCTGGCCGCCGCGGGCGTGCCGGACGTGCGGATCGATCCCCGGTGCACGATCGAGACGCCCGGGCTGTTCTCCTACCGGCGCGACGGCCGCACCGGCCGGTTCGCCGGCTACGTCTGGCTGGAGGGCGGCCGCTCGTGACGTCCCCGGAACGGCGGGACGAGCTGGCGGCCAACCTCGCCGACGTCCGCGCCCGCATCGCCGCCGCCTGCGCCGCCGCCGGGCGGGACCCGGCGGAGGTGACGCTGGTCGCGGTGACCAAGACCTTCCCCGCCTCCGACGTGCGGCTGCTCGCCGGGCTGGGGGTGACCCACGTCGCGGAGAACCGCGACCAGGAGGCCGCGCCGAAGGCCGCGGAGACCGGCGACCTGACGCTGACCAGGCACTTCGTCGGGCAGCTCCAGACCAACAAGACCCGTTCCGTGGCGGCCTACGCCGACGTCGTGGAGTCGGTCGACCGGCCGAGGCTGGTCACCGCGCTCTCCACGGCGGCGGTGAAGGCCGGCCGGACGCTGCGCTGCCTCGTGCAGGTCTCGCTGGACGAGGCGGAGGGGCGCGGCGGCGCGGCCCCGGCGGACGTGCCGGACCTCGCGGCCGCGATCGCGGCGGCCGAGGGGCTGGAGCCGGGCGGGGTGATGGCGGTCGCGCCGCTGGGAGCCGACCCGGCCCCGGCGTTCGAGCGGCTCGCCGGGATCGCCGCCGCCCTGCGGTCGGACCATCCGGAAGCCGGTGCGATCTCGGCCGGTATGAGCGGGGATCTGGAGGAGGCGATCGCGTGTGGCGCGACACACGTGCGTGTCGGTACGGCGTTGCTCGGCGGCCGACGGGCAATCGTCAGGTAATGTCCCCCCAGTGGTACCTGCCGAAACGGCAGGCCACACAGACGGAGCGGTCCGAAGGCGGCGCCGGGCGCCGGGCGCCGCGGCCACAGGACGACGGAGGGGCATATGGCCAGCGCGATGCGCAAGATGGCGGTCTACCTCGGCCTCGTGGAGGACGATCGCTACGACGACAAGTACGACTACGACGAGTACGAGGTCTACGACGACGAGGCCGAGCCCGGCCAGAGCCGGGCGGGCCGCCTCCGCGACGAGGAGTCCGGCGGTCAGCTTACCCGAGCGGACGAGACCGCGGACCGGGATCGCGATCATCACACCGCGCCGGCGGCGGACCGCCGTTCGGTGGCGCTCTACGAGTCCGGTACCACCGACCTCGCGCGTATCACTACGCTGCACCCGAGGACCTACAACGAGGCAAGGACCATCGGGGAGCACTTCCGTGAGGGAACGCCGGTGATCATGAATCTGACCGAGATGGTCGACAGCGACGCCAAACGGCTGGTCGACTTCGCGGCAGGTCTCGTATTCGGCCTGCACGGGAGCATCGAGCGTGTTACGAACAAGGTGTTCCTCCTCTCGCCCGCCAACGTGGAGGTGACGGCGGAGGACAAGGCCCGGATGGCAGAACGAGGGTTCTTCAACCAAAGCTGACCGCCACATGTGAGAGTGTCTCAGTGACCAACGTTGGATCCGTGCTGACGATCGTCCTCTACCTCTTCCTCCTGTTCCTGATCGGGAGGCTGGTGCTGGAGATGGTGCAGTCGTTCGCACGGTCGTGGAAGCCCTCGGGGCCGCTGCTGGTGATCGCCGAGATCACCTACACCATCACCGATCCGCCACTGAAACTCCTGAGGCGTTTCATCCCCCCCATACGTCTGGGTAACGTGGCCTTGGACCTCAGCTTCACTGTCCTCATCCTTGTGGTCTGGGTCATGATCATCTTCGTGCAGAGGCTCTGATCGGATACCGTCCTTTGGGACAGACTCCAAGCGCGCCAAGGAGACGAACATGCCGCTGACACCCGCCGACGTGCGGAACAAGCAGTTCAGTACCACCAGGCTGAGGCCGGGGTACGACGAGGAGGAGGTGGACGCCTTCCTCGACGAGGTCGAGGCCGAACTCGACCGCCTCATCCAGGAGAACGAGGAGCTGCGCGCCAAGCTGGCCGAGTGCCTGCGCGGCAAGGTTCCCGCGATGGCCGCCCCGATCGTCGAGCCGAAGCCCGACGTGGCCAAGATGCCCGAGCCGCCCCGGCCGCCCGAGCCCCAGCCGCAGCAGCACGAGCCGGAGCCCGTGGGCCTCGGCGGCGGCCTCGGCATGGCGCCCGCGCCGTCCGGCGAGGACAACATGGACACCGCGGCGCGCGTGCTGGCGCTGGCGCAGCAGACCGCCGACCAGGCGATCGCCGACGCCCGCCGGGAGGCCGACGAGACGCTGGGCCGCGCCCGCCGCGAGGCCGAGGAGATCCTCGGCAAGGCCCGCCGGCAGGCCGACCAGATCGTCAGCGAGGCCCGCTCCCGCGCCGAGGCCCTCGACCGGGACGCCCAGGAGCGGCACCGCCAGGTCATGGGCTCGCTCGTGCAGCAGCGCGAGGAGCTGGAGCGCGAGGTCGACAACCTGCGCGCGTTCGAGCGCGAGTACCGCAGCAGGCTGAAGGTGTACCTCGAAGGCCAGCTGCGCGACCTGGAGGCCGGCAGCACCGAGACCGGCGGCTTCCCGGCCGTGCCCGGCGGCCAGCAGGGCGCCGCGCAGACCGGGCCGCAGGCGGCCATCCAGCACGACGCCCGCAACGGCGCGTCCGGTGGCGGCTCCGCCCCGACCGGCCCCGGCTCGTTCCCGCCGCCGGCCGAGCCGGCGCAGCACGCCCAGCAGGTCCAGCACTCGGCGACCGGCGCGTTCCACTCCGGTGGCGACAACCCGCCGCACGAGAGGCGCTGACGCGCGCGCCGCAGGCGATAGTGTCTTCCCATTCGCCGCGCCGCGGATGGCAGCGGGGCCATCCCGGCGGCGATTTCGGAGCCCGGTCGGCGGCCTCCGGCCGGCCACGGACCGGGGATTGCGGCCCGTGAAGGGGGAGAGACCCTGTGATCATCCTGAGTGGCGTTCTCGTCATCGTGGCGATCGCCCTGCTCGTCGCCGGCATCGTCGCCGGAAACGGAGAGAGTGCGCAGGTCCTCGGCCTGGACGCGCTGGTGGTGATCTACATTTCGATCGGCGTCAGCGTGGTGTCCGCGCTGTGTCTGGCCATCGGGGTGTTCCTGCGCCGCAAGGAGCTCTTCGGCACGGGAGCGGCCGTCGCTCCCGCCCGCAAGAGCGCCCGTAAGGGCAAGGACCAGGCGAAGGGCAAGGGCGGGAAGCCGGCCGCGGCTCCCGTGCCCGCCGCGGGGCGGGGCAAGCCCGCCGCGCCGGTCGGCCCGACCGCCGGTCCCGCCGACGACGACACCGAGATCCCGCCGCCGCCGGCCGACGTGCCCGACGACGCCGTGGTCTTCGTGGTCCGCGGCCGCAAGCGCTACCACCTCGACACGTGCCGGCAGCTGGCCGGCCGTGACAAGGAAGAGCTGACCTACGCCGAGGCCAGGGAAGAGGGCTTCAGCTCCTGCACCGCCTGCATGCCCGACACCGCACTGGCGGCGCGCGCCGCGGTGTCGGTCCCCGCGGGCGTCCCGGCCGGCGGCAAGACCGCCGGCGGCGGACCGGCCGAGGGCACGGCGGGCAAGGGCGAGCCGGGCAAGTCCGGCCCCGTGGGCCTGGGCAAGAGCGCCCCGGCGGCGGGCGCCACCACCCCGCTCCCGGCCGAGGCCCTGCGGAGCGAGTCCGCCGAGGGCCGTACCGCCGAGAACGCCAGGAGCGAGCCCGCCGCGAGTGGCTCCGCCACGGCCGGGCCGGCCATGGGCGGCGCCGCGGCCGTGACGACCGAGATCCCCGTCTCCGAGCCGCCGTCCGCCACGCCGGCGCCCGGCGCGGGCGACCCGGCGCCGGACCGCGCGGACGAGGCGGCCGGCTCCGTTCCCGCGCCCGCCCCGGCGGCCGAGCCCGACTCGCCGCCGTCCGGGCCCGTCCCGTCCGCCTGGCCCGCCCCCGGCGGTGCCGCGGACGCGCCGGCCGCCCCGGGCGAGCCCGCTCCCGCGGCCTCGGAGGACGCCCCGCCGTCCGAGCCGGCGGGCGAGGGCGACGAGGCGACGGTGCGGATCCTCAGCGGGACCAAGCGCTACCACCGCGCCGACTGCTCGCTGATCGAGGACATCGGCGACGAGGCCGAGGACCTGGAGACGATCTCCCGCGCCGAGGCCCGGACCCGGGGCTGCACGCCCTGCCTGGTCTGCCGCCCCGACGACGCCTGACCCGCCGCGACGCGTGGCCCGGCCCGGACCGCACGGTCCGGGCCGTCAGCAGTGGCGGCGGCGGGACTCGCGCAGCCTGCGCAGATGCTCCCGCCGCTCGTCCCGCAGCTCGCGCATGCCCTCGCGGTGCCGCTCGTGCACCTCGCGCTGCAGGTCGTGCAGGGCCCGGTGGCCGGTGTGGCGCTCGCGCCGCCGGTCGGCGCGCGACGGGGCCCCGGCCTCGCGCCGGGTCGCCGAGACACCGCCGAACAGCACCAGCCCGGTGAGCCGGATGACCGGCGCGTCCGGGTCGGTGGTGTCGTCGTCGGGCAGGTCGACGCCGCCGAAGACGGCCGAGACCGAGTTGACCAGCCGGACGCCCGGCGGCACCGTGATGTCCACGCCGCCGAACACGCAGGTCACGTTCAGTGTGACCTCGCGCTGCGACAGCACCGCCTGCCGGAAGTCCAGTTCGGCGCCGCCGAACAGGCACGACACCGTGGTGGACGGCTCCACCAGCCAGCGGCCCCGGCGGTCGGCGCCGGAGAACACCGCCACCATCGAGGCGGAGTGCCTGGCGGGCGCGGGGAGCCGCGGCTCGTCACCGCCGGCCGGGTCCTCGCCGTGCTTGTCCAGCCGTACGCGCGGCTCCGGCGAGCCGTGGCCGCCCGGCAGGTCGCTGAGCACCGGCTCGAGTTCGGCGTAGGTCTTGGCCGCGTAGACGACGTCGATCCGCTCGGCGTGCTCCTCCGGCGTGATGCGCCCTTCGGCGAGGGCCTCGCGGAGACGGTCGGCGACCCGGTCGCGGTCGGCGTCCGAGGCGCGCATCGCGGCGGGGCCCGCCGGGGCGGGCGCCGAGGAGGAGGCCGGGGCGGGCGCGGGGGCCGGGCTCGGGTCGGAGGGTTCAGACGGGTTCACGGACTCATCATCGCAAACGCGATGTGTCGCGACAAAGCCCTTCGGCGCTTTCCGCGCGTTCCGTGCCGGGGGCGGGCCGTCCGATACCGGACGGCCCGCCCCCCGCACGCGCGTCAGGACTTGCGGAGCCAGAAGGTCAGGCCCAGCTCGTCGTCCCGCTGCGCGGGCAGGTCGCGCTCCGGCCCGTCCTCGGGACGGCCCTCGCGGACGGCCTCGGCCAGCACCTCGCCGGCCAGCTCGGCCTCGTGCGCGCGCAGCGCCTCGGCCAGCTCGTCGCCGGTGGCCCGCCACCACAGCTCGATCCGGTCGGTGACCTCCAGGCCGGTGGACTTGCGGGCGTCCTGGACGAGCCGCACCGCCTCCCGGTACAGGCCCGCGCGCCGCAGCTCGGGCGTCACGTCCAGGTCGAGCGCGACGCTCTCGCCGCCGGCGCTCTCCACCGCCCAGCCGCTGCGCGGCCGCTCGGTGACGATCACCTCGGCGGGCGACAGCTCCACCGGGCCCAGGTCCGCGGCCTCGACCGTGACCGTCCCGCCGGCGCGCAGATCGGCGACCAGGGCGGCCGGGTCGGCGCCGGTCACCGCCTTGGCGACCTTCGGGGTGTCCTTGGCGAACCGCTTGCCCAGCTCGCGGAAGTTCGGCTTCACCTCGTACTCGACGAGGTCGCCGCCGATCGACGCCAGCTCCTCGAACGCCTGGACGTTCAGCTCCTCGGAGATCTGCCCGCGCAGCTCCGCCGGCAGCGCCGCCCAGCCCCGCGCGCCCACCAGAGCGCGGCCGAGCGGCTGGCGGGTGCGGACCCCGCTCGTCGCCCGGGCCGCCCGCCCCAGTTCCACCAGACGGCGGACCAGGGCCATCTGGGACGACAGCTCCGCGTCGAGGAGGTCCTCCCGGACGGCCGGGAAGTCGGCCAGGTGGACGGACTCGGGCGCGCCCGCCGGCCGGATCACGTCCCACACGTAGTCGGTGACGAACGGGACCATCGGCGCCATCAGCCGCGTCAGGGTCTCCAGGCACTCGTACAGGGTGGCGAACGCCGCGGCGCCGCCGGGCGTGTCCGGACCCTCCCAGAAGCGCCGCCGCGACCGCCGCACGTACCAGTTGGACAGGTCGTCGACGAACTCGGCGAGCCGCCGCCCGGCCGCGGCCGTGTCGAAGCCGTCCAGGGCCGCGTCGACCTCGCCGACCGTGCGGTGCAGCTCGGCCAGCGCCCAGCGGTCCAGCAGCGGCCGGTCGGCCGGGGCGGGCGCCTCGGCGAGCCGGTCCGGCGTCCACGCCTCGCCCTGGGCGCCCGCCGCGTTGGCGTACAGGACCAGGAACGAGGCGGTGTTCCAGTACGTGAGGAGGACCTTGCGGACGATCTCCTCCAGCGCGCCGGGCCCGATCCGCCGGGACGCCCACGGCATGCCGCCGGCCAGCATGAACCAGCGCAGCGCGTCGGCGCCGTGCTCGTCCATCAGCGGGATGGGCCGCAGCACGTTGCCCAGGTGCTTGCTCATCTTGCGGCCGTCCTCGGCCAGGATCAGGCCCAGGCACAGGACGTTCTCGTACGACGACCGGTCGAAGACCAGCGTGCCGACGGCCATCAGCGAGTAGAACCAGCCGCGCGTCTGGTCCTGCGCCTCGCAGATGTACTGCGCCGGGTAGGAGGACTCGAAGACCTCCTTATTGCGGTGCGGCGCGCCCCACTGCGCGAACGGCATGGAGCCGGAGTCGTACCAGGCGTCGATGACGTCCGGCACGCGCCGCGCCTCGGCGCCGCACTCCCGGCAGGGGACCGTGACGTCGTCCACGAACGGGCGGTGCGGGTCGAGCGCGGACAGGTCCCGCCCGGCCAGCTCGCCCAGCTCGGCGAGGGAGCCGACGCAGGTGACGTGGTCCTCGTCCTCGCCGCAGACCCACAGCGGCAGCGGCGTGCCCCAGTAGCGGCTGCGCGACAGCGACCAGTCGACGTTGTTGCGCAGCCACTCGCCGTAGCGGCCGTGCTTGACCGTCTCGGGGAACCAGTTGGTCTTCTCGTTCTCCTCCAGCAGCCGGTCCTTGACGGCCGTGGTGCGGATGTACCAGGCGGGGAGCGCGTAGTAGAGCAGCGGCGTGTGGCAGCGCCAGCAGTGCGGGTAGCTGTGCTCGAAGTGGCCGCCCCGGTAGAGGAGCCCGCGGGCGCGCAGGTCCTCGGTGAGCGCCTCGTCGGCGTCCTTGAAGAACTTCCCGCCGACGAGCGGGACGTCCGCCAGGAAGCGGCCGTCCGGGCCGATCGGGTTGACGATCGGCATGCCGTACGCCTTGCAGACGGTCATGTCGTCGCCGCCGAACGCGGGTGCCTGGTGGACCAGGCCGGTGCCGTCCTCGACGGTGACGTAGTCGCCCAGCACCACGTAGTGGGCGTCGGGGATGTCGACCAGGTCGAACGGCCGGGCGTACGTGGTGCGCTCCAGCTCCGTGCCGCGGAACGTGGCCAGCCGCTCGGCGCCCTCGCCGAGGACCTGGTCCACCAGCGGCTCGGCGACCACGAGCACCTCGCCCGTCCCGGGGTCCGACCCCCGCGGGCGGGCGGCGACGTAGGTGACGTCGGGGTGGACGGCGACCGCGGTGTTGGACACCAGCGTCCAGGGCGTGGTCGTCCAGATGAGCAGGGACGCGCCCAGCTCGGCCAGCGGGCCGGAGGTGGCGGGCATCCGCACGTACACCGAGGGGCTGGTGATCGTCTCGTACCCGCCGGGCTGGCCCAGCTCGTGGTCGGACAGGCCGGTGCCGCAGCGCGGGCAGTACGGGGTGATGCGGAAGTCGCGGAACAGCAGGCCCTTGTCGAAGACGACCTTCAGGGACCACCAGACGGCCTCGACGTACTCGGGGTCCATGGTGCGGTACGCCTGGGCGCTGTCGATCCAGAAGCCCATCCGGTCGGACATCTCCTCGAAGGCGTCCACGTGCCGCAGCACCGACTCGCGGCAGCGGTCGTTGAACTCGGCGATGCCGTAGTCCTCGATGTCCTTCTTGCCGGTGAGGCCGAGCTCCTTCTCCACCGCCACCTCGACGGGCAGCCCGTGGCAGTCCCAGCCGGCCTTGCGGGGGACGTGGTAGCCCTTCATCGTGCGGTAGCGCGGGAAGACGTCCTTGAAGACGCGGGCCTCGACGTGGTGCACGCCGGGCATGCCGTTGGCGGTGGGCGGGCCTTCGTAGAAGAGCCAGCGCGGGCCGGAGGCGGTGCGCTCCAGGGAGCGCTCGAACACCTTGCGCTCCTGCCAGCGGCCCATCATCTCCCGCTCCAGGGCGGGCAGGTCGACCTGCGTCGGCAGGGGCCGGAAACTGCGGGTCACGTGGGCGAACCTCCGGATCGACGTGTTTCTGGTGTGACTGCACGTGGACCGGAGGGACGAGACGCCCGCCCGCTGCTGCCGGGCCGGGTCCCGCGGTACCACCCTCCTTGACCGCGGCCCGTACCGGTGGGGTACGGCGCGATCCGCTTCGTTCGAGTCTCGGCGGCCGGTTCTACTGCGCCGCGCCCGCCGGGAGAGCACGGGTGCGGCGGTTCCTCCGGCGGCTCCGGGGTGATCAGACCGCCGGGCCCCGCCCCCGGGCTCGCACCGTCCCCGGGTCGCTCATGGCTGGCGTACGGCGGCAGGTGTCCCCATCACGGCCTGCCGACATGACTGCTCGCAGTGAGGGTAACGCACGGCCGGGCAAAACTCTTTCCATTTCGGCCGCGTACGGGGCGTCCGGGGCGGGTGTGGCGCAACTCTCTCCGCAGATTGTGGGGACTCCCGGGTTCTCGCCGGACCGCGATTGGGCATATGCGGACGGTAATGAGACCAGGTCATGTCGCCGACTCGCCGAAAGGGGACCCATGCTGCCCGCACTGCCCGTCGAGAAGATCACCGTGAGGGGGGCCGACACGGCCGGCGAGGGGAGGGGTGAGACGACCGCCGAGGCCGCCGGGACGAAGCTTTCCGACAAGAAGATCCCCGACAAGAAGGGGCCCGGCAAGAAGAGCCCGGGCACCCGCGCCAAGGCCGCGGGCAAGTCCGCCCGCCCCGCCGCCAAGCCGGCCGCGAAGCCCGCGGCGAAGGCCGTTGCGAAGAAGGACGCCGCGAAGAAGGACGCCGCGAAGCGGGCCGCGGGCACCGCCAGGCGGGCGCGGACGGAGGCCAGGGAGACCGCGGAGGCCGCGGCGACGGCGGCGGCGCTGCCGGTCCGCGAGGGCGAGGACCGCTGGACCGGGACGGAGCTGGCCGAGGTGCGGGCCGCGCTGGCCGCGCAGATCACCGCGCTGGAGGCCGAGATCGCCGCCTCCGCCACCCAGATCGCCGAGGGCGACGCCGCCGACGGGGCGGGCGACGACCAGGCCGACACCGGGGCCAAGACCTACGAGCGCGAGCACGAGCTCTCCCTGACCTACAATTCGCGTGACCTGCTCGCGCAGACGGAGCGGGCCGTACAGCGGATCGACGCCGGCACGTACGGGATCTGCGAATCCTGTGGCAGGCCGGTAGGGAAGGCGCGCCTTCAGGTCTTCCCGCGTGCGACGCTATGCGTGACATGCAAACAACGCGAGGAACGTCGCTGAACGACGAAACCAACCCCGAGAGCGCCGCCGGAGGGGGATCGGCCGGATCCTCCCGGCCGCGCCGTGTCGGCGTGCTGATCGCGATCGCGCTGGCCGCGCTGGCCCTGGACGTGGTCACCAAGATCGTGGTGGTGGCCACGCTGCAGGACCGCGAGCCCATCCGCCTGCTGGGCGGGCTGCTGACGCTGCGCGAGACCCGCAACAGCGGCGCCGCGTTCTCGATCGGCACCGGCTACACGATCGTGTTCACCCTCATCGCCATCGGCGTGGTGATCGCCATCCTGCGCACCGCCCGCGACCTGCGCAGCGTCCCGTGGGCGGTGTGCCTGGGGCTGATGCTGGGCGGCGCGGTCGGCAACCTGGCCGACCGGATGCTGCGCGCGCCCGCGCCGCTGAAGGGCCACGTGGTCGACTGGATCGAGGTCCCCAACTGGCCGGTCTTCAACCTGGCCGACTCGGCGATCGTCTGCGGCGGCGTCCTGGCCGTCGTGCTGGCGGCGCGGGGGCTCCAGCTCGACGGCACGCGGATCCCGGGCAAGAGGGAACGCGCCGAGGCCGCCGAGGCCGCCGGGGAGACGGGTGACGCCGGGAAGGGCGAGAAGGCTCCGGAGGAGAAGTCCTGATGGCGGACGTACGCAGCCTCCCGGTCCCCGACGGCCTGGAGGGCGAGCGGATCGACGCCGCCCTCGCCCGGCTGTTCGGGCTGTCCCGCAGCCGGGCCGCCGACATCATCGCCGCGGGCGACGTCCTCCTGGACGGCAACGAGGTCGCCAAGTCCGACCGGGTGTACGGCGGCGCGTGGCTGGAGGTCACGCTCCCGCCGCCGCCCGCCGCGCCGGCGCCGGTCGCCGAGCCGATCCCGGGCATGGGGATCCTGTACGAGGACGACGACATCGTCGTGGTCGACAAGCCCACCGGCGTCGCCGCCCACCCGACCACCGGGTGGACGGGCCCGACGGTGCTGGGCGGCCTGCTGGGCGCCGGGCACACCGTCGCGACCAGCGGCGCGGCCGAGCGGCAGGGCATCGTCCACCGGCTGGACGCCAACACCACGGGCGCGATGGTCGTCGCCAAGAGCGAGATCGCGTACTCGCGCCTCAAGCGGGCGTTCAAGGAGCGCACCGTCGACAAGCGCTACCAGGCGCTGGTGCAGGGGCATCCCGACCCGTTCCGCGGGACGGTCGACGCGCCCATCGACCGGCACCCCTCGGGGGACGGCCGGTTCGCGGTGGTGGCGGGCGGCAAGCCGTCGGTGACGCACTACGACACCGTGGAGGCGTACCGGGCCGCCACCCTCCTCGACATCGACCTGGAGACGGGCCGCACGCACCAGATCCGGGTGCACATGTCGGCGATCCGCCACCCCTGCGTGGGGGACATGGCCTACGGCGCCGACCCGACGCTGGCGGCGCGGCTGGGGCTGCGGCGGCAGTGGCTGCACGCGGCGCGGCTGGGATTCGAGCACCCGACCACGGGCGAGCCGGTGGAGTTCACCAGCCCGTACCCCGACGACCTGGCGCGCGCGCTGGAGATCGTGGAGTCCGAGTCGTAGCGGCGGGCGCGGCGGGCCGGGCCGGCGGCTAGACGAGCAGGCGCAGGCCCGCCGCGACCCCGGCGGCCACGGCCAGCACCACCAGGAACGGCGCGCGCAGCAGCATCGCCGCCACGGCGGCCGCGAGCCCGGCCGTCCGGGGGCCGTCGAACTCCAGCGTCCGGCCCTCCGGGGCCAGCGCCTGGACGGCGATCAGCGCGGTCAGGAGCGCCACCGGCACCAGGTCGGTGAACCGGCGCACGCGCGGATCGTCCAGCACGCGCTGCGGGGTGACCAGGCCGCCCAGCTTCAGCAGGTAGCAGCCGATGCCGGTGGCGATCACCGCGATCCACACGCTCATCGCGCCTCCTTGCCATGCGCGCCCCCAGTGCCCCCAGTGCCCTCTGGGCCTTCTGCGTCCTCTGTGCTCGCCGGGCGGCCGCGGGCGGCACGGCCCGGCCGGTACGGGAGGAGCGCGACCAGCGCGGCCACCGCCGCGAGCATCACGGGCACCCCCGGGGGCAGCAGCGGCGTGGTGGCGATGGCGATCACCCCGGCGCCCACCGCGACCCGCGCCTCGGTCCGCCCGGCGGTGAGCCGCGGCCACAGCAGCGCCAGGAAGGCGGCAGGGCCCAGGACGTCCAGCCCGTAGGTCTCCGGGTCGCCGAGGCGGGCGGCGCCGAGCGCGCCGAGCAGCGTGGTGAGGTTCCACGTCACGTAGATGGTGGCGGCGGTCACGTAGAAGCCGGTCCGGGCGGAGGCGCGGTCGGGCTGGGCGTTCGCGACCGCGGTCGTCTCGTCGATGACCCCGTGCGCGGTGAGGAGCCGCCGCGCGCCGCGCACCCGCAGCAGGTCGGCCAGCCGCAGCCCGTACAGCGCGTTGCGGCCGCCGAGGAGCACCGCCCCCAGCACGCCCGCCGCCAGGCCGCCGCCCGCGCCGATCACGCCGGTCAGCGCGAACTGCGAGGCCCCGGTGAAGGCCAGCAGGCTGAGGACGCACGCCTGCGCCGCCGTCAGCCCGGCCGTGGAGGCCGCCGCGCCGAACGCGAATCCGGACAGCCCGACCGCGATGCCCACGCCCAGCCCGTTCCGTACCGCCGCCGAACGGGCCGCCGCGGCGCCCGCCGCGCCGTCCCCCGGTGCGGCCCCGGGCGGATCCTCCACCGCCGGTGCCGCCGATTCCGTCGCACTCATGGCGGGGACGCTAGTCAGCGCCCGCGCGGGGCGTCTTGAACGTTCTTGCGCTCGGCGGCGTCCAGCCCCGCCTCGATGACCGCGTTCATGATCTTGGCGAGATGGCCGGCCGCGAGGGAGGGGGCGCGCTCGGCCATCGCGGCGACGATCAGCCGCTCGCGCTCGGCGTCGCGGCCGGCGAAGCCGCCGACCGGCTTGAGCCGCTGGACGACCCCGGCGACCGCGGCGCGGCGCTCCAGCAGCGCGGCCAGGGCGGCGTCGATGCCGTCGATCGCGGCGCGGGCGTCGGCCAGCGTGGCCAGGCGGTCGGTCCGGGGCAGCGCCACGGTCAGTTCCTCGGCGGCGGCCGTGGTGGTGGCGGTGGGTTCGCTCATCGGTCGTCCCTCTCAGGCGTGTACGGCGGGTACGGCGGGGCGGGTACGGCGTGACGGGTGCGGCGCCGCGGCCGGCGTGCCGGAGGGGGATGCCTGCCCGGGGCCGCGCTCGCAAGAGAAAAGGCAGAGTCCGCGGGACTCTGCCTTCTGCCGGCTCCGGGGTCGTCGCTCAGGTCGCGGCGACCGGCTCGCCCGGAGCCGGCTGCGTAAACCCGAAATAGCGACGTTCCATGGCCCCGATGGTAGGCGACCGGAGTCCGGCGGCGCCAATCCGTGGACCTGATGTCTCAGCTCATGAGACAGGACGTTCTGGAGGAGAGCTAGCATTCCAGGCATGACAGGCGAGGTCGCACACTACTGGAGCCATCCCGGGCTGCCCGGGGTCGACCTGCTGCGCGCCCGCTTCGTGACCCACCGCTACGACCGGCACACCCACGACACCTACGCCATCGCCCTGATCGAGGACGGCGTCGAGGAGTTCGAGTACGCGGGCCGCACGCTGCGGGCCGGGCCGGGCTCGATCGCGCTGGTCAACCCCGGCGTGGTGCACACCGGGCAGGCCGGCGTCCCGGAGGGCTGGGCGTACCGCGTGCTCTACCCCTCCATCGAGGTGATGAGCGCGGTCGCCGCCGACCTCGGCGCGCCGCCCGGCACCCCGCACTTCCCCGAGACGCTGGTCGTGGACCCCGAGGCCGCCCGGCTCGTGCGCGCCGTGCACCGCGCCGGCGAGCACGGCGACGCGCTGGCGACGTCCTCGCTGTTCCGCGCGGCCGCGGAGAGCCTGCTGCGGCACGCCGGGCACCTCCCGGACGAGCGCGCCGCGGCGCGGATGCCCGCCGCCGTCGCCCGGGCCCGCGAGATCCTGCACGAGAGCCTGCTGGACCCGCCCCGCCTGGACGACCTGGCCGAGGCCGTGGGCGTCGGGACGTTCCAGCTGGCCAGGGCGTTCCGGGCGGTCACCGGGCTGCCGCCGCACGCGTACCTGAACCAGGTCCGGGTGCGCCGCGCCCGCGGCCTGCTGGACGCGGGGATGCGCCCGGCGGAGGTCGCCGCCCGCACCGGGTTCGCCGACCAGGCGCACCTGACCCGGCACTTCAAGCGCACCGTCGGCGTGCCGCCCGGCGCGTACCGCGAGGGCCGCGCGACCGCCTGAACGGGTCACGCCCGGTGGCCGGAACGAACCGGTGCGTAACGGTCCGGCGCGGGCCGGGCGCGCGCCGGAGTGTCGGGGTACGAGGCCGGCCCGGGGAGGGTTAGGCTCTCAGGACCGCGTCGTCCCGGACCCCGATCCGGGTCGGCGATCTTCCCCCGGAGACCGACCTTCGCGACACGTGCCACCGCACGTGGGCGGTCGCATGCGATGACAGGCTGCTGAGACCAGGAGGCGCACGAGGCATGGCCGACTCGTTCGTACATCTGCACGTTCATACCGAGTACTCGATGCTGGACGGTGCCGCCCGGCTGAAGCAGATGTTCGAAGAGGTCGGCCGGCAGAGGATGCCGGCCATCGCGATGACCGACCACGGCAACATGCACGGCGCCTACGACTTCCACAAGCAGGCCATGGCCGCCGGGGTCACCCCGATCATCGGCATCGAGGCGTACATGGCGCCCGAGTCCCGCTACCACAAGAAGAAGGTCCAGTGGGGCGAGCCGAGCCAGAAGCGCGACGACGTCTCCGGCGGCGGCCTGATCAACCACAAGACGCTGTGGGCGCGGAACAAGACCGGCCTGCACAACCTGTTCAAGCTCTCCAGCCGCGCGTTCACCGAGGGCTTCGTGTTCAAGTACGCGCGGATGGACGAGGAGCTGCTGGCCGAGCACGCCGACGGGCTGATGGCCACCACCGGCTGCCCGTCCGGCAAGGTGCAGACCCGGCTGCGGCTGGGCCAGTTCGACGAGGCGCTCAAGGCGGCCGCCACGTTCCAGGACATCCTCGGCAAGGAGAACTACTTCCTGGAGCTGATGGACCACGGCCTGGACATCGAGAAGCGCGTCCGGCAGGGCCTGATCGACATCGGCAAGAAGCTGAACATCCCGCCGGTGGTGACCAACGACTCGCACTACACCCACGAGAGCGAGGCCACGGCGCACGACGCGCTGCTGTGCGTCCAGGTGGGCAAGCAGCTGGCCGACCCCGACCGGTTCCGCTTCGACGGCAGCGGCTACTACATCAAGACCGCCGACGAGATGCGCGCGATCGACGGCTCCGACATCTGGCAGGAGGGCTGCCGGAACACCCTCCTGATCGCCGAGCGGGTCGAGCCGGAGGGCATGTTCGAGTACCGCGACCTCAGCCCCCGCTTCCCCGTCCCGGAGGGCGAGACCGAGGAGAGCTGGTTCCGCAAGGAGGTCTGGAAGGGCCTGGAGCGGCGCTTCCCGGACGGCCTGCCCGACGGGTACGCCGAGCAGGCCGAGTACGAGATGGACGTCATCCTCGGCAAGGGCTACCCGTCGTACTTCCTCGTCGTCGCCGACTTCATCATGTGGGCCAAGGAGAACGGCATCCTGGTCGGCCCGGGCCGGGGCAGCGCCGCGGGCTCGCTGATCGCGTACGCGATGGGCATCACCGACCTGGACCCGATCCCGCACGGGCTGATCTTCGAGCGGTTCCTCAACCCCGAGCGCGCGTCGATGCCCGACATCGACATCGACTTCCCTGAAGACCGGCGGGCGGAGGTGATCCGCTACACCACCGAGAAGTGGGGGGCGGACAAGGTCTCGTTCATCGCCACGTTCGGCACCATCAAGGCGAAGGCCGCCATCAAGGACGCCGGCCGCGTCCTGGGCTTCCCGTACGCGCTGGGCGACCGGATCTCCAAGGCGTTCCCGCCCGCCGTGATGGGCAAGGACATCCCGCTGTCGGGGATCTTCGACGAGAAGCACCCGCGCCACAGCGAGGCGGGCGAGCTGCGCAAGCTGTACGAGGAAGAGCCCGACGTCAAGCAGATCATGGATCTGGCGCAGGGCCTGGAGGGCCTGATCCGGCAGACCGGCGTGCACGCGGCCGGGATCATCATGTCCGGTGAGACGATCACCGACCATGTGCCGATCATGCGCCGGGACGCCGACGGCGCGATCATCACGCAGTTCGACTACCCGACCTGCGAGACGCTCGGCCTGCTCAAGATGGACTTCCTGGGCCTGCGCAACCTGACGATCATCGATGACGCGCTCAAGGGCATCAAGAAGAACAAGGGCATCGACGTCGACCTGCTCGCCCTGGAGCTGACCGACCAGCCCACCTACGACCTCCTCGCCCGCGGCGACACCCTCGGGGTGTTCCAGTTCGACGGCGGCCCGATGCGCTCGCTGCTGCGGCTGATGAAGCCGGACAACTTCGAGGACATCTCCGCGGTCGGCGCGCTCTACCGGCCCGGCCCGATGGGCGCCAACTCGCACACCAACTACGCGCTCCGCAAGAACGGCCAGCAGGAGATCACCCCGATCCACCCGGAGCTGGAGGAGCCCCTCAAGGAGATCCTCGACACGACCTACGGCCTGATCGTCTATCAGGAGCAGGTCATGGCGATCGCGCAGAAGGTGGCGGGGTACACGCTCGGCAAGGCGGACCTGCTCCGCCGCGTCATGGGCAAGAAGAAGAAGGCCGAGCTGGACGCCCAGTTCGTCGGCTTCGAGCAGGGCATGATCGACAACGGCTTCTCCAAGGAGGCCGTCAAGACGCTCTGGGACATCCTGGTCCCGTTCTCCGACTACGCGTTCAACAAGGCGCACTCCGCCGCGTACGGGCTGGTCTCCTACTGGACGGCCTACCTCAAGGCCAACTACCCGGCCGAGTACATGGCGGCGCTGCTGACCTCCGTCGGCGACGACAAGGACAAGAGCGCGCTCTACCTGAACGAGTGCCGCCGGATGAAGCTGACGGTGCTGCCGCCGGACGTCAACACCTCCGAGGCCGACTTCACCCCGATCGGCGACACCGAGATCCGGTTCGGCCTGTCGGCGGTCCGCAACGTCGGCACCAACGTGGTCGAGGGCATCGTGGCGGCGCGCAAGGAGAAGGGCGCCTACACCGACTTCAACGACTTCCTCAACAAGGTCCCGCCGATCGTCTGCAACAAGCGGGTGGTCGAGTCGCTGATCAAGGCCGGCGGCTTCGACGAGCTCGGCCACCAGCGCAAGGCGCTGCTCATGGTGCACGAGCAGGCCATCGACTCGGTCATCGACATCAAGCGCAAGGAGGCCATCGGCCAGGACTCGCTGTTCGGCGCCCTGGAGGACGACGGCGGCGAGGACGCGTTCGCGGTGGCGATCCCCGAGGGCGAGGAGTGGGACAAGACCACGCTGCTGGCCTTCGAGCGGGAGATGCTCGGCCTGTACGTGTCCGACCACCCGCTGCTGGGCGTGGAGCACATCCTGGAACGCGAGGCCGACTGCACGATCGCCGCCCTCAACGAGGGGAGCCGCCCGGACGGCCAGGTGGTGATCGTCGCCGGGCTGCTGAGCGGGCTCCAGCGCAAGGTCACCAAGCAGGGCAACTCGTGGGCGATGTTCCAGCTGGAGGACCTGGCCGGTTCGATCGAGGTGATGTGCTTCCCCTCGTCGTACCAGCTGTGCTCCACGCTGCTGGCCGAGGACGCGATCCTGGTCGTCAAGGGCCGGCTGGACCGCCGCGAGGACGTCGCCAAGATCATCGCGATGGAGGTGACCCAGCCGGACCTCACCGTCACCGACGCCACCGGCCCGCTCTCGGTCACCCTCCAGATCGGCCGCGTGGCCCCGCCGCTGGTCTCGCGCCTCAAGGAGGTGCTGGTCTCCCACCCCGGCACCGCCGAGGTGCACCTGCACCTCCAGAACGGCCCCAGGACGACGGTCGTCCGCCTCGACGACAAGCTCCGGGTGGCGCCGTCCCCGGCGCTCATGGGCGACCTGAAACAGCTCCTTGGCCCCTCCTGCCTGAGCTGACAGCGTTCAATGCATCGCCCTTGGCGTCAGGCCGTGGACGGCCTTCCTTCGGCGGGCACTGCGGCGATCGCTGGCATCGCTCCGGCTCGCCCGGGGGCTCGCTGCGCGATCAGCTGCTCGCTTGCGCTCGCATCTGCCTTCGGACGCGATCGCAACGCTTCAGGCTGAGTGAGAGGTGATTCAGAGGTTGGCCGGGGTCAGCTCCGACTGCCACTGGACGAACCGGCCGAGTCCGTCGAAGTGGGCGCGGGCGGTGCCGCCGCCGGGGAGGTCGAGGTCGATGCCGCCCTCGGTCTCGCGGTAGCCGACGCGGTGGCGGCTGAGGAGGCGGACCAGGGTGAGCCGGGGGTCGCGCGGGAAGAGGCTGACCGCGTTCGCCAGGAGGCGGGGGACCGGGACGGGGTCCCAGGGCGCGGGCGGGGCCTGCGGGTCGTCCACGTGCAGGTAGGCGGAGCCGCCGTCGTAGCCGGCGCCGATGTAGCCGCCGCCGCCCAGGACGCCGCCGGCGGCCATCGCCAGCAGCTCGCCGCCGTGCCCGGCGGGGCCGTCGTACCAGCTCAGATCCACCTCGGGGGTGGTGAACTCGGGGATGCCGAGCCGGGCGCCCAGGCCGCGGATGGCCAGGGTGGGCTCGACCGCCGGATGGGACTCGCCGAACTGCGGGTTGGCCCAGCCCCACAGCCAGGTGCGCTCGCGCGCGGCGTAGCTGCCCAGCAGCGCCACCTGGACCGTGACCCCGCCGCTGGAGTAGGTGCGCGCGGTCAGGTCGGCGCTCCAGTCCTCGCGCGGCAGGAACTCCGCCAGCGTCTCCTGCTGCTGGAGGACCACCGCGGCGAGCGCGGCGCCGAGGCGTTCGAACGCAGGGCTGAATCCGGACATGTCGGGCACATTATCTCAGTAGTCGGGCCGCTCGGCGGCGTGAACGGGGCAGCATCCGGTTGTCGATCGGCCGGTCGGGCCAGGCTAGGCTTTCGCTGTTCCGGCCAACCGTCAAAAGGAGCGTACGAGGTGCGGCGACCGACCGTGCGGACCTTGCGGACCTGGGCGGTCACCACCCTGATCATCGCACTTCTCGGCGTCCCCGCCGGGCTCCTCTGGGCGGAGATCTCCCCGAAGGTGACCCACGTGGTCGTCCAGGGCCGTGCGCTGCTGGCCGAACCCGAAGGTCAGGCGCCCATCGCGGTGGACGGCCGGTTCGCGCTGATCGCCCTCGTCGCGGGCCTGGCGTGCGGCGCGGCGGCCTACGCCGCCGGCGGCCGCGGCAACGACGTGGCGCTGCTGTTCGGGCTGGCGGCGGGCGGCCTGGCCGCCTCCCTGGTGGCCTGGCGGCTCGGCCAGCACATCGGCCTGGACGCCTTCCAGCGCGCCGTGCGGCGGGCCCCCGACGGCCGCACCCTCGCCGGGCCGGCCGAGCTGCGCGCGACCGGCCTGCTGGTGGCCTGGCCGCTGTTCGCGGTGGGCGCGTACGGGGTGCTGGAGGCGCTGGTGAAGCGGCTACCCGCGGGCGATCCCCGCGGTCACGGCGCCGGTGAGCCGGACAAGGTCGGCGGGGGAGAGCTCGATCTGCAGTCCGCGCCGACCGGCCGAGACGTAGATCGTCGGGAAGGCTGAGGCGGACTCGTCCACCACGGCCGGCAGCCGGCGCCGCTGGCCGAGCGGGCTGATCCCGCCCACCACGTACCCGGTGGCACGCTCGGCGTCCTTGGGGTCGGCCATCCTCGCCTTCTTGCCGCCGGCCGCCGCGGCCAGGGCCTTGAGGTCGAGCGTGGCCGAGACCGGCACGACCGCCACGGTGAGGCCGCCGTCCACCTCGGCGAGCAGCGTCTTGAACAGCCGCTCGTGCGGGACGCCCAGCGCGTCCGCCGCCGCCTGACCGTACGACTCGGCGGCCGGGTCGGCCTCGTAGGGGTGGAGTTCGTAGGTGATGCCCGCCTCGGCGGCGGCCACCGTCGCCGGGGTCCCCTTGCCCTTGCCGGCCTTGGACTTGCCTGAGCTCATGGGACCCAGTCTGCCGCCGATGATCGCCGAGTGCCCGCGGATTTCGGCGGGAGGGTCCCCGCGGCGCCTCAGTTGGGGTGGAACGAGGTGTCCAGGAACTGCCCCGCCGGGACGGTCGGCAGCGACCCGAGCAGCCGCGTCTCGCGGGCCAGCAGGTCCTGGAGGGCGCGCAGCCGGATGGCGGCGTCCTCGGCCTCCAGCAGCCGCTGCTTGTCGTGGCCGTCCAGGACGGCGGCCGCGGCGACCAGGTACGACAGCCGCACCGGATCGTCGGGCAGGGCGGCGGGCTCGGCGACCCGGGCGCCCGCCGCTGCGAGCCGGTGCCGGTAGAGCCGGAACAGCAGCCGGACGCGGTCCGCGTACGGGCGGGGGTCGGCGCCGGGCTCCTCGGGAAGGAACTCGACCTCGCCGCGCAGGTACGGCCGCGCCCGGTCCAGCTCCTTGATCCGGAACCGGGTCGCCCCGGTGGTGACGATGTCGTACCGGCCGTCGGGGCGGGGGTCGACGCGGCGCACCTCGGCGGCGCAGCCGACCTCGGCCAGCCGCATCCCGGCGGTGTCGCCGACCTCGTGGCCCAGCTCGATGCCCACGATGCCGAGCAGCCGCGGCTCGGGCCGCTCCAGCAGGTCGCGGACCAGCAGCCGGTAGCGCTCCTCGAACAGGTGCAGCGGGAGCACCAGTCCCGGGAACAGGACCGTGCCCAGCGGGAACAGCGGAAGCCGCTCAGTCACCGCACAACCCCCCACACGCCCGCCTCTGGCGTGCGTTCATCGAAAGAGCGCCTCGCGTTCCAGCGTACGCCGGGTTCGATGATCATGAAACGGTGAAATTCTCAGATACTGAAGAGTCTCCGGTGGGCCACTCCCTGCGGATTGGCCGTTTTCCCGGCCGCGGACGCTGGCTAGCGTCACGGGCATGCGAATGCTCGTCGTCGACGCCTTCACCGACCGTCCCTTCGCCGGAAACCCCGCGGGCGTGTGCCTGCTGGACGCCCCGGCCGACCCCGCCTGGATGCAGCGGGTGGCCGCGGAGATGCGGCACTCGGAGACCGCCTTCGTCCGGCCCCTGGAGGGCGACCCGGAGGCCGGTCACGAGCTGCGCTGGTTCACCCCGTCGGTCGAGATCGCCCTCTGCGGCCACGCCACCCTGGCGAGCGGCCACGCGCTCTACTCGGCCGGCCTGGTCCCGGCCGGCCGGCCGATCCGGTTCCGGACGCTGCGCAGCGGGGTGCTGACCGTCCGCCAGGGCGAGGGCGGCGGCCTGGAGATGGACTTCCCCGCCGACCCGCCCGAAGCCGCCCCGGCCCCCGCCGGCCTGGCCGGGGCGCTCGGCACGGAGATCGTCTGGTCCGGCCGCAACGGCCAGCCCGACCTTGTGGCCGAGGTGGCCGACGAGGACACCGTGCGCAAGCTCGACCCCGACCTCGACGCCCTCGGCCGCTTCGGCGCCCGCGTCGTGATCGTCACCGCCCGGGCCGACCCCGGGAGCCCGTACGACTTCGTCTCGCGGGCCTTCGGCGGCGCGGTCGGCGTCGGCGAGGACCCGGTGACGGGGTCCGCGCACTGCGCGCTCGCCCCGTTCTGGTCGGCGCGGCTGGGCCGCGACACGCTGACCGGCTACCAGGCGTCCGAGCGGGGCGGGCTCGTCGGCACCCGCCTGGACGGCGGCCGCGTCGTGCTGTCCGGCACGGCGGTGACCGTCCTGGACGGCGAGTGGACGGCGCCGGCCGCCGGGCACCCGGTGTGAGACTGGTCGCACGGGGCGTCTCGGCACGTGAGACGATGCGCGGGAGGGCGGCCGTCGTTCGTAGACTGGGCGGGTGATTTCCCGTATCGACCTGCGCGGCTCGCTTCCCGGCGACCTGCGCTCCGTGCTGCCCCGCGCCGAACTCGACGTCGAGGCCGCCCTCGAGAAGGTGCGGCCGATCTGCGAGGACGTGCGCCATCGGGGCGCCGCGGCGGTACTGGAGCACACGCGCCATTTCGACGGCGTCGAGCTGGAGAGCGTCCGCGTCCCGGTCCAGGAGATCCACCGGGCGCTGGCCGCGCTCGACCCGGCGCTGCGCGACGCGCTGGAGGAGGCGATCCGCCGCACCCGCCTGGTGCACGCCGACCAGCGGCGCACCGACGTGACCACCCGGGTCGTGCCGGGCGGCACGGTCACCGAGCGGTGGGTGCCGGTGCGCCGGGTGGGCCTGTACGTGCCGGGCGGCCAGGCCGTCTACCCGTCCAGCGTGATCATGAACGTGGTGCCGGCGCAGGAGGCCGGGGTCGAGTCCCTGGCCGTGACGTCCCCGGCCCAGAAGGAGTTCGGCGGGCTGCCGCACCCCTCGATCCTGGCGGCCTGCGCGCTGCTGGGCGTCGACGAGGTGTACGCGGCCGGCGGCGCCCAGGCGGTGGCGATGTTCGCCTACGGCACCGCCGAGTGCCCCCGCGCCGACCTGGTCACCGGACCCGGCAACGTCTACGTGGCCGCCGCCAAGCGGCTGCTCAAGGGCGTGATCGGGATCGACTCCGAGGCCGGCCCGACCGAGATCGCGGTGCTGGCCGACGCGACCGCCGACCCCGTCCACGTGGCCGCCGACCTGATCAGCCAGGCCGAGCACGACACGCTCGCCGCGGCCGTCCTGGTCACCGACTCGCCCGAGCTGGCCGACGCGGTCGAGGGCGAGCTCAAGGCCCAGGTGGAGCGGACGCGGCACGTCGAGCGGATCACCGCGGCGCTGGCCGGCCGGCAGTCCGGCATCGTGCTGGTCTCCGGGCTGGAGGACGGCCTCAGGGTCGTCGACGCCTACGCCGCCGAGCACCTGGAGATCCAGACCGCGGACGCGCGCGGGCTGGCCGCCCGGGTCCGCAACGCCGGCGCGATCTTCATCGGCCCGCACGCCCCGGTGTCGCTGGGCGACTACCTGGCCGGGTCCAACCACGTGCTGCCCACGGGCGGCTGCGCCTGCCACTCCTCGGGGCTGTCGGTGCAGTCGTTCCTGCGCGGGATCCACGTCGTGGAGTACGACGAGGCCGCCCTCGCCGAGGCCACCGCCCGCGTGGTGACGCTGGCCGAGGCCGAGGACCTGCCCGCCCACGGCGCCGCTCTCAAGGCCCGCTTCGGCTGGACGATCCCGGGAGGCGCCGCGTGACCTCGCTGAACGACCTGCCGCTGCGCGACGACCTGCGCGGGCTAAGCCCCTACGGCGCGCCCCAGCTGGACGTCCCGTACGCGCTCAACACCAACGAGAACCCGTACCCGCCGTCCGAGCGCCTCGTGAAGGCCCTCGGCGAGGCGGTCGCGGGCACGGCCGGGCGGCTCAACCGCTACCCCGACCGCGACGCCGTGGCGCTGCGCGCGGACCTGGCGGCGTTCCTGAACGCCGACACGCCCGGCGCCGGGCTCACGGCCGGGCAGGTGTGGGCGGCCAACGGCTCCAACGAGATCATCCAGCAGATCCTGCAGGCGTTCGGCGGCCCCGGCCGCAGCGCGGTCGGCTTCGAGCCGTCGTACTCGATGCACCCGATCATCACCCGGGTCTCCGGCACCCGCTGGATCGACGCGCACCGCGACGAGGACTTCGGGCTGGAGCCCGCGCGGGCCGTCGCGGCGATCGAGGAGCACCGGCCCGACATCGTGTTCCTGACCTCGCCGAACAACCCGACCGGCACCGCCCTGCCGCTGGAGTCGATCGAGGCGGTGCTGGAGGCGGCGCCGGGCATGGTGGTGGTGGACGAGGCGTACGCCGAGTTCCGCCGCGCCGGCACCCCGTCCGCGCTGACGCTGCTGCCGGGCAACCCGCGGCTGATCGTCACCCGGACGATGTCCAAGGCGTTCGCGATGGCCGGCACCCGCCTCGGCTACCTGGCCGCCGACCCGGCCGTCCTGGAGGCGCTGCTGCTGGTCCGGCTGCCGTACCACCTGTCGGCCGTCACCCAGGCCGTCGCCCGCACCGCGCTCGCGCACGGCGACGAACTGCTCGGCTCGGTCGACCGGCTGCGCGCCGAGCGCGACGCCGTCGTGGCCTGGCTGCGCGCCGAGGGCTTCACGGTGGCCGACTCCGACGCCAACTTCGTGCTGTTCGGCCGCTTCGCGGACCGCCGCCGGGCCTGGGAACAGATGCTCGAACGCGGCGTGTTGATCCGGGAGGTCGGCCCGCCCGAGTGGCTGCGCGTCAGCGTCGGCACCCCCGAGGAGATGGCCGCCTTCCGGACCGCCCTGACCGCAGTGAAGGAGATCTCGTGAGTCGCACCGGCCGCATCGAGCGGGGCACCAAGGAGACGCAGGTCCTGGTCGAGATCGACCTGGACGGGACCGGCGCCGTCGACGTGGCCACCGGCGTCGGCTTCTTCGACCACATGCTGGCCCAGCTGGGCAAGCACGGGTCGTTCGACCTGACCGTCAAGACCTCCGGCGACCTGTACATCGACAGCCACCACACGATCGAGGACACCGCGATCGCGCTGGGCCAGGCGTTCCGCCGGGCGCTGGGCGACAAGTCGGGCATCCGGCGGTTCGCTGACGCGTCGATCCCGCTGGACGAGGCGCTGGCCCAGGTGACCGTGGACGTGTCCGGCCGCCCGTACCTGGTCCACGTCGAGCCCGAGGGCATGGCGCCGATGATCGGCCCGGAGTACGACACCACGATGACCCGGCACATCTTCGAGTCGTTCGTGTCCAACGCGCAGGTCGCGCTGCACGTCCACGTCCCGTACGGCCGCAACGCCCACCACATCGTCGAGGCCCAGTTCAAGGCCCTGGCCCGGGCGCTGCGCGACGCCGTCGCGTTCGACCCCAAGGTGCACGGCATCCCGTCCACCAAGGGGGCGCTGTAGCCGTGACCATCGGCGGCCTCGAGTTCACCTACGGCAACGTCCTGCTCTTCGGCCTGGCCGTCTTCCTGCTGATGGGCGTGATCAGCTTCATCAAGCAGGGACTGAAGATCGCCGCGGTGGTGGTCTTCGTGCTGATGGCGCTGGCCTTCGCCGCCGGGGTGATGAACCTGTGAGCAAGAAGATCGTCATCCTCGACTACGGCTCGGGCAACCTGCGCTCCGCCGAGCGCGCCGTCGCCCGGCACGGCGTGGACGTCACCGTCACCCCGGACCGGGACGCGGCGCTGGACGCCGACGGGCTGATCGTTCCGGGCGTGGGCGCGTTCTCGGCCTGCATGGAGGGCCTGCGCGGCGTCCGCGGCGACCAGATCATCGGCCGCCGCCTGGCCGGCGGCCGGCCGGTGCTGGGCATCTGCGTCGGCATGCAGATCCTGTTCGCCAAGGGCATCGAGCACGGCGTCACCACCGAGGGCTGCGCCGAGTGGCCCGGCACCGTCGACCGCCTGGAGGCGCCGGTGGTGCCGCACATGGGCTGGAACACCGTCGACGCGCCCGAGGGCAGCGAGCTGTTCCGCGGCATGGACGCCGGCACCCGGTTCTACTTCGTCCACTCCTACGCGGCCCGCCGCTGGGAGCTGGCGCCCGACCCGTCCGGTCTCATCCAGCCGCCGCTGGTCACCTGGGCCGAGCACGGCGACCGCTTCGTCGCGGCCGTCGAGAACGGGCCGCTGTGCGCCACCCAGTTCCACCCGGAGAAGTCCGGCGACGCCGGCGCCGAGCTGCTGAAGAACTGGCTCGCCACCGTCTCCTGAGCCCGTCTCCCACCGTCGATAAGGTCTATCCCCATGACACTCACGCTCCTTCCCGCAGTCGACGTCGCCGACGGCCAGGCCGTGCGCCTGGTGCAGGGCGAGGCCGGCACCGAGACCTCGTACGGCGCGCCCCTGGAGGCCGCGCTGGCCTGGCAGTCCGCGGGGGCGGAGTGGATCCATCTGGTCGACCTGGACGCGGCGTTCGGCCGCGGCTCCAACCGGGAGCTGCTCGCCGAGGTCACCGGGCGGCTGGACGTGAAGGTGGAGCTGTCGGGCGGCATCCGCGACGACGCCTCCCTGGAGGCGGCGCTGGCCACCGGCTGCGCCCGCGTCAACATCGGCACCGCCGCGCTGGAGGACCCGGAGTGGTGCCGCAAGATCATCGCGTCCCACGGTGACAAGATCGCGGTGGGCTTGGACGTGCGCGGCACCACGCTGGCCGCGCGCGGCTGGACCCGCGAGGGCGGCGACCTGTGGGAGGTCCTCGACCGCCTGGAGGACGACGGCTGCCCCCGCTACGTGGTCACCGACGTCACCAAGGACGGCACGCTGCGCGGCCCCAACACCGAGCTGCTGCGCGAGGTCTGCTCCCGTACCGCCAAGCCCGTGATCGCCTCCGGCGGCGTGTCGTCCCTGGACGACCTGCGCGCCCTGGCCGGCCTGGTGGCCGACGGTGTCGAGGGGGCGATCGTGGGCAAGGCCCTGTACGCGCAGGCGTTCACCCTCGAAGAGGCGCTCGAGGCCGTGAAGTGATCGAGCGGATCTCGTCCGGCGGGCCGTGGGAGGACGAGTTCGGCTACTCCCGCGCCGTCATGGCCGGGAACCTGGCGCTCGTCGCCGGCTGCACCGCCACCGTGGACGGCAAGGTCGTCCACGTCGGCGACCCGTACGAGCAGACCAGGACCGCGTTCCAGATCGCCCTGTGGTCGCTGGAGCGGCTCGGGCTGACCCGCAACGACGTCGTCCGCACCCGGATGTTCATCACCCGGGCCGGCGACTCCGCCGACGTCGGCCGGGCGCACGGCAGCCTGTTCAAGCACGTCCGCCCGGCGGCGACCGTGCTCGTCGTGGCGGGCCTGATCGACCCGCGGATGCTGGTCGAGGTCGAGGTCGAGGCGTACCGGGGGGAATCATGACGGTTGCGGTGCGGGTGATCCCGTGCCTGGACGTGGACGCCGGGCGGGTGGTCAAGGGCGTCAACTTCCAGAACCTGCGGGACGCCGGGGACCCGGTCGAGCTGGCCCGCCGGTACGACGCCGAGGGCGCGGACGAGCTGACGTTCCTGGACATCACCGCGTCCAGCGGCGACCGCTCCACCACCTACGACGTGGTGCGGCGGACGGCCGAGCAGGTGTTCATCCCGCTGACGGTCGGCGGCGGCGTCCGCACCGTCGAGGACGTCGACCGGCTGCTCCGCGCGGGCGCCGACAAGGTGTCGATCAACACGGCGGCGATCGCCCGGCCCGAGTTCCTGCGGGAGGCGGCGCACCGGTACGGCTCGCAGTGCGTGGTCCTGTCGGTGGACGCCCGGCGCGCCGCGGGGACCGGGAGCGGTTTCGAGGTCACGACGCACGGCGGCCGCAAGGGCACCGGGATCGACGCGGTCGAGTGGGCGCGGCGTGGCGAGGAGCTGGGCGTGGGGGAGATCCTGCTCAACTCCATGGACGCCGACGGCACCAAGGCCGGGTTCGACCTGGAGATGCTGCGGCGGGTGCGGGAGGCCGTGACCGTCCCGGTGATCGCCAGCGGCGGCGCCGGGGCGCTGGAGCACTTCCCGCCGGCGATCGCGGCCGGGGCGGACGCCGTGCTGGCCGCCAGCGTGTTCCACTTCGGCGAGCTGAAGGTCTCCGAGGTCAAGGACGCGCTCCGGGCGGCGGGCAGCCCCGTCCGCTGACGGTCGCCCGGCCGGACCGGACGGTCCGGCCGGGGACGTGATCGTCAGCACACGCTGTCGCGCGGGGTGGGGTTGGCCAGGCCGAACAGGGCGCGGGCGCGCAGGCCCACGAAGGTGCCGCCGAGCGCCACCAGGCCCCACAGCCAGCCGTGCAGGCTGCCGGAGGCGATCCCGGCCAGGTAGGCGCCGATGTTGCAGCCGCCGGCCAGCCGGGCCCCGATGCCCATGAGGATCCCGCCGAGGACGGCGGCCGCGGCGGTACGCGCCGGAATGCCGCGGTGCAGGGTCCACGCCCCGCTCGCGGCGGCGGCGACGGCGGCGCCGAGCATGATCCCGATGTCGGTGAGGCTGGTCTTGTCGGCCAGCACCGGCCCGGCCAGCTGCGCGGCCTGCCGGGGCGCCTCCCAGTACGTCCAGGTCTCCGGCTGGAGCCCGATCGCCTGCAGGAACTTCGCGCCCCAGAGCGCGAACGCGCTGGTGATGCCCCAGGCGCCGCCGGACACCAGCAGGACGGCGCCGCCCAGCGCCGCCAGCACCAGGGCGCCGGCGAGCAGCGGCCAGGAGCCGCGGACGATCCGGAGCGGCCCGCGGGCGGTCGGGACGGCGCCCACCGGCGGCGGGTTGCGGCGCTTCTGGATCACCCGGGTGAGCGCGGCCACGGCCGCCAGCGCGGCGATGGTGACCGCCCACGAGCCGAACCAGCCGATGTGGTCGGACATCACCACGCCGGGGACGGCGGGCAGGTCCTTCACCAGGTCGAACTGCCAGGTGTAGAGGATCGAGCCGGCGATGAAGCCGCCGAGCGTCAGCACGATCGCCGACTGGCCGGAGCCGATGGCGAACAGCGTCCCGGACGCGCAGGCGCCGCCGAGCTGCATGCCGATGCCGAACAGGAAGGCCCCGGCCAGCAGCGCGACGCCGAGATCGCCGTCCGAGGGCGCCGGGGTCGAGCCGAACAGGCCGGTGCCGGTGCCGATGATGAGCGCGAAGAGGGTGGCGGTGGTGCCGAGCAGGAGGGCGTGGGCGCGCAGGCCGGTGCCGTTCCCGACGGCGACGAGCTGCCGCCAGGCGGAGGTGAAGCCGAACCGGGAGTGGAACAGCGCCAGCCCGAGGCCGAGCCCCAGCAGCAGGAGGACGCCCTGCTTGGCGCCGTGCTGCCACCACACGTACGCGGTGAGGGCGGCCGAGCCGAGCCCGGCCAGCGCCAGCGGGACGCGGTTCACGGGCTTGAGGCCGCCGGCGGCGGGCGGCGGGGCGGAGGTGGGCGGCGGGGCCGGCAGGCGCAGGCGCGAGGGCAGCGTCGCGGACAACGTGGATCTCCAGGGAGCGAACGGGACCCGGGCGGCGCGCGAGGGCCGCGCGGTCCGACCGGGGAGGCGGGGGAGGCGGGGAGAGCGGCGGGGCGGCGGATCAGGGACGTCAGGGCGTCAGTGACACCGGCGCCGGCGGTGCCGGCATCGCCGACACAGGCCGTCGTCGACGCAGGCCAGCGCCATGGTGAACAGCACCATGCGCAGGCTCGCCGTGGTTCCGGAACCGATCATGATTCCGACATTCTACCTAGGGTTCGCCGGGAAGGCCCGGCCCGGCCTCCTCGTCCGGGGCGGGGGAGGCGGCCTCCGGCGGCCGCCCGGCGACCGGCAGCAGGATCGCCGACGGGTGGTCGGGGTCGTGGAAGACCTCCTGGTCGGCGGGCACGGACGCGCGCGCGGTCGCGATCGGCTCCCCGGTGCCGGGGTTGGCCGCCACCTTCGGGTACGCGCCGCTGGTCACGTGGACGCGGACGCGGTGCCCGCGGAGGAACCGGTGCCCGGCCGGCCACAGGTCGACGGCCAGCCGCCGCACGCCCGCGGTCCCCACCGGCTTGTCGGCGGCCGGCCGGTCCGGATCCAGGCGCAGGCCGCCCTCGCAGACGTTGCGGGACGTGCCGTCCGGCGCCACGTCGCAGAGCCGGACGATGAAGTCGGTGTGCTCCCGGTCCGACCGGACGAACAGGTCGGCGCCGACCGGGCCGATGACGTCCAGGTCCGCGTCCAGCACGGGCGAGGAGAAGACCAGCACGTCCGGGCGCCGCTCCAGGGGCCGGTTGTCCACCGGCCGGGAGCTCCCCAGCAGCGTGGGGCCGCCCAGCGCGGGCGTGGGCCTCGTGGGATGGAAGCGGTACCGGCTGGGCGGCGCCTCCCGCGGCCCGTCCCGGCCGAGGCCGCCTCCCGAGTGCAGGTGCCAGCGCTCCTGCCGCATCCCGGGCGGCGGCCAGTCCCGGTAGTCGCGCCACTCGCGCGCCCCGGTCACGTACAGGCGCACGGGCTCGGCGCGCAGCCAGGAGGGGTCGCCGCGCAGGTGGGCGCGGAACCAGGCCAGGGAGTCGCGGAACGCCGCCAGGCCGTGCCGCGCGTCGGCGTGCCACCACGGGCCGATCGTGAGGTACGGGCGGTGCCCGGCCGCCCGCAGCGCCAGGTAGTCCCTGACCTCCCAGGGCAGGAACACGTCGTACCAGCCGCCGACCATCGACACCGGCGCCGCGACTTCGCCGACCGTCCCGCTGAAGTCCCGCTTGAGCCAGTACGCCGAGCCGGGGTCGCGGTGCGCGGCGAGGAGGTCCTGGTAGAAGCGCATCGGGGCGCCGCCGGCCAGCACGTCCAGCTCCGCCAGCGGCCGCCCGGTGCGGGCCGCGCGGATCGCGCGGCGCCGCGACAGCAGGGGAGCGGTGAGCATCCCGAACCGCCGCTGCTGCCGGTGGGTCAGATCGGTCCAGGTCAGCGTGGACTCCAGCGCGAACGAGCCGCCGACGTACGCCGCGTCCCGGAACGAGGAGGCGGTGACCTGCACCGCCATCGCCCTCAGCTCCGGCCCGGCCGCGGCGGCCAGCGCCCAGGCCGCGTACCCCAGGTAGCTGGCGCCGTACATGCCGAACGTCCCGCCGAACCACGGCCGCTCCCGCAGCCACGCCACGGTGGCCAGGCCGTCGTCGTGCTCGCTGCCGAGCGGGTCGAACTCGCCCTCCGACCCGAACGTCCCGCGCGCGCTCTGCACGACCAGCTGGAACCCGAACGGCACGAACGGCAGCCCGTTGAGCACGGCCGCCGGGCCGCGCCGCCCGTACGGGGTCCGCACCAGGATGGTCGGGGGCGGGCGGCGCGCCCCGAGCGGGACGTACCGGTCGGCGAGCAGCGTCGCCCCGTCCGGCATGGTGACCGGCAGGTCCCGCTCCACGTGGTACGGCCGGAGCCGGCGGGCGCGCTCGCGCGCGCGGGAGGCGGGTCGCGGCGGGGCGGCGGAAGGATCCCTGAGGGTCATGTCCGGTCTCCAGAACGCGGGCTACTGCCTAGTAACGTAACCGTTTCCGCGCGCCGCGACACCTGCCCGGGACGGGGCCGCCCCCGCGGATCAGCCGCCGCCGCCGTTGGAGATCTTGACGACCACGTTCTCCTGGGTGACCGACTGGACCGTGACGTTGAACCCGTCGGCCTGCTCGCCCTCACCGACCGGGACGGTGATCTGCTGGCCGGCGACCTTCATCGTGACGTTCTGCCCCTGCACGCTCACCAGCTCGGCCTTGACGCCGAGGATGGACGCGCTCGCGTCGACCCCGCGGTCGAAGGTCACCGTGCAGGAGTTGAGGTTGCAGTCGGTCTGGGCGCCCTCGCCACCGCAGGCGGCGGCCGCACCGAGCGGTAGCAGGACCAGGGGCAGTACGGCCAGTGTCCGTCGCAGAGGGGAGATCATGGCTGCGAGTCTAGACGGCGGTGCCCGCCCCGCCCCCCTCCCTCGGAGGGAACCTCGGGCGGCGGAAAGTAGTACCCCGCGGTGATGGCGGGTCAGCTCCCGTGGCCGCTGCCGTGCTGCTGCCCGCCGCCCCCGCCTCCGCCGCCGTGGTCGTCGCCCTTGACGATCCTGCCGCCGACGTCCTTGCGCAGCGTCTCCAGGATCTGCGGGGTGGCGACGGCGACCCACTTCGGGCCGACCAGGTACGTGCCGCCCCACGGCTTGGCCTCGGTGAGCCAGGAGTCCCTGGTCTTGTCGGAGGTGAAGCTGACCAGCACGTACCGGCCCTTGCCGTTCTTGCACTGGCCCTGCTTCAGTTCCGCCGCCTTGCGGGTGCCGGTGAGCGTGCAGCCGGTCCGCTCGGCGAGCTGCTCGATCGTGGCCTCCTTGGCGGCCGGGGCCCCGTCCGCGCCGTGCCCGCCGTGCCCGCCCGAGCAGCCGGCGGCGGCCGCCGGCAGGACGAGGGCGGCACCGCACAGCAGCACGGTCTTGACCGGGGTGTGGAACAGGGAGCCCATGGGCCGTCCTTCCGCGATGCAGATGCGCGATTCGACGGAAGGTACGCAGCGGCGGCGGGCCGGGTTCAGCGCCGCGGCCGCGGATCACATCGCGCGGTCAGGGCGGCCGGTCACAACAGGCGGCTCGCGGCGGTCGCGCGCACGCCCGGGTCCTCGGCGGCGTCATGGTGCAGGCGCTGCATGCGGATGCGCGTCTCGGCGGTGACGGGGGCGGTCCGGACGGCGACCTCCCGGACGCCCTCCTCGCAGTCCCACAGGCCCTCGACGGTGAAGGACTCGGCGGTGTGGGGGGCGGTGCGGGTCAGCGCGGTCAGCACCCGCGGCCGCAGGTAGGAGTAGGCCGACTCGGACCAGGCGTCCTTCAGCAGCGGGACGGACTCGCCCGCCCGCAGCCTCCCCAAGCCCTCGATGGGTCCGGCGGCATCACCCCAATCGCGGCGCTCCAGGGCGCCGTGCAGCTCGTTCATGAGCAGGGGGATGTCCTGCCTGGTGCCGTGCCTGGCGAGGATGCGCAGGCCGATGCCGGCGCAGCCGCCGTGCGTCGCCGCCCACGCGCGCGCCCGAGGCAGCGCCTCCGGCCCGTACTCGCGCAGCGCCCGGCACACCGCGCCGCCCCATCTGCCGGGACGCTGCGGCAGCAGCTCCTCGGCCAGGTCGAGCAGCCCCGGCGCGCGCCGCCGGCCCAGCTCGAAGATCGCGGCCACGGCGCCGTCGTCGCGCCGCCTGGCCAGGTCCAGCAGCTCCGCCTCGGTACGTTCCGCCCGCCCTCCGCGTACCGTGGCGCCGCCCCCCGGCCGCCGTGGCCGCCCCGCCGCCCGCCGTTTGGCGAGCGCGTCGGCGATGCGGGGCTGCCGCGCCGCCCAGCTCTCGATCACCGCGCCGCGCGCGCCCGCCGCGCCCGCCACCAGGCAGTCGAGCGTGGACTCGTCGCAGCGGTCCGCGACCAGCGCGTCCAGGCCGCCCGCCAGCGCCGGATCGCCCAGCTCCGCCAGCGCGTCCAGGGCGTCGAACCAGTGCGTGCCCTCCTCGGCGTACCGCCGCAGCGGCACCGCGGCCTCCCGCCGGCTCAGCCGCACCAGCTCCACCAGCACGTCCAGCGCCAGCTGCACGCGCCACTCGTCGCCGTCGGCCTGGTCGGCGGGGTCGAAGAGGTGCTCGGCCACCGGTCCCGCCGGCAGCTCCAGGTCGACCATCAGCCGGGCGTAATAGAGGCCGCGCTCCTCGCACTGCCGGTCCCAGCGCGGATCCCTGCGTATGCAGTCGAAGACGTACTCGCCCGCGCCCGGAGTGTCGGCGGCGCGCCGCGCCGCCCGGCCCAGACCCCGCTGCAGCTGACCGTGCAGCGTGCCCGCTGTTTGCATCACGACCTCGTTGTTCACGACAGCAGAATGCGCACCCGACCAGATAACGGGCAAGTGCTTTAGCCCTGATCGTTGTCCGTTGACCGGATCAGATCGCCCGCTGGGCGATCCACGAGGCGTGCAGATCCGCGTAGACGCCGGGCTCGGCGACCAGCTCGGCGTGCGGGCCCCGCTGGACGATCCGGCCCGCGTCGAACACGATCACCTCGTCGGCCGCCTCCGCGGTCGACAGCCGGTGCGCGATCGAGATCGCGGTGCGACCCCGGGTCACCCCGTCCAGCGCCCGCTGGATCCGGACCTCGGTGGCCGGGTCGACCGCCGAGGTGGCCTCGTCCAGGACGAGCAGGTCCGGATCCGCGACGTACGCCCGCGCCAGCGCGACCAGCTGCCGCTCGCCGGCCGACAGCGACTCGCCGCGCTGCCCCACCGGCGTCTCCAGGCCGCGCGGCAGCCCGTCCAGCCAGTCGGCCAGGCCCAGCTCGGTCATGGCCAGCACGAGGTCCTCGTCGGAGGCGCCCGGCCGGCCGTACCGGATGTTGTCGGCGAGCGAGGCGTCGAACAGGAACCCGTCCTGCGGCACCATCACGATCCGCTCGCGCAGCGACGAGAACCGGACCCGCTCCAGGGGGACGCCGTCGACGAGCACCCGCCCGGAGGACGGGTCCATGAGGCGGGTCAGCAGCTTGGCGAACGTCGTCTTGCCCGACCCCGTCTCGCCCACGATGGCGACCCTGCTGCGCGGCGCGATCGCCGCGTTCACCCCGTGCAGGACGGGCGGCCCGCCCGGGTAGGCGAACCCCACGTCCTCGAACCGCACCTCGATCGGGCCGCGCGGCAGCACCTCGCCGTCCTCGCCGGGGTCGGCCACGTCGGGCTCGGTGTCCAGGACGCCCAGGACACGCCGCCAGCCGGCGATCGCGTTCTGCGCCTCGTTCAGGACCTCCGTGGCGGTCTGCATGGGGCTGACGAACAGCGTCACCAGGAACAGGAACGCCACCAGCTTCCCGGCCGTCAGGTGCCCGCCCACGCCCAGCAGCGTCCCGGCGACGACCACGCCGGCCGTGGCGGCCGCCGCGACCAGCTCGCTGGAGGGGAACGTCAGCGCCACCAGCCCCTGCGCCTTCGTCTGCGCCTTCCGGGTGGCGTTCACCGTCCGGTCGACCCGCTCGGCGGTGCGCTCCTCCGACCCGTACGCGCGGATCACCGGGGCGCCCACCACCGACTCGCTGACCGCCGCGAGCAGGTCGCCCGTCCGCTCCCGGACCTGCGTGTACGCGGCCGACACCAGCCGCTGGAACCAGCGCAGCGCCAGCGCCAGCGGCAGGAACGTCAGCCAGACCAGCAGCGTCAGCTGCCAGGAGTAGACCGCCATCAGCACGCTCGCCACCACCAGCTGCCCCAGCGAGACGACGATCATCAGCCCGCCCCACTGCATGAACTGGCTGATCTGGTCGACGTCGCCGGTCACCCGGGACACCAGCGCGCCGCGCCGCTCCCCGCTCTGGGTGAGCATCGACAGGTCGTGCACGTGCCGGAACGCCTTGACCCGCAGCGTGGCCAGGCCCGTCTCGGTGGTCTTGTAGAGCCGCACGTTCATCAGGTACGCGCTCAGCGCCGTGATCCCCACCGCCACCGCGCACAGCAGCACGGCGGTCCGGATGAAGCCCACGTCGGGCCCGCCGGCGGCGCCCAGGCCCCTGTCGAGGGTCTGCTGGACGGCGATCGGCACCACCACCCGGCCCGCGGTCGCGACCAGCGCCAGCAGCAGCGTCCCGGCCAGCCCGGCCTTGAACTCCGGGCTCAGCCGCAGCCCGCGCCCCAGCGTGCGGAGCGCGCCCTCGCCGGCGGCGACCTCGTTCAGCGTCGTCATCGCAGCGCCTCCACTTCCTCGCCCTCCTCGCCACCGGGGCGCTCGTCCGTTCCGGCGCCCGCGCCGCCGGCCTGGGCCTGGGCCTCGGCCTCGGCGTCCAGGGCCTCCTGCTCGGCCTCGGCGCGCTCGTAGGCGTTGACGAGGTTGCGGTAGCCCTCGGAGCGGTCCAGCAGCTCCGCGTGGGAGCCGCGGTCGATCACGCGGCCGTGCTCCATGTAGACGACCTCGTCCGCCAGGGCGATCGTGGCCTTGCGGTAGGCGACCACGACCACCGTCGCGCCGCCCTCGCCGCTCTCCTGCGCGTCCCGGATGCCCTGGAGGATCCGGGCCTCCACCTGGGGGTCCACGCTGGACGTCGCGTCGTCCAGGACCAGCAGGCGCGGCCGCCGCACCAGCGCGCGGGCCAGCGCGAGCCGCTGCCGCTGGCCGCCCGACAGCGTCGCGCCGCGCTCCCCGACCCTGGTGTCCAGGCCGCCCGGGAGCGCCGCGACGAAGCCGTCCGCCTGGGCCAGCCGCAGGGCCTCCCAGACGCGCTCGTCCGGCACGTCCAGGCCCAGGGTCACGTTGCCGCGGACGTCGTCGTCGAACAGGAACGTCTGCTGCGGCACCAGCGCCGCGGTCGCGGCGATCCCGCCGCGCCGCACGTCGCGCGCGTCCACGCCGTCCAGCAGCACCGAGCCGTCGGCCGGGTCGACGAGCCGGACCAGCAGGGACGTCAGCGTGGACTTCCCGGAACCGGTCGGGCCCACGACCGCGACCGTGCGGCCGGGCTCGGTCGCGAAGCTGACGTCGTGCAGGACCGTGGGCGCGGGGGCCCGCCCGCCGTCCGCGCCCTCGCGGTCCCCGCCGTCCTCGCCGTGCCCGCCTTCCTGGAGGTCCTCGCCGCGCTCGCCCGCCGTCTCGTAGGCGAAGCGGACCTCGCGGACCTCCAGGGCGGCCGCCTTGCCGCCGCCGCCGTCCAGGCCGTCCTCGCCGTACGGCAGGGAGCCGCCCGCGTCCAGGACGCCGCGGACCCGCCGCCAGCCGACCACGCTGCGCGGCACCTCGGCCAGCACCCAGCCGAGCGCCCGGATCGGCCAGGCCAGCAGGGTGAACAGGTACGCCACGTGCACCAGGTCGCCCGCCGTCATCGCCCCGGCGTCCAGCCGGGCGGACCCGACCAGCAGCACGGCCAGCACGCCCAGGTTGGGCAGCGCCTCCAGGACCGGGTCGAACAGCCCGCGCACCCGCCCCACCGCGATGTTGGCGTCGCGCAGCGCGTCCGCCGCGGCGGCGAAGCGCTCGGTCTCGGACCGCTCGCGGCCGAGGGTCTTGACCACCAGGCCGCCCTCGAAGCTCTCGTGCGCGACCTCGCTCACCTCGGCCCGCAGCTGCTGGGCGCGCGTGGCCACCGGCGCCAGCCTCCGCTGGTAGAGGACGTTGAGCAGCGCGATGGCCGGGAACACCAGGAACCCGACGATCGCCACCGTCACGTCGGTCAGCACGATGGACACCGCCGCGATCACCAGCATGAACACCACGCCGACGGCCATCGGGAGCGGCGCGATCGGCGCCCAGGCCGCCTCGACGTCGGCGTTGGCGTTCGACAGCAGCTGCCCGGTCGGGTGGCGGTGGTGCCAGGCGAGGGGGAGCCGCAGGTACTGGCGGGTGACCGCGCGCCGGTAGCGCGCCTGCATCCGGTACTGCATGAGCCCCGCGAAGAAGCGGCGGCCCGCCACGCCCAGCGCCTTGAACAGCGCCACGGCCATGATCGCCACGGCGGCGGCGGCGAGCGCCCCCGCGGTGGTGTCACCGGACCGGAAGGCGGGCAGCATCACCTCCTCGGTCGCCCACCCGAGGACCTGCGCCGTCCCCACCGTCATCGCCGCGTACACCCCGCTGGCGATCACCGAGAGCGCGAACACCCGGGGCTCGGCGCGAATCGCCACCCCCAGCACCCGCATTCCCTCTCTGAGTATGCGCGGGTCGACGCGCGGTGACCCAGCTGGCACGGCCACTCCTCCTCATAGACCTCAAAAGCTCGACGCCCAGGGTTTCCCCCGGCGCCGGGCGCCGGCGGGGGGAGTTGCGGGCCTGCACATGCCTACCATCCACCCAGGGCGCTTATTCCCGGCGAGCAGCGCGCGATTTACCATCGCCGGATGAATCCGACATCCGGCCCGGACGACTCCCCGGCGCCGCCCCCGGAGCCCCGGCGGGCCCCGGGCGACCCGGTACGGCGGGAGCGCGAGCTGCTCTGCGACGCCCTCCTGGCCGCCGGGCCCGGCGCGCCCACCGAGTGCGCGGGCTGGACGGCCGCCGACCTGGCCGCCCATCTGGTGGTCCGGGAGGGCCGGCCGGACACCCTCCCGGGAATAGCGGTGCGGCCGCTGGCCTTCCATACCGAGCGGGTACGGCGGCGCACCGTCCGGAAGGTCCCGTTCGAGCGGCTCGTCGACCGGATTCGGCAGGGACCGCCGAAGTGGTCGCCGTACGCGGTTCCGGGCGTGGACAAAATCGCTAACGGGGTGGAGTTCTTTGTTCACCATGAGGACGTCCGGCGTGCACGGCCCGGCACCGACCCCAGGCCGCTGAGCCTGCCCCTGGAGGAACTTCTGTGGCGGCGCATAAGAATTGCCCGCTTTGCCCTCAGAAAAGTGCCCGTTGACGTGACCTTGATCCGGCCGGATGGAAGAAGCGTGCGGATCTCGGCGGGACGCCCCAGGGGGTCTGTCCGTAAACCCCGTTCCGGACCCCGTTCGGCCCCCGGAGGCGCCGCCGTGCGCGTGCACGGACCCGTGGGGGAACTGATGCTCTGGGCGCTCGGCCGCACCGATGTCGCACAGGTCCGCCTCACCGGTTCCCAAGAGTCTGTCAAGGCCCTCACCGAGTCGGGTTGGGGCCTTTAACGGCTCGGTAACGACGAGGTTCGCCGAGAGGTGAATCGCGCGGCTTGTAGCTCCTCCGCTTTACGGGGAAGCGGTGATACGGTGGGGCCTGTCGGTTGCAGTCGTGGTTCTCGATCGTTTGTCCAGACGCCCGCGGACTGATGGCAGCGGGCGTTTTGGCTTTTCCGGGACCGTACCGGGAGGCGAGAGCGTTCCGCAGCGACCGCGCTGGGCCCGCGAGGTGTGTGGCCCATGTTTTGCCGCAAGGAGAAAGACATGCCCCAGCAGGGCACCGTGAAGTGGTTCAACGCCGAGAAGGGCTTCGGTTTCATCGCCGTCGACGGTGGTGGCCCGGACGTGTTCGTGCACTACTCGGCGATCCAGAGCTCCGGGTACCGCACCCTGGACGAGAACCAGCGCGTCCAGTTCGAAGTGACGCAGGGTAACCGGGGTCCGCAGGCCGACCAGGTCGTCCCCCTGTAACAACAGTTACACCCTAGCCGTGCGCAGGGCCCGCACCCCGGTTCCGGGGTGCGGGCCTTGTCGTGTCCGGTGCGGGACACGGGGCGGGAGCGGGCACAATGGATCCCATGTCCGCACCCGCGTCCAATCTGGACCCCAAGATCGCCGACCGTCTCAAGCGCGACGAGAACGGCCTCTTCCCGGCCATCGCGCAGCAGTACGACACCGGTGAGGTGCTCATGCTGGCCTGGATGAACGACGAGGCCCTGCACCGCACCCTGACCACCGGCCGCTGCACGTACTGGTCGCGCAGCCGCCAGGAGTACTGGGTGAAGGGCGAGAGCTCGGGCCACCAGCAGTGGGTCAAGTCGGTCGCGCTCGACTGCGACGGCGACGCGGTGCTGGTGAAGGTCGACCAGGTGGGCGGCGCCTGCCACACCGGTGACCGCACCTGCTGGGACGCCGACGAGCTGGACGCCGTGGTGGGCGAGCGCCCCGAGGAGCCCGGGGAGTCTGACGCGCAGTGACGCCGAGCCGTGAGCGCGGCCTCGCCGCGCTGGTGTGCGCGGCCGGGGCCGGGCTCACGCTGCTGGCCGCCGGCCGGCCCTGGGCCTCGGTCCGCGCGCGCGACGCCATCACCCCGTTCGCGCAGGAGCTGGCCGGGCGCGATCTGAGCACCGTCCCGGGCGCCCTGGGCTGGGCCGCGCTGGCCGGGCTGGCGGCGCTGTTCGCGACGCGCGGCCGGGTGCGCGCCGGCGTGGGCGCGCTGCTGGCGCTGTTCGGCGCCGGCATCGGGTACGCCGCCGTGACGTCCGTCCAGCGGGCGGACGTGGCCGCCGCCGCGGGGGAGAAGAGCGCCATGCTGCGGCTGGCGGGGAGCCTCTCGGTCGATGTCGCGCCGTGGTGGGCGGTCTCCCTGGCGGGGGGCGTCCTGCTGGTGGCCGCGGGCCTGTTCACGCTGGTGCGGGGCGCGCGCTGGCCGGGGATGTCCGCGCGGTACGAGCGCACCCGCGCTCCGGAGGGGGAGGCCAAGGCCGCCTCCAAGGGCTCGGGCTCGGGGGCGGGCTCGAAGGGGAAGCGTCCCGCCGCGCCCGAGGCCGACCCGGCCGGGCTCTGGAAGTCCCTGGACCGGGGCGAGGACCCCACGGCGGCCGAAGAACGCCGGGCATGACCGCCGACGGCGGCGGGCTCGTCCTGGTGGTCGAGCACGAGGCGGCCGTGGCGGAGCTCCAGCGCCGCTACCTCGCCCGCGCCGGCTACGACGTGCGGATCGAGGCCGACCCGGCCCGGGCCCCCGCCGAGACGGGGCGGCTGCGGCCGGATGTGGTCGTCCTGGACCTGTCGGACGCCGCGCGGCCCGCCGATCTGTACCGGCGGGTGGCCGAGGCGGCGGGCGCCGCCCCCGTCGTGGCCGTCACCGCCGGGCCGGGCGAGCCGGACGCGACCGGCGCGGCCGCCGCGTGCGGCCTGGGCGAACATCGGGTGGCGCGCCCGTTCAGCCCGCGCGTCCTGGTGGCGACGGTGGCCGAGGCGCTGCGCCGCGGCGCGCCGGGAACGCCGCCGGGGGAGCTGCGGGCCGGTCCGGTCGTCCTGGATCCGCGCGCCCGCAGCGTGCTCGTGGGCGAGCGCGGCGTCGCCCTCACCGTCACCGAGTTCGACCTGCTGGAGTTCCTGATGGGGAACGCCGGCCGCGTGTTCACGCGCGAGCAGCTCCTGGACGCCGCGTGGGGGCCGGGGGCGGGCGCCGGCAGCCGCACCGTCGACGTCCACATCGCCCAGCTGCGCGCCAAGCTCGGCGAGGGCAGCCCCATCCGCACCGTGCGCGGCGTCGGGTACGTCCTGGACGCCTGACGCGCGCCCCGCGCGCCGCACGTCCTACGCTGGACGCGTGGCAGAGGCACCCGTGCGACGTCCCCCGGCGCCCTCGCGGCGCGCCCTGGCCGCGCCGCTGGGCGTGCTGGGCGCGGTGTCGGCCGCGGCGGCGGTGGTCGCGTTCCTGGACCCGCACGAGCCGGGGCACTACCCCACGTGCCCGTCCCTGGCGCTGACGGGCTTCTACTGCCCCGGCTGCGGCGGGCTGCGGATGGCCCATTCGCTGCTGCACGGGGACGTGCCGGCGGCGTTCGGCATGAACCCCCTGGTCATGCTGCTGCTGCCGGTCGCGGCGTACCTGTGGGCCCGGTGGACGGTGAGCGCGGCGCGGGGCGTCCCGATGCGGTCCGTCCTCATCCGGCCACCGGTGCTGTACGGGTTCCTTGGGGTGCTTGTTTTGTACGGGATTGTACGGAATATGCCGTTTGCCCAGGTGCTCGCGCCGTAGCGCCCCGGCGCTCAGGGGCGGGTGCGGGCGGTGTCCGCGGGTGCGGCTACGATCGGTCCACGGAACGACCGGAGCGAGGGGGCCTACAGCGTGAGCGGGCAGACCGGCAGCGTGCTCGACGAGATCATCGAAGGCGTCAGGGCCGATCTCGCCGACCGGCAGCGTGAGGTTTCGCTCGACGACCTCAAGCGCAAGGCGGAGGCCGCCCCGGCCCCGCGCGACGCCCTGGGCGCCCTGCGCGGCGCGGGCGTCTCGGTCATCGCCGAGGTGAAGCGCAGCAGCCCGTCCAAGGGCGCGTTGGCCGCGATCGCCGACCCGGCGGCCCTGGCCCGCGACTACGAGGCCGGCGGCGCGAAGGTGATCAGCGTGCTGACCGAGCGCCGCCGCTTCGGCGGCAGCCTCCAGGACCTCGCCGACGTGCGGGCCAACGTCGACATCGCGGTGCTGCGCAAGGACTTCATCGTCAGCTCCTACCAGCTGTGGGAGGCGCGCGCGTACGGCGCCGACGTGGCGCTGCTGATCGTCGCCGCCCTGGAGCAGGACGCGCTCGTCTCGCTGGTCGAGCGGGCCGAGTCGATCGGCCTGCTGCCGCTGGTCGAGGCGCACACCGAGGAGGAGGTGGCGCGCGCCGTCGACGCGGGCGCCAAGGTCATCGGGATCAACGCCCGCGACCTGAAGACCCTCAAGGTCGACCGCGACGTGTTCGCCCGGCTCGCGCCGCTCGTCCCCAAGAACGTCGTCCGGATCGCCGAGTCCGGCGTGCGCGGCCCGCACGACCTGCTCGCCTACGCCTCGCGCGGCGCCGACGCGGTGCTGGTCGGCGAGAGCCTGGTGACCGGCCGGGACCCGCGCGCCGCCGTCGCCGACCTGGTCGCCGCCGGCGCCCACCCGGCGCTGCGGCAGAGCGGCTGACCGGCGCCGGGCGGGGCGGCGGGACCGAGTAGGGTACGGGCATGCGGAACGAGTCATTGGAGGGGGCGGGCCCCTCCCGGGGACCGGCGGTGTCACTGCGCGAACGATGGCGGGTCCATCCGGCATCTCACTGAGATGTGAACGCTGACCGGAACGGCCTCCCATCACTTCGACAGGACAATCTCTGATGACCACCGACACCGGCCCCGGCGCCCCCGGGGCCTCCGCCGCCGTGCCCGACGCCACCGGCCACTTCGGCCTCTTCGGCGGGCGGTTCGCCCCCGAGGCGCTGATGGCCGCGCTGGACGAGCTGGACCGCGCGTTCGCCGAGGCCCGCCGGGACCCGGCCTTCGTCGCCGAGCTCGACGGCCTCCTCAAGGACTACGCCGGGCGGCCCAGCCTGCTGACCGAGGCCCGGCGGTTCGCCGAGCACGCCGGCGGCGCCCGGATCCTGCTCAAGCGGGAGGACCTCAACCACACCGGCTCGCACAAGATCAACAACGTGCTGGGCCAGGCGCTGCTCACCCGCCGGATGGGCAAGAAGCGCATGATCGCCGAGACCGGCGCCGGCCAGCACGGCGTGGCCACCGCCACCGCCGCCGCGCTGCTCGGCCTGGAGTGCACCGTCTTCATGGGCGAGGTCGACACCGAGCGGCAGGCCCTCAACGTCGCCCGGATGCGGATGCTGGGCGCCGAGGTCGTCCCCGTGCGGAACGGCAGCCGCACCCTCAAGGACGCCTGCAACGAGGCGTTCCGCGACTGGGTCGCCACCGTCGAGGACACCCACTACTGCGTCGGCTCCACGATGGGCCCGCACCCGTTCCCGATGATCGTCCGGGAGCTGCAGCGGATCATCGGCGTGGAGGCCCGCGCCCAGGTGCTGGAACTGGCCGGCCGGCTGCCGGACGCGGTCGTCGCCTGCGTCGGCGGCGGCTCCAACTCCATCGGCGCCTTCCACGCCTTCGTCGACGACGCCTCCGTGCGGCTGTGCGGCTTCGAGGCCGCCGGCGACGGCGTCGAGACCGGCCGGCACGCCGCGACGATCTCCGCCGGCCGGGTCGGCGTGATCCACGGCATGCGCACCTACCTGCTGCAGGACGAGGACGGCCAGACGATCGAGTCGCACTCGATCTCGGCCGGCCTGGACTACCCGGGCGTCGGCCCCGAGCACTCCTGGCTGCACGACACCGGGCGGGCCGAGTACGAGCCGATCACCGACGCCGAGGCGATGGAGGCGTTCTCGCTGCTGTGCCGCACCGAGGGCATCATCCCGGCGATCGAGTCGGCGCACGCCCTGGCCGGCGCGATCAAGGTCGGCCGGGAGCTCGGCCCGGACGGGCTCATCGTCGTCTGCCTGTCGGGCCGCGGCGACAAGGACATGCACACGGCCGCCGAGTACTTCGGGCTGATGCCCGGGAGCACCGGCGGGACCGAGGGAGAGGCCAAGTGACCGCCCAGCTCGCCTACGACAGGGCCAAGGCGGAGGGGCGCTCCGCGCTCGTCGGCTACCTGCCCGCCGGCTTCCCCAGCTACGAGGGCGCGATCGAGGCCGCCAAGGTCATGGTCGACGCCGGCTGCGACGTCATCGAGCTCGGCCTGCCCTACTCCGACCCGATGATGGACGGCCCCGTCATCCAGGACGCCGTCCACCGGGCCCTGCTCGGCGGGATCCGCGTCGCCGACGTGCTCCGCACCGTCGAGGCCGTGGCCGCCACCGGCGTCCCCACCCTCGTCATGACGTACTGGAACCCCGTCGACCGGTACGGCGTGGACGCGTTCGCCCGCGACCTGAAGTCGGCCGGCGGCGCGGGCCTGATCACCCCGGACCTGTCGCCCGAGGAGGCCGGCCCCTGGCTGGAGGCGTCCGACGCGCACGGCCTCGACCGGGTCTTCCTCGTCGCGCTCAGCTCCACCGACGAGCGGATCGACACGATCACCCGGAACTGCCGCGGCTTCGTGTACGCCGCCTCCCTCATGGGAGTGACCGGCGCCCGTACCGCGGTCGACACCGGCGCGCCCCGCCTCGTCGAGCGCACCCGGACGATCATGGAGCGGAACGGGAGCACCGTCCCGGTCGGCCTCGGCCTCGGCGTCAGCGACGGCGCCCAGGCCGCCGAGGTCGCCGCCTTCGCCGACGGCGTCATCGTCGGGTCGGCGTTCGTCCGCCGCCTCCTGGACGCCCCCGACCTGCCCACCGGCCTGAAGGACCTGCGCGTCCTGACGACCGAGCTGGCCACGGGCGCCCGGAACCCGGCCGGCCGCTGAACCGTTCTCCCCGGCGGGGCCCCACCCGGCCGCACGAAGGCGCCGCGGCGCCGTGTTCCGAACGCGGAACTTATGCGGCGTCCCTTAAGGTGAGTCCCGCCGGGAGCGGCGCGCCCGCACACCGGCACCCCTGAACGGCTTCCCGGTGATGTGCGCGCACGGAAGGATCAGCGATGGTGCAGCACGCCGAGGCGCGGGACGAGCAGACGGCCGCGCCCCCGGCCCGCCCGCGATGGCTCCTCGTCGCGATGTGGGCCCTCACCCTCGCCGGCCTCGGCGTCTCCGCCTACCTGACGGTGACGCACTACAACGAGGGCGCGATGGTGTGCTCCACCACCGGAACGGTGGACTGCCACTCCGTCACCACCAGCGAGTACTCCGAACTGCTCGGCATCCCGCTGCCGCTGCTGGGCCTGGCGTTCTTCGCCGGCTTCGCCGCGCTGATCACGCCGCCCGCGCTCCGCGCGGAGCACCCGGCCCTGCGCTGGGGGCGGCTGGCGAGCGTCTGCGTGGGCCTGCTGTTCGTGGTCTACCTGCTGACCGCCGAGTTCATCCTGGGCAAGATCTGCCTGTGGTGCACCGGCGTGCACGCCATCACTATCCTGCTGTTCGTCCTTGTCCTGTTCGATGAGTTCCGGCGGATCGGCGATGCCGACTAGCAGGGTCGGCCCCTCCGCACGGTGTCCCCATAGGAGATCCACATGAGCAAGGCCGCACGAGAGCGGAGCGCGCGGGAGCGGCTCGCCGCCGAGCGCAAGCGCCAGGCGGCGCGCGCGAAGCAGCGGCGGCTGCTGGGCATCGTGATCGGCGCGGTGGTCGCGGTGGCGCTGGTCGTGGTGGTCACCGTGATCGTCCTGGACCAGCGGGGCAAGCGCGACCAGAAGGCCGTCGCCTACACCGGCCCGCAGGCTCCCCTCTCCCGCGAGGCCGACGGCTCGATCGTGATGGCCAAGCAGGGCGTCACCGCCCCCGTCCTGGAGGTCTTCGAGGACTTCCAGTGCCCGGCCTGCAAGAGCATGGAGGAGGCCACCGGCAAGACGATCAAGGAGCTGGCGGCCGAGGGCAAGGTCAAGGTCGTCTACCGCCCGTTCCACCTGTTCGGCGAGCAGCGCGACCCGATCAAGAGCAACTCGTTCCGGTCGGCGGCCGCCGCCCTGTGCGTCCCGGCCGACAAGTGGCTCTCGTACCACGACGCCCTGTTCAAGTTCCAGCCGCGCGAGGGCTCGGCGGGCTTCGCCAACGAGGACCTGGTCGCCTGGGGCAAGGACGTCGGCGTGACCGACCCCAACTTCGAGAAGTGCGTGACCGACCAGCAGAAGAAGGCCCAGGTCGACTCGATGACCAAGTACGCGCTGGAGGAGCGCAAGGTCACCGGCACCCCGAGCGTCTTCCTCGACGGCCGCAAGCTGGAGAACGAGGTCGGCGACCCCGACGCCCTGCGCAAGGCCGTCACGGACGCCGCCAAGAAGTAGCCCGCCGCACGAGCGCGCGAGCGCCGCGGATCCCGGCCGGGGATCCGCGGCGCTCCTCTTGACGGACTCTTCACCGCCGCCTTCCTCCCGCGCCCCGCCGGTTTCGTTAGCCTCGATCCCGCGGGTTCCGAACAGGGGGGACGGATGAGCACGTCGCGATGGGACCGCCGGGGCCCCGGCGAGGCGGGCCGCCGGCTGCTGGCCGTGCTCGGCGCCGTGGCCGTCCTCAGCGCCACCGTCGGCGCGTTCGCCCTGCTGCGCCGCCCGGCCGAGACCGGCGCCGCCGCCACGGCCGGCTCGTACGACGCCCCCGTCTCCAGCGTGTGGCGGGCCTCCGACGGGTCCGTCGCGGTCGCCGGCGGCGGCGTCCGGTGGCCCCTCCTGGAGATCTACACCGACTACCGGTGCGCGTCCTGCGCGGAGATGGAGGACGTCACCGGCTCCACGATCAGGCGGCTGGCGTCCCAGGGGCGGGTTCGCGCCGTCTACCGCCCGGTGGCGTTCGAGGCCGCCGAGCCGGCCGCGTCCGCCGCCCGCCGCGCCGGCAACGCCTCCCTGTGCGCCCCGCCCGGCAACTGGCTCGCCTACCACGGCGCCCTGTTCACCCGCGGCCCGATGGAGGGCGCCGGCGCCTTCACCGCCGCCGACCTCGTCGCCCTCGCCCGCGACACCGGCATCGCCGACCCGGCGTTCGGCGGCTGCGTCACCGGCGGCCTGCGGACCGCCCTGCTCGACCGGACGACCCGCGAGGCGCGCGGCGCGCGCGGCGTCCAGGAGGTCCCGGCCGCGTTCCTGAACGGCACGCGCCTCGACCTCCGGGAGCAGCTCCTGGACCCGGCCCGGCTGGAACGGGCCATCCACACCGCCGCCCGCCCCTGACGGGCGATCTTGCCGGGGCGGGACCACGTGCTCCGCCAAAGGCGGTAACGTCATCGCTCATGCAGCCGGTGGCCTTCATCCCGAGTCCCTCCCAGGGCGTCTGGCATCTGGGACCCGTCCCGCTCCGCGCCTACGCCCTGATGATCATTCTTGGCATCATCGTCGCGGTCTGGCTGGGCGAGCGGCGCTGGGCGGCCAAGGGCGGCACCCCCGGGACGATCATCGACGTCGCCGTGTGGGCCGTGCCGTTCGGCCTGGTCGGCGGCCGGGTCTACCACGTGGTCACCGACTACCAGCGGTACTTCGGCGAGGGCCGCGACCCGGTGGACGCGCTGAAGATCTGGGAGGGCGGCCTCGGCATCTGGGGCGCGGTCCTCTTCGGCGGCATCGGCGCCATGATCGCCTGCCGCCGCCGCGGGATCTCGGTCGCCGCGCTCGGCGACGCCGCCGCGCCCGGCATCGTGCTCGCGCAGGGCATCGGCCGCTGGGGCAACTACTGGAACCAGGAGCTGTACGGGCGGCCGCTCGACGCGTTCTGGGCCCTGGAGATCGACCAGGCGCACCGCCCCCGGCTGTCCGACGGCAGCCCCGACCCGCAGTACGCCGACCTCGCCACCTACCACCCGGCGTTCCTGTACGAGTTCCTGTGGTGCACCGTGCTGGCCGTCGTCCTGGTCTGGGCCGACCGGCGCTGGAAGCTCACCCACGGCCGCCTGTTCGCCCTCTACGTGGCGGGCTACACCCTCGGCCGCTTCTGGATCGAGTGGCTGCGCATCGACGACGCCCACGAGATCCTGGGCCTGCGCCTCAACAACTGGACGGCCCTGCTCGTCTTCCTCGGCGCCGTCGCGTACATCTCCTGGGCCCGCACGAAGACCGGCCCGGAGGCCGTGGGCGCCCCGCCCGAGTCCGGTGTCCCGGCGCCCGAGGCCCCCGCCACGGCCGGGCAGGAGCCCGCGGCGGAGGAGGCGGTCACGCTGACGAAGCCCGCCGGCTCCGCCGAGGAGGACACCCCGCCCGCCCCCGCCGAGGAGAAGGCGGAAGAGGCGGAGGAGGCGGACGAGAAGGCCGAGGACGAGGCGGAGGACGAGAAGCCCGCCGAGGCCGAGCCGACCGACGAGGAGCCCGCCGCGGAGGAGGAGGCCGAGGCGCCTCAGGAGTCCGCGGCCGCGGAGAAGCCCGCCGAGCCGGCGGACGCCGAAGAGCCCGCGGCCCCCTCGGCCGGCACCGCGGACGCCGCGGAGGAGCCGGAGGACGGGCCCGCCGGCCCCGCCGATGACGCGGCGGGGAAGAATCGGGACAGTGAGGGCGACGGCGAGGCCGCCAAGGGCGAACCCGTCAAGGACCCGAAGTAGCGGAGAGTCCGGCGAGGGGGCGCGTTGACGGCCGAGCACCACCACCAGCACCGCGACGTCACCGGAGGCTGGCTGCGCCCGGCGGTGTTCGGCGCGATGGACGGGCTGGTGTCCAACTTCGCGCTGATCGCCGGGGTGGCGGGCGGCCAGGCGTCCCGCGAGGTCGTGCTGCTCACCGGGATGGCGGGCCTGGCGGCGGGCGCGTTCTCGATGGCCGCGGGGGAGTACATCTCCGTCTCCTCCCAGTCCGAGCTGGCCGAGGCCGAGATCGAGGTGGAACGGCTCGAGCTGGCCCGGCACCCCAAGGCCGAGCTGCGGGAGCTGGCCGAGGTCTTCGAGGGGCGCGGCGTGGACCCCGAGCTGGCCGCCGAGGTGGCGCGGCAGCTGTCGCGCGACCCGGAGGAGGCGCTGGAGATCCACGCCCGCGAGGAGCTGGGCGTCGCGCCGGGCGACCTGCCCTCGCCGACGCTCGCGGCGGTGTCGTCGTTCCTGTCGTTCGCCGTGGGCGCCCTCCTGCCGGTGCTGCCGTACCTGTTCGGGACGGGCTCGCTGTGGCCCGCGGCGGTGCTCGCGGCGCTCGGGCTGTTCGGCGCGGGCGCCCTCGTCGCGCGCGTGACGACCCGTTCCTGGTGGTTCGGCGGGCTGCGCCAGCTGGCCTTCGGCGCCGCCGCGGCGACCATCACCTTCGGCGTCGGAGCGCTCATCGGCGCGAACGGTCTGTGACCGCGGATCGATCTGGGCGAAACGACCTTTTGGGCCCGCGAGGGGCACCTGTACCGCTAAGCTCCCGGACTGTGATCGAGGCTCGTGACACAGACGCATCCCCCAAGGACGGCGGTACGGACATCCGGCCCGGAGGCGGCAGAGCCGATCGCCGCGCCAAGCCCGCACGGTCGCGGCTGCCGCTGATCATCGGGGCGGCCGTGCTCGCGGTCGCGGTGGCCGGCGGTGTCATCGCGTTCTTCGTGCTCGGCGGCGAGGAGGAGGCGACCGGCGCGCCCGGCAACGGCGCCCAGATCTCCCCGGTCGCGTACACGCCGCAGACGTCCGACAAGGACATGGCCAAGCTCGCCCAGCGCAGCGCCGACCAGCGCCCGGTCACCCAGGGCGAGGCGTTCCCGGCGGACGTGAAGAGCGTCGCGTACCAGAAGTACACCTTCACCCTCGCCGCCTCGCAGCTGTCGAACGACTGCAAGGCCGTCACCTGGGGCCAGCGCCTCCAGGCGGACCTGGCCAGGCACCAGTGCTCGCAGATCGCCCGCGGCGCGTACGTCAGCCAGGACAAGCAGCACGTCGGCCAGTTCATCGCGGTGAACCTGGCGTCCCAGGACGGCGCCGAGCAGATCGTCCGCACCCTGGACCCCGCCACCGGCGCCGGGTTCGTGCTGCCGCTGACCGCGCCCGGCACGCCCGACTTCGCGAAGGGCTTCAGCGCCGCGTACGCGCAGGCGTACGGCCACTACGCGGTCATCACCTGGGTCCAGCGGGCCGGCGGCGCCCAGCCCGCCTCGCTCAACGAGATGATCGACACGAGCCTGGCGATCGAGAAGCCGGCCGACTTCGTCTGGGGCCGCCTGGAGCTCGTCGACGGGACCCAGCGTTGACCCCCGCCGGACGCTAGCCCGCGCCACCGTGGACCGGAACGAACCCCGCCGCCCGGCCGCCCAGGACCAGCCCCGGATCCCGCGCCCGCGCCGCCCCGCTCCCGAAGCCGCCCGCCCCCGCCCGGAGGCCCCGCCCCGTCCCGCACGCGGCGGCCGCCCCGCCGCTCCCCGCCAGAGCGGCCCGCAGCGCCTCCCGGGCGGCGCGCCCCAGGGCCCCGCGCGCCGCGACCCGGTCCCCGACCCGCGCCGCCCCCAGCCGCCCGAGGCCCGCGCGGAGGGCGGCGACCGCCGCCGCCGCGGCCGCCCGCCCGAGTCCCGCGAGACGGGCCCGCAGCGGCCCTCGCGCAGGCCTTCCCCTCGGGACCCCGGCCGGACCCCGCGCCGCGACGGCGCCCCGGAAGGCGCCCGCCCCTCCGGCCCGGGCGAGAACGCCCCGCAGCGCCCGCCGTCCGGCGGCCCGCGGCGACGCGGCGACCGTCCGGCGGACGCGAGGAAGAGCGGCCCGCAGCGGCTGCCGGGCGCCGAGGGCACGAGCCGTCCCGGCCCCAGAAAGCGACGAGACGACCGTCCCGCGGAAGCCCGGGAGAGCGGCGCGCAGCGCATGCCGGGCACGGACGGCGCCGGCCGCTCCAGGCCGGGAAAGCCTGGCCGGCGGGACGACCGCTCCGCCGAGGGCGGCCGCTCCAGGCTAGGAAGGCCCGGGCGGCGGGACGACCGCCCTGCGGAAGCCCGGGAGAGCGGCGCGCAGCGCCTGCCGGATACGAAGGGCGCAGGGCGTTCCGGCCCCAGGAGGCCCGGGCGGCGGGACGAGCGTTCCGCTGAGGTGCGGGAGAGCGGCGCGCAGCAGCTGCCGGGCGCGGCGGGTGCGGGACGTTCCGGTCCTGGAAGGCCGGGGCGGCGGGACGAGCGCCCGGCCGAGGGGCGCGGGCGGGCCGGGATCGGCGGGACGCGGCGGGGTGAGCGTCCGCCGGGAGGGCCTCGCGGGAACGGTGCGCGGCCGGCGGCGCGGGATGATCGACTCGGTGAGTCGCGGGAGGGTCTGGCAAGCTCGGACGCTGTGTCTTCTTCCAAGCGGAGCCGTTCCGGCCCAGGGCGCGGTGGTGAGGTGCGCCAGAAGGGCGGCCGGAAGGGTGGAACGTACCAGCGTTCACGTGTCTACTTCCTCGCCGCGGGCGGGCTCGGGGCGGTCATCGTCCTCGCGCTCGCCGTCGTGCTCGTGACCGGCGGGGACGGCGAGGCGCCCGCGAGGAAGGGGCCCGCGGCGTCGGTCGGGCAGGTGGCGCAGAGCGGGGTCTCGCCCGCGTCCTACTCCAGCTCGCCGTCCACCGGGGCCTACGCGAAGATCGAGCAGCGGTCGGCCGACGCGGCGCCGCTGACGGAGGGGGAGGCGTTCCCCGACGCGAAGCTGCCGGTGCCCGGCGCGGACGCGGAACTCTCGCTGAAGGGCAAGCGGCTGGACGGCGACTGCGGCGCGGCCGTCTGGGGCACGGGCGTGGCCGAGGTGCTGCGGCAGGGGGCCTGCACGCAGGCGGCGCGGGCCGTGTACGCGGACGGGGATTACGCGCTGACCGTCGCGGTGTTCAACCTGGCGGGCAAGGAGAGCGCGGACCGGCTGGTCGCGACGCTCGGGACGGGCGGCGGGTTCGTGCGGCCGCTGGACGGGTCCGGCCAGGGGTTCTCGATGGCGCGCGGGCTGGCGATGGGGCACTACGCGGTCGTGTCGTGGGCGCAGCGCGCGGACGGGAAGGGCGACGCCCAGGACGAGGCGCTGCTCTCGCTGCTGATCGAGGGCGGGAAGGCGCCGGGGCCGCTGGGACGGGCGGCGCGCGCCTCTTGACCGGCTCCTGACCGGGCTAAACATCCACCGGTCGTGATGATGATCACCGAGGTCACGGCGAAGCGCTGAAAATCGGGCCCGCTATCCTGGTCTAAACCAGTCGGGGATCCCCATAAGTGATCGACGCGTGGAAGTTTCGCGATCCGGTCCGGTCGGGCATGATCCCGGCAGTGAGGTAATGTCCTCATACCGCAGCAGGGCCAACGTCGTCCCGAGCCTGCACTGACCTAGAAGCAGTGACATGACGACGACGGGAGGGTTGATGGCTGCTGCCGCCCTCGGACCCGGCCTGCCCCAGAACCAGGGGCTGTACGACCGGGCCAACGAGCACGACGCCTGCGGGGTCGGCATGGTCGCCGATCTGCACGGCCGCAAGAGCCACGACATCGTTCAGAACGCCCTGACCGTCCTGAAGAACCTCGATCACCGCGGCGCCGTGGGCGCCGAGCCGGACGACGGCGACGGGGTCGGCATCCTCGTCCAGATCCCGGACGCGTTCTTCCGCGAGGTCTGCGACTTCCCCCTTCCCGAGGCGGGCGGGTACGCCGCCGGCATCGCGTTCCTCCCGGTGGACGCCGAGGAGCGCGCGGCCGCGGTGGCGCACGTCGCGAAGCTGTGCGAGGAGGAGGGCCTGGCGGTCCTCGGGTGGCGCGAGCTGCCGTTCGACCCCGCCTTCGCGGGCCCGGCGGCGCGCCGGGCGATGCCGCACTTCGCGCAGCTGTTCATCGCCCCGGCGGGGGACGGCCCGCACGCGGGCACGACGGGCCTCGAACTGGACCGGGCCGTGTTCTGCATGCGCGAGCGCGCCGAGCAGGACGTCCGGGTCTACTTCCCGAGCCTGTCCAGCCGGACGATCGTCTACAAGGGGATGCTGACGACCCCGCAGCTGGAGCCGTTCTTCCCCGACCTGTCGGACCGCCGGTTCGCGAGCGCGATCGCGCTGGTGCACTCGCGGTTCTCGACGAACACGTTCCCGGCGTGGGAGCTGGCGCACCCGTACCGGTTCATCGCCCACAACGGCGAGATCAACACGGTCAAGGGCAACCGCAACTGGATGCGCGCCCGCGAGGCGCTGCTGAAGTCGGACCTGCTGCCCGGCGACCTGTCCCGGATCTACCCGGTGATCGACATCGAGGCCAGCGACACGGCGTCGTTCGACGAGTGCCTGGAGCTGCTGCACCTGGGCGGGCGGTCGCTGCCGCACGCGGTGCTGATGATGATCCCCGAGGCGTGGGAGAACCACACCGAGATGGACCCGGCGCGCCGGGCGTTCTACGAGTTCCACTCGACGCTGATGGAGGCATGGGACGGCCCCGCGAGCGTCACGTTCACCGACGGCACCGTGGTCGGCGCCGTCCTGGACCGCAACGGGCTGCGCCCCGGCCGGTACTGGGTGACCGACGAGGGCTTCGTCGTGCTGGCCAGCGAGGCCGGCGTGCTGGACATCCCGTCCGACAAGGTGGTGCGGAAGGGCCGGCTCCAGCCCGGCAAGATCTTCCTGGTGGACACCGCGGCCGGCCGGATCGTCGAGGACGACGAGGTCAAGGCCGAGCTGGCGGCGGCGCACCCGTACGGGGAGTGGCTGCACGAGGGGCTCGTCCGGTTCGAGGAGCTGCCGCGCCGCGACCGCGAGGTCCCCACGCACGAGACGCTCGTCAAGCGGCAGCAGACGTTCGGCTACACCCTCGAAGAGCAGCGGATCATCCTCACCCCGATGGCGCGGACGGGCGCGGAGCCGATCGGCTCGATGGGCACCGACACCCCGATCGCGGTGCTGTCGGAGCGGCCGCGGCTGCTGTTCGACTACTTCAAGCAGCAGTTCGCGCAGGTCACCAACCCGCCGCTGGACGCGATCCGCGAGGAGCTGGTCACCTCGCTCCAGTCCACGCTGGGGCCGGAGGGCAACCTGCTGGAGCCGGGTCCGGAGTCGTGCCGGCGGCTGGTGCTGCCGACGCCGATCCTGGACAACGACGAGCTCTCCAAGATCATCCATATCGATGACGAGGGCGACCTGCCGCACCTGCGGGCGCACGTCGTGCACGGCCTGTACGACGTCACCGGCGGCGGTGAGGCGCTGGAGCACCGGCTGGAGGAGATCTGCGCCGAGGTGTCGGACGCGATCTCCGGCGGCGCGCGGATCATCGTGCTGTCGGACCGCGGCTCGGACGCCTCCCGCGCGGCGATCCCGGCGCTGCTGCTCACCGGCGCGGTGCACCACCACCTGATCCGGGAGAAGACCCGCACCCGGGTCGGCCTGGTGATCGAGACGGCCGAGGCCCGCGAGTGCCACCACATGGCGCTGCTCATCGGGTACGGCGCGTCCGCGATCAACCCGTACCTGGCGCAGGAGACCATCGAGGACCTGATCGCCACCGGCGTGGTCGAGGACCTGGACGCCCCCACCGCGGTACGCAACCTGATCAAGGCGTACGGCAAGGGCGTCCTGAAGATCATGTCCAAGATGGGCGTCTCCACGGTCGCGTCGTACACCGGCGCGCAGATCTTCGAGGCGATCGGCCTGGGCGCCGAGGTCATCGACCGCTGCTTCACCGGGACGACGTCCCGGCTGGGCGGCGTCGGCTTCGGCGTGCTGGCCCGCGAGGTCGCCGAGCGGCACCGCCGCGCGTACCCGGCGAACGGGAACGAGGCGGCGCACCGCACGCTGGAGGTCGGCGGCGAGTACCAGTGGCGGCGCGAGGGCGAGCGGCACCTGTTCAACCCGGAGACGGTGTTCAAGCTCCAGCACGCCACCCGCACCCGCAGGTACGAGATCTTCAAGGAGTACACCTCGTCGGTGGACTCCCAGTCCGAGGCGCTGATGACGCTGCGCGGGCTGTTCGACCTGAAGGAGGGCGAGCGGCCGCCGGTCCCGATCGACGAGGTCGAGCCGGTCTCGGAGATCGTCAAGCGGTTCTCGACCGGGGCGATGTCGTACGGCTCCATCTCGGCGGAGGCGCACGAGACCCTCGCGATCGCCATGAACCGGCTGGGCGGCAAGTCCAACACCGGCGAGGGCGGCGAGGACCCGCGGCGGTTCACCCCCGACGCGAACGGCGACCTGCGGCGCAGCGCGATCAAGCAGGTGGCGTCCGGCCGGTTCGGGGTGACCTCCGAGTACCTCACCAACGCCGACGACATCCAGATCAAGATGGCGCAGGGCGCCAAGCCCGGCGAGGGCGGGCAGCTGCCCGGCCACAAGGTGTACCCGTGGATCGCCAAGACCCGGCACTCCACGCCCGGGGTGGGCCTGATCTCGCCGCCGCCGCACCACGACATCTACTCGATCGAGGACCTGGCGCAGCTGATCCACGACCTGAAGAACTCCAACCCGGCGGCGCGCGTGCACGTCAAGCTGGTCGCCGAGGTCGGGGTCGGGACGGTCGCGGCGGGCGTGTCGAAGGCGCACGCCGACGTGGTGCTGATCTCCGGGCACGACGGCGGCACCGGCGCGTCGCCGCTGACCTCGCTGAAGCACGCCGGCACGCCGTGGGAGCTCGGCCTGGCCGAGACCCAGCAGACGCTGCTGCTGAACGGCCTGCGCGACCGCATCGTCGTGCAGACCGACGGGCAGATGAAGACCGGCCGGGACGTGGTCATCGCGGCGCTGCTGGGCGCCGAGGAGTACGGCTTCGCGACCGCGCCGCTGGTGGTGTCGGGCTGCATCATGATGCGGGTCTGCCACCTGGACACCTGCCCGGTGGGCGTCGCCACCCAGAACCCGGTGCTGCGGCAGCGGTTCAGCGGCAAGGCCGAGTTCGTGGTGAACTTCTTCGAGTTCATCGCCGAGGAGGTCCGCGAGTATCTCGCGGCGCTGGGCTTCCGGTCGCTGGACGAGGCCATCGGCCGCGTCGAGATGATCGACACCCGCCGCGCGGTCGACCACTGGAAGGCGAACGGCCTGGACCTGACGCCGATCCTGCACAGGCCCGAACTGCGCGAGGGCGCGGCGCTGCGCCGCACCGCCGAGCAGGACCACGGGCTGGAGAAGGCGCTGGACAACACGCTGATCCAGCTGGCCGAGGGCGCGATCGCGTTCGGCGACAAGGTCACCCTCGACCTGCCGATCCGCAACGTCAACCGCACCGTCGGCACGATGCTGGGCCACGAGGTGACCAGGAAGTGGGGCGGCGAGGGCCTGCCCGACGACACCATCGACGTCACCTTCACCGGGTCGGCGGGCAACTCGTTCGGCGCGTTCCTGCCGCGCGGGATCACGCTGCGGCTGACCGGCGACGCCAACGACTACGTCGGCAAGGGCCTGTCCGGCGGGCGCCTCACGGTGCGGCCGCACCCGGACGCGGCGTTCGCGGCCGAGGAGCAGATCATCGGCGGCAACGTCATCCTGTACGGCGCCACCTCGGGCGAGCTGTACGCCCGCGGCATCGTCGGGGAGCGGTTCTGCGTCCGCAACTCCGGCGCCACCGCGGTGGTCGAGGGCGTGGGCGACCACGCCTGCGAGTACATGACCGGCGGCCGCGCGGTCATCCTCGGCCGTACCGGGCGCAACCTGGCGGCCGGCATGTCCGGCGGCATCGCGTACGTGCTCGACCTGGTCGCCGAGCGGGTCAACCCCGGGATGGTCGACCTGGAGCCGCTCACCGGGGACGACGCCGACTTCGTCCGTACCCAGGTGGAACGGCACCTGGCCGAGACCGGGTCCGAGGTCGCCGCGAGGCTGCTGGCGGACTGGGACGCCGCCGCGGCCCGCTTCACCAAGATCATGCCGCGGGACTACCGCCGCGTCCTGGAGGCCGCCGCCAAGGCCGAGGCCGAGGGCCGGGACGTCGACGAGGCCATCATGGCCGCCGCGCAGAGCTGAGAGGGGGACTCCGAGATATGGCAGACCCGAAGGGCTTCCTGACCGTACAGCGGGAACTCCCGAAGCGCCGCCCGGTCGACGTGCGGATCAAGAGCTGGTCGGAGGTCTACGAGAACTTCGGCGAAGGGAAGCTGGAGAAGCAGGCGAGCCGCTGCATGGACTGCGGCATCCCGTTCTGCCACCAGGGCTGCCCGCTGGGGAACCTCATCCCCGAGTGGAACGACCTGGTGTACCGCAAGGACTGGCAGGAGGCGATCGAGCGCCTGCACGCCACCAACAACTTCCCGGAGTTCACCGGCCGGCTGTGCCCGGCGCCGTGCGAGAGCGCGTGCGTCCTCGGCATCAACCAGGACCCGGTGACGATCAAGCGGGTCGAGGTCGAGATCATCGACCGGGCGTGGGCCGAGGGCTGGGTCGGCCCGAAGCCGCCGGCGGTCCGCACCGGGAAGAAGGTCGCGGTCGTCGGCTCCGGCCCCGCCGGGCTCGCCGCCGCGCAGCAGCTCACCCGCGCCGGCCACGACGTGCGCGTGTACGAGCGGGCCGACCGGATCGGCGGCCTGCTGCGGTACGGCATCCCCGAGTTCAAGATGGAGAAGCGGCACGTCGACCGGCGGATCGCGCAGATGCGGGCCGAGGGCACCGACTTCAAGACCTCGGTGAACGTCGGCGCCGACGTCACCGGCGACGAGCTGCGCGAGAGGTACGACGCGGTCGTGCTGGCCGGCGGCGCCACCGTGTGGCGCGACCTGCCCGTGCCCGGGCGCGACCTCAAGGGCATCTACCAGGCGATGGAGTACCTGCCCCCGGCCAACCGGGTGCAGGAGGGCGACTTCGACGAGTCGCCGATCTCCGCCGCGGGCAAGCACGTGGTCGTGATCGGCGGCGGCGACACCGGCGCCGACTGCATCGGCACCGCGATCCGCCAGGGCGCGAGGTCGGTCACCCAGCTGGAGATCATGCCGATGCCGCCGGCGGCGCGGTCCGACTCCCAGCCGTGGCCGACGTACCCGATGCTGTTCAAGATGGAGAGCGCCCACGAGGAGCTCGCCGAGCAGGGCGGCGACCGGCTGTACGCGGTGTCCACCACCGAGTTCGCCGGCGACGCCGACGGCAACGTCCGGGCGCTGCGGCTGGTGGAGGTCGGCCGCCCCGAGACCGGCTTCGCGCCGGTCGAGGGCACCGAGCGGGAGATCCCGGCCGAGCTGGTCACCCTCGCGATGGGCTTCCTCGGCCCGCAGAAGGAGGGGCTGCTGGAGCAGCTCGGCGTCGAGCTGGACGGGCGCGGCAACGTCGTCCGCGACGCCGACTACGCGACGTCCGTCGAGGGCGTCTTCGCGGCCGGCGACATGGGCCGCGGCCAGTCGCTGATCGTGTGGGCGATCGCCGAGGGCCGCGCCGCGGCGCACGGCGTGGACAAGTTCCTCGCCGGTGAGTCCGCGCTGCCGTACCCGATCCCGCCGACCGCGCGTCCGATAGCCTGACACCCGGGTGACCAGGCCGGACAGCACCGGCCCGCCCCGATACGACACCCCGCCGCGACCCCGCGCCCCGACCAGGGCGCGGGGCCGCGGCGGCTTTCTTGTGTGAGGAACAGCGTGCCGATCAGACGAGTCGACGTGACCACCTGGTACCTGGAGCAGCGCGCCCCCGGCGAGCTGCGCCCGGCCGGCCGGGCCCCGGAGGTCGCGGTGGACATCGCCCGCGCGGAGGTGCCCAGCCCCGAGCTGAACCGCTTCCTCTACACCGCGGTCGGGGGCGACTACTACTGGGTCGACCGGCTCGGCTGGACCTACGACCAGTGGATGAACTGGCTGGAGCGCCCCGGCGTCGAGACCTGGGTCGCCTACGTGCGCGGCACCCCGGCCGGCTACGTCGAGCTGGACCCGCAGGCCGGCGGCGAGGTGGAGATCGTCCACTTCGGGCTGCTCGGCGCGTTCCACGGCCGGGGGATCGGCGGCCATCTGCTGGCCGCCGGCGCCGCCCGCGCCTGGGACCTGGCGGACCGCTGGCCGGGCCGGGAGCCGACCGCCCGCGTCTGGGTGCACACCTGCTCCAACGACGGGCCCGCCGCGCTGGCGAACTACCAGGCGCGGGGCTTCCGGGTGTACGACACCAAGGTCGAGACCGAGACCGTCGAGCACACGCCGCCGGGACCCTGGCCGGGGGCCCGCTGACCGCGTTCACTACAGTGGGAGGTCGTTCAGTCTCGCAGAGTGACTCCTCGGTGGTGGACCATGGTCATCCGTGCCCGGATCATCGTTCCGGCGGCCGTCGCGGCGGTGCTGTCCGCGGCCGTCGCGGGCGCGCTCGCCGCCGCGGCGGCCGGGCCGATCTCGCGGCCCGTGGCGCCCGCCCGCTGCGCGTTCGACTGCCCGCCCGGCCGGCAGCCGGTCACCTGCGCCTTCGACAACGGCCGCACCGCCGCGTTCGGCGACGCCTGCCGGGCGCGCGCGTACGCCTGCCGGCACGGCCTGCGGATCATCGGCTGCGCGGACGGGAACGTCAGAGCCGTGTGACACGATCGCGGCCATGGGCGCCACGAGGCCGGCGAGCGCGTCCGGCCAGGTCAGAAGCCTGGACGTCGGCGTCCTGCGGCGGCTCCGGCTGGCCAGGGACGCCATGGACCGCGAGTGGGACCGGCCGCTGGACGTGGCCGCGGTCGCCGCCCGGGCGGGCTACTCGCGCTACCACTTCGTCCGGCTTTTCCGCCAGGTGTACGGGGAGACGCCCGGCCGGTACCTGTCCCGCAGGCGCATCGAGCGGGCCGGTGACCTGCTCGCCTCGGCCAACCTCACCGTCACCGAGATCTGCATGCTGGTGGGGTTCACCAGCCTCGGCACGTTCTGCACCCGGTTCAAGCGGCAGACGGGGATGACACCCGGCGAGGGCGGGATGCGCTGGCTCACCGTCGGCCCCAGGAGCCAGCCCGAGCTCCAGATCGCGCTGATGGTGCCCGGCCCGCCCTCGCTCGACCCCGAGTCCGCCGAGCAGCTGCGGGCCCTGCTCGCCAAGGGCGTGCTCGGCGCCGGCGCCTTCCACACCGACGACTGCCAGGCCGAGTACGACCGCCTCTCCGCCCGCGGCGTCACGTTCGTCCACCCGCCCGAGAAGCGCCCGTACGGCATCGAGGCCGTCTTCCGCGACGACTCCGGCAACTGGTTCAGCCTCACCCAGCCGTTCGCGAAGCTCGACGAGAACGCCTCCTGGGGCTGACCGCGGCCCACACCCCGCAGGCCGGGTCCGGCGGGCCTACAGGCGGGCCGCCAGCTCGCGGAGCACCTCCACCAGCGCCGCCACGTCCGCGCGCGTCGTGCGCCAGTTCAGGGCCGCCGGACGGAACACCGTCATCCCGCGATAGGTGGAGGTGCCCGCGTACACCCGGCCGTCGGCCAGCAGTGCCTCGCCCAGCCGCGCGTTCAGCCCGTTCAGCTCCTCCTCCGGCACCCCCGGCGGCCGGTACCGGAAGCACACGACGCACAGCCGAACCGGCGCCAGCAGCTCCAGATCCGGCGCCTCCTCCACCAGCCGGCCCAGATGCCGCGACACGTCCAGATGCCGCTCGACCATCTCCCGGTGGCCGTCCCGCCCGTACGCGCGCAGCGTCGCCCAGATCGGGAACGCCCGCGCCCGCCGCGACGACTCCGGCCCCAGCGAGTTGTAGTTGACCTGCTCACCGCCCGCGTCCGGCAGGTACGCCGCCCCCCACGACCCGAACGTGCGCGCCAGCATCGCCGGATCCCGCACGAACGAGAAACCGCTCTCGTACGGGACGTTCAACCACTTGTGCCCGTCCGCCGTCACCGAATCCGCCCGCTCCACACCCCGCGCCAGATGCGCCGTACGGGGCGAGACCGCCGCGAACATCCCGAACGCGCCGTCCACGTGCAGCCACGCGCCGTAGCGCTCCGCCAGATCGGCCAGCTCCCCGATCGGATCCGAGTCGCCGGTGTTGACCTCCCCGAGGTTCGCGACGATCACCGCCGGATCCCCGCCCAGCGCCGCCAGCGCCCCCTCCATCGCCGCCAGGTCGACCCGCCCCCGGTCGTCGCGCTCGAACGTCCGCAGCGTGTCCCGCCCGCACCCCAGGATCTGCAGCGCCTTGCGCGTGCTGGCGTGCACCAGCCCGCTGCTGAACACCGGCATCCGCGGCAGCCCCGCCAGCCCGTCCGCGACCACGTCCGCGCCGTGCCGCCCCGCCCACCACGCGCGGGCGCACGCCAGCCCCGTCACGTGCGCGAACGTCGCGCTCGGCGTCAGCACGCCGCCGTACGACGCGGGCAGCCCGAACAGCTCCTTCAGCCACCCCAGCACGACCGTCTCCACCCGCGCCGCCAGCGGCGAGGTCAGCCACAGCCCCGCGGCCTGGTCCAGCAGCGACGCCGTCCAGTCCCCGGCCATCGCCGCCGGCGTCGACCCGCCCACCACGAAATGGAAGAACCGCGGCCCCGACGAGTGCGTCGCCGCCGCCGTGCCCACCCGCACCAGCCGCTCCACCGCCGCCGCCGCGCCCTCGCCCGCGGCCGGCAGCGGCCCGTCCAGCTCCGCGAACAGGACGTCCCGCGACCGGTCGTGCACCGGCCGCCCCGCCAGCCCCTCCAGGTACGGCCCGGCCGCGCGGAACACCGGCTCCAGCGCCGCCGCGGCCCGCTCGCGCTCGTGCAGCGGATCACTCATCCCGCCAGTCAACCAGGAAGGATCATGGTTCGTACATGGCCGTTCCCTCCAAGACCCGCGCCCCGCCCGCCCTCTACGGTCGGAGCATGAGAACACTCCACGCCAAGGACCTCGACGCCGCCGAGGACTTCCTCCGGCTCAACGCCCGCCTGATCGACCGCCGCCGCTTCGCCCTCCACTTCCGCGGCGGCCCCGCGGCCGCCGTCGTCGCCGCGCTCCGCCCCTACGAGAACCCCGACGGCGGCTACGGCCACGCCCTCGAACCCGACCTGCGCGGCGAGGCCAGCCAGCCCGTCCCCGCCCAGCACGCCCTGGAGATCCTGCACGAGGCCGGTGCCGACACCGACCCCGCCGTCGACCGCATCGGCGACTACCTGGCCTCCATCACCCGCACCGGCGGGGGAGTGCCCTTCGTCCTGCCGACCGTACGGGACGCCCCCCGCGCCCCCTGGTGGCAGACGCCCGACGACCCGCCCGGAAGCCTCAACCCCACCGCCACCCTCGCCGGACTCCTCCACCTCATGGGCTCCCGGCACCCCTGGCTGGCGGCCGCCACCGAGTTCTCCTGGAACCACCTGGAGAACGGCGAGCACGAACTCGGCCCCTACGACGCCCTCGCCGCGCTGCGCTTCCTCGACCACGTGCCCGACCGCGACCGCGCCGACGCCGCGTTCGACCGCATCCGCGGCCCCCTGCTCGCCTCCCTCGACCCCGGCGCCCCCGGCGCCCACCACTCCCCGCTCGACTACGCGCCCGCACCCGGCGGCTACGGCCACCGGCTCCTCGACCCCGCCGCCATCGACGCCGACCTGGACGCGCTCATCGACGCGCGCCTCGACGACGGCGGCTGGACCGTGCAGTTCCCGTTCTGGACGCCCATCACCGAACCCGAATGGCGCGGCCACGTCACCGTCGAGAACCTCCGCACCCTCCAGGCGTACGGCAGGCTCGAAAACCCCTGAGCCGCCCCCTGAACCGGCTCAGAGCAGCGTCCGGATCGGCGCGCCGGCCAGCGCCCGCACCTCGTTCGCCAGATGCGCCTGATCGGCGTAGCCCGCCGCGTACGCCACCTCCGCCAGCGGCACCCCGGACCGCGCCATCCCCAGCGCCCGCTGGAACCGCAGCACCCGCTGCAGCGTCTTGGGCCCGTACCCGAACGCCGCGTGCGCCCGCCGGCGCAGCTGCCGCTCGCTCACGCCCAGCGCGCCGGCCACCGCCCGAACCGGACCCGCCTCCAGCCCCGCCAGCAGCGCCGGCACCAGCGGGTCCGGCGGCCCCGCCGAACGGGCCCGGACCGCCTCCACCAGCAGCGCGTGCGGATCCGCCGCGGCCGCCATCGCCTCGCCCAGCCGGCTCGCCGCGTCCCCCCACAGCTCCCGCAGCGCCGGCCGGGCGTCCCGCACCGCGTCGGCGGGCACGCCCAGCACCGGCGGCGCAGCACCCGGCCGGAACCGCACCGCCACCAGCCGCTCGCCCGGCTCCAGCCGCGCCGGCGCCGGCCCCGTGTCCGGCCCGGCCACCGTGATCTCGGCGCTCCGGCCCCACCAGATCAGGTCCACGCAGCCGTCCGGCACCACCCGCTGGACGAACGGCCCCGCCGCACCGCCGGGATGCCGGTGGCTCCACAGGCAGGCCAGCCCCGTCCCCTCGGGTGCCGGGAACTCCCGGTAACGCGCCTCCTCCACATCTCCCTGCATACCACCCGCTCTCGCGGGCAGTGCAGGGAAGAACCATCCGATCACGTGACGAGGAGGTCACATGGGCACCGAACTCCAGGGCAAGACCATCGCGTTCCTGGCCGCGCCCGAAGGCACCGAGCAGGTCGAGCTCACCGAACCGTGGAGCGCCGTCCAGCAGGCCGGCGGCACGCCCCGGCTCGTGTCCACCCAGTCCGGCCGCATCCAGGGCTTCGACCACCTGGACAAGGCCGACCACTTCGACGTCGACACCACGGTCGAGGTCTCCGACCAGGGCGAGTTCGACGGGCTCGTGCTGCCCGGCGGCGTCGCCAACCCCGACTTCCTGCGGACCCAGCCCAAGGCCGTCGCGTTCGTCAAGGGCTTCTTCGACGCCGGCAAGCCCGTCGCGGCCATCTGCCACGCCCCGTGGACCATGATCGAGGCGGACGTCGTCCGCGGCCGCCGCGTCACCTCCTGGCCCAGCCTCCAGACCGACCTGCGCAACGCCGGCGCCGACTGGGTCGACGAGGAGGTCGTCACCTGCGAAGGTGGACCCAACACGCTGGTGACCAGCCGGAAGCCGGACGACCTCAAGGCGTTCTGCCAGGCCGCCGTCCGCGTCTTCGCCGGGTGAGATTCGCCACTGGTCTAGACCCTTGAGCTAGACCAGTCCGTGAATCTTCGGCGACCGTATCCTGCATGAATATCCCTACCGGCAGGTAACTAAGTAGCGTTGTGCATGTGACCCGTCGAGCGAAGATCGTCAGCACCATCGGCCCCGCCTGCTCCACCGCCGAGCAGATCCACGCACTCGTCGAGGCCGGCGTCGACGTCGCCCGGCTCAACATGAGCCACGGCGACCACGCCGGCCACGAGGACGTCTACCACCGGATCCGCGCCGCATCCACGGCCACCGGCCGCGGCGTCGGCATCCTGGCCGACCTGCAGGGCCCCAAGATCCGGATCGGCCGCTTCCCGGACGGCCCCGTACGACTCACCCTCGGCGACGAGTTCACCATCACCACCGAGGACGTCCCCGGCACCCGCAAAGAGGTCTCCACCACCTACGAGGGCCTCCCCGGCGACGTCCGCCCCGGCGACACCGTCCTCATCGACGACGGCCGCGTCGCCCTCCGCGTCACCGACGTCGACGGCACCCGCGTCCGCACCACCGTCGAAGTCGGCGGCATGGTCTCCGACAACAAGGGCCTCAACCTCCCCGGCGTCCCCGTCAGCGTCCCCGCCCTCACCTCCAAGGACGAGGAAGACCTCCGCTGGGCCCTCCGCCTCGGCGTCGACATGGTCGCCCTCTCCTTCGTCCGCACCCCCGCCGACGCCGACATCTGCTACCAGATCATGGAAGAGGAAGGCGTCCGCGTCCCCCTCATCGGCAAGATCGAAAAGCCCCAGGCCGTCGAACAGCTCCCCGCCATCGTCGCCGCCTTCGACGGCCTCATGGTCGCCCGCGGCGACCTCGGCGTCGAACTCCCCCTCGAACAGGTCCCCATCGTCCAGAAGCAGGTCATCGAACTCTGCCGCGAGAAGGCCCGCCCCGTCATCGTCGCCACCCAGATGCTCGAATCCATGATCTCCGCGCCCCGCCCCACCCGCGCCGAGACCTCCGACGTCGCCAACGCCGTCTTCGAAGGCGCCGACGCCGTCATGCTCTCCGGCGAGACCAGCGTCGGCCAGTACCCCATCGAATCCGTCCGCACCATGAGCCGCATCGTCTCCACCGCCGAGGAAGCCTCCCTCCACGCCACCCACACCCTCGACCGCATGCCCGAGACCGTCGGCGGCGCCATCGCCCGCGCCGCCGCCGAAGTCGGCGCCATCATCAAGGCCGAGGCCCTCGTCGCCTTCACCATGTCCGGCGAGACCGCCCGCCGCCTCTCCCGCTACCGCTCACCCATCCCCCTCCTCGCCTTCACCTCCGTCCCCGCCGTACGCGGCCGCCTCGCCCACGTCTGGGGCGTCGAGACCCACATCGTCCCCTTCGCCAACCACACCGACGAGATGGTCGCCCAGGTCGAACAGGGACTCCTCGAATCCGGCCGCTGCCAGAAGGGCGACCGCGTCGTCATCGTCGCCGGCTCGCCCCCCGGCACCCCCGGCTCCACCAACGCCCTCCGCGTCCACCGCATCGGCGACGCCATCGCCACCGCCACCGCCACACCCTGACCCCCGCGGGGGCCCGCCCACCGGGCCCCCAGGGTCACCGCCCGATATCGATCCGGCGACGCTCCGGCCACCCACCTGGGTCAAGGCATGAAAAAGCCGTAAAGACGATCCCGTAACGGCTGCACCCAGGGGCTTCTCAACCGGCCCGCACTTGTCTACGGTCCGTAGGTTGCTCCTGCTACTCCCGTTACCGGTGGTGTGATGAACGACTTCCTCTCCGACGCCAGCTCCTTCATCTGGGGACCCTGGCTCCTCATCCCCCTGCTCCTCCTGACCGGCCTCTACCTCACGACCCTCCTCCGCGGCATCCAGGTCCGCCGCTTCCGCCTCGCCTTCTGGCTCGCCTTCATCAAACGCTCCGACGCCGACAAAGAAGGCGCCGCCGGCGACATCTCCCACTACCAGGCCCTCGCCACCGCCCTCGCCGCCACCGTCGGCGTCGGCAACATCGCCGGCGTCGCCACCGCCATCGCCCTCGGCGGCCCCGGCGCCGTCTTCTGGATGTGGTTCACCGGCATGGTCGGCATGGCCACCAAATACAGCGAAGCCTTCCTCGGCGTACGCTTCCGCCGCACCGACGCCGCCGGCGAACAGAGCGGCGGCCCCATGTACTACCTCCGCAACGGCATCAAAGGCCCCGTCGGCCTCATCCTCGGCGGCTTCTTCGCCATCGCCGGCGCCTTCGCCGCCTTCGGCATCGGCAACATGACCCAGGCCAACGCCGTCGCCGCCAACCTCAACGACGAATGGGGCGTCGACCACCGCATCACCGGCGCCGTCATCGTCGTCCTCACCGCCGTCGTCATCCTCGGCGGCATCAAGAGCATCGGCCGCGTCACCAGCGGCTTCGTCCCCCTGATGATCGTCCTCTACATCGTCGGCGGCCTCGCCGTCCTCGCCTTCAACCTCGACGAGGTCCCCTCCGCCATCGGCCTCATCTTCACCGACGCCTTCACCGGCACCGCCGCCACCGGCGGCTTCGTCGGCGCCGGCGTCGCCGCCGCCATCCAGTACGGCGTCGCCCGCGGCATCTTCTCCAACGAATCCGGCCTCGGCACCGGCGGCATCGCCGCCGCCGCGGCCAAGACCACCCACCCCGTCCGCCAGGCCCTGGTCTCCATGACCCAGACCTTCATCGACACCCTCATCGTCGTCAGCATCACCGCCCTCACCATCGTCGTCACCGGCGTCTGGAAGGAAGGCGGCGAGGACGACGCCGCCACCTTCACCGGCCGCGCCTTCGACGCCGGCCTCCCCGGCGACTGGGGCAGCATCATCGTCACCATCAGCCTGATCTTCTTCGCCTTCTCCACCCTCCTCGGCTGGTCCTACTACGGCGAACGCTGCATGGAGTACCTCTTCGGCCGCAAAGCCGTCCTCCCGTACCGCATCGTCTTCATCGTCGTCTCCTACATCGGCGCGACGACCACCCTCACCACGGTCTGGACCTTCTCCGACGTGATGAACGGCCTCATGGCCCTGCCCAACCTCATCGGCCTGCTGATCCTGTCCCCGCTCGTCTTCCGCGAGACCCGCGACTACTTCCGCAGCCCCTCCCCGGACGACCCCGTCCGCGTGGACACATAGCGAAACTCCCCGAGGCCGCCGCGCCCGCCGCCCGCCGGCGAGCACGGCGGCCTCCTGCCCTCCTCAATGCTTCGGCCCCACGAACTCGTCCAACCGCGCCACCCCCTCCCGCCGCGCGACGGAGATGTTCTTTTTGTTCATCTGCTTCCACGGGATCCCGAGCCGATCGAGCGCATCCGTGAAGAGCCTCTGGATGTCGAGCGAGACGTTGGTGAACTGGTAGCGCGGATACTCGTACCAGCGGTCGCCGTCCTTGCCCGGGCGCCGCACCCGGTTGGTGCCGCGCCAGCCGTCAGAGTGCAGCAGGCCGCGCACGAACTCCTCGGTGTACTCGTCCACGATCACCCGCTGCCAGGGCGCGAGCTCGATCTTCCGGGTGTGCTTCCTTCCTGGTCCGTGCTGCGGAAACAGGCACGGCCAGTGCACGGAGTACGCGTTGACGATCGTGCAGCCGGTCTTCTGCCTCCTGCCGACCTGGAGGCCGGGCATGATGGCCGCGACCGCGACGGCCGCCATCTCCATCAGGCCGGGCCAGCTGTCACAGCACGCGATCTCCAGCCGGTAGACGCCCTTGTCTCCCGGTGCATTGGCGAGGTTGCCGTCACCGAGATAGAGCCCGAGGAGGTAGGAGTAAGCCTTTCCGTCGAGATCGCGTTCGTGGCAGCGCGGGCAGAGAGCTCGGGTGCGGGGATCAGGTCTTTGAGATTGCGATCTCCACTGGCTCAGCGTGGACGCGGGCACGCCCGTTCGCCGATTCACCTCGCTCAGGGGGATGCCCTGGGCTAACAGGACCAGGGCCGTCTCGCGCAGAGTGATGTCGTCCATGCGGAGAGTGTCGACGATGGGTGTGACAAAACCGCCGCCCAGGAGTGGACGGCGGTCTGTTTGTGCCCCGGGTGGGACTCGAACCCACACTGTACGGGTTTTGAATCCGCCCTCTCATGCCAATTGGAGTACCGGGGCATTATCCAAAGTAAATCGGACATCCTGGTTGAATTATAAGCCGAGCCGGAGCGGGCCCTGCCCTGCCGGGGACCAGGGTAGCGGGTCCCGGTAGTCTCGTGCGCGTGACGGAGAGCGCTCGGCGAGTTGTGATCGCAGAAGATGAGGCCCTGATCCGCCTGGACTTGAAGGAGATGCTCCAGGAGGACGGGTACGACGTCGTGGGCGAGGCCGGGGACGGCGAGGCCGCGGTGCGGCTGGCGGCCGAGCACCGTCCGGATCTGGTGATCCTGGACGTCAAGATGCCCGTGCTGGACGGGATCTCGGCGGCCGAGCGGATCTCGGCCGAGCGGATCGCGCCGGTGGTGATCCTGACGGCGTTCTCGCAGCGGGAGCTGGTGCAGCGGGCGACCGACGCCGGGGCGATGGCGTATCTGGTCAAGCCGTTCACCAAGACGGACCTGGCGCCGGCGATCGAGATGGCGGTGAGCCGCTACACGGAGCTGCGGGCGCTGGAGGCGGAGGTCGCCGATCTGCAGGACCGGCTGGAGACCCGCAAGGTGGTCGATCGGGCCAAGGGGCTGCTGCAGGAGGCGAACGGCTGGAGTGAGCCGGAGGCGTTCCGGTGGATCCAGAAGACGTCGATGGACCGGCGCCTGACGATGCGGGCGGTGGCGGACGCCGTGGTGGCGGGTGCGCTGGGCGGGTCCGGTAAGGGCGAGGCCGCCGGGGGTTGATCCCGGCTTCATCTGGTCGCCGCTTCGCTGTGGTTCGCGGGCGGCTTTCTCACCTGCGCGTTCGAGGGCGTCACTGCGTGTGATCGTCGCTGGCCGTGCGGGGGTTGGCTGAGCACGGAGCCGTAACGAACGAGTAACCCTTCTGCTCGGGGGTCCTCCTCTGGAGCGGCCGCTCGGTGTACGACTGACCTGCTCCCTGACTGACCGATTCCTCCCGAGAGAACCCGGGAGGGGGCGGTTGTTGGGGCATGACTCGTACCCGATCCCCTCCCGGATCCGGATGGAAAGGTTGGGCACCTTGCGGCGCAACATGATGAGAGTCACCGGTGCGGTTGCGGTGAGCGCGATGCTGACTATGGGCGTCGCTGCGTGCGGCGGCGGCGACGAAGGCGGGTCGGACGGCAACGAGGTCACGATCGGGTTCATGGGTGACCTGACCGGGGAGAACTCGGGCCTGGTCATCCCGCCGCGGAACGGCGCGCAGCTGGCCATCGAGCAGTACAACGCGACCAACCCGAAGGTCAAGATCAAGTTCAAGCCGTACGACAGCCAGGGCAAGCCGGAGCAGGCGACGACCCTGGTGCAGGGCGCGATCAAGCAGGACAAGATCGTCGGCCTGATCGGGCCGGCGTTCTCGGGCGAGTCGCAGGCGACGGGCCCGATCCTGGAGGAGGCGAAGGTCCCGAGCGTGTCGCCGTCGGCGACGCAGATCACGCTGGCCGAGAAGGGCTGGAAGTTCTGGCACCGGGTGGTGGCGGACGACGCGGTGCAGAGCGCCGGCGCGGGTGAGTTCATCACCAACCAGCTGAAGGCGAAGAAGGTCGCCACGATCCACGACAACCAGGAGTACGGCAAGGGCCTGGCGGACGCGATCGCGGGCGCGGTGAAGCCCAAGGGCGCGCAGACCATGGCCGAGGGCGTGGACGACAAGGCCACGGACTACTCCGCCACGGTCAACAAGATCAAGTCGTTCGACCCGGACGTGGTGTACTTCGGCGGCTACTACGCGGTCGCGGGGCGGCTGTTCAAGCAGCTGCGCGAGGCGGGCGTGGACGCGCGGCTGATGTCGGGCGACGGTTCGCTGGCGACGGGCCTGATCGAGGGCGCGGGCGAGAAGAACGCTCAGGGCGCGATGCTGAGCTGCGGCTGCCTGATCGACGAGGCGGGCACGAGCAACGCGAAGGCGAAGAAGTTCGCGTCGGACTACCAGGCGAAGTTCGGTTCGCCGGTGGCGATCTACTCCGGTGAGGGGTACGACGCGGCGACGGCGTTCATCGAGGCGATCAAGGCCGGCAACACCGAGCCGGAGAAGATCAACCAGTTCCTGTCGACGGTGAACTTCGAGGGTGTCGGCAAGCCGATCAAGTTCGACGCCAAGGGCGAGCTGGCTTCGCAGGACATCTACGTGTACGAGGTCAAGGGCAACAAGCTGCCGCTGCTCGGCAACACCAAGGAGGCGAAGGTCGAGTAGGCCGTCCGGCCGCTCGGCAGCGCCCCTCCGAGGCGCCCTAGGCGCGGGAGCGGGAGCGCCGTGAAGCGCTCCCGCTCCTTTTTCACGAAGGCGACCAAAGGTGTTCGACGACTTCATTGATTCTTTCTGGCCGTACACCATCGACGGCCTGGCGCTGGGCGCGATCTACGCGCTGGTGGCGCTGGGGTACACGATGGTCTACGGCGTGCTGAGGCTCATCAACTTCGCCCATGCCGAGATCTGGATGGTCGGGACGTTCGTGGCGCTGGGCAGCGTGCAGCTGCTGGGCGTGTCCAGTGCCGGCGGGGTGGCCCTGATCGGCCTGGTGGCGGTCATGGCGCTGGCGGCGGCGGTGGTGTCGGGCGGTACGGCGATGCTCCTGGAGGTGGCGGCGTACCGGCCGTTGCGCAAGAAGGGCGCGTCGCGGCTGGCCGCTCTGATCTCGGCGATCGGTGCTTCGATCTTCTTGCAGCAGCTGTTCGCGACCGTGGTGATCCCGGTGGTGTTCGGCAAGTCGGAGGCGCAGGGCAAGCTTCCGGTGAACGAGCATTTCGTGGAGCGCACGAATGTGATCGACGTCGGCCCGATCGTGATCAGTAACGACAAGCTGATCGTGTTCCTGGGCGCGGTGCTGATGATGATCGCGCTGGACCAGTTCGTGAACCGCACGAAGCTGGGGCGGGGCATCCGGGCGACGGCGCAGGATCCGCAGGCGGCGGTGCTGATGGGGGTGAACATCGACCGGGTGGTGTCGGCGACGTTCCTGGTCGGTGGCGCGATGGCGGGTGTCGCGGCGGTGCTGTACTTCGTCCGGTTCGAGCAGGCGTGGTATTTCGCCGGGTTCCTGCTGGGCATCAAGGCGTTCACGGCGGCGGTGCTCGGCGGTATCGGCAACATCCGCGGGGCGCTGGTCGGCGGGTTCGCGCTGGGGTTGTTCGAGATGTACGGCTCCAGCATCTTCGGGGCGGAGTGGCGTGACGTGGTGGCGTTCTCGGTCCTGATCCTGGTTCTCATGTTCCGTCCCACCGGCATTCTCGGTGAGTCTCTGCAGCAGGCGCGCGCATGAACGTGACGAAGAATTCCAAGAACGGCCGGGGCGGCTTCGGCGGCGGGCTGGACGCGGTCCGTGACCGCTGGGCGGTGGCGCCGGGCTGGCAGCGCTGGATCGTGTACGTGCTGCTGATCGTCGGTGCGCTGCTGCTGCCGCACGAGTCGATCGGCTCGTTCATGGCGCCGTCGGGGTCGGACTGGCCGACGATGCTGAGCGACCAGATCGGGATCTACGTCCTGCTGGCGCTGGGGCTGAACGTGGTGGTCGGTCTGGCGGGCCTGCTCGACCTGGGGTATGTGGCGTTCTATGCCGTGGGCGGGTACACGATCGGCATCTTCGGCACCAAGTACGGGTGGAGTTTCTGGGAGCTGCTGGTCCTGGCGATCCTGCTGTCGGCGCTGTCGGGGGTGATCCTGGGCGGGCCGACGCTGCGGTTGCGCGGGGACTACTTGGCGATCGTGACGCTGGGGTTCGGTGAGATCGTCCGGCAGGTCGCGCGGAACAGCGACTATGTGAACGGGCCTCGCGGGATCCAGGGCATTCCGCGGCCGCCGGACCTGTCGGACTTCGAGATCTTCGGGGTTCAGCCGTTCACGTACGGGTTCCTGGACGCGCGGCCGTACTACTACCTGCTGGTGCTCTTCATCGTGCTGACGATCATTTTCGTCAAGCGGCTGGAGAGCAGCCGGGTGGGGCGTTCGTGGGCGGCGATCCGGGAGGACGAGGACGCGGCGGAGCTGATGGGCGTGCCGACGTTCCGGTTCAAGCTGGCGGCGTTCGCGATCGGTGCGGCGATCGGCGGCAGCGGCGGTGTGGTGTTCGCGGCGAAGCAGACGTCGATCAATCCGGAGAACTTCGTGTTCCTGGTGTCGGCGCTGATCCTGGCGTCGGTGGTGCTGGGCGGTTCGGGGAACATGCCCGGTGTGATGCTGGGGGCGTTCCTGCTGGCCTGGCTGCCGGAGCGGCTGCGGGTGTCGGAGGACTTCCGGATGCTGCTGTTCGGTGCCGCGCTGGTGATCATGATGGCGTTCCGTCCGGAGGGCCTGTGGCCGTCCCGGCAGCGCAAGGCCGAGCTGGCCGAGGGCACCGGGGGCATGGGCAGTATGGGCGCGGAGGTCGCCGGTCCGGGTACGGCCGGTCCCGGCGCGTCCGGGCACGCCGCTCCCACGGAGGTGAAGAAGTGAGCGAGGGCAAGAGCCCGGCGCCCGTGCTGGAGCTGCGGAACGTGACGATGCGTTTCGGCGGTGTGGTCGCGCTGAACGACGTTCAGCTGACGATCGGCGAGGGTGAGATCTTCGCGCTGATCGGGCCGAACGGCGCGGGGAAGACCACGGTGTTCAACGTGACCACCGGGGTGTACCGGCCGACCGAGGGGCAGGTGCTGTTCCGCGGGAGGCGCATCGATGGGAAGAAGCGGTTCGCGGTCACGAAGCTGGGGGTGGCGCGGACGTTCCAGAACGTGCGGCTCTTCCACAACATGACGGCGCTGGAGAACGTGATGGTGGGCGCGGACGCGCATCACCGGACGGGTTTCGTCGGGGCGAGCCTGGGGTTGCCGTGGCATCGCCGTGAGGAGCGCGACGGCCGTCTGAAGGCGCGGGAGCTGTTGGAGTTCGTGGGGATCCCGCACCGGCTGGAGGAGGCGGCGAAGAACCTGCCGTACGGCGACCAGCGGCGGCTGGAGATCGCGCGGGCGCTGGCGACGGATCCGAAGCTGCTGCTGCTGGACGAGCCGGCGGCGGGGATGAACCCGGCGGAGAAGATCGCGTTGCAGGATCTGATCCGCAAGATCCGTGATTCGGGCCGGACCGTGCTGCTGATCGAGCACGACATGAGCCTGGTGATGGGGATCAGCGACCGGATCGCGGTGCTGGACTTCGGGCAGAAGATCGCCGAGGGCCTGCCCGCGGACATCCAGAACGACCCGCGGGTCATCGAGGCGTACCTGGGGGCTCCCGCCGATGCTTCTTGAGATCAAGGACATCCACGTCCACTACGGCAAGATCGCGGCTCTGAAGGGGGTCACGGTCGAGGTCGGCGAGGGTGAGATCGTCACGCTGATCGGTGCCAACGGCGCCGGGAAGACGACGACGCTCGGCACGATCTCCGGGCTGCGGCCGCTGTCGTCGGGGTCGATCGTGTTCAACGGTGCCGACATCAGCCGGATGCCGGGGCACAAGCGGGTGCTGGCCGGGATCGGGCAGTCGCCGGAGGGCCGCCGGATCTTTCCGGGGATGACGGTGGAGGAGAACCTCCTCATGGGCGCGTACACCCGGAAGGGCGACTTCTCGGGGGAGCTCAAGGAGGTGTACGAGCTGTTCCCGCGGCTGGCCGAGCGCAAGGGCCAGGCGGGCGGGACGATGTCGGGCGGCGAGCAGCAGATGCTGGCGATCGGCCGGGCGCTGATGGCCAAGCCGAAGGTGCTGCTGCTGGACGAGCCGTCGATGGGGCTGGCGCCGATGCTGGTGCAGCAGATCTTCACGATCATCGAGGAGATCAACCGGCGCGGGACGACGGTGCTGCTGGTGGAGCAGAACGCGCAGCAGGCGCTGCAGATCGCGCATCGGGCGTACGTGCTGGAGACGGGCCGGGTGGTGAAGGCGGCGCCGGCCGCCGAGCTGCTGGACGATCCGCAGGTGCGGGCGGCGTATCTGGGCGGCGACCTGGGCGCGGAGCCCGCGGGCGGCGCTTCCGGCGATGCCGCGGGCGGCGCTTCGGGCGGCGCTGCGGAGGACGTCCCGGGCGGCTCCGCGGAGGATGCGCCGGAGCCGTCGGCGGATGCGGCCGCGGACGCGCCGGAGAAGGAAGTGGGCAAGGGCGAGGGCGGCAAGGGCGAGGGCAAGTCGTCCTAGCCGTCCGCCGTCGCGTTCCGCCCCCGGTCCGGCCGCCCGCCGGGCCGGGGGCGGTTTTCGCTCGCGCCCGCGGTCAGGGGAGTTCGATCTCGGCGGGGCGGGGGTCGGAGACGGCGCCGACGGTGGGGGAGCCGACGAGGCGCAGGGCGCGGACGGCGGTCTCGCCGGGCAGGTCGTACCAGAGGTCGAACTCGGCGCGCATGGCGGCGCCGACCGACAGGCGCTCGGGCTGCCGCTTGACCATGGTGGCGTTGACGTCGGGGACGTGGGTGCGGCCGTCGGCGGTGAGGAGCAGCTGCTTCCAGGTGTCGAAGACCTGGATGTCGCGGCCGCGGTTGGCGACCAGCAGCCGGACGCGGACGTAGCGGCCCTTGGGGCGCATTCCGGCGTGGGTGCCGAGGATCTCGCGCATGCCGTCCCGGTAGCCGAGCACGGTGAACTCCAGGTCGCTGCTGCGTCCCGTCCGGCCGCGCAGGACCTGCTCGCCGTCGCGGGGGCGTTCGGCGGGGATCTCGTACGCGGCGGGCCGGTCGTCGCCGCCGTCGCCGGAGCAGGCGGGGGTCAGGGCGGCCAGGCAGAGTGCGAGCGCGGGGGCCGCGAGAGATCGGCGCATGGCATGGAATTATCCGGATCTTCCGGGCAGGAGAAAGCCCAGGACCACCTTTGGGGCCGTGCTGGCCGTCCCCGGACACGCACGTTGTCTACTCGGTGATCCCGGGCCGTTCCGATCCACGCTACCGACCGTTCCCCGTCCATCGCAAAGGAAGTCCGGATCAGGTCGGTGCAAAACCGTACAAAAGTGTGGAACGTTCCTGGTCAGTCGGCGGGCCTGTCGCGCAGCACGCAGGTGAGGCGCGCGGTGCAGACGCGGCGGTCCCGGTCGTCGGTGAGCACGACGTCGTAGGTGGCGAGGGTGCGCCCGGCGTGCGCGCGGGTGGCGGTCCCGGTGATCCAGCCCTCGGTGGCCGAGCGGTGGTGGGTGGCGTTGATCTCGATCCCGACCGCGATCCGGTCCGGGCCGGCGTGCAGCGCCGCCCCGACCGAGCCCAGCGACTCGGCCAGCACGCACGAGGCGCCGCCGTGCAGCAGCCCGTACGGCTGGGTGTTGCCCTTCACCGGCATCCGGCCGACGACCCGTTCCGGCGAGGCTTCCAGGTACTCGACCCCCATGGACCTCGCCAGATCCCCGTAGCCGTCGCCGGCGAACTCCGCCGGCACCACGGCGGGCTCCGGCCGCTCCTCGCTCATCAAGCCTCCCTCGAACTGTCGTACGCGCAGACTAGAGTCCTGGTGTGGCGACCACAGATCCGACCCCTGACAAGCGGCAAGGCACCCGAGAGCGGCTTCTCCTGCTCGACGGGCACTCACTGGCGTACCGGGCGTTCTTCGCGCTCCCGGTGGAGAACTTCTCCACCACCGACGGGCAGCCCACCAACGCGGTGTACGGCTTCACCTCGATGCTCATCAACGTGCTGCGCGACGAGGAGCCCACGCACATCGCGGTGGCCTTCGACCGCTCCGAGCCGACGTTCCGGCACGAGGCGTACGTCGAGTACAAGGCCGGCCGGCAGAAGACCCCCGACGAGTTCCGCAGCCAGGTCAGCCTGATCTTCGAGGTGCTGGACGCGCTGCGGATCCCGCGGCTGTCGGTGGCCGGCTTCGAGGCCGACGACATCATCGCCACGCTGTCGGTGCAGGCGTCCGAGGCCGGGATGCAGACCCTGATCGTGACCGGCGACCGGGACGCGTTCCAGCTGGTCGACGAGGACGTCACGATCCTCTACCCGATCCGCGGGGTGTCCGAGCTGGCCCGGATGGACCCGGCCGCGGTCGAGGCCAAGTACGGCGTGCCGCCCGAGCGCTACCGGGAGCTGGCCGCGCTGGTCGGCGAGACCAGCGACAACCTGCCCGGCGTGCCCGGCGTCGGCCCCAAGACCGCCGCCAAGTGGCTCACCAAGTACGGCGACCTCGACACGCTGGTCGCCCGGGTCGACGAGATCAAGGGCAAGGCGGGCGACAACCTGCGCGAGCACCTGGGCCAGGTGCTGCGCAACCAGCAGATCAACAAGCTGGACTGCAACGTGGGCCTGGACATGCGGCCGCCGCAGCTGTCGATGGGGCAGTGGGACCGCGAGGAGATCCACACGCTGTTCGACTCGCTGCAGTTCCGGGTGCTGCGCGAGCGGCTGTACGCCACGCTGAGCGCCGCCGAGCCCGAGGCCGACGAGGGCTTCGAGGTCGAGCTGGGCGCGCTGGAGCCGGGCGCTCTGGGCGACTGGCTGGAGGAGCACGCGGGCCCGTCCCGCCGCACGGGCGTGGCCGTCACCGGCTCCTGGGGGCGCGGCACCGGGGAGCTGACCGCGATCGCGCTGGCCTCCACCAGGGAACCGGAGGGGGGCGGGGCGACCCCGGCGGTGCACCTGGAGCCGGCGGAGCTGATCGAGGACGACGAGCGGGCGCTGGCGGCCTGGCTCGCCGACCCGTCCCGGCCCAAGGCGCTGCACGAGGCCAAGGGCCCGATGCTGGCCCTGGCCGCCCGCGGCATGGAGCTGGCGGGGCTCTCCAGCGACACCGCCCTGGCCGCCTACCTGGCGCTGCCCGGCCAGCGCACCTTCGACCTGGCCGACCTCGCGCTGCGCTACCTGCACCGCGAGCTGCGCGCCGAGGCCGACGACTCCGGCCAGCTCACCCTCGACGGGTCCGGCGAGCAGGAGGCCGCGCAGGACCTGGCCGTCCGCGCCCGCGCGGTCGCCGAGCTGGCCGACGTCCTGGACAAGGACCTGGAGAAGCGCGGCGCCACCCGGCTGCTGCACGAGGTGGAGCTGCCCCTGGTCGGCGTCCTCGCCGGGATGGAGCGGGCCGGGATCGCCGTGGACGCCGAGCGGCTGGCGTCCCTGGAGGCGACGCTGGGCGGGCAGGAGAAGGAGCAGGAGCAGCTCGCCCACAACGCGGTCGGGCACGAGTTCAAGCTCGGCTCGCCCAAGCAGGTGCAGCAGGTGCTGTTCGACGAGCTGGGGCTGCCCAAGACCAAGCGGACCAAGACCGGCTACACCACCGACTCCGACGCGCTCACCACGCTGCTGGAGAAGGACGGGCACCCGGTCCTGGAGCACATCCTGCGCTGGCGGGAGGTGTCCAAGCTCAAGAGCATCGTCGCCTCGCTGATCCCGATGGCCGACGACGCCGGCCGCATCCACACCACGTTCAACCAGATGGTCGCGGCCACCGGGCGGCTGTCGTCGACCGACCCCAACCTGCAGAACATCCCGATCCGCACCGCCGAGGGCCGGCAGATCCGCGAGGCGTTCGTCGTCGGCCGCGGCTACGAGACGCTGCTCACCGCCGACTACAGCCAGATCGAGCTGCGGATCATGGCGCACCTGTCCGAGGACGAGGCGCTGCTGGAGGCGTTCCGGGAGAAGGCCGACTTCCACACGATCACCGCGTCCCGGGTGTTCGGGCTGCCGCCCGAGCAGATCGACTCCGAGCTGCGCGCCCGCATCAAGGCGATGAACTACGGCCTGGCGTACGGGCTGTCGGCGTACGGGCTGTCGCAGCAGCTGCGGATCTCGCCGGACGAGGCGCGCGGCCTGATGGAGGAGTACTTCCAGCAGTTCGGCGGCGTCCGCGACTTCCTGCGCGACGTCGTCGCCAGGGCCCGCCAGGACGGCTACACCGAGACGATCCTGGGCCGCCGCCGCTACCTGCCCGACCTCACCTCCGACAACCGCCAGCGGCGCGAGATGGCCGAGCGGATGGCGCTGAACGCCCCCGTCCAGGGGTCGGCGGCCGACATCGTCAAGGTCGCGAGCCTGAACGTCGACCGCGCCCTGCGGGAGAACGGCCTGCGCTCCCGGATGCTGCTGCAGGTCCACGACGAGCTGGTCTTCGAGGTCGCCGAGGGCGAGCAGGAGGAGCTGCGGAGGCTCGTGCGCGAGCAGATGACGGCCGCCTACGACCTGCGCGCCCCGCTGGAGGTCAGCATGGGCACCGGCGACACCTGGCAGACCGCCGCCCACTGACCCCCGCGCCCCGGTACCGGCCCTTGCCGCCGGCCCGTACCACGGGCCCATTACACCGGACCGCCCCGCCGTGCGCCGCACGGCGGGGCGGTTTGGTCAACCGCGGGATTCTTCATGGTCATCGGGTGGTTCGGGTGGGCGGCATACGGGGTTGTACGAGATCATGTCCGGGTACGTGGAGGGCTGTCCGCTTAGGGGCGAGGCGCCCGCTGCGCTGACCGAGGAGAAGAGCCGTGCCACTCCTGCACAAGATCGCCGGTGTCGTCGTGGTCCTGGCCGTGGTGCTCGGTCTCTGGCTCCCCGGTGATCCGGGCGGCGGGCGCTCCGCCGATGTGGCCCGCACGGGAGGGAACCGGGCGGCGGGGGAGGAGGCGCCCGGCGACCGCACCGCCGCCGTCGCCGCCGGCAAGCCATCGGCCAAGCCCTCCGCTCCGCCGCCCGCCACCGTCGGCCCGGCCGCGCCGGCCGCGGCCGCCGCCAAGGCCAACGAGCTGGGCCAGATTCCGGTGATCATGTACCACCGGATCGTCGACAGGCCGGACCTGCCGCTGGACCGGACGCCCAAGGAGTTCCGCGAGGAACTGGTCCGGCTGGCCGGGGAGGGGTACGTCCCGATCACCGCCGGGGAGTTCGCGAGCGGGCACATCAACGTCCCGGCCGGCAGGTCCCCGGTGGTGCTGACCTTCGACGACAGCACGCCCAGCCACTTCGCGCTCGACCCCGCGGGCCGGCCGAAGCCGAACACCGCCGTGGCGATCATCCAGGAGGTGGCGCGGCAGCACCCCGGGTTCCGGGCGACCGCGACGTTCTACCTGAACAAGGACCTCTTCCAGCTGGCCGGGCAGGAGGCCGCCGGGCTGCGGTGGCTGATGCGGAACGGGTTCGAGCTCGGCAACCACACCCTTACCCACAAGGATCTCTCGACGCTGCCCAAGGAGGGCGTGCAGAAGGAGATCGGGGACATGGAGAGCAAGATCGTCCAGCTGACCGGGGCGCGCACCGCGACGCTGGCGTACCCGTTCGGGTCGGCGCCCGACAAGAAGGGCTGGGCCGAGAAGAAGGACGGCGTGTACGGCTTCAAGGGCGTCTTCCTGGCCGGGTGGCGGCCGGCGCCGTCCCCGTTCGACACCGACTTCGACCGGCTGGCGATCCCGCGGGTGCGATCCGAGGGCAAGGTCAAGGAGAACGACTGCGAGCAGTTCTGCTCCACGGCGTGGCTGGACCGGCTGAAGGCCGAGCCGGCGACGCGGTACGTCTCCGACGGGGACCCGGGCACGATCACCTTTCCCCGCGCCGAGGAAGATCGCCTGGCCAGGGAGCTGCGCGGCCGGGGCAGGGTGTACTGACCCTCCGATTGACCGCACGCGGATGGTCCCATATGCTGATCGCTGCGCTGTGGGCTTGCGCGGCTTCGGACGGAGCAGGCTCGCGCTCGGTCAGGTCGACATCGGTTTCACCGGCGAGGCATCACGCCACGTCCCTTTTCCGGTCAATCGGCAGGGCGGATAACGGCCCTCCGCGCAGTTCAGGCAACTACGCATGTCCGTATCCGGAGCCAGCCGACACATGACGAGCAGCACCGAGGCAACCTCGACCACCCCGCAGGTAGCGGTCAACGACATCGGGTCCGAGGAAGCCTTCCTCGCCGCGATCGATGAGACCATCAAGTACTTCAACGACGGCGACATTGTCGAAGGCACCGTCGTCAAGGTCGATCGTGACGAGGTCCTCCTCGACATCGGCTACAAGACCGAGGGCGTCATTCCCTCGCGTGAGCTCTCCATCAAGCACGACGTCGACCCCAACGAGGTCGTCGCCGTCGGTGACCACGTCGAGGCCCTCGTCCTCCAGAAGGAGGACAAGGAAGGCCGTCTGATCCTGTCCAAGAAGCGCGCCCAGTACGAGCGCGCCTGGGGCACGATCGAGAAGATCAAGGACGAGGACGGCATCGTCACCGGGACCGTCATCGAGGTCGTCAAGGGCGGCCTCATCCTCGACATCGGCCTGCGCGGCTTCCTGCCCGCATCGCTGGTGGAGATGCGCCGGGTGCGCGACCTGCAGCCGTACGTCGGCCGCGAGCTCGAGGCGAAGATCATCGAGCTGGACAAGAACCGCAACAACGTGGTCCTGTCCCGCCGCGCCTGGCTGGAGCAGACCCAGAGCGAGGTCCGCCAGACCTTCCTCAACACCCTCCAGAAGGGCCAGGTCCGCAAGGGCGTGGTCTCCTCGATCGTCAACTTCGGCGCGTTCGTGGACCTGGGCGGCGTGGACGGCCTGGTGCACGTCTCCGAGCTGTCCTGGAAGCACATCGACCACCCCTCCGAGGTCGTCGAGGTCGGCCAGGAGGTCACGGTCGAGGTCCTGGACGTCGACATGGAGCGCGAGCGCGTCTCCCTGTCGCTCAAGGCGACCCAGGAAGACCCGTGGCAGCAGTTCGCCCGCACCCACCAGATCGGCCAGGTCGTGCCGGGCCGCGTCACCAAGCTGGTGCCGTTCGGCGCGTTCGTCCGGGTCGAGGAGGGCATCGAGGGCCTGGTCCACATCTCCGAGCTGGCCGAGCGCCACGTGGAGATCCCCGAGCAGGTCGTCCAGGTCGGCGACGAGATCTTCGTGAAGATCATCGACATCGACCTCGACCGGCGCCGGATCAGCCTGTCGCTCAAGCAGGCCAACGAGTCCGCCGCGGGCATCGAGGAAGAGGACTTCGACCCGACGCTCTACGGCATGCCGGCCGAGTACGACGAGCAGGGCAACTACAAGTACCCCGAGGGCTTCGACGCCGACACCGGCGAGTGGCTCGAGGGCTACGACCAGCAGCGCGAGACCTGGGAGCGGCAGTACGCCGAGGCCCGGTCCCGCTTCGACGCCCACCGCAAGCAGATCGAGGAGGCCCGCAAGGCCGAGGCGGAGGCCGACACGGCCACCCCGTCCGGCGGCGGCGGCGAGACCTCGTACTCCGGCGGCGGCGACGAGGAGACCTCCGGTGGCGCGCTGGCCACCGACGAGGCGCTGGCCGCCCTGCGGGAGAAGCTGTCCGGCGGGCAGTGACCGGTCCCGGCCGGTGATCGCCACCGGCCCCCGGCCATGATCTTTTGGTGGCCGTGACCTTCCGGGCGAGTCCGCCGGAGTTGCGCGACTCACCGTCGCGGGCGTTCGTGCCACGGCCGGGCGCGCGCGATCATAGGGTTGGGAGGCGCGACCCGCGGCGGCCGCCGAGCCCGCCCCGCCGGTCCCGCCGGTACCCCCGACACCGCCCAGTTCGCTCATCCCCGGGAGCATTCGTTCAATTGGCCAGCACAGACCTTGGAACCAGGACCGGCGAGCCCCCGCAGCCGGCCGGCGCGCCGATCGTGCCGCAGGGGCCGGCGCGGCTGGCGCTGATCGCCGTCACCGTGGCGGTGCTCGCGCAGACCCTGCGCTTCTCGCTGCCGCAGTACGACCACTTCGCCGACTCGGCCGGGCTCCTGGTGACCGGCGCGGTGCTGCTGGCCGTCTACCTCGCCGGCTTCGCGAGCCCGCTGATCCGCCGCGCCGCCGGGCCGCGCGGCCTGCTGCTGGCCGGGGTCGGCGGGCTGCTGCTGGTGCGGCTGCTGGCCCAGATCCTCACCCCGCAGACCTGGCTGGCGTTCGTCGGCACCGCCGTCGGCATGATCGCCGTCGGGGCGCTGTACGAGGGCGCGCGCGGGCTGTCGGGCGTCGGGTTCGCGACCGCGACGGTGGCGGGCATCTCCGCCGACAGCGCCGTCCGGATGGCGCTGGCCACCTGGGACGCGTCCTGGCGGTCGGGGATCGGGCCGTGGATCGCCTGCCTGCTGTTCGTGGGCCTGGGCGCCGCCGCCCTCTACCGCGAGTTCGCGTCGGGCGCGGTCGCCGCGCCCGGGATCTCCTGGCGGGACGCATTCGGCGCCGCCGCGTTCGGGCCGTTCCTGGCGCTGCACGTGCTGGTGCTGTCGAGCCCGGCGTTCGTGGCGTCCTCCGGCTGGAAGTCGCTGACCACCGCGCACATCGTGATCGTCGCCGGGCAGGGGCTGGCGCTGGCGTTCCTGGCCTCCGGCCTGGCCGTGCGGGCGGTGCCCGGCGGCGTGTGCGTGCTCGGCGGGACGCTGCTCGGCGTGGCCGCCGGCGCGGTCGCCGGGACGTACGCGGTCGCCGGCATCGAGGTGATCCCGGTGATCATCCTCGGGCAGGTGCTGTCGGCGTGGCTGCTGGCGGTGGCCTGCCGGGCGCCGCTGCGCCGCGCGGGCGTCGGCGGCCCGGTGTGGCGGGTCGACGTCGGTGCCGCCACCGGCGGCCTGCTGATCGGGCTGATCCTGGTGTCGTACCAGGTCAGCGCGCTGGAGCCGATGCCGTTCCCGAACAACCTGCTGCCCGGCCTGGCCGGCATCCTGCTGGGCGCGCTGGCCGCGATCGCCGCCGCCCGCGGCGGCCCGCTGCCGGCCCGGGCGCCGCTGCGCGCGCTGACCGCCGGCGCCGCCGCGCTGGTGCTGCTGCTCGGCACGGCGATCTTCACGGTGGCGGCGCCGGACGGCACCGCCGGTGCCGCGGCCGCCGACGGCCGGATCCGGGTGCTGAGCTACAACATCCACGACGCCGTCAACCAGAGCGGCGAGCTCGACCCCGAGGGCGTCGCGAAGACGATCGAGGGGCAGCGCGCCGACGTGGTGCTGCTGCAGGAGGCCGGGCGCGGCTCGCTGCTGTCGGGCACCACGGACGTGGGCGTGTGGCTGTCGCGGCGGCTCGGGATGAAGCTGCTGTGGGGGCCGGCCGCCGACGGCCAGTTCGGCAACGCGATCCTGACCTCGCTGCCGGTGGTGCGGTCCGGCACCGGCCGGATGCCCAAGGGCGACTGGTCGCAGATCCGCGGGTACGTGTGGGCCCGGCTGAAGGTCGGCGAGCAGACCATGGACGTCTGGTCGACCCACCTGGAGGGCGGCGCCGACGAGTCCCGCGAGCGGAGCCGTGAGATCGCCGGGCTGCTGCGGGCCTGGGGCGGCGCGCCCCGCACGATCATCGGCGGCGACTTCAACGCCGAGCCCGGCAGCACCGAGATCGCCGCGATGCTGGCCGGCACCGAGCTGCGCAGCGCCGCGGTGGGCGGCGACGCGTCCCCGACGACGGCCGACGGCCGCCGCGTCGACTGGGTCTTCGGCACCGACGACCTGCTGTTCGGTGACTACGACGTGCCGCGGTCGCCGGCGTCCGACCACTATCCCGTCGCGGTGACCGTCCGGATCGCCGGCTGAACCGCCGTGCCGCCCCCGTCCCGCTAGGGTTCGCCCTATGAGCGAACAGGCGGTCGCGATCGAGAGGGCCGGGCCCGGCGACGCGGGCGAGATCCTGACCGTGCAGCGCGCGGCGTACGTCGCCGAGGCCCAGCTCTACGGCGATCCGTTCATCCCGCCGCTGGTCGAGTCGTACGACCAGCTGAGCAAGCTGATCGCCGGGGACGCCGTGGTGCTCGCGGCCCGCCGCGGGAGCCGCCTGGTGGGGGCCGTGCGGGCGCAGTTCAGCGACCACACCTGCCTGGTCGGCCGGCTCGTCGTCGCCCCGGACATGCAGGGCCGGGGCGTCGGGAGCGCGCTGATGGAGGCGCTGGAGGCGGCGGTGGCCGGGCGCGCGGACGCGTGCGTGCTGTTCACCGGCCACCTCAGCGAGGACAACCTGCGCCTGTACCGGCGGCTCGGCTACAGCGAGACGCACCGGGAGCGGATCGCGGCCCACCTGACGCTCGTCCACATGCGCAAGGCCCTCGTGACCGCGGCGACCGGCTGACGCTCTACTGTGGTCCCGTGCTGAAAGTGGGACTCACCGGTGGTATCGGGTCGGGCAAGAGCGCGGTGTCGGCGCTGCTCCGGGAGCGCGGCGCGGTGATCGTCGACGCGGACGGGATCGCGCGCGAGGTGGTCGAGCCGGGCACCCCCGGCCTGGCCGCGGTGGTCGCCGAGTTCGGGGACGGCGTGCTGCTCCCGGACGGGACCCTCGACCGCGAGCGGGTCGGCCGGATCGTGTTCGCCGACCGCGACCGCCTCGCCGCGCTCAACGCCATCGTGCACCCCCTGGTCGGGGCGCGGATGCGGGAGCTGGAGGAGGCCGCCGCGCCGGACGCCGTCGTCGTCCACGACGTCCCGCTGCTCACCGAGAACGGCCTGGCCGCGATGTACGACCTGGTCGTGGTCGTGGACGCCCCGGTCGAGACGCAGCTGGACCGCCTGACGTCCCGGCGCGGCATGACCGAGGAGGACGCCCGCGCCCGCATCGCCAACCAGGCGTCCCGCGAGGACCGCCGCGCCATCGCCGACCACGTGATCGACAACTCCGGCTCCCTGGACGACCTGAAGGCCCGGGTCGACGCGCTCTGGGAGGACCTGGCCCGCCGCGCCGCCTGAGACGCCGCTCCCCGCATCCGGCATGATGGCCCGATGCGGGTGGTGTGGGCGACGGATCAGGGCAGTCCGGACCGGCGGAACGAGGACTTCGTGGCGGCCGCCCCGGGCGCGGCCGTCGTCCTGGACGGCTGCGGCCTCCCGCTGGGCACCGATCTCGGCTGCGTGCACGGCACCGCCTGGTACGCCCGCTCGCTCGGCATGAGGCTGCTCTCACGGCTCGTGGACGGCCTGGGCGAGGCTCCGCAGGCGGCGCCGCCGGTCGGCCCTCCTGAGGGCGCTCACCGCCGCGCGGAGCGTCCCCTGGCCGGCCGCCTGGCCGGCGCCATCGCCGACGTGGCCGCGTCCCACGGTGCCACCTGCGACCTGGCGCGCCGGACGACGCCCGCCGCGACCGTGCTGGCCCTGCGCGTGCGCGGCGACCTCGTCGACTACCTCGTCCAGGCCGACTCGACCCTCCTCCTGGACGGCCCGGACGGCCTCCAGGAGATCACCGGTGGCCCGTACTACGCCGCCGCCGACCCCCGCGCGGCCGAGTACGCGATCACCGGCACCGTCCCCTTGGCGGGCTTGCGCGGCGCCTACCTGCTGACCGACGGCGCCACCCGCCTCGCCGACCTGTTCCACATGACCGGCTGGCGGGGCCTGGCCGACCTGATCGCCCGCGAGGGCCCCGCGGCCCTGATCGCCCGCACCCGCGAGGCCGAGCGCAGCGACCCCCGGGCGGCCCGCTGGCCCCGTTCCAAACCCCACGACGACGCCACCGCCGCCCACGTCTCGTTCCGCTAGGGCGGCGGGCGGTCAGAACTCGGCGTCCAGGGGGATCTGGCGGACGTCGGGGAGGTGGGCGTCGAGCTCGCCCGGCTCGAAGCGGCACATGGCGATCGCGTACCAGAACTCGCCCGTGGTGTCGCCCTCGCGCTTGTAGCGGCCTTCGGGGGAGAGGGCGGCCCAGCCATCCGGGAGGCCCAGGAGGGTGGCGCGGCGGGCGGGGGCGCCCTCGGCGGGGACGTTCCAGACGATCACGGCGCCGTCGTCGCCGGCGCTGGCCAGCAGGGAGCCGTCGGGGCTGAACGCGACCGACCAGACGCGCTGGGTGTGGCCGGTGACCGCGTGCAGGTGGCGGCCGGTGCGCGGGTTCCAGAAGCGGACGGCCAGGTCGTCGCCCGCCGTCGCCAGCAGGGTGCCGTCGGGGCTGAACGCGCACGTCCACAGGCGGCCGGTGTGCCGGGTCAGGACGTGCGTGGCGGTGCCGGCGCGCACGTCCCAGACGCGGGCGGTGCCGTCGTTGCTCGCGCTGGCGAGAAGCCCGCCGGAACGGTCGAACGCCACCCGGTAGACGCGGTCGCCGTGGCCTTCCAGGACGGTGAGGCACTCGCCCGTGCGGGTGTCCCAGACGCGGACGAGGCCGTCGTCGCAGCCGGTGGCGATGGAGTCCCCGTCGGGGCTGAAGTCGATCGAGCGGACGCGGCCCCGGTGGCCGGCGAGGTTCACGGTCTCGCGGCCGGTCGTCCAGTACCAGAGGCGCACGCTGTCGTCGTCGTTGGCGGTGGCGAGGACCTCGCCGTCGGGGCTGAACGCCTGCGCCCACACGTGGTCGGTCTCGACGTTCAGCTCGCGCTCGAACGTGCCGGTGCCCGCCTGCCACAGGTGCACGCCGCCGTCGTTGGTGGCTGTGGCCAGCTGCGTCCCCGCCGGGTTGAACGCGGCGGAGGTGAGGTTGTCGGCGACGCCGTGCAGCTCGCGGACCAGGCGGCCGGTGCGGGGGTCCCAGAGCCGGACGAGGCCGTCGTTGCCGCTGCCGGCCAGGAGGCCGCCGTCCGGGCTGAACGCGACGCCGGTGGTACGGCGGCCGTGGCCGCGCAGGACGGCGCGGCACCGGCCGGTCTCGGCGTCCCAGATCCGGGCGGTGCCGTCGTTGCTGGTGGTGGCCAGCTGGGCGCCGTCCGGGCGGAACGCGAACGGCCACACCGCGCCCCGGTGCCCGGCCAGTTCCAGCCGCTGCCGGCCCGTCTCCGGGTCCCACAGCCGGACGGACCCGGCGCTGTCGGCGGTGGCGAGCCGGCCGCCGTCGGGGCTGAACGTGGTCTGGTAGATCGCCCCGCCGTGGCCGGCCAGCGTCATCCTGTGGCGGCCCCGCTCCCAGAGCCGCACCGAGCCGTCGGTGTCGCCGGTGACCAGGAGGTCGCCGCCGGGGTGGAAGGCGATGGCGTAGACGCGGCCGGTGTGGCCGAGCAGCTCGTCGCGGATCTCGCCGGTGCGGATGTCCCACAGGCGCACGGCGCCGGCCTCGTCGCCCGCCGCGAGGACGGTGCCGTCCGGGTGGAAGACGGCGCGGAAGACCGCGCCCCGGTGGCCGGTGAGGGTGCGCCGCGGCTCGCCCGTGGCCAGGTCCCAGACGCGCAGGGTGCCGCCCGCGTCGCCGGTGACCATGAGGGACGCGGCGGGGTCGAACTCGGCGGTGTAGACGGGCGCGTCGTGGCCGCGGAGCTCGTGCCGCAGGGCGCCGGTGGCGGAGTCCCAGACGCGGATCGTCCCGGCGGCGTCCCCCGCCGCGACCAGCGGGTCGGGTCCGGGGCCGACGACGACGGGCCAGACGCCCTCGGGGTGGACGGTGAGGGTGTGCGCGGCGCGGCCGGTGGCCAGGTCCCAGATCCGGACCGTTCCGTCGGCGGCGCCGGTGACCAGGAGGTTCCCGCCGGAGTCGAACGCGACGGCGTACGCGCGGCCGCGGTGCCCGAGGAGGGTGCGCAGCGGCGCCCCGGTGACGGCGTCGCAGACGATCACGCCGCCGTCCTCGCAGCCGACGGCCAGCACCGAGCCGCCGGGGCTGTAGGCGAGCGGCCGGGGGAGCCGGCTGGTCTTGAAGTGGAACCCGTACGGGACGCCGACCGCCGCCGGCGCGACCTGGATGTCGATCGGTCGGCCGGGCGCGACCGCCGCCTCGCGCAGCTCGGGGGAGCGGGCGATGCGGTCGGGCAGGTCGGCGGCGATGAGCGCGGCGCGCGTCCAGCGGCCGCCGGCGACGTCGGCGTCGCGCAGGTCGGCGCGGGCGAGGCGGGCCCGGGACAGGTCGGCGCCGCGCAGGTCGGCGCCGGTCAGCCGGGCCTCGTCCAGCCGCGCCCCGGCCAGTGAGGCGTCCCGCAGCACGGCCCGCGACAGGTTGGCGCCGACCAGCTGCGCGTCGGTCAGGTCGGCGCCGGTGAGGTCGACCTCCTGCAGGTCGCGGTACGACAGGTCCTCGCCCTGGAGGCGGGCGCCGCGCAGGTCGGTGCGGGCGGGCGTGCGCAGCCGGGTGGTGATCTTGAGGGCGTTGGCGCGGGCGGTGTCGGCGGCGTCCGGGTCGGCGAGCACCCCGGCCGCCCAGTCCTGGCAGGCGCGGGTGTCGGCCAGGTCGCACAGGAAGTCCACGGTGAGCTGCGACAGCGGGCGCAGCGCCAGGGCCGACGGCGCGGCGCCGGCCGCGAACGCCCGGGCGATGTGCCGCGCCACCAGCCATTCCATCACCGACGCGTGGATGAACCCGAACAGGCCCTCCTCGGTACGGACCAGCAGGCTGCCCGCGCCCATCGCGTGGGTCACCTGGTGCGGTGACAGCCGCCCCTCCGCGAGGTCGCTCAGCGTGCCGGCGACGTCGGTCAGGTCGGCCAGCCGCAGGAACTGCTCGTCGCCCTCCCACAGCCGCAGCGCCAGCGTGTCCACGGCCCGCCACATGTCGTCGGCCGCCAGCCCCGAGGGCCCGCCGGTCTGCCGGACCCGCTCGGCCTCGTACGCCAGCCAGGACGACAGGATCTCGTGGTAGAGGTCGGCGGGGCTGACCGTCGAGCGCGCCTGCGCCACCGCCCGCAGCCGGTCCTCGGGCAGCTCGGCGATGAAGCTCAGCATGCGCGGGTTGCCGGTGAGGCTCAGCAGCTCCTCGATCTCGCCGAGCGTGCGCAGCCGCTCCTCCGCGGCGGTCACGTCGCCGTCGTACCGGCCGACGAGGTACGAGCGGACCTGCCCGGGGTCGAACTCCTCCAGCCCGAGGACGCGCCGGTGCGGCAGCACGCCGACCTTCTCGCCGAGCGCGGTCAGCACCTGCGCCTGCGACTTGAAGTGCTGCGTCCGGCTCGCCACGACGATCTTCGCCTTGTCCTGCGCCGCCTGGAGCAGCGTGTCGAGGTGGTCGGCGGCCTGGTCGTAGGTGACCCGGGTGACCAGCTCGTCGAACCCGTCGAACAGCAGCACGATGCGGCCCTGCCGCAGCATGTAGTGGAACGCCTTGAGGTCGATGAGCTCCTCGCCGTGGTTGGCCAGGTGCGCGGCGACCAGGCCGTCCACCGAGTGCGCCTTGTCGAGCGCGCGCAGCTCGATGAGGATCGGGATGACGTGCGGCAGCTCCGCCGGGATGCGGCGGGCCAGCTCGCGCAGCGCGAACGTCTTGCCGCGGCCGAAGTCGCCCAGCAGCAGGAGGAAGCGCCCGTGGTCGGCCGCCAGCAGCCGCAGCATCTCGCCGACGACGTCCTCCTGAACGTCGCCGCCGCCGGCGCGCTCCTCGGCGGAGCGTTCGGGGAGGCGGTCGAGGTCGCGGTAGCGCTGCGGCACGTACAGGGACGGCGGGTAGAGCCCCGCGGACGCGAGCCGCGCGGTCTGGCCCGCCACGTACTCCGACAGGTCCAGCAGGCCCTGGAACTCGGTGAGGCTGCGCACGCGGATGCCGCGCCGCAGCGCGTCCTCGCGCAGGGAGCGCGGCGGCGCCGGCCCCAGGAACACCAGCTCGGAGCCGTAGTCGGCGCCGTCGGCGTGGACGTGCCGGACGAACGCGTCGACGTCGTCCTCGGTCACCTGCCCGACGTGCGCGCCGATGCGGTACTGGCGGACGAAGCCGTCCTCCAGGTGGGAGAGCAGCAGGTGCGGCGGGTCCGCCTGGATGCGGCGGATGGTGGCCTTCTCGAACCGGGTCTCGCACGCTTCGGTGATGCGGTCGAGCAGCCGTTCGGCGGGGTCGGGCGCCGGCTCGGCGGGCCCGCCGCCGTTCTCGGCCGGGGCGCCGTCCGCGGGGGCGAACGGCGGCTCCACGGCGGGACGCTCCGGTTCCCGCTCGCGCGGCGCCGGGAACGTCCCGGCCGCCTTCGCCCACTCCCGGCCGAGCCGCTCGGGGCCGCGCCGGGCCGCGTCCTCGGGGATCCAGCGTTCGAGGCCGTCCCGCCCGACCACGAGGACCTGGTGGCGGCCCGGGCCCAGCGCCGGTACGGACGGCACGCCCGAGCCCGTCAGCGGGATCGCCCCGAACTCGGTCTCGGCGCCCTGGAGGAAGACGTTGACGTGCCCGCCCAGGAGGGAGTCCACCGCCTCCGCGTCGCGCAGCGCGCCCGGCTCGCCGGCGACGGGCGCGTGCTCCACCGCCGCGAGCCGCAGCCAGCCGTCGTCCTCGAAGTGCCGCAGCCGCTCGGTGAACCAGGCGGCCTGCGCCTGCCCCACCTGCCCGTACCGGTCCTCGGGCCGGTGCGACTGCGGCAGCGTGGAGTTCAGGCCGGCCACCACGACCTTGAGGTCGGCGACCGGGAACAGCGTCCACGGCTGGGCGCTGTCGAAGATCAGCGCGTCCAGCCCCTGGTAGAACTCCTTGAACAGCCCCGAGAAATGCCGCCACTTGGGCCAGTACGGCGGCTGCGGGTCGATGTCGTCGGCCTCGCAGCTGGAGAAGTACGCCTGGCAGGCGGCCCGCGTCACGTCGTGCGTGCCGGGGACGATCACCACGCGCTGCGCCTCCAGGCCGAGCAGCGCGCGCAGGCTCGTCAGGAACGACAGCGCCTCGCCGAACTCCTTGCGGCTCCCCGAGTGCGTGAGGTTGCCCGTGACGACGAGCAGCTCGGGGCGCGGGACGCCCATGTCCGCCAGCCGCGTCACGTCGCTGTAGACGCGGTCCTGCAGCTCCGTCGCCGTGGTGGGCTCGCCCGGCTCCGCGAGCGTGCGGCCGAAGCGCGGCCCCGAAACGTGCAGGACGCTCAGGTGCTCGCGCGGTTCCTCGCCCGCGCCGCCCGCCCCGGCGGGGAACGCCGGCGCGACCACGGGAGCGCGCCGGGACGGGCGTTCCCCCGCGGGATCGGGGAGCCGGCCGTGCGCGGCGCCCCCGGGCTCCCGCCCGCCCTCCCGCTCGACGCGGCCCGGCAGGGACGGGCGCCCGGGAGAGGGCGCGTCCCCCCGGTCCCCTCCGGGGAAGCCGGGGCCGTTCACGGGGCGCGCGTGCCCGGCGAGCGCCTCGCCGATCCGCCGCATCAGCAGCCCGCGCGCCTGGTCCGGGTCGTCGACGCCCACCAGGTCCACGTACGTGATCGTGGACAGCAGCCCGTCGATCGGGCACTCCTCGATCCGCACCGTCACCAGCTTGCTCGCCGGGTCGTCCGGGTCGGCCCGCAGCGCCGCCATCCACTCCCACCGGCCGTACCGCGACCGCAGGTAGTTGCGCGACAGCACCGCCACCACGACCCTGGCCTCCGACAGGCCGCGGTCCATGAAGTCGATGAAGTTGGTGCCGGGGACGAAGTCCCACGCCTGCATCATCGTCCGGTACCCGGCCGCCTCCAGCTGCCAGGCGATCCAGGACGCCCACCGCTCGTCGGCCGGCGAGTAGCTGATGAAGAAGTCGGTCGGGCGCTCCTGCCGCGAAGGGTGGCCGGGGGGTGTCATGCGGTCAGTATCGCGCGCGATCGCCGTACCCCGCAGGGCGGCGCGCGGCCTATGGGATCATGGCCCGCGTGGTGACGCCCGGCCCCGCCCTCCGCCGCCTGGTGCGCGGCGCGAGCGCGCTCGACTGGATCCGCGCCGGGCTGCTGGTGCTCGGCCTGGTGTTCGTGGCGACGGGCCTGCTGCCCGCGCGCGAGGCCGAGGCCAGCCTGGAGCGGATCCTGCCCATGCTGGTGTTCCTGTTCGCCGTCGTGGTGCTCGCCGAGCTGACCAAGGAGGCGGGGGTCTTCGACCTCATCGCCGAGCGGGTGGCGCGCGCCGGCCGCGGCGGCTACGGCGCGCTTTTCCTGCTGTGCGTGGCGTTCGCGTCGGTGACGACCGTCTTCCTCAACCTCGACACCACCGCCGTGCTGCTCACGCCCGTCATGCTCGCGCTGGCGGCCCGCACCGGCATCGCCGCGCTGCCGCTGGCCATGACGACCGTGTGGCTGGCCAACACCGCGAGCCTCCTGCTGCCCGTCTCCAACCTCACCAACCTGCTCGCGTCGGACCGGGTCGCGCTGAGCACCCCCGAGTTCGCCGCGCGCATGTGGGCGCCGCAGCTCGCGTCCCTGGCCGTCACCATGGCGCTGCTGTGGGCGTTCTACTGGCGGCGGGGCGCGCGCGGGCAGGACCGCTACGAGGCGCCCGCGCCCACCCCCGTCCGCGACCGGGTGCTGTTCGGCGGGACGGGCCTGGCCTGCATGGCGTTCATCGGCGCCGTCCTGGCCGGCGCCGAGACCGGCTGGGAGATCGCGGCCGCCGCGGGCGTCGCCGCCGTCATCGCCGTCGGAGCCTTCGCCGTACGGGACCGCTCACAGCTGAAGCCCGCCCTCATCCCCTGGCAGCTGCTGGTGTTCGTCACCGGCCTGTTCCTGGTCGTCCCCACCCTGAGCCGGTACGGGCTCGACACGGTCATGCGCGGCCTCATCGGCGAGGACGACGGCCTGGGCGGGGCGGCCCGCGCCGCCTTCTCCGGCGCCGGCCTGTCCAACGCCCTGAACAACCTGCCCGCCTACGTCGCGGGGGAGGGCGTCATCCCCGCCGGCAACCACGACCAGCTGCTCGCGCTCCTCATCGGCACCAACGTCGGCCCGGTCGTCACCCCGTGGGGGTCGCTGGCCACGCTGCTGTGGTTCGAGTGGTGCCGCCGCCGGGGCGTGACCGTACCGATGCGCCGGTTCGTCCTCACGGGGGCGGCCCTGGGCGTGCTGGGATGCGCGGCCGCCACGGGGGCGCTGCTCCTGACCGGCTGAACCGCGGGGAGAGCGGGGTCACCAGGTGACGCGGAACGCGCCGTCCGGCCGGCCCGCGGCGTCGCGGGCCAGGTCCGGCGCCGCGGCCGTCGTCTCCAGCAGGCGGTCCAGCAGCGCGGGCCGGGCCGCGACGAAGCTGAGCTCGTCGGGGGAGCGGCCCAGGCGCGGCTCGTACGGGGAGCCGTCCAGGCCGCGCAGCTCCGCGCCCGCCTCCGCCGCCAGGATCGCCCCCGCGGGCAGGTCCACGAGCTCCGGCCGGTAGCCGACGATGCCGTCGATGTCGCCGCGCGCCAGCATCGTCCACGCCACCAGCGGCGCCCACAGCTGGAGCAGCCGGCCGCAGCGCGCCTCCAGCCGCGCCCTGAGCAGGAACGCCACCGGATCGCGGCGGCCCACCGGATGGCCCTGCGTCCACGCCAGGACGGGGTTCTCGGAACGGCCCGGGCGGCCCGGCCCCTCCAGCAGCAGGGGCCGCCCCGCGGGATCGAGCGTGCCCTCGCCCTTCACGGCCGACCACGTGCGGCCGCTCACCGGGTCGTGCACCACGCCCAGCACGGGGACGGAGTCCGCGCACAGCGCCAGGCCCACCGCGTACACCGGCATGCCGATCGCGACGTTGTTGGTCCCGTCGAGCGGGTCGACCAGCCACACCGGGCCGTTCCCGCCCTCGCCGTCACCGCCGCTCGCCCCGGACTCCTCCGCGACGATCCGGTGCCGGGGGAACGCGGCGCGCAGCCGCTCCAGGATCAGCGCCTCCGCGGCCACGTCCAGCTCGGTCACCACGTCCCCGGCCGCGCCCTTGAGCCGCACGCCCAGCGCCGCGCCGCCGCCCGCGCCGTTCAGCCGCGCGCGCAGCAGCGCCCCCGCGGCCTCCGCGGCGGCCACCGCCACCGAGCGGGCCGCGGCGAGATCCAGCGGCGGCGCGGGGGACGGCGGGGACGGTGTGGTCATCTGGCTCTCCAGTCGCCTCGCGGCCGGTCCGGCCGGACCGGCTCGGAACGTCAGCGGCGGAACCCGCCGGGACCCGGCCGGGCCGCGCTCGGGTACGGCCCGGGCGGATCGCAGCCGGGCGCGGCGCGCCCGCCCGCCGCCCGCGGCCCGGGGACGGCGTCGCCCGGCGCGGCCGGGTACGGGTGGGCCGCCTCGATCCGGCGGGCCGAGCGCAGCGCCGCCCGCACCGTCTCGTCCGGCCCGCACCGCAGCCGGCGCGCCTCGTGCGACCCGCCCTCCAGCGGGCCCAGCGACAGGTCGCCGCGGCCCGGGTCCTGCCGGCCCAGCGCCACCGTCGCGGCGTCCGGGCCGTCCTCGATCACCGTGCTGTGGAACACCCCGGCCGGCAGGCTGTAGACCGCGCCGGTGCCGTGCACCCCGGCGTCGCCCGCCGCGTACCGGACCGTGCGGGCCGTGGCGCGCAGCTCGTCCACCTCGCCCCGGCTCACCACCTCGAACACCCGGTGGGTGGCGCCGTCCGGACCCGCGGCGGGGGCGTCGGCCACGTCCGCGCGCGTGTTGCGCACCGAGCCGTACAACACGAAGCTCACCAGCTCCCAGCTGTGGCAGTGGACGGCGGACGTGGTCGCCCGCGCCGGCGCCACCTCCGGGGACCAGATGTGCAGGCACACCCCGAGGGCGCCGCTGCGCTCCACCGGGATGCACAGGAAGCCGAGCGGGTGCCGCACCGCGCTCGCCGCCGCGCGGCCCGCGCCGATGTCGCCGAGCACGCGCCCCGCCCAGCGCGGCAGCGTCTCCGCCGCCGTCCCGGCGGCGATCTCGCGGCGGATGTCGGAGTAGCGCATCACTCGTACGGGTCCTTGGGCCGCAGCGCCTTCCGGACGATCTCGGCCACGTCCCGGTCGGTGTACCCCGGCGCCAGCTCGATGCCGATCACCTCGAACAGCTTGCGCACCTCCTCGACCGTCGGCTCGTCGTCCAGCGGCGCCAGCCGGGCCTGCTCCACCGGCACCCGGCGGGCCTGGTCGAGGCTGACCTGCAGCTCCGCACTCACCCAGCCGTAGTAGAACTTGCCGCTGTCGACCACCAGCGCCTCCCCGCGCGGGTCGTCGCGGGTGACGACGACCCGGGACGACGACAGGTCGTACCGCAGCGTCGTCATCGTCCGGGACAGGCCGATGTCGATGTCGAGCATCCCGAACCGCTGCTTGTGCCAGCACGCCGCCAGGATCGTCGAGTACGCCTCCTTGCGGGTGCGCTCCAGCGTCCACGGCTCGCCGGTGGCGTCCGGGCCCTCGGCGACCGACCGCCGGTGCCGCGCGTAGTCCTCGCAGACCGCCGTGTCCGACGGGTCGATGATCTCCATCCGGAACAGCAGCGCGCGCCGCTCCCGGCGGGCCGCGGCCACGCACTCCGGCAGCGTCCTGGCGCGGATGTAGGTGCCGGTGCCGCCCTTGAAGAACCACCGGTCGGTGTCGCGCCGGGCCTCCGCCAGCACCTGCGCCACCTGGGCGCCGCTGATCACGCGGACGACCGCGCTCTCGTCCAGCGCCTTCCGGGTGCCGGCCACGACCTCCTCGAACGACTCCAGCCGGTCCAGCTTGCGGTCGAGCCCGTCCAGCGTCGCCGACGACGACCGCAGCGTGTCCCTGATCTCGGCCTCCACCGGCGCCCGGCGGCCGCGGTCGCGCAGGACGGAGGTGGCCAGCAGGCCCACCACCGCCAGCACCGCGCTGTTGGTGATCTCGTCCTCGTTCGGCATGTTCACGCCGAGGCCGAGCACGGCGACGACCACGGCCAAGATCAGCGCGATGAGGGCGTCGGCGTTCTTCCCTAGCCAGGTGGCGAAGCGGGTCATCGTCTGCGGCATCCCCGTCCTTGTCGGCGCCGTCATGGTAACCACCCCGTCCGGCGCCGGGCCACCGCCCGCGGGCCCCGCCCGGCAGGGCCTCCCGGACGGCGGCGCCCCATGCGGGACGGCCGGGCGGCGGCTATAGGCTCCTGCCATGACCTTCCGGGGCTGGTGGACGGGGCTGTGGCCGACGCGCCGCTCGCGCGCCCTGGACATCGCCCTGGCGGTGACCGCCGCGACGTTCGACCCCTCCTGGCTCTGGTTCGCGCCGCAGGACTTCTGGCTGCCGCGGTGGGAGGTCTCGGCCGCCAGCGCCGTCCTCGGGCTCGCGCTGATCGTGCGCCGCCGGCACCCGGCGGCCCTCGCGCTGGGCGGCACGCTGTTCGCCACCGTGACCGGCGGGGGCGGCCTGTCCGCGCTGATCATGATGTACTCGCTGGGCGCCTACACCGCCTGCCGGCGCGCGATCATCGCGATCACGGTCCTCAGCTACGTGCTGTTCCTGATCTTCCCGTCGCCGACCGCCACCACCGACTCGTTCCTCGTCCAGGCGATCTCGGGGTTCGCGTTCACGGCGCCGCCCGTCCTGCTCGGCCTCTACATGGGCACCCGGAAGCAGCTCTTCGCCTCCCTCCAGGAACGCGCCGAACGCCTCGAACGCGAGCAGCACCTCCTGGCCGAACGCGCCCGCGGCGAGGAGCGCACCCGGATCGCCCGGGAGATGCACGACGTCGTCGCCAACCGCGTCAGCGTCATGGTCGTCCACGCCGGCGCCCTCAAGGCCGTCGCCCGCCGCGACCCCGACCAGGCCGCCGAGACCGCCGCCGTCATCGGCGACATGGGCCGGCAGGCGCTGGAGGAGCTCCGGCAGGTGATCGGCGTGCTGCGGCAGGGCGAGGAGGCGCTCCCGCAGACCTCCCCCACCCTCGCCGACGTCCGCGACCTCGTCCACCAGTCCACCGCCGCCGGGCTCACCGTGGAGATGGCCGTGCGCGGCGAGGAGCGCGCCATGCCCGCCGCCGTCGGGCGGACGCTGTACCGGCTCGTCCAGGAGGCCCTGACGAACGTGCACAAGCACGCCGGCGACGCCGACACCGTGGTCGCCGTGGCCCTGGCGCCCGAGGCGGTCGAGGCCGAGATCAGCAACGCCCCGCCCCGCGAGGCGCCCCGGCACGGCCTGCCCAGCGGCGGGAACGGCCTCCTTGGCCTGCGCGAGCGGGTCACCGCCCTCGGCGGCACCCTGGACGCCGGCCCCCGCGACGGCGGCTTCACCGTCCGCGCCCGCATCCCGCTCCCCTCTGACCTGGGGAAATAAACCGCCGTCCCGGATTGTCATCCCCCCTGCATACAGTTGGGGGACGGGTCGTTCAGGGGAAGAGGCGAGGATGCGGCCGATCACGGATTTGCAGCGCACGGTGGCGCCGTTCGAGGTCGTCACGGAGATGACGCCCTCCGGCGACCAGCCGGCGGCCATCGCCGGCCTGGCCGAGCGGGTCGCCCGCGGCGACAAGGACAGCGTGCTGCTGGGCGCCACCGGCACCGGCAAGACCGCCACCATCGCCTGGCTGGTGGAGAAGCTCCAGCGGCCCGTCCTGGTGATGCAGCCCAACAAGACCCTCGCCGCCCAGTTCGCCAACGAGCTGCGCGAGATGCTGCCCAACAACGCCGTCGAGTACTTCGTCTCGTACTACGACTACTACCAGCCCGAGGCGTACATCCCGCAGACCGACACCTACATCGAGAAGGACTCCTCGATCAACGACGAGGTCGACCGGCTGCGGCACTCGGCGACCAACTCGCTGCTCACCCGGCGCGACACCATCGTGGTCGCGTCCGTCTCCTGCATCTACGGCCTGGGCACCCCGCAGGAGTACGTCGACCGCATGATCAGGCTCCGCGTCGGCGACGAGATCGACCGCGACGACCTGCTGCGGCAGCTGGTCGGCAGCCAGTACACCCGCAACGACCTGGCGTTCACGCGCGGCACGTTCCGGGTGCGCGGCGACACCATCGAGATCATCCCGCAGTACGAGGAGCTCGCGGTCCGCGTCGAGATGTTCGGCGACGAGATCGAGAAGCTGGCCACCCTGCACCCGCTGACCGGCGAGGTCCTCAGCGAGGACCAGGAGCTGTACGTCTTCCCCGCCTCCCACTACGTCGCCGGCCCCGAGCGCATGGAGCGCGCGATCGGCGACATCGAGGCCGAGCTGGAGGAGACCCTGGCCCGGATGGAGTCCCAGGGCAAGCTGCTGGAGGCGCAGCGGCTCCGCATGCGCACCACGTACGACATCGAGATGATGCGCCAGGTCGGCACCTGCTCCGGCATCGAGAACTACTCCCGGCACATGGACGGCCGCGGTCCCGGCACCGCCCCCAACACCCTCCTCGACTTCTTCCCCGAGGACTTCCTGCTGGTCGTCGACGAGTCGCACCAGACCGTCCCGCAGATCGGCGCCATGTACGAGGGCGACGCCTCCCGCAAGCGGATGCTCGTCGAGCACGGCTTCCGGCTCCCGTCCGCGATGGACAACCGCCCGCTGAAGTGGGAGGAGTTCCTGGAGCGGATCGGCCAGACCGTCTACCTGTCGGCCACGCCCGGCTCGTACGAGATGAACCGCGTCCAGGGCGATGTCGTCGAGCAGGTCATCCGCCCCACCGGCCTGGTCGACCCCGAGATCGTCGTCAAGTCCACCAAGGGCCAGATCGACGACCTCGTCCACGAGATCCGCGAGCGCACCGAGAAGGACGAGCGCGTCCTGGTCACCACCCTGACCAAGAAGATGGCCGAGGACCTCACCGACTACCTCCTCGAACTCGGCATCCAGGTCCGCTACCTGCACAGCGAGGTCGACACCCTGCGCCGCATCGAGCTGCTGCGCGAGCTGCGCGCCGGCGAGTTCGACGTCCTGGTCGGCATCAACCTGCTGCGCGAGGGCCTCGACCTGCCCGAGGTTTCCCTGGTCGCCATCCTGGACGCCGACAAGGAGGGCTTCCTGCGCTCGGAGACGTCCCTGATCCAGACGATCGGCCGCGCGGCCCGGAACGTGTCCGGCCAGGTGCACATGTACGCCGACACGGTCACGCCCTCGATGGAGCGCGCGATCGACGAGACCAACCGCCGCCGCGCCAAGCAGATCGCCTACAACGAGGAGCACGGCATCGAGCCGACGGCCCTCCGCAAGCGGATCGCCGACATCCTCGACTCCCTCGCCCGCGAGGACGCCGACACCGAGACCCTGATCGGCGGCGCGGGCCGCCAGCAGAGCCGAGGCAAGGCCCCCGTCCCCGGCCTCGCCTCCCGCACCAGGGAGGCCGGCCGCCACGCCGCCGACCTCGTCGGCGAGCGCCCCCGCGAGGAGCTGGAGGGCCTCATCGAGCAGATGACGGCCCAGATGCACCAGGCCGCCACCGACCTCCAGTTCGAACTCGCCGCCCGCCTCCGCGACGAGATCAAGGAACTGAAGCGCGAACTCAGAGAAATGAAGGAAGCCGGCGTCAAGTAACCGTCGCGGGCCGCCCGTGACGAATCAAGGAGCCGGCGTCAAGTAACCGCGCCTTGGAACGTCACGGGCGGGGCAGGGGCAAGAAGGACCGCCAGAGAATCGGCATCAACACCGCCCGCTGTCCGAACCAACTCGCGAAGCACGTCCGCGTGCTCGATGAGCACACCCCGGCACCGCGCCCACTCCGGCCGGTCCTCCCCGGCCTCGCCGCCCAAGATCCGCGGATCGAGCCCGTCCCTCACAGGCTCCGCCAGCCCGGCGACGACCACCAGCCACTCGACCAACTCACGCCGCGTGGCCGCATGCAACTCGTCCGCAAGCCCGAGCACGAACCCCAAGAGCAACGGCGCCGCCTTATTAAGCGTGAAAAGGTCGTCCAACAACACCTTCGCCAGCACACGCACGGCCTCAACCCCGGCCGCCGTGTCCGGCAAACATTCCAACAAAGCCGGAGTCGAGCCCGGGCACGACGACCCCACCCAGCCGACCTCGCCGACACCCCTGAGCGCCGAATGCCCCCGACCCGCATCCCGCGCGGTCGGGTACTCCTCCAGAAGGCCCGCCACGCGAGCCTCCTTCATCTCCAGATCGTGCCCGCACATGGGGTTCCTCCTCCATCGCGACGGCACCATATCCTCAGAACCGTCCAAGCAGGGGGTGGCTATGACGAGCTTCCCGAAGTGGAGCGACGTCCGGGCTGAGGTCGTTGCCGGGGCCGGCGGCGAAGAGCGGGTCGACGAGGCGCGAAAGCGCAACCGGGCGTACATCGGCGCGTACCGGCTGGCAGAACGGCGCCAGAGCCTCGGCCTGTCGCAGAACGATGTCGCCGACCGGATGCAGGTGCCCTAGACGTGGCGACGCCGTCGTCGTCCAGGTGACCAGGGTGCGTGCGTCGTCGGTGACCAGCACGTCCCGGATCCGCGGGCCCGGGACGGGAAAGGCGTGCAGCCTCCTGCGCGTGCCGACGTCCCAGATCGTGAACCGAGGCCCCGGCCTCCTCCTGCCCCGCCAGTGGCGCCGCTGCCAGCCGGGCGCGGCCGGTGATTCGGGAGGCGGTGCGGAAGGGGCGGACGTACGATCGCGGGATGGATCTGGAGCCCCGTACGGCACGTCCGGTCGATCTGCCGCTGCTGGCCGCGATCGAGGAGAGCGCGGACGGGATGTTCGGCCCGCTGGGGATCGCGTTCCCGGCCGGGCCGACGGTGATCGAGACGATGATCGAGAAGGGCGGCGGCGACATCCTGGTGGCGGGCGATCCGCCGCTGGGGTTCGCGGCCGTGCAGGAGCTGGACGGGGCCGTCCACCTGGAGCAGATCGCGGTGCACGCGGACCGGGTGCGGCAGGGGATCGGCGCGCTGCTGCTGCGCGAGGTGCTGGAACGGGCCCGGCGCGCCGGGGCGCCCGGGGTCTCGCTGCTGACCTTCCAGGACGTCCCGTGGAACGCGCCCTGGTACGCCAAGCACGGCTTCGAGGTCCTGCCCGCGGAGCGCTGGGGGCCGGGGCTGCGCGGCCACTGGGACGACGAGGTCGCGGCCGGCCTGCACGAGCTGGGGCCGCGCGTCGTCATGTGGGCGCCGCTCTAGCGCCGTGTCGACTCGTGGCGTGTCCGCCTCTCGCGGCGCGTCCTGGTGAGAGACACGCCACGAGTCAACGCCGGGGGCGGCGGGCCATCCGGGTGGATCTTGGAACTAGAGTTGCTGCGGGGCGGCACGACTGAGTCGTGCGAGGGTGTAGATGGAATGGGTCGCGGAGACCGTCCGGACATTGGGGGAGCTTCCGCTCGCGCCGCTGCTGGCGGTCGCGTGGCTGCTGGCGTTCGCCGAGTCGGGGCTCGGGGTCGGGACGCTTGTCCCCGGCGAGACGGCGGTGCTGGTGCTGGGCGCGTCGGCGGCGGAGCCGGTCCGGTTCGCGGCGATGCTGCTCGCGGTCGGGCTGGGCGTGACGGCGGGCGACCATGTCGGCTACCTGATCGGGCGCCGGTACGGGGAGGCCATGGGCCGGACGCGGATCGTGCGCAAGGCCGGGCAGCGGCACTGGGACCGGGCGATGGCGGTACTGCGCAGGCGCGGCGCCGCCGCGGTGCTGCTCACCCGCCTGGTGCCGGTGGTGCGCACGCTGACCCCGGCCGCGGCGGGGGCGGCAGGCGTGCCGTACGCGCGCTTCCTGCCCGCCTCGCTGGCCGGCGCGCTGGTGTGGGCGGCCGTGTACGTGGGGATCGGCGCGTTCGCGGGCGCGTCGGCGGAGCGCATCGAGGCGCTGGTGGGCCGGGGCGGCCTGGCGGTCTTCGCGGCCGCGGCCTGCGCGGCCGCCGCGGTGGCCGTGGTCCGGAGGAGGCGGCGCCGTTCCGCGGTGCCCGCCGATGAGTGATGCGCCGGACACCCCGCAGCCCACCGGAGGCCGTGGTCAGTGGTTCTTGAGGTTGTGTAGCAACGAGCGCCAAGTGGCCGCGTGGAGGGCGAGGACGGGCCCGTCCGGGTTCTTGGAGTCTCGTACGGCCACGCGGGCGTTCCATTCTGCGACTTCGACGCACTCCGACGTCTGCGCTTGGCTGTGAGTGCTGGTGCGCCAGGCGGCATTGGACAGTTCTGGTCCGCTCATGCGTCCGACATTATTCGCTGGATCAGGTCCCGGGAGCGGGTTTCGCTGAGGGCTGCCATTCGTATTCGGCGGAAGGCGTTCCGGTACCGTTCGACGCTTGTGGAGTCGTCGAGCATCAGGCGTCCCGTGAGATAGGTGATCAGCACCGTGCTCAGCACACTGGGATCTCCGATGTCCAGCAGCCAAAAGGATTCGTTTACGCCGGGGTCGGCGGTCGAGGCGAACGGGAGGACCTGAATGGACAGTCGCTCCCGTTCCGACTCGTTCACCAGCCGTTGGAGCTGCGCCCGCATGACCGCAGGCCCGCCCCGTGCTCGACGCAAGGCGGCCTCATCCAGCACGAGCCGGATCTTGGGTGGGTCGGGCTGGTCAAGTATGCGCTGACGGGCCATCCGGAACGCGACGAACCGGTCCGCGCGTTCGGGCGGGATTTCGGGGACGTGCGCTCGCATGATGGCGAGTGCGTAGTCCTCGATCTGAAGGAGTCCGGGGATGAAGCCGGTCTCGATCGCGTCCAGGGCCGAGGCGTCGCGCTCCAACGAGGCGTAGTCGCAGTCGGAGCGGGATGCGATGTCCTTGAAGGCGCACCACCACCCTGACCGGTGCTCTTGTTCCGCGAGCGTCATCAGGGCTTTGTACAGGTTCGCGTCAACGCCATAGGCATTGAGGATGAACCCGAGGTCGCGGAGGCGCAGTGACTGCAGGCCGTTCTCGATCAGGCTCAGTGAGGAGCCCGAGCGTTCGAGGCGGCGGCCCGCTGCCTGGAGGGTATAGCCCGAGTCTTCGCGTACTTGGCGAAGTGCCCGGCCTATCCGGCGGAGGCGAGCGGATGACGGGGGGTCTTCCGGCATGTGTTCATACTGTCACGCTTAGTAGCTGAAGGAGATGGGATCTGCTGGAGACTCAAAATCCAGTGACTGGACGTCGCGAGGCGTGTCGAATGCCTGGTGGGGGCCGCGCAGTGCGATGAATCTGGGTGCGTGACGGTCCGGTGGAAGGGGATCCGATGGCGCCGAGTGAGATGCGGTATTCGCTCCTGGCGGGGTTGGCGTGGCGGTTGTGGACGGTCTCGCTGAGCTGCCGGCTGGACTTCCCGCAAGGGACGCAGCCGGTGCTGTTCGTACGGTGCGGGAACGCGCGATGGGAGCCGGTCCTCGCCGTCGAGCGCGGCCGGGCATGGCTGCTGGTGTGGCGGCGGGTGGAGTTGAACGCGGCCCGGCTGGACGAGGCGGCGCTGCGGATCGCGGCGGAGGCCGGCTCGTGAGCGCGACGCTCGACGGGGCCCTGTGCGTGACGCTGCCGGGCCTGGAGCGTTCGGCCGTGGAGGCGCGGGGGTTCGTACGGGACGTGCTGGGGGAGGGGCATCCCCTGCTCGATGACGTCCGCACGTGCGTGAACGAGGCGTTCACCAACGCGGTGGAGCACACCGCTTCGGGACGGGGCGGGCTGGTGTCCGTCCGTCTCGCGGTGACGGACGGGGTGCTGGTCGCGGAAGTGGGCGACGACGGGGGCGGGGGCGCGCGGCCCCGGCTGCGGGACGGCCAAATGGCCGAGGACGGGCGAGGCATGCGGATCATCGATGCGCTCGCCTCGGACTGGGGCGTGCGTGCGCAGGGTGGCCGGTGCGTGGTGTGGATGCGTTTCGTCCAGTCGTCCGGCGGGCGGCGGACGTGCGATCGCGCATGAATCTCGAACGGCCGGTGGGCTGCGGTGGCCGTGGTGCGGAGGAGGCGGCGGCGTTCCGGAGTGCCCGCCGATGAGTGATTCGCCGGACGCGGGGGGCGGTCATGCGGTTTGGTGGGACGCCCAGATGATCGATTCCGGGAGGTGTGATGGCGGAGCCCGAGCGGGGTTCCCAGGTGCGGTTGTGGGAGCGGCCCGCCGTCGGATGGCGGCTTGCGGCCCTCGTCCTGGCGGTGTCGCCGCGGATCCTGACCAGCCCGATGCCGTTTCCGCCGCCCCGCCGGGACGCCGAGGGGATCGTGGGGACCGGCGTGCGCGTCGACGAGTCGAGTTCGGCCGACGTGGTGCTGTTCGCCCGCCCGCGCGCGGCGGGGGAGGGGAGCGCGGCGGAGGTGACCGGGGACTGGTTCGACTACCTCTTCGGGTCCGGCCTGTTCGTGCTGCTCTTCGCGGCCGCGCTGATGCTGCCCGGCCGGCTCGGGCGGCGCCTCACGTTCGGTGCGATCTGGGTGCTGGTGCCGGGGGCGGCGCTCGCCGTCTTCGCGGCGGGCGCGGAGGGGAACGGCCGGCTGGTGGCTTACTGCTTCACGTTCCTGGCGGCGGCGGCCGTCCTCGCCGTGGGCGGGATTCGCGCCGCGCTGGCCCGCGGGGTGCCCGGCCCGGAATGAACGGCGGTCAGCCGGGTGCCGCGCGGCGCCTCTTCAGGCGGCGGCGGAGCCGCAGCAGCCGGTACGCGGCGTACGCCAGCATCACCAGCCCGGCCAGCGCGACCAGCGGCGCCAGCACGGCGAGCAGGCTCATGCCGAGGGAGATGGCGTCCTCGGCCGTGCTGACGGCGGGCGCGCCGGCGCCGAGGGTGCCGGCATTGACGACCGGGCGCACGGACGCCTTGGCGAGGTGGAACAGCAGGGCGACCACGATGCCGGCGACCCAGCCGAGCCAGGGCGCCTGCTCCTCCAGGCGGGCGGCGGACTCGGTGGCGGCGAACGCGGCGCCGCCGGCGGCGGGGCGGACCGCGGTCTGGATCACGTCGTTGACGGTGTCGACGACGGGGATCTTGTCCAGGACGATCTCGGCGGCCAGCAGGACGGCGAGCAGGGCCAGCACCCGGCCGTCGGCGAGCCAGCCGGATTCGGCGGGCAGCCGGACGAGGTCGGTGTGGCGGTCGAGGAGGCCGATCACCAGCAGCGGGATGTAGGCGTTCAGCCCGGCCGCGGCCGACAGGCCGAGGCCGGTCAGTGCGGCGAGCATGGCCCTCCCGGACGTAGCGTGTTGCTCCAGGATCCACCACCGGCGGGCCCGCCGGGTACGGATCTAATAATCTACAACGTAAAGGCGGGAACCCGCGGGACGCCGGAGGCGTCTGGTCAGGACGAGGGGAGGCAACGGATGCGCATCGGTGCACGCGGCCGGTCCGTCGCGATCCTGGTCGGGCTGCTCCTGGTCGCGATCACTCCGCTGGTGGCGCTGCCGGCGGTGCGGTGCGAGGTCTTCGGGATCGGCTGCCCCAAGCCGGTCAGGGCGGCGCACGCGGATCCGGCGCGGACGCGGGAGCGGCAGCCGATCAGCCCCATCGAGGCGGCCACCGGGGGAGCGTACGTGGCGCTGGGCGACTCGTACTCGTCCGGGCTGGGCGCCGAGGCGACCGCCGCCGACCACAACCCGCTGGCGCGCTGCCAGCGGACGTCCAAGGCGTACTTCCACCAGGTCGCGAAGGCCTACCCGTTCAAGGCCACGGCGTTCTGGGCGTGCTCGGGCGCGACCACGCGGACGGTGCAGACCGGCAAGTCCGGCGAGCCGTCCCAGCTGTCCCGGATCGACGGGAACACCACGCTGATCACGATCAGCGTGGGCGGCAACGACGTGGGCTTCTCCAAGATCCTCGCGGGCTGCGTGGTGAAGCTGCCGTGGAGCAGGAGCTGCTCGGAGCAGGGCGGGGACGTCGCGCAGCGGATGGCCGAGCTGCGCACCACGCTGCCCGACCTCTACCGGAAGATCGCGGAGCGGGCGCCGAAGGCGCGCCTGATCGTGATGGGGTACCCGCGGGCGTTCTCGGAGACCGACGGCGCGGGCGGCGACAACATCAGCGTGGCCGACCAGCAGTGGCTGAACGCGCGGCACCGGGAGCTCAACGAGCTGATCCGGCAGACGGTGGCCGAGGCGGACCAGCGCGTCGCGGCGACCGGCGGCGCGGGCAGCGTCGAGTTCGTCGACGCCTACAGCGCGTTCGCCGGGCACGAGGTGGGCAGCCCGGACCCGTACATGAACGGCCTGGCGGTGAGCGTGTCGCAGCTGGCGGCCGAGCCGCGCAGCTTCCACCCGACGGTCCGCGGGCACGAGGCGCTGGCCCGCCTGTTCACCGACCAGATCCGCAAGGGCCCGGGCCGCCCCCTGAACCAGTTCTACTGAGCCGCTCTCACCGGGCGATCGTGTTGAGGCGGTCGAGGGCCGCGGCGAACTCCTCGATCATGTCGTAGACGACCTGGCGGGCGGGTTTGACGGTGTTCATCTGGCCGACGACCTGGCCGACGAAGTAGTTGGCGAGCTGCCGGGCGCCCGGGTTGCCGGAGGCGGCGATCTTGTCGATCTGGGCCATGGCGCCGTGCGCGACGATCATCTGGATGGGCATGCCGAGCGGGCCGGGGCTGCCGGGGCCGTCCCACTCGTCGGTCCAGGCGGAGCGGAGCTGGCGGGCGGGCTTGCCGGTGCGGGAGCGGGACCGGACGGTGTCGCGGGAGGTGGCGGCGAGCAGCTTCTCCTTGACGGTGGGCGGCGTCTCGGCCTCCTCGGTGGTGAGCCAGACCGAGCCGCACCAGACGCCGGACGCTCCGAGGGCGAGGGCGGCGGCCATCTGCCGGCCGGTGCCGATGCCGCCGGCGGCGAGCACGGGGATGGGGGCGACGGTGTCGACGACCTCGGGGACCAGGACCATGGTGGAGATCTCGCCGGTGTGGCCGCCGGCCTCGCCGCCCTGGGCGACGATCAGGTCGACGCCGGCGGCGACCTGGCGGCGGGCGTGCTCGGCGGTGCCGACCAGGGCGGCGACGGGGACGCCGGCGGACTTGGCCTTGTCGACCATGAGCGGCGGCGGGGTGCCGAGGGCGCTGGCGATCAGGCGGATCGGGTGCGCGAGCGACACCTCGATCAGTTCGGTGGCGCCCTCCTTGGTGACCTGGGTGCCGCCGCGGGAGTTGCTCTTGCGGGCGCGGTTCAGGTCCGGGGGCGGGACGTCGTACTTCTCGAAGAGGCTCTGGAGGAACGTCCAGTGCTCGGCGGGGACGGAGGCCAGCATGGTGTCGAGGCCGCCCTCGCCGCGGCCGGCGCGCTCGGCCGATTCGTCGATCTTGCCGGGGACCAGGACGTCGACGCCGTACGGGCGGCCGCCGACGTGGTCGTCGATCCAGCGCAGTTCCTCTTCGAGGCGTTCGGGGGAGTAGGCGACGGCGCCGAGGACGCCCATGCCGCCGGCGTTGGTGACGGCGGCGACCACGTCGCGGCAGTGGCTGAACGCCAGCAGCGGGAACTCGATGCCGAACATGTCGCAGATGTCGGTACGCATGGCTTCAGGCTCCCTTGAACAGGACGTAGGACTCGCCCTCGTCAGGGTGGACGAAGGTGGCGCGGAGGGGGAGGCCCTCGCGCAGGTCCGCGGGGTCGAGGCCGTCGAGCCGGGCGTGCAGCCAGGGGCCCTCGGCCAGTTCGACGAGGGCGAGGGTGGCGGGTTCGGTGCCGCGGCCGTGGGCGACGGTCCAGGTGACGAGGGTGGCGGTGCCCTCGGCGTCGGCCCAGGCGAGGTCCTCGCTGCCGCATTCGGGGCAGGCGCCCTGGTCGGGGGCGTACCAGCGGTCGCAGGGTTCGCAGCGGCGGATGACGAGCCGGTCCGCGGCGGTGCCGTCGAAGAACGGGTCGGTGCGGCCGTCGCGGCGCAGGATGCCGATCTCCATGCTCAGGCCCCCTTCGGGTGCGGGCTGACGATCATCGTGGAGTGGTGGTCGAGGATGCCGCCGTTGCCGCTGACGAGGATGACGTCGTTGCGGTCGGCCTGGCGGTCGCCGCCGTCGCCGCGGGCCTGGATGACGGCCTCCGACAGCGGTGTCATGCCCCACATGTAGTACGCGGACAGCTGGCCGCCGCCGGTGTTGGTGGGGAGGGCGCCGCCGGGGCCGAGGGCGCCGGACGCGGCGAACGGGCCGCCCTCGCCCTTGGCGCAGAAGCCGTAGTCCTCCAGCGTCACCAGGACGGTGTAGGTGTAGCAGTCGTAGAGCTGGGCCTGGCTGATGTCGGCGGCGGTGACGCCGGCCATCTTCATGGCGACGGGGCCGGAGGTGAGCGCGCCGGTGGTGAGGCCGAACTCGCTGCCGCGCTCCTTGCGGTGCCCGGGGTGGCCCTGGCCCCAGCCCCACAGGTGGACGGGCGGCCGGGCGAGGTCGCGGGCGCGGTCGGCGGAGGTGATGATGACCGCGATGGCGCCGTTGGAGACGAGGCAGCAGTCGAGCAGGTGGAGGGGTTCGGCGACCCAGCGGGACGCCTGGTGGTCGGCGAGCGTGATGGGGTCGCGCATCTGGGCGAGCGGGTTGCGGGTGGCCCAGTCGCGGGTGCTGACGGCGATGGCGCCGAGCTGCTCGCCGGTGGTGCCGTACCGGTTCATGTGGCGCTGGGCGGCGAGGGCGTAGAACGCGTTGACGCTGCGCAGGCCGAGCGCGGCGGTCATGCCGCCGAATCCGTACCATTCGCGGGCGTCGCGGTGGTACGCCGAGCCGGAGGACTGTTTCGGTTTGAGCGGGGCGTCGGCGAAGACGCAGGCCACGGTGGTGGCGGCGCCGCTGAGGACGGACATCGCGGCGTAGGAGACCATGGCGCCGGCGGTGGCGCCGAAGGAGTTCATCTGGCTGAGCAGGCGCAGGTCGCGCAGGCCGAGGGTGTCGGCGACCTCGATTCCGGGGGAGCCGCCGAGGCCGTGGCTGACCAGCAGCCCGTCCAGGTCACCGAGCGCGAGGCCAGCGTCGGCGGCCGCGAGCCGGACCGCGTCGGCCGCCAGCCGCCGGGGGCTGCGCCCGTACACCTTGCCCAGCTCGGTCATGCCGAGTCCCGCGATGGCCGTGCCGTCAACCATGGGTCACCGCCGTACCTCCTTGGTGTCGTTGCCCACCGCCACCGTACCGAATGACGTTCTATTACACACCGACAGGTGTGAAGTGCCCGTTTGGACATGATGTCCCGGGTGCTGTAGCAACGATCACGTGACATCCAGCGACGGTCCCGCCCCCATGTCCCGCGACGGCCGGCGGGCGGCCCCGGCCGCGCCCGCTTCCGGGCTGGCGGGACGCGACTTCCTGCTCCTGCTGGCGGGCACGCTCGGGATGTTCTCCAACCACGCCGTCCTGCTGTCGGTGGTGCCGCTGTTCTCGGTCGGCGGCGGCGCCGGCCACGGCGGCGCGGGCGCGGCGACCGCGACGTTCATGGCCGCCACCGTCCTCGTCCAGCTCGCGATGGGCCGGCTGACCCGCCGGTTCGGCGCCCGCGCGCTGCTGGTGGCCGGGGCGCTGCTGCTGGGCGTGCCCGCGTTCGGGTACGCCGCGTCCGCCGCGCTGCCGTGGGTGCTGGCCGTGTCGGCGGTGCGCGGCGCGGGCTTCGGGATCGTCACGGTCGCCGGCGCGGCGCTGGTGGCCGCACTCGTCGCGCCCGGCCGCCGCGGCCGCGCCCTCGGCCTGTACGGCCTGACCATCGGCCTGCCGCAGGTGCTGGTGCTCCCGGCGGGCCTGTGGGCGGTCGAGCGGTACGGGTTCGTCCCGGTCTTCGTGGCGGCCGGGATCGTGAGCGTCCTCGCCGTCCCGCTGGCCGTGGCGATGTCCCGCCACCCGGCCCTGGCCCCGGACCGTACGCCGCGCCCGCGCGGGCCCCGGACGGCACCCCTCGCGCGGGACGCGAGGCGGGCGGCGCGCCGGTACGCGGCGCCCTGGACGGCGCTGTTCGTCTCCTCCTGCGCGTTCGGCGGCGTCGCCTCGTTCCTGCCGCTCGCCCTGGACGCCACCACGGCGGCGGCCGCGCTGTTCGCGCTGTCGGCGGCGATCATCGCCGGGCGGTGGACGGCGGGCGTGTGGAGCGACCGCGCCGGCGCGGGGCGGCTGGCCGGGCCCGGCGTCGTTGCGGGCGGGCTGGGGATGGCGGGGCTGGCCGCGGCCGCCGCCGCGGACGGGACCGGCGCGTCCGTCACCGCGGTCGCCGCGGCGACGCTCTACGGCCTCGGGTTCGGCCTGGTCCAGAACGACACGCTGGTGGTGATGTTCCAGCGCTCCGGGCCGGCCGGGCACGGCTCGGCCAGCGCCGCGTGGAACATCGCCTTCGACGCGGGCACCGGCGCCGGCGGGGCGGTCATCGGGCTGCTGTCCGGCGCCCTCGGCATCGCCGTCTCGTTCGCCGTGGCCGCCGCGGGGATGGCCGCGGCGCTCCCGCTGGCGTGGCTGGACGCCCGCCGCCGGCGGGAGGGACCGCCCGCGCCCCGGGGCGACGGAAGCGCGGACGGCCCCATGGCGGCTTCCTAGGAAGCGAGCACCGCCTGGAGGAAGTCCCGCGTACGCTGCTCGGACGGCTCGCCGAAGATCTGCTCCGGCGGGCCCTCCTCGACGATCTGCCCCTGGTCGAACATCAGGACCCGGTCGGAGATGTCCTTCGCGAAGTGCATCTCGTGGGTCACGCACAGGATCGTGAGGTCGCTCTCGCGGGCGATGTCGCGCAGCAGGTCCTGGACGCCGACGACGAGCTCGGGGTCCAGCGCCGAGGTGACCTCGTCCAGCAGCAGGACCCTGGGCTCCATCGCCAGCGCCCGCGCGATCGCCACCCGCTGCTGCTGGCCGCCCGACAGCTGGGTCGGGTGGGCGTTCTCCTTGTCGGCCAGCCCGACCAGGTCCAGCAGTTCCCGGGCCTTCTCGGCGGCCTGGTCCTTGGACCGGCCGAGCACGTGCACGGGCCCCTCGGTGAGGTTGCGCAGCACGTTCATGTTGGGGAACAGGTTGAACTGCTGGAACACCATCCCGACCTGCTTGCGCATCTCGTGCAGGTGCTTCTCGTTGGCCGGGACAAGCCTGCCGCCCTTGTCCATGTGCGACAGCGGCCGGTCGCCGACCCGGATCACCCCGCTGTTGACCCTCTCCAGCGTCATCAGCAGCCGCAGGATCGTGGTCTTGCCCGAGCCGCTGGGCCCGATCAGCGTGACCCGCTCGCCCGGCGCGACCGTGAAGTCCAGCTCGCGCAGGACGACGTTCGACCCGAACTGCTTCACGACCTTCTCGAAGCTGATCCCGGGCGCGGTGCTCTCGCCCTTCTTGAGCGGTACGGCGGAGGACTTCGCCTCGTCCGCCGGCGTCCCCTTGGAGACGGCGACCTCGGGCGAGGAGTCCTCGGGTGTGGTGTCAGTAGGTGGCATAGCGCCTCTCCAGGCGACGGACGATGATCGAGGACACGACGCTGACGACGACGAACAGCAGTCCCACGACCGTGATCGGTTCGAGGAACTTCAGCGTCTGCGCGCCGATCTGGTACGCCGCGCCCAGCATCTCCGCGACGTTGATCGCCAGCAGCAGCGGTGAGTCCTTGAACATGGCGATGAGGTAGTTGCCGAGTGTCGGCACGACCTTGCGGACGGCCTGCGGCAGGATCACGTCCATCCATACCCGGCTCTTGGGCAGGTTGAGCGCGACCGTCGCCTCCCACTGCCCGCGGGGCACGTCGGCGATCCCGGCCCGGTACACCTCCGAGGTGTAGGCCGAGTAGTGCAGGCCCAGCCCGATGATCCCCGCGGTGAGCGGGCCCAGCGTGAGCCCGAACGAGGGGAACACGTAGAAGATGAAGAACAGCTGCACCAGCAGCGGCGTGCTGCGGATGAACTCCACCACCCAGCGGGTGGTCTGGCTGACCACCGTGACGGGAGAGCGCCGCAGCAGCGTCCACACCAGGCCCAGTACCAGCGCCAGCAGGTAGCCGAGCACGGTCGCGATGATCGTGACGCGCAGCCCGTTGAGCAGGTCGGGCAGGATCTCCCCGGTGTAGGTCCAGTCCCAGGTCATCAGCCCGTCACCCCCGCCCCCGTACCCGCCGTGGCCGGAACGGCCTTGGCGCTGGGCCGCCGGCCGAGCATGCGGTCAACGCGCCGCTCGGCGTACCGGACCAGCAGCTGCAGCAGTTGCGCGATCACGAAGTAGATCACCAGGATCGCGACGTAGGTCCACAGCGTCTCCCCGGTCGAGGACTGGATCTGCTTCGCCCGGAACGTCAGGTCGCCGATGGTGATCAGCGAGACGATCGCGCTGCCCTTCATCAGCTCGATCAGCAGGTTGCCGAACGGCGGCAGCATCAGCGCCACCGCCTGCGGCAGCAGCACCCGCCGCATCCGCTGGACCGGGGTGAAGTTGAGCGCGATCGTGGCCTCGTGCTGGGCCTTCGGCACCGCGTTGATCGAACCCCGGACGACCTCGGCGCCGTACGCGCCCACGTTGAGCCCCAGCGCGATCACCGCGGCGGCCATCGGCGTGAAGCGGAGGCCGATCAGCGGCAGCGCGTAGAAGAACCAGTACATCAGCACCAGGGTGGCCGTGCCGCGGAAGAACTCCACGTACACGCGGTTGAGCGCGCGCACGGCGCGGTTCCGCGAGGTCCCGGCCAGGCCGAAGACCAGCGCGAGCACCAGCGCCAGCACGCTCCCGTAGACCGTGAGCTGGATGGTGATCCACGCGCCCTGGAGCAGCTGTTGGTAGCTGTCGAGGACTTCGCCCACGGGTCAGACCGCGCAGAACTTCGCCGCCGTGTCACCGGCGCCCGGCAGCTCGGCCTGGCTGAAGCCGAACGGCTGGATGATCGGCAGCAGCTTGTTCTGCTGCTTGAACTCGGTGAGCTTGTCGTTGAACGCCTTGAGCAGGTCGGCGTCGGCCTTGCGGAACGCGAAGCCGCCCGCGCCGAACTGCTCCTTGCCGTCGATGACCGGGACGAACGCCTCGGTGACCTCGTACGGCTCGCCCTCGTGCTTGGACAGCAGGTCGACCAGCGAGATGCGGGTCAGCGCGATCGCGTCGATCCGCTTCGCCTTGAGGCCCTCGTACGCGCTGGGCTGGTCGGCGAAGGTCTTGATCTGGCCCTTGGGCACGCCGAGCTTCTCGGCGTAGCCGCCCTCCACCGCACCCGTGAGCACGCCGATGTTGGCCTTGGTCTTGGTGACGTCCTCGAACTTGAGGATCTTCTTGGGGTTGCCCTTGGGCACCATGAACGCGGTCTTGGCGACGTAGTCGGGGTCGGAGAACGCGACCTCCGCGCAGCGCTCCTTGTTGATGAACATCCCGGCCGCGATGACGTCGAACCGCTTGGCCTTCAGCCCGCCGATCAGCCCGCCGAAGTCGACCTGGACGCCCTCGACGTTGGCGATCCCGAGTTCCTTGAAGATGGCCCGGGCCAGCTCCGGGGCCTCGCCGGTGAGCTTGCCGGACTTGTCGGTGAAGCCGTACGGGGCCTCGTTGGCGAAGCCAACCTTGATCTTGCCCTCCTGCTTGGCCCTGGCCAGGGTGCCGCCGCCCGCCTTCTCGGCCTCCGGGTCGGTGGTCGAGCAGCCGGCCGCGGCCAGCGGGATCGCCCCCGCGAGCAGGGTCGCGGTACGCAGGAAGTGGCGTCTCGAGGAAGTCATCTTTGATCTCCTGTGTGATGGCGGCGACCGCCGGGGGCCGCGGTGCGGCCCCCGGCGGTCACGCGCCCGATGGGTCGGGGACGCGGGGATCGGGAACGGTCGGAGTCGAATGGCCGGAGTCGGGTCGATCGGGTGTCGATTGAGTTAGGACGGCAGGGTAGACCCCTACGCGCCGACTGGGGTGAAATCGCGCGCACCGATGAACGACGGCCGCGGCGCGGACGCCGAGAACGGCTCGGTGCAGGCGTTGTCGACGCTGTTGAAGACGATGAAGACGTTCGACCGCGGGAACGGCGTGATGTTGCCGTTGGAGCCGTGCATGCAGTTGCAGTCGAACATCGTCGCGGATCCCGCGGCGCCGGTGAACAGCTCGATCCCGTGCTTGTCGGCGAGGATCGAGAGGCTGTTGGGATCGGGCGTGCCGATCTCCTGGTTCTTCAGCGAGGACTTGTAGTGGTCGTCGGGCGTCTCGCCGACGCACGACACGAACGTCTTGTGCGATCCCGGCATGATCATGAGGGCGCCATTGTGCACGAAGTTCTCGGTGAGCGCGATGGAGATGCTCACCGCGCGCATGCGCGGCATGCCGTCCTCCGCGTGCCAGGTCTCGAAGTCCGAGTGCCAGTAGAAGTCCGTACCGGTGAATCCTGGCTTGTAATTCACCCGGCTCTGGTGGACGTAAACCTCAGAGCCGAGAATCTGCCGGGCGCGGCCGACGACGCGGGGGTCGCGGACCAGCTCGGCGAAGACCTCACTGATCTTGTGGACCTCGAAGATGGAGCGGACCTCGTCGGACTCCCGCTCGGTCACGGTGCGCTCGTCGGCGCGTACCGCCGGGTCGGCGGACAGGCGGCGCAGCTCGGCCCGGTAGTCCTCGACCTCTTCGGGCAGCAGCAGCTGGTCGACCGTGAGGAAGCCGTTGGTGTCGAACGAGTCGAGCGTGGCGGCGTCGATCGGCCCGTCGTCGGGGCCGCCGTACACGACGGGGTCCTGCCGGTACAGCAGGGCCGCCTCGCCGCACTTGCGGGTCGGATAGGCGTCGTCGATCGTCGGATGGCTCTCGATGATGCTCATGCGTCCTCCTCAGTGATCAGCGGGTAGACACCGTTCTCGTCGTGCACCTCCCGCCCGGTGACCGGCGGGTTGAACACGCACACGGTGCGGACGTCGGTCTTGGCGTTGAAGGTGTGGCGGTCATGCTCGTTCAGCAGGTACATGACGCCGGGCTCGATACGGTGCTTCTCGCCCGTCTCCCGGTTGACGAGCTCGCCCTCGCCCTCGACGCAGTACACGGCCTCGATGTGGTTGGCGTACCACATGTCGGTGCTGGTGCCGGCGTACAGGATGGTCTCGTGCATCGAGAACCCGACCTTGTCGCCGGCCAGCACGAAGCGGCGGCTGCACCACGTCGGGGCCTGCACGTCGCGCTCGGTGCCGATGATGTCCTTGAGAGAACGGACGATCACTTCTGGTGTTCCTTTCCTCGTGTCGAGCCGGTACGGCCGGCGGTCGCGCTCGCGGCCGAGGCCGCGGTCAGACCGCCACCGTCGCGCGCACGGCGCGGACAGACTCGGCGATGATCTCCAGCCCCGTGGCCAGCTCCTCGGTGGTCGTGGTGAGCGGCGGCAGCAGCTTGACCACCTCGCCCTCCGGACCGGAGGTCTCCATGAGCAGGCCGCGGCCGAACGCCTCGGCGCAGACCCGCGGGGCCAGGTCCGCGTCCCGCATGACCAGGCCCCAGGCCAGGCCGCGGCCGCGGACGGTCTCGACCGCGCCGGCGTGCTCCAGCGCGATCTCGTTCAGGGCGCGCTCCACCTGCTCGCCCTTGGCGAGGGTCTGCTTCTCCAGGCCCTCGCCGGTCCAGTAGTCCTCCAGCGCGGCGGTGGCGGTGACGAACGCCGGGTTGAAGCCGCGGAAGGTGCCGTTGTGCTCGCCGGGCTCCCACACGTCCAGCTCGCGGCGCATGAGCGTGATCGCGAACGGCAGGCCGTAGCCGCTGAGCGACTTGGACAGGCAGACGATGTCGGGCTTGATCCCGGCCTCTTCGAAGCTGAAGAACGCGCCGGTGCGGCCGCAGCCCATCTGCACGTCGTCGACGATCAGCAGGATGTCGTGCCGCTTGCACAGGTCGGAGAGGCCGCGCAGCCACTCGGCGGTGGCGACGTTGATGCCGCCCTCGCCCTGCACGGTCTCGACGATCACGGCGGCGGGCACGTCCAGGCCGCTGCCGCTGTCGTCGAGCATCGTCTCCAGCAGCAGGAAGTCGGGGGTGCGGCCGTCGAGGTAGTTGTCGTACGGCATCGCGACGCCGTGGCCCAGCGGGACGCCGGCGCCGCCGCGCTTCATCGAGTTGCCGGTGACCGCCAGCGCGCCGAGGGTCATGCCGTGGAAGGCGTTGGTGAAGCTGATGACGCTCTCCCGGCCGGTGTATTTCCGGGCGAGTTTGAGCGCCGCCTCGACCGAATGGTTTCCGGCCGGGCCGGGGAACTGGACCTTGTAGTCCAGCCCGCGCGGCTTCAGCACGATCTCCTCGAACGTCTCCAGGAACCGGCGTTTCGCGACCGTGTACATGTCGAGGCTGTGCACGACGCCGTCGCTCATGAAGTGGTCCATGAGGCGCTGTTTCAGCTGCGGGTTGTTATGGCCGTAGTTGAGCGTCCCGGCGCCGGCGAAGAAGTCGAGGTAGGTCTTGCCGTTCTCGTCGGTCATGGTGCTGCCGCGGGCGGTGTCGAACACGGTCGGCCAGCCCCTGCAGTAGCCGCGGACTTCGGATTCGAGGTGAGCGAAAACATCCATTTTCTGCCTCCCGGGCAGGTGTGGTGGATGGGCGGGTGTGGTGTGACGGGCGGGCATGCCGTGGGCACGGCGGGCGGTACGGCCGCGTGGCGCGGGGACACGGGCGTGCCGGCCGCCTGCCGGGTCAGATCGCCGGCCGCAGGGGGCCGATGCGGAAGAGGACCTCGGGTTCGTGGCCCTCGGGGAAGTGCTCGCGGCCGAACAGCGGGGTCCGCTCCAGCGCGCAGCCGCGGTTGCGGGCGAAGGACTCGAACATCCTGGTGGAGGGGGTGTTGTCGGGCGTGACCGTGGCCTCCACGTACCCGCCGCCGCGGGCGGCGACCCGGTCTCCGAGGTCGTCGAGCATGCGGCGGGCCAGGCCCTGGCCGCGGAAGGCGTCGTCGACGGCGACCTGCCAGACGAAGAGCGTGTCCGGTGCCGCCGGGCGGGTGAAGCCGGTGATGAAACCGCACGGCCGGCCCGTTCCGGTGTCCCGGGCCACCACGGAGGTGCCGGCGAAATCCCGGCACCACAGCACATAGCTGTAGGGCGAGTTCACGTCCAGAACCCGCGAGTCCCGTGCGAGCCGCCACAACTCCGGCCCGTCCTCTAGATGCGGTTCCTCCAGCCGTATGGCCGAGTTGTGTCCGGATCGGTCAGGGGGCGTTTGCAGGGGTTGCGCTGCCATGTCCAGGTAAGTTACCCAAGTTCGGGCCCTGATCGCTACGGAATGTTATATGCGGGATGTTTAGAGTTTTCCGCAGCGGGTATAACAATACGCTTGTTATTTTCCGGGTCATTTTCGGCGCGGCGGGGCGCGATCGGCGGGCGCCATTCCCTGCGTTACGCAGGGGTAACCGGGGGGGCGGGCAGGTGGGCGCGCGGAGGGGCCGTCGCGGGTCACTCTAATGATTTGTTACGGCGAGATGACGAAATCTTTGTCTCATTTTTGTGACGTGAATCACATGGCACTTGTGTCAACGTGCTCCGTGAGGTCGGCGTCACGTTGCGTCGATCGAGGTGGGAGGCGCGCAGCGGGCCCCGTGCGCCGCACGGGGCCCGCGGGAGCGCGGCTCCGGCCCGGGGACCGTTTGTCAGGTTTCCGTCAGGCCGGAGCGTCAGATGGTGTAAGAGGGCGGCGCTCAGCCCGTCCCGGCGGCGGCGAAGCGGTCGGTGGCCTCGATCAGCCGGTGCAGGATCCCCGGCTCGGTGTACGCGTGCCCCGCGTCGCCGACGATGTGGAAGTCGGCCTCGGGCCAGGCCCGGTGCAGGTCCCACGCCGTCGCGGCGGGCGTGCACACGTCGTACCGGCCCTGGACGATCACCGCGGGGATGTGCCGGATCCGGTCGACGTCCCGCAGCAGCTGCTCCTCCTCGAAGAACCCCTCGTTGACGAAGTAGTGGTTCTCGATCCGGGCGAACGAGACCGCGTAGTCCGGCTCGCCGAACCGGTCGGCCCGCTCCGGGTCGGGCAGCAGCGAGACCGTGCGGCCCTCCCACTGCGACCACGCCCGCGCCGCGGCGACCCGCACCTCGCGGTCGGGGGAGTGCAGCCGCTCGGCGTACGCGGCGATGAGGTCGTCCCGCTCGTCCTCGGGGATCGGCGCCAGGAAGTCCTCCCACAGGTCGGGGAACAGCAGCGACGCGCCCTCCTGGTAGAACCAGTACAGCTCGAACGGCCGCAGCATGAAGATGCCGCGCAGCACCAGCTCCGAGGTCCGGTCCGGGTGGGTCTGCGCGTACGCCAGCGACAGCGCGCTGCCCCACGAGCCGCCGAACACCAGCCACCTGTCGATGCCCAGGTGCTCGCGCAGCTTCTCCATGTCGGCCACCAGGTTCCAGGTGGTGTTGTTCTCCAGCGACACCGCCGGGTCCCCGGCGTGGGGGAGGCTGCGGCCGCAGTTGCGCTGGTCGAACAGCACGATCCGGTACGCCGCGGGGTCGAACTGCCGCCGGTGCTCCGGGGAGCACCCGCCGCCCGGCCCGCCGTGCACCATCACCGCCGGCTTCCCGTCAGGGTTGCCGCTGACCTCCCAGTAGATCTGGTCGCCGTCGCCGACGTCGAGCAGCCCGGAATCGTACGGCTCGATCGGCGGATACAGGGTCCGAAACTCCATGACCGGTGATTGTCCCATCGGGGTGAGGTCGGGGCCGGGAACGCCCGTACGCTGGGAGTCGCGGCGTTCTATGCGCGCGAATACACCGCGCGGATCAAGAAACTAAACCCCAAACTGGGCAAACGCCTTGCTGGTCGGCACTAGAGTGCCTTGGGTGAGCGAAGCGACGAGCCGCCGGGCGGACGTGGGCCGCCGGGCGAGGAGTGCGGCGAACACCATGAGTACGGCGACGGGTACGGCGATGTGTACGCCGATGTGTACCAGGGCCCCGCGAACGCGGCACCGCGCCGCCAGGCGAGGAGACACGTGAGCGAGCTGAACGGATCGGGGTCGCGCCCCGTCCAGAACACCGGCACGCCCTGGCCCGCCACGGCCCGGGACGCGGCCGCGCAGCCGATCAAGGCGGCCGGGCAGCGGCCCGGCGACGCGGCCCGCACCGAGCCCGAGCGGCAGGAGGCGCAGCCCTGGGACATCGTCGAGCGGCTGCGCCAGATGGCCGACCTCATCGGCGACGCCCTGTCGGCGGGCGAGCGCAAGGTCAGCGAGGCGCAGACCGACGCGCAGAACCAGATCTCCGCGATCCAGGCGGAGAAGGAGTCGGCGCAGCGGGACGCGGCGGCGGCGTGGGGTGAGGTGCAGCGGGCGCGGGGGCAGGCCGAGCAGGCCGACCGGCGCGCGGTGGAGGCCGAGCGCCGCGTCACCGAGGCGCAGGCCGAGGCGTCCACCCAGATCTCCGCGATCCAGGCGGAGAAGGAGTCGGCGCAGCGGGACGCGGCGGCGGCGTGGGGTGAGGTGCAGCGGGCGCGGGGGCAGGCCGAGCAGGCCGACCGGCGCGCGGTGGAGGCCGAGCGCCGCGTCACCGAGGCGCAGGCCGAGGCGTCCACCCAGATCTCCGCGATCCAGGCGGAGAAGGAGCAGGCGCAGCGCGACGCCGCCGCGGCCTGGAACCAGGCCCAGCAGGGCCGCGCCCAGGCCGACCAGGCCCGCGGCCAGGCCGAGCAGGCCCGGGTGCAGGCCGACCAGGCGCGCGCCCAGGCCGAGCAGGCCCGCTCCCAGATGGAGCAGGCGCAGGCCGGGATGGAGCAGGCCGACCGGCGCGCCGCCGAGGCCGAGCGCCGCGCGGGCGAGGCGGAGCGGCGCGTCGCCGAGGCCGAGGCGACCGTCCGGCAGGCGATCACCCAGCGCGACGCGATGAGCGAGGCTCGCGACGACGCGCTGCGCGCCGTCGAGGACGCCGTCGCCGCCCGGCGGACCGCCGAGGGCGAGCGCGACCGGATGGCCGAGCAGGCGTCCGAGCTGTCGCGGGCGCTGGAGGCGGCGCACGGCGAGATGTCGGGCCTGCGCGCCAAGATCGCCGACGCCGAGGTGAAGATCCAGAACCTCCAGCACGCCGTGGCCGGCGCCGCGAAGGAGGCCGAGGACGCCCGCCGCCGGCTGCAGGCCGCCGAGTCCGAGCGCGAGCAGGCCCTCGACACCGCCGCCCAGTCGCTGGAGGCGGCCAAGAAGGCCGAGCGCGAGCGGGACGCCGCCGCCCAGGCCCGGGAGGCCGCCGAGCGCGGCCGCGAGGCGGCCGTCCAGGCGCAGGCCCGCGCCGAGTCGGAGGCCACCCTGGCCCGCGGCCAGGTCGACCAGGCCGGCCGGGAGCGCGACAACGCGGTCACCGGGATGCGGCAGATGGCCGCCGAGCGCGACGCGATCGCCGAGAAGCTCAAGGAACGCGACCAGTGGGTGGACCAGCTCGCCCAGGCCGTGACCGAGCAGCGCGCCGCGATCGCCGAGCTGTCGCAGGAGCGCGACGCCGCCCGGCAGGCCGCCGACCAGGCCCGCTCGCTGATCGACGAGCTCACCCGCCAGCTCCGGACGATCATGCCGACCGCGGCGCCGCGGATCTGAGCCGCCGGCGGCGCGCGACCGCCGCCGGAACGCGCCGGGCCGCGCGTGGGACGCCCCGGGACGCCGCCCGCTTCGACGCGGGCGGCGTCCCTTCGTTTTCACGGTGTGCGGCCCGCTCCCGCGCCCGATTCGGCCATCCGGCCCCGCGCGGGGCCGCTGACCAGGGGCCCCGCGCGCCCGTCCGGGCACGACCCGGACGGCGCATGCCGCCGTGCCTGTTATTCTGGTGGCCCGTGGACAGTGCGGTACCGTCCGCCTCGCAACGACCACGGGAGCGCCTTCTTGCCTTCGGCAGCCACTGGTAGATCACGTCCTACCAAGCATCTCTTCGTCACCGGCGGTGTCGCCTCCAGCCTCGGCAAGGGACTGACGGCGTCCAGCCTCGGCCGCTTGCTGGCCCTGCGCGGCCTTCGGGTCACGATGCAGAAACTCGACCCGTACCTCAACGTGGACCCCGGGACGATGAACCCGTTCCAGCACGGTGAGGTCTTCGTGACCGACGACGGGGCCGAGACCGACCTCGACATCGGCCACTACGAGCGGTTCCTGGACACCCGCCTGCACGGGTCCGCCAACGTCACCACCGGCCAGGTCTACTCCAACGTGATCGCCAGGGAGCGGCGCGGCGAGTACCTGGGGGACACCGTCCAGGTGATCCCGCACATCACCAACGAGATCAAGGACCGGATCCGCGGCATGGCCGCCGATCCCGGCGACGACGTCGACATCGTGATCACCGAGGTCGGCGGCACGGTCGGCGACATCGAGTCGCAGCCGTTCCTGGAGTCGGTCCGGCAGATCCGGCACGAGATCGGCCGCGACAACTGCTTCTTCCTGCACGTGTCGCTGCTGCCCTACATCGGGCCGTCGGGCGAGCTGAAGACCAAGCCGACCCAGCACTCGGTGGCCGCGCTGCGCTCCATCGGCATCCAGCCCGACGCGATCGTGTGCCGCTCGGACCGGCCGATCACCGACGGGCTGAAGAACAAGATCAGCATGATGTGCGACGTGGACCGCGAGGCCGTGGTCTCGGCCGTCGACGCCGCGAGCATCTACGACATCCCCAAGGTGCTGCACGCCGAGGGCCTGGACGCCTACGTCGTCCGCCGGCTCGGGCTGCCGTTCCGGGACGTCGACTGGGGCGCCTGGGACGAGCTGCTGCGCCGGGTCCACCGCCCGGCCCGCGAGGTCACGATCGCGCTGGTCGGCAAGTACATCGACCTGCCCGACGCGTACCTGTCGGTCACCGAGGCGCTGCGGCACGGCGGGTTCGGCAACGACGCCAAGGTCAGCATCCGCTGGGTCAAGAGCGACGAGTGCGAGACGCCCGAGGGCGCCCGGCGCGAGCTGGACGGCGTCGACGGCGTGCTGATCCCCGGCGGTTTCGGGGTGCGCGGCATCGAGGGCAAGCTCGGCGCGATCCGGCACGCCCGGGAGAACCGCGTCCCGCTGCTGGGCATCTGCCTCGGCCTCCAGTGCATGGTGATCGAGTCGGCCCGCGCCAACGGCGGGCTGCCCGACGCCGGCAGCGCCGAGTTCGACCCGGCCACCCCGCACCCGGTGGTGGCCACGATGGCCGACCAGGTCGACGTGGTCGCCGGCGAGCGCGACATGGGCGGCACCATGCGGCTCGGCCTCTACCCGGCCGACCTGGCCGAGGGCTCGATCGTCCGGGAGCTGTACGGCGAGGCCAAGGCGTCCGAGCGGCACCGGCACCGCTACGAGGTCAACAACTCCTACCGCGAGCAGCTGGAGAAGGCCGGGCTGGTCTTCAGCGGGCTGTCGCCCGACGGCCGGCTGGTCGAGTACGTCGAGCTGCCGCGCGAGGCGCACCCGTTCTTCGTCGGCACCCAGGCGCACCCGGAGTTCCTGTCCCGCCCGACCCGCCCGCACCCGCTGTTCGCCGGGCTCATCGCCGCGGCGCTCGACTACGCGGAGCTGCGCGGCGGCGCCGGCGCGGTGTCCACTCCGTGAGCGACCGCGACGCGCGGGGAGAGCCGGACGGCGTGCGGGACGCCCCCGCGAAGTGGGAGGTCACCGGGTCGGACCGCGCGTTCGAGGGCCGGATCTTCGCCGTCCGGCGGGACGCGGTCCGGATGCCGAACGGCGCCACGACCGAGATCGTCCACCGGGACGTGATCGAGCATCCCGGCTCGGTGGGGATCGTGGCCGTGGACGCGGCCGACCGCGTCCTGCTGCTGCGCCAGTACCGGCACGCCGCCGGGCGCATGCTGTGGGAGGCGCCCGCCGGGCTCCGCGACGTGCGCGGCGAGCCGCTGCACGAGCTGGCCGCGCGGGAGCTGCTGGAGGAGGCCGGCCACCGGGCGGCTCGCTGGGACGTCCTCGCGGACGTGCTCACCTCGCCCGGCATGTCGGACGAGCGGGTCCGGATCTTCCTGGCCCGCGACCTCACCGAGGTGCCCGCCGACCAGATCGACTTCGAGCGGGTGCACGAGGAGGCCGACATGCCGGTGGTGTGGGTGCCGCTGGACGAGGCCGTCCGCAAGGTGCTGGCCGGCGAGCTGCACAACGCGATCGCCGTCACCGGGATCCTGGCGGCGCACGCCGCCCGGGCGGCCGGGTACCGCGGGCTGCGGCCGGTGGAGGCGCCCGAAGGCTGACATGATGGGCGCGTCCCACTCGGCCGCCCCGCCCCGGGAAGAGGTGCCGCAACTGACCCCGAGCACGACCGGCCGGAGCCTCGCGCGGCCCGGCGCCGACGAGACGTGGCCCGGCACCGCACTGGGCGCGGCGGTGCGCACCTACCTCGGCCACCTGGCCGTCGAGCGGGGCCTGGCCGCCAACACGCTCAGCTCGTACCGGCGCGACCTGCGGCGGTACGTGACCGTGCTGGAGGAGCGCGGCCGCACCGCGATCGACCAGGTCACCGAGGACGACGTGCGCGCGTTCCTGGTCGGCCTGCGCGAGGGCGGCGGCGGGCACCCGCCGCTGTCGGCGGGCTCGGCCGCCCGCGCGGTGGTCGCCGTCCGCGGGCTGCACCGCTTCGCGCTGCGGGAGGGACTGGCCGCCGCGGACCCGGCCCGCGACGTCAAGCCGCCGACGCCGCCCCGCCGGCTGCCCAAGGCGATCTCCATCGAGGACGTCGAGCGGCTGCTGGCGGCGGCCGGGACGGGCGCCGAGGGCGGCGGCGACGCCGACACCGCCCGCGCCCTGCGCGACCGGGCGCTGCTGGAGTTGCTGTACGGGTCCGGCGCCCGCATCTCCGAGGCCGTCGGCCTGGACGTCGACGACCTCGACCTCGGCGAGGGCTTCGCGCGCATCGCCGGCAAGGGCGGCAAGACCCGCGTCGTCCCGGTCGGCGGGTACGCGGCCCGCGCGATCGACGCCTACCTCGTCCGGGCCCGGCCGGTGCTGAGCGGGGCGGGACGGGGCCGGGGCGGGCCCGCGCTGTTCCTCAACGCGCGCGGCGGGCGGCTGTCGCGGCAGGGCGCCTGGATGGTGCTGCGCGCCGCCGCGGAACGGGCGAGGCTGTCGGACGTGTCCCCGCACACGCTGCGGCACTCGTTCGCCACGCACCTGCTCGACGGCGGCGCGGACGTGCGGGTCGTGCAGGAATTGCTCGGACACGCCTCGGTGACGACGACGCAGGTCTACACTCTGGTGACGGTGCAGCTGCTGCGCGAGGTCTACGCCACCTCCCATCCCCGCGCACGGGGCTGACCGTTCCTTTTTCACGCCCGGGACCGCCCGTCCCTGGCCGGCGCAAATCGCGACCAAGGGCGCGCGTCGGCTTGTGACCGCTGGTGTCAAGCCTTAGAGTCCCGGTTCTGGATGGCATTTTCGGCCACCGGGGAGGATTCTGTTGACGAGCACGCAGGCCACGGGAGGGGTCCTCTCCTCCGCCACCATCGAGACCGATCCGAGCCGCGCGCTCGGGCCGACGCAGCGTCCCGTGCCCAATTTCCCGGACCCTGAGCCGCTGGCCGAGCACGGCCCCGCCCGGATCGTGTCGATCTGCAACCAGAAGGGCGGCGTCGGCAAGACCACCACCACGATCAACCTGGGCGCCGCGCTCGCCGAGTACGGCCGCCGGGTGCTGCTGGTGGACTTCGACCCGCAGGGCGCCCTGTCGGTCGGGCTGGGCAAGGGCGACCCGCGCCAGCTCGACATGACGATCCACAACCTCCTGCTGGAGTCGGACACCGACTGGGAGGACGTCGTCATCGACACCGGTGTCGACGGCATGGACCTGCTGCCCAGCAACATCGACCTGTCGGGCGCCGAGGTCCAGCTCGTCCACGAGGTGGGCCGCGAGTACATCCTCGCGCACACGCTGAAGTCGGCGGTGCCGCACTACGACTACATCCTGATCGACTGCCAGCCGTCGCTGGGCCTGCTCACCGTGAACGCGCTGGCCGCCAGCGCGGGCGTGCTGATCCCGCTGGAGTGCGAGTACTTCGCGATGCGCGGCGTGGCGCTGCTGATGGAGACCATCGACAAGGTGCAGGGCCGGATCAATCCCGACCTGGTGATCGACGGCGTGCTCGGCACGATGTACGACTCCCGCACCCTGCACACCCGCGAGGTCCTCGGCCGCATCGTCGAGGCGTTCGGCGACAAGGTCTTCCACACGGTGATCAACCGGACCGTGCGGTTCCCGGACGCGACCGTCGCCGGCGAGCCGATCACCTACTTCGACCCCAACTCGATGGGCGCCAACGCCTACCGCGGGCTGGCCCGCGAGGTCCTTCAGCGCTGGAACGCCGACGACGACGAGGACTGAGCCGCCGGCCGGTCCGGTCGCCTCCGCGGCCGTGGGACGATGGTCCCTTGCAGCGGCGCGTGACGAGAGGGACACCTGGTGGGCTCGGCTACCGTGAGCGGCGTGGACGAGACGCCCCCGGAGCAGGGCACCGAGGGCGCGGTGGAGGCTGAGGGCGCTGATGGCACAGACGGCGCGGAGGGTGCCGAGAGCGTCGAGGGTGCCGGGGACACCGGCCAGGCGCGCGGGTTCCAGGTCCATCTGGACAACTTCGAGGGCCCGTTCGACCTGCTGCTCGGGCTGATCTCCAAGCACAAGCTGGACATCACCGAGGTCTCGCTGCACAAGGTCACCGACGACTTCATCGCGCACATCCGCTCGCACGGCAAGGAGTGGGACCTCGACCAGGCCAGCCACTTCCTGCTGGTCGCGGCCACCCTGCTCGACCTCAAGGCGGCCCGGCTGCTGCCCTCGGGCGAGGTCGACGACGAGGAGGACCTGGCGCTGCTGGAGGCCCGCGACCTGCTGTTCGCGCGGCTGCTGCAGTACCGCGCGTACAAGGAGGTCGCCAAGGTCTTCACCGCGAAGATCGCCGACCAGGGCCGCCGCTACCCGCGCATGGTGCCGATGGAGCCGCGGTTCGCCAACCTGCTGCCGGAGGTGCTGCTCGGGCTGGGGCCGGCCGAGTTCGCGCGGCTGGCCGCCAAGGCGCTGGCGCCGAAGGCGCCGCCGTCGGTGTCGGTCGAGCACATCTACCAGGCGCAGACCAGCGTCAAGGAGCAGGCCGCGATCGTCGTCGAGCGGCTGCGGGAGCTGCGCGCGACGACGTTCCGGGTGCTGACCGACGACTGCGCCGGCACGTTCGAGATCGTGGCGCGGTTCCTGGCGCTGCTGGAGCTGTACCGCGAGCAGGCGGTCGCGTTCGAGCAGCCCGAGCCGCTCGGTGAGCTGCACATCACCTGGACCGGCACCGACGAGGGCGAGGTCCGGGTGGGCGACGCGTACGAGGGCGCCCGGGAGCCCGGGAAGCCAGGGAAGCCCGGTGACGCGGAGCCCCGGAAGAACGAGCCCGGAGAAGGACGAGACCGATGACCGAACCACCCGGCGAGGACGCGCCCGGCGGCGCCCCTCGCGATCCGGCGCTGCCCGCCGAGCCCACCGACGCCGCCGAGCCGGCCGAGTCGGGTGACGGCGAGTTCCCCGGACTGCGGGCCTCCGTGGAGGCGATCCTGCTGGTCGTGGACGAGCCGGTCGCCGAGATCACGCTGGCCCAGCTGCTGGAGCGGCCCACCCACGAGATCACCGCCGTGCTGCGCGAGCTGTCGGCGGAATACACCGCGCAGGGCCGCGGGTTCGATCTCAGGGAGGTCGCCGGCGGCTGGCGCTACTACACCCGGGACGTGTGCGCCCCGGTCGTGGAGCGCTTCGTCACCGACGGCCAGCAGGCCCGCCTGACGCAGGCGGCGCTGGAGACGCTGGCGGTGGTGGCGTACCGGCAGCCGGTCAGCCGGGCCCGCGTGTCGGCGATCCGCGGCGTCAACAGCGACGGCGTCATCCGTACCCTGACGCTGCGCGGCCTCATCGAGGACGCCGGCCAGGATCCCGAGACGCAGGCGCACCTCTACCGCACGACCGGGTACTTCCTGGAACGGCTGGGGCTGCGCGACCTGGAGGAGCTGCCCGAGCTGGCCCCCTTCCTGCCCGACGACCTGCCAGAAGAGATCATCGAGGACAAGTGACTGAAAACGAGGGCGTACGCCTGCAGAAGGTTCTGGCCGAGGCCGGGATCGGCAGCCGGCGCCACTGCGAGGAACTGATCGGCGAGGGCCGGGTCAAGGTCAACGGCAACAAGATCTTCCGGTTCGGCGAGCGGGTCGACCCGAGCCGGGACGTGATCCATGTCGACGGCCGGCGGGTCGAGACCCGCGCCGAGATGCGCTACTACATGATCAACAAGCCGCGCGGCGTGGTGAGCACGATGTCGGACGAGCGGGGCCGCAAGTCGCTGGCCGACTACGTGGAGGTGCCCGAGCGGCTGTTCCACGTGGGCCGGCTCGACACCGACACCGAGGGCCTGATCCTGCTCACCAACGACGGCGAGCTGTCGCACCGGCTCACCCACCCCAGCTGGGGCGTCCAGAAGACGTACCTGGCCGAGATCCACGGCCCGATCCCGCGCGACCTGGGCAAGCGGCTGCGCGCCGGGGTCACGCTGGAGGACGGCCCGGCCAAGGCCGACAAGTTCCGGATCTTCGACCAGGTCGGCAAGCGGGTGCTGGTGGAGATCACCCTGCACGAGGGCCGCAAGCACATCGTCCGCCGCCTGCTGAAGGAGGTCGGGTTTCCGGTCCAGCAGCTGGCCCGAATAGAGTTCGGGCCGATCAAGCTGGGCCAGCTGAAGCCCGGCGGGCTGAGGGCGCTGACCGTGAAAGAGGTCGGCGAGCTGTACAAGGCCGTGGATCTGTAGGCGAGCTGTACAAGGCCGTGGATCTGTAGGGCGGAAGAGCGGGGAGGACGAGAACGTGGCGGTACGCGCGGTCCGCGGGGCGACGCAGGTCGACGCCGACGACCGGGACCAGATCCTGGCGGCGACCACCGAGCTGGTCAGCGAGGTGATGAGCCGGAACGGGCTCACCACCGACGACGTGATCAGCGTGCTGTTCACCGCGACACCGGACCTGGTGTCGGAGTTCCCGGCGCTTGCCGCGCGCAAGCTCGGCTTCCACGAGGTGCCGCTGCTGTGCGCGTCCGAGATCGCGGTGCCGCACGCGCTGCCGAGGGTGATCCGGCTCATGGCGCACATCGAGACGGCCCGGCCGCGGGCCGAGATCCAGCACGTCTACCTGCGCGGGGCCACCGCGCTGCGGCTCGACATCGCCCAGTAGGGCGCCCGACGGGTCCCGCGGCCGGACGGGGCCGTACGCCCGGGCCGCTACGCTGGTGGGGTGGCTGAAAAGGGCATTCCAGCGCGCGTCACCGTGATCGGGACGGGCCTGATCGGCACGTCGATCGCCCTGGCGATGCGCGAGCGCGGCACCGAGGTGCTGCTGACCGACCGGGACGCCGCGTCGCTGGCGATGGCGGTGGAGCTGGGCGCGGGCGAGGCGCTGCCGGACGGCGCGGCCGGCGCGCCCGCCGACCTGGCCGTGCTGGCGGTGCCGCCGGCGGCCGTCGCGGTGACGCTGCTGGACGCGCAGAAGCGCGGCCTGGCCACCGCCTACACCGACGTCGCCAGCGTCAAGGCGCTGCCGCTGCGGCAGGCCGCCGAGCTGGGCTGCGACCTGAGCACGTTCGTGGCGGGCCATCCGCTGGCGGGCCGCGAGCGGTCCGGGCCGGCGGCGGCCCGCGGCGACCTGTTCCTGGGCCGGCCGTGGGCGCTGTGCCCGACCGAGGCCGCGGCGCCCGAGACGATCGAGGCGGTCACCGCGCTGGCCCGCGCCTGTGGCGCCGAGCCCGTCGTGGTGGACGCCGAGCACCACGACCGCGCCGTCGCGCTGGTCTCGCACGGCCCGCACGTGGTGTCGGCCGCCGTCGCGGCCCGGCTGACCGCCGCCGACGACGTGGCGCTCGGCCTGGCCGGGCAGGGCGTGCGGGACGTCACCCGCATCGCCGCCAGCGACCCGCGGCTGTGGATCGGGATCCTGTCGGCCAACTCCGCGCCGGTCGCCGACGTGCTGGAGGCGGTGGCCACCGACCTCGCGGTCGCGGCCTCGCTGCTGCGCGACGGCAGCGAGGAGGCCGCCACGCACGTGGCGGACCTGCTGCTGCGCGGCAACGCCGGCCGGGCGCAGATCCCGGGCAAGCACGGCGGCGAGGCGTCCTCCTACAGCGTCGTCCAGGTCGTGATCCCGGACCGTCCCGGCGAGCTGGCGATGATCTTCCAGGCGGCGGGGATCGCCGGGGTCAACATCGAGGACGTGACGATCGAGCACTCGCCCGGCCGCCCGCTGGGCGTGCTGGAGCTGTCGGTCAAGCCCGACGCGGCCGAGAAGCTGGCCGCGGAGCTGCGCGCCCGCGGCTGGTCCGTACCGGCCTGAGGCCCGCCGCGCGCGGGCCCCGGCGGTGCCGCGGCAGCGGTAGCCTGGCACGTCGGGAGCCGCTCGGTTCCCGCATGATCTCCGGGCCGCCAGGTGCCCGCCCCCGCCGCTGAGAAAGGGAGCATCGTGCCGCTCGTCATCGCCATGGACGGCCCCTCCGGGTCGGGCAAGTCCAGCGCCTCCAAGGGAGTGGCCCGCGCGCTCGGCCTGCGCTACCTCGACACCGGCGCGATGTACCGCGCCATGACGTGGTGGATGCTGAACGCGGGCGTTCCGGTGGAGGACGCGGCGGCCGTCGCGGCGCGGGCGGCCGAGCCGGTGATCGAGTCCGGCACCGACCCGGACGGCCCCACGATCACCGTGGACGGCGCGGACGTGTCGGCCCCGATCCGTACCCGCGAGGTGACCAACGCGGTCAGCGCGGTCAGCTCGGTCCCCGAGGTGCGGGCGCGGCTGGTGGAGCTCCAGCGTGAGATCATCGGGGCCGGGGGCATCGTGGTGGAGGGCCGCGACATCGGCACGGTCGTGGCGCCGGACGCGGGGGTCAAGGTCTACCTCACCGCGAGCGAGGAGGCGCGGGCCGCGCGGCGGGCCAGGGAGCTGGCCGCGGACCCGGGCGCGTCGGTGACGGTGACGCAGGCCGAGCAGGCCCGCCGGGACCGGCTCGACTCCACCCGGAAGGCGTCCCCGCTGGCCAAGGCCGGCGACGCCGAGGAGATCGACTCGACCGAGCTGAGCCTCGGCGAGGTCATCGAGGCGGTAGTCCGCCTCGCCAAAGAGCGCGACTGAGACGCCGGGCGGCGCCGGATCCGGTGCCTGAAGGCGTTCCCGCAGGTGGCGGGATTCATCGTGCTGCGGGGCTTGCCCCCGCGGGTACACGGAGATGACGAAGACAGTGAGCGAGTACGAGATCGAGACGGCCGCCGCGCCGGAGGCCGAAGAGGCGCCGGCGCCGGTGGTGGCCGTGGTCGGGCGGCCCAACGTCGGCAAGTCGACGCTGGTCAACCGGATCATCGGGCGGCGCGAGGCGGTCGTGGAGGACGTGCCGGGGGTGACCCGGGACCGGGTGGCCTACGACGCGACGTGGAGCGGGCGCCGGTTCACGGTGGTGGACACCGGCGGGTGGCTGCCGGACGCGTCCGGGCTGGCCGCCGCGATCGCCGAGCAGGCGCGGCTGGCGGTGGACCTGGCGGACGCGGTGATGTTCGTGGTCGACGCGACCGTGGGCGCCACCGACGTCGATGAGGCCGTGGTGGAGATCCTGCGCCGGTCCGGCAAGCCGGTGGTGCTGGTGGCCAACAAGGTCGACGACGTGGCCGCCGAGGCGGACGCGGCGATGCTGTGGGGGCTGGGCATCGGTGAGCCGCACCCGGTCAGCGCGCTGCACGGGCGCGGCAGCGGCGACCTGCTGGACGCGGTGCTGGAGGCGCTGCCCGAGGAGGCGCCGGCCGAGTCGTTCGAGGAGTACGCGGGGCCGCGCCGGGTGGCGCTGCTGGGCCGTCCCAACGTCGGCAAGTCGAGCCTGCTCAACCAGCTGGCGGGGGAGAACCGCGCGGTGGTGGACGCGGTCGCGGGCACCACCCGGGACCCGGTCGACGAGATGATCGAGCTGGGCGGGAAGACCTGGCGGTTCATCGACACCGCGGGGATCCGGCGGCGGCACCGGGAGAACCAGGGCGCCGACTTCTACGCCACGCTGCGGACCCAGTCGGCGCTGGAGCGGGCCGAGGTCGCGGTGGTGCTGATCGACACCACCGAGCCGCTGGCCGAGCAGGACCTGCGGATCATCTCGATGGTGATCGATTCGGGCCGCGCGCTGGTGATCGCGTACAACAAGTGGGACCTGCTGGACGAGGAGCGCCGGCACTACCTGGAGCGCGAGATCGACCGGCAGCTGCACAACGCGCGCTGGGCGCCGCGGGTGAACATCTCCGCCCGTACCGGGCGGCACATGGAGAAGCTGGTGCCGGGCATCGAGACGGCGCTGGAGGGCTGGGGGCACCGGGTGCCGACGTCCAAGCTCAACCAGTTCTTCGCCGACCTGGTGAACTCGCACCCGCACCCGATCCGGGGCGGCAAGCAGCCGCGGATCCTGTTCGCGACGCAGGCGGGCGTGCGGCCGCCGCGGTTCGTGCTGTTCACCTCCGGGTTCCTGGAGGAGGGCTACCGCCGGTACATCGAGCGGCGGCTGCGCGAGGAGTTCGGGTTCGAGGGGACCCCGCTCGACATCACGATGAAGATTCGCGAGAAGCGCGGCAAGCGCAAGTAGCGATGATCGTTCGGCCCGCCCGGTCTTCCCCGGGCGGGCCGACTCGTGTCACCATGCAGTAATCGTCCGTGGTGTAACCTACCGCTTACTTGGTTCGGTGTTGCGGGTCGCGCTGTCGAGGGGTGCCATGAAGCTGCTGCTGCTGATGACGGTCGCACTGGGGTGCCTGGCCCTGGCCTTCGTCTGGAAGGAGCCGTGGATCGGCGGCGTCGGCCTGCTCGTGGCGTTCGTCGCGATGTTCACCGACCGCGACGACGTGCGGCTGGACGACGAGCGCGGCACCTACGAGACCCACAAGTCCGTCCGCAACATGCGCTCCAGGAATCGCTAGCGCGGCTCCCTGCGCTCCCCGGCGACGCGCTGGTCGTACGGGTCCGGCTCCTTCGGCTCGAACGGCCCCCGCTCCTCCCGGGCGTGCCGCGCGTAGCGGCCCTGGGCCGGGATCGGCTGCGTCGTGCCGCTTGAGCCGTCCGTACCGTCCGTACCGTCCGTGCCGTCCGCGGGGGCGCGCCCGCCGTACGGCTCGTGCGCGCCGTGCGGCGCGGCCTCGCGCATCCCGGCCTCGCGCACCCCCACCACGGCCATCCGGCCCAGCGCGAGCGCGGCGAGGAACACCACGACCACCCCGAGCCCGGTGAAGCCGGCCAGCTGCTCGGCCAGCCGCCGCCCCTCGCCGGTGCCCAGCGGCGCGCCGGCGCCCTGGACGTCCCAGAGCGCGGCGACCGGGCCGCCGACCGCGAACCAGGCGCCGCCCAGCGCGGCCAGCCAGGCGCCCACCATCGCGACCGCGCGGTTGGCGACGGCCAGCACGATCAGGCCGCCGAGCACGGTGGCCGCCGCCGGGGCGATGCTCAGCTGGAGCCGGTCGGTGGTGTAGACCCACGGCTCGTCGGGGGTGAAACCGAAGTCCACGTACGGGCCGGCGAAGGGAAGCAGCCCGCCCCACAGGCCGAGCAGCACGAGCAGCGTCCCGCTGAGGGCGCCGCGGCTGCGCGGTACCCGCATTGTCCCAGTCATGACCCTTTCCTCCTGACCGGGTGATGTATTGGATTTGGCGGCCCTTTACCCGCCTCGTACCGCCTCAAGCGCCCCGCGTGCGAACGTGCCCGTATCCGCGCGCCTTGCTGTTGCGATGGTTTCGGCCGAGCCTCCTTGCAAGTGCAAGGCTTTATTCGCTCTGGAGCTTGCGGATGCGGCACGCTAGGGTGGCCCGGTGACGACCTTCAGGATCAGCGAGGCGGCCGCGCTGCTCGGGGTGAGCCCGGACACCGTCCGCCGCTGGGTGGACGGCGGGCGGCTGCCGGCCGCCCGCGACGCGCACGGGCACCGGATCGTCCCGGCCGCCGAGCTGGCCGCGTTCGTCCGCGCCGAGGCGGGGCAGGCGGAGCTGCGCGCGTCCTCGGCGCGCAACCGGATGCGCGGCATCGTCACCGAGGTCGTCAGGGACGGCGTGATGGCCCAGGTCGAGATGCAGGCGGGGCCGTTCCGGGTGGTCTCGCTGATGAGCCGCGAGGCCGCCGACGAGCTGGGGCTGGCGCCCGGGGTGGTCGCCGAGGCCGTCGTGAAGTCCACCAACGTCGTCGTGGAGGTGGCCGGATGAGGAGCGTCCCCCTGGGTGCCGCGGCTCTCGCGGCGCTGCCGCTGGCCCTGGCGGGGTGCGGTGACACCGGTACGGCCCGGGAGGGCGCGGGCGGCGGGACCCTGACGGTGTTCGCCGCCGCGTCGCTGACCGAGGCGTTCACCGCGCTGGGCAAGGCGTTCGAGAGCGACCACCCGGGCGTGAAGGTCCGCTTCAACTTCGGCGGCAGCTCCGCGCTCGCCCGCCAGATCACCGAGGGCGCCCCGGCGGACGTGTTCGCCGCCGCCGACACCGCCACGATGGGCCGCGTCGTCGGCGGTGCCGTCAAGGCGGGCGGGACGCGGGTCTTCGCGCGGAACCGGCTCGTCATCGCGGTGCCCAGGGACGGCGGCACCGGGGTGCGCGGCCTGCGCGACCTGGCCCGGCCCGGCCTCAAGGTCGTGGTCTGCGCCGAGCAGGTCCCGTGCGGCGCGGCGGCCGGGAAGGCGCTCGGGGCCGCCGGGGTACGGCTGCGTCCCGCGTCCCAGGAGCAGGACGTCAAGGCGGTGCTCACCAAGGTCAGGCTGGGGGAGGCCGACGCGGGCCTGGTCTACCGGACCGACGCGAGGTCGGCGGCCGGCGAGGTCCGGGGCGTGGAGTTCCCCGAGTCGGCCAGGGCCGTCAACGACTACCCGATCGCCGCGCTGGACAGGGCGCCGCGGCCGGAGCTCGCCGCGGACTTCGTCCGGCTCGTACGGTCCGAGCAGGGCCGCGGCGCCCTCGCGCAGGCGGGGTTCGAGACCCCGTGAGGCCGTGCGCCGCCCGCTGAGGGAGGGCCCGCCCGGGCGCCCGCCGTGGATCCTGCTGGTCCCGGCGCTGGCCGGGCTGGCCTTCCTGGTGCTGCCCCTCGCCGGGCTGCTGTTCCGCGCGCCGTGGTCGACGCTGGGGACGCGGCTGGCCGAGCCGCACGTCCTGGAGGCGCTGCGGCTGTCGCTGGTCAGCGCCACCCTGGCCACCGCGCTGTGCCTGCTGTTCGGCGTCCCGCTGGCCTGGCTGCTGGCGCGGGTGCCGTTCCGGGGCGCCCGGCTGGTGCGGGCGCTGGTGACCGTGCCGCTGGTGCTGCCGCCGGTGGTCGGCGGCGTGGCGCTGCTGATGGTGCTGGGACGCCGCGGGCTCGCCGGGCAGTGGCTGGACGCCGCGTTCGGGATCACGCTGCCGTTCACGACCGCCGGGGTGGTGCTGGCCGAGACGTTCGTCGCGATGCCGTTCCTGGTGATCAGCGTGGAGGGGGCGCTGCGCGCCGCCGACCTGCGGTACGAGGAGGCGGCCGCGACGCTCGGCGCCGACCGCTGGACCACGTTCCGCCGGGTCACGCTGCCGCTGGTCGCGCCGGGCGTGGCGGCCGGAGCGATCCTGTGCTGGGCGCGGGCGCTGGGGGAGTTCGGCGCGACGATCACGTTCGCGGGCAACTTCCCGGGCCGGACGCAGACGATGCCGCTGGCGGTCTACCTGGCGCTGGAGTCCGACCCGCAGGCCGCCATCGTGCTGAGCCTGGTGCTGCTGGCGGTCTCGGTGCTGGTCCTGGTCGCGCTGCGGGACCGCTGGGTCGGCGCGGGAGGCTCGGCGTGAGCGGCGAGCCGGCGCGGCGGGGCGGACCCGACGAGAGGCTGGACGAGGGGCTGGACGCGCGGCTCGTCGTCCGGCGCGGGACGTTCGACCTGGACATGGAGCTGGCCGCCGCGCCCGGCGAGGTCGTCGCGCTGCTCGGCCCCAACGGCGCCGGCAAGAGCACCGCGCTGCGCGCCCTCGCGGGCCTGACGCCGATGGCGGGCGGGGCCGGGCGCGTCCGGGTGGACGGCGCGGCGATCCACGCGCTGCCGCCCGAGAAGCGGGGGATCGGCATGGTCTTCCAGGACTACCTGCTCTTCCCGCACCTGAGCGCCCTGGAGAACGTCGCGTTCGGGCTCCGCGCCCAGGGGACCGGCCGCCGCGAGGCGCGCCGGCAGGCCGCCGGATGGCTGGAGCGGGTCGGCCTCGCCGAGCACGCGGCCGCCCGCCCCCGCGCGCTCTCGGGCGGGCAGGCGCAGCGGGTCGCGCTGGCGCGGGCGCTGGCCGTGCGGCCGCGCCTGCTGCTCCTGGACGAGCCGCTGTCGGCCCTGGACGCCCACACCCGGCTGGAGATCCGGGCGGCGCTGCGGCGGCACCTGGCCGGATTCGGCGGGGCGGCCGTCGTGGTCACGCACGATCCCCTGGACGCCATGGTGCTCGCCGACCGGCTGGTGGTGCTGGAGGGCGGCCGGGTCGTGCAGGAGGGGGAGCCCGCCGAGGTGGCCCGCCGGCCCCGTACCGGATACGTCGCGCGGCTGGTCGGCCTGAATCTTTACCGTGGCCATGCCTCGGACGGCACCGTCACCCTCCGTGACGGCGGTGGCCGCCTGGATACCGTGGATCGCCTTGAGGGTGAGGTTTTCCTGGCCTTCGCGCCATCGGCGGTGGCGCTCTACCGCTCCCGGCCGGACGGCAGTCCCCGCAACCTGTGGCGGGCCCGGGTGGCGGCCGTGGAGCGCCAGGGCGACCGCGTCCGGGTCCGTCTCGACGGCCCGCCGCTCGCCGCGGCGGCGGACGTGACGCCCGGCGCGGTCGCCGAACTCGAATTGACCGAAGGAAGCCGGGTATGGGCCACGGTCAAGGCAACCGAAACGCACGTTTACCCCGCGTGAACTTCGTCATACCCCGGTCATGGGCAGGTCACCGCTTCAAGACCCGGACCGGTGATGTCAGTCACATAAGGCGGGCGCAAGGCCCGAAAACCGTCCCGATTGGTCCAGACCAAATGGCAAAGACGTCGCCTTTTGTTCATGATGCAGAGATCCTGCGAAGAGCTGAAGGAGTTGCCCGTGTCCAACCAGGTCACTGCGTCGTCGGCCCCCGGTCGCGACCAGGCCCCCACCAGTCACGCCGCGCTGCTTGACTGGGTGCGCGGGATCGCCGAGCTGACCCAGCCCGATCGGATCGAATGGTGCGACGGGTCCGAGGCCGAATGGGAGCGCCTCACCGGCCTCCTCGTGGAGCAGGGCACGCTCAAACGCCTCAACCCCGAGAAACGGCCCAACAGCTTCTACGCCGCGTCCGACCCGAGTGACGTCGCGCGAGTAGAGGACCGGACCTACATCTGCTCCGAAAAGGAAGCGGACGCCGGCCCCACCAACAACTGGATCGCGCCCGCCGAGATGCGCGAGACGTTCGGCGAGCTGTTCAAGGGCTGCATGAAGGGCCGCACCATGTACGTGGTGCCGTTCTGCATGGGCCCGCTGGGCGGCAAGATCTCCCAGCTCGGCGTCGAGATCACCGACTCCGCCTACGTGGCGGTCTCGATGAGGATCATGACGCGGATGGGCGCCGAGGCGCTGCGCCTCATCGAGGAGCGCGGCCAGTTCGTCAAGGCCGTCCACTCGGTCGGCGCGCCGCTGGAGCCGGGCCAGGCCGACGTGCCCTGGCCGTGCAGCTCCACCAAGTACATCTCGCACTTCCCCGAGACCCGCGAGATCTGGTCGTACGGGTCCGGCTACGGCGGCAACGCGCTGCTGGGCAAGAAGTGCTACGCGCTGCGCATCGCCTCGACCATGGCGCGGGACGAGGGCTGGATGGCCGAGCACATGCTCATCCTCAAGCTCACCCCGCCGCAGGGCGAGACCCGCTACGTCGCCGCCGCGTTCCCGTCGGCGTGCGGCAAGACCAACCTCGCCATGCTGGAGCCGACCATCCCGGGCTGGAAGGTCGAGACGATCGGCGACGACATCGCGTGGATGCGGTTCGGCGAGGACGGCCGGCTGTACGCGATCAACCCCGAGGCCGGGTTCTTCGGCGTCGCGCCGGGCACCGGGGACTCCACCAACGCCAACGCGGTCAGGACGCTGTGGGGCAACAGCATCTTCACCAACGTCGCGCTCACCGACGACGGTGACGTGTGGTGGGAGGGCCTCACGGACGAGCCGCCCGCGCACCTCACCGACTGGAAGGGCAACGACTGGACGCCGGAGTCCGGCGTCCCCGCCGCCCACCCGAACGCGCGCTTCACCACCCCCGCCGGCCAGTGCCCGATCATCGCCGACGAGTGGGAGGACCCCAAGGGCGTCCCGATCTCGGCGATCCTGTTCGGCGGCCGCCGGGCCACCGCGGTGCCGCTGGTCACCGAGTCGTTCGACTGGCAGCAGGGCGTGTTCCTGGGCGCCAACGTGGCGTCCGAGAAGACCGCCGCCGCCGAGGGCAAGGTCGGCGAGCTGCGCCGCGACCCGTTCGCGATGCTGCCGTTCTGCGGCTACAACATGGGCGACTACTTCGGCCACTGGCTGAAGATCGGCAAGTCCACCGACGCCGAGAAGCTGCCCCGCATCTACTACGTGAACTGGTTCCGCAAGGACGCCGACGGCCGGTTCATCTGGCCCGGCTTCGGTGAGAACAGCCGCGTGCTCAAGTGGATCGTGGAGCGCCTCAACGGGCAGGCCGACGCCGTCAAGACGCCGATCGGGCACCTGCCGACCAAGGAGGCGCTCGACACCGACGGGCTGGAGCTCGCCGACGCCGACCTGGAGATGCTGCTCTCGGTCGACACCGAGGTCTGGAAGGAGGAGGCCGCGCTGGTGCCCGGCCACTTCGAGACCTTCGGCGACCACCTGCCCAAGGAGCTGTGGGACGAGTACAACGCCCTGGTGAACCGCCTGGGTCACTGAGTCCTTCGCAGGGGGAGCGGGCCGTGCCGGGGGCGACCGGCACGGCCCGCTCCGCGTCTTACCGTACGTAGGTCACGTTACGGCCCGCACGGCGGAACCCCACGGACGCGTACGTGGCGCGCGCCGACGGGTACGCGTCGTCGCCGCGCGCCGCGACCCGGGCCGTCTCCATCCCCAGGTCGCGGGCCGTGCGCAGGGCCGCCAGGATCGCGGCGCTCGCCAGGCCGCGCCGCCGGTGGCCGGGATCGGTCCCGACCGGTTCGAGGACGGCCTCCCGGTTGTGCTCGTCCGCCCAGACCAGGCAGAACGCGGCGGGCGTGCCGCCGGGCGCCTCGACCAGCCAGTCCAGCTCGTTCCGGTACGGCCAGATCCCCATCAGCCGCTCGTACGCGGCGCCGGTGACCTTCGACGGCGCGCCCGGCCGCGAGAACGCCGCCCGGTGCGCCGCCGCCCGGATCCCGGCGTCCCGCGCGTCCCGTACGTGGCGGAGCGTGTAGCCGGCGGGCACCCGCGGCTCGGGCAGCGCGGCCAGGGCGCGGCGCAGGTGGACGAAGAACGGGCCCGGGGCGGTGTCCTCGCGGTATCCGTGCCGCCGCAGCGTCTCGATGAGGCCGGTCTCGGCGTCCAGCACCACCACGGTGCGGCTGTCGCCTTCGGCCACCTCGTCGAACCAGCGCAGGACGTCCTCCACCAGGCCGGGGTGCGCCGGGTCGTGGTGCAGCTTGAGCTCGGCGGGCCGCTCCAGCCACGCCCAGGCGGCGACCTCGCCGTCCCGCTCCCAGAGGGCGGTCGGCAGGGACGCGTCGCGGCCGGGGTGCTGGTGCCGGTCCCAGACCAGCTCGCCGATGTGCCAGCGGGAGCCGCGCGGGCCGAGGCGCTGGGTGAGGGCCTGCATCGCGCGCAGGTCGGAGGGGCCTGAGTAGGAGCGCATGGCGCGGACGGTATTCGATCACCCTCGCGACCTCAACCATAATTGAGGATGGGCTAGGCTGCCCGGCATGACGCGCTTGGAGTTCAGGGTGCACGAGCTGACGGTCGGTCAGCTCGCCGAACGCAGCGGGGTGGCGGTCTCCGCGCTGCACTTCTACGAGTCCAAGGGGCTGATCAGCAGCCGCCGCACCGCCGGCAACCAGCGCCGCTTCACCCGCGACACGCTGCGCCGGGTCTCCTTCATCAAGATCTCGCAGCGGGTCGGGATCCCGCTGGCCGAGATCAAGAAGGCGCTCGCCACGCTGCCGGAGGAGCGCACCCCCACGGTGGACGACTGGGCGCGGCTCTCCGAGACCTGGCGGGCCGACCTGGACACCCGCATCGCCCAGCTGGAGCGGCTGCGCGACGACCTCACCGACTGCATCGGCTGCGGCTGCCTGTCGATCAACAAGTGCGCGCTGGCCAACCCCTACGACGAGCTGGGCGACCAGGGCCCCGGCCCCCGCCGCCTCATGGTCGAGTGCGCCCGCCCGGACGACGGCGACCCGTGCGCCGGGAGCGGGAAGGCGGGCGGGGGCGGGACGGTCGCCGCGGACGCCGGCCCCTGCGTGCCCGCGGACCGCTGACGGCCCGGCGGCCCGGCGGTGTCAGGCCGCCGGGCCGCGCGCCGGGTCGTCCTGCCCGTCCCGCGTGTGCGGGTCCGACCGGCGCGGGATCGGCTCGCGGCCGTGCGGCTGCGCCACCCGCGGCGGCGCCGGCGGCTGCTTGATCGGCCGCTCCGCCGGCTCGCCGGGCGCCAGCGTGAACTCCTCCCCGTGGTGCCGCAGCCGCAGCCCCGGGCCCTCGCGCAGCTCGTACACCGCGCTCTCCGGCCGGACGGTCACCCGCAGCCGGTTGCCCCGGTAGCGCATCCGGAACGCCAGCCGGCTGATCCCCTCGGGCAGCCGCGGCGCGAATGCCAGGCACCCGTCGGCGGCCCGCATCCCGCCGAACCCGGCGACCAGCCCGCTCCACGCCCCGGCCATCGAGGCGATGTGCAGCCCGTCGCGGGTGTTGCGGTTCAGGTCGTGCAGGTCCATCAGCGCGGTCTCGCCGAGGTAGTCGTGCGCCAGGTCCAGCTGCCCCACCTCGGCCGCCAGCACGGCCTGCGACTGCGCCGACAGCGAGGAGTCCCGTACGGTCAGCGCCTCGTAGTACTCGAAGTTGCGGCGCTTCTGCTCAGGCGTGAACGCCTCCCCGCACAGGTGCATCGCCAGCACCAGGTCCGCCTGCTTGACGACCTGCTTCCGGTAGAGGTCGAAGTACGGGAAGTTCAGCAGCAGCGGGTAGTGGTCGGAACTCGTCCCGGGGAAGTCCCACTTCGCGTAGTTGGTGAAGCCCTCGCTCTGCGGATGCACGCCCAGCCGGTCGTCGTACGGGACGAGCATCGCCGCCGCCGCGTTCCGCCACGACGCCGCCTCCTCGGTGGTCACCCCGAGCCGTTCGGCCAGGTCGGGGTGGCGCATCGCCATCCGCGCCGCCTCCTGCATGTTCCGGCGCGCCATCAGGTTGGTGTACACGTTGTTGTCGACGACGGCGGTGTACTCGTCCGGGCCGGTCACGCCGTCGATCCGGAACACGCCCTCCACGTCGTGGTGGCCGAGGCCGCGCCACAGCCGGGCCGTCTCCACCAGCAGCCGCAGCCCGATCTCGCGCTCGAACCGGTCGTCCTGCGTGGCGTCCACGTACCGGACCACCGCGTCCGCGATGTCGGCGTTGATGTGGAACGCGGCCGTCCCGGCGGGCCAGTAGCCCGAGCACTCCTGGCCGCGGATCGTCCGCCAGGGGAACGCCGAGCCGCTCAGGCCGAGCTGCCGGGCGCGCTCGCAGGCCATCGGCAGCGTCATGTGCCGCCAGGCCAGCACGTCCGCCGCGGCCGCCGGATGGGTGTACGTCAGCACCGGCAGCACGAACGTCTCGGTGTCCCAGAACGTGTGCCCGTCGTACCCGGGGCCGGTGAGCCCCTTGGCGGGGATCATCCGCCGCTCCGCCCGGGCGCCCGCCTGGAGCACGTGGAACAGCCCGAACCGGACCGCCTGCTGGATCTCGGCGTCCCCGTCCACCTCCACGTCGGCGCCGCGCCAGAAGTCGTGCAGGTACTCGCTCTGCTGCTCCAGCAGCCCGTCCCAGCCGGTGTGCCGCGCCGCCGCCAGCGCCCCCACGACCTGGTCGTGCAGGGCGGGGCGGGACCGCCGGGAGGACCAGCCGTACGCGATGTACTTGACGATCCGCAACCTCTGCCCCGGCTCCAGCTCCGTCGCCACCGTCACCCGGCCGACGTCCGGCGAGCTCTCGGCGTCGACCGCCATGCGCTCCGGCCCGTCGATCTCGTGGCTCATCGCGGCGGCCATCCGGAGCCCGCTCCCCTTGGTGGCGTGCACGAGGACGACCTTGGTCCCGTTGTGCACGTGCTCCTCGCCGACCAGCGGGCTCTCCAGCACGGCCGCCACGCGCGGGTCGTCGCCGAGGTCGGGCAGCGTCTCGTTCGCCACCAGCTCCGACTGGATCACGATCCGGACGGCCTCGTTCACCGGCTCGACCTCGTAGCGGATCGCCGCCACCGCCCGCTGGGCGAGCGACACGATCCGGGTCGAGGTGATCTTGACCCGGTCGTCGGCCGGCGAGCTCCACTCCACCTCGCGGGTCAGCGTCCCCGCCCGCATGTCGAGCACCCGCTCGTGCCGGTGCAGGCGCCCGTACCGGACGTCGAACGGCTCGTCGTCCACCAGCAGCCGGATCAACTTGCCGTTGGTGACGTTGATGACCGTCTGGCCCTCCTCCGGGTAGCCGTACCCGGCCTCGGCGTACGGCAGCGGCCGGTTCTCGAAGAACGAGTTGAGGTACGTGCCGGGCAGCCCGTGCGGCTCGCCCTCGTCGAGATTGCCGCGCAGCCCGAGGTGCCCGTTGGACAGGGCGAACACCGACTCGCTCTGCGGCAGCCGGTCCAGCCGCAGCTCCGGCTCCCGCACGCACCACGGGTCCACCGCGTACACGGGGCGCTCGGCGGCGGTCCGCGACTCCGGCTCGGTCATCGGGCCTCCCTCTCCAGCAGCTCCGCGAGATCGTCCACGACCACGTCCGCGCCGCGCTCGGCCAGCGCGGCGGCGTGCCGCCGGTCCACCCGGTTGACGCCCACCACGTACGCGAAGCCGCCGGCACGGCCGGCCTCCACGCCGGCCAGCGCGTCCTCGAAGACCGCGGCGCGTTCGGGGGCCGTCCCGACCGCCTCGGCGCCCGCGACGAACATGTCCGGGGCGGGCTTGCCGGGCAGGTCCCGCTCGGCGGCGATCACCCCGTCGATCCGCGCGTCGAACAGGTCGGTGATCCCCACCGCCCGCAGCACCTGGACGGTGTTGGCGCTGGACGACACCACGGCCGTCCTGAGCCCGGCCGCCCGCGCCCGGCGCACGTAGTCGATCGAGCCGTCGAACGTCTCCACGCCCTGCTCGTCGATCAGCTTCAGCACGAGCGCGTTCTTGCGGCTCCCCAGCCCGTGGATCGTCTCGCTCTCCGGCGGGTCGCCGGGCGTCCCCTCCGGCAGGACGATCCCGCGCGACTCCAGGAAGGACCGCGTCCCGTCCTCGCGCCGCTTGCCGTCCACGTAGGTCGCGTAGTCGGTGACCGGGTCGAACGGCACGAAACCGGCGCCGTCCCGTTCCCGCAGGTAGCCGTCGAACATCTCCTTCCACGCCGCCGCGTGCACCGCGGCGGTGCGGGTCAGCACCCCGTCGAGGTCGAAAAGGCATGCCTCGGTCTCATCCGGCAATCCCAGCATCGCTCCCCTTTTTTCGCGATACACGTGAGCTATCCACGATCCGTGCACTTCCCTGACGGAACAAGGGCATGCACGGGCCGAACGGAGCAGTGTTGCCCCTCGTACAACCGGGGTAGGGCCCCGATCAGGGAGGAATCCACATGGAAAAGGCGCGCATCGGTGTGACCGGGCTGGCGGTCATGGGCCGCAACCTCGCCCGCAACCTGGCCCGGCACGGCCATCCGGTCGCGGTGCACAACCGCACCCCGGCCCGGACCAAGGCCCTGGTGGAGGAGTTCGGCGGTGAGGGCACGTTCGTGCCGGCCGAACGGCCCGAGGACTTCGTCGCCGCCCTGGAACGGCCCCGCCGGCTGGTGATCATGGTGAAGGCCGGCGAACCGACCGACGCGGTGATCGAGGAGTTCGCGCCCCTCCTGGAGCCCGGCGACATGATCGTCGACGGCGGCAACGCCCACTACCTCGACACCCGCCGCCGCGAGGCCGCCCTCCGCGAGCGCGGCCTGCACTTCGTGGGCACCGGCGTCTCCGGCGGCGAGGAGGGCGCCCTGAACGGGCCCAGCATCATGCCCGGCGGCTCGCCCGAGTCGTACGAGGCGCTCGGCCCCCTCCTGGAGGACATCTCCGCGCACGTCGACGGGACGCCGTGCTGCGCCCACGTCGGCCCCGACGGCGCCGGCCACTTCGTGAAGATGGTCCACAACGGCATCGAGTACGCCGACATGCAGCTGATCGCCGAGTCGTACGACCTGCTGCGGCACGCCGCCGGGCTGTCCCCGGCCGAGATCGCCGAGGTCTTCCGGACCTGGAACACCGGCCGGCTGGAGTCGTACCTGATCGAGATCACCGCGGAGGTCCTGGCGCACACCGACGCCGCCACCGGGAAGCCGTTCGTGGACGTCGTCCTCGACCAGGCCGAGCAGAAGGGCACCGGCCGCTGGACCGTCCAGTCGGCCCTCGACCTCGGCGTCCCGGTGGGCGGCATCGCCGAGGCCGTCTTCGCCCGCTCGGTCTCCGGCCACGCCGGCCTGCGCGAGGCGTCCCGCGGCCTGCCGGGCCCGTCCCGGTCGGGCGCGCCCGACGCCGCCGGCCTTCCGGCGGCGATCGAGCAGGCCCTCTACGCCTCCAAGATCGTCGCGTACGCGCAGGGCTTCCACCAGATCCAGGCCGGCAGCGCCGAGTACGGCTGGAACATCGACGCGGGCGCCATGGCCACCATCTGGCGCGGCGGCTGCATCATCCGGGCCCGCTTCCTCGACCGGATCCGCGCCGCCTACGAGCGCGACCCGGAGACGCCCACGCTGCTGACCGACGACGACTTCGCCGAGGCCCTCGGCGCCGCCCAGGATTCCTGGCGCAACGTCGTCGCCACCTCCGCGCGCCTCGGCATCCCGGCGCCCGGCTTCTCCACGGCCCTGGCCTACTACGACTCGCTGCGCGCCGACCGCCTGCCCGCCGCGCTCACGCAGGGCCAGCGCGACTTCTTCGGCGCCCACACCTACCGGCGGACCGACCGCGACGGGTCGTTCCACACCTTGTGGGGAGGAGACCGGACGGAGACCCCGGCCTGAGCCGTACTTGCCGAGATGATCAGCAGTCCGGCTCCGCGGGGGCGCGCATGAGCCAGGTCCTCAAGATCGCCTACCTCACCGCGCACGTGGCCGCCTCCGCGTTCACGCTCGCCCTGATCTTCATGGGCTTCGAGATGGTCCACATGCGCGACGGCAGCGACAACAACCCGGGCGCCACCATCGCCGGCTTCCTGACCCTGCTCATCAGCGCCCTGACGGCCATCCCCCTGATCGCCGCCGTGGCCACGAAATGGGTCAACCGCTGGTGGCTGGCGGCCCACTGGGTCCTGGGCGCCGCCGCCGTGCTCCTCACCGTCTACGCGATCCTCTTCGAGGAGCCCGGCTCCGCCGACCGCGGCTGAGGCCGGGCCGTCGGCCACCATGATCAGCGGAGCCAGCGGGGCCAACGGGGTCAGCGGAGGGTCCAGAGGAGGGGGCGGAGCTCTCCGGCGGGGGAGGTGGCGCGGCCGACGGCCTGGCCGCGGTCGTTGATCGCCAGGGACGGTACGGGCAGTGTGCGATCGGGGGCAGGATGGAGGGGTGAACCTTCTCGATCTGCTTCCCTCCGGTACCGACGCCGATCCCGACTCGCTGTACGAGGCGTTCGAGCGATGGGTGTCCGGGCGCGGGATCACGCTGTACCCGGCCCAGGAGGAGGCGCTGATCGAGGCGGTCTCCGGCGCGAACGTGATCCTCGCGACGCCGACCGGGTCGGGCAAGAGCCTGGTCGCGGCCGGGGCGCTGTTCGCGGGGCTGGGGCGCGACGAGGTCGGGTTCTACACGGCGCCGATCAAGGCGCTGGTGTCGGAGAAGTTCTTCGACCTGTGCGAGATGTTCGGCCGCGAGAACGTCGGGATGATGACCGGCGACGCCAGCGTCAACGCGGACGCCCCGATCATCTGCTGCACCGCCGAGGTACTGGCCAACATCGCGCTGCGGGACGGCGCCCAGGCCGACATCGGCCTGGTCGTCATGGACGAGTTCCACTTCTACGCCGAGCCCGAGCGCGGCTGGGCCTGGCAGATCCCGCTGCTGGAGCTGCCGCAGGCGCGGTTCCTGCTGATGTCGGCGACGCTGGGCGACGTCACGTTCTTCCAGAAGGACCTGACGCGGCGGACCGGGCGGCCCACGGCGCTGGTGACCTCGGCGGAGCGGCCCGTACCGCTGATCTACGACTACCGCCTCACGCCGCTGCACGAGACCATCGAGGAGCTGCTGGGCGAGCGGAAGGCCCCGATCTACCTGGTGCACTTCACCCAGGCGGCGGCGATCGAGCGGGCGCAGGCGCTGATGAGCATCAACGTCTGCACCAAGGAGGAGAAGGCCCGGATCGCCGAGCTGATCGGCGGCTTCCGGTTCACCACGAAGTTCGGCCGCAACCTGTCGCGGTTCGTCCGGCACGGGATCGGCGTCCACCACGCCGGGATGCTGCCCAAGTACCGGCGGCTCGTCGAGCGGCTCGCGCAGGCCGGCCTCCTCAAGGTCATCTGCGGGACGGACACGCTGGGCGTCGGGGTGAACGTCCCGATCCGCACCGTGGTGTTCACGGCGCTCAGCAAGTACGACGGGCACCGCGTGCGGCGGCTGCGGGCGCGGGAGTTCCACCAGATCGCCGGGCGCGCCGGCCGGGCCGGGTTCGACACCGTCGGGTACGTGGTGGCGCAGGCCCCCGAGCACGTCGTGGAGAACGAGAAGGCCCTCGCCAAGGCGGGCGACGACCCCAAGAAGCGGCGCAAGGTGCAGCGCAAGAAGCCGCCGGAGGGCTTCGTCGGCTGGGACGAGGACACCTTCCGCAAGCTCCAGGAGGCCGAGCCGGAGATGCTGAGGTCCCGGTTCCAGGTCAGCCACGCGATGCTGCTGTCGGTGATCGCCCGGCCCGGGAACGCGTTCCAGGCGATGAAGCGGCTGCTCACCGACAGCCACGAGGACCGCGCGGCGCAGCGCCGGCACATCTCCCGGGCGATCGCGATCTACCGGTCGCTGCTGGCCGGGGGAGTGGTCGAGGTCCTGGACGAGCCGGACGAGCAGGGCCGGTACGCGCGGATCACCGTCGATCTCCAGGAGGACTTCGCGCTCAACCAGCCGCTGTCGACGTTCGCCCTGGCCGCGTTCGAGGTGCTGGACCCGGCCTCGCCGAGCTACGCGCTGGACGTCCTGTCGGTGATCGAGGCGACCCTGGACGACCCGCGCCAGATCGTCGCCGCGCAGCTCAACAAGGCGCGCGGCGAGGCCGTCCAGGAGATGAAGGCCGAGGGCATCGAGTACGAGGAGCGGATGGAGTTGCTCCAGGACGTCGACTACCCCAAGCCCCTCGAAGAGGAGCTGGAGGCCGCGTACGAGATCTACCGCGCCGGCCATCCGTGGGTCGGCGACCACCCGCTGCGGCCCAAGTCCGTCGTGCGGGACATGTACGAGCGGGCGATGACGTTCACCGAGTACATCGCGTACTACGAGCTGGCGCGCGGCGAGGGCCTGGTGCTGCGCTACCTGTCGGGCGCGTACAAGGCGCTCCAGCAGACCGTCCCCGAGTCGATCAAGACCGACGACCTGATCGACCTGATCGAGTGGCTGGGCGAGCTGGTCCGCCAGGTCGACTCCAGCCTGCTGGACGAGTGGGAGCAGCTCGCCAACCCGGCCGACGGGCCGGACGCGGAGAACGCGGTCATCGAGGAGCGGGTCACCAAGGTCACCGCGAACGCCCGCGCGTTCCGCGTCCTGGTCCGCAACGCGCTGTTCCGCCGCGTGGAGCTGGCCGCGCTGGAGCGGTACGGCGACCTCGGCGAGCTGGACCCCGAGTTCGGCGCCGACGGCTGGCGGGAGGCGATGGAGGGGTACTGGGAGGAGCACGACGAGCTCCGGACCGGCCCGGACGCGCGCGGCCCGAAGCTGCTGCAGATCGAGGAGGTCCCCGAGGACGCGCTGTGGCGCGTCCGGCAGGTCTTCGACGACCCGGAGGGGCACCGCGACTGGGGCATCACCGCCGAGGTCGACCTGGCGGGCTCCGACGAGGCGGGCGAGGCCGTCATCAAGGTCGTGTCGGTCGACCGCCTCTGACCACCGAGGAGGACACATGGTGCAGATCGCCGTGGCGCAGCTCGCGCCCGGGCAGGACAAGGAGCGCAACCTCGCCGACGCGGCCCGCCTGGTGGCCGACGCCGCCGGGCGCGGCGCGCGGCTGGTGGTCCTCCCCGAGTACGCGATGTTCACCGCGCCCAAGATGGACGAGCGCTTCGCCGAGACGGCCGAGCCCTTGGACGGCCCCTTCGTCAGCGGCCTCCTGCGGCTGGCGCGCGAGCACGGCGTCCACGTGGTGGCCGGCGTCAACGAGACCGTGGACGTGCCGGGCCGCGCGTCCAACACCCTCGTCGCGGCGGCCCCGTCCGGCGAGATCGCGGCGACGTACCGGAAGCTGCACCTGTTCGACGCGTTCGGGTACACCGAGTCGGACTTCGTCCATCCCGGCGACACCGCGGCGGCGCCCGAGACGTTCGAGGTCGGCGGTGTCGTGTTCGGCCTCCAGACCTGCTACGACGTGCGCTTCCCCGAGGTCACCCGGCGGCTGGTCGACGCCGGGGCCGACGTCCTCGCGCTGCCCGCCGCCTGGGTGCCCGGCCCCCTCAAGGAGGACCACTGGCGCACCCTCGTCCGCGCCCGCGCCATCGAGAACACGATCTACGTCGCCGCCGCCGGCCAGTGCGCCCCCACCGGCGCCGGAAACAGCATGATCGTCGACCCGATGGGCGTGACCGTGGCGTCCCTGGGCGAGGGCACCGGCATCGCGGCCGGCGAGATCTCCGCCGCCCGCGTCGCCGAGGTCCGCAAGAAGAACCCGGCCCTGACCCTCCGCCGCTTCGGCGTGTCCCCGCTCTAGACGGTCAGACCGGGTACCGGGTGGCCTCGTCCAGCGGGGTGATGCCCGGTTCGGCCACGGCCTGGGGCGTGGGCGGAACCTCGTGCCCGGCCACCAGGTCCTCCAGGGGTGTGCGCGGCGGCAGGGCCCGCCACTTGGCCTCCGCCGCGCGCTCCGGGTGCTGATCGTCGCTCATGCGTCCATCATGCACGGACATGTCCGGAGTCGACAGGCTCAGACCATGTACTGGTCGTGGCGGCGCCAGAACTCGGTCCACTCCTCGTCCGAGAGCTCACGGCCGGACGCGGCGATCTCGGCCATCCCCTCGAAGTACGCCTCGCGCGGGGCGCCGGGCGCGAACATCAGCAGCATCGACGCCGGCTCGCCCGACTCGTTGCGGAACGCGTGGATCCCGCCCTCGGGAACGTGGAGGAAGTCGCCGGGCCTGGCGTCCACCCACCCGTTGCCGTCGTACAGCCGTACCGTCCCCGAGAGGACGAAGAACGACTCGGTGATCGTCCGGTGGAAGTGCGGCGCCGGCCCGGACGGCCGCGGCCCCATGTCCCACCGGTAGAGCCCGAACTTCCCGTCCGTCGACGCACCGGTCCTGAGGTAGTGCACCTCGGTGGTCGACGTCGTCAGGTCGGGAGCGGCGTCGGCCCGCCGCAGCACCCCGCTGGTCTCACCCTCATCGCCGAAATAACGAGCCTCCGGATATGACATGCGTTCCACCCTAGAACGGCGTCGCGCGGCCTGGAACCGGACGTCTCAGAACCTGCGTCTCAGAACTAAGTTTTGAGAATTCGGTAGACGGTGGCGCGGGAGACGGCGAAGCGGGCGGCGAGCTCGGCCGGGGAGTGGCCGGCGGCGTGCAGGGCGCGGGCCTGCTCGGCCTGGGCCTCGGTCAGCGCCGGCGGGCGGCCGCCGCCGGTGCGGGCGGCGGGGCGGGACGGTTCGGGCGAGGCGTCCAGGAGCGTCCACGCGCCGTCCAGGATCAGGCGCCTGAGTTTGGGCGCCGGCACGTCGTGGAAGGCGACGATGGGGTCGCCCAGGCCCGCCACCACCTGGGCCGCGCGCACGCGCCGCTCCAGGCGCCGGTCGGGCCCGCAGACCAGGTCGTTCGCCAGGAGCAGGACGGCCTTGAAGCGTTCCGCGACCGGGGCCTGGACGAGCAGCGTCATGTCCCGGACGAGCATGACGAGGGTCTGGCGGTGGCGGAGGCTGACGTCCACGTAGCCCTCGATGGCGCGGCGCCGCACCGTCTCGGGGTCGTCGTGCCGCTCGGCCTCGGCGAGGACGGCCTCCAGCTCGTCCAGCAGGGGAAGGGTGAGGTCGCGCAGGAGCTCGTCCTTGGACCCGAAGTGGTAGTAGAGGGCGGCCTTGGTGATGCCGACCTCGTCGGCGATGGCCTGCATCGAGGTCGCGCGGTAGCCGCGCTGGGCGAACAGGGTGCTCGCCGCGTCCAGGATCCGCCGTGGCGTCTCGGTCACTCGCACTCCCCTTACCGCTGGTCTAAAACGATGCTAATCTCCTGACCATCGGTAAGGGGACGGGGAGGTCCGGCATGGCGGAACGCATCACCTTCGACGGGCGCGCGGGGCGGCTCTTCCTCCCGGAGGGCCGTACGGGGAGCGTTCCGTGCGTGGTGCTGTGCCACGGGTTCAGCGGCACGATGGACCGGCTGTTCCCGCAGGCGGAGGGGTTCGCGGCCGCCGGGTTCGCGGCCCTGGTGTTCGACTACCGCAACTTCGGGGAGAGCGAGGGCGAGCCGCGGCAGCTGGCCGACATCGACGGCCAGCTGGAGGACCTGCGGGCGGCGGTCGCGTACGCGCGCGGGCGCGCGGAGATCGACCCGGACGGCATCCTGCTCTGGGGCAACTCGCTCGGCGGCGCCCACGCCATCAACGCCGGAGCGGACGATCCGCGCGTCGCCGCGGTGGTCGCGCAGATCCCGTTCAACGGGTTCCCGCGCAAGGTCGAGGGCCGGACGGCGTGGCAGACGCTCCGCCTCCAGGGCGCCATCCTCCGGGACGCCCTGCGCGGGCGGCTCGGCCTGAGCCCGTCCTACATTCCGATGGTGGGCGCGCCCGGCACGCTCGCCGTGGTCGCGACCCGCGAGGCCGAGCAGCACATCAGGACGCTGTCCGGGGACGGCGGCCTGTGGCGCAACAGCGTCGCGCCGCGCGCGTTCCTGCGGATGGCGCGCTACCGCCCGGCCCCCGAGCGGCTCCGCGTCCCGCTGCTGGTCTGCATCGCCGCCGACGACCGCGAGACGCCGGAGGAGACGACGCGCGTGCTCGCCGAACGCGCCCCGGACGGCGAGCTGAAGCGCTACCCCGGGACGCATTTCGGCTTCTACGACGACCCCGCGACGAGGGAACGGGTCATGGCCGACCAGATCGCGTTCTTCACCGCCCGCCTGAGAGAAAGGCGCTGAGCGCGGGCGCGAGCCTCTTCGGGGCCATCGCGACCGCGCCGTGGTTGAGGCCGGGCAGCGTACGGTGCTCGGCGTCCGGCAGCACCTCCGCCAGCGCCCGCGCGGCGGCGTGGAAGCCGGCGGGGCTCTTCCCGCCGGTCAGCACCAGGGCCGGGCAGGCCGCCGACGACCATTCCGCGGGGTCCAGCGGGCGGCCCCGCTGCGTGTCGCCCATGACGGCGATGTCGTACGGCAGCGTCCGCGCCATGCCCTTCATCGCCGCCCAGGGGCCGGGGATCAGCCGCATCGCGTTCACCATCAACGCGGGCATGCCCTGCGCCTCGGTCATGAACGCCTTGACGGCCCGGCCGTGCTCGCCGCGTTCGAGGAGCGCCCCGATGCGGTCGCCGAAGCCCTCCGGCGGCCCGAACCCGGACGCGTCCACGGCGAACGGCGGCTCGTACAGCGCGAGCCGTTCGACGTCCAGTCCGGCCGCCGCGGCGCGCAGCGCGAGCACCGCGCCGGAGGAGCTCCCGAAAAGCGCCGCCGGGCCGCCCGCGTGCCCGATCAGCGCGGCGATGTCCTCGATCTCGCGCTCCACGGCGTACCCGGCCGCGTCCCCGCTCGCGCCCCGGCCCCGCCGGTCGTAGTTGATCACCGTGCGGCCGGCCGCCGCGAGCAGGCGCGCGAGCCGCCGGGCGTCGGACCGGTCGGCGAGCGCCGAGGCCACCAGGATGACCGCCGGCCCGCTGCCGAGCCGCTCGAACGCGATCTCCGTCCCGTCCGCGGAGGTCACCGTCGTGTCCGTCATGTGGCCGGTCTCAGGCATGGTCGTACTCCGTTCCTTGATGCTGACGGTCGTACGACGGCCCCGGCACGAAAAAGGAATCGGTCCCGCCCGTGCGGGGTGAGCGCTTGCCTCGCCTATCGTTTCTCGATAGATTTCGATCGTGCCTCGATCGTAGGAGAGACGATGGGAAAGCTGACGGTCCTCGCGCTGCGCGCCGTGCTCGTGATGCTGCTCGCCGGTTCGGTGTTCGTCCAGGCGGTGATGGTGCCGCTGCTGGGCCGCGACCTGGAAGGGATCGGCGAGGACCTCGCGTACCCGCCCGCCGCGTTCCTCATTCTCGTGATCCTGGGCGTCGGAACGGCCCAGATCGTCCTGGTCTGCGTGTGGCGGCTGGTGACGATGGTGCGGCGCGGGACCGTGTTCTCCCACGCCGCGTTCCGGTACGTGCACATCGTCATCGGCGCGATCGTGGCGGCGGCCGTCCTGCTGTTCCTGCTCGGTGTCTTCCTGGCACCCGGCGAGGCCGTCGCGCCCGGTATCGTCCTCTTGATCGGCGGAGGTGTCGTGGCGGTACTGGGGGTCGCGCTCGTCGTGCTCGTCCTGCGGATGCTGCTCGCCCAGGCGGCGCGGATGCGGGCCGAGCTGGACGAGGTGATCTGATGCCGATCGTCGTCGACATCGACGTCATGCTCGCCAGGCGGAAGATGTCCGTGGGGGAGCTCGCGGACCGCGTCGGCATCACCCCCGCCAACCTGGCCGTACTGAAGAACGGCCGCGCCAAGGCCGTCCGCTTCGCGACCCTCGCGGCGCTCTGCGAGGCGCTCGACTGCCAGCCCGGGGACCTGCTGCGCTGGGAGAACGGCACCGCCCCCGACGCCTGACACGGGCTCCCCGCCGTGCCCCGGGTACGGCCGGGCGCGACGGGAAGAGGCTCCCGCATGGACCAGTGGACTCTGCGCAACGCCTACGACAGCACCCTGGGCGAGGTCCGATGGGACCGCCTCGGAGATCCCGGCGCGCACCCCGTCGTGCTGCTGCACGGGACGCCGTTCTCCTCGTTCATCTGGCGCGACATCGCCCCCGCCCTGGCCGCGACCCGTTCGGTGTACGTCTTCGACCTGCCCGGCTACGGCACCTCGGCCAAGCACGAGGGCCAGGACCTCTCCCTGGACGCGCTCGCCGGCGTCTTCACCGAGCTGGTCGACCATTGGAAGCTGGCCTCTCCGGACGTTGTCGCGCACGACTCCGGCGGCGCCGTGGCGCTCGGCGCCCACGTGGACCGCGGCGTCCCGTACCGGCGCCTGGCCCTGGTCGACGCCGTGTCCCTCGCCCCCTGGGGCAGCGAGTTCTTCGCCGTGGTGGGGGAGCACCCCGACGTCTTCCGGCGCCTGCCGGAACGCCTCCACCGGCTCATGCTCCGCGAATACGTGGCCACGGCCAGCTCGCCCGGCCTGCGCCCGGTCGTGCTGGACGCCCTGACGGCCCCGTGGCTCGGCCCGGACGGCCAGGCGGCGTTCTACCGCCAGCTCGCCCAGCGCCGCGCCGACCGGTCGTACACCGACCGCATCCAGCCCGGCTACGCCGCCATCGCCGTGCCCGTACTGGTGTGCTGGGGCGCCGACGACACCTGGGTCCCGCCCGATCGCGGCCGCGAGCTGGCGGCCCTCATCCCCGGCGCCGCCTTCGAAGTCTTCGCCAACGCCGGCCACCTGCTCCCCGAAGACCGCCCCGCCGAACTCACGGCGGCCCTGCACACCTTCCTGCACCCCTCCGGCTGACGCGCCCCTCGATCACCCGCGCCCCGCCGTGTCGACTCGTGGCGTGTCGCCCCTCTTGCACGCCCGCCGGACGGCGACACGCCACGAGTCAACACGCTGCGCGTCCCGGCCGTCGGCTATGGCCGTTCAGCTGCGGAGGTCGTAGTCTCCGGCCTTGATCCGCGTGAAGAACGCGCCCCACGCGTCCCGGCCGAAGCAGAGGACGGGCCCTTCTGGATCCTTGGAGTCCCGAGCAGCCACGACCCGCCCCACAGCCGGCGCCGTCGCGGACGCGGGAATCGGCATGCGCGTCTGGGCGGAGTTCGACGGGAGCCCGCCCCTTATCCGCATGTAAACGCGCGGGGGCGGCGCGCTGTTGCGTCCCGAGGTGACCATCGCGGATCCCGGCCGTCTCGACCGGGCGGCCGAGCTTCACGGCGAGGCGCACCGGATGTGCTTCATCGCCAACTCGGTCAACTTCCCCGTTCGCTACGAGCCCACCATCAAGGCCACCTGACCGGACCGGCCACCTCGAACGAGGCGGCTAATCGAGGACGGCGGTGGCCTCGACCTCCACCAGGAGGTCCGGTTCGCCCAGTGCCGCGACGCCCAGCAGGGTGATCGGTTTGACCGGGTCGACGCCCAGCTTCGCCGCCGCCCGGCTCACCCCTTCGCCCAGCAGCGGCATCTTCTCGGGGCTCCAGTCGACGACGTAGACGGTCAGCTTCGCCACGTCGTCGAACGATCCGCCGACCTCGGCCAGCGCCGTGCCGATGTTGAGGTAGCACTGCTCGACCTGGGCGGCGAAGTCCCCTGCGCCGACGGGCCGGCCCTCGGCGTCCCGGGCGACCTGCCCGGCCAGGAACACCAGCTTCGTTCCGCTGGCGATCGACAGCTGACGGTAGACCTCGGGCTTCGGCAGCCCGTCGGGGTTGACCAGCGTCACGGCCATGACCACTCCTCCTCGCGCCGGGTACGGCAAGATCGGCTTTCCTCGAAGCATAGCGTTGTTATGTATTGTGGTGCCATGGCGAGGACGAAGGATCCGGCGGTCCGGTCCCGGCTGCTGGACCGGGCCGCGCACATGCTCCGCACCCGGCAGCCGGTCACCCTCCGCGCGCTGGTCGCCGGGACCGGCGTCTCGACGATGGCCGTCTACACCTATTTCGACGGCATGGACGGCCTGTGGAAGGCACTGCGCCAGGAGGGCTTCACCCGCCTCGCGGCCAAACTCGCGGCCGTCCCGATGACCGCGGACCCCGTGCGGGACCTCGCCGCCCTGGGAGCCGCCTACCTGGCCAACGCCCTGGAGAATCCCGACCTGTACCGCGTCATGTTCGACGCGGGCTTCGAACTCGAGGACGCCGCCGCCGCGGACGACACCCTGCACCACCTCGTCCGCGCCGTGGAACGGGCCAAGACGGCCGGCCGCTTCCGCGACGACGTCGACCCTCCGGAACTGGCCACACGGAGCTGGGCGATCGGCCACGGGCTCGCCTCACTCGTCGCCACCGGCCCCCTGCCGCACCAGGCGCTCACCCACGCCGTCCCGATGCTGACCGCGCAGTTCGTCAGCGCCGGCGACGACCCCGGGAGATGCCGCCGATCGGTCGAGCGCGGCTGGGGATCAACGCTTCCGGCGGCGCCCCAGGGCGGTACGTGCGTGTGATCAGTTCTCGGCGGCGATGGCCTCGAACGTCTTCATGTCGGCGGCCCACGGGCTGTCGGGGCGGGGCCAGTGGACGGCGATGTCGGTGATGCCCAGGGCGGCGTACCGGCCGGCCAGGTCGCGGAACGATTCCAGCGAGGCGCGCCACGGCTCGTCGGTGAAGCCCGTCAGGAACAGCCGCCGCAGCTCGCCGGGGTCGCGGCCCTCGGCGCGGCACGCCTCGTCCAGGGCCGCGAGCTGTTTCCGGACGGCGGCCTCCGCGTCGCCGGAGCCGCCGAGGTCGCCGTACGTGATCCACATGTCGGCCGTGCGGGCGGCCAGCCGCATCCCGCGGGGCCCGGTGGCGGCGATGGCGAACGGCACGCGCGGCCGCTGCACGCAGCCCGGCCCGCTGAGGACGTCCCGCGCCGAGTAGTACTCGCCCCCGTAGGTCGTCTCGGGGCCGCGCAGGAGCCGGTCGAGCAGGTCCGTCCACTCGGCGAAGCGGTCGGCGCGTTCACGGGGCGTCCAGTCGTCGCCGCCGAGGCTGCCCGCATCGGACGAGCGCGCGGTGCCGCCCGCGCCGATGCCCAGCACGAGCCGCCCGCCGCTGACGTGATCGACGGTCTTGGCGGCGTGGGCGGTCGGTACGGGATGGCGGAAGTTCGGCGAGGTCACCAGCGTCCCGAGCCGGATGCGCGACGTGACCGCGGCGACGGCGGCGAGCGTGGTGTACGCGTCGTACCAGGGCGTGATCCGCCGCCAGGCGAGATGATCGGAGATCCAGGCCGTATCGAAGCCGAGCTCCTCGGCCCGGCGCCACAGCTCGCCGGTCTCCGGCCAGGACTGCGCGGCCCACATGAGCGTGCCGATCCGCGGCTTCGTCGGCTCCGATGCGTTCATCCCCCGACGATAGCCCCCGGTTCATGCGGACTTGGGGCTCGCTTTGGACCCGGCGGGGGGAGTGGTGACGCGGCCCGGGTATTGCGCCCAGGGAGCCGAGCCGGGCAGGGAGGGTGGCGCGCGATGTCGCTGGCAGTCAGAGGGGCCTTCTGGATCGGCGTGTACGTCGCCGTGACGGTCGTCCCCCTGGTCTTCGCGGTGCTCGGCGCGATACCGCCCCCGGGCGGATTCCTCGTCGACCTCTCGGTGGCGCTGGGCTTCATCGGGCTGTCGATGATGGGGCTGCAGTTCGCTCTCGTCGCGCGCTTCCAGAACATGGTCGCGCCCTTCGGCGAGGACGCGGTGGTGCGGTTCCACCGGCAGATAGCGTGGGTCGCGACGGCGTTCATCCTGGCCCATCCGCTGCTCCTGCTGGTCCAGGACGCGAGCGTGCTCGAACTGTTCAATCCGGCCACGGCGCCGTGGCGGGCCCGGTTCGCGGTCCTTTCCACGGTGTGCCTGCTGGCCATCATGGCCACCTCCGTCTGGAGGCGCCGGCTGCGCATGCGCTACGAGGTGTGGCACGGCCTGCACGCGGTGCTGGCCGTCGCGTCGGTGCTGTTCGCTCTCGCGCACATCGTCCTGGTGGGCCGGTACGTCGACACGGCGTGGAAGCAGGCGCTGTGGACGGTGATGACGGCCGCCTTCGTCGGCCTGATCGTCTGGGTGCGGGTGGTGCGGCCCGTGCGGCGGCTCCGGCGGCCGTGGGAGATCACGCGGGTCGACGCCGAGCGGGGCGCGACCACGACCATCACCCTGCGCCCCGTAGGCCATGACGGGTTCGGCTTCGCGCCGGGACAGTTCGGGTGGATCTCGGTGGGGCGTTCGCCGTTCGCCCTCACCCAGCACCCGTTCTCGTTCTCGTCGAGTGCGGAGGCCGATGGCAGCGTGCAGATGAGCATCAAGGCGCTGGGCGACTTCACCGGGACCGTCGCGGAGCTGCGGCCCGGCACCCGGGCCTACCTGGACGGCCCGCACGGGGTGTTCACCCCCGACCGCAACGAGGGGCCGGGCTTCGTGCTGATCGCGGGCGGGGTCGGCATCGGCCCGGTCATCAGCATGCTCCGCACCTTCGCCGACCGCGGCGACCGGCGGCCCTGCGTCCTGTTCTACGCGAGCCGGACACTCGAGGACACCACGTTCCTCGAAGAGGTCTGCGCCCTGGAGGAGCGCCTCGACCTCACCCTGGTGCTCGTACTGGAAGACCCGCCTCAGGACTGGACGGGTGAACGCGGACGGGTCGACGGCGCGCTGCTCCGGCGGTGGCTGCCCGAGCGGCACCGGCGGATGCAGTTCTTCATCTGCGGACCGCCGCCGATGCTCGACGCCATGGAGTCCGCCCTGGCCGGCGCCGGTGTCCCGGCGGCACAGGTGCACACCGAACGATTCGTCTTCGTCTGATCGGAGCTTCGCCGATGCGGCACGTCTACACCACCCGCGCGGTCTTCCTCATCGGCGCCCTGCTGGTGCTCGCCGCACTGGTCTTCGCGGCCGCGCGGAACGCCTGAACGCCCCGGCGGGCTCTCAGGGCTCGCGGTCGCCGGTGGACTCCTCGCTCCGTTCCACGAAGACGACGGGGACCTCGTTGTCCTGGACGACCCGGGCCAGCAGGGCGGCGAGGGTCTCGCGTTCGTCGGCGGTGAGGCCGGACGGGAGCTCGTCGACGCGGCGGCAGGTCTCGGCGTAGAACGCCTCCGCCAGCCGGCCGCCCCGCGAGGTGAGGGTGACCCGGACCGCGCGGGTGTCGCGCGGGTCCGGCTCGCGGCGGACCAGGCCGTTGCGCTCGGTACGGTCCACCAGGCCGGTGAGGCTCGACTTGGCCAGCCTCAGGACCGCTCCCAGCTCGCTCATTCCGTACGGCCGCGCCATCAGCACGCACAGCAGCTGGCCCTGCTGCGCGGTCACGCCGTGCTCGCGGGCCGACTCGGCGTACACGGCGTTCACCAGGAAGGTGGAGCGGACCAGCGCGGACACGACCCCCAAAGGGCCGTCGGAAGGCTTTCCCACCCGGTCAGGGTAGCACCGGAAAGGCGTGCAGTTCGTAGAGCGAACTGTACGGGTAATGCGCGTCAGCTCTCGGTGGCGAGGGTCACGCCGAGGCCGATGAACACGCCGCCCGTCGCGGCGTCCACGCGGCGGCGGATCGTGCGGCGCGAGCGCAGCCAGCCGCCGATGCGGCCGGCGAGCACGCCGACCGCGCCGTCGGCCAGGGCCTCCAGGGCGATCATGACGGCGCCGAGGATGGCGAACTGGACCCAGACCGGCCCCAGCGCCGGATCGATGAACTGCGGCAGGAACGCCACCGTGAACGTGATCGTCTGCGGGTTGGCCATGGTGGACACCAGCCCGTTGGCGTAGGCCCGGCGGCCCGAGAGCCCGCCGCCCGCGGCGCCGTCGCCGTCGCCGGCGCCGCGGCGGCGGATCAGCTGGACGCCCAGATAGATCAGGTAGGCGGCGCCGGCGATCCGGACGACGGTGAACGCCACCGGCGCCGCCGTCAGGAGCGCCGCGAGGCCCGCGGCGGCCACGGCGACGTAGATCGCGTCGCCGGTGATCACGCCCGCGGTGGCGAGCAGGCCGGCGCGCGGCCCGCCCCGCACGCCGCAGCCGAGGACGAAGAGCATGTCCGGGCCGGGAGTGACCATGGCGACGATCGTGGCCAGGGTGAACGCGGCGAGGAGGTGCGGGTCGATCGGCATTCCAAGATCATCGCACAGTTCAGGACCAGCCGCCGTACGGGACGGTCAGCACCTCCATCGCGTGGCCGCTGGGGTCGTCGAAGTAGACGCCGCGGCCGCCGTCGCGGGTGTTGATCTCGCCCTCGCCGCTGCCGTCGGGGTTGGCGTAGTAGCGGGCGCCGGACTCCTCGATCCGGGCGAAGATCGCGTCCCATTCGGCGGCCGGGACGAGGAACGCGCAGTGGTGCTGGCGGAAGTCGTCGGAGTCCATGAAGTCGAGGGTCACGCCGTTCCCGGTCGTGACCGGGATGAACGGGCCGAACTGCGGCTTCGTCTCAAGGCCGAGGATCCGGGCCAGGAACTCGGCCGAGGTCTTCTTGTCCCTGGCCGGGACGATGATGTGGTCGAGGCGGATGGACATGTGAACCTCCTGGGCCAGGGCCCGGCGGTTCCGGGCCGCTCCACCTCAGAGCGTGCGCCCTCGACCGCGGTTGAGGTCAAGGGCCCTCACTCCAGGGCCGCCAGGGCCTCTCTCCACCGGTCCTGGTCGCGGGGCTCGGCCGGGGCGTGGACTTCGGTGAACCTCGTCGTTCCCCGTTTGTCGACCAGGAACGTGCCCCGCAGGGCCATGCCGCGGTCCCGGTCGAAGACGCCGTAGCGGTCGGCCACCTCGCCGTGGGGCCAGTAGTCCGACAGGAGCGGGAACGAGTAGCCCTCGTCCAGTGACCACGCCTTCAGGGCGAAGACGTGGTCGGCCGAGACTCCGAGTATCTGCGTGCCGTCGTTCTGGAAGGTGCCGATGTCGTCCCGCACGGCGCACAGTTCGCCGGTGCAGATCCCGGAGAAGGCGCAGGGGTAGAAGACGACGAGTACGTTGCGTACTCCGCGGAAGGCCGAGAGCGTCACCTGCCGGTTGTTCTGGTCCGGCAGGGTGAAGTCCGGGGCCTCGGTGCCGACCTCGGGGACGGTGCGCATGCCGGCACCCTAGTGCCCCTAGGGGCGGCGGCCGACGCCGGTGAGGAGTTCGCGGAGGCGGAACGGGCCGCTCGTCTCCGGGGCCAGCGGCGGCGTGGCCATGCCGGCGCCGCTGCGCAGCCCGCCGAGGAACGCGCGCATCGCGTCCATGCTGGTGTGCTCGGGCGCCCAGCCGAGCTCGGCGCGGGCGCGGGAGGTGTCCATGACGGGGATGTGCAGGGCCAGGTCGAGCAGGTCGGGCGAGGCGGGGACCATGCCCAGCGTCCAGGCGGCGCGCAGGGCGGCGCGCGCCCCGCGGGCGGGCAGGGAGAGCTTGCGGGCCTTGAGCAGCTCGGCCAGCTCGTCGACGCCGATCACGGGCTCGGCGGCGATGTTGTACGCGCCGCGCGCGTCCTCGTCGGTCACCGCGAGCCGGAACGCCTGCCCCGCGTCGGCGGAGTGCAGGGCCTGGAAGCGCAGCCCGGGAATGTCCGGAACGACCGGGATCAGGCCGGGCCGGACCAGCTGTCCGGGCAGGAACGGCCCCGCGAACAGCCGGCGCTGCTCGGCGGCGGCCTCCCGCTTGAAGATGAAGCCGGGGCGCAGCCGGGCGACGCGGCACTCGGGATGCTCGGCCTGGAAGATGTCCAGCAGCCGCTCGACGTACGACTTCTCGCGGCCGTACGACGCGGCGGGCCAGCCGTGGGTGGGCCACGTCTCGGCGACGGCGCGGTCCTTGGGGCCGGGGGAGTACGCGCCGACCGACGACGAGTAGACGAGGGCGGGGACGCCCGCCTCCCCGACGGCGGCGAAGACGCGCGAGCTGCCGATCACGTTGGCTCGCCAGGTGGTCATGGGCGCGTGCGTCGGCTGGAACAGCCAGGCCAGGTGGACGACCGCGTCCGCGCCCCGGAAGTGCGGCACCAGGTCGGTGCCGCGCACGTCCGCCACGGCCCACTCGGTCTTGTCGATCTCCAGTTCGGGGCGGCGGCGGGCCAGCCCCCTGATCGAGGTGATCGCGGGATCGGCGGCCAGCGCCTGGACGGTGCTGGTGCCGACGTTGCCGGTCGCGCCGACGACCACGACGCGCATGGTGTGCCTCCCCAGGTAGGTCTGCGCGTCGCCTTACCCGGCAGGCCGCCCGGCATGCGGCTCAGGCGGCCGGGTCGCCGAAGACTTTGCCGGGGGTCAACTGCCTGTCTCTGGGAGTTGGAGGCAAGCTTGCTGCTCATGACTGCCCTTCACCCGAGGACGGTGACATGGCCGCATGGGGCGTGTTGACGAAAGCCCACGCCGTGCGTGCCCGTCTGGTGACGTTCACGGCGGCGATGTGATCGGCCGAGCCAGCGAGCCCGCAAACCACACAGTGGAAGGTGTCCCGCACGGGACGGTTCTTTCGGGAGACGTGCCTGCAGCGTGGACATGTCTGGGAAGTGTAGGCCGGGTCTACCGTCAGTATTGGCACACCAGCACGGCGTGCTTAATAGGCGAAGAATTCACCTAGTTGGTGGAACGGCCAAGATGAGAGTGAGGCCCGCTGGTGCCGCGTGAGCCGTACCCGGTCGCGGATACCCTGGAGATCCTCCAGAGCGATACCGCGTCCGGTGCGTTGGGCATCGGCCACTACAATCTTGGTGATTATGTGGTTGATTTGCGCTGCGTGCCGTGCTTCCCGGCGTGCACGCTGTTTGAGTTTTCGTTTGGCGGACTTGGTGCCTTTTGCTTGCAGTTGGGCGCGTACATGGGCCATGCGGCGTCGATAGCGTTCCAGTCCGTGGCCTTGGTGGTGGTCGCCATCACTGGTGGTAGCGAGGTTGGCGATACCTCGGTCGACTCCGATCCAGTCGTTGGGGCAAGTATTGAGAGGTGCCTCCGGGACCTCGCAGGTGGCCATCAAGAACCATTTGCCGTCACGGTGTATCAGGTCGCTTTCGCCCTGGCGGCATTCGGTCAAGACCTTGATTCGTGATGCTTCTCCCGTGAAACGGAGATGCTTCATCCTGCCGCGCGTGGTCCAGATCGAGACCGTGCGCGCATCTGGTTGCCATGAGAGGCAGCGATCATCGAAGGGATGCGCGGCGTTCGATCGAAAGGTGATCGGCTTGCTTTCTGCCTTGGTTCGGCGGGCGGAGCCGTTCTTTCCTAGGTGTCCGGCTTCTATCTGAGCATGGAGGACGCCGTAGGCGTCGGCGGCCTTGCGGATCACGTGAAGCGCAGGCTGTGCTGACAGTCCTAGTGCCCTCACCTCGGTGTAAAGAGTTCGCTGCAGCCGGGCACGCGAGAACACTTTCCGCTCAAAAGCGACTTTTGCGGCCATATTGGCTGCCTTATTGCAGGTGTGCAGAGTCTCAGCTAATGCTGCCGCCTGCTCGGGGGACGGCAGCAGCCTGATCTGTACCACCAGTTTCATGGGCCCGATACTAGGCCCGTACTTATCGAAGAGGGGACGTTATCGCGTTGTTGATGGGACCGTCCGTGCCTCTAAACGGCTCCCGGCTCCGCCCCCTGGCCCGGCGGAACGGGGGCGTTCACGATGAGCTTGCGGCTGACGGCCGAGCGGAAGGCCGCGATGTCCACGCCGAGGTCCGCCAGGACCTGGGCGGAGGTGAAGCCGTCGTGCGTGAGGGCGAGGAGGGCGTGCCCGCTGTCGATGGCGTCGGGGCTGCCGAAGCGGAGGGAGTACTGCTCGAACAGGTCGAGGGCCTGGGCGGCGTTCCCGGTCCAGCCCAGGTGCCCCTGAGGCGCGGAGCCGGGCGGCGCGGCGGGCGCCCGGCGGGCGGCGGCGGCGCGTACGGCGTCGGGCTGGAGGCCGTGCTCGGCCAGCACCGTGGCCGCGGTGCCGGTCTCGTACATGCCGAGCAGGAGGTGCTCGGTCCCGATCGCCGGCCGGGACAGGGCCCGGGCCTCGTTCTGGGCGCGGACGAGTGCCATCCGCAACTGCCGGGTGAACCGCATGACCGCTTCCGTCTTCAGCGCCATCCTCGCTCCCTCTGCCTCATGGCCGCCGTCGGCGGGCGCCCCGGCCGGGGCGCCCGCCAAAACAATCATGGAACGGCCCCCGGCGCGAACTCGCGGTGCGGACCCGGCCGGGGTCAGGCGGCGTCGGCGTCGAGCATGCGGGTGATGTCGCCGCGCAGGCCGTCGAGGTCGACGCCCATGTCCGTGAGGATCTGCGCGGAGGCGAAGCCCTCGTCGTGCAGGAGGCCGAGCAGGATGTGCCCGTCGGCGATGCGGTCGTGCTTGAGCCGGACGGCGTGCCGCAGGGACAGCTCCAGGGCCTTCTTGGAGTCCCTGGTGAACGGGATGTGCCCCTTGCGGAAGCGGCCGGCGGGCGCGTCGAGGGCGCCCTCGCCGAAGGTCTCCTCGGCGGCCTCGCGGACGGCGTCCAGGTCGATGCCGAGGGTGCGGAGGGCCTCGGCGTCGAGCGGGCCGGTGCCGGCGCGGCGGGCGACGGCGGTGCGCAGGGCGACCGGCCAGACGCCGTGGTCGCGGAGGGCGTGGGCGGCGGGGCCGCCGCCGTCGAGGAGGCCGAGCAGGACGTGCTCGGGCCCGATGGTCCGGTGCGCCAGGGCGCGGGCCTCGGCCTGCGCCTGGACGACCGAGTTCCTGGCCTCCTTGGTGAATCGCTCGAACATCCCCGTCACCGCTCTTTCTTCAGGATCCCACGGCCGCCGCCGTGCTTCTTGTGGACGGCCTGCCGGCTCACGCCGAGGCAGACCGCGATCTCCTGCCAGGACCAGCCCTTCTCGCGCGCGCTGGCGACCTGGAGCGCCTCCAGGCGCTCGGCCAGTTCGCGGAGCGCGCGGACGGCCCGCAGCCCGATCGCGGGGTCCCGGCTGCCCGCCTCTTCGGCGAGCTTCACTCCATCAGCCATGCTGTCAATGTAGGTTGACAGAGCCCGGGTGTCAATCTGGGTTGACGATCAGGGTGCTGAGCAGGTCGTCCAGGTTGATCAGCCCGGCGATCCGGCCGGCGTCGTCGCGGACCAGCCCCAGATGGCTGTGGCGGGCGCGCAGCGTCGCGACCGCCTCGGCGACCGGGGTGCGGGCCGCCAGCTCCGGCACCGGGTGCGCCAGCCCGCGCGCGGTGGTGTCCAGCCCCCGGGCCCGCGCCAGGTACGCGTCCCGCACGTGCACCATCAGCGGCGGCTCGCCCGCCGCGGCGCCCCGCAGCATCAGCCGCAGCCGCCCGGTACGGGCCGACGCCTCGACGATGTCCTGCGGGGTCGCCGAGGGCGGCAGCGCCACCACGTCCGCCACCGGGACGACCAGGCCCGCCAGCGGCGCGCGCGGCGCGTCCAGCGCGGCCGTGAGCAGGTGCAGGTCGGTCTCCTCGATCAGGCCGAGCCGCCGCGACTCCACCGCCAGGTTGCGCAGCTGGTCGGGCGTGCGCGAGACGCTCATCGCGTCCCGCGGCGGCACGCCGAGCATCCGCAGCAGCAGGTTCGTGGTCGCGTTCAGCGCCGCCAGCACCGGCCGCACCACCGTGGTGAACGCCCGGAACGGCACCGCCAGGATCATCGCCGACCGCTCCGGCCGGATGATCGCCCACGACTTGGGCGCCATCTCGCCCACCACCATGTGCAGGAACGTCACCAGGCCCAGCGCCAGCACGAACGCCACCGCGTGCGCCGCCGACTCCGGCAGCCCGAGCGCGTGGAACGGCGGCGTCAGCGTCTCGGCGATCAGCGGCTCGGACACCAGCCCCAGGCCGAGCGAGCACATCGTGATGCCCAGCTGCGCCCCGGCCAGCGTCAGCGACAGCTCGGAGATCGCCCCCACCGCCGACGCCGCCGTGCGGCTGCCGCGCGCGGCGGCGCGCTCCAGCCGCGGCCGCGCGGCCGCCACCATCGCGAACTCGGCCGCGACGAAGAAGCCGTTGGCCGCCAGCAGCGCGGCGGTGAGGGGGATCCCGGTGGCCAGGTTCATCCGCCGTCCTCCCCGGGACCGGCGGCCGGAACGCGCCGCAGCCGGATCGTCTCCGGTACGCGGCGGTGCACCGACAGCACCTCGACCACGGCCCGGCGCGGCGGGTCGCCGGCCCGTACCGGGGCCAGGTCGACGGTCACCGTGTCGCCCGGCTCGGCGACCCGGCCCAGCAGCTTCAGCAGCAGCCCCGCGACGGTCTCGTAGTCGCCCTCGGGCAGCGCGATGCCCGTCTCGTGCGCGACCTCGTCGACCCGCAGCCCGGCGTCGGTGGTCCACCAGTCGCCGTTGCGGATGGCGAGGTCCTCGTCCGGGTCGCTCTCGTCGGCGATCTCCCCGACCAGCTCCTCGGCCACGTCCTCCCAGGCGATCAGGCCGGCGAAGCCGCCGTACTCGTCCACCACGCAGGCCACCGCGCTGTCGGGGCCGGGCCCGCCGTCGCCGTCCGCGCCGTCCCCGCCGTCCCCGCCGCGCAGCCGGGCGACCACCTCCGGCAGCGGCAGCGTCCACGGCACCAGCGGCGCGGGCCGGGCGATGTCGCGCACCCGCGTCCGGCCCGCGTCCTCGGGCCGCACCCGCACCAGCTCCTCCAGCCCCACCACGCCGATCACGTCGTCGACGCCGGCGCCGACGACCGGGTAGCGGCTGTGCCCGTGCGCGGTGATGACCTCGCTCAGCTCGGCGGCGAACGCCGTGTCCGGGACGGTCACCACGTCCACCCGGGGCACCATGACCTCCTCGGCCGTACGGTCGGAGAACGCCAGCGCGCGTCCCAGCAGGTCCGCCTGGCCCTCCTGGAGCTCCTCCTCCGACTCGCCGATGATGTGGCCCAGCTCCTCCAGCGTCGCGCCGTGGTGCAGCTCCTCGACCGGCTCGATGCCGGCGGCGCGCAGCAGCCGGTCGGCGGCCGCGTCGAACAGCCGGATCAGCGGCGCCGCGACGGTGAGGTAGACCAGCGCCGAACGGGCCAGCGCCCGCGCCATCGGCTCGGCCTTCGCCAGCGCCAGGTTCTTGGGGAACAGCTCGCCCAGCACCATCTGGACGATCGTCGCCAGCGCGAACCCGGCCGCGACCGCGATCCCGCCGACCGCCGCCGCCGGTACCCCGGCCGCCTCCAGCGCGGGCGCGACCAGGTCGGCGAGCGCGGGCTTGGCGATGAACCCGACGACCAGCGCGGTCACCGTGATGCCCAGCTGCGCGCCCGACAGCATGAACGACAGCCGCTCCATCACCCGCACGGCGCGGGCGGCCTTCGCGTCGCCCTCCCGCGCCCGCTGCTCCAGCTCGACGCGGTCCGCGGTGACGAAGGCGAACTCGACCGCGACGAACCAGCCGGTCGCCGCGGTCAGCACGAAAACGGCCAGCAACCCCAGCGCGACGTCCACCGGCCTCCGACGCTCCCTTCCGTGCTCGGGCGGGCCCCTCCATCCTTTCCCCAGACAAGATCCTTCTCACCCCGCAACGGCCGCGCCGCCGCCCGTTCCGGGGATTACCGGGCACACCGGGGTGGAATGAACCCCGCACGTGATCCCACGCGACCCGCCGCCCACGAGTGCGAGGAGGGCAACGATGCCCGGAGCGCCCAAGCCGTTCGCGTCGTCCGCCGACCTGGGGCGCAAGGAGCGGACGCTGGAGGTGCTCGCCGACGGCGTGTACGCCCTGACGGCCGAGGGCGACCCGAACGCCGGGGCGATCGAGGGCGAGGACTTCCTGGTCTGCTTCGAGGCGCTGGCCACGCCCGCCGCCGCGCGCGACTGGCTGGCGCTGCTGCGCGAGCACACCGACAAGCCGATCCGCTACCTGGTGCTCTCGCACTACCACGCCGTCCGCACGCTCGGCGCGAGCGCGTTCGGTGACGCGGTGATCATCGCGCACGACCGCACCCGGTCGCTGATCCGCGAGCGCGGGCGGCAGGACTGGGAGTCGGAGTACGGCCGCATGCCCCGGCTGTTCAAGGAGCCGGCGGGCATCCCGGGACTCACCTGGCCGGCGGTCACGTTCTCGCAGACCCTGACGATCGACCTGGGCGGCGACCGCGGCGACCTCGATCTCGCGTACTGCGGGCGCGGCCACACGGAGGGCGACATCGTGGCGTGGCTGCCCCGGAAGCACATCCTGTTCGCGGGCGACCTGGTCGAGACCCAGGCCGCGCTCTACACCGGCGACGCGTTCCACCGCGAGTGGGCGACCGGCACGCTCGACCACGTCGACTCGTTCGGCGCCCGCACGCTCGTCGGCGGGCGCGGCGCGGTCGCGCACGGCCGCGAGGCGGTGCGCGCCGCCATCGCGCAGACCCGCGACTTCCTCGAAGTGCTGATCGCCGAGACCGCGCGGGTCCGGGACCGCGGCGGCACGCTCAAGGACGCCTTCGCCGCCGTGCACGCCGCGCTCGCGCCCGCCTACGGCGGCTGGCCGATCTTCGAGCACTGCCTGCCGTTCGACGTCAGCCGCCTCTGGGACGAGCTGGAGGGCGTCGAACGCCCCCGGATCTGGACCGCCGAACGCGACCGCGAGGTCTGGGCCGAGCTGCAGGGCTGAGGGCGACCATGGAGACCGCGGACCCCGTCGTGGTGATCGGTGCCGGGCCGGTGGGGCTGACCGCCGCGCTGCTGCTCGCCCGCTGGGGACTGCCGGTGACGGTACTGGAACGGCATCCGGCCCGCGCGCCGGTCGGATCGCGCTCCATCTGCCAGCAGCGGGACGTCCTGGACATCTGGTGCCACGCGGGCGCCGGCCGGATCGCCGAGGAGGGGCTGGCCTGGACGACGGCGCGCACGTACTACCGCGACCGCGAGCTGTTCTCCTGGCGGTTCGACGACTCCGGCACGCTGCCGCCGTGCGTCAACATCTCCCAGGCGCGCACCGAGGAGATCCTGGACGGGTGCGCCGCCGCCCGCCGCGACCTGATCGACGTCCGGTGGGGCCGCGAGGTCGCGGGCCTCGACCAGGACGACGAGGGCGTGACGGTGCGGTGCTCGTCCGGCGAGCCGGTCCGCGCCTCGTACGTGGTCGCCTGCTCGGGCGGCGGCCGGGCGGGCGCCGCCGTCCGCGACGGCCTGGGCATCGGCTTTCCCGGCGAGAGCTTCGACGACGAGTTCCTGATCGTCGACCTGGAGGCCGACCTGCCCGGCTGGGAGCGCGAGCGCCGCTTCTACTTCGACCCGCCCTGGAACCCCGGCCGCCAGGTGCTCATCCACCCGTGCCCCGGCTCGCGCTACCGCATCGACTGGCAGGTGCCGCCCGGGTTCGCGGTGGAAGGGGAGGGCGCCGGCGCGCTCGACCGGCGGGTCCGGCAGATCATCGGCGACCGCCCGTACGAGATCGTCTGGCACTCGGTGTACCGGTTCCAGTCCCGCGTCGCCGACCGGCTGCGGGCCGGGCGGGTGCTGCTGGCCGGGGACGCCGCGCACCTGTACGCGCCGTTCGGCGCCCGCGGGCTCAACTCCGGCGTGCCCGACGCCGAGAACGCCGCCTGGAAGATCGCGTTCGTGGCGCGCGGCTGGGCGCCGCCGGAGCTGCTGGAGACCTACCACCTCGAACGGCGCGCCGCCGCCCTGGAGAACCTCGACGTCACCGCCGCCACCATGCGCTTCCTCGTCCCGCAGGGGGAGGAGGCGCGGGCCCGCCGCGCGGCCGCCCTCGAACGCGCCGCCGCCGACCCGCGCGAGCTCGGCGGCATCGACTCCGGGCGGTTCGCCGAGCCGTTCTGGTACGGGGAGTCGCCGCTCACCACGCCCGAGCCGTCCCGTCCGCTCACGGGCCGCCCGCCCAAGGGCGCCGTGCACCCGCCCGCCCCCGGCGTGATCGTCCCGGACGCGCCGGTCGAGCTCCCGGACCGGCCCGGCGTCACCCGGCTGCGGCAGCTGCTCCGCGACGGCCTCACGCTCATCCTCCCGCCGGGGAACGACGACTGCGCCGCGGCCGCCCGCGCCGCGGCCGCCGCGCCCGTCCGGGTGCTGGACGCGGCCGGAAACCTGGCCGGGGCGCTCGACATGCGTCCCGGCGAAGTCTGGCTGGTCCGACCCGACGCGCACTTGGCCGCGACCCTGCCGGGTCCCGATCCTGGATCGGTGGCCGCGGCCGTCCGTACCGCGCTGGCGGGGGGTCCGGGCGGGCCGGGCGGGCAGGGCGGCGGCCGATCCGGATAGCCGTATGGAGCGCGCCCGGCCCGCGTGATAGCACGGAAGGGCGACGCCCGCGACCCCCCAGGAGCGCGCATGACCGACGACAGCCGCCCCCGCCCCGTCTTCGACCCCGCACTCCCCGCCGCGGACCGCGCCCTGCTCGCCGCCGCGCCCGAACGGCTCGTCGCCGCGACGCTGCCCCCGCCCCCGGCGGCCCGGCCGGGCGCCGCCACGATCGCCGTGCGGGCGATCTGGATCCCGCTGTTCGCGTTCTTCTACGGCGTGCTGCCCGGCGGCTGGATCCGGGTGTTCTTCCTGGCCTCGCTCGACGAGGACGACATGCTCGACAGCGTCTTCCGGTGGGGCCGCGGCGCGGTGGTCGCCATGATGGCGACGCCGTTCCTCCAGATCGCGCTGATCCTGCTCGGCCAGGGCGAGGCGGCGGTGCTGCTGGCCGCCGCGAGCTTCACCGGCTGGGTGGCCGGCGCGCTGCGGCACGTGCGCGAGCCCGCCGCCGCCCGCGCCGCCCGCGAGCACCACGGCCGCTACCTGCTGCCCGCCGACCTCGACCGGCCCGCGGCCGGGCTGCTGCGGCGCGCCCAGCGGGCCGTGGACGCCGTGCTGGCCTCGGAGTCGCACGCCGCCGGGCTGCTGGACGAGGTCGGCAACGCGGTCGCGCTCCCCGAGCAGGAATGGGCGATCGCGGTCGCGCTGGCCGAGCACACCCGGCTGCGCCGCGAGCGCGCCGCCCAGCGTCCCGAGCGGCTCTCCGAGCGGGTGCGCGCGATGCTGGAGCCGCAGGAGCGCGCCCTCGACCTGTCGGTACGGTCGGTCACCGAGCGCGTCGAGGCCCTGGAAGCCTACGCCCGGCACGCGCGCGAGACCGACGACGCCTACCACGAGTGGCAGGTCGTGCGGCGCATCCCCGAGCAGAACGCGCGCTACCGCGACCTGCTCGCCGCGACCGTCCGCGACGACCTGGCCCGCGCGGAGATCGACCGGCTCGCCGGCGACGCCCGCCGCGCCCGCGCCGCCCTCGGCCGGCCGCCGGAGGAGTAGCGGGGGGTGTTGTCATCCGCCTGACAAACCGCGCCGCGAAGTGATCACACCGGTACATGGCGTCGTGCGGGCCGCGGGTCGATAGTCGGTCGTCCAGCACTCGTCGGGGGAGACGGGAGGCGTCCTGCCATGGCGGGAACGGACGGGCGGCACCGCCCCGACGGCCATGGCCACGATTACGACGTGATCGTGGTCGGTTCCGGGTTCGGCGGCAGCGTGGCGGCGCTGCGGCTGGCGGAGAAGGGCTACCGGGTCGCGGTCCTGGAGGCGGGCCGCCGGTTCGACGAGGACACGCTGCCGAAGACGAACTGGCGGCTGCGCAGGTACGTGTGGATGCCGCGGCTGGGGATGCGCGGCATCCAGCGGTTCCACCTCGTCCGCGGCGAGGCGAAGGTGCTCGTGCTGGCCGGGGCCGGCGTCGGCGGCGGCTCGCTCGTGTACGCCAACACGCTGTACGTGCCGCCGCGCCCGTTCTTCACCGACCGGCAGTGGGGGCACATCACCGACTGGCAGGCGGAGCTGGAACCGTTCTACGACCAGGCGCGGCGGATGCTCGGCGTGACGCCCAACCCGATCATCACCCCGGCCGACGAGGCGATGCGCCGCGTCGCCGAGCGGATGGGCGCCGGCGACACCTGGCACGCGACGCCCGTCGGGGTCTTCTTCGGCGGCGAGGGGACCGCGCCGGGGGAGGAGGCGGACGACCCGTACTTCGGCGGCGCCGGCCCGCGCCGCAACGCCTGCGTCGCGTGCGGCTCCTGCATGGTCGGCTGCCGCTCGAACGCCAAGAACACCCTCACCAAGAACTACCTCTACCTGGCCGAGCGCAAGGGCGTGGCCGTCCTGCCCGACACCACCGTCACGGCGGTCGCGCCCAGGGGCGGCGGCGGGAACGGCGGGTACGAGGTGGAGGTCGTGCGGACGGGCGCGCTCCCGTTCCGGCGGCGGCGCCGGCTCACCGCCGGGCAGGTCGTCCTGGCGGCCGGGACGTACGGGACGCAGTCGCTCCTGCACGAGATGCGCCGCACGGGACGCCTCCCGAACGTGTCCGCGCGGCTGGGCGAGCTGACCCGCACCAACTCCGAGGCCCTCCTGGGCGTGGAGCGCATGACCGTGTGGCACCGCCGGAAGGACGTGGACCACAGCACCGGCCTGGCGATCACGTCGTCGTTCCACCCGGACGAGAACACCCACATCGAGCCGACCCGGTACGGCGTCAACGGCAACGCGATGGGCGCCATCCGCACCCTGCTCGTCGACGGCGGCGGCCGCTTCCCCCGCTGGGCGAAGTTCCTCGGGCAGAGCGCGCGGCACCCCACCGTCATCCTGCGCGGGCTGTCGCTGAAGGACTGGGCCAAGCGGACGATCATCGCGCTGGTCATGCAGACCCACGACAATTCGCTCACCGTGCGCGCGCGGCGGAGCCTGTTCGGGCGGCGGCTTCTGACGGCCCGGCAGGGCACCGGCGAGCCCAACCCCACCTGGATCCCGGTCGGGCACGAGGCGACCCGCAAGCTGGCCGAGGAGCTGGGCGCCACCCCGGGCGGCACCTGGTTCGACCTGTTCGACATCCCGACGACCGCGCACTTCATCGGCGGCTGCGTCATCGGCGACTCGCCGGAGAACGGCGTCATCGACCCGTACCACCGGGTGTTCGGCCACCCCGGCCTGCACATCGTGGACGGCTCCGCCGTGACGGCCAACCTCGGCGTCAACCCGTCGCTCACCATCACCGCGCAGGCCGAGCGCGCGATGGCGTTCTGGCCCAACCGCGGGGAGCCCGACCCGCGGCCCGAACCGGGCGCCGCGTACCGGCGGCTGGACTGGATCGCGCCGAAGGACCCGGCCGTGCCGGCGGGCGCGCCCGCCGCGCTGCGCCTGTCAGAACGCGCCGGCCGGCCGCAGGAGGGCCTCCTGAGCGATTGACGCGACCAGCGCCCCGTCCCGGGTGTGCAGCGTCCCGCGGGCCAGGCCGCGGGCGCCGTAGTTGGCCGCGGAGTCCACGGAGAACAGCAGCCACTCGTCCACCCGCGCCGGCCGGTTGAACCACAGCGCGTGGTCGAGGCTGACCGCCGCCGCCAGGTCGCGCGGCGCGCCCGGTGCCCGCGCGCTGCTGACCACGGCCATGTCCGACAGGTACGTGATCAGGCACGCGTGCAGCGACAGGTCGTCCCCGACGGGCTCGCGGGACCGGATCCAGAACGGGTGCCGCATCGGGAACTCGCCCGGCCCGGCCGGGGTCACGATCCGGACGTCGAAGCCGGGCGGGTGCCGGAAGAACTTCGGCATGTCCGGCGGCTTCAGCTCCTCCGGCTGCCGCACCTCGGCGGTCGGCGCGGGCGGCTGCCAGTCGTAGCCGGGCTCCTCGGCGTGGAACGAGGCGATCATCTCGAAGATCGGCCGGCCGCCCTGGCTCGCCGTCACGTGCCGGGTGGTGAACGTGCGGCCGTCCCGGGTCCGCGCCACGTCGAACCGCAGCTCCTCGCCGGGCCGCCCCGGCCGGATGAAGTAGGCGTGCAGCGAGTGCGGGAGCCGCTCCGGCCCCACCGTCAGGCACGCGGCGCGCAGGCTCTGCGCCGCCACCTGGCCGCCGAAGAGCCGTTCCCGCCCGATCGTCGAGGCGGCCGTGACGACGAAGGCGTCCCCCTCCCGCTCCTCCAGGTCGAACAGGCTCAGGATCCCGGGCGGGGCGGCGTCGCTCATGGGGGTCACCGTACAGGGACCGCGGCGGCCCGCCTCAGGCGCGGACGACCTCGGGGCCGGCGGCGGCGAGCTCGGCGGCCGCCTCGGTGTCCAGGCCGGTGTCGGTGATCAGCACGTCGATCTCCGGCAGCGCGGCGAACCGCACCAGGTTGTCGTTGCCGATCTTGGTGCGGTCGGCCAGCAGCACCCGCCGCCGGGAGGAGGCGATCATCGCCCGCTTGACCGCCGCCTCCGCCTGGTCCGAGGTCGTCAGCCCGTGCGCCGCCGAGCAGCCGTTCGTCGCCATGAACGCCACGTCCGCCCACAGGTCGGCCAGCGGCCGCAGCACCCAGTCGTCCACCGTGGCCAGGGTGCGGGGACGGACCCGGCCGCCCAGCATGATCACGTTCAGGTTGGTGCGGGCGGCCAGCGCGGCCGCGTGAGGCGGCGAGTTCACGATCACCGTCAGCTCGCGGTCGGTCGGCATCAGCTGCACCAGCCGGGCGGTGGTGGTCCCGGCGTCGATGATGACCGAGCCCTCGGCGGGCAGCTCGGCCAGCGCGGCCTTGGCGATCCGCTCCTTCTCCTCGGTCAGCACCGCGTCCCGGGCGGCCAGCGCCGGCTCGAAACCCAGCCGCTCGACCGGGATCGCGCCGCCGTGCACCCGCCGCAGCGTGCCCGCCCGCTCCAGCACCGTGAGGTCGCGCCGGATCGTCTCGGTCGTCACCGAGAACTCCTCCGCCAGCGCGACCACGTCGACCCGGCCGGCGGCGCGGGCCCGGTCCAGGATCGCCTGCTGCCGTTCCTCGGCGTACATGGTCGTGGTCCCACCCGTCCTGGACGTCCTCCTGCCGCGACCATTGTCGTACACCGTCAAGCCGGGTCGGGCTCGGCGTCCAGATCGCGGGCGAGCAGCCCGGCCAGCTCGTCCAGCGCCCGCTCCGCCAGCTCGCCCTCGGCGCTCAGCGTCACCTCGGCGCCCCGCTTCGCGCCCAGCGCCAGCACGCCGAGGATGCTCGCGGCCGGTACGGGCGCCTTGCCGCCGGCGCTGATGAGCACCGGCACGGGCTGCCGCACCGCCTCCTGCACGAAGATCTTCGCGGGCCGGGCGTGCAGGCCCTGCGCGGACGCGATGACGACGGTGCGTTCGGGCATGTCCACTCCTGAGTTCTCTGAGTCCTAAGGCTCGACGGTCACCTTGATGGCCTCGCCGCGGGCGACGAGGTCGATCGCGTCGCCGATGGCGTCCAGCGGGACGTGGTGGGTGATGAGGTCGCGCACGGGCACCTCGCCCGACGCGATCAGGTCCAGCGCGCGGGCGTTGTGCGCGGGGCTGGAGCCGTTGGCGCCGACGATCGTCAGCTCGCGGTAGTGCACGAGGTTGGAGTCGCACGAGATGACCGGGTCGTCCTTGGGCAGCCCGCCGAAGAAGCTGATCCGGCCGCCCGGCGCCGCCATCCGCAGCGCCTGCTCCTGCGGGGCGTGCGCGGCGGTCGCGGTGATGACCACGTCCGGGCCGCGCCCCCCGGTCAGCTCCCGCACCGCCTCGACCACGTCGGTCCCCTCGGCCAGGATCGCCGCGTCCGGCTTGACGACCTCGGCGGAACGGGCCAGCCGCTCGGGGTTCAGCCGAGTTCGGCGCCGGTGAGCGCGGCGCCGGGCTCGTTGAGCTTGGTGACCACCCCGCCGGGCTCGGCGATCGTGACGTTGGAACGGGTCCGGCCCGCGACCGGCACGGCCCGTACCGCCAGGCCCTCGGCGCGCAGCAGGCCGTGCAGCTGGTCGCCGTCCGGGCCGCCGACGGTGACGACGGCGGTGGACGGGACGTGCCCGGCGAGCAGCGCCCGCGAGACGTTCACGCCCTTGCCGCGGGGTCCAGCCGCGCCGAGCGCGCGCGGATCATCTCGCCCCGGGTCAGGACGTCCACCTCGATCGTCCGGTCCAGGCTCGGGTTGAGGGTCACCGTGACGATCATGCACGCACCCGCCGCATGTTGTTTCCCTCCCGTTTGAGTGGTTTCTCCTTTGTTTGCGCCCGTACGGGTGGGCGGGGCAAGAGGTGCGGCGAAGAAAAAGCGCCCCGCCGGTTCGGCGGGGCGCTCGGGTGCGCGCGGATGTTCGGAGTGTCAGCGGGCCTTCGCGGCCTTCTTGCCGGAAGCGGCCTTCTTCTTCCCGCCGGCCTTCTTGCCGCCGTTCTTCCTGGCGGCGGCCTCCTTGGCGGCGGCCTCCTTGCTCTCCTTCTTGCCCTTCTTCGGCTTCTCGGACTTCTCCGTCTTCTCGGCCTTGCGGGCCTTCTTGCCCTCCGTGGCCGGCGCGGCGGGCTCGGGGACCGCGGCTCCGGCCGGCGCCGGGGCGCCGTTGCCCTGGGCGACGCGGTTCTTGAAGGTCTGGCCGACGCGGAAGCGCGGCACGTCGGCCGCCGCCACCTCGATCGCCTGGCCGGTACGGGGGTTGCGGGCCGTGCGCGCGGGCCGGGCGAACCGGTCGAAGGTCCCGAACCCGGTCACCAGCACGCGATCACCGGCGGTGACCGTGTCGATGATCGCCTCGAACACCGCGTCCACATGGCGGCGGGCCACCGCGCGGTCGGTGCCCGCCCGTTCCGCCACGGCCTCCACGAGCTCGCTCTTGTTCATCCCGGGTTCCCTTCCGTGGCGTGGCGCCGTCAGTGCTGGTCAGGCTAGACCAGCGGGAACGCGTTGACCACGGAAGCGGATTAATCGGCGGCCGGTTCGAGCAGCCGCTGCCAGCTGTGCAGCAGCAGGAGCAGCTCCAGATGCCGCTCCGGATCGGTCAGCTCGCCGGAGAAGAGGTCCTCCAGGCTGGACAGCCGGTAGCGGACGGTCTGCGTGTGGACGTTGAGCCGCTGCGCCGCGGCGGCGGCGTTGCGGCCGTTCTCCAGGTACGTGAGCAGCGTGGACACCAGGCGGCGGCGCTGGTTCGGGTTGAGGTCCATCAGCGGCGCCAGCCGCTGCGGGATCGCCGCCTCGATCAGGTCCAGCCCCATCGAGGCGACCAGCGTGGGCAGGTGGTCCACGCAGCGGATCACCCCGCCCACCGGGATCTTGCCGGTCTCGGCCAGCTCCAGCGCCCGCCGCGCCCACATCAGCGAGACGTTGCCGCGCGAGAGGTCGACGGTCGGGCCCACGGCGGCCGGCAGGTCGCCCAGCCCCGCGAGCAGGTGCCGGTGCCCGGGGCTGTCGGGGTCGGGCAGCACCAGCGAGGGGACCTGGCTCTGCCAGTCGGCCAGGACCGGCGGCGGCAGCAGCGGCGGCGCCTGCCCGGCCAGCCCGCGCACCGCCACCACGGCGATCGAGGACGGCGTGCCCCAGCCGGTGGAGCGTGCCAGCTGGGTGATCGCCACCCGGTCGGCCAGCCCGTCCCCGGTCAGCATCGCGTGCAGCCGGGCGCGCAGGTGCTCGCGCTGGCTGCCGGGCCGGTCGTGCACCCGCGCGTACCCGTCGGCGGCCGCCGCGGAGATCGCGTCCAGGTAGGCGAACAGCGACTCGATCAGCCGGCCGAGCGTCTCGTGCGGCCAGTCCAGCCGGGCCGCGGTCTGGGTGAACAGCCGCGCGGCGACCTGGCCGCACAGCCGCATCGCCGTCTGCAGGCTCTCCAGGCTGCGGCCCTTGCGGGCCTCGTACGCGCCGATCCCGGCGTAGATCTCGCGCACCGGTTCCCAGGAGGCGTCGGGGCTGGACACCACGACCAGGAAGTCGGAGACCGCGCGCCGGACGGAGCCGTACATCTTCTTGCCGTAGCTGCTGCCGAACGGCCGGGCGTACTCGGGGATGCGCTCGCGGATCCACTCGATCATCTCGTGGGCGACGTCGTCCACGTACGGGTACAGCGGCTCGACCACCTCCACCGGGAGCGTTCCCCAGAAGGGTTCCGGCGGTTTCCTGACCCCGGTTCCCGATCGCTCGCTCAAGATCGCCTCCTGGGTGGACGGGCCGTTTACTGGCAAGTAACCCAATAGTGATATTAGCCGCATGGAATCTCCGATGGCCCGCTACCCGGACAACCCGCCCCTGAGCGGCGGCTAGGCGTCGCGGTGGCCCAGGGCCCGGGAGAGGGCCAGGGCGGCGGTGTGCACGGCGGGGGAGACGTGGTCCAGCCGCATCCGGCTGCTCCAGCCCGAGATCGACAGGGCGCCCAGCACCTCGCCGTCGACGCCCAGCACGGGACTGGCCGCGCAGACCACGCCCAGGCCGGACTCCTCGTGGTCGTACGCGACCCCGGCGCGGCGGATCCCGGCCAGCTCGCGCGCAAGCAGGCCGGGCGCGACCGTGCTGCGCTCGCTGAGCCGCGGCAGGTCGCCCTCCAGTACGGCCCGCACGGTCTCCTGCGGGGAGAACGCCAGGATCGCCTTCCCGACGCCGGTCGCGTGCGCGGGCAGCCGGCCGCCCACCCGGGACGGCAGCGGCGGGCCGCCGGCGGAGGCCAGGATGTCCACGTACACGACCTCGCTGCCCTCCAGCACCGCCAGGTGGATCGTCTGCCGGGTCGCCTCGCGCAGGTCGTACATGTACGGGCGGGCCGCGTCGCGCAGCGCGCGCTGGCGCGGCACCCGCTGCCCGATCTCGAACAGCCGCAGCCCGAGCCGCACCTCCGGGCCGTGCCGCTCGAGCAGCCCCTCCTCGACCAGCGACAGCACGATGCGGTGCACGGTCGACCTGGGCAGCCCGGTACGGCGGGCCAGCTCGGCCGCGCCGACCGCGTTCTCCTCGCCCTTGAACGCGCCCAGCACCGCCACCACCCGGTGCAGGTAGGTCTCGTCCGTCGCCGCCGCCACGGGACCAGCCTATGCAGGCGATTCCGGTGCCCGTCCCGTGACGTGGGACGCGTTCCTTGGCCGCCGCCGCCCGCGCGGCGCAGGATCGCCGGCGGAAACGGAACGAAGGACGGAGGGCTCATGAGCAAGGCGACGGCCGCGATCGTCGGCCCCGGCAACATCGGCACGGACCTGCTGGTCAAGCTGCTGCGCAGCGACGCGATCGAGGTCCACTCGATGGTGGGCGTCGACCCGGCCTCCGACGGGCTCGCCCGCGCCCGCGAGATGGGCGTGGAGGCGTCGGCGGGCGGCGTGGACTGGCTGCTGGAGCGCGACGAGCTGCCCGACCTGGTCTTCGAGGCCACGTCGGCGAAGGCGCACCTGGCCAACGCGCCGCGCTACGCCGCGGCCGGGATCCAGGCGATCGACCTGACCCCGGCGGCGGCGGGCCCGTTCGTGTGCCCGCCGGTGAACCTGGACTCCCTCGCCGGCGCGCCCAACCTCAACATGATCACCTGCGGCGGGCAGGCCACGATCCCGATCGTGCACGCGGTGTCCTCGGTGGTCCCGGTCGCGTACGCGGAGATCGTCGCGTCCATCGCCTCCCGCTCGGCGGGACCGGGGACGCGGGCCAACATCGACGAGTTCACCCAGACCACCGCCCGCGCGATCGAGCGGGTCGGGAACGCCGGCCGGGGCAAGGCGATCATCATCCTGAATCCGGTGGACCCGCCGATGATCATGCGGGACACGGTGTTCTGCGCGATCCCGGCGGACGCCGACACCGCCGCCGTCGCCGCGTCCGTGCACGCGATGGTGGAGAAGGTGGCCGCGTACGTCCCCGGCTACACCCTGCGCGCCGAGCCGCAGTTCGACGGCCCGCGCGACATCTGGAACGGCAGCGCCCGCGTCGCGGTGTTCCTGGAGGTCCGCGGCAACGGCGACCACCTGCCGCCCTGGGCCGGCAACCTCGACATCATGACCGCGGCCGCCGCCTCCGTCGGCGAGCGGCTGGCCGCAGGAAGGAAGGTGACCGCGTGACCGAGAAGATCAGCGCACTTCCTGGGGGCGGACGCCCAGACCCCCAGGGCTCCCGCCCGGAGGGCGTCAGGATCACCGACTCGACCCTGCGCGACGGCAGCCACGCCATGGCGCACCGGTTCACCGAGGGCCAGGTCCGCGGCGTCGTGCACGCCCTCGACAGCGCCGGGGTGGAGGTCATCGAGGTCGCGCACGGCGACGGCCTCGGCGGGTCGTCGTTCAACTACGGCTTCTCGCTGGAGGACGAGATCAAGCTGATCGGCGCCGCCGTCGACGAGGCGGCCCGGGCGAGGATCGCGGTGCTGCTGCTGCCCGGCCTGGGCACCGTCGAGGACCTGCGGCACGCCCACGGCGCGGGCGCGTCCGTCGCGCGGATCGCCACCCACTGCACCGAGGCCGACGTGTCGGCGCAGCACTTCGCCGCCGCCCGCGACCTCGGCATGGAGACCGTCGGCTTCCTGATGCTCTCGCACCGCATCGGCCCGGAGGCGCTGGCCGCGCAGGCGCGGATCATGGCGGACGCGGGCGCGCAGTGCGTGTACGTCGTCGACTCGGCCGGCGCCATGGTGCTCGGCGACGCGCAGGCCCGGGTCGCGGCCCTGGTCGAGGAGGTCGGCGCCGAGGCGGAGGTCGGCTTCCACGGCCACCAGAACCTCTCCCTCGGCGTGGCCAACTCCGTCCTCGCCGTCCAGAACGGCGCCCGCCAGATCGACGGTGCCCTGTGCGCGCTCGGCGCCGGCGCCGGCAACGCCCCCACCGAGATCGTCGCCGCCACGTTCGAGCGCATGGGGATCGGCACCGGCGTGGACGTGCAGGGCGTGATGGCCGCCGCGCAGGACGTCGTCCGGCCGTTCCTGCCGCGGCTGCCGTTCGCCGACCGGTCGGCCATCACGCAGGGGTACGCCGGGGTCTACTCCAGCTTCCTGCTGCACGCCGAGCGCGCCGCCGAGCGCTACGGCGTCCCGGCGCACGCCATCCTGCAGAAGGTCGGCGAGGCCGGCTACGTCGGCGGCCAGGAGGACATGATCATCGACGTGGCGCTCCAGCTGGCCGCCGAGCGGGACGGCGCCCCGGTCAGCCGCTGACCGCCGCCGCGTGGTCGGGCACGTAGTGCTGGGTGTCCCGGGACGGCCGCTCGTACCCCGTGGACGGCGGCCGTTCCGGCAGTTCCAGCGCCGGCTCGGTGACGTCCTGGTACGGCACCGTCGACAGCAGGTGCGCCATCATGTTGATCCGCGCCGTCCGCTTGTCGTCGCTGTCGACGACGTACCAGGGCGCCTCCGGGATGTCGGTGTGCACGAACATGTCGTCCTTGGCGCGGGAGTAGTCCTCCCAGCGCGTGATCGACTCCAGGTCCATCGGTGACAGCTTCCAGCGCCGCATCGGGTCGTCGGCCCGCTTCTGGAACCGCCGCGCCTGCTCCTCGTCGCTGACCGAGAACCAGTACTTGCGCAGCAGGATCCCGTCCTCGACCAGCAGCCGCTCGAACACCGGGCACTGGTGCAGGAACCGCCGGTACTCGTCGTCGGTGCAGAACCCCATCACCCGCTCGACCCCGGCGCGGTTGTACCAGGACCGGTCGAACAGCACGATCTCCCCGGCCGCGGGCAGGTGCTGGACGTACCGCTGGAAGTACCACTGCGACGCCTCGCGGTGGGTCGGCGCGGGCAGCGCCGCGATCCGCGCGAACCGCGGGTTGAGGTACTGCGACACCCGGCGGATGGCGCCGCCCTTGCCCGCCGCGTCCCGCCCCTCGAACACCACCACCAGCCGGGCGCCCTCGGCGCGCACCCACTCCTGGAGCTTCACCAGCTCGCCCTGCAACCGGTACAGCTCGCGCTCGTAGATCTTGCGGGGCATCCTGCCGTCTTTGCTCATAACCGATTTGTACCGCCTCCGGGCGGCCGGAACGCCTGCCCGGGGTAGTCCAGAACGCGCTCGCCGAGCAGGCCCTCGATGACGTCCAGCAGGGCGAGCACGGCCGCGGCGATCGTGTCCGGGTCCTCGCCGGCGGCGGTGCGGCGGCCGATCTCGCCGAAGACCTGCGCGTGGCACCAGCCGATCTGGGCGGCGACCAGGCGGGGGAGCGGGTCGTCCGGGGCGGCGCCGGCCTCCTCGGCCAGGACGGCCGCGAGCTCGGCGACCATCTGCTCGCCGAGGTCCTCCAGCCGCGCCATCAGCGTGGGCGCGGCCCGCATCATCTCGAACACGCGCCCGAAGCCCTCGCTCAGCCCCAGGGCGCGGTCCCGGGCGCGGATCTCCGCGCGGAGCCGGGCCAGCACGGCCCGCGCGGGGGACGTGCCGGCCGGCCGCTCACGCACGATGGCGGCCAGCCGCGCGGCGGACGCCTGGTCCGGCGGCAGGACCAGGTCCTCCTTGGACTCGAAGTAGTTGTAGAGGGTGTTGACCGACACGTCGGCGGCCGCGGCGACCTCCGCGATCGTCACCTCGGCGAAGCCGCGCGCCACGAACAGCTCCGTGGCGGCCGCGGTGATCCGCTGCCGGGTCGCCCGCTTCTTGCGCTCGCGCAGCCCCTCCGTCATGGCAGTAGTCTAACCGCACTGCAAACTTTAAGTCGATTGCAAATTTGGAACGCGTTGTGGTTTTCTGGGGCCATGCCACCACCAGCCATCCGGACCCGGGGCCTGACCCGGACGTTCTCCCTCAAGAGCGGGCCCGTGCACGCCGTGCGCGGCATCGACCTGACCGTGGAACCGGGCGAGATCCTCGGCCTCCTCGGCCCGAACGGTGCCGGCAAGACCACCACCCTGCGGATGCTCACCACGCTGCTGCCGCCGACCGGCGGCACGGCCGAGGTCGCCGGCCACGACCTGCTCCGCGAGTCCGCGAAGGTGCGCGAGCGGATCGGGTACGTCGCCCAGTCCGGCGGCCTCGACCCCGCGTGCGCCGCCCGCGAGGAGCTCGTCACCCAGGCGCGGCTGCACCGGCTGCCCAGGGCCGCCGCGCGGGAGCGCGCCGAGGAGGTCGCCGCCGCGCTCGACCTCACCGGACTGCTCGACCGGCCCACCGCCGCGCTGTCCGGCGGGCAGCGCCGCCGCCTGGAGATCGCGCTCGGCCTGGTCAACCGGCCCGCGATCCTCTTCCTGGACGAGCCCACGACCGGACTCGATCCCGGCGCCCGCGCCGACCTGTGGGACCTCGTCCGGCGGATCCGCGGCGAGCGCGGCACCACGATCTTCCTGACCACGCACTACCTGGACGAGGCCGACGCGCTCGCCGACCGGGTGGTGGTCGTGGACGCCGGCGCCGTCGTGGCCGAGGGCCCGCCCGCCGACCTCAAGCGGCGGTACGCGGGCGACCCGGCCGCCAGCCTCCAGGACGCCTTCCTCGCCATCACCGGACGCGACGCCCCCGCCGCCCCGGCGCCCGTCGCGATCTGACCCGTACCCGAAAGCAGGACCGATGCCCCGCCTTCTCGCCGACACCGGCGTCGTCTTCGGCCGCTACGCGCGCGCCACGCTGCGCTCGAAGACGAACATGTTCTTCGGCATGCTCCAGCCGCTGCTGTTCCTGGGCCTGTTCGGCCCGCTGCTGACCGGGCTCGGGCTGGGCGGCGCCGCCGGCTCCTCCTGGCAGGTCCTCGTGCCCGGCCTGCTCGTGCAGCTCGCGCTGCTGGGCGGCTCGTTCGTGGGCCTCGGGATCATGATGGACCGGACGCTCGGCGTCATCGACCGCATGCGGGTCACCCCGGTGAGCCCGCTGGCGCCGCTCCTCGGCCGCACCCTGCGCGACACCGTCCAGCTGGTCGTCCAGGCCGTGCTGCTGGTGCTGCTCGGCCTGGCGCTCGGCCTGCGCGCCCCGCTGCCCGGCGTCCTGCTCGGCCTCGCGTTCGTCGCCGTGCTGTCGGCGGCGCTGTCGGCGCTGTCGTACGGGCTGGCGATGCGCGTCCGCTCCACGCCGGAGTTCGCCGCCATCACCAACACCGCGATGCTGCCGCTCATGCTGCTGTCCGGCGTCCTGCTGCCGATGAGCCTGGGGCCGGGCTGGCTGGACGCGGTGTCGCGCGCCGTCCCGTTCCGCTACACGGTCGACGCCGTGCGCGAGGCGTTCCTCGGGCACTACGCGTCCGGGACGGTCGCGCTCGGCGCCGCCGTCACGCTGATGACGGCCGCGCTCTGCCTCGTCGCGGGAGCGAGGATGTTCCGCTCCGCGCCATGACGGACCCGTAACTGACGGATTCGTGTCAGGAAGGCCCTCCGCCGCTGGCCCGGGCGGCGGCTCACCCTGACCGCGCCCGGGACCGGGCCGCTGGCCGTGGACGTCGACCTGGACGCCGCGCGCGGCGCCGTCACGATGGTCGACCGGCGGCGCGGCGCGAAGGCCGGCCCCGAACCGCTGCGGACGCTCGCCGCGTACCGCCGGGCGGACGGCGGCGGCGTCGCGTTCGGCGCCGAGTTCTCCGTCGTGCGGCCGGGCGCGCTGGCCGTGGGCGACGGGTTCCGGGTGACCGGGCGGAGCCGGGAGGCCGTTCAGGCCCGCTCGGGCGCCTGAACGATCGCCGCGGCCGCGGCGTCCCACTCGGCGGCGTTCGCCAGGTAGCGGTTCACCGGCAGCTTCTTGCGCTTCCCGTCCGCCCGGACGAGCACGATCCGCTTGCCCTCGACGGCGAGCGACTCGCCCGCCTCCGGCCGGAACGTGCGGCGCGTGCCGATGGGCGCGATCACCTCGACCGTCCGGGTGTGCGCGGTGTACGTGAAGTACGGCCGGCCGAGGTAGAGCGCGCCGAGCACGACGAACAGCACGCCGAGCACGAGGTTGATGATCCGGCCGCTGCCGTTCGCGAGGATCAGCAGCCCGCCGAGCAGGTTGAAGATCCCGACGGCGAGGAACGTCCACGCTGCGGGCCGGCTGTAGCCGACCGGCAGGGTCCTGCGGGGAGGAGTCGCCACGCGCCGATCATTCCACCGGCGGCGTCCCCCGCCCAGGTCCGGATCCGGCCGGGGCGGGGGCGCCGGGACGTCAGCGCCGGACGCCCTGGATGAACGCGAAGCGGTCGGTGTAGGTGATCTCGTGTTCCGGGTGCAGCAGCCGGATCGTCTCGATGCCCTCGTCGATCTCCCCGGCGGAGAAGGTCGACAGCACCGACATCCACCGGTTGCGGACCAGGTCGATCCACTGCTCCCGGTCGATCGTGACGGCGTACTCCTCGGACCGGTGCTCGGTCTCCAGCCCGGCCGCCGCCATCGCCGCCGCGATGAGGCCCGGCTCGGGCTGGTTGGCGGCGAAGCGGTCCAGCGCCGCGGGGAACAGCGGGTACTCGAGCCGCCGCGGGAGCGTGACGACCAGGATCCGGCCGCCGGGCGCGAGCCGCCCGGCCAGGCCGCTCAGCGTGGCGGGGATGTCCTTGACATGGTGGATCGCCTCCTTGAAGACGAACGCGTCCACCTTCTCGTACGGCATCGCCACCTCGCCCGCCGCGATCTGCTCGGCGGTCGCGCGGACGGGGGAGAGGCGGGGGTCGGCGGGCAGGAGGTCGAGCATGTGCTGGGACGGGTCCACGCACAGGATGGGAGTGCCGTCCGAGGCCGCCTCCAGCAGCCTGCTCAGGAAGAGCCCGGTGCCCGAGCCGATGTCGGCGACCCGGTCACCGGGCAGGGGGTCGAGCCAGGACATGATGCGGTCGGCCATCCAGGCGACGTACTCCGGACGGTCCGCCCAGTTCCTCTCGTAGGTCCTGGCGAGTCGCTGGTAGTGCTCGTCGTTGGTGAGGTCGATGACGCGATCCCTTCTGGCGCCCCGATCCGCGCATCCGGCCGCGCTGCCGGGGCCGCGCGGCCGGGGGTACCGGCGCGGCCGGGCCGTGATCTCTCGGCCACCTCCCTTCCCACGGTCCCGCGCGCGACAAACCTTCGCCTGTTCCGGCGCCCGCCGGGCCCGCGCCGTCCACGGCCGGCCGCCGCGGGCCGGTGCCGGCGGGCGCGCCGGCGTGCGCGGGGGTTTCACGGCAGGGTCAGCACTCGGGGCCCGTCCTCGGTGACGGCGATCGTGTGCTCGATGTGCGCGGCGCGGCTGCCGTCGTCGGTGTAGAGCGTCCAGCCGTCGCTCCCGGCGTGGTAGCCGTCGCCGCCGCCCGCGATGAACATCGGCTCGATGGCCAGCGTCAGGCCGGGCCGGAGCGGGAAGCCGCGGCCCGGGCGGCCCCGGTTGGGGACGTGCGGGTCCTCGTGCATGGTGCGGCCGATCCCATGCCCGCCGAAGTCGGCCGGCATGCCGTACCCGCCCGCCTTCGCGGCCGTGCCGATGGCGTGCGAGACGTCGCCGAGCCGGCCGCCCGCGACGGCCGCCGCGATGCCCGCCTCCAGCGCGTTCCGGGTCGCGGCGACCAACTCCGCGTCCCCGGGGCGGCGCGTGCCCACCGAGAACGTGGTCGCGGCGTCGCCGGTCCAGCCGTCCAGCGTGGCCCCGCAGTCGATGCCGACCAGGTCGCCGTCGCGCAGCCGGTAGTCGTTCGGCACGCCGTGCACGATGGCGTCGTTCACCGACGCGCAGATCACCCCGGGGAACGGGGTGGGCGCGAAGGACGGCCGGTAGCCCAGGAACGGCGAGCCCGCCCCCGCCTCCCGCAGGACGTCGCGGGCCACCTCGTCCAGGTCGCGCAGCGTCACCCCGACGGCGGCGGCCTTCTCCACGGCGGCCAGGGCGTTCGCCACCACGCGGCCGGCCTCGCGCATCGCCTCGACGGCCGTCCGGTCCTTGATCTCCACCATGCCGTGCTCCCTTCTCCGCAATTCTTATACCGGTATAAGTATCACGGTATTAGTATCGAGGCATGGTGAGGACTCCGTTGACCCCGTCCGAGCGCGCCCGCGGCGAGCGGCTGGGCGCGCTGCTGCGGCAGGCCCGCGGCTCCCGCAGCATGGTGGAGGTCGCCGCGGCGGCCGGGCTGTCGGCCGAGACGCTGCGCAAGATCGAGACCGGCCGGGCGCCGACGCCGGCGTTCTTCACCGTCGCCGCCCTGGCCACGGCCCTGGACCTCTCCCTGACCGACCTGGCCGAAGCGTGCGCCGCCCCGGAGCCGGACCAGGCCCTGACGGCCTGACCCTGCGCGCCCCGCCCCGGCGTCGACTCGTGGCGTGTTCCCCCGTTTCGCGGCGCGCTGGGGCCGGACACGCCACGAGTCGACGTCTTGGGAGCGTCAGGTGGCGGGCATCCGGCCGGCCACGATGTCGGCTTTGAGGGGGAGCACCAGGTCCGCGATCTCGCTGATCGTCTCCCCGGGGACTCCCGCCGCGGCGAGCGCCGCCACCAGATGGCCTGCCACCAGGTCGAAGTCCGCGGAGCCGATGCCGCGGCCCAGATGGGCGTCCTTCATCGTGCGGCCCTCGTAGCGGGCCGGGCCGCCGAGCGCCTGCGCGAAGAACTCCACCTGGCGGCCCTTGAGGCGGTGGATGCCGGACCCCTCGAAGAACGGCTTCAGCGCGGGGTCGGCCAGGATCCGCTCGTACAGGTCGTCCATCACCGCGACCAGGGCCGCCTCGCCGCCGATGGACTCGTAGATGCTCATGTCACCCTCCAGGGATCGACGCGTTCCCCGCCACGGTCCTGGATTTCCGCCGCGAACACCAGCCCTCTTGGCGCAGTGCCAATAATTGTCGGCGGGCCGTGATCGGCGGTACGGTGCTCAGCCGGGGAACGCGGGCGCGGGCAGCCCCTCGCCCGCGTCCGGGACGACGAACAGCGCGCCCGCGTGCGCCGCGCCGTCCGTTCCCACCGCGGCGCTGGTGACGTACAGGTCGCGCAGCCCGGGCCCGCCGAACGCGCACGCCGTCGTCTGCGCCGCCGGGAACTCGATCGTTGCCTCCTGCTTCCCGGACGGATCGAAGCGCAGCACCCGGCCGCCGCCCCACAGCGCCACCCACACGCGGCCGGCGGCGTCCACGGTCAGCCCGTCCGGGCTCCCGGGCCCCGCCACCTCGGCGAACGGCCGCCGCTCGGACACCCGCCCCTCGGCGGGATCGAAATCGAGCACGTCGATCCGCCCGGTCGGCGTGTCGACGTAGTACATGAGCCGGCCGTCCGGGCTCCACGCCACGCCATTGCTGATCGTCACGCCGTCCAGGACCGTCGCGACCCGCCCGTCCGGCCGCACCCGGCGCAGCACGCCCGCGCCCGGCCGCTCGTCGTAGGCCATCGTCCCCGCGTACAGCGCGCCGTCCGGGCCCACCGCCGCGTCGTTGCCCCGGCACCCGGCCGCAGGCAGCTCCGCCAGCCAGCGGAACGACCCGTCCGGGCCGTACAGGCCCACGCCGTCGCGCAGGTTGGCCACCAGGCCGCCGCCCGCCCGCGGCCGGGCCGCCCCCACGTGCTGCCCGGTCCGGCGGACGAGCGCGTCGGCGCCCGTGGCCGGGTCGTACGCGCGCACCTCGCAGGCCAGGATGTCCACCCACAGCAGCCGCTCCGCGACCGGGTCCCAGACCGGGCCCTCGCCCAGGGTGGCGCCCGCGGCCGCGGCGATCTCGTACCTCAACGTCATGCTCCCAACAGGGGCCGGGGGCGGCCGGTCGCCCGGCCGCCCCCGGAAGGCGTGGTCAGCGCGCGGAGAACGCGTAGACCGTGGTCGTGTCGTACACCTGCCCCGGCCGCAGCGTCGTGGACGGGAACCGCGGCTGGTTGGGGGAGTCGGGGAAGTGCTGCGTCTCCAGGCAGAACCCGTCGCCCTGCCGGTAGACCTTCCCGCTCGTCCCCTTCAGCGTGCCGGTCAGGAAGTTACCCGAATAGAACTGGAGACCGGGCTCGGTGGTGAGCACCTCCATCGTCCGCCCGCTGGACGGCTCGGTGACCCGCGCGGCCCGTGCCAGGCCGGAGCCCGCGCGGTCCAGGACGTAGTTGTGGTCGTAGCCCTGGCCGATGAGGATCTGCGGGTGCCCGTCGCGGATCCGCTCGCCGATGGCGTGCGGGCGCGTGAAGTCGAACGGCGTGTTCCGCACGGGCGCCAGCTCGCCGGTCGGGATCAGCGTGGCGTCCACCGGCGTGTAGCGGCTCGCGTTCACCTGGAGCCGGTGGCCGTAGACGTCGCCGGACCCCTCGCCGGCGAGGTTGAAGTAGGTGTGGTTGGTCAGGTTGACGACCGTCGGCCGGTCGGTGGTCGCCCGGTACGCGATGCGCAGCTCGCCGCGCGCGGTGACGGTGTAGGTGACCGCCGTCTCCAGCGTGCCCGGGTAGCCCTCCTCTCCGTTCGGGCTGGTACGGGTCATGCGCAGGCCGACGTTCCCGTTCTCCCGGACCGGGACGGCCTTCCAGACGCGCTCGTCGAAGCCCTTGTCGCCGCCGTGCAGGCTGTTCGGCCCGTTGTTGGCGGCCAGCTCGTACGTCGTGCCGTCGAGGGTGAACCTCGCGCCGCCGATGCGGTTGCCGTACCGGCCGATGATGGCGCCGAAGTACGGGTTCGCGGCCGTGTACGCCTCGCTGGTGTAGCCGTCCAGCGAGGCGAAGCCGAGCGCGACGTTGCCGGGTCTGCCGCGCCGGTCGGGCACCTCCAGGCTCTGGACGATCCCGCCGTACGTGAGCACCCGGACGCGCATCCCGCGCCCGTTGCTCAGCGTGTACCGCTCGATCGCGGTGCCGTCGGCGAGCCGGCCGAAGGGCTCCTTGGAGATCCCCGGCGCGCCGCCCGGCGCCGCGGGCGCGGCGCCCGCGGCGGCCGGGACGGAGCCGGCGGCCAGTGCGGCGGCGAGGACGGCGCCCGCCGCGGCGGCTCGGGGTCGGATGTACCTCATGGACTCTCTCCTCTCGGGACGGAGGTGGAGCTGTCGGAGGATCTAGCGGAGGATGGGAGCGCCGGAGCGGCGCTTGGTCCAGACGTCGAAGGCGACCGCGGCCAGCAGGACGATGCCCTTGACGAGCATCACCCGCTCGCTGGGCGCCCCGATCAGCGACATCCCGTTGTTGATCACGCCCATGATGAGGCCGCCGGTGATCGCGCCGACCACCTTGCCGACCCCGCCCTGAACGGCCGCGCCGCCGATGAACGCCGCCGCGATGGCGTCCAGCTCGAACGCGTTGCCCGCGGTCGGGCCCGCCTGGTTGAGCCGGCCCGCGAAGATCACGCCGGCCAGGGCGGACAGCACGCCCATGTTGACGAAGATCCAGAAGACGACCGACTTCACCTTCACGCCGGACAGCGTCGCGGCCTGGAGGTTGCCGCCCACCGCGTAGATCCGGCGGCCGAACACCGCGCGGTTGGTCAGCAGCGAGTAGCCCAGGACCAGCGCGGCCAGCAGCACCAGCACCCACGGCAGGTTGCGGAACCGGGCGAGCTGCATCGTCACCGCCATGATCAGCGCCCCGGCGGCGGCGATCTTCAGCAGGAAGACCGGCATCGGGTCGACGGTCTGCTTGTAGCCGAGCCGCGCCTTGCGGGTCCGCCACTGCGCGACCGCCAGCCCGGCCACCGCCGCGATCCCGGCCAGCAGGCTGACCAGGTCGGCGCCGCCCAGCGCGCCGAGCCCGACGTTGCCGAGGTAGCCGCCGGTGAAGCCGTTGGACAGCGTGCGGATCTCGTCCGGGAACGGGCCGATGCCCTGGTTGCCCAGCACGGTCAGCGTCAGCGCGCGGAACAGCAGCATCCCGGCCAGCGTCACGATGAACGACGGGATGCCGAAGTAGGCGATCCAGTAGCCCTGCCACGCCCCGATCAGCGCGCCCGCGCCCAGCGTCAGCAGCAGCGCGAGCGGCCAGGCCACGTCGTGGTTCACCATCAGCACCGCCGCCACCGCGCCGGTGACCGCGACGACCGAGCCCACCGACAGGTCGATGTGCCCGGAGATGATGACCAGGATCATCCCGATCGCCAGGATCAGGATGTAGCTGTTCTGCACGATGATGTTCGAGATGTTCTGCGGCTGCAGCAGGTCGCCGCCGGTCAGCACCGTGAACAGCGCCACGATCAGGGCGAACGCGATGTAGATGCCGCTCTGCCGGACGTTGACGGTCAGCCGGACCGGGGACCGGCCGTTCGGCGGGCCCGACCCGGCGCCGTTCCCGCTCCTGGCCACGGCGGGTGCGGTACTGCTCATCCGGGCTGCTCCTGTCCTCTGGTCATGAACGTCATGAGGCGCTCCTGGGTGGCCTCGGCGCGGGGGACCTCGCCGGTGATCCGGCCCGCCGCCATCGTGTAGATCCGGTCGCACATGCCGATCAGCTCCGGCAGCTCCGAGGAGATCAGCAGGATCGCCTTCCCCTCGGCGGCCAGCCGGTTCACGATCGCGTAGATCTCGTACTTGGCCCCCACGTCGATGCCGCGGGTGGGCTCGTCCAGGATCAGCACGTCCGGATCCGTGAAGATCCACTTGGACAGCACGACCTTCTGCTGGTTGCCGCCGCTGAGCTTGCCGGTCTCGCTCAGCACGTCCGGCGCCTTGATGTTCATCCCGGCGCGGAACTCCTCGGCGACGCGGTACTCCTCGTTCCCGTTCACCCAGCCGCGCCGGGCCAGCCGGCCCAGCCCGGCGGCCGACACGTTGCGGCGGATGTCCTCGATGAGGTTGAGGCCGTACCGCTTGCGGTCCTCGGTCGCGTACGCGATGCCGTGTCCGATCGCCTCCCGCACGGTCCGCGCCTCGATCTCCTTCCCGTCCTTGAAGAGCCGGCCGGTGACGCCGGTCCCGTACGAGCGGCCGAACACGCTCATGGCCAGCTCGGTACGGCCCGCGCCCATCAGCCCGGCCAGCCCGACGATCTCGCCGCGGCGCAGCGTGAGCCCGGCGCCGGACACGACCCGGCGGGAGTGCTGGGACGGGCTGTGCACCGTCCAGTCCTCGATCCGCAGCACCTCGCCGCCGATGTCGGGCTCGCGCGGCGGGTAGCGGTGCTCCAGGTCGCGGCCCACCATCCCGGCGATGATCCGGTCCTCGGTGACGTCGGTCCGGGCCGGGTCCAGCGTCTCGATCATCCGGCCGTCGCGCAGGATGCTGACGCGGTCGGCGATCGCCAGCACCTCGTTCAGCTTGTGCGAGATGATCACCGAGGTGATGCCCTCGTCGCGCAGCCCGCGGACCAGGTCGAGCAGGTGCGCGGAGTCCTCGTCGTTGAGGGCGGCGGTGGGCTCGTCCAGGATCAGCAGCCGCACCCGCTTGGACAGCGCCTTGGCGATCTCGACGAGCTGCTGCTTGCCGACGCCGAGCTCGGCGATCGGGGTGACCGGGCTCTCCGGCAGTCCGACCCGGTCCAGCAGCCGGTCCGCCTCGTGGTTGGTGCGGTTCCAGTCGACCAGGGCCAGCCCGCCGAGCCGCCGCTTCGCCGGGCCGCCGGTCCGCTCGTTGCCGAGGAAGATGTTCTCGGCGATCGACAGCTGCGGGCACAGCGCCAGCTCCTGGTGGATGATGACGATGCCGCGCTCCTCGCTGTCCCGGATGCCGGCGAACCGGCACGGCTCGCCCGCGAAGGAGATCTCCCCCTCGTACGAGCCGTGCGGGTACACCCCGGACAGCACCTTCATCAGCGTGGACTTGCCGGCGCCGTTCTCGCCGCAGATCCCGTGGATCTCGCCGCGCCGCACGGTCAGGTCCACTCCGGACAGCGCGCGGACGCCGGGGAACGTCTTGGTGATCCCCCGCATCACGAGGATCTCGTCCCCGTCGCCGGTGGTTCGGGTGTCGTCGGCCATGGCGGATCAGCCGAGCTGCGCCTGCGTGTAGTAGCCGCTGTCCAGCAGCGCCGACTTGACCGCGGACTTCTCCACGATCACCGGCTGGAGCAGCTGCGACGGGACCACCTTCACGCCGTTGTTGTAGTCCTTGGTGTTGTTCACCTGCGGCTTGCCGCCCTTGAGGACGGTGTCGGCCATCTTCACGGTCTCGGCGGCCAGCTGCCGGGTGTCCTTGAAGATGGTCGAGTACTGCTCGCCCGCCATGATCGACTTCACCGAGGCGACCTCGGCGTCCTGCCCGGTCACCACCGGGTACGGCTGGCCGCCGGTGCCGTAGCCGTTGCTCTTGAGCGCCGACAGGATGCCGATCGACAGCCCGTCGTACGGTGACAGCACGCCCTGCACCTTCGCGCCGCCGCTGTAGGTCTTGGTGAGCAGGTCCTCCATCCGCTTCTGCGCGGTCGCCGGGTCCCAGCGCAGGATCGCGATCGTCTTGAAGTCGGTCTGGCCGCTGGCGACCTTCAGCGTTCCCTTGTCGATGTACGGCTTGAGCACCGACATCGCGCCGTTGTAGAAGAACGTGGCGTTGTTGTCGTCCGGCGAGCCGCCGAACAGCTCGATGTTGAACGGGCCCTTCGCGGTGCCCTCCGAGCCGTCGGCGTTCTTCAGCTTCAGCCCGATCAGCAGCGACGTCGCCTGCTGCACGCCGACCTTGTAGTTGTCGAACGTGGCGTAGTAGTCCACGTTCGGGCTGTTGCGGATGAGCCGGTCGTAGGCGATGACCGGGATCTTCTTGTCGCCGGCCTGCTGGAGCTGGGTGGTCAGCGCGGTGCCGTCGATCGAGGCCACGACCAGCGCCCGGGCGCCCTTGGTGATCTGGTTCTCGATCTGGCTGACCTGGGTGGGGATGTCGTTCTCGGCGTACTGGAGGTCCACCTTGTAGCCGAGCTTCTCCAGCCCGGTCTTGAGGTTGTTCCCGTCGTGGATCCAGCGCTCGGACGACTTGGTCGGCATCGTGATCCCGACCAGCGAGCCCTTGCCGGCGGCGGACCTGGCCTCCTTGTCGACCGTCTTCTCGGCCGAGCCGCAGGCGGACACGGCGGCGGTCAGCGCGAGCGCGGACAGGACGGTGGTGAGGCGCCCGAATCTCATGGGGTGCTCCTTGGGGGTGAAGGAGTGGCTGTACGGAGTGGGCTGAAAGGGGTGGGCTGAAAAGAGTGGGCTGTCAGGACATGACCGGCGCGGGCTCGTCCGGGAACCGCCGCAGCGGCCCCGGATCGCGCGCGCCGACCGGGGACATCCCCTCGTCCGCCCCGAGCCGGGCGAGGGTGTCGAGGACCAGCCGGCCGCGCCGCACGCGCTCCCGGCCGGACTCGACGGCGGCGGGCAGCAGGTGCCGTCCCGCCGGGTACAGGGCGGGCGCGTTCCGCAGCCCGAACTTCAGGTAGATGGGGGCGCCGCAGCGGACCAGCTCGGCCGCGTCGTACATGCGGACGAAACCGCCCAGGTCGTCGGGCGCCTCCACGTAGAAGTCGATCGGTGCCGCGCTCACCGACCGGATCTCGGCGAGCTGCGCGACGGTCAGGTCGCTGGGCACGTTCAGCGAGTCGGCCCCGAGCCGCTCCCACACCGCGAACGCGGCGGGGTTCACCGGCCCGACCAGCGCCGACACCTTGAACGTCACGCCGGCGGGCAGCCGCCCGGCGGCGCGCATCCGGTGCAGCGTCCACAGCACGCCCTCGTCGGCGACCAGCAGCGACCGCACGCCGAGGCCGGTGGCGCGCTCGGCGTCCTCGACGCACTGGGCGAGCTGGTCGCGGCCGCGGGCGCGCGGCCCGGACGAGGCGTACGCGCGGCCGCCCGCGCCCGGCTCCCACGAGCCCCGCGGCCCGAGGAACAGGCTCAGCTCGACGCCGCGCGCCGCGCAGGCCGCGACCATCTCGCCGATCTCGGCGTCGGTGAGCATCCACACGCCGCTGCCCTGGCTGATGCGGTGCAGCGGGACGGCCAGCCGCTCGCTCTCGGTGAGGACCGCGTCCAGCACGGCCGGCCCCTCGCAGGACGGCAGCTCGGTGCGCCACGTGCCGCCGTCGGGGAAGCGCGCCACCGACGACGGCACGAGTTCGGCGCGCGGCGGGAACCCCAGGTCGCGCAGCGCGCGCTCGCCGGGATGCCGGGGGCGGGACGGAGGAAGGGGGTCCATCACTTCTCCTGCGGGTCGGGACGGAGCAGGACCTTGCCCGCGTCCGGGGAGGCACTGAGCTTGAGCGCCCGCTCGTAGTCGTCCAGCGGGAGCTCGTGGGTGATCAGGGCGGCCGGGCGCAGCACGCCGGCGCCGAACGCGCGCACCGCGTACGCCCAGTCGGCCGGGCCCGCGCCGAACACGGTGTGGAGCGAGAGCGCGCGGGTGACCAGCAGCGTGGTCGGGACCGCGTCGGCCGGGTCGGCGGGGATGCCGGTGAGCACGACCCGGCCGCCGCGCCGGGCGAGCGCCACCGCCGCGTGCGCGGTGCCGGTGACGCCCGCGGTCTCCACGACCACGTCGAACGCGCCCTCCGCGGCCTCGCCGGGCGGGTGGACGGCGGTCGCGCCGGCGGCCAGCGCGGGCCCGGCGCGCTCGGTCCGCGGATCGATCGCGACCAGCCGGGACGGGGACGCGGCGGCCAGGTACTGGAGGGCCAGCATGCCGAGCGTCCCGGCGCCGACCACCGCCGCCGTCTCGCCCGGCCGCAGCGCGGCCAGCCGGGTCGCGGCGGCCATCACCGCGGCCGGCTCCAGCAGCGCCGCCGCGCGCAGGTCGGCCCCGTCGGGCAGCACGTGCAGCAGCCGCGCCGGGACCAGCAGGTGGTCGGCGAACGCGCCCGGCCGGGTGAAGCCGGTCTCGTCGTAGCCGCCGGAGCACAGGTTGGGGGCGCCGTCCCGGCAGTACGGGCAGCGCCCGCAGCCCCGGTAGCCCTCGCCGACCACCTTGACGCCGACCAGGTCCGGGTCCGCGCCGGGGCCGACCGCCTCGACCGTTCCGGACCATTCGTGGCCGGGGGTGACGGGGTAGCCGGCGAACCCGGCGGGGCGGGCGCCGTCGTACAGCTCGCGGTCGCTGCCGCACAGCCCGGCGGCGGCCACCCGGACCAGCGCCTCGCCGGGGCCCGGCTCGGGCGGCTCGCCCTGGACGACCCGGAACCGGCCGGGCCGCTCCACCACGACGCGTCGGCTCACCGGCGCACCCCGGTGCCCTCGCGCTTGTGCCAGTCCTCGGCGAACAGGTCGAAGTCGGCGGTGCGGCGGGGGAACGCGGCGACCGCGTCCAGGTCCAGCTCGACGCCCAGCCCGGGCGCCTCCGGCACCGCGAAGTGGCCGTCCACGACCTCGGGCCCGCCGCGCGCGACGCTCTTGACCTCGGCGTCGGCGAAGTCGTTGAAGTGTTCGAGGATCTTGAAGTTGGGGACGCAGACGCCGAGCTGGAGGCTGGCGGCGGTGAGCACGGGGCCGCCGACGTTGTGCGGCGCGAGCTGCACGTAGTACGTCTCGGCGGCCGCGGCGAGCTTGCGCGTCTCGGCGATGCCGCCGAGATGGCCGACGTCGGGCTGGATGATGTCGGCGGCCTGGAGCTCCAGCAGCTCGCGGAACTCGATCCGGTCGTGGATGCGCTCGCCGGTCGCGATCGGCAGCCGGGTGTGCGCGGCGATCTTCGCCAGCGCCTTGAGGTTCTCCGGCGGGCAGGGCTCCTCCAGCCAGGCCGGGTCGTACGGCTCCAGCAGCCCGGCCAGCCGGATCGCGGTGGCGGGGGAGAAGCGGCCGTGCATCTCCACCAGCAGCTCGCACTCCGGGCCGACGGCGTCCCGCACGGCCTCGACCAGGGAGACCGAGCGCATCGTCTCGCCGTGGTCGAGCTCCATCCGGCCCGCGCCGAACGGGTCCAGCTTGAGCGCCCGGTAGCCGCGCTCGACCACCCGCCGGGCCGCGGCGTGGAACTCCTCGGGCGTGCGGTCGACGGTGTACCAGCCGTTGGCGTACGCCTTGACGCGGTCGCGGACCTTCCCGCCCAGCAGCCGCCACACGGGCTGGCCGAGCGCCTTGCCGACGATGTCCCAGCAGGCCGTCTCCACGCACGCGATGCCGGACATCACGATCTCGCCGGCCCGCCCGTAGTCGCCGTACTTCATCCGCTGGACGAGGTCCTCGATGTCGAACGGGTCGCTGCCGGCGACGTGCCGCCGCTCCGCCTCGGCCAGGTAGCCGAGCAGCGCGTCGGTGTGGCCGAGCATGCGGGCCTCGCCGACGCCGGTGAGCCCTTCGTCGGTGTGCACGGTGACGAACGTGAGGTTCCGCCAGGGCGTCCCCACCACATGGGTGCCGATCTTGGTGATGCGCACGGATCGCTTCCTCGGGTCGAGATGGTCTAACGCTTGCTTGTGTTAGCGCTAACAAAATTGAGAGCGAGGCGGACAGGGACGGGGACGGACGGGATGGACGGAACGGACGGGGACGGGTCAGCCGGGACGGGCGGCGGTGCTCTCCCGGACCACCAGCTCGGGTTCGACGGTGCGGCGCGGCGCGCCCTCGACGCCCGCGATGCGGTCCATGAGGAGCTGGAACGCGTGCCGCCCCACCTCGCCGAACGGCTGCCGGACGCTGGTCAGCGGGGGTGCGAAGTACGGCGCCTCCGGAACGTCGTCGAAGCCGGCCACGCTCACCTCCTCGGGGACGCGGCGGCCCGCCTCGCGCAGCGCGCGCAGCAGCCCCAGCGCCATCGGATCGTTGGCGGCGAACACCGCCGTCACCTCGGGGTCGGCGGCCAGCCGCCGCCCCTGCTCGTATCCGGAGCGGGCGCTCCAGTCGCCCGGCAGCGGCTCGGGCGCCGGGCGGCCGGCGGCCTCCAGGACCGCGCGCCAGCCCGCGACGCGCTCGCTCGCGTCGATCCAGTCGCCGGGCCCCGCCACGTGGTGCACCGTCGCGTGCCCCAGGCTCAGCAGGTGCCGGGTCACCCGCGCGGCGCCCGCCCGGTGGTCGACCGCGGCCACCGGGACCGGCAGGTCGTCGCCCGCGCCGACCACCACGGCGGGGAAGTCGGGCGGCAGCCCGCGCAGCCCCTCGGCCGCCGACCGGTGCGGCGCGATGACGACGATGCCGTCGACCGACTGCGCGCGCAGCCGTTCCACCGCGTCCTGCACGGACCGGCGGGTCAGCGAGCTGAGGCTGGCGATGCTGACGGTGTGCTCGGCCCGCCGCGCGGCCCGCTCGATGCCGTAGAGCGTCGAGGCGGGGCCGTACAGGGTGGTGTCGAAACTGACCACGCCGAGCACCCGGGACCGGCCGGTGACCAGCACCCGGGCCGCCGAGTTGGGGCGGTAGTCGAGCTCGCGCATCGCCGCGAGCACCCGGGCGCGGGTCGCCGGGCGGACCTTCTCGGGGGTGTTGAGGACGCGGGAGACCGTCATCGCCGACACCCCGGCCCGCGCCGCCACGTCCTCCATGACCGCCGCCCGGGGCCGGGCGGCCGGGGCGCCGGGGGCGTCCGGGACGCCCGCGCCCGCGCCGCCGGCGGGAGAGGGGGCCGGGGGGACGGTCATGTGATCTCCTGCACACCGGGGTGGGTGGCCTCGATGTTTGCGCTAACGCGCGATGGTGTCAAGACCCATGGCCAGACCCGTGGTAGCGCGAACATCGCCCGCCGCACCCCGGCCCAGGTCACGTGCGGGCCGCCCGCTCCCGGACGGCCCGCGCGGCCGGGCCCGGACGGTCACCCGCTGACCGGCATGGCCTCCCGCGCCCGCTCCCGCGACTCCATCATCTGCTCGTGCACCCCGCGCGAGCCCCACTGCTCCTCCATGCGCATCGCGCACCCCAGAGCGAAGAACGTCGGCGCCCACTGGCCCACGAAGATCCCCCAGTGGTCGGCGCGGTCGATCCCGGCCGCCTCGGCGTTGCGGGAGATCGCCCACGACGCGAACGAGGCGCCGATCGACGCGATGCCCATCCCGTACATCATGTTGGACGACAGCCCCATCTTGCGCAGCATGCCGAGCATGTGCCCCCCTTGGAAACCCGTTTCAGGTCGGTCCTTGCTGGAACGTCCCTTCCCGGGCCGCGAACCGCTATGGCAATGCGCGTGCCAAGAAATGCGCACCGGTCAGGAGCGTGCGCCGTCACCGGCCGGGACGTCGGTGCGCGCCACGAACGCGCGCCGCCCGCCCGGCACGCCGGTGCGGAGCTCGCCGTCGGTCTCGTACGGGAAGGCGAACGGGATCCCGGCGGCCACGAGCGGCCGGGGGCCGTCCATCAGGTGGAAGTGCAGGTGCGGCTCGGAGCTGTTGCCGGAGTTGCCGACCTCGCCGAGCGGGTCGCCGGCCCGGACCCGGTCGCCCTTGGCGACCCGGAGCGAGCCGCGCCGCAGGTGGGCGAACACCGCGTACACGCCGTCGCCGATGTCGAGGATCACGTGGTTGCCGAGGATGAACCGGCAGGACGACAGCGTCAGGAACGACCCGATCTGCCGGAAGATCATGCCTTCGACCAGCAGGTAGACCAGGCCGGGCCAGGAGTTGCGGCTCCAGTGGTCGCGCTGCCGGCCGCCCGCGGCGACCACGACGCCGTCGGCGGGCGCCGAGACCGGCCGCCCGAACGCCGGGAACGTCTCCGGCCGCGCCGCGAGCCGGCCGCCCGGCAGCGGCTTCCACTCCACCGCCGGGTCGGGCGCGTACACGAGGTCGATCGCGTACGTCTGGCCGGCCTCGTGGGTGCCGTGGCTGGGGACCTTGTCGGCCGGGCTGTTCACCGGGATCCAGCGCCCCTCCAGCGGGCTGCGCACGACGACCGGCTCCCGGTCCGAGGCGCCGGCCGGGACGAAGAACAGGACCAGGCCGAGGACGACGAGGAACGTCCCGGCGTAGAACACCGCGCGGACGTCGTGCAGGTTCATGCTCAGCCCGAGGGCGATGCCCAGCAGCAGGACCGGGGTCCTGAAGCGGGCGATCTTCTTGAGCATTCCGCCTCCCTGTGCGGTCGGGGGCGCTAGCGGCGGGCGGCCGCCAGCACCGTGAGGATCGGGACCACCCGCTCGCCCGGCACGGCGTACCGGCCGCGGGCGGTGGTGCGCAGCCAGCCGGCCGCGACCAGCTGGCGCAGGTGGTGGTAGAGCTGCCCGGTGGTGCCGAGCCGCTCGTGCGCGGCGAGTTCGGCGGTGGTGGAGGCGCCGTGCAGGATCTCCCGCAGCAGCAGCAGCCGGACCGGGTGGGCCAGCGCCGAGAGCGTGTCGGCGGCCTGCGCCCAGTCGTCGTCCAGCAGGTCCGCCGCCGGGTGCCCCTGCTGCCACTCGTAATGCTCGCCGGCCGGCAGGGTCACGCTGCCCGTGAACAGCACCGCGCCCTGGTCGCCCGCGCGCTCCTTCAGCCCGTTGAGGGCCCAGAACGTCTCGCCGTCCGGCACCGGGCCGGCGGCGGTCCCGCTCCCGGTCGCGGGGGCGGCGGTGTCCGCGGCCTCTTCTTCGAGCCGCGCCACGCGCTCCTCGAGCCGTGCGAGCCGCTCAGCGAGCGTGCCGTCTCTCTCCGCTGTCACGGTTCCATAATTACGTAGAAACGTAATTTCATCAAGGCGGGCCGTGCGGAGCTTGTGTGGACTTATACGAACAACGCCGTGTTTCGGGGCGTTCGGGGGTGGCCGGACGGCCGGGTTGGACATATATCGCCATAGCGGGCGAAACGGGGTAGCCATGGCGGGAGCGGCCGACTTCCACGACGCGGTCGAGGTCGGGGGCGACCTCGTCACCGGCGACAAGGTCACGGTGGTGATCCACGAGGCGGGGCCGCGGCCCGTACCGCCGGTCCGGCAGCTGCCGCCACCGCCGCCCGCCTTCGTCGGCCGGGCGGGCGAGCTGGCGGCGCTGGACGGCGCCCTCGCGGCGGCCCGGGACGCCGGCGGCGAGGGCCCGGCCACGGTGGTGCAGGTCCACGGCCTGTCCGGGGTCGGCAAGACCTCGCTCATCCTGCACTGGGCCGACCGGCGGCTGGACGACTTCGACGACCACTTCTTCCTCGACCTGCACGGCTCCTCCCGCGAGCACGCGGTGCCCGCCCGCAAAGCGCTGTACGGCCTGCTGCGCGCGCTCGGGCGGCGGACCGCCGAGATCCCCGCCGACGCGGCCTCCCGCGCCGCCCTCTTCCGGTCGCTGGTCGCCGGCCGCCGGGTCCTGCTGGTGCTGGACGACGCCGCCGGCGCCCGGGAGATCGAGCCGCTGGTGCCGCGCGGCCCGGGCACCCTGGTCGTGGTGAGCGCCCCGGCCCACCTCACCGGGCTGGGCACCCGCTTCCGCGTCGTGCAGGTGCCGGTCGGGCCGCTGCCGGCCGCCGAGTCCCGCGAGCTGGCCGCGCGCACGCTCGGCGCCGAGCGCTGCGCGGCCGAGCCCGCCGCGGCCGCCGCGCTCGCCGAGGCTTCCGGCGGCTGGCCGTTCCGCATCCAGCTCGCGGCCGAGGGGCTCGCGGTCGCGCCGCTGGGGTCGGTGACCGAGACGATCGCCGAGCTGCCGGAGGCCGGGCTGGGCGCCCGCCGCGCCGTCGAGCTGGCCTACGGCGGCCTGGACGCGGCCGAGCGGCGGGCGTTCCGGCTGCTCGGGCTGCTGCCGGGCCCCGACTTCGGCGCGGAGGCCGCCGCCGCGCTGCTCGGCCTGCCCGTCCAGGAGGCCCGCCGCCTGCTGCGCGAGCTCACCCGCCGCCGGCTCGTCGACCCGGGCATGGTCGGCCGGCTGCGGCTGCACGACATGGTGGCCGGGTACGCGCGCGACCGGCTCCGCGCCGAGGACGGCGCCGACGGCAAGGACGCCGCGGCCGCCGCCGAGCGCCTGTGGGACTGGTACCTGGAGTCGCTGCGCGCGGAGGGCGCCGACCGGCAGGCCTGGTTCGAGACCGAGCGGCCCGGGCTGGTCGCCGCCGTCCGGCAGGCCGCCGACCGCGGCGAGCGCGCCCGCGCGTGGGAGCTCGCCGACGCGCTCGGCCCGTTCCTGCGGCGCGGGCGGCACGCCGGCGACAACCTCGCGGTGCACGAGACCGGCCTGCGCGCGGCCCGCGCCGCCGGCGACGAGCGGGCCGCCGCGCTGATGCTCGACCGGCTCGCCGTCGTCCGCTGCGACCTCGGGCACCACGCGGAGGCGGCACGGGACGCCCGCGCCGCGTTCGAGATCTTCGACCGGCTCGGCGACCGGCACCGCGCCGGCTGGGCGCTCATCACCCTGTCCCGGGTCGAGCGGCTGCGCTGCGAGTACGACGACGCCCTCGCGTACGGCGAGCACGCGCTGGCGATCCTGGACGGCGACCCGCACGGCGTCGGCGCGGCCCGCGAGAAGATCGCGCAGGTGCACTGGCGGCGCGCCCGGTACCGCCCGGCGCTGCACCACGCCCGCGAGTCGCTGCGGGTGCACCGGGCCCTGGGCGACCGGGAGGGCGAGGCCGAGGCGCTGGAGATGCTCGCCCGGATCCTGCGCCGGATGGGCCACTCCCGCAAGGCGCTGGACTACGCCGGCCGCGCGCTGGAGGTGCGCACGGCGCTGGGCGACCCGCGCGGCCAGGGCGAGGCCCTGGACATCGTGGCCCGCATCCTGCGCCGGGCGGGGCGGCCCGCCGAGGCGCTGCGGTACGCCGACGCCGCGCTGCGCGTCCGCGAGGACGTCGGCGACCTCGCCGGCCGCGCCATGAGCCTGAACAGCCGGGCCCGCATCCTCCAGCTGCGGGGCGACAATCCGGGGGCGCTGGCCGCGGCGCGGCACGCGCTGGCCCTCTCCCGCGAGATCGGCGACCGGCACCAGGAGGGCGAGTCGCTGGCGACCATCGGGCACCTGCTGCACGACTGCGGCCACTACGAGGACGCCATCCGGCACGCGCGCCAGGCGCACGCGCTGCAACTCCGGCTCGGCGACCGGCACGGCGCGGGCTCGACGCTCAACCTGATCGCCATGGTGGAGCGGCGGCTCGGCCGGCCGGCCGACGCCCGCCGGGACGCCGGGCGCGCCGTGGCCCTGCAGACGCGGATCAAGGACGACTACGGCCGCGGCACCTCGCTGAACAACCTCGCCGAGATCGAGCGCGGCGCCGGCCGGTACGACGCGGCGCTCGGCCACGCCCGCGCCGCGCTGGAGGTGCGCCGCGCGGCCGGCGGGGGCGGCGACCGGTTCGGCGTGGGCGAGAGCCTGGCCACCATCGCCCGGATCCAGGCCCGGACCGGCCGGCACGCCGAGGCGCTCGGCCACGCCACCGCGGCGCTGGAACTCCAGCGCGAGATCGGCGACCGGCCGGGTGAGGGCGTGACGCTGGACGTGCTGGCCCGCATCCACATCCGTACCGCCCGCTACGAGGAGGCCGTCCGGTACGCCGAGGAGTCGCTGCGGATCCGGCGCGGGATCGGCGACCGCCGCGGCGTCGCCGAGAGCATGTCCAAGATCGCGCTGGCCCGCTGGCACCAGAGCGGCTACGAGGAGGCGCGCGAGCGGGCCACCGAGGCGCTGGCGATCCAGGAGGAGATCGGCGACCTGGCCGGCGCCAGCCACACCCTCTACATCCTGGCCCGCATCCATTCCCGCACCGCCCGGTACGAGGAGGCGCGCGAGTGCGCGCTGCGGTCGCTGGACATCTGCCGCCGCACCGGCGACCGGCACGGCGAGATCGACGACCTGCTCACCCTCGCCCACAACGACCGGCGGCGCGGCGAGTACGCCCGCGCGCTCGGCACCGCCCGCCGGGCGCTGTCGGCCCGCCGGGCGCTGGACGACCGCGCGGGCGAGGCGGAGGCGCTCACGCTCATCGGCCGCGTCCAGGGGCATCTGGGCCACCACGAGGACGCGCTGCGCCACCTGGACGAGGCGCTGGCCGTGCAGCGCGCGGCCGGCGACCGGTACGGCGAGGCCGAGACCCTGCACACGGTCGGGCTCGTCCGCTGGTGGCTGGCCGAGTACCCGGCCGCGCGGCGCACCCTCAAGCGGGCGCTCGGCATCCAGCGGACGATCGGCGACCGGGCCGCGGAGGGCCGCACGCTCACGCTGCTCGCCCGGGTGTGCCGGCACCGGTCGGCGTTCCAGGACGCGATCCGGCACGCCGGCAAGGCGATCAAGATCCAGCGGCAGATCGGCGACCGGGACGCCGAGGGGGAGGCGCTGGACGAGCAGGCCCGCGTCCACCACCTGCTCGCGAACTACCCGAAGGCGATCCGCCGGGCCGAGGAGGCGCTGCGCATCCGTACCGGCATCGGCGACCGGCGGGGCCAGGCCGAGACGCTGGACACGCTGTCGCGCAGCCACCGCAAGCTCGGCCGCAACGACGTGGCCGCCGACCTCGCCGGGCGGGCGCTGGCGCTGCACCGGGAGATCGGCGACCGGCGCGGCGAGGGCGAGAGCCTGTGCACGCTCGCGCACGCCCGCTGGCGGCTCGGCGACGAGGAGGCGGCGCTGGCCATCGCCGGGGAGTCGGTGCGGATCCGGCGCGAGGTCGGCGACCCGTTCGGGGAGGCCGAGAGCCTGGACCTGCTGGCCGGCATCCACCGCTTCTACCTGCGGCTGCCCGAGGCGTACGACCTGGCGACCGAGGCGCTGGCGCTGCGCCGCGAGATCGGCGACCGGCGCGGCGAGGGCGACTCGCTCAACACGCTGGCCCGGACCATGCGCCGGTTCGGGGACGTCGAGGCCGCGCTCGACTACGCGCGGCGGGCGCTGGTGATCCGGTACGAGATCGACGACCGGCGGGGCGCCGCCGACACCCTGGACGCCCTGTCCCGCACCTACTTCCAGGCCGGGGACCCGGCCGAGGCGCTGCGGCACGCGCGGTCCGCGCTGGCCGTCCAGGCGGAGATCGGCGACCAGTGGGGGCGCGGCGCGAGCCTGCTGCACCTGGGGGAGATCCACGCGGCGACGGGGGACCGGGAGCGGGCGCGCGAGCTGTTCGCGCAGGCGGCGGTCGTCTGCCGCAGGACCGGGCACGCGGCGGGCGCCGTCCAGGCCCGGCTCTGGCTGGGGCAGCTCCCGCTGGGGCCCGGCCGGTAGCGGGCGGCCGCCGCAGGGTTCCGGCCGCTCCCGGCGGGAAGGCTCGCCTCTGTCCTCATACGGATCGTCCCTGATCGGAGGTACGCGACGTGCTGGACGACGCCGAGGCGGCGCGGATCGACGCCTGGTGGAGGGCGGCCAACTACCTGTCGGCCGGGCAGATCTACCTGCGCGCCAACCCGCTGCTGCGCGAGGAGCTGCGGCCCGAGCACATCAAGCCGCGGCTGCTGGGCCACTGGGGCACCTCGCCGGGGCTCAACTTCTGCTACGCCCACCTCAACCGGGCGATCCGGGACCGCGACCTGGACATGATCTACATCATGGGGCCGGGGCACGGCGGCCCCGCCGCGGTGGCCAACGCCTGGCTGGAGGGCACGTACAGCGAGGTCTACCCGGACGTGTCGCGGGACGGGGCCGGGATGGCGCGGCTGTTCCGGCAGTTCTCCTACCCGGGCGGGATACCGAGCCACGTGGCGCCGGAGACGCCGGGCTCGATCCACGAGGGCGGCGAGCTGGGCTACTCGCTGGCGCACGCGTACGGGGCCGCGTTCGACAACCCGGACCTGGTGGTGGCGTGCATCGTGGGCGACGGCGAGGCCGAGACCGGGCCGCTGGCGGCGAGCTGGCACTCGACGAAGTTCCTGGACCCGGTGCGGGACGGCGCGGTGCTGCCGATCCTGCACCTGAACGGCTACAAGATCGCCAACCCGTCCGTGCTGGCCCGCGTCCCCGAGGAGGAGCTGGCGATGCTCCTGGAGGGGTACGGGCACCTGCCGTACCTGGTGAGCGGCGACGACCCCGCCTCGATGCACCGCACGATGGCGTCGGCGGTCGACCAGGCGCTGGACGAGATCCGCCGCATCCAGGCGGGCGCCCGGGAGGGCGGCGGCGCGGAGCGCCGCCGCTGGCCGATGATCATCCTGCGCACGCCGAAGGGCTGGACGGGCCCGAAGGAGGTCGACGGCGTTCCGGTCGAGGGCACCTGGCGCTCGCACCAGGTGCCGCTCTCGGGCGTGCGCGACCGGCCCGAGCATCTCGCGCAGCTGCGGGACTGGCTCCTGTCGTACCGGCCGGAGGAGCTGTTCGACGACGCCGGCCGCCCGCGCCCGGAACTCGCCGGGCAGGCGCCCGCGGGGAAGCGGCGGATGAGCGCCAACCCGCACGCCAACGGCGGCGAGCTGCTGCGCCCGCTGGTCCTGCCGGACTTCCGCGACTTCGCCGTCGCGGTCGACAAGCCGGGCGCCGGCACCGCCGAGCCGACCCGCGTGCTGGGCCGCTACCTGCGCGACGTCGTGGCCGCCAACCCGGACAACTTCCGCATCATGGGCCCGGACGAGACCGCCTCCAACCGGCTGGACGCGGTCTTCGAGGTCACCGACCGCGTCTTCACCGGCGAGCGGCTCGGCACCGACGAGCACCAGGCGCCGCACGGCCGGGTCATGGAGGTGCTCAGCGAGCACCTGTGCCAGGGCTGGCTGGAGGGCTACCTGCTCACCGGGCGGCACGGGCTCTTCAACAGCTACGAGGCGTTCATCCACATCGTGGACTCGATGTTCAACCAGCACGCCAAATGGCTGAAGGTGACCCGGCACCTGCCGTGGCGGCGGCCGATCGCCTCGCTCAACTACCTGCTGTCCTCGCACGTGTGGCGGCAGGACCACAACGGCTTCACCCACCAGGATCCCGGCTTCCTGGAAGTGGTGCTGAACAAGAAGCCGGAGATCGTCCGGGTCTACCTGCCGCCGGACGCCAACACGCTGCTGTCGGTCGGCGACCACTGCCTCCGCTCGCGCGACTACGTCAACGTCGTCGTCGCCGGGAAGCAGCCCACGCCCGCCTGGCTGCCGATGGACGAGGCCGTCGCGCACTGCACCCGCGGCATCGGCATCTGGGAGTGGGCGAGCACGGACGGGGGAGCGGACCCGGACGTGGTCCTGGCCTGCGCGGGCGACGTCCCCACGCTGGAGACGCTCGCCGCCGCCGACCTGCTCCGGCAGTACTTCCCCGAGCTGCGCGTGCGCGTGGTGAACGTCGTCGACCTGATGCGGCTGCAACCCGACACCGAGCATCCGCACGGGCTGCCGGACCGCGACTTCGACGCGCTCTTCACCACCGACAAGCCGGTCATCTTCGCCTTCCACGGCTACCCGTACCTGATCCACCGGCTCGCCTACCGCCGCCACGGCCACGCCAACCTGCACGTGCGCGGCTACAAGGAGGAGGGCACCACGACCACGCCGTTCGACATGGTGATGCTGAACGACCTCGACCGCTTCCACCTGGTCATGGACGTCATCGACCGCGTACCGGGGCTGGGCGGGCGGGTCGCGCACATCCGGCAGCGGATGGCCGACCGGCGGCTGGAGCTGCGCGCGTACACCCGCGAGCACGGCGAGGACGCGCCGGAAGTGCGCGACTGGACCTGGCCGTACTGAGCCGATCAAGCCGTACCGAGCCGATTCGAGCCGTACCGAGCCGAGAGGGGACCCGATGCGGGTGCTGACCGTCAACCCGGGATCCAGCAGCCTCAAGCTGAGCCTGCTCGACCACGACGACACCGTCCTGAACACCCTCGACCTGGACTCCGGGCCGGCGGGGCGGGAGGCCGAGCGGCTGGCCGCGGCGGTGGCGGAGATCCCGGCGCCGGACGCGGTCGGGCTGCGGTTCGTGCACGGCGGCCGGGACTTCACGCACCCGGCCGTGGTGGACGACGAGGTCGCCAAGCGGCTGCACGGCCTGATCGACCTCGCGCCGCTGCACCAGCCGCAGTCGCTGTACGCGCTCGGCGAGCTGCGCCGGGCGATGCCGGGCGTGCCGGTCGTGGCCTGCTTCGACACCGCGTTCCACGCGGGCCTGCCGGAGGCCGCGGCGGCGTACGCGGTCCCGGTCGAGTGGCGGGAGCGGCACGGGCTGCGGCGGTACGGGTTCCACGGCCTGTCGTACGCCTACGCGCTGCGCCGCGCCGGCGAGCTGCTCGGCACCGACCCGGCCGGGCTCCGCCTCGTGCTGTTCCACCTCGGGTCGGGCGCGTCGCTGGCGGCGGTCGCCGGCGGCCGGCCGGCCGACACCACGATGGGGTTCACGCCGCTGGAGGGGCTGGTCATGGCCACCCGCGCCGGGAACCTCGACCCCGGCATCCCGCTGTGGCTGTGCAAGCACGGGGTGCCGGAGGGGGAGATCTCCGACGCCCTGGAGCACCGGTCCGGGCTGCGCGCCCTGGCCGGCACCGGCGACATGCGGGAGATCCGGGACCGGGCGGGCAAGGGCGACGAGGTGGCCGCGTTCGCCCTGGACGTCTACCACCACCGGCTGCGGGGCAGCGCTGCCGCGATGGCCGCCGCGATGGGGGGCGTCGACGTGCTGGTGTTCACCGGCGGCGTCGGCGAGCACGACGCGGCCGTGCGCGAGCGCGCCGCCGCGGACCTCGCCTTCCTCGGCGCCGCCGTCGACACCGCCGCCAACGCCGCCGCCCGCGGCGACACCGAGGTCACCGCGCCCGGCGCGGCCGTCCGCACGCTGGTGGTCACCGCCCGCGAGGACCTGGAGATCGCCGCCGGCGTCCGCGCCGCCCTCGCCTGACGGGCCCGGCCCGCCCGGAGTGCCCGCAGGGCCCAAAGGGCCCTGGTGCGGCCCCGCCACTCCGCCGATGCTTGAGGCGCGTGTTCGCCGAGCGTACGGAGGGATCGATGGCGGGATCTGCCGTGCTGCGGTGCACGGGGCTGCGGAAGAGGTTCGGGGAGCTCCAGGCGGTGGACGGCCTGGGCTTCCACATCGCCGAGGGCGAGACCTACGGGCTGCTCGGCCCCAACGGGGCGGGCAAGACCACCTCCATCTCCATGATCGCCGGGATCCTGGCCCGCGACGGCGGCGAGATCCTGCTCGACGGCGTCCCGCTGACGCCCGCGAGCGTCGGGCCGAAGGCCGGGATCGGGTACGTGCCGCAGGAGCTGGCGATCTACCCCGACCTGTCCGCCGCCGAGAACCTCGCGTTCTTCGCCCGCCTGTACGGCATGTCGCGCGGCGAGGCGCGGCGGCGGGTGGCCGAGGTCCTGGAGACGGTCGGGCTGGCCGACCGCGCGAAGGACCGGGCCGGGACCTACTCGGGAGGCATGAAGCGCCGGCTGAACATCGGCGTCGGGATGCTGCACCGGCCGCGGCTGCTGATCCTGGACGAGCCCACGGCGGGCGTGGACCCGCAGAGCCGCAACGCCATCCTGGAGAGCGTCGGGCGGCTGGCCGGCGGCGGCATGGCCGTCCTCTACACCACGCACTACATGGAGGAGGCCGAGCGCCTCTGCGACCGCGTCGGGATCATCGACGCAGGGAGCCTCAAGGCCGAGGGCACCCAGCGGGAGCTGGTGGCGCTGGTGGAGGAGCGCGACCGGGTCGCGCTGGGCGCGAGCGGCGACCTCGCGGCGGCGGCCGCCGCGCTCGCCGGGATCCCCGGCGTCGAGCGCGCCGACCGGCGGGAGGACGGCCTGGAGCTGGCCCTCGACGACGCCCGCGACCGGCTGCCGGAGATCCTGCGGGTGGCGGCCAAGGCGGGCGCCGCCGTGCGGTCGGTGTCGGTGACCGAGCCCGACCTGGAGACGGTGTTCCTGCACCTCACCGGCAAGGCGCTGCGGGACCGCGCATGAGGACGGCGCTGCTCATCACCGCCAAGGACCTCCGGCAGCGCACCCGCGACCTGTCCCTGCCGATGTACGCGCTGCTGCTCCCCCTGGCGCTGGCGTTCGTCTTCGACCTGACCATGGGCGCCGCCGCGAACGGCGAGCGGTTCCGGTACGTGGTCGCCGACGCCGACGGGGGCCCGGCGGCGGCGCGGTTCGTGGACGCCGTGCTGCGCCCGGCCGAGCGGGCGGGCGTGCTGGAACTGCGCACCGCCCGTACCGCGGAGGAGGCCCGCCGGATCGTCGGCGACGGCGACGCGGCGGCCGCGTTCGTGGTCCCCGCCGGGTTCTCCGCCCAGGTGGCGGCCGGGCGGGCCGCGGAGCTGGAGGTGATCGGCAGCGCCGAGTCCACCACCGGGACGCAGGTGGCCCGCTCCCTCGCCACCGCCTACGCCGCCGAGGTGCGCGCCGTGCGGCTGGCAGTCGCCGTCGCCGCCGGAGGCCGCCCCGACCCCGCGCGGGCGGGCGAGCTGGCGGCGCGGGCCGGCGCCGTGCCGGCACCGGTGGCCGTCGAGGCCCGGACCGCCGCGGACCACCAGCTGAGCGTCGCGACGTACATGGCGGCGGGCATGGCGGTGTTCTTCCTCTTCTTCACCGTGCAGTTCGGCGTGACCGGGCTGCTGGAGGAGCGCGCGAACGGCACGATGCCGCGGCTGCTGGCGGCGCCGGTACGGCCGGTCGCCGTGCTGGCGGGCAAGATGCTCACCAGCGTGCTCGTCGGGCTGGCGAGCATGGCGGTGCTGGTCGCCGCGACGACGCTGCTGCTGGGCGCGAGCTGGGGCGATCCGCTCGGCGTCGCGCTGCTGGTGGCCGCCGGGGTGCTCGCCGCAACCGGGGTCATGGCGATCCTGGCCGCGGTGGCCCGTACCCCGGAGCAGGCCGCCGGATGGCAGGCGGCCGTCGCGGTCTCGCTGGGCGCGCTGGGCGGCGCGTTCTTCCCCATCGCGCAGGTCGGCGGGATCGTGGCCGCGCTCGGCCTGCTGACCCCGCACCGCTGGTTCATGCGGGGGCTGGCGGACCTGGCCGGCGGCGCGGGCGCGGCGGCGGCGCTGCCCGCCACCGGCGCGCTGCTGCTGTTCGCGGCCGCGACCGGCGGCCCCGCCCTGCTGCTCCTGGGAAGGACGCTGCGCCCATGAAGGCCCTCGCGATCGCCGGGACGGAGCTGCGCATCCTGCTGCGCGACCGGAGCAGCCTGTTCTTCCTGTTCCTGCTGCCGATGGGCCTCATCCTCGTGCTCGGCGCGACGTTCGGCGGCTCGGCCGAGCCCCGCCTGGGCGTGGTCGACCAGGGCCGCGGCGCGCTGTCGGGCGCGCTGCTCCGCGAGCTGGAAGCGATCGACGACGTGCGCGTCGAGCGGCTCGGCGGCGCGGCGGAGCTGCGCACCGCCGTGGAGCGTGGCCGGTTCCAAGCCGGGGTGATCGTCCCGGCCGGGTACGACGCGTCCCTGCGCGGGGGCGGCCGTACCGCGGTCGAGCTGCTGGCCCGGCCGGACCAGGACGGCATGCGGCTCGGCCCCACCGTGCGCGCCGCCGTGGCCCGCCAGGGCGAGCGGCTGCGCGCCGCGCGGTTCGCGCAGGGCGAGCGGAACGTGCCGCTGCCCCAGGCGCTGGCGGAGACCGACCGCGTCGCTCCCCACGTGCCCGGCGTCGAGGTCCGTACCGTGGCCGCGGGCGAGGACCCGTTCCCCGCGACGATGGGCCGGTTCACCGAGGGCGCGGCGGGACAGCTGCTGCTGTTCGTCTTCCTGACCTCGCTCACCGGCACCGTGGTGCTGATCCAGGGCCGCCGCACGGGCGTGCTCCGCCGGATGCTCGCCACCCCGACCCCGGTCCGCACGATCCTGTTCGGCGAGGCGCTCGGGCGGTTCGGCATCGCGCTCCTGCAGGGCGTGTTCATCATGGCCGGCTCGGCCCTGCTGTTCGGCGTCGACTGGGGCGCCCCGCTGCCCGCCGTCCTGGTCGTGCTGATGTTCTGCCTGGTCGGCAGCGGCGCCGCGATGGTCGCGGGCGCCGTGCTGCGCACCGAGCAGCAGGCCGGGGCGATCGGCGTGCTGCTCGGCCTCGGGCTGGCCGCGCTCGGCGGCTCGATGATGCCGCTGGAGTTCTTCTCGCCCGCCATGACGGTCGTCGCCCACCTCACCCCGCACGCCTGGGGCAACGAGGCCCTCGCGGAGCTGACCCGGCACGGCGCCGGGCTCGCCGACGTGCTGCCGGAGCTGGCCGTCCTGGGCGGCTACGCCCTCGTCCTCTTCGCGGCGGGGACGTACCTGCTGCGCCGTTCCCTGACGCGCGACTCCGCCCCCGGCTGACACCCGCCCGGGCCGCCCGGGCCGCCCGGCACGGCGGGCGTTCGCGTCCGCCGCGGCCGGTTCCGGCGTGGTGGAACGGACGGGGTGATGTCCCGCCGTGTACGGGGTAGGCCCCTCGCGTGCAGTCGTACGTGGCGGTGCTCGCCCTGCTGGGGCTTCTCGGCGCCCTGATCTCGGCGGTCCACGCCCTCGGCGCGCTCGTCGCGGCGGGCGGGCCGCTGCGCGCCGCCCCGTACCTGTCGGGCGGCCGCCCGGCCGAGCACGCCGTGTCGCGCTACCACGTGCGCTGGTACGCGGTGACGACGGTCTTCCTGGCCTTCGACATGGAGATGATCTTCATGTACCCGTGGGCGCTGGTCGTGGCGTCGGTCGGCACCAAGGCCGTCGTCGAGATGTTCCTGTTCCTCGGCCTCCTCCTGGTGGGCGTCCTGTACGCCTGGCGCGAGGGGGCCTTCCGGTGGGCCTGACCGGCCGCCTGGCCGCCTACGCCGCCGGGCGCCCGCGGCCGTTCACGGTGCCCGTTCCCGGCGGGACGCGGGCCCGGCTCCTGGTGGAGGCCGAGCTGCGCCGCCGCGCCTGGACCCCGGCGCCCGGCCCGGTCGAGTCCGGCCTCCTCGTCGTCTGCGGCGATCCGGGCCCGGAGCTGGCCGAGGCCGTGGACGCGGTCTGGGCCGGCCTGCCCGCGCCCCGGGCCAGGGTCGCGCTGCCGCCGCACGCCACGGAGGCGGACGTCCGCGCCGCCCTCGACCGTGCCGCCCGCCACCTGGGCGACGTCCCGGCGCAGCGCGCCGGCCTCGCCGAGGACCACGCGGCCGAGCACGCGGACGAGCACTCCGGGCACGCCGGGCAGCCGGAACACGGGCACGGCGAACACGGGCACCACATGACGGGCTCCCCCGGCGGGGTGGCGATGGCCGAGCGGGCGCCCGACCGGGACGGGCTGAAGCTCGACGTCCTGCACGTCCCGCTCGGGCCGGTCCTGGCGGACTGGCCGGCGGGGCTGCGGGTGCGGGTCGCCATGCAGGGCGATGTCGTGCAGGACGCCGAGTGCGAGGTGCTGGGCGGGACGGGCGGCGGGAGCTTCTGGGACGGGCCGTGGCTCGCGGCCGCGGCGGGGGAGCGGGTGACGCGGGGCGAGGCGGAGCGGCGGCGGGCGGCGTCCCATCTCGACGGGCTCGCCCGGTTCCTCGCCGTCGCGGGGTGGCGGGGCCAGGCCGAACGCGCCCGGCGGCTGCGCGACGGCGTGCTGGCCGGGGCGCCGGAGGAGGAGCTGAGCGCGGCCTTCGCGCGGTTCGCCCGGCGCACCGGGCGCTCGCGGACGCTGCGCTGGATGGTCCGCGGGCTGGGCGTCGTGGATCGCGCGGCCGTGGAGCGGTACGGGCTCGCGGGGCTCGTCGCGCGGCATCCCGGCGACGCGGTGACGCGGCTGCGGGCCCGCCTCGCCGAGACCGGCGCGGCCCTCAAGAGGGCCGGTGACCGTACGGCGCTCGGGGACGGCGAGGGCCCGCGCGGCCCGGCGGGCGGCGCGCCGAGCGCGGCGACCCTGCGAGCGCTGCCCGGGCTGCTGGCGGGCGCGGAGCTGGCCGCGGCGCGGCTGATCGTCGCCGATCTCGACCCCGACCCCGACCCGATCGGGGCCGCCGATGCGTGAGACGCCGGTGTGGGCGGTGGCCGCGCTGCCGGTGGCGCTGGGCCTGCTCGCGTACGCGGCGGCCGTGCTGGACGCCGCGTTCCGCGTCCCGCCGCTCGCCGCCCTGGACGCGCCGCTGCGCGGTACCGCCCGGCTGCTCGTCCAGCAGCGCCGGGCGACGCTCGCCGCCGACCGGCTCCTGGCGCGCGCCGGGGCGGCCGTGCTGCCCGCCGCCGCGCTGCTGGCCGCCGTGGTGATCCCGATGGGCACGGTCGCGGTGGCGCCGATGACCGCCGGCGTCGTGTGGTTCAACGCGATGGAGGTCGCGGTCTGGGCCGCGGTGTGGCTGGTCGGCTGGGGCACCAACTCGGCGTACGCGCTGGTGGGCGGCTACCGCTTCCTCGCGCAGGGGCTGGCGTACGAGCTGCCGCACATGTTCGCCCTGATCACCGCGGCCCTGGGCGCGGGCTCGCTGGACCTGTCGCGGGTCGCCGCCGCCCAGCACGGGCTGTGGTTCGCGGTCTGGATGCCGGTCGCGTTCGCCGTCTACCTGGTCTCCGCTCTGGCGATCGCGTTCTGGGGCCCGCTGGGGCACCCGGTGGGGGACGACATCGCGGGCGGGGCGGCGGTGGAGCTGTCCGGCCCCGACCGGCTGGTGTGGACCGCCGGGCGGTACGCACTGCTCGCGGTGGTCGCGGCGGCGGCCGTGCCGCTGTTCCTGGGCGGCGGCGCCGGCCCGCTGCTGCCGCCGCCCGCGTGGTCGCTGGTCAAGACCCTCGCCGTGCTGGCCCTGCTGGTGTGGGCGGCGCACCGGCTGCCGGTGGTGCGCGCGGACCGGTTCATGGGGTTCGCGTGGACGGTGCTCGTCCCGGCCGCGCTGCTGCAGATGCTCGTCGTCGGAATCGTCGTCCTGGACTGAGGGGGTGAGGGCGGGTGGAGGTGGTCGCGTTCTGGGCGCTGGCGGTGGCCGCGGTCGCGAGCGGGGTCGCGGTCTTCGTGGTGGACTCGATGGCGCGCGCCACGTTCGCGCTGCTGGTCTCGTTCCTGTGCGTGGGGCTGGAGCTGCTGCTGATCGACCTCCAGTACCTCGGGGTGCTGGTGGTGCTGATGATGATCATGGAGATGCTGGTGATGGCGGTCTTCATGATCATGTACATGATGAACCCGGCCGGGCTGATGCCGATGACGATGGTCCACAACAGGCGCGGGGCCCTCGCCATCGCGGGCGGGACGTTCGCCGTCCTGGCCGCCGGGATCTTCCTGGTGCCCTGGCCCGAGCGCCGGGGCGTCCCGCCGCCCGACCCGACCCGCGCGCTGGGCGAGGCGATCATGGGGCCGAAGATGCTGGTGATGATGGTGATCGGCGCGGCGATCCTGGCCACGATGATCGCCTCGGTGGTGCTGGCGACCCACCGCGGCCGGTACGGGAGCGCGCGGTGACCCTGGAGGCGTTCCTGCTGCTGGCCGCCGCGCTGTTCGCGGTGGGGCTGTTCGGCGCGCTGTCCCAGCAGTCGGTCGTGATGCTGATGATGGGCCTGGAGCTCATGGTCAACGGCCTGCTGGTCGCGGGCGCCGCGTTCTGGTTCCACCTGGCGCCCGGCGCGGCGGACGGGCAGGTCCTCGTGCTGGTCGCGGTCACCGTGATGGCGCTGGAGATGGCGATGGGCTTCGCCGTCGTCACCGCGCTGTTCCGCGCCCGGGACGTCGACACCACCGACGACGCGCGGGACCTCCGGGGATGAGCGCGCTGGGCTGGGCGCTGCCCGGGCTGCCGCTGGCGGCCGGGGCGCTGCTCCTGCTCGCCGGGCGGCGCGCGGACCGCCTCGCCCCGGCGCTCGGCGTCGCGGCGGCGGCGGCGACGCTCGCCGCCGCGATCGGCGCGGCGGCCGCGCGCCCGGCCGTACGGTTCCCGCTGTTCGAGGGGATGCCCGGCGGCCTCGCGGTGGACGGCCTGTCGGCCGCGCTCGCGGTCACGGCCGCCGCCGCCACGCTCGCCGTGCTGGTCTTCGCCGCCGGGGACATGCCGGCCGCGGCGGCGCGCGCCCGCTTCTCCGGGCTGATGCTGGTGTTCTCGGGCGCGATGCTGGTCACGGTCACCGCGACCGATCTCGCCGTGCTGCTCATGGGCTGGGAGGTCATGGGCGCGATGTCGTACGCACTGATCGGCTTCCGCTGGCGGGACCCCCGCCGGGCCGGCTCGGGGAGCGCCGCGTTCCTCACCACCCGCGCGGGCGACCTGGGCCTGTACGCGGCGGCGGGCTGCGCCGTGGCGGGCACGGGCGCGCTCTCCCTGGACGGGCTCGCGGCCGCCGCGGACCCGTGGCGCGACCTGATCGCCGCCGGGATCGTCGCCGCGGCGCTGGGGAAGTCGGCGCAGCTGCCGTTCTCGTTCTGGCTCTCGCGCGCGATGGACGGCCCCAGCCCCGTCTCGGCGCTGCTGCACTCGGCGACGATGGTCGCCGCCGGCGCGTACCTGCTGCTGCGCCTGGAGCCGCTCCTCGCCGCCACCGGCTGGGCGGGCCCGCTCGTCGCCTGGACCGGCGCCCTCACCGCACTGCTGCTCGGTGCCGTGGCCCTCGCCCAGCGCGACCTGAAGCAGCTCCTCGCCGCCTCGACCTGCGCGCAGGTCGGGTTCATGGTGCTCGCCGCCGGCGCGGGGGCGATCGCGGGCGGCGCCGCCCATCTGGTCGCGCACGCCGCCGTGAAGAGCCTGCTGTTCCTGTGCGCGGGCGCGTGGCTGACCGCGCTCGGCACCAGGGACCTCGGCGGGCTGCGCGGCGCGGCCCGCCGCCACCGGCTGGTCGGCGCCGCGTTCACCGTGGGCGCGCTGGCCCTGGCCGGCCTGCCGCCGCTCTCGCTGTGGGCCACGAAGGGCGCGATCCTGGCGGCGGCCGCCGAGGAGTCACCGCCGCTGTACGCGGCGGGCCTGGCCGCCGCCGTCCTGGCCACCCTGTACGCCCTCCGCGCGCTCCTCGCCGTATGGGGCCCCGCCGCCGACTCCAGAGACATCGGCCTACTGGAGAGACTCCCGCTGCCGCCGCTCGCCGCCGCCGCTGCCGTCCTGGGAGCGCTGACCCTCCCCGGCCTGGCGGCCCCGTGGCGGCACCTTCTCGGCGCCCCCGCCGGAAGCGGCGCGCTCCTCCCCGAGCTCCTCGTCTCCGGCGTTCTCGCGGCGGCCGCGGCGGCCGCGCTCCTCCTCGCACGGCACCGCCGGTCCGGGCGGGCCGCGGGCGTGGTGTTCGGGGAGTGGCTTCATCTCGAGCGGATGGCCGTGCGGGGTTTGGTGCGGCCCGTCATGCGGGTCGCGCACGGGCTGGCCCGGTTCGATGACCGGGTGGTCGACGGTGCCGTGCGGGGGGCGGCGGCGGGCGGGCGCCGGGCCGGCCGGGTCGCGGCGCGCCGGGGCGAGGGCGCCGTGGACGGGGCCGTCGAGGCCGCCGGGCGGGCGGGGCGGCGGCTCGGGCGGCTCGCGCGGCGGCCGCAGACCGGTCTGGTGCACACCTACTACGCGCAGGCCGCCGTGGCGTTCGTCCTGCTGGTCCTCGTCGTCGTCCTGGCCGGGTGAACGTGCTCTCACTACTGATCTTCTGGCCGCTCGCGGTGGGGCTCGCCCTGCTCGCGCTGCCGCGGCTCGCGGACCGTACCGTCGCCGTGGTCTGGATCGCGGCCGCGGCCGCGGACCTGGCGCTGGTCATCGTGCTCTGGGCCCGGTACGGCGGCGGCATCGGGTACGAGACCCGGCTGCGCTGGATCCCGTCCGTGGGGGCCGGCTACCACGTCGGCGCCGACGGCCTCTCGCTGCCGCTGCTCGCGCTGACCTGCGTGCTCTTCCTGTGCTGCGCGGTCTACTCGCTGCGGCTCGCGCACCGGGTGCGGGCGTTCGCCGCGCTGTTCCTGTTCCTGCAGACCGTCTGCCTCGGCGTGTTCGCGGCGCTGGACCTGCTGCTGTTCTTCGTGTTCTTCGACCTGTCGATCGTCGGCATGTACTTCGTGATCGCGGGCTGGGGGCACGGCGGCCACGTCCGGTCGGCGCTGAAGTTCTTCCTCTACACCTTCCTCGGGTCGCTGGTGCTGCTGCTCGGCTTCATCGGCCTCTACCTGGGCGCCGAGCCGCACACGTTCGACCTGGTCGAGCTGATCCGGACGCCGCCGCTGGAGGGCGGGGCGGCGGGGCTCGCGCTGCTGGCGATCGGCCTCGGGTTCGCGATCAAGACGCCGGCGGTCCCGTTCCACACCTGGCTGCCCCCGGCGCACACCGACGCGCCGGCCGCCGGGTCGGCGATCCTGGCGGGCGTCCTGCTGAAGATGGGCGGGTACGGCCTGCTCCGGATCGCGATGCCGGCGCTGCCCGACGCGTGGCGCCGGTACGCCTGGGCGATCGTCGTGATCGGCCTGGTGAGCGTCCTGTACGGGGCGCTGGTCGCGCTCGCGCAGCGGGACCTGAAACGGCTGATCGCCTACACGTCGGTCAACCACATGGGGTACGTGGTGCTGGCCGCCGGCGCCGCGGGCCTGGCCGGCGACGCCGCCGCCCGGCGCCTCGCCGTCACCGGCGCGGTCACGCAGATGGTCAGCCACGGGCTGCTGACCGGCGCGCTGTTCCTGCTGGCCGGGGTGCTGTACGACCGCGCCCGCACGTACGACATGGACCGCTTCGGCGGGATCGCCGGCACGGCCCCGGCCTTCGCGGCGCTGACGGCGGTCGCGGCGTTCGGCTCGCTCGGCATCCCCGGGCTGTCCGGCTTCATCGCCGAGTTCCAGATCTTCGCCGGCGCGATCGGCGGCGGCGCCCCGGTCGCGGGGGCGCTCGCGGTGCTCGGCATCCTGATCACCGCCGCGCTGTTCCTGGCCGTCCTGCACCGCACGCTGCTCGGCCGCCCCGGCGAGCTGGAGGTCACCGACCTGCGCGGTTCCGAGCGCGCCGCGATCGTCCCGCTGCTGGCGCTGTCCCTGGTCATCGGGCTGGCCCCGCGCTTCCTGCTCGACCTGATCGAGCCGGCCTCCGCCGCCCTGGTCGCGCTGGTGGGCCGATGAGCGAGAACCCGGCCGACCTGCTGCCCGAGCTGTGCGCGCTGCTCGGCGCCGTCCTCGGCCTGGTCGCGGGCCTGTTCCTGCCCCGGACGCGGCAGTGGATCGCCGTCCTCGGCTGCGCCGCCGGCCTGGCCGCCGGACTCGTCTTCGCGGTGCTCGCGGCGGGCCGCCCGGACGCGATGACGTTCGACGCGTTCATGCTGGACCCGGTCACGCACGTCACCCGCGTCACCGTCCTGGCGGGGACGCTGGCCGTCCTGGGGCTGGCCGCGGGGCCGGTGCGCGGGCACCCGCGCGAGACCGAGTTCGCGGTGCTGACCGTGCTCGCCGCCCTCGGGACCATCCTGCTGGGGGCCTCGTCCGACCTGCTCGTGCTGGTGGCGGCGTACCTGCTGGCGAGCATCCCCGCGTACGCGCTGGCGGGCTTCGGCAAGGACGCCCCGGGCACCGAGGCGGCCCTGAAGTACTACCTGCTGGGGGCCTTCTTCGGGATCTTCATGCTGACCGGCGTGACCCTCCTGTACGGCCTGGGACGCGCCACCGCCTACGAGGCGGTCGCCCTCCCGGACACCCCGGCCGTCACGATCGCCGCCGCCCTCCTCCTGCTCGGCCTGCTCTTCAAGGCGGGTGCCGTGCCGGGCCACTTCTGGATCCCGGACGTGGCCGAGGGAGCGCCGCCAGTGGTGGCGGCGTTCGTCACCACCGTGCCCAAGATCGGCGCGTTCGCCGCCCTCTACCGGCTGGGCACGGAGCTGGACGTACCGGACTGGACGCTGCTCGTCGCCCTGATCGCGGCCGCGACGATGACGCTGGGCAACCTCGCCGCCTTCGGCCAGCGGAACGTCCGCCGGCTGCTGGCGTACTCGACCGTCGGCCAGGCCGGATACCTGCTGGTCCCGGTCGCGATGGCGGGCCGCACGGGCCTGGCCGAGCCGGCGCTGCTGTTCTACCTGGGCGCCTACGCGATCACCAACCTCGGCGCGTTCGCCGTGGTCGTCGCCGCGGGCGAGGACGACCTGCCCGCCTACGGCGGCCTGGCCCGCCGGTCGCCCGCCCTCGCGCTCGCCCTCGCGGTCTGCCTCCTCGGCCTCGTCGGCACGCCGCCGACCGCCGTGTTCGCCGGCAAGCTGCTGATGTTCGGCGCCGCGATGGACGGCGCGTACGCCTGGCTGGCCGTCGCCGCCGCCGTCAACTCGGTCGCCAGCGTCTTCTACTACCTGCGCTGGATCGTCCCGGTGTTCGGCCGCGGGCAGGGACCGCCGGCCCCCGTGCGGACGGGGGCCGCGGCGATCGCCTGCGCGGCCGCCCTCGGCTCGGTCGCCATGGGCGCGGCCGCCGGCCTCCTGCTCGGCTGAGGCCGCGCGGTCAGCGGGACCGGGAGCGCGCGGTCTCCCGCTTGTTGGCCTTCTCGATGGCCTTGACGAGCTCGCTCTTGCTCATGCTGGACCGGCCGGAGATGTCCAGCCGCTTGGCGACGCCGTACAGGTGCTGCTTCGAGGCGTTGGCGTCGACGCCGCCCGCGGTCTTCCGGGACGTGTTCCGCCCGCCCTTCGCCTGCGCGTCCGAGGGGCCCTTGCCGCCCCCGGCCTTCGGCTCCCAGTGGTCGCCGACCTTCTCGTGCGTGTGCTTGAGCGCGGCGTACGCGACCTGGTGCGCGCGCCGGCCCTCCCCGTACTCCTCGGCGGCCGAGTCGTGCGCCTTGGCGAAGGTGCGCTGCGCCTTGGCGTCGGAACGCTTCAGCGTGTCGGGCAGCTCCGCCTTCCTGGCCTGCCCCTTGCGGTCGCTCTTGGGCATCTGCCAGCACCCCCTCATGTCGCTGCGGTGCCTTCCACTAGGGGTTGTGCACGCCATGAGCCGCTCGAAACACGGCGGCTAGCGCTCCGGGTGGAAGCGGCCGAAGCGGCCGCGGTGGTAGAGGAGGGGCCGGTCGTCGCGCACGGCGGCGCCGGTGACCCGGCCGACGGCGAGGACGTGGTCGCCGATGGCGATGGTGTCGTACGGGACGCAGAGGAGGTGCGCGCACACGCCGTCCAGGAGGGGCGTGCCGTGCTCGTCCGGGTGCCAGCGGGTGGGCGGGGCGAAGCGGTCGACTCCCCGCCGGGCGAACCGGGCGGCGAGCGCGGACTGGTCGCCGGCCAGGATGTTGACGGCGAACCGGCCGGCCTCGCGCAGCGCGGGCCAGGTGGTGGAGGAACGGTCCACGTAGAACGAGACGAGGGGCGGGTCGAGGCTGACCGACGAGAACGACGTCGCGGTGAGCCCGGCCGGTCCACCGCCGGCGGCGGCGGTGACGACGACGACCCCGGCGGCGTGCAGGGCGAGCGCCCGGCGGAAGCGCGCGGGGTCGAGCGCCAGGTCCGGCACGGTCTCGGTCATGGAGCACCTCCCTTTCCAGGAATTTCCTACCTACATTATAGGAAATATGCTCCATCGGGCCAGGACGGTCCCGGCCCGGGGGCGATCAGGCGCCGGGCGTGACCACGACCTTGCCCGTGACCGTACGGTCCGCGATGGCCGCCAGCGCCTCGGCGGCCCGTTCCAGCGGGTAGCGCGCCGTCACCGTCGCCCCGATCCCGCGCTCCTGGAGGGCGGCCAGCGCGGCGGCGTCCCGGGCGGCCTGCTCGGGCTCGTGCTCGGCGAACCCGCGCAGGTCGAACCCGAGCACCCGCACGTCCTTGAGCAGCACCAGGTTGAGCGGGATCCTCGGGATGGTCCCGGACGCGTACCCCAGCGTCACGAACCGCCCCCGCCGCCGCGTCGCCCGCAGCAGCGTCTCGGCGAGATCGCCGCCGACGACGTCCAGGACGACGTCCGCGCCGCCGCCCGTGATCTCCCGTACCCGCGCCTTGACGTCCGGGGCACCCGACAGGTCGAGCACCGCGTCGGCCCCCAGGCTCTCGCAGAACGCGGCCTTCTCCGGGCCGGAGACGACCGCCAGCGAGCGGGCGCCGAACTCCCGCGCCAGCGTCACGGCAGCCGAGCCCACCCCGCCGGCCGCGCCGGTGATCACGACCCACTCGCCGGGCCGGACCCCGGCGGTCGTGCGCAGCGCCGAGTACGCGGTGGTGGACGCCACCCCGCTCGCCGCCGCGACCGCCAGGTCGGCGCCCGCCGGCAGCCGCCGTACCGCCGCGGCCGGGACCAGCGCCTTCTCAGCGAACCCGCCCGCGAACGTCGACGCGACGACCGGGTCGCCCGCGGCGACCGCGGTCACGCCCGGCCCGACCTCGGCCACCACCCCGGCGACCTCGCTGCCGGGCGTGAACGGCAGCGGCATGCTCACCTGGTAGCCGTCGCCGACGAACAGCACGTCGGTGAAGTTGACCGCCGCCGCCGCGACGGCCACGACGACCTGCCCCTCCCCGGGCACCGGATCGGGCAGCTCCTCCACCGCGAGGACGTCGGCGAGTTCGCCGGGGGAGCCGTACCGGTGGCAGCGGACCGCTTTCATGCGTCACCTCGGGAACAAGATCGTCAATTCGGCAGAACGCGATTCTAGACGTCGCGGCGCCGGCTCCGCCGGCCGACCTCGGCCTCCTGGCCGCCGGTGACCTGGACGGCGAGGGTGGCCCCGGCCACGACGCCGACCAGCGCCCACTGCCAGGCGGTGACCCGGCGCCTCCCGCGGATCCAGGTGCCGGCCGTGGCGGGCCGCCGGCGGTCAGTGGTCGCGGGTCCCGGACCACGCCTTCCACAGCGCCGCGTACGGGCCGCCCGACCGGCTGAGCTCGGCGTGCGGCCCGCTCTCGACGATCCGGCCGGCGGCCATCACGACCACGCGGTCGGCGGCCGCGGCCTGGGTCAGCCGATGCGCCACGATCAGCGCCGTGCGGCCCTCGATCGCGCCGGCGGCGGCCCGCTCCAGGGCGCGGGCGCCGGTGCTGCCCGCCTCGGCGGTGGCCTCGTCCAGGACCGCCACCATCGGGCCGGCGAGGACGAGCCGGGCCAGCGCGAGCTGCTGGGACCGGGCGCTCGACAGGCGGTGGCCGCCGGCGCCGACCACGGTGGCCAGGCCGTCCGGGAGGGCCTCCGCCCAGCCGAGGGCGCCGACGCGTTCCAGGGCGTCCCTGACCTCACCGTCGGAGGCGTCCGGGGCGGCCAGCCGGAGGTCGTCGGCCAGCGGCCCGGCGAAGACGTGGACCTCCTGCGTCACCAGGGCGACGTGGCGGCGGGCCGCGGCCGGGCCCAGCTCGTCCAGGGGCGTCCCGCCCAGGAGGACCCTTCCAGAGGTCGGGGCGTGGACGCCCGCGACGAGCTTGGCGAGCGTCGTCTTCCCCGCGCCGCTGGCGCCCACCAGCGCCACCCGCTCACCGGGCCGGACGTCCAGGTCGACGCCGTGCAGGACGGGCCGCCCGGGCAGGTACGCGTGCGCCAGGCCGGCCGCGCTGACCGAGGCGTCCCGCGGCGCCGCGGGACGCGGCGGCTCCGGGGCGGGCCGGTCGGCGACCCCGACCAGCCGGGCGAGGCCCGCGCCCGCCGCCTGGGCGTCGTCGATCAGCGCGAGCGCCGTGTTCATCGGCGTGAAGAGGTTGTGGAAGTAGAGCGCCGCCGCCGTCGCGGTGCCGATGGAGGCGGACCCGTTCCGGACGAGGAGGTACCCGGTGACCAGGACGGCGGCCAGCCCGGTGAACTCGGCCACGTGCAGCCGGGTGTAGAAGCGCAGCACGAGGTGGATGCCGCGCATCGTGATGTCCACGACCGATCGCGACCGCCGGGAGACCTGCTCGGTGTGCTCGGCCTCCAGCCGGAACGCGCGCACGGTCGCACCGCCGCCGATGCTGTCGAGCAGCTGCTGCTGCTGGGCGCCGTTCTCGATCCGCTGCTCGCGGTAGAGGGGCGTCGCGCGCCGCACGTACCAGCGGGCCGTGTACGCCTGGACGGGCGCCGCGAGCAGCGCCGCGAGGAAGAACCGCCAGTCCAGCAGCGCCAGCGCGCCCAGCGTCAGGACGATCGCCAGCAGCGAGCGGACCAGCTCGGGCAGCGCCCGGCGCACCGCCTCGGCGATCAGCGACACGTCGCCGGTCACCCGCGCGACCAGGTCCCCCGAACCGGCCCGCTCCACCTCGTCCAGGGGGAGGCGCAGGGCCCGGTCGACGAACCGCTCGCGCAGCCGGGCCAGGACCGTCTCGCCCAGCCGGGAGACCAGCGACAGCCCCAGCGCCGTCGACAGCCCCTGGACCAGCGCGACGGCCACCAGAAGCGCGACGACCCAGGTGATCGCGCCGGTGTCGCGGCCCGCGGCGACCACGTCCACGATCCGGCCGAGCAGCGGAGCGGTCAGCAGGCCGACGGCGGTCGCCGCCGTCATCGTCAGGAACGCGGCGGCGGCCAGGCCCCGGTGCGGCCGCAGCAGCTCGCCGAGCATCGCCCGGATCCGGGCGCCGTCCGCCGTGGGGAGCAGTTCGGGAGGCCGGGAGGTCATGACAGCACCGCCGTCCGGTAGTCCGCGCGGCGGCGCACCAGCTCGGCGTGCGGCGCGTCGTCGACCGCCGCGCCGTCCCCGAGGAGCACCACCCGGTCGGTGACCGCCAGCAGCGCCGGGCTGCTCGTCACGATGATCGTCGTACGGCCGTGCCGGAGCGCGGCGATCCCGTCGGCGATCCGCGCCTCGGTGACCGCGTCGACCGCCGTCGTGGGGTCGTGCAGGACGAGCACGGGCGCGTCGGCGGCCAGCGCGCGGGCCAGCGCGACCCGCTGCCGCTGCCCGCCCGACAGGGAGCGGCCCCGCTCGCCGACGTCCGCCGACCGGACGACCTCGTCCGCGCCCGCGGCTGCCAGCGCCTTGGCCGGGTCGGTGCCGGGCGGCGCGGCGGCCGCCACGTTCGCGGCCGGATCGCCCGCGAACAGCTCGGCGTCGTGCGGCGCCACCAGGATCGCCTCCCGGACGGTCCCGGGGGCCAGCGTCGCGAGCGGCACGCCGTCCAGCTCCACGGCGCCGTCCTCCGGATCGGCCTCGCGGCCCAGCAGGCGCAGCAGCGCCGCCGCGGCGGCGGGATCGGCCGCGACGACGCCCAGCAGCTCGCCGGGCGCCGCCTCCAGGTCCAGGCCCCGCAGCGGCCCGTACGCGACGCCGCGCAGCCGGACGCGCCCGTCCAGCGGCGCCGGCGCGGCGGTGCCGCCGCCGGTCACCGCCTCGGGCGCGGCGAGCACCTCGGCGACGCGGGCGGCCGACGCGCGGCCCTGGGCCAGCTCGGCGGTCACCCACAGCAGCACCGACAGCGGCCCGAGCAGCAGCAGCGCCAGCCCGACGGCCGACACCAGCTGGCCCAGGCTGATCGTCCCGGCGGCGGCCAGCCGGCCGCCGACCAGCGCGACGATCGCGATGAAGATCCCGGTGAGGGCGAGGACGGTGCCGTTCTGCCACGCCTCCGCGCGTGCCGCCCGCAGCGTCGCCTCCAGCGAGTCGCGGCTGGTCCGCCGGTACCGTTCCACCGCGGCGGGCTCGGCGCCGATGCCCTTGAGGACGCGCAGCCCGTTCACCAGGTCGGCGGCGACGGCCGAGGCGTGCGCGCCGCGCTCCTGCTCGGCCCGGCTGCGCCGTTCCAGCGGCCTGCTCAGCAGGTGCCCGAGCCACAGCAGCGCGGGCGTGCCCAGCAGCACGAGCAGGCCCAGCGGGACGGACGTCCGCAGCAGCACCACGGCGGCGACCGCCAGCCCGACCAGGGCCGCGATCCCGGCCATCAGCGCCACGTTCACGGCGCCGACCCGGCGCGCGTCCTCGGTCGCGATGGTCGCCAGCACGCCCGGCAGCCGCCCGTCCTCGGCGCCGCCCCGCGGGTCCAGGACGCGCGCGACCAGCGTCATCCGCAGCGCGTGCGCGGCCCGTACCCCGGCCCGCTCGCCCCGGTAGGCGCCGATCCGGAATGACCAGGACAGCGCGAGGTACACCACGGCCAGGACCGCCAGCCACATCAGCAGCGCCCGGCCGTCGCTCTCGCCGATGGCGCGGTCGATCGCCACGCCCAGCAGCACCGGCACGAGCGTCTCGCCGATCTGGTGGCCCGACGCCAGCGCCGCGGCGACCGAGAGATCGCGCCGCTGCCCCCGGACCGCCCCCCAGAGCACGCCGCGTCCCGGCGGCTTGCCAGCCTCCACCCGTCCTCCATCGATCAAACTCAGGTAAGGCAAGGCTAATCTCACCTTGACCGGCCAGATCCTAGGTGATCGTCATGGCGGCACCGTCCGGCGGCCCCTAGCGTCGGGCCCATGACCTCCATGAGTCCGGAATGCCTCACCTGCGAGCACAACGCGCGGATCGGGTCGCTGCCCCCGCGCGAGCGCGTCGCGGCCGACGAGCACTGGCGGGTGGCGCACGCGTTCGGCACCGCCCTGCCCGGCTGGCTCGTCCTCGTGCCCCGGCGGCACGTGACCGCCGTCGCCGACCTGACCGATGCCGAGGCCGCCGCCCTCGGCCCCTGGCAGGTACGGCTGTCGCGGGCCCTGCGGGACGTCACCGGCTGCGCCAAGACCTACGTCGCGCAGTTCGCCGAGGCCGAGGGCTTCGCCCACGTGCACTTCCACGTCGTCCCGCGGATGGCCGGGCTCTCGCCGGACCTGCGCGGCCCGCGGATCTTCGGGCTGCTCGGGGCGGACGGGGTGACCACCGCGGAACGGGACCGGCTGTCCGTGCTGATAGGGGAGCGCCTCGCGACCGCCCTCGGGTTCGCGATCGGTCGCGACCGAGCCGCGCGCCGCGGCGGCTAAACTGGATCCCGGTTCCAGTTTCCGGTGCGGGAGGGGCACAGGCATGGGCTCGGAGCGGTCTGGGCTGCCCGCGTACCAGCAGGCCCGCAGGCAGCGCATCGTCGAGGCCGCCTCGGCGATGCTGGAGGGCCAGGAGTACGAGCGGATCGCGATCCGCGAGGTCGCCGAGCGGGCGGGCGTCGCGCTCGGGACGCTCTACCGCTACTTCTCCTCCAAGGAGCACCTGTACGCGGCCGTGATGCTCGACTGGGCCGAGCCGTTCCGCGAGGCCGGCCGGCAGGACGGCGCGGAGCGGCCGCCGCAGGAGCGGATCCGGCGGCGGCTGCACCTGACGATCCGCGCGTTCGAGAAGTATCCCAACTTCCATGCGCTCGAATCGGTCATGCAGGGCACGTCGGACGCCAACGCGGCGCAGCTGTTCGCCGAGTTCAACGACCGCAACATGGCCGCCTACCGGGCCGAGCTGGCCGGGCTGGGGGACGAGCTGGCCGCCGACATCAGCGCGGTGCTGACGGCGGTGATGGCGCGCGAGCTGATGGCGTTCATCCTCGGCTGGAAGCCGATCGGCGACGTGTACCGGCTCGTCGACCGGGCCGTCGACCTCGTCTTCTCGCCGCTGCCGGTGGAGCCCGGGACCGGCCGGGCCTGAGGGCCGCGCCCCGCTCGGGCGCGGCCCCCGCCGGTCAGCCGGCGGCCGTCCGGCCGTCGCCGAACGCGCCGTCGCGCGCGCTGAGCGCCTTCGTCAGCCCGCCCTCCCCGGCGGCCTCCATGAACGCGCGGAACCCCTCGGTGTGCGTGGCCAGCGCGCACGCCTCGGTGCCCGCGCGCAGCGCCCCCCGCAGCCCCATGTGCTCCATCGCCCGGTGCACCGTGCGCTTGTTGAGCTGGAGCACGTCCGGCGGGATCCGCGCCACCCGCTCCGCCATGGCCAGGACGTCCCCGTCCAGGCTCGCCGCGGGGAACGCCCGGTTGGCGAAGCCGCTCTCCACCGCCTCCAGCCCGGTCATGCTGTCGCCGGTGAGGACCAGCTCCATCGCCCTGCGCATGCCCAGCAGCCAGGCGTGGTACTGCATGTCCGGGACGCCGAAGCGCACCGCCGGGTAGCCGATGAGGGCGTCCTCGGCGACGTACACCAGGTCGCAGCCGGTGGCCAGCTCGCTGCCGCCGGCCAGGCAGTGGCCGTGCACCTGGGCGACGACCGGCTTGGCCAGGTCCCAGATGCCCGTCCAGCCGTCGACGACGTCGCGCTGGAACGCCCCAGGCCCCTGCCCGCCGCGGCCCTTGTCCTCGGCGGAGATGCCGGGGGTGAGGTCGTACCCGGCGGAGAAGCACTTCCCGGCGCCGCGCACGATCGTGACCCGCACGCCGGGGTCGGCGTCGGCCTCGCGGAGCGCGGCGAGGATGTCCGCGCGCAGCGGGGCGTGCATGGCGTTGCGCTTCTCCGGGCGGTTCAGCGTCACCCGCCGGACGTAGGGGGCGGGATCGTCGGTCAGTACGTGCTCGTATTCCATCGGCGGGCCAATCGTCAGGTGCGGGAACGGGCGAAGGCGTGGATCGCGTCCACGATGTGCCGTACTTCGTCGTCGGACAGGCCGTGGCTCATCCCGAGGGACATGCCGCGCTCGAAGACCTCGTCGGCGGCGGGCAGCCCGCCGGCGGGCTGCCGGTACGTCACGCCCGCCATCATCGGATGCCGGGTGACGTTGCCGCTCCACACCGTGCGGGTGTCGATCCCGGCGGCCTCCAGGGACTCCTGGAGGTCGCCGCGCGCGAACCCGGCGTCCTTCCTCACCAGCACCGGGTAGCACAGCCAGGCCGTGTCCAGGCCGGCGAGCGGGCGCGGCAGGTCGAACAGGTCCGGGTACGCGCCGAACGCCGCCGAGTACGCCGCGAAGATCTCCGCGCGGCGCCGGTAGTTCCGGCCGAGCTTGTCCAGCTGCCTGAGCCCGAACGCCGCGCCCAGCTCCGACGGCTCGAAGTTCCACGGCAGCACGTCGAAGATGAAGTCGTTGTCGTAGGCGACGCCGTCCAGGTCCTCGCGGAACACCCGGCCCGTGCCGCCCGACCCGTACAGGTTGGGTTCGGAGCGCCGCCCCCAGCGGCGCAGCATGAGGCCCTTGTCGCGCAGCCGCTCGTCGTCCAGGCACACCATCCCGCCGTTGCCGGCGCAGGTGATGATGTGCGCCATCGCGAAGCTGGTGACGCTGATGTCGGCGCGGGCGCCGGTCGGGGTGCCGCGCAGGGTGGCGCCCAGCGCGTCGCAGTTGTCCTCGATGATCCGCAGGTCGTGCCGGTCGGCGATCGCGCGGATCGCGTCCCAGTCGGGCGCGTTCCCGGCCAGGTTCGGGAACAGCAGCGCCCGGGTGCGGCCGGTGACCATCTCCTCGATCCTCGTGACGTCGATGTTGAAGGTGCCGGGCTCGACGTCCGCGAAGACGGGCACCAGCCCGGCCCGGACCAGCGGCGCGACGTCGGTGGAGAACGTCAGCGGCGAGGTGATGACCTCCGCGCCCGCCGGCAGGTCGAGCAGCTCGACCGCGAGGTAGAGCGCCGACGAGCCGGAGTTGCACATCAGCCCGAGCCGCTTGCCCGACAGCTCGGCGACGCGGCGCTCCATCTCGGCCACGTTCTTCCCGATGCGCAGCGCCTGGTGGTCGCCGTTCAGCACCTCCAGGACGGCGTCGATCTCGGACTGGTCGTGCACGCTGCGCGCGTACGGGATCCGCTTCTGCATGCGCTGCTCTCCGTTCAGCCGCGGGCCGCGGCGTGGGCGACGCTGTCGGCGACCTTGGCGAGCGCGTCGTCGGCGCCCGCGGGCAGGTCGGCGGGGGACAGGGGGACGGCGACCTCGTCGACGCGGGGCCCGACCCGGGCGGCGAGCGCGTCCAGCTCGGCCAGGTCGAAGCCGAACAGCCGGGCGGGGTTCTCCCCGAGCACCCTGCGCAGGTCGGCCTCGTTCCAGCCGGCGAACGCCAGCCGCAGGTGCTCGCGGGTGAACGGGTACGTGCCCTCGTTGTGCGGGTAGTCGCTGCCCCACATGACGCGGTCGAGCCCGATCCCGTGCATCGCGGCGGTGTCGGCGGCGTCGGGGAAGCTGACGCCGAGCCAGACGTTCTGCCGGAAGTACTCGGTGGCGGTGCGCGGCAGGATCTGGTCGGGGCCGAACGACAGCTCGCCGATGCGGCCGTTCGCCCGCATCCTGGTGACCAGCGAGTCCAGCTGCGCCAGGACGTCCGGGACCCACGCGCAGCCCTGCTCGGTCATCACGAACCGGAGCCCGGGGAAGCGCTCGAACACGCCCGACAGCAGCAGGAACAGCAGCGGCCTGCGGGCGTACGACGGCCCCTCGGCCAGCTGGACGACGCCGGACGACGGCAGCTCGGCGTACCGGGGGCCGCCGGTGCCGCCGTGGTTGTGGACCGGGACCTGGAGGTCCTGGCAGACCTCCCAGAGGCGGTCGAAGTCGGGGTGGTTGAGCGGCTTCACCCAGTGCGCGTCCGGCGGGAACGGCGGCAGCAGCACGCCGCCGCGCAGCCCGTTCTCCGCGATCCACCGCACGTCCTCGATCGCGTCGTCGACGTCGTTCATGAACATCTGCCCGATGCCGGCGCGGCGCCCCGGGCGCTCGGCGCAGAAGTCGGCCAGCCAGCGGTTGTGCGCGCGGATCCCGGCGCGGCGCAGCTCGTAGTCCTCCGCCGTGGGCGGCCCGGCGAAGAACACGAAGCTGGGGAAGAACGGCGGGATCGTGTTGGGGAACAGCACCTCGCCGACGACCCCGTCGGCCTCCTGCTCCGCGTCGCGCAGCTCGTTGTCCCAGTTGCGGAGCTTGCGCGGGTTCTCCTCCTTCAGGTCGCGCCAGGGGTTCTTGTGGGCACCGCGCCACTCGTCGAAGCGCTCGCGGTACTGGGGATCGAGGTACTCGCGGTACGCGGCGTGGCTCCCGCCCGCGTGCGTGTCCACCGAGATCACGGTGTAGCGGTCCGGCATCGTCCGGCCTCCCAGGTCTGGACCCGTCGCAAAAACTAGAACTAGAATTCAGTCCTACTATGATGGACGTGACCGGCGCAAGCGGACGCGAAGGTCGTCCTCGCCGGCGTGACCCCGGGAGTAGCGGATGTCGATCGCCGTCACCGACGAGCAGGCCGAGCTGCGCGACGCCGTACGCGGCTGGGCCCGCAGGCACGGCCTGCGCGCCGCCGCCCGCGAGGCCGCCGACGCGCCCCGCCCCCATCCGAAGATCTGGCGCGGCATCACCGGACTCGGCCTGCCCGGCCTCCACCTGCCCGAAGAGGCCGGCGGGGCGGGCGCGACGCCCGTCGAGCTGGCCGTGGCCGTGGAGGAGCTCGGGTACGCCCTCGACCCGTCCCCGTTCCTGCCGACCGCGCTCGCCGGCCTGGTGATCTCACGGGCCGGGGAGCATCCGGCGCTGCCCGGTCTCGCGTCCGGCGCGACCACGGCCGCCGTCGCGCTCGACCCGTTCGAGAACCCGGGAGGCACGCTGCGCGGCACGGCGCCCGCGGTCCTGGGCGCCCCCGGCGCCGACCTGCTCGTCGCCGGCTCCGCCGACGGCTGGCACGTGCTCGCCGCCGCCGACGCGACGATCACTCCCGTACCCGGCCTCGACCCGACCCGCGCCATCGGCGAGGTCCGGCTGGACGGCACGGACCCCGGGCCCGCGCTCGCCGGGATCGGCACCGGGACCGTCCGCGAGCTGGCCGCCGCGCTGTTCGCCGCCGAGGCCGCCGGGCTCGCCGCCTGGTGCCTGGACGCCGCCACCGCCTACGCCAAGGCGCGCCGGCAGTTCGGCCGCCCGATCGGCGCGTTCCAGGCGGTCAAGCACGCCTGCGCGGACATGCTCGTCCAGGTCGAGCAGGCCCGCGCCGTCGCCTGGGACGCCGCCCGCGCCATCGGCCAGGGGGAGCAGTCGTCCATGGCCGCCGCCGTCGCCGCGGCCGTCGCGCTCGAAGCGGCCGTGGACTGCGCGAAGACCTGCGTCCAGCTGCACGGCGGCATCGGCTACACCTGGGAGCACGACGCGCACTTCTACCTCAAACGGGCCGCCGCCCTCCGCCAGCTGATCGGCGGCCGCGACCGCTGGGCCCCGCGCGTCACCGCCGCCGCCCTCGCCGGCACCCGCCGCGACCTGGGCATCGACCTGCCCGAGGAGGCCCGCGCCGGGATCCGCGCCGAGATCTCCGGCCTCGGCGACCGCCGGAGCATCGTGGACGCCGGGCTGCTGATGCCGCACTGGCCCCGCCCGTACGGCCGCGCCGCCGGCCCCGCCGAGCAGCTGGCCATCGACGAGGGCTTCCGCGCCGCCGGGATCGAGCGCCCCGACCTCGTCGTCGGCGACTGGGCGCTGGCCACGATCATCGAGCACGGGACGGACGCGCAGCGCGACCGGTTCGTCCTGCCGACCATGTACGGCGAGCTGCGCTGGTGCCAGCTGTTCTCCGAACCCGGCGCCGGCTCCGACCTGGCCGGCCTCGCCACTCGCGCCACCCGGGCGGACGGCGGCTGGCGGCTCACCGGCCAGAAGGTCTGGAACTCCTTCGCCGCCACCGCCGACCGGGGCATCTGCCTCGCCCGCACCGGCCCGGACGGCTCCCGGCACCGCGGCATCACGTTCTTCCTCGTCGACATGCGCGCCCCGGGCGTCGAGGTGCGCCCGCTGCGCGACATCACCGGCGACGACGGCCACTTCACCGAGGTCTTCCTCACCGACGTGTTCGTCCCCGACGACTGCGTGGTCGGCGACATCGACGGCGGCTGGCGGCTCGCCCGCACCACCCTCACCGCCGAACGCGTCGCCATGGGCGCCGGCTCCTCGATCGGCTACGGCGCCGAGGCCGTCATGGACCTGCTCACCCCCGAGCGCGCCGCCGACCCCCTCGTCCGCCTCCGCGCCGGCGTCCTGCTGTGCGAAGGCCAGGCCAGCGTCCTGCTCGGCTTCCGCACGACCCTGCGCCGGCTGGCCGGCGCCGACCCGGGCCCCGGCGCGAGCCTCCGCAAGCTCGCGTACGGCCTGCACGTCCAGGACGCCTTCGAGTACGCCCTCGAACTTCACGGCCCCGCCGGCGCCGCCGCCACCGGCCCCGCCGCCGCGGCCGTCCAGGGCTTCCTCAGGCGCCGCCAGCTCACCATCGGCGGCGGCACCAGCGAGGTCCAGCGCAACGTCATCGCCGAACGCGTCCTCGGCCTCCCCCGCGACCCCGCGCCGTCCTAGAAGAGGGTCGGAGGCTCGGCCGGGGCCGGTTCGGGAAGCGAGGCGACTTCCGGGAGTTCGGCCCTCACCTCGGCGTGGAAGCGGCGCGCCAGGTCGAGGGCCTCGGCGTTGTCGGGCGTGTGGACGAACACCGTGGGGGAGCGGCCCTCGCGGAGCCAGCCGGCGACCGTCTCCACCCAGAACCTCCAGCCTTCGACCGTGCGGTCGGCGTCGTCGCGGCCCAGGTAGCGGACGATCGGGTGGCCGGTGAGGGCACGGGAGCGGCGCGGCAGGCGCGGCTTCTTCGTCCACGCCTCCCGTTCGGCGTCGGTGGTGGGCGGGCTCTGGAAGAGCGTGACGGTGTCGAACGGCACCCACTCCGCGGCGGCGGCGTCCAGCGCGCGCTCCAGCGCCCGCGCCTCGCGCTCGTCCTCGAAGAACGCCCGGTGGCGGACCTCGACGGCGTACCGGTACGAGTCCGGAAGCCGCCGCAGGAACGCGGCGAGCGTACCGACGTCGGCCGGCCCGAACGAGCCCGGAAGCTGCACCCACAGGACCCCGGCGCGCCGCCCGAGCGGCTCGATCGCGTCCAGGAACGCCCGCAGCTCCGCGTCCCCGCCCGCCAGCCGGTGCCCGTGCGTGACGGGCTTGGGGAGCTTCGCCAGGAAGCGGAAGTCGGCGGGGATCTGCGCCGCCCACGACTCGGCCGTGCTCCTGGACGGAGTCGCGTAGAACGTCGTGTTCCCCTCGACCGCGTTGCACCAGGTCGCGTACGCCCGCAGGCGCTCCCGCGGAGGGAGCGGATGAGGCAGGTAGCGCCCCTGCCACGGCGCGTGCTGCCACATCGCGCATCCAACGTGAAGCCGCATGAACGCGACGTTAGCCGACTTCCGCCATCACGAAGCCGCTGTGCGGGCGGGCGGGGACGCGGCGCAGGGAGATGGACAGGTCCTGCTCGGGGACCTCGTAGCGCAGCCGGGACAGGCCGGTCGCGAACTCCTTGAGCAGCGCGACGGTGATCAGCTCGCCCGGGCAGCGGTGGCCCGTGCGCGGGTCGCCGCCGCCCTGCGGGACCAGCAGGTCGGGGTCGACCTCGCGGCCGAGGAAGCGGCCCGGGTCGAAGGTGTACGGGCGCGGCCACAGCGAGCCGTCGTGGTCCTGCCCGTACAGGTCGAGCAGGACCGTCGCCCCGGCCGGGATCGGCTCGCCTCGCCAGGTCAGGTCGCGGACGGCCTGGCCGCCGACGAACGGCGCGAACGGGTAGAAGCGGCGGACCTCCTGCGCGAACGCCTCCGCGTAGGCCGGGTCGCCGGCCGCGAGTCGCGCCCGGTGCTCGGGCCACAGGTGCAGGGCGTGCGCGGCGAACGCGGCGAACCACGCGACGGCCGTGGCGGGGCGGATGACGTTCAGCACCTCCACCGCCGCGACCCGCGGATCGAGCGTCCGGCCGTCGGCGTCCCGGTGCCGCGCGACGGCCGCGGCCGCGGAGTCGGGCGGGACGCCGAGCGCGCCGTTCCTGACGTCCTCGATGAGGCCCGCCAGCCACTCCTCGCGGCGGCGTCGGGCGGCCCGCGCCCGCCAGTGCCGCGGGCCCGCGGTCGCGAAGCCGTCCACCATCGCGACCAGGTCCCGGGAGAGGGGCCCGGCGTCGTCCGCCGGCACGCCGGCCCAGCGGCACACCGCCCGCGTGAGCACCTCGGCGGCCTCGTCGAACAGCACGATCGACGGGCGCTTGCCCCAGGAGGCGGCGGCCTCGTCCCAGGCGGTGCGGAACTGCTGGACGAGCCGGGCGATGCCCTCGGAGTCCATCAGCAGCGACACGAAGAGCGCCTTGCGGGCGCGGTGCGCGTCCCCGTCCAGGGTGTGCACGGCGCCGTGGCCGAACAGCGTGCTCAGCACGGGCTCCGGCAGGGCCGGGCCGCGGCGGACGTGGTCCTCGTCGTAGAAGAACCGCACCGCGTCCGGGCCGCGCAGCGCCACCGCGTGCCGGCCGAGCAGGCGGGTGCGGACGAGCGGCCCGCCGGTGCGCCGCCAGAGATCGGGCAGCCATGCATAACCCCTGGCCAGCAGGGCAGGCGAACTCTCGACGATCGGGCGGTTTCGTAGCAGCATGTGGCGCCGCATGCCCCCAGGTCCGCCGGGCAAACGTGCCCGGCCGCCGGTGTGGGCGGGCGCACGGCGGGGAGGTCGCGGTGCGGGTGCTGGTCACAGGGTGGCCGAGTTTCGTGCACGGGGAGGCGACGGCGGGGGACGTCATGGCGATGGAGGCCGTGCGCGGCGCGCTGGCCGGGGCGGGGGCCGGGTGCGACGTGGCCTGGAGCCCGGTGCTGCGCCCGGACGGCCTCTCCCTGGATCGCGCCGACCCCGCCCGCTACACCCATCTGGTCTTCGCGTGCGGTCCCGTCCACGGCGACCAGGTGGAGTCCTTGCACCGCAGGTACGCGGGCTGCCGCCGCGTCGCGGTCGGCGTCTCGGTGATCGACCCGGACTCGCCCGCGGTGACCGGCTTCGACGTGGTGCTGCCCCGCGACGCGCCCGGCGCCGAGCCGCGCCGCGACCTGTCGGCCGCCGCCCGCGGGCCGGCCGGCGACCTGCCGGTCGTCGGCGTCGTGCTGGCGCCGGGGCAGGGCGAGTACGGCGCGCGCGGCCGGCACGGGCGGATCGAGGCGGAGCTGACCGGCCGGATCGCCGCCCGCGACTGCGCGCGGGTGCCGCTCGACACCCGCGTCGACCCGCGCGACTGGCGGCACCCGGCCGCGCCGGAGGAGCTGGAGGCCGTCATCCGGCGGCTGGACCTCGTCGTCACCACCCGGCTGCACGGCCTCGTGCTCGCCCTGCGGAACGGGGTGCCGGCGCTGGCCGTCGACCCGGTCGCCGGCGGCGCCAAGGTCACCGCGCAGGCGCGCGCCTGGGACTGGCCCGCGGTCATCACCACGGCCGAGCACGCCGAACCGCCCTACCTGGACACCGCCGCCGTCGACCGCTGGTGGGACTGGTGCCTGTCGCCCGAGGGCGGCCGGCGCGCGGCCGGGGCCGGGTCACCGCCGCCTTCCCTGCTCGCCGACCTCGCCGCCGCCCTCGGCATCGCGCCGCCGCCCGCCCGGTAGCCGGTTTACCGCCCGCCTCCGAGGGGGAGACGTGGCTGGTGGGCATGGCGGTGCAGGCTGGGGCGTGGGGGCTGCTGGCGGGCTCGGCGCTCCTGCTCGGGGCGCTGGCCGGGTACGGCCTGCGCGTTCCCCGGTGGGCGATCGCGTCGGTGATGGCCTTCGGTGCCGGCGTGCTGCTCTCGGCGGTCTCGTTCGAGCTGCTGCAGGAGGCGTACGACCAGGCCGGGATACTGCCGGCCGTGGTCGGGACGCTCGGCGGTGCCGTCGCGTACACGGCGGGGAACGTCGTGCTCGCGCGCCGCGGGGCGCGCCACCGCAAGCGGTCCCGGGACCGGCAGCCGTCCGAGGCGCAGGCGGCCGGGTCGGGGCTGGCGCTCGCGCTGGGCGCGCTGCTGGACGGGATCCCCGAGTCCGCCGTCATCGGCGTCGGCCTGCTCGACGGCGGCACGGTCAGCGCGGTGACCGTGATCGCGGTGTTCATCAGCAACGTGCCCGAGGGGCTGTCCAGCTCGGCGGGCATGCGGCGGGCCGGGCGCGGCCCGGCGTACGTGTTCGGCGTGTGGGGCGCGATCGCGGCGGCGAGCATGGTCTCGGCCGTGCTGGGCTACACCGTGGTCGGCGGGTTCCCGCCGAGCGCCGTGGCGGCGGTGACGGCCGTCGCGGCGGGCGCCATCCTGGCGATGATCGCGGACACGATGATCCCAGAGGCGTTCGAGGACACCCATCTCGCGATCGGCCTCATCACCGTCGCCGGCTTCCTGGTCTCGTTCGGGCTCTCGCACGCCTGAGCCCGTCCGCCTTCTCCCGTTCCCGCGGATTCGTCCCGGGGCTGAACTCCCCCCGGCGGCGCTCCGTACCACCGACACGTAGATCGGATGTCGGAGCCGGGGAGGGCTCATGAGGAGAAGCCGTCTGCGCACGACGGTACGGGTCGCCGCCGCGGCCGCCGGGTCCGCCGGCCTGGTGGCCGGCGGGCTGTACGCGGTGGACGCCGGCGGGCCGGGCGGCCCGCAGGAGGCCAGGCTCGCCGGCCGGGCCGACGCGGGCCGCGCGGCCGCCGCCGCCCCGAGGACGACGGCCGCCGACCGGGCCGCCGCGCTCGCGGACCGGCTCGGCGCCCGCACGGCGGGCGCCTACATCGATTCCGCGGGCCGTCCCGTCGTCACCGTCACCAACGCCGCGGACGCCGCGACGGTCCGCGCCGGGGGAGCCGTGCCGAAGACGGCGCGGCGCAGCCCGGCGGCGCTCACCCGGGTCACCACCGCGCTGCGGCGGTCGATGGGGAGCGTGCCCGGCACCGGCTGGGCGATCGACCCCGCCACCTCGCAGGTGGTGATGTGGACCGACGCGTCGGTCACCGGCACGCGGATGGCGGCGGCCCGCCGGACGGCGCGGCAGCAGGGCGCCGCGGTGCGGATGGTGCGCATCCCCGGCCGGCTCAGCGCCCGCGCCCTCGGCGGCGACGCCATCTTCGGCGGCGGCTCGCGCTGCTCGCTGGCGTTCAACGTCAAGCGCGGCGGCCAGGACTTCTTCCTGACCGCCGGGCACTGCGGCAACGCCGTCCGGGAGTGGACCGCCGGCCAGCAGGGCGGCCAGGTCCTCGGCACCACGGTGGAGAGCAGCTTCCCGGGCGACGACTTCGCGCTCGTGCGGTCCGAGCCGGGTGCCGCGGGGGAGGGCGAGGTCAACCTGTACAACGGCCAGACCCGGGACATCACCGAGGCCGACGAGGCGGTGGTCGGCCAGCAGGTCGTCAAGAGCGGCAGCACCACCCAGATCTCCACGGGCGAGGTCACCGCGGTGAACGCGACCGTGAACTTCCCCGAGGGCACGGTCACCGGCATGATCCAGACGACCGTCTGCGCCGAGCCCGGCGACAGCGGCGGCCCGCTGTTCAGCGGGACCACCGCGCTCGGGATCGTGTCCGGCGGCGCGGGCGACTGCCAGGGCGGCGGCGTCACGTTCTTCCAGCCGGTGACCGAGCCCCTCGAAGCCTTCGGCGCCGAGGTCTTCTAGACCTACAGGGCCCCGGCGGGGAAGCGCTCCACCCAGCGGCGCTGCCACGGGGTCTCGACGGCCCGGGCGTGGTGGTGCGCGCGCGCCCAGGCCACGGCCTCGGACGGGGCCGTGCCGGCCAGGATCGCGAGGCAGGCGATGACGGTGCCGGTACGGCCGACGCCGCCCCCGCACGCGACCTCGGCCGCCGCGCCGGCCCGGGCCCGCTCGTACAGCGCCCGGATCTCCCGCACGGCCAGGTCGCGGTCGCGCGGGAGGCGGAAGTCGGGCCAGTCGAGCCAGGTCGCCGGCCAGGTCAGCGCAGCCTCGTGGCGCTGCCGGAGGCGGCCGGAGCCGAGGTAGAGGCCCGCGTCGGGGAGCGGGCCCTCGGGCATCGGGTCGCGCAGTCCGCGGCCGCGGATCCAGGTGCCGTCCGGGAGGAGGACGGCGCCGGTGAGCGGCGGCGCGCTCACCGGGTCACGCTCCCGGCCCGGCGGGCGCGGTGGTTGGCGACGTTGAGCCGGTTGCCGCACTGGTCGGGCATGCAGTAGCGGCGCCGCCCGGCCCGGCTGGTGTCGACGAAGACGCCGCGGCAGTCGGGGGCGGCGCAGGAGCGGAAGCGCTCGTGGCCGAGCGCCAGCACGGTGCCGAGCAGCCCGACGCCGAGGAGCGCGGCGAGCTCGCGGTCGAGGGGCGCGTCCGGCGCGGTCGGGACGTACCACTGCCACCGGCCGCCGGAGTCGCGTTCCAGGACCGGGGCGAGGCCGGCGCGGCCGGTGAGCACGGTGCCGCCGGCGACGGCCTGCTCCTCGGTCTCGGTCTCGATGACGCCCCGCACCTCGCGGCGCAGCAGGTGCACCTGGAACAGGTCGTCCTCGGTGGGTTCCCGGCCGTCCGCCAGGGCGTCGGCGCGGACGCCGTGCTCGGCGAGGAAGTCCGCGAGCGCCGCCGGGCCGGGCAGGGCCTCGCCCCCGGTGGTGCGCACGGTCGGTGAGGTGTTGACGAGGGCGGTCGCGACCGCCGCCCCCGTTCTGTAATCGGAAAGAGGTATGTACACGCCTTACAGACTACCCCAGTAAGGGGTGTAAGGCACGTATACCCGCTACTTGTTCGCTGCCCGCTCGCGGCTCAGGGCTTCCGGCCGACGCCTCCGGTCATGAACCGCACGTCGATCGTGCTGGCGTCCAGGACCGGCTCCTCCGGCCGCCACAGCGGCAGCGGGACCAGTCCGGGCGGCAGCACCTCCAGGCCGTCGAAGAACGCGGCCAGCTCGGCGGGCGTCCGGACCCGGCCGCTGCCGAGCTGCTCCAGCAGCTGCCGCTCCAGCTCCACCGACTCCGGCGCGTCGCCCAGGCGGGTGAAGTTGGTGATGAAGAAGTACGACCCGCTCGGGACGGCGTCGCGCAGCACCTCGACGATGCGCCCCGGCTCGTCCTCGTCCGCCAGATGGTGCAGGATGCCGACCAGCATCACGCAGACGGGCCTGGAGAAGTCGATCAGCCGCTGGACGTCCGCCGCCTCCAGCACCGCGCGCGGGTCCCGGATGTCGGCGGTCACCACGGTGGTGTTGGGGTTGTCGGCCAGGATCGCCCGCCCGTGGGCCAGCACGATCGGGTCGATGTCCACGTACACCACGTGCGCGTCGGGGTTCACCTCGTGCGCGACCTCGTGGGTGTTGCGGACGGTCGGCAGCCCGGACCCCAGGTCGAGGAACTGGGTGATGCCCTCCTCCGCCGCCAGGTACCGGACGACCCGGTGCAGGATGGCGCGGTTGTGCAGGGCGATGTCGCGCAGCTCCGGCATGATCGCCAGGCTGGCCGCGGCGACCTCGCGGTCGATGGCGTAGTTGTCCTTGCCGTTGAGCATGACGTCGTAGACGCGGGCGGCGGTCGGCACGCCGGTGGGGACGATGTCGGGGGAGATCTCGGGGGACACGTCGGCCATGCACGCCTCACTCGTTATGGAAATGAATTTCCGCTGATCCTAGTCCGAAGACGATCGCCGCACGTGCCGGTTCCGGCGGCCCGTACGATCTTGGTCGGGATCCGTGACGGAGGGGGAGCCATGCCGGAACCGCTCGGGACGCTGGAGAGCCTCTGGCGGTACCCGGTCAAGTCCATGCTCGGCGAGGAGGCGGCCGAGGCGGACGTGGCCGTCGAGGGCCTCGACGGCGACCGCCGGTGGGCGCTGATCGACCGCGGGACCGGCCGGGTGGCCAGCGCCAAGAACCCGCGGCTGTGGCGGTCGCTGCTCACGCTGGCGGCGGCGGCCGACGGCGATGCCGCGCGGATCACGCTGCCCGGCGGCAAGGTCGTCCGCAGCACCGACGCCGACGCCGACGCGTCGCTGTCGGACCTGCTCGGCCGGCCGGTCACGCTGACCGACGTCCTGCCCGAGGGCGCCACCCTGGAACGGGCCGTACCCGACGAGGTGCTCGCCGCCGGCGTCACCGCCGAAGTGGCCGTGGAGGAGGGGACCGTCGGGGCGGCGGCGCCCGGCCGGTTCGTCGACTTCGCCCCGGTGCACCTGATCGGGACCGCGACGCTGGACGCGATCGGCGCCGCGAGCCCGCGCGGCCGCGTCGAGGCCGCCCGCTACCGGCCCAACCTGATCGTGCGCACCGCCGGGCCCGGCTACCAGGAGAACGGCTGGGTGGGCCGGGACCTGGCGGTCGGCGACGAGGTCGTGCTGCGCGGGATGGCGCCGACCCCCCGGTGCGCGATCCCGACCCTCGAACACGGCGACCTGCCCCGCGACACCGCCGCACTGCGCGTCCCGGCACAGGACAACCGCGTCGAGCCGCTTCCCGGGTTCGGCGAGCGCCCGTGCGCCGGCCTCTACGCGCAGGTCGTGCGCCCCGGCCGCGTCCGGCGCGGTGACACCGTCCGCCTGCTCTGAACGCCGCGGCGGTACGGAGTTTTCACCCCCGCCTGGAACGGCGGAGGGCTTCCGCCGCGGGCGGCGGGGTACGCGGGCGGGCATGGACTTCGGATACACGCTGCTCTGCGAGCAGACACCGCCCAAGCAGCTGGTCACCGACCTCGTCGAGGCGGAGCGGATCGGGTTCGACTACTCGGTCATCTCCGACCACTACTTCCCGTGGCTGGAGGAGCAGGGCCACTCCGCCTACGTCTGGTCGGTGCTCGGGGCGCTGGCGCAGGCCACCGAGCGCATCCCGCTGATGACGTTCGTGACCTGCCCGATCATGCGCTACCACCCGGCGGTGGTGGCGCAGAAGGCCGCGACCATGGGGGTGCTGTCGGACGGCCGGTTCACGCTGGGCCTGGGGGCGGGCGAGAACCTCAACGAGCACGTCGTGGGGCGCGGCTGGCCGTCGGCGGACGTCCGGCACGAGATGTTCGCCGAGGCGGTGGAGATCATCAAGAGGCTGTTCGGCGGCGGTTACGTCAACTACCGGGGCACGCACTTCACCGTCGACTCGGCCAAGCTCTACGACCTGCCCGAGAACCCGGTGCCGATCGCCATGGCGGCCTTCGGGGAGCGCGCCGCCGCGCTGGCGGCCGAGCACGCCGACGCGCTCGTCTCCGACCAGCCGGTGGCCGAGGTGGTCCGCCTCTTCGGCGAGCGCACCGGCGGCGGCCGCCGCGTGTACGGGCAGATCCCCGTCTCGTACGGCACCGACGAGGACGAGGCCGTGCGGAACGCCTACCGCCTCTGGAAGCACGGCACCACCGGCTGGAAGGTGATGGCCGAGCTGCCCGGCCCGGTCAACTTCGAGGCCAGCGCGAAGACGGCCCGCCCCGAGGACGTCGCCGAGGCGGTGATCTGCGGCGCCGACACCGGCCGGTACGTGGACGCGGTCGGGCAGTGGGCCGACGCCGGCTTCACGCACGTCTCGTTCCTCCAGATCGGCGCGGACCGGCAGGACCGGTTCCGGGACTGGGCGGCCGCGGAGCTGCTGCCGGCCCTGCGCGAGCGCTTCGCCTAGCGCGCCGCGGCGGCCCGCCGGAGGCCGCCGCGCGCAGCGGGCTCGGGCGGTTCCCTGGGACGCGTCGGCCGATACGCCGCCGGAAGGCGGCCTCCGGCTCTGGAAACGGCGGCGGTACGGATCTTAAATGTGACCAGTGCCACTCACGCGCCCGCCGCCGCGGCGGGCCGACGCTCCCAGGGGGTGGTCCGATGTCCTCCGACGAGACCGTGCCGCGTACCAGAACCGATGTGACCGCCGCCCTGCTCGGGCAGGGCACCTACCGCAGCCTGGGGGAGCAGCGGCTCTCCCCGGCCGAGGAACGCTTCGAGCGCGCCCGCCGCACCACCGGCCTGTGGCTGGCGCCGCTCGTCACTGCGGCCTTCCTGATCCTGCCGCTGGACATGCCGCCCTCCCAGCAGACGCTCGCCGGCATCCTGCTCGGCGTCATCGTCATGTGGGTCACCGAGCCGGTGCCCATCCCGGTCGGCGGGCTGATCGGCGTCGGCGCCATCGTGGTGTTCGGCGTGGTGCCCGCCGACGACGCGCTGGAGCCGTTCGGCTCCACCACGATCTTCACGTTCATCGGGGCGTTCATCCTCGCCCAGGCGATGCTGAAGCACGGCGTCGCGCGCCGCTTCGCGTTCTTCATCCTGTCGCTGCCCGGCGTCGGCCGCTCCACCTTCCGGCTGATCGCCGTCTTCGGCCTCATCACCTGCATGCTGTCGGCGTTCGTGTCCAACACCGCCACCGTCGCGATGCTGCTGCCCACCGCGCTGGGCATCCTCACCGTCATCGCCAAGATGCTCCAGGACCGGGGCCAGGTCCCCGAGGACTTCGACCCCACCCGGCTGCGGGTCGGCGCCGCGCTGGTGCTGATGCTCGCGTACGGCGCCAGCGTCGGCGGGCTGCTCACCCCGGTCGGCAGCCCGCCCAACCTGATCGGCCGCGGCCTGATCGAGGAGGCCACCGGCGAGCGGATCTCGTTCGCGCAGTGGACGCTCACCGCCATCCCGCTGTGCGCGGTGATGTTCGCCGTGCTCGCCGTCGTCCTGCTGCTGCTCAACAAGCCCGAGCTGCGCCGGATCGAGGGCGTGGAGGAGTACGTCCGGCAGGAGCGGGCCGGCCTCGGCCGGATGTCGCGCGCGGAGAAGAACACCCTGGTCGCCTTCGCCGTCACCGTCACCCTGTGGATCCTGCCGGGCGTCGTCGCCCTGGTGGCCGGCACCGACGCGGCGATCTACGAGACGGTCGGCGACCGGCTCAACGAGGGCATCGTCGCCGTGCTCGGCGCGTCCCTGCTGTTCCTGCTGCCCACGAACTGGGCCAGGCGGGAGACCACCCTCAACTGGAGCGACGCCGCGCGCATCGACTGGGGCACCATCCTGCTCTTCGGCACCGGCATCGTCTTCGGCGCGCTGCTCGCCGACACCGGGCTGGCCAAGACCATCGGGACCGAGGCGTCCGAGGCCCTCGGGCTGACCAGCATGTTCGCCATCACCGCCTTCGCCGTCGCGCTGGCCATCGTGATCTCCGAGACCACCAGCAACACCGCCTCGGCCGCGGTCGTGGTGCCCATCATCATCCCCGTCGCGACCGCGGCCGGCGTCGATCCGTTCGTGCCCGCGCTGGCGGCCACCTTCGCCGCCTCGTTCGGGTTCATGCTGCCGGTCTCCACCCCGCAGAACGCCATCGCGTACGGCTCCGGCGTCGTCCCCATCACCACCATGATCCGGTCCGGCTTCGGCTTCGACGTCATCGGCGCCCTCCTCATCATCTTCGGGCTGCCGCTGATGGTCGCGCTCACCGGCATCGGCGGCTAGGCGGCCGGGTCGTCCCGGGCGGCTAGAGGAGGCCCGCCAGCTTGTAGAGCACCAGGGACCCGGCCACGGCCACGTTCAGGCTGTGGCCGTGGCCCACCATGGGGATCTCCACGGCCTGGTCCAGCAGGTCCAGGGCGTCCGGCGGGATGCCGTGCCGCTCGTGGCCCAGCACCGCGACGGTCCGCCGCCGCGCGGCGGGCAGGTCCGCGAGCCGGACCGCCTCGTCGGCCAGCTCGACGCCGACCACGCGGCTGCCCTCCGCACGCTGCCGCTCCAGCCAGCCCCGCGGGTCGTTCACCCAGTGGACGCACGAGGCGCGGCGCAGCGTGTTGCCCCGTTCCAGCGCCTCGGGCACCCAGGAGAAGCGCGGGACGGCCAGGCAGGCGCCCACCGCGTCGCAGGTGCGCAGCAGCGTCCCGAGGTTGGCGCCGTGCAGCGGCCACAGCGGTGCCGCGATCAGATGGTCCCAGCAGGAATGCGCCCGGCGGCGCCGGGACCTGCGGATCTCGCGACGCGGCCGCGTCCGGATCCCGCCGCCCGCCGTCACCGGCCCGGGGCGGCCGGGCCCCCCTTGCGAATGCTCATGTGCGGCCCGCTTGTCGGTGCGGGCGGACCATCACCGAAGACACGATCATCTCCACTGTACGGCCATCCCCGCCCCGCCGCGAGGGCCGCCAGGCCGATTCGGGTAGGTGCGGCGCCGGGGACAAGCGTGTCGCGCACCTCTACCCCACGGCCGCCGCGGGCGGCGGGCGGCCCGGCACGTGGTCGTTCACCTGGGTGTTTCCGGTGGAACGGGACGGGCACCACCCTGATCGTTGCTCTGAACAGACCGCCGACGAGGAGGTTCGGAGATGGCATCGGGGTGGTACGGGCCCGAAGGCCCCGGAGGCATGGACCCGTTCGAGGAGATGCTCGCGCGGTTCTTCGGCGCGCGGGCGCACCGCCGCCCGATGGAGCGGATCAGCGTCGCCCGGCTGATGAGCGAGCCCGCCCGCGAGCTCGTCCGGGACGCGGCGGCGCAGGCGGCGCAGTGGGGGAGCGTCGACCTGGACGCCGACCACCTGCTGTGGGCGGCGACCCGCCAGCAGGGCACGCGGCAGTGGCTGCGCCGGGCCGGCGCCGACCCCGACGCGATCAAGGAGGAGATCGAGGGCGAGGCGCACCGCGGCGAGCCCCGGGACGTCCCGCCGGAGCTGACGCCGGCGGCCAAGCGCGCGCTGCTGGACTCGCACCAGGTCTCGCGCGCCCTGGGATCGTCGTACATCGGGCCCGAGCACGTGCTGTTCGCGCTCGCGCTCGACCGCGGGTCCAGCGCGGGCCGCATCCTGGACGGCGCCCACGTGACGCCCGAGTCGCTGCAGTCGGCGGCGTCCGGCGGCGGCGGTGGCGGGCAGCAGCCGCCGAGCGGCGGGCAGCCGTCCGAGACGCCCACCCTGGACGAGTTCGGCCGCGACCTCACCGAGCTGGCGCGGGAGGGCCGGATCGACCCGGTGATCGGCCGCGAGCGGGAGATCGAGGAGACCGTCGAGGTCCTGTCCCGGCGCACCAAGAACAACCCCGTACTGATCGGCGACCCGGGCGTGGGCAAGACGGCGATCGCGGAGGGGCTCGCCCAGCGGATCGTGGACGACGAGGTCCCCGTCACGCTGCGCGGCAAGCGGGTCGTCCAGCTCGACCTCAGCGGTGTCGTCGCCGGCACCCGCTACCGGGGCGACTTCGAGGAGCGGATGAAGAAGGTCGTGGACGAGATCCGCGAGCACGCCGACGAGCTGATCGTGTTCATCGACGAGATCCACACCCTGGTCGGCGCCGGCGGCGCGGAAGGCGGGATGAGCGCCGGCAACCTGCTCAAGCCGCCGCTGGCCCGCGGCGAGCTGCACGTGATGGGTGCGACCACCGTCGACGAGTACCGCCGCAACATCGAGAAGGACGCCGCGCTGGAGCGCCGGTTCCAGCCGATCCTCGTCCCGGAGCCGAGCATCGACGACAGCGTCGAGATCCTGCGCGGGCTGGTGGACCGCTACGAGGCGCACCACCAGGTGCGCTACTCCGACGAGGCGCTGGTCGCGGCGGTGGACCTGTCCAGCCGCTACCTCACCGCCCGGTTCCTGCCGGACAAGGCGATCGACCTGATCGACCAGGCGGGCGCGCGGGTGCGGCTGCGCTCCGGCGCCCGCGACGGCGGCCGCCGCGAGCTGGAGGACCGCCTCGAACGCCGCCGCCGGGAGAAGGACCAGGCAGTCGCCGACGAGGACTACGAGAAGGCGTCCGCGCTGCGCGACGAGATCGCCCGGCTGGAGAGCGACCTCGACCACCGCGACGACGGCCATCCCGCCGCGGTGCCGCTGGTGACGACCGAGGACATCGCCGAGGTGGTGTCGCGGATCTCCGGCGTCCCGGTGACGCAGCTGACCCAGGCCGAGCGCGAGCGGCTGTCCAACCTGGAGGAGCACCTGCACGAGCGGGTCGTCGGCCAGGACGACGCCGTGGCCGCGGTCGCGCGCGCCGTCCGGCGGTCCCGCGCCGGCATGGGCGACCCGGACCGGCCGATCGGCGGCTTCCTGTTCCTCGGCCCGACCGGCGTCGGTAAGACCGAGCTGGCCAAGGCCCTCGCCGAGGCGCTGTTCGGCAGCCGGGACCGGATGATCCGGTTCGACATGAGCGAGTTCCAGGAGCGGCACACCGTCAGCCGGCTGATGGGCGCGCCGCCCGGGTACGTCGGCTACGAGGAGGCCGGCCAGCTGACCGAGATGGTGCGGCGGCAGCCGTACTCGGTGATCCTGCTGGACGAGATCGAGAAGGCCCACCAGGACGTCTTCAACGTCCTGCTCCAGCTGCTCGACGACGGGCGGCTCACCGACGCCCAGGGCCGCACGGTCGACTTTCGCAACACCGTCGTGATCATGACGAGCAACCTGGGCTCGGACCTGATCACCGGCCAGAACGAGATCGGCTTCGGCACCGTCGGCGACGGCCGGGACAGCGCGCTGAGCGACCGGATCATGCGGCGGCTGCGCGAGTCGTTCCGGCCCGAGTTCCTCAACCGGATCGACGAGATCATCGTCTTCCGCCGCCTGGAGGAGACCCAGCTCCGCCAGATCACCGACCTGGTCCTGGACGAGACGCGCCGCCGCCTGCGGGCCCAGGACGTCTCGGTGTCGTTCGACACCGCGGCCGTCGACTGGCTCGCCCGCCGCGGCCACCAGCCCGAGTTCGGCGCCCGGCCGCTGCGCCGCACGATCCAGCGGGAGGTCGACGACCGGCTCTCCGACCTGCTGCTCTCCGGCGACCTGCCGCCGGGCCACCATGTCGAGGTCACCGCCGGGGCCGAGGGCCTGGACTTCCACGTCACCGAGCCGGTGCCCGCGCCGTGACGATGTGACCGGCGGGTCGCCCGGCGTCCGGCCGATCGTTACAGTGGGCTGATGCCGGAAACACAGCCCCGCCGGTTGCCTCGGGGGCGCCATGCGCTGGCGCGCGAGGAGGTCCGGCGCATCCAGCGCTCGCGGTTGTGCGCGGCGATGGCCGAGGTCATGGCCGAGAAGGGGTACGTGGCCACGTCGGTGGCGGACGTGCTCCAGCGCGCGGTGGTGTCGCGGCAGAGCTTCTACGAGCTGTTCGACTCCAAGCTCGACTGCTTCATGGCCGCGTTCGACTGCGCGGGCGAGCTGCTGCTGGAGCGGCTGGCCGGGGACGTCGGCGACGCGCCGAAGGTCGGGGACGTCATCGCCGGGGCGGCGCCGGGCGACCGGCTGGAGCTGGCCGAGCGGGCGATCACCGCGTACCTGGCGGCGCTGGCCGCCGAGCTGCCGTACGCGCGGCTGTTCCTGGTGGAGGTGTACGCGGCCGGGCCGGAGGCGATCCGGCGGCGCGGCGCGATCCAGGAGGTGATCACCGAGGCGCTGGCCGGGCTGGTCGGCGGCGGGGACGAGGCGGCCCGCTTCGCCTGCCGGGTGATCGTGGCGGCGACGAGCGCGATGGTGACGCCGGCGGTGGCCGAGAACGACGCGGACGCGCTGCGGGCGCTCGGGCCGCCGCTGATCGAGCACGTCCGGCGGCTCTGGGACGCCGGCATCCTCAGCGGTTCCTGACACCGCCGCGGGCGGCGGGCGGCCGCGGGCCTATTGACCCGTCAAATGAACGGTCTTTTAATTCCCGTATGGGCCGCATCGCGGGCGTGACCGCCGCCGAGACGCGCGAGCGGCTGCTGCGCGCGGCCGCCCACGCGTTCGCCCGGCGCGGGTACGACGGGACGCGCGTGGCCGACATCGCGGCCGCGGCGGGCGTGAGCAACGGCGCGCTGTACGCCCACTTCGGCTCCAAGGGCGAGCTGCTGGTGGCGGCGCTGCGCGCGCACGGGCGGCGGATGCTGGCCGACCTGCTCGCCGCCGAGCCGGACCGGCCGATCACCGAGCTGCTGCTGGTCGTCGGCCGCCTGCTGCCGCGCCGCCGGGACGCCGGCGGCCACCTCGTCGTGGAGGCGCTGGTCGCGGCCCGGCGGGACGAGGACGTGGCCGGCCCGACGCGCGACTACATGGGGGAGCGCGCGGCCTGGATGGCCGGGCTCGTGGAGGCCGCCCAGCGGGGCGGCGAGCTGGACCCGGCGCTGTCCCCGGACGCGGTCGCCCATTTCTGCTTCCTGCTGGCGATGGGCAGCGCGCTGGTCACCCCCGACATGCACGCGGTCGGCGAGGAGGAGTGGGCCGCGCTGCTGGCCCGCGTCGTGGAGGCGCTGGCCCCGGCCGGCCCTCCGGTACGGACGGGAGGAACGCCGTGAAGGTGCGGATCGACACCGGGCGCTGCCAGGGCCACGGCCGCTGCTACGACCTGGCGCCCGAGCTGTTCGGCGAGGACGAGGAGGGCTACGGGACCGTCCTGGGCGGCGGGACCGTCCCGCCGGGCGGGGAGGACGGCGCGCGCAGGGCGGAGGCCAACTGCCCGGAACGCGCCGTCGACGTCCTCAAGGAAGGGCAGGAGGGGTGAGATGACCGCCGACGAGCGCTTCGTCCGGGACTTCCGCGAGATGCAGGAGGGCCGGCCGGACGGGACCCGCAACGAGATCGTCACCGGCCCGGTCGCGGACTGGGCGACCGACTTCTCCCACCTGGAGGAGGAGTGGGCGGCCGACCCGTACCCGATCCAGGACGACCTGCGCGAGCGCTGCCCGATCGCGCGCACCGGCCGGTTCGGCGGCGGCTGGCTGCCCACCCGGTACGAGGACGTCGCGGCGATCGCCTACGACACCGACCGGTTCAGCTCGCGGTCGATCATCATGAGCAACTTCCGGCCGCCGCGCGAGGTGGCCCCGGTCGGCGGCGTCCCGCCGATCTCGTCCGACCCGCCGTTCCACCGCGACGCGCGCAGGATCCTGCTGCCGGCGTTCACGAAGTCGGCGGTGGGGCGGCTGGAGCCGGCGACCCGGGCGTTCTGCCACTCGCTGGCCGACGGCTTCGCGGGCCGGGACGTGGTCGACGCGGCCCGCGACTACGCCCAGCACATCCCGATGCGCGTCATCGCCGACATGCTGGGCTTCCCGCCGGAGGACGGGCCGCGCTTCCGGGAGTTCGTGGAGAACGCGCTCGAAGGGATCAACCGGCCGCCCGAGGAGCGGATGGAGCGCATGGCGCTGCTGTTCGACTACCTCCTCGCGCAGATCCGCGACCATGTCGCCGAGCCGCGCGACGACCTCACCACGTACCTGATCAACGCCGAGCTCTACGGCCGCAAGCTGGAGCCGTCCCACGTCGCGGGCACGATGGCGCTGCTGCTCATCGCGGGCATCGACACGACGTGGAGCGCGATCGGCGCGTCGCTGTGGCATCTGGCCCGGACGCCCGCCGACCGGGAGCGCCTGGTCGCCGAGCCCGGCCTGCTGCCGACCGCGATGGAGGAGTTCCTGCGCGCCTACGCGCCCGTCACGATGGCGCGGCTGGTCAAGGAGGACATGACCTGGAACGGCGTGGAGATGAAGGCCGACGACTGGGTGCTGCTGTCGTTCCCGGCGGCCAACCGCGACCCGGCGCAGTTCGAGCGGGCCGGGGAGGTCGTCATCGACCGCGAGGTGAACCGGCACGCGGCGTTCGGCCTCGGCATCCACCGCTGCGTCGGCTCCCATCTCGCGCGGATGGAGCTGCGCGTCGCGCTGGAGGTCTGGCTGGAGCGGTACCCCTCGTTCACGCTGGACGACCCGGCCGCGGTGACGTGGGCGGCGGGCCAGGTCCGCGGGCCGCGCACGCTCCCGCTCCGGGTCGGCTGAGCGCGGGGCCGGCGGCGCCCGCCTACACTTGCCGCATGCCCAAGCGCGCGCCGGAACGGGTGATGCGGGTCGTGCTCACCCGCGACCTCATCGTGCACACCGCCGTCGGCCTGATCGAGCGCGAGGGCCCGCAGGCGCTGTCGATGCGCGCGGTGGCCGCCGAGCTGGGCGTGACGGCGATGGCGATGTACAACCACGTGCCCAACAAGGACGCGCTGGTCAGGGGCATCGCCGAGTACGTGATGAGCACCCTCGAACTGCCCGCGGCCGAGCCTGCGGACTGGCGCTCGGGGGCGCGCGACCTGGTGCGGGCCTTCCGCCGGACCGCCGAGGAGTACCCGCGCTGCATGTCGCTGGTGGTGGCGAGCAAGAGCGGGATCCCGGTGGGGCTGCGCGCGATCGAGCGCGCCCTCTCCCTGTGCGCCCGGGCGGGCCTGGACGGGCCCGCCTCGGTCCGCGTGATGCGCGCGCTGATGGCGTACACGCTGGGCTTCCAGCTGCGCGAGGCCGGCCTCAGCAAGCTGCTGCGCGAGCCGGACGCCGGCCCGGCCGGCGCTGACGCGCTGACGCGGCCGGACCCCGAGGGCGACTTCGAGTTCGGCCTCGACCTGTTCCTGTCCTCGGTGGAGGAGATGGGGCGCCGCGCGACCTGAGCCGGCCGCCGGCGCTCAGGAGCCCGCCGGCCCGGCCGCGCGGGGGAGCCGGTCCAGCGCGGACAGCAGCATCTCCAGCCCGCACTCGAAGTCCGCCTCGTGGTCGTCCCGGACCAGCTCGTCGGCCAGGGCGACGACGTGGGGCAGCTCGCCGAGGTCCACCGCCGGCAGCGTCCCGGTGACGTCGGGCGGCAGGCCGTGCGGCATCCGGAGGGCGCCGCCCGCCATCATCTGGGCGCCCATCACGTACGACATGAGCGCCCGCAGCGCGCGCACCGACGTCGCCGGGTCGAACCCGGCGGCCTCGAACAGCGCCAGCGCCCGGTCCGCCGTGCGCCGGCCGAACATCTGGCCGCTCCGGCCGGTCAGCACCAGGTGCATGCTGCGCGGGTGGCGGTGCGCGGTGGCGCGGAACGCCGCGACCATGGCGCGGGCGTTGAGCTTCCAGTCCCGGCCGGGGTTGGCGTCGGCCTCGGGGACGTCCAGCCCGGCGAGGACGTGCTCGGCCACGGCCTCCAGCAGCGCGTCCTTGTTGGGCACGTGGTTGTAGAGCGACATCACCCCGACGTCGAGCTCGGCGGCGATCTTGCGCATGGACAGCGCCCGGGCGCCGTCCCGCTCGATGATCGCGATGGACGTGCGGACGATCCGGTCGCGCGTCAGGGGCCGCCGTTCGACGCGGCCGGCCGGGGTCTTCGCCACGCGTAGAGCGTATCGGCCCTTGACAGCGGAGGGTGATGCGGCGCACATTGCCTTAGAAGGAAATTCTAGAAGCTCCTTCTAAGTCTGTTCCGAGTCTGTTTCGTCCAGGGTGGGAGGGAACGACATGTCCGCGCTCGCCGATGGAAGAGTCGTCATCGTGACCGGCGCGGCCCGCGGCATCGGCCGCGAGCACGCGCTGGCGTTCGCCCGGCACGGGGCCAGGGTGGTCGTCAACGATCTGGGCGCCGAGGTGGACGGCACCGGCTCCTCGGCCGGCCCCGCCGGGGAGGTCGTGGAGGAGATCCGGGCGATGGGCGGCGAGGCCGTCGCCGACGGCACCGACGTCTCCGACTTCGACGCGGCCCGGCGGATGGTGGAGTCGGCCGTCGAGCGCTTCGGCGACCTCCACGTGCTCGTCAACAACGCCGGCATCCTGCGCGACCGGATGCTCGTCAACATGACCGAGGACGAGTGGGACGACGTCGTCCGCGTCCACCTGCGGGGCACGTTCGCGCCGCTCCGGCACGCCGCCGCGTACTGGCGGGAACGGCACAAGGCCGGCCACGGCGTGGACGCCCGGGTCATCAACACCAGCTCATCCTCCGGCATCTACGGCAATCCCGGCCAGGGCAACTACGGGGCCGCCAAGGCCGGGATCGCCTCCCTCACCGTCATCGCGGCCCGCGAGCTGCGCAGGTACGGCGTGACCGTGAACGCGGTGGCGCCGGCGGCGCTGACCCGGATGACCGAGGGGCTGGTCGCCGGGCGCGAGCGGCCGGCGGGCTTCGACCAGGCCGACCCCGGCAACATCGCGCCGCTGGTGGTGTGGCTGGCGAGCCCGGAGGCCCGCGACGTCACCGGCCGGGTCTTCAACGTCCGCGGCGGCGCGATCAGCGTGGCGGAGGGCTGGCGGGCCGGGCCCTCGGCCGACAAGGGCGCCCGCTGGGAGCCGCACGAGCTGGGCGAGGTCGTGCCCGCCCTGCTGGCGAAGGCCCGCCCGAACGTCCTGACCGACGGGGTGACCCCGGAGGAGCCGAAGTGACCCTCGACCACTCCCTCGTCGGCGTTCCGTCCGAGCCCGCGCTGCGCGAATGGACGTCCGCCGACACCCTGCTGTACGCGCTCGCGGTGGGCGCGGGGCTGGGCGACCCCTCCCGCGAGCTGGCGTTCACCACCGAGAACTCGGCGGGCGTGCCGCAGCGCGTGCTGCCGACCTTCGCCATGCTTGCGGCGCGCGCCGCCGCCCGCCGCAGGCTGGGCGACTTCGACCCGGCGATGCTCGTCCACGCCGAGCAGTCGTTCGAGCTGCACCGGCCGCTGCCGCCGGCCGGCTCGGTGCGCGTCACCACCACCGTGACCGGGATCCACGACAAGGGGAGCGGCGCGCTCGTCGTCACCGAGACCGCCGCCGCCGATCCCGGCACCGGCGAGCCGGTGGTGGACGCGCGCAGCTCGGCGTTCATCCGCGGCGAGGGCGGCTTCGGCGGCGGCCGGGGGCCGCGCGACGACTGGCGCCGCCCCGACCGGAAGCCGGACCACGTGGTCACCTGTCCCACCCGGCCCGAGCAGGCGCTGATCTACCGGCTCACCGGGGACCGCAACCCGCTGCACTCCGACCCGTCCTTCGCCGCCCGCGCCGGGTTCGACCGGCCCATCCTGCACGGCCTGTGCACGTACGGCGTGACCGGCCGGGCCCTCCTGCACGCCGCCGCCGGCTCCGACCCGGCACGGTTCGCCGCGATGTCGGGCCGGTTCAGCAGCCCGGTGTACCCGGGCGAGGAACTGACCGTCGCGATGTGGCAGGACGGCGAGACGGTCCTCTTCCAGACGGCGAAGGCCGACGGCACCGTCGTGATCGACCGCGGCCGCGCCCGCGTCCGCCCCTCCTCCTGACCCTCCCGCGCGAACGGAGCGACGACCATGGTGGACTTCTCCCTCACCGACGAGGAACGGCAGATCCGCGACACCGTGCGCGCGTTCGTCGAGCGCGAGGTGATGCCGCTCGAACCGGACGTGCTGCGCAGCGAGCGCGCCGGCGGTCCCGGCCTGGACCCGGACGTGCTGCGCGAGCTGCGCGCCAAGGCCCGCCGGGCCGGGTTCTGGGGCGTGAACACGCCCGAGGAGTACGGCGGCATGAACCTCGGCGCGGTCATGTCGGCGATCCTGGCGATGGAGACGGGGCGCACGTTCGTCCCGTTCAGCTTCGGCGGCTCGGCCGACAACATCCTGTACGCCGGGAACGACGAGCAGAAGCGCCGCTACCTGGTCCCCACGATCGAGGGCGAGCGGCGGTCCTGCTTCGCCATCACCGAGCCGGGCGCCGGGTCGGACGCCCGCAACATCCGGACGCGCGCCGTCCGGGACGGCGGCGACTGGGTGATCAACGGCGAGAAGACGTTCATCACCGGCGGCAACGAGGCCGACTTCGTCATGGTGTTCGCGGTGACCGACCCGGACAGGGGCGCGGACGGCGGCGTGACCTGCTTCCTCGCCGACCGCGACATGGGCTGGAAGTCCGAGCCGATCCCGACGATGGGCCAGTGGGGGCCGGCCGCGCTGGTCTTCGAGGACGTCCGCGTCCCGGACGGGAACGTGCTGGGCGAGGTCGGCAAGGGGTTCGAGCTGGCGATGCGGTGGATCGGCCAGGGCCGCTTCATGATCCCGGCCCGCGCGATCGGCTCCGCCGAGCGGATGCTCCAGATGGCCGTCGACTACGCCCGCATCCGCACATCGATGGGCCATCCGATCGCCGAGTACCAGGCGATCCAGTGGATGATCGCCGACTCCCAGGTGGAGATCGAGGCGGCCAAGTGGCTCACCCTGCACGCGGCCTGGCAGGTCCAGCAGGGGCGGGACGCGCGGCACGCCTCGTCCATCGCCAAGCTGCACGGCGCCGTGATGGCCAACCAGGTCGTCGACCGCGTCCTGCAGATCCACGGCGGCATGGGCTACACCAAGGAGCTGCCGATCGAACGCTGGTACCGCGAGCTGCGGCTGCTGCGGATCTTCGAGGGCACCGACGAGATCCAGCGCCGCACCATCGCCCGCAACCTCATCAAGGGCCATGTGCGGCTCGGCGGGATCGGCGAATGAGCGCGGGCCGCGCCCGCCGTGCCAGGGGCCGGCGGGCGGCGATCGTCGGGGTCGCCGAGTCCGACATCGGGAAGACGCCGCACCTGACCGTCCTGTCCCAGCAGGCGCTTGCCGCCCGGGACGCGCTGGCCGAGGCCGGGCTGGGCCGCGGCGACGTGGACGCGCTGTTCACCGCCGGGGCCTGGGGCTGGGCGCCGACGATGACGCTCGCCGAGTACCTGGGCATCCAGCCGCGGTACACCGACTCCACCAACATCGGCGGCTCGTCGTTCGAGGCGCACGCCGGCCACGCCGCCGCGGCGATCGAGGCGGGGCTGATCGATGTCGCGCTGATCACCTACGGCAGCACGCAGCGCACCCAGCGGTCCCGCGGCCGGCCGCGGCCCGCCGACCTGACCGCGCAGTTCGAGGCGCCGTTCGGGCTGCCGCAGCCCGTCGGGGCGTACGCGCTGGCGGCGATGCGGCACATGCACGAGTACGGCACCACGCCCGAGCAGCTCGCCGAGGTCGCCGTCGCCGCCCGCGAGTGGGCCCGGCTCAACCCGCGCGCCCCGTACCGCGACCCGCTCACCGTCCAGGACGTCCTCGGCTCGCCGATGATCTGCGAGCCGCTGCGCAAGCTGGACTGCTGCCTGGTCACCGACGGCGGCGGCGCGGTCGTGATCGCCGCCGAGGACCGGTTCGCGGACGTGGCCACCGTCCCGGTCGAGGTGCTCGGCCACGGCGAGACCCACACCCACGCCACCATCTCCAACATGCCGGACCTGACCGTGACCGGCGCCGCGCGGTCGGGCCCGGCGGCCCTGGAGATGGCCGGGGTGGGCCTGGACGACATCGACGTGGCGGAGATCTACGACTCGTTCACCATCACCGTGCTGCTCACCCTGGAGTCGCTCGGCTTCTGCAAGCCCGGCGAGGCCGGCGACTTCGTGTCCGGCGGCCGCACCGCGCCCGGCGGCGCGCTCCCGATGAACACCAACGGCGGCGGGCTGTCGTACACCCATCCCGGCATGTACGGGATCTTCCTGCTCATCGAGGCGACCCGGCAGCTGCGCGGCGAGTGCGGCGACCGCCAGGTGCCGGGAGCCGAACTCGCCCTGGTGCACGGCACCGGCGGCGTGCTGTCGTCCACGTCCACCGTCATCCTCGGGAGGCACCGGTGACGATCCGGCCCGTACCCGACGCCGACACCGCCCCGTACTGGGACGGCCTGGCCGCCGGGGAGCTGCGGCTGCAGCGCTGCGGCGGCTGCGGCCGCACGGTCTTCTACCCGCGGGCGGTGTGCCCGCACTGCTTCGGAACCGACCTGTCCTGGCAGGCCGCCTCCGGCCTCGGGACGATCTACTCGTTCACCGTCGCGCACCGCGCCTTCGGCGACTTCGCCGGCCAGGTCCCGTTCACGGTCGCGCTGGTCGACCTGGACGAGGGCGTCCGGATGATGACCCGGATCACCGGCCCGGACCGGCCGGCGATCGGCGACCGCGTCCGCCTCGCCGTCACCGCGGTCGCCGACGACCTGCGCCTGCCGTACTTCACCCGTACCGGCGAGGGCGGGACCGGATGACGCGGCTGCGCGGGCTGTTCGAGCCGGCCTCCATCGCCCTGGTGGGCGCGACCGACAAGTCCGGCTGGTCACGCAGCACGTTCGCCAACCTGCGCAGGCACGGGTTCGCCGGGCGCGTCCACCTGGTGAACCCGCGCGGCGGGACGGTGCACGGCGAGCCGGCCCACAAGTGCCTGTCCGACATCCCCGAACCGGTCGACCTCGCGTACGTCATGGTCCCGACCGCGGCCGTCGCCGCCGTGCTGGAGGAGGGCGCGGGCCGCGGGATCCGCAACTACGTCGTGCTCACCGCCGGGTTCGGCGAGACGGGCGAGGAGGGCCGGCGGCGCGAGGAGGAGATCGCCGCGCTCGCCCGCCGCCACGGGCTGACCGTGCTCGGCCCCAACGGCAACGGCTACATCAACACCGCCGCGGGCGCGACGCCGTACGGGCTGCCCATCCCGGAGCCGCTCGTCGCGGGCTCGGTCGGGGTGGTGCTGCAGAGCGGCGCGCTGGCCACGTCGGTGCTGGCGTACGCCCAGGCCCGCAACGTGGGCGTCAGCCTGCTGACGGCCATGGGCAACGAGACGGACGTGGCCGTGACCGACGTGATCGACCACCTGGTGGACGACCCCGCCACCCGGGTGATCGCGCTGTTCCTGGAGTCGGTGCGGCGGCCCGCCGAGTTCGGCCGGGTGGCGCGGCGGGCGCTGGAGGCGGGCAAGCCGATCGTGGCGCTGAAGATCGGGCGCAGCGCGGTCGCCTCGCGCGCCGCGCGGGCGCACACCGGAGCGCTGGTGGGCGACGACGCCGTGGTGGACGCGGTGTTCCGGCGGCTCGGCGTCCTCCGGGTCGGCTCGCTGGAGGACCTGATCGTCACCGCCGGGCTGCTCGCCGCGACCGGCCCGCTGCCCGGGCCGCGGCTCGGGGTGGTCACGCCCTCCGGCGGCGCCTGCGAGATCATCGCCGACCGCGCCGAGGAGGAGGGCCTGCGGCTCCCGCCGCTGGCGCCCTCGACCGTGGCGCGGCTGGCGGAGATCCTGCCCGCCTTCGCGACCCCGCAGAACCCCCTGGACGTGACCGGGTACGTCGTCGTCGACCGCACGCTCCTCGGCCGCGCGATGGAGATCGTGGCGGCGGACCCCGGTATCGACGCGGTCGTCGGCCTCGCCGACCTGCCGCGCTCGGCGCCGCCGGACCCGGCGCCGCTGCTGCGGCTGTACGAGGAGAACGCCCGCCGCATCGCCGCGTTCCCGCTGCCGACCGTGCTGATGAGCAACGTGCCGCTGGACGTCACCGCGTTCGGCCGCACCGTCCAGGAGACCACCGGGTACCCGCACGTGGTGGGCGGCATCGAGCACGGGATGCGGGCGCTCGGGGCGGCCGTGGCCTGGTCGCGGCACCGGTCCCGCGCGCTCGCGGAACCGCCGCCCGCCGCGCCGCCCGTACCCGCCGTGCCGGGCGGGCCCGGCGAGCCCGGCGGCGTCTGGGACGAGCACCGCGCCGCGCGGCTGCTGGCGGCCAACGGCGTCCCGGTCGTTCCGGGCACGCTCGCGGCCGGCGCGGAGGCCGCCGTCGCGGCCGCGGAACGGCACGGCTACCCGGCGGTCCTCAAGCTCGCGGCCGACGGGCTCGCGCACAAGAGCGACATCGGCGGCGTCCGGCTCGGCCTGCGCTCGGCCGCCGAGGTGCGCGCGGCGCACGCGGAGCTGCTCGCCGCCGCCGCGGAGGCCGGGATCGGCCCGGCCGCGACGCTCGTCCAGCCGCAGCGCGAGGCGGGGATCGAGCTGCTCGTCGGGGTGGTCCGCGACCCGGCCTGGGGCCTGGTGCTCGCGGTCGCGCTCGGCGGCGTCTGGGTGGAGGTGCTGAACGACTCCGTCCTCCGGCCGCTGCCCGCGGCCGCCCCGGAGATCCGGCGGGCGCTGGAGGAGCTGCGCGGCGCGGCCGTGCTGCGGGGCGCGCGCGGCGGCGAGCCGGCCGACCTGGACGCGGTCGCGGAGGCGGTCGCCGGGGTGGGCCGGCTGGCCGTCGGCCTGGGGGACCGGCTGGAGTCCCTGGAGATCAACCCGCTGCTCGTCCGCGGCTCCCGCGTCGAGGCCCTGGACGCGCTGGTGACCTGGCGGGGCTGACACCCGCCGCGGCCGGGCCGGCGGGTGTCAGGAGAGGTGGTCGGCGGCCCGGTCGTACATGGCGAGCGCCAGCTCGACGGCGCTGTCGACGACCGCGTCGAGGTCGTCGCCGAGCCGGCCGTCGGCCCACCGCTGGGCCAGCTCGGTCATCGCGCCGGTGAACATGGTGGCCGCGATGACCAGCGGGAGCCGCGGGCTCTCCACCCGGCTCATCGCGAGGACCCCGTCCAGGAGGGCGGTCTGCGCGGCGCGGCGGCGCTCGGCCAGCACCTCGTTGCCGCGCGCCTCGGCGAACAGGACGCGGCCCCGGCGGGGGTCGTCGCTGATGAACCTCAGCACGGCGCGGACGCCGGCGCGGGTGCGGGCGTCCGGGCGCGGCCCGGCCTCCTCCAGCGCGCGGGCCAGGACCTCGCCCAGCGTGGTCGCCGCCTGGTCGTGGACGGCCGCGAGCAGCTCCCCGGTGTCGGCGAAGCTCTCGTAGAAGTAGCGGGTGTGCAGCGCGGCCTCGCGGCACACGGCGCGGACCGTCAGCGCGGACTCGCCCTCGTCCCCGAACAGCCGGTACGCGGCCCGGACGAGCATGTCGCGCCGCTCGTCCCGGCGCCGGGACGCGGGGACCCCCGCCCACCGGGTCGGGGCCGGACGCGCGCTCACCATGGCCGCCACCCTACCCATCGCACCGCCCCAAGTCTGGACACGCCCGTACCCAGATGCCTACTCTGGACACAGCCGTAGCCAGAACGGGAGTGCCGGAATGCCATCGAGAACCCACGTCCTCGCGTCCCGCTTCGAGCGGGCCTTCGACGCCGAGATCCGCTCCAGGTTCTTCAAGGGCCTGGACTTCGCGGGCCCGGAGGGCGACCCGGGATGGTTCGGTCCCGGCAGCGCGGTCTGGTACGTCCACTCGCACCTGCCCACCCTCGTCCTCGGGCTCGTCGGCGCCGCCTACATCGAGGGGCTCGACCCGAGCATCAGCTGGATGGGCTACGACCACTCCCGGCTGGCCGAACGCGTCGACGGCGTCCCCACGGGCAACGTCGACCCCGAGGGCGGCGCGGTCCGGCTCGCGCACTCGATCTCGTTCTTCATCGGCACCGCCTACGGCTCCACCGAGACCGCCGAGCGGCTGGCGCGCACCGTGCGCGCCATGCACCACACGGTCAAGGGCACCCGGCCGGACGGGCTGCCGTACGACGCCGACGACCCCGAATGGCTGCGCTGGAACTACGCCACCGTCGTCTGGGGGCTCGCGACCGCGCACGAGCGCTACCACCGCCGCCCGCTGCGCGGCGCCGGCCTCGACCGCTACTACGGCGAGTTCGTCCGGGTCGGTGAGGCCCTGGGCGGGACGGACCTGCCCGCCACCAAGGCGGAGGTCGCCGACTGCCTGGAGTCGTACCTGCCGCGGCTGGCGCTGACGCCCATCAAGGCGTTCGCCACCGGCCCGAACCTGCGCGGCAGCAAGAGCCGCCCGTGGGAGCCGGGCAGCGCGTTCATGGATTGGGCGGCCCGCGACATGCTCCCGAAGTGGGCGCAGCGGCTGGCCCTCTACCAGCCGCCGAACCCGGTGACGCTGCGCCTGCGCCGCACCTCCCTGTGGGTGGTGCTCAACGCGCTGCACGACAGCGCGGGCCCGCTGCCCGAGTACCGGCAGGCCGAGGCCCGCGTCGCGGCGGGCACCCGGTCCGCTCCGGTCGCCTCGACCGCGCCCGCCGCCCCGGACCCGGTCCTGACGCGCCGCGAGGTGGAGGACGCGGACCTGCTCACGGCGGGGGACCCGGCATGACCGGCACCGGCCCGGACGCCCGCGGCGCGATCCCCGGTGCGGCCCCCGGGCGCGGCTCGCTCGTCTGGCGGTACGCGGGGGACTGGCGGGGCGGCCTCGGCAGCCGCGCGATCCTGCTCCTCCAGGTGGCCCACCCCGTCGTCGGCGCGGGCGTGGCCGACCACTCGGACTTCCTGGAGGACCGCTGGGGACGCCTCCTGCGCACCATGGAGTCCACGTTCGACTTCCTCGGCTACCGGGGCGAGGAGCGCGGCCGGCTGGAGGCGGCCCGGCTGCGCGAGATCCACAAGGACATCAAGGGCGTGGACGCGCAGGGCCGCCGTTACCACGCGCTCAACCCCGAGGCGTACCTCTGGGTGCACGCCACCCTGCTGCACGGCATGGTCCACACGCAGCGGCTCTTCGGCACGCCCATCCCGCCCGGCAGGGAACGGGCCCTGTACGACGAGTGGGTGGAGCTGGCGCTGGCGCTGGGCATCACCGAGCGCCACATCCCCGCGGACCCCGCCGCGTTCCGGGACTACTTCGACACGATGGTGGAGGAGCGGCTGGAGGACAACGCCACCGTCCGGCTGCTCATCGGCCTGGACAGGGAGCCGCTGCCGCCCCCGCCGCGCTGGCCGCTGCCCCGGCTCGCCTGGACGGGCGCCATGGCGCCGCCGGCGGCGGTGCTGCGCCGGATCGGCATCGGCTTCCTGCCGCCCGTGCTGCGGGAGCGGTTCGGCCTGCCGTGGACGGCCGCCGACGAGCACGGCTTCCGGCTGTTCTCCCGCGCGATGCGGACGGCCGACGGCGCGCTGGTCGATCCGCTGCGCCTGACGCCGATCGCGGCCCGCGCGCTGTGGCGGGCCCGGCGCGAACGCCGGGCCGCGCCTCAGGAGGTGCCGGCCCGCACCGTGTAGAACCTCAGGCGGACCGCGGGCCGCTCCTCGCCGAGGGCGAGCACGAGCGAGCCGACCACCGGGGTGTCGTTGAGGTACGCCCACGGCCCCTCGGGCGCCTCGACGCGGATCGCGGTCAGCCCGAGGGGAGCGCCGTCGTGGGCGGCCACCGTCCCCCGGTTGGTGATGGTCAGGACGGTCCCGTCGGTGAGCCGTACGGGGTAGGTCGCGCTGACCGTCCCGGTGCCGTCGCCGCGCTGGAGGCTCCAGTCGGCGCCGCCGGGGACCACCGTGCCCTCCAGCAGCCCGCTGACGGTGCCGCCGGTGATGGGGATGATGCGCCGCCGGCCTCCGGGGACCGGCCCGGCGTCGATGGGCTCGCCGATCTCGACGCGGAGTTCGGCGAGCGGTTCGAGGACGAGCGGCGGGTGGCTCACGGCGCTCCCCGGTTCAGGCGTAGTGGCGGTAGATGGGCCGGGCGACGCAGGCGGGCTTGCCGGCGCCCTCGATCTCGACGGTGAAGTCGCAGGCCATCTGGACGCCGTCGCCGGCCACGTCGGTGACCTCGGCGACGCTCGCGGCGAGCCGGATCTTCGCGCCGACCTTGACGGGGCTGGGGAAGCGGACCTTCTCCAGGCCGTAGTTGATGCTCATCTTCATGCCGCGGATGGCCAGCAGGTCGTTGAACAGCGGGATGACCAGCGACAGGGTGAGGTACCCGTGGGCGATGGTGCCGCCGAACGGGCCGTCCTTGGCCTTCTCGGCGTCGGTGTGGATCCACTGGTGGTCGTCGGTGGCGTCGGCGAAGGTGTTCACCCGGTCCTGGGTGATCTCCAGCCACTCGCTGTGGCCGAGGTCCTTGCCGGCCAGGGCCCTGATCTCGTCCAGGCCGGTCACGGTGATCATTCGTTCTCCTTCGTGGGGGTGAGGCCGAGCAGCCGGGCGGCGTTGTCCTTGAGGATCTTCGGCCGGACCTCGGGCTTGATCTCCAGCTTCTCGAAGTCGGCCAGCCACCGGTCGGGGGTGATGACGGGGTAGTCCGAGCCGAACAGCACCTTGTCCTTGAGCAGGCTGTTGGCGTACCGGACGAGCTGGGGCGGGAAGTACTTGGGCGACCAGCCCGACAGGTCGATGTAGACGTACGGCTTGTGGTTGGCGACGGCGAGGGCCTCGTCCTGCCAGGGGAAGGACGGGTGCGCCAGGATGATCCGCAGCTCGGGGAAGTCCACCGCGACGTCGTCGATCAGCATCGGGTTGGAGTACTTCAGCCGGATGCCGCCGCCGCCGGGAACGCCCGCGCCGATGCCGGTCTGGCCGGTGTGGAACAGCGCCGGGACGCCCAGCTCCTCGATCGCCTCGTACAGCGGGTAGGCCATCGGGTCGTTGGGCGCGAAGCCCTGGATGCTGGGGTGGAACTTGAACCCCCGCACCCCGTGCTCCTCGACCAGGCGGCGGGCCTCGCGCACGCCCGCCCGGCCCTTGTACGGGTCGATGCTGGCGAACGGGATCAGCACGTCGGGGTGCGCGGCGCAGCCCTCGGCGACCTCCTCGTTGGCGATGCGCGGCCAGCCGGTGGCGTGCTCGGCGTCCACGGTGAACACCACCGCCGCCATCTTCCGCTCCCGGTAGTAGGCGGCCATCTCCTCGATCGAGGGCTGCCGGTGCCCGTGCGCCTTGAAGTATTCCTCCGAGGCGCCGAACAGCTCCGGGCTCAGCGACAGGTGGCCGTCCTTGCTGATCTCCGAGTGGGTGTGGACGTCGATGGCGACCAGGTCGTCCAGGTTCATGGCTACTTCTCCGGGATCTTGGGGGCGGGGATGCCGTAGGTCTCGGGCTCGGCGCCCACGCCGGTGGCCCACTGCTCGGCGATCGCGTCCGCGCTCCAGCCGCCCTCGGCGAAGGCCACCGCCTTCTCGGCCGGGTGCGACCACAGCGCCAGCCGGTCGCCGCCGATCCCGATCGCCTGCCCGGTGATGCCCTTGGAGGCGTCGGAGGCCAGGAACGTGATCACGCCGGCGACGTCCTCGGGGGTGCCCAGGCCCTCGTCCTTGCGCAGCCAGTCGGGGAACGGCTTCCCGGTCCGCTCGGACTCCTCGATCACCGGCGCGAACGCCGGGATCGTCTTGGTCATCTCGGTCGCCGCGACCGGCACCACCGCGTTCACGGTGATCTCGGCGCGGGCCAGCTCCATCGCCCAGGTCCGCGCCATCGCCACGATCCCGGCCTTGGCGGCGGCGTAGTTGGTCTGCCCGAAGTTGCCGCGCTGCCCGGCCGGGGAGGAGATCAGCACGATCCGGCCGCCGGTGCCCTGCTCGCGCATCCGCACCGCCGCCGCCCGCGCGCAGGTGAACGTGCCGCGCAGGTGGACCCGGACCACGTCGTCGAAGTCCTCGTCGGACATCTTCCACAGCACCCGGTCGCGCAGGATGCCCGCGTTGGTGACCATGACGTCCAGCCGGCCGAACTCCTCGACCGCCGCCGTCACCAGCTTCTCGGCCGACTCGGTGTCGCCGACCGCGGCCACCACGCCGGCCGCCCGGCCGCCCGCACCGGTGATCTTCTCCACCGCCGCGTCGACCGTCTCCCGGTCGACGTCGTTGACCACCACGGCGGCGCCCGCGGCGGCGAGCGCCTCGGCGTAGGCGAGGCCCAGCCCCCGCCCGCTCCCGGTGACGATCGCGACCTTGCCCGTCAGCTCCATGAACCCACCCATCCGGCTAATTAACAGGAATCCTGGCAATCGCAGTGTGCTGGAGTGACAGGTTTCCTGTCAATGCGCGGGTGCTCTAGCCTGGGCCGATGACCACCACGCCGATCGGCCGCGAGCGCGACGGCGACGGCGACGCCAAGGCGCCGCCGTCGCTGCTGTACCTGGTCAAGCGCCTGGAACTGGCCGTCCGGTCGCACCTGGAGGAGGTCGTCCGGCCCGCCGGGATCACCGCCCTGCAGTACACGGCGCTCACCGTCCTGGAACGGCACGACGGGGTGTCCGCCGCGCAGCTCGCGCGCTCCTCGTTCGTCACCGCGCAGACGATGGCCGACATGGTCCGCGCCCTGGAGAAGCGCGGCCTCATCCGCCGCGAGCCCAACCCGGCCAGCCGCCGCGAGCGGCTGATCCTGCTGAACGACGCGGGCCGCGAGCTGCTGGCCGCGTACGCCGAGCCCGTCCGCCGCGTCGAGGAGCGGATGACGGCCGAGCTGACCGCGCGGCAGGCCGACCAGTTCCGCGCGGCGCTCGGCACCTCCTGGCGGGCCCTCGCGCGCGAGGGCTAGAGGTCCTGGATCTGGGTGACCAGCATGGCCAGGGCGAAGAAGCCGTAGAAGCCGATCGCGATGACCATGGCCACGAGCCGCACGCCGCGCATCCTGATGGCGGCGGGCAGGTCCCGGATGTTCAGGCGGACCAGCAGGATCGAGTAGAGCAGCGTGACGACCGACGCCGCGCAGGTGGAGACCAGCAGCAGCGCGATCGGCTGGTCGAAGCCGGCCAGCAGGATCGCCGACCCCAGGACGATCTCGGCCCACACCACCGCCAGGTAGATGCGCGCCTCGGTCCAGCGGGCGGAGTCCTGGAGGTAGTTGCGCCTGAGGAAGTCGCTCGCGACGCGGCCGATGACGTCCAGCAGGCCCATCGCCGCCGCCCACAGCGACACCGCGGCGATCGCGAAGAACAGCAGCTTCAGCCACGTCCCGACCTCCGCCTCGAGGACGTCGCCCTCGATGCGCAGGAACGTCGGGTCGGACTCCAGGTCGTCGCGCCCGAACAGCGTCTCGTAGGCCAGCAGGCTCATGACGCCGATCGTGACGATGCAGACCAGCACGAACGTGGCGAGGTGCTCGATGTTGGCGCGCTTCCACCAGACCCGCCAGCGGGCGAGGTTGGCCTCGTCCTCGGGGAAGGCGTAGCGGTCGCCGCCGGCGGCCTCCTCGCGGCCGGTGATGGGGGAGACCAGGCGCGGGACGTGCGCGCCCATGCCGTAGCCCTTGTCCCGGATCCAGTTGCTGAGCACGAGGTTGTGCACGCCGCCCGCGCCGGCCGCGCCCAGCGCGCTGAGGATCATCGTGAACGTGATGCCCTCGGGAATCCGCCCGAAGCCCGTCACCGTCTTCTCCGCGCCCTCGCCCCAGGTCGCCAGCGAGATGACGAACACGGCCGCCACGGCCAGGAAGAACAGGGTGAGCGCCACCTTGGCGAACTCCACCCGCTCCACCGTCGTGTAGATCACCTTGGAGAAGGTGAGCAGCACCCCGATGACGACCAGGGTGCCGACCGAGATCCAGACCGGGTCGCCGCCGCCGACGAGGTAGGTGAACACGGTCGAGCCGCTGGTCGCCCATCCGGGCCACACGTACTGGAACGCGCCGGCCAGGCAGATCAGCACGCCCCAGCCGCGCCACCAGCGGGAGAAGCCGGCGACGACCGTCTGGCCGGTGGCCAGCGTGTAGCGCTCGATCTCCATGTTGATCACGTACTGGACGACCAGCGTGGTCAGGGCCAGCCACAGCAGCCCGAGCCCGCCGATCGCGGTGAGGTACGGCCAGAGGATGATCTCGCCGGCGGCGAGGCCGATGCCGATGGCCACGATGCCGGGGCCGACCATCCGGCGCAGCGGCATGGGTTCGGGGAGGTCCCGTACGGGGCCGGAGTGCGTCGCGGGGTCCGGTGGCCTGGTGTGCTGGCTCATGTGACTCTCCGGGATTCGGTGGGGGGTGGGCCGGCCCGGCCGTCCCGGCCGCGCCGCGCGAGCAGGCGGTCCAGATGGCCGAGCATCCGGCCGGTGTCAGGGGTCCGGCCGGTGATCAGGGCGAAGCTCTCGGCGGCCTGGAACACGCACATGCCCGCGCCGCCGATGGCGCGCAGGCCGCGGGCGCGCGCCGCCGCGAGCAGCGGCGTCTCCAGCGGCATGTAGACGATGTCGACGAGCCACTGGCCGGGGCGCAGCAGCGCGGGGGGCACCGGCGTGCCGGGGTGCGAGCGCATGCCGACCGGGCTGGCGTTCACCACGCCGTCGGCGGAGGCGAGCGCCTCGTCCAGGCCGTCCGGCGCGATGCCGGCGATCCGCTCGCCGCCGAACCGCGCCGCGAACGTCCCGACGAGCTCCGCGCGCCGTGCCGGGTCGGGATCGGCGACGGTCAGCCGCCCGGTTCCCGCCGACAGCTGGGCGTACGCGCAGGCCGCCCCGGCGCCGCCCGCGCCGAGCTGGACGACATGGCCGGACGCGGCGCCGGGCAGCCCGTGCCGGAACGACGCGGCGAACCCGGACGCGTCGGTGTTGTGCCCGATCCGGCGCCCGCCGTCGAACACGACCGTGTTCACCGCGCCGATGTCGGCCGCCTGCGGGGAGAGCCGGTCGAGCTTCGCGATCACCCGCTGCTTGAACGGATGGGTGACGTTGAGGCCGGCGAAGCCCGCCGCCTCGGCCTCGTCCAGCAGCCGGCCGAGGTCGTCCGGGACGCCCGGGCGCGCGGTGTCGATGAGGGCGTACGAGACGTCGAGGCCGTGGTGCGGCCCCTCGGCCTCGTGCAGGGGCGGCGACAGCGACGTCGCTATGCCCGAGCCGATCAGGCCGTACCGGCAGGGCCGCATGTTCGGCGATTCGCTCCTCGCTGTGGCTTGGCTCACAGCGGTAATGTACGAACTAGTACGTCCTTTAACAAGAGCCGCCGGGCCGCCCTAGTATGGGTGTCCTCCGGTAGGCCCGCTTCCGTGGAGTCAGATGTCGACGCAGCCCCTCCCGTCCGCCCCGGGCGGGCGCCGCCGCGATGCCGGCCGTACCCGGGCCGAGATCCTGGAGGTGGCGCAGCGGGAGTTCGCCCGGCACGGCTACGCCGGTGCGCGGGTGGACGAGATGGCCGCGCTGATGCGCACCACCAAGCGGATGATCTACTACTACTTCGGTGCCAAGGAGAAGCTCTACATCGCCGTCCTGGAGAAGGTCTACTCCGAGGTCAGGGCGGCCGAGTCGGCCATCGACGTGGAGCACCTGGCCCCGGTGGAGGCGATCCGCACGCTGGCCGAGCTGACCTTCGACCACCACGACGCCCACCCCGACTTCATCAAGCTGGTCAGCATCGAGAACATCCACCACGCCGAACACCTGCGCAAGTCCGAGATCCTGACCAACCTCGGCGGGCCGATCACCGGGCTCATCTCCCAGATCCTGGACACCGGCCGCGCCCGCGGCGACTTCGTCACCGACGCCGACGCCGTCGACGTGCACATGATGATCAGCGCCCTGTGCGTCTTCCGCATCTCCAACCAGCACACCTTCGGCGCCCTGTTCGGCCGCGACCTCACCGCCCCCCAGCACCGCACCCGCCACCGCCAGATGACCGGCGAAGCCGTCGTCGCCTACCTCACCGGCCACGGCCGCCGCGCCGCCCGCGACTAGCCGGGGCGCGGCGCCGGCCTCCGTTCAGGCGTCGGCGAGGGCGACGGCGCGGTCCAGCGCCCGGGCGGCGTCCTCGGGGGAACGGCGGCCCAGGCCGCAGGCGGTGGAGACGGCGACGGTGCGGCCCAGGAGCGACTCCACGATGCCGAGGATCCGGCGCTGCTCGGCCAGGTCCTGGTTCTCGTGGGCCAGGCCCGCGACGAACCGGACGTCCGGCGGCATGTCCCGCAGCCCCGCGAGGTCCCGGTAGAAGCGGAGGTCCGTGACCGGCGGGTGCTCGCCCGCGGCGAGCGGGACGTGGACGTACTCCAGGTCGCGGCCCGCCGGCCAGGCGCGCAGCACCGCGCGGGCCAGGGCGACCAGCGGCGCGGTGGTGCGCATGCGCTTCAGCGCCCGGTTGTTGAGGTCGCCGACGCACAGGTGGACGCCGAACCGGGAGCCCGGCGGCGCCTCGGCGGCCGGCCGGGCCATCCCGCCCGCCATGAACCGCGCCGCCGCGCCGCGCAGCGGCCCCGGCGCCGTCGTCACCATGACCAGCTCCACCGGGAACTCCAGCTGGAAGAGCACGTCCCGGCCGCCCCACCGGGCGACCTCGTCGATCTCCCGGGCCAGCGCCTCCCGGAACGGCCGCCGGTACCGGAACGCGCCGGCCGGGCCGAACGAGAAGAGCGCGAGGTCCAGGTCGCCGGGGATGCCGACCTGGAAGGACAGCCCGTCCAGCCCGTGCGCGGCGCGGATCTCCCGGAACGCGGCGTACCCGTCCGCCGCGCTGCGGGCGTGCCCGAGATCGAGGGCCGCGGCGGTGAGCCGGTGCCCCCGCCGCACCCGGAACACCGGCCGGTCGTCGTAGCCCGACCAGCCGCCGTTCCTGCGCAGCTCCACGTCGGGATGGTCCCGGAAGCCCTCGATGATGTGCTGGACCCAGTTGCGGCGCTCGCCGACCTCGCCGTCGGACAGCGTCCGCAGGCGCGGGCCCGCCGCCCGCACGGCCGCGGTCATCGCCTCGCTCGCGCCGGCGGCCGGATAGCTGCCGACTAAGTGGACATCCCGCTTGGTGGACATGCGCGCACCTCCGGAGCCCGGAAGCCCTGCCGCTCCCGGGCCGCGACGTACCTCAAGGGTGCCACCGGCCGTCGCTTCCGGACAGGTGCGCCAGGTGCCTCCGCAGCGACGTCCACCTGGACGCGGCGGGCGCGGGCGGCGCCGCCGGCGGCGGCCAGGGAGGCAGATCCGGCCCTCCGACCGGGTGGCCGGGCGCGGGCCGCGCGGCGGGGGCGGGCCCCGGATCCGGCGGCTCCGGGGCGGCCCGGGCCTGCGGGCGACGGGCCGTGAACGTGACGGGAAGCGCGTCCAGATGGCGGGTCACCCAGGCCGAACGCCAGTGCAGCTCGTTCTCGGGCACCGCCATCGTCACGTCGGGCAGCCGGGCGAGCAGGGTGTCGATGCCCGTCTCCGCGATGGCCCGGCTGATCTCCTGGCCGGGGCACTCGTGCGCGCCGCCGCCGAACGAGAGATGGGACCGGTTGCCGTAGAGCGGCGCGGCCGGATCCGGCCGGATGGCGGGGTCCACGTTCCCGGCGGCCAGGCCGAGCAGCATCAGGTCGCCCGCCTTGATCCGCTGCCCGCCCAGCTCGGTGTCGGTGGTGGCCCACCGCCCGACCAGAGTGCGGAACGGCGGCTCGTCCCACAGGATCTGCTCGACGGCGTCCGGCAGCGTCATGTGGCCGCCGGCCAGCGAGGCGCGGAACCGCGGGTCGGCGAGCACCATCCGCAGCGTGCTGGTGATCAGGCTGGCGGTGGTCTCGTTCCCGATCATCAGCAGCACCCGCAGGTTCTGGACGACCTCGATGTCGGTGAGCCCGGCGGGATGGGCGAGCAGCCAGGACGCGATGTCGTTCGCGGGGGCGGCCCGCTTAGCCGCCACCACCTGCCGCAGCTGCGCGACGAGGTGCTCGTTGCTGGCGACGGCCGTCTTCGCCCCCGACCCCATGTCGCGCGTCGCCGCGACCATGGACGGGCCGGCCTGGTCGGGGATGCCGATGAGCCGGCCCAGCACCAGCATGGGCAGGTGCTGGACGAACCGGCCGACCAGATCCGCCTCGCCCGCCGCGCAGAAGCCGTCGATCAGCTCGCCGGCGAACCGGGTGACGTGCCGGCGGATGCCGCGCCGGTTCAGCCGGCCGAGGCTGTCGTTGACCGCCGACCGCAGCCGCCGGTGCGCGTCGCCGTCGGCGAACCGGATCATCGGCTTCCACTCGGTCAGCGGCAGCAGCGGCGAGTCGGGGGGCACCCGCCCCTCCCGGGTCAGGTTCCAGACCCGGGAGTCGCGGGTGAAGTGGGTGGAGGTGCGGGCGACCTCCAGGTTCTCCCGGTAGCCGAGCACCAGCCACGCGGGGAGGTCGTCGGCCAGCAGGACCGGCGCCACCGGGCCGTGCTCGGCGCGGAGCCGCTCGTACACGGTCATCGGGTCGGTGACGGCCTCGGGGGAGAACAGGTTCACCAGGCCCGCCGTGCCGCGCCCGGCGTGCGCCGGGCACTCCGGCGGCGGCACGGGGGCGCCGGCCGCCGCCGGGTCGGGGAACCGGTCGGGGGGAGTGGGGGACACGTTCATCGCTCCTGGGTCGCGGCGGTGGGCGCGGCGGTGAGGGTGTAGAGGTAGCGCATCAGCGCCATCAGCGTGTCGCGGCTGGACCCGCGGTCGCGGGCGTCGCACTCGACGATCGGCACGGGGTCGGGCAGGTCCAGGGCGGACCGGATGGCGGCCAGCGGGTGCCGCGGGGCGTCCGGGAAGCGGTTGACCGCCACGATGAACGGGACGCCCTCGTCCTCCAGCCGGCCCAGCACGTCGAAGCTGACCTCCAGCCGCCGGGTGTCGATCAGGACCACCGCGCCCAGCGCGCCCTCGAACAGCCCCTTCCACAGGAACCAGAAGCGCTCCTGCCCGGGGGTGCCGAACAGGTAGAGCACCAGCTCCTCGTTGAGGCTGATGCGGCCGAAGTCCATCGCCACGGTCGTCTGCGTCTTGGTCTCCACGCCGGCGACGTCGTCGACGCCGACGCTGGCCTCCGTCATGGTCTCCTCGGTCGTCAGCGGCCGGATCTCGCTGACCGCCTTGACCAGGGTGGTCTTCCCGACCCCGAAGCCGCCGACGACCACGACCTTGACCGCCGCCGCCGTCGACGCGGGCAGGGTGTCCCGCTCCGCGGGCCCGACCCGCACGTCAGATCCTGGCAAGCCCATCCATCACCGCCTCCAAAAGCGTGACGTCCGGGCGCGCCGTCGCCGACACGGGCGCCCGCACCTCCACATGACCGCCGTCCACCAGGTCCGCGACCAGCACGGTGACCGTGCTGCACGGCAGGGACAGGTACGCCGAGATCTCGGCGACCGACAACGGGCCCGCGCACATGCGCAGGATGGCCAGGTGCTCGGGGTTCATGCCCGGCTCGGGCGCGCCCCGCGACACCACCAGCGTCACCAGGTCCAGGGGGACGCGCCGGGACGGGCGGTCGCGCCCGGCGGTGACGACGTACAGCCGCTCCGGCGCGCCCTCCTCCCAGTCCGGCCGGCCGTCCCCGGCGGGTGGCCTCACAGGGCCGGCTCGCTCGACCGCGGCGCGCTGCTCAGGTGCTCCCCGATGCGCGCGACCAGATCCCGCATGCGCTGGCCCATCAGCCCGGCGTCCACGCCCTCGTCGGCCAGCACCGCCAGGTACGCGCCCTGGCCCGCCGCCATCAGGTAGAAGAAGCCGCCGTCGATCTCGATGACCACCAGCCGCATCCGGCCGTCGCCGTGCGGGAACTCCGCGGCGATCGCGCCCGCCAGGCTCTGCAGCCCCGCGCAGGCCGCGGCCAGCCGGTCGGTGGTGTCGGTGTCGCCCTCCGGTGGCCCGGCCGTGCTCAGTTCGGCGATGCTCAGCCCGTCCGACGAGAGGACCACGACGTGGCGCGTCTGGGGGACGCCGGCCGCGAGGTCCTTGAGCATCCAGTCCATGTTCTGCCGCCGCTGTGTCATTCGACTACTCACCCTCGCCCCATGACGCGTCGTCGCCGTCCGGCCGGTCGGCGTCCGGCCCGGAGTGGTCGCCGGAGATCCCGTTGTGGAAGTCGGCCAGCCAGAGGCCGGGTTCCGCGGCCGCCTTCGCCGGCTCCCCGGGAAGCCGGGTCCCGGCCGGCGCGGGGGCCGGGCCGGCGGGCCGGGGGGCCGCGGGGACGGGCGCGCCGCGGCGGCGCCGCCGCTGGGGCAGGCCGTTGGCGTCGCGCGGGAACTCGCCCGCCGGGGCCTCCGGCTCGACCCGGACGGGCCCGCCGCCGGGCCGCGGCCGGGGCCGGGGCGGCGGCAGCGTCGCCGCGCGGGCGATCTTGCCGCCGGGGACCGGCGTCAGCGTGATCAGTTCCTTGGGCACCGTCAGCACCGCGCGCACGCCGCCGTACACGGAGGGGCGCAGCGCCACGGTGAAGTCGTTCGCCGCGGCCAGCCGGCCGACGACGGCCAGGCCGAGCCGCGGCGACTCGCCGAGGTCGTCCAGGTCGATCCCGCCCGATCCCTGCGCGAGCGCCCATTCCGCGCGGGCCCGTGCCTCCTCGGTCAGGCCCACCCCGGCGTCCTCGATCTCGACCGCCACGCCGGACTGGACCTCGGCCGCGGTCAGGTGCACGCGCGCCTGCGGCGGCGAGTAGCGGGTGGCGTTGTCGAGCAGTTCGGCGAGCGCGTGGATCAGCGGCTCCACCGCCGGCCCGACGACGGCGAACTCGGCGACCGAGTGCAGGTCGACCCGCTTGTAGTCGGCGATCCGCGACATGGCGCCGCGCAGGACGTTGAACAGCGGCACGTCCTGGCGCCACTGGCGGCCCGGCCGCGCGCCGCCGAGCACGGCGATGCTGTCGGCGAGCCGGCCGATCAGCGCGGTGCCGTGGTCGAGGTGCAGCAGGTCGCCGAAGATGTCGGGGTTCTCGCCGTGCTTGTCCTCCATCGCCCGCAGGTCCTGGGCCTGCTGGTGGACGATGGCCTGCACCCGGCGGGCGATGTTCACGAACGCCCGCTGGGCGGAGTCGTGCAGGCCCACCTGGGCCTCCACGGCGTCGATCACCGAGCGCAGCACCGCGTCGTGGGCGGCGCCCAGCCTGGGGCTGAGCCGGGGGTCGGGGGCCAGCCCGCTCAGCGCCTCCTCCGCGACCGCGCCCCGCTGGAGGCGCTCGACCGCGGCGGGCAGCAGCTCGGTGGCGAGCCGGATGGTCTCGGTCTCCTGGTCGGCCCACCGGCGCCGCAGGGCGGCCGCCTCGGCGGCCTGCCTGCGCTCCATCTCGGTGAGCGCGCGCTCCCTGCGCGTCTCCTCCCAGACGACGATCGCGGCGGCCACCGCGCAGCAGCCCGCGACCGCCACCTGCGCGTCGGCGGACACCAGCCCGGCCGCCAGCCAGGCCACGACCGCGCCCGCCAGGAGCACGAGGAGGGGAGGCAGCCATATCGGGACGCCGGATGTTCGTCTTCCGCGCGTCGTACCGGATCGAGCCATTGACACATCCTCAATTTCCATGGAGCCGAAATTCCGCCTTACGGGCGGTGCCGAAAGGGGTGGACGCTCCAGCGATTACTGACGGATGTCAATTTCGGTGACATATGAGTTCCGTGACAGGGCGGCTAGGTTATAGCCGGTTCCGTGAGGCGTGCAAGCGTTCATGGGAATCGATCATAAATGCGGTGAATGATCTATCCAAGAATTCGCGTATCCGACATTAGCCGCAATTCCTCTTCGCGCTTCAGTTCGATTCTGGGGACGGCGCGGCGCAGCACGGGCGGCGCCATGAGCGACGTCACGATCGCCACCAGGACGATGATCGTGTACATCGCCGGAGTGATCACGCCGAGCCGCAGCCCGGCCATCGCGACGATCACCTCGATCACGCCGCGCGCGTTCATCCCGCCGGCCAGCGCGAGCGCCTCCCACCGGTCCAGCCGGCTGAGCGTCGCGCCCAGATAGGCGCCCATGAATTTGCCCGCGATCGCGATCAGCAGGATCAGCGGGGCCAGGGCGAGAACGTCCGGGCGCGCGAGCGCGGTGAGGTCCATCCGCAGCCCGGCCGTGGCGAAGAACAGCGGCGCGAGAACCGCGAGAACGATCGCCCGCAATGGGGCGAGACGGGCCGGATCGACGTTTCCGGATGCCTTGATCAGCAACCCGCAGACGAACGCCCCCAGGATCGCCTCCAGTTCCAGGGCCTGCGTCGCGGCGGCGGAAAGGAACGTCAGCGCGACGACCGCGGCGAGCGTGACCGCCGGAGTGGACCGCCCGGCGGCCCCCAGCACCGCGCGGACGAGCGGCCGGGCGAGCAGGGCCGCCGCGGCGACCCCGGCCAGGGAGAGCAGCGACACGGCGGCGCCCGCGGCGGTGAACCCGCCGACGGCCAGGGCCGACACCAGGGACAGCAGGAACCAGCCGGCGATGTCGTCCAGCACGCCCGCGGTCAGGATGAGCTGGCCGATGTCGCGGTGCACCAGGTTCATGTCCATCAGCGTCTTGGCGATGACCGGCAGCGCGCTCACGCCCATCGCCACGCCCAGGAACAGCGCCGGGACGGTGCGCTCCGCGGCCCCCTCGCCGGGCAGCAGCGCGGCGGGCAGGACGTACCCGGCGGCCGCGCCCAGGGAGAGCGGGACCAGCAGCCCGGCCGCGCTCACCCGCAGCGCGGTCGCCCGGTTGCGCCGCAGCAGGCCGAGGTCGATCTCGATCGCGGTGAGCGCGACCAGGAGCAGCACGCCGAGCGTGGCGGCGGCGTCCAGCAGGTGCATCTGCCCGGCGTCCCGCGGCAGCAGCCACCCGGCCGGGCCCGGCGCCGCCCAGCCGAGCAGGGACGGGCCGGCGAGCACGCCCGCGCACAGCTCCCCGACCACGGCGGGCAGGCCGAACCTGGCGGCGAGCCGGCCCAGCAGCAGCGCCAGCGCCAGCAGGAGGCCGACCTGGAGCAGGAAGACGAGCAGCGCGTGCGAGCCCAGCGGCGGGACGACGCCGGGCGGCGCCGCGGCCCAGCCGGTCCAGGCGGGCACGGCCGGTCAGCCCGCGGCGCGGTCCCGCCCGCCGGCGCGGATCTCGGCCAGCGTGGCGAGGACGCAGTCGACGGTCTGGGCCGGGTTGAGGCGCGGGTCGCACAGCGTCCGGTACGCGCGGTCCAGGTCCCGTTCCTCCAGCCGCTGCCGGCCGCCCGCGCATTCGGTGACGTCCTCGGGGGCGGTCTCCAGGTGGAGCCCGCCGGGGCGGGTGCCCACCCGCCGGTGGGCGGCGAAGAACGCGCGGATCTCGGCGACGACGTCGCCGACGCGGCAGAACCTGCGCCCGGCGGCGGTGGTCCGCCCGTTGCCGTGCATCGGGTCGCACACCCAGGTGACGGGGACGCCGGAGTCGCGGCCCGCGCGCAGCAGCGGCGGCAGCAGCCGGGCCGCCCGGCCGGCGCCGACCCGGGTGATGAGCGGCGGCAGCGCGCGCAGGCGGGCCCGGCACCGGCGCAGCGCCGCCTCGTCCCGCCACGCGGGCTGGTGCCGCGCCTCCGGCGGCAGCGGCGGCGGCGACGGCCCGGAACCGGAACCGGAGCCGTCGAGCCGTTCCGCGGCCGGGCCGTGCGCGTGCCCCGTGGCGTCTCCGCCGCTGACCGCGGCGGAGACGTGGTCGGGGTTGAAGCACTCGCGCACGTAGAACGCGGGCTCGTCCTCGATCAGCATCAGGTACGCCTTCACGGCGCACGGCACGGCCCCGGTGCCGCGGCGCCAGGCGTCCCGCCCGACATGGACGATGCGGCGACGCTGGGAGAGGCCCCTGCCGAGCACGCTGTAGCCGAGCGGGGTGTGCAGGTCCAGGGCCGGATCGCCCGGCCGGTGGCGGCCGACGACGTAGTTGAGCGTCACCGGGGACGACCGCGGGTCCAGCAGCGAGGACCGGCGGACCAGGACCTCCTCGCCGGCGCCGACGCCGAGCAGCCCGGCGATCTCCGCGGGGACCGCGTCGGCGCCGGTGACCTCCTGGTGGAGCACGCGGACCCGCAGCCTCGTGTTGAGCATCGCCTCCAGCAGCGGGGTCGTCAGCCCCTCGCCCGCCAGCAGCATCCTGGTCTGCGGATCGGTGAACGCGCCGGCCGTTCCGGGAGGCTCCGGGGGCGGGGGCGCCTCCGACGGCGCGCGGCGGAGCAGGGACACGGTCCACCTCCACAGGGCCCGCGGGGCCCGTACGGGTCCCCGGTCTCGGCCGGCGGGGCGGCGGGCTCGCGGCTCGCCCGGCTGCCCACGACCGGCCGGAACGGGGCCCGGGGTCAGTCCGGAAGACCCCATCGTGAAACTCTCACGACGGATGCCGCGAGTGACGCGACCGCCACACAATCCGTGACGTGGAGCTACAGGCTCATGGCTTAGCGTCCCGGGCTTTCGGTGCTTGTCTTGCGAAATGAGCCGTTTCACCGTCACCGGAGGCAGCACATGAGCTACACCGACCACGTCCAGGTGCTGGTGATCGGCGGTGGGCCCGCGGGCTCCACCGCCGCCGCCCTGCTCGCGAAATCGGGCGTCGAGGTCCGGTTACTGGAGCGCGAGACCTTCCCCCGCTACCACATCGGCGAGTCGCTGCTCGCCTCCTGCCTGCCCACGCTCCGCCTGTCCGGGGCCTTCGACGCGGTCCAGGCTCACGGCTTCCAGACCAAGCGCGGCGGCGTCTTCCACTGGAAGGACGACAAGTGGCTGCTGGACTGGAGCCGGCTGGTCGATCCGGACGCCTGGTCGTGGCAGGTCGACCGGGCCGCGTACGACCACATCCTGCTGCGCAACGCCGCCGAGCAGGGTGCGGAGGTGATCGAGAACGCCACCGTCAAGGACGTCGCGTTCCACGGCGACCGGCCGGTGTCCGCCAGTTGGGTGGACGCCGCGGGGACCATCCAGCACACGGAGTTCGACTTCCTCATCGACGCGTCCGGGCGCGCCGGTGTCCTGTCCCGGCAGCACTTCGACATGCGCCGCCCGCACGAGGTGTTCCAGAACACCGCGATCTGGGGCTACTGGGACGGCGCCCGCGCGCTGCCCGACGGCCCCGAAGGCGCGATCAACGTCGTCTCCGCGCCCGAGGGCTGGTACTGGCACATCCCGCTCGGCAAAGGCCGGTACAGCGTCGGGTACGTCACGTACAAGCGCTGCTTCACCGAGGAGCGCCCCGCGTTCCCGTCCCTGGAGGCGTACTACCGGGACGCCCTGGGACGCTCGGCCGACATGAGGTGGCTCCTGGAGAACGCGACCCTCACCGGCCAGATACGTGCCGAGCAGGACTACTCCTACGTGTCGGAGCGGTTCTGCGGGCCCGGCCACATCATGGTCGGCGACGCGGTCTGCTTCCTCGACCCGCTGCTCTCCACGGGCGTCCACCTGGCCCAGTACGGCGCCCTGGTCGGCGCCGCCGCCGTGGCCACCACGCTGCGCAAGGACATGGAGGAGGCGAAGGCGCTGGCGTTCTTCGACTACGTCTACCGCCGCGCGTACTCGCGCTTCCTCGTCCTGGTGTCGCGGCTCTACAAGCAGTACATCGGCATGGACGAGTACTTCTCCCACGCCCACGAGCTGGTGCACGAGGACAGCCGCGCCGGCGACGAGGCGATCCAGTCGTTCACCCGCATCACCACCGGGCTCACCGACGTGCGCGAGGCCGGCGAGACCGGGCGGCGCACCACCACCGGCACGCTGGAGGCCGAGGCCGAGGACGTCCGGGACGAGGCGGCCAGGTCCAACGTCCGCTATATGGGCGGGCTCGACATGTCGCCCGTCTGGAACATCTGGCGCGACCCGCTCGGCCCGGACACCGCGATGGGCGGGATCCGCATCGTCACCTGGCCGGAGTTCGGCCTGGTGGAGGAGGGCCGGGCCTGACCGTGCGGCCCCGGCTCAGGCCGGCGCCCGGTCCAGCAGGAACAGGTAGCCGTCCTCGTCCAGCCGGCCGAGGTCGCCGGTGCGCAGCCAGCCGCCGCGCACCGCCCCGGACGTGCGTTCCGGATCGCCGAAGTAGCCGAGCATGACCTGGTCCGTGCGCGCCCAGACCTCGCCGGCCTCGCCGGGCGGCAGGTCGCTTCCCGCCGGGTCGCGGACGCGCAGCTCGACCCCCGGCACCGCCCGCCCGACCGAGGCCAGCAGGCCGGCCCGGAGGTGGTCGCCGGGGGCGAGCGCGGTCAGGAACCCGCCCTCGGTGGTGCCGTACGTCTGCGTCAGCACCGCGCCGAGCCGCCCGGTCAGCGCGGCGGTACGGGCGGGATCCGCCGGCTCGCCGCCGTAGACCAGCTGCCGCAGGCCGTTCGGGGGCACGCCGAGGTCCGGCGCGACGCCGTAGAGCCGGGACGGGCGGCCGGCCATGACATGGGTGAGGTGCTCGCGCGCGATCAGCCCCGCCAGCCGGGCGGCGCCGTCCACGGCGGGCTCCAGCACGACCGTGCCGCCGCCCGCGAGCGTCCACAGCGTGAACAGGGCCGGGACGTACTGGACGCCCGGCGCCGCCAGCAGCCGCCACGGGCCGGGCCCGAAGATCCGCCGGGCGGCCGCGAGGTGTGCGGCCTCGGTCCGGTGCCCGTAGGCCACGGCCTTCCGCGGCCCGCTCGTCCCGCTGCTGAACATCACCGCCGAGACCGCCTCCACGCCCGCCGGGTCGGCCGTCGAGGCCGCGAGCGGCCCGGTGCAGGCCGTGCTCGCCGGGCCGGTCGCCGGTGAGGCGAGCGGGTCGCCACCGGCCGTGCTCGCCGGGCCGGTCGTCGGCGGCGCCGGCGGGTCGTCGCCGGGCGCGATCGCTGGGGCCGGCGTCGGGTGCGGGGTGAAGAGGCCGGCGTTCAGAGGAGCGGCCACCGGGGTCGGGCAGGCGGCGAGTAGCGAGGCGGCGTCCTGCTCTCGGGACGGGTCCCATAGGAGCGCCGCCGCGTTCAGGGTGCGCATCACCGCGGCGGCGGGCGCCACCGGCATACCGACCGCCAGGTGGACGTAGCGGCAGCCCAGCGCGAGCGTGACCAGCCGGGCGATGGCCGACTCGGGCGCCGCGCCGTACAGGCAGGCGACGGTGTCCCCCGGCCGGACGCCGCGCGCGGCGAGGCGGGCGGCGCCGGCGGCCGCCATGGCGAGCACCTCGTCCCCGCTCAGCCGGCGCTCGCCGGCCACCAGCACGTCGCGGCCGCCTGCGGCGCGCAGCCCGGCGAGCACCGCCCGGCCGAGCGGGCCGGTCACCGGGCCCGCCGGCCGAGCAGCACCGGCAGCGTCGGGGTGCTGACGCCGATCACCGTGTTCAGCGAGCCGAGCCCGTCCAGCGGCCCGGCGGGCGCCAGGTCCGGGTACGCCGCGAACAGCCCGGCCAGCGCGATCTCCGTCTGGAGCCGCGCGAGCGGCGCGCCCAGGCAGTAGTGCGGGCCCTGCCCGAACGACAGGTGGGACGGCGCCGGCTCGGTCACCTCGAACCGCGCGGCGCGCTCCCCGTACTCCGCCGGGTCCCGCCCGGCCGCCGCGTAGCAGGCCAGGACCGCCTCGCCCTTGCGGATGAGCACCCCGTCGATGCGCACGTCGCGGACGGCGTAGCGCATCGGGAACAGGCCGATGGGGGAGTGCAGGCGCAGCGCCTCCTCGACCGCCGCGTCCCACGGCAGCTCCCCGGAGCGCAGCCGGGCGAGCTGGTCCGGCGCCGCCAGCAGCGCCCGCACGGCGTTGGTGATGAGGTTGACGGTCGTGACGTGCCCGGCGACGAACAGCGTCTCGAAGGTGTCGTGGACCTCCTCGGCGGTGAGCCGGTCGTCGCCCAGCGCGAGCAGCTCGCTGACCAGGTCGTCGCCGGGCGCGCGGCGGCGTTCGGCGATGACGTCGGCGAGCACCGCGCGGCGCCCGGCGCGCGCGTCCGCGATGCGGCGCCGGTCGGCCTTCATCTGCGTGGTCACGTGCGCGTGCTCGTACAGTTCGGGCCGCCGCTCCCGCGGGATGTCCAGGATGTCGGCGATGACCTCGCAGGGCAGCGGGTAGGCGAACTCCCGCCGCAGGTCGGCGGGACCGGGCGGCAGCTCCTCCAGCCGGTCCAGCATCCGGCCGGCCACCGCCTCGATCCGCGGCCGCAGCTCCCGGACGCGGCGCGGCGAGAACACCTTGGCCAGCGGGGCCCGCAGCCGCCGGTGCGCCGCGCCCTCGGAGTTGACCATCGAGGTGTCCCGGACGACCTGCGCGATCGACCCGCCGTCCCGCAGGTTCCGGCGGCCCTCCGCGGACCAGTGCCGGATGTCCTTGGACAGGTCGGGGTGGGTCAGGACGGCCTCCAGCGTCGCGTACCTCGCGGCGGCCCACGCCCGGACCCCCTCGATCTCCACGGGCACCAGCGGGCCGGCCTCCCGCAGCCGGTCGTTGACGGCGTGCACGTCCTCGGCCCGCGCGTCGAGCGCGACGCACGGATGCTCTGTGTCCGCCACGGATCTCACGTCCCCTCGCGTCCTGTTCACGTCCGTTGGGCGCCGACCGCGAACCGCCCCGGGTCGACGTCCGGCTCGCGCTCCAGGTACAGGTCCCGGACGAGTGCGCCGGCCGCGGGCGCGACGCACAGGCCGTGGCCCGAGAACCCGGCCGCGTACAGGAACCGCGTCGTTCCGGGCACGCCGCCGATGAACGCCGTCCGGTCGGGGCTGGCGTCCCGTACGCCGGTGAACGCGGTGCGCAGGTCGGCCCCGGCCATGCCCGGATACACCGCCGCCAGGCGGTCGCGGACCCGCGCGCGCCAGCGCTCCCGGTCGGCGTCCGCGTACCCCATGCCGATCAGCAGGCCGTCGCCGCGGCGGCGGACGAGCAGGCCGCTGCCGGCGTCCAGGGTGATCGGGATGTCGGGCAGCGGGATCCCGGACGGCGGCGGCCCGGCGGCCAGCAGCTCCTGCTCGACGGGTTCGGGCAGCGGCAGCTCCACGCCCGCCGCCCGCGCCAGCGGCGCCGACCAGGCGCCCGCGGCGCACACGATCCCGGCGGCGGTGAGGCTTCCGTCCTCGGTGTCCACGCGCCCCGCCGCGACGTCGATCCCGGTGACCGGGCTGCCGGTGCGCAGCTCGGCGCCGGCCCGGCGCGCCGCCGCGGCGAACGCGCCGACGATGGCCGCGGTGTCGGACACGTACGCCTGCGGCGACCACGCCGCCGCCAGCAGCCCGATGTCGCCCACCAGCGGGTTGAGCCGCCGGGCCTCGCCGGCGCCGACCAGCCGGACGTCCACGCCGGCGGCCCGCTGCGCGGGCAGGTCGGCCTCGAACGCGTCGATCTGCCCGGTCTCGGTGAACAGCACCAGGTAGCCGACCCGCCGCAGCGGGATCGCCGGCCCGGCCTCCCTGTAGGCGGCCAGGCTCCGCACCGCCATCGCCGAGCTGGCCGGGTTCCCGGCGAAGTAGGCGCGCAGCACGTCGGCGGTGGCGCGCGACGCGCCCGACCCGAGCCCGCGCCGCTCCAGCAGCACCGTGTCCACGCCGGCCTCGGCCAGGTGGCGGGCCACCGACAGGCCGATCACGCCGCCGCCGACGACCGCGACCCGCCCGCCGGTCACCGCGCGGCCCCGGCGCGGGCGAGATGGTCGCCGACCTGCCACGGGAACAGGTGCAGGTTCCAGCCGCCCAGGCAGTTGACGTACAGCGCCATGTGCGCCATCACGGCGGCGAAGTCGTCGCGGGTTCCGAGCCGGTCCAGGGTGTCCAGGACCCGCTCGGTGAACGTGCCGAGCTTCGCCAGCCCGCAGTACGCCAGGAACTCCGCCGGTACGGCGATCAGCGTCCGGGCCATGTGCCGCAGCGACTCCAGCGGCATCCCCTCGCCGGCGGCGCGCACCAGCCCGCTGTACGTGCAGTACCCCAGCGGGCGCGTCTCCCCGTTCACGAACAGCATCGTCGTCAGCACGGTGCCGTAGCTCCCGGCGCCCGAGGCGATGCGCCCGTCGTGGACGTCGACCAGCTCCGCGGGCGGCTCCAGCCAGATCCGCTCGGTCTCGGCGTGCAGCTCGCCGATGAGCGCGTCGGCCTCCGGGTCCGCCGCGCGCAGCCGGGGCACGCGGTGCCCGCTCGGCTCGCCTGCGCGCCGCACCTCGGCGACGACCGGCTTCTTGGACGCGTACACCGACTCCCACACCGCGCGCCCGACCTCCGCGAGCGCGTCCAGGTCGCCGGGCGCCACCCGGCCGACCGGGGTGGCCGGCATCGGCTCGGTCAGCTCCCCGTACTTGATCCCGAGATGCTGGAGCTTCGAGCAGAACACGGTGCCGTCGGGCACCGTCCGCCGGTCCACCCGGTGGGCGGCGGGCAGGTGGAGCAGGTCGTGGACGGGCGCCACGTGGAACAGGTGGTGCCCGGCCACCAGGGCGTGCCCTTGCAGGCTGCGGTAGGGCAGGGCGTCCCAGAGCGCCTCCGCCAGCTGCGGATTGCGGTCATCGAGGTCGGCCGTGACGGTGACTCCCAAACCAGGCCAGGTCACTTCAATGCGTTGTGAATCGTTCACAGTGCGCGCAGTACCCGATGACCTGCGAAAACATCTAGTCGAACGGCAAAGGTTTCCGCTCCCGGGGCCGCCCCCGGCGCGCGCCCGCGCGGCTCAGGGGCGGTCCCTCGGGCGCTCGCGGGCGCGCCCGACCGGGACGGGGGCCGTACCGGGGACGATCGTGTTGGAGACCGTGCCGATGCCCTCGACGGTGAGGGTGACGGTGTCCCCGGGCTTGAGCGGCGGCGGGTCCTGGGACCCGTTGCGGCCCCAGAGCTCGGCCAGGCAGCCGCCGTTGCCGCAGGTTCCGGAGCCGAGCACGTCGCCGGGGCGGACGCGGGTGCCCCGGGAGGCGTACGCGACCAGGTCCTCGAACGGCCAGCCCATGTTGGACAGCAGGTCGCGCCCCACGACCTCCCCGTTGAGCTCGGCCGTCAGGGCGAGCCGCAGGAAGCCGGCGGTGTCGCGGTACGGCTCCAGCTCGTCGGCGGTGACCAGCCAGGGGCCGAGGGTGGTGGCCGCGTCCTTGCCCTTGCAGGGGCCGAGGCCGACCCGCATCTCGCGGGACTGGAGGTCGCGCGCCGACCAGTCGTTGAAGATCGTGTAGCCGAAGATGTGGCCGCGCGCCTCCTCGGGGGACAGGTCGGCCCCTTCGCGGCCGATGACGGCGGCCACCTCCAGCTCGAAGTCCAGCGCGGCCGAGCCGGGCGGCACGGGCACGTCGTCGCGGGCGCCGACCATGGCGTGCGGGTTGGAGAAGTAGAACGTCGGCGCGTCGTACCAGGCGTCCGGTACGCCGCTCCGCCCGTCGACGCTGCGGCGGACGCCCTCGACGTGCTCCTCGAAGGCGACGAAGTCGCGGACGGACGGCGGCTCGATCGGCGGCAGCAGCCGGACCTCGTCCAGCGGCACGGCCGCGCCCGCCGGTCCGGCCGCCGGGACCGGGCCGCCGGCGACGATGCCGAGGAGTTCGGTGCCCTCGGGGAACGGCAGGATCCGGCCGTCCTCGACGCGGCCGCAGCGGCGCCGGCCCTGGTGGAGGTAGGTGGCGAGTCGCATCGGGTGCTCTCCTCCGGATCAGACGGGCGGGGCGACGAAGACGCCGCGGTCGGGGTCGTTGAACGACTCCTTGGCGACGAGCTCGTTCATCGGGTTGGCGGTGCCCCACTGGTCGGTGACCTCGGGCTGGGAGAAGTCGTACACGTGCGGGTGCCAGGTGTCCTCGTCGAGGTTCTCCAGCTCGGTGGTGTACTCGACGGTGTTGCCGTGCGGGTCCAGGAAGTACGAGAACGTGTTGTCCCCGGCCATGTGGCGGCCCGGCCCCCAGATGTGCCGGACGCCCGCGCGCATGAGGCGGCCGGTGCCGTACATGTACTCGTCGATCCCGCGCATCTCGAACGAGATGTGGTGCAGCGACGTGTGCGGGCCCTTGGCGAGCGCGAGGCTGTGGTGCTGGGGGTTGCAGCGCATGAAGTGCATGACCTCGCCCATGCGCGGGGACGAGAGCGTGTCCGACAGCGCGAAGCCGAGGTGCGTCTCGTACCAGCGGCGGGTGGCGTCCAGGTCGGGGCTGTTGAGGACGACGTGCGAGAGCCGGACCGGGATCGCCTCGCGCGGCTCCAGCCGCCGGTGCTCGCGGACGGCGACGCCGGCGGAGACCTCGACGGTGCGGCCGTCGATGTCGAAGAAGCGGAAGCCGTACCCGCCGCCGGGGGTGTCCAGCGCGCCGGGCTCGGTGACGAGGGTGACGCCGGCGGCGCGCATCCGCTCGGCGAGGGCGTCCACGTCGGCGGGGGTCTCCGCGCCGAACGCGACCAGGTCCAGCCGCTTCCGCTCGTCGCGGCGGAGCCGGACGACGTACTGCTCGGGCGAGCCCTCCGCCGCGAGGAAGGAGATCCCGGTGTCGGTGGCGACCTCGGTGAGGCCCCAGACGCCGGAGTAGAACTCGCGCTGCCGGTCGTAGTCGGGCACCGCCAGGTCGACGTGCCGCAGGTGGGTGATGAGTCGGTCGGTCATGCTCGCGTTTCCTTGAGGTCGAAGAGGGCCGCGGCGTTGCCGCCGCGGATCGCGTCGTGCTCGGCTTCGGGGAGCCGCGCGGCGCGGAGCCGGTCGAGCGGGTCGGGGACGCCCATGTCGAACGGGTGGTCGGAGCCGAGGACGACCCGGGACGCCCCGGCCGCGCCGACGAGGGCGCGCAGCGCCGCCGGCTCGTACACGAGGGAGTCGAACCAGATCCGCCGCAGGTAGGCGCTCGGCGGCTCGGCGCACGTCCGGGCGTCGGGACGGGCCTTCCAGCCGTGGTCGGCCCGGCCCAGGTAGGTCGGCAGGTAGCCGCCGCCGTGCGCGGCCAGCACCTTCAGCGCCGGATGCCGGTCCAGCACGCCGCCGAAGATCAGGTGCGAGAGCGCGACGGCGTTCTCGGCCGGCTGCCCGACGATGTTGGACAGGTAGAACCGGTCGAGGCGCTCGTCCAGCGTGCAGCCGAACGGGTGCAGGAACACCACCGCGCCGCGCTCCTCGGCCCGGCTCCAGAACGGTTCCAGTTCCGGGTCCGACAGCTCGCGGCCGGGCGCGTGCGAGGAGATCTCGACGCCCTTCAGGCCGAGGTCCAGGGCGTGGTCGAGCGCCCCGGCCGCCAGGTCCGGATGCTGGAGCGGAACGAGGCCGAGCCCGTGCAGGCGCCCGGGGGCCTCGGCGCAGTGCGCGGCGGTGCCCTCGTTCGCCAGCCGGTACACGGTGCGGGCCAGGTCGCGGTCAGCCCAGTAGTGGTAGTGCGAGGGCGACGGGCTGACGATCTGGACGTCGACCCCGGCGGCGTCCATGTCGGCGAGCCGCGGGTCCACGCGGGTGAGGCGCCCGATGCGCGCGCCGATCATCCGGCCGTTCTCCTCCAGGGCGGCCGGGCCGTTGCGGCGCGCCTCCAGCGCGCGGTGCTCGGCGTGGCCGGGCGCCCCGGCGACGGCCTCCTCGATCGCGGGCAGCAGCACGTGCGCGTGCGCGTCGACGGTCGGGACGGTCATGGGCGCTCCGTCACCATCGCGGCGATGCGGCCCATCAGCCCGGGGACGTCGGCGTCCGGGGACGGGTCCAGCTGCCATTCGGCCAGCTGGACCGACGCCTCCACGACGGCGCGGGCGCGCTCGTACCGGCGCTCCATGAACGCGTCGAACAGCTTCTGGCCGAGGGTGCCGGAGTCCAGCAGCAGTTCGGCCAGCACCCAGGCGTCCTCCAGGCACTGCGCGGCGCCCTGGGCGAGGGTGGGCGGGCACGCGTGCGCCGCGTCGCCGATCAGGACGGTGCGGCCGCGGTTCCAGGGCCGGTCCACGAGCAGCGACTCGAACCAGGTGTAGTTGACGCGGTCCGGGTCGGTGATGCCGGCGCGGATCTCGTCCCAGGCGCCGCCGTACCCCTCGGCGAGTTCCCGCATGTGGGCGGCCCGGTCGGCGCCGGCGACCGACTCGCGGGGCCGCGCCTTCTCCACCAGGTACGCGTACATGCTGTCGGGGCCGGTCGGGCAGTACCCGGCGATGAAGCAGGGGCCGCCGTAGACGAGGTCCGTGCGTTCGACGCCCTCGGGACGGCGGGTGTGGACGCGCCAGATGCCCATCCCGGCCGGCCGCGGCGCGACGTCGACGCCGATCAGCCCGCGCACCGCGGAGCGGATCCCGTCGGCGCCCACGACCAGGTCGTACGCGGCGCTCGTCCCGTCGGACAGGCGCGCGGTGACCGAGTCGCCGTGGTCGTCGAGCGCGGTCACGGTCAGGCCGTACCGGGTCCGCGCGCCCGCCTCGCGGACCGCGCCGGCCAGGGCGGCGGCCAGCCGCGGCCGCTCCATGCCGAGCGTCGCGGGCAGGTCGGGCCCGCCGGTGCGGGCGTCGGGGATCTCGGCGACCAGGCTCCCGTCCGGTGCCCGGATGCCCAGCGAGTCGAACGCGAAGCCGGACGCGGCGATCTCGTCGTAGACGCCGAGGTCGCGCAGCACGCGCAGGGCGTTGCCCTGGAGGGTGATGCCGGAGCCGAGCGCGGTGAGATCGGGCTTGATCTCGGCGATGTCGACGGCGACGCCGCCGCGGGCCAGGAGGGCGGCCAGGGCCGAGCCGGCCGTGCCGCCTCCGACGATGAGGACTCTCTCTACAGCTGGCACGGCGGCCTCACTTGACGGCGATGGGGTTGACGGGGGAGCCGACCGCGCCGGTGACCGGCAGCGGCGCGGCGGTGAGGAAGAAGTCGTACGCGCCGTCGGCGGCGCAGTGCGCGGCGAGCGCGTCCAGGTCCCACATCTCGCCGACCAGCAGGCCGATGTGCGGGATGGCGACCTGGTGCAGCGGCTGGAAGGCGTGGTCGAACTCGTTCGGCCGCACCTCGAAGCCCCACGTGTCGGTGGCGATCGCGGCGATCTCGGTGCGGTGCAGCCAGCGGGCCGTGGTGAACGACAGGCCGGGGGCGGGGCCGCCCGCGTAGTCGCCCCAGCCGTTCCGGCGCGCCCGGGCCAGCTGGCCGGTGCGCACCAGCACGATGTCGCCGCGGCCGACCTCGACGCCGTGCGCGGCGGCGGCCGCGTCCAGGTGCTCCGCCGTGATGGCGAAGCCGTCGGGGAGCTCGCCGTCCGTGCCGGCGACGCGGCCGACGTCGAGCAGGACGCCGCGCCCGGCGACGTGCGGCGCCATGTGCTCGATCCCGGTGACCAGGTCGCCCTCGGACGTGACGACCCGCTCGGCGGGCCGGCCGTTCCACGCCCGGCCGTGGTCGAAGATGTGGCCGAGGCCGTCCCACTGGGTGGAGCACTGGAGCGGCATCGCGATCACGTCGTCGGCGCCGCCGAAGCCGTGCGGGAAGCCCTGGGTGCCGAGCGCGGCGTCCGCGCCGGTGTCGGTCATCGTGTGGACCGGGTTGGTGCGGCGCCGCCAGCCCTTCTGCGGCCCGTCGGTGTCGAAGCTCTGGGCCAGCGAGAACGAGACGCCGTGCCGGATCAGCGCGGCGGCCTCGCGGCGCTTGGCCTCGTCGAGGAAGTTGAGGGTGCCGAGGACGTCGTCCTCGCCCCAGCGGCCCCAGTTGGAGCACGCCGCAGCGGCCTCGGCGATGGCGGCCTCCGGATCGGTGCGGTCGAGCATCACGCCCCGCCCTCCGCGACGCAGCGGTTGCGCTGGACGCCGAGCCCGGTGATCGAGCCCTCCATGACGTCGCCCGGCCGCAGCAGGCGGCCCCAGTGCATGCCGTTCCCGGCGGGGCTGCCGGTCAGCACGAGGTCGCCGGGCAGCAGCTCCACCGTCTGCGAGGCGCAGGAGACCAGCCGCGCCACGTCGAAGATCATGTCCTTGGTGGACTCGTCCTGCATGACCCGGCCGTTCAGCTTCAGCGTGACCCGCAGGTCGCCGGGGTCCCCGGCGAACGCGGCCGGCACCAGGTACGGGCCCAGCGGGGTGAACGTGGGGGCGTTCTTGGCGCGCAGCCAGTCGGTCCCGATCTCCGGCATGTCCCTGCGGAACACCGCGTCGCGCGCCGTCAGGTCGTTGGCGATGGTGTAGCCGGCGATGTGCCCGGCCGCCTGCTCGGGGGAGACCCGGTACGCCGGCCGGCCGATCACCGCGGCCAGCTCCAGCTCCCAGTCGGGCTTCGCGCACCAGTCCGGCAGGACGACGTCGTCGTACGGGCCGGTGATCGCGGACGGCAGCCCGATGAACAGGTACGGCGCGTCCTCGGCGGCGCGGCGGTCCATCATCGCCGCCGCCTCCTCGCGGACCCGCTCGGCGGGCCGGCCGCCCTCGGGCTCGTGCGCCACGGCGAGGTCGATGACGTGGGTGCGGTAGTTCGCCCCCGACTGGAGGACCTGCCGCGGCCGGACCGGCGGGAGCACCCGCAGCTCCGCCAGCGGGCGCCGCTCGCCGGTCCCGCCCGCCGCGGCCTCGCGCAGCAGCGGGAACGCCTCGTCCCACCGCTCCAGCAGGGCGCGGACGGACGGCGCGGCGGCCAGGTACGGGGCGAGCGGGCCGGCGGTGCGCAGGTCGAGGACCTGGTCGCCGATCACCAGCCCGGGGTAGGCCGCCCCGTCCCCGGCGGCGAACGTGCCGACCGCGAACGGTCCGGCGGGAGTCGCTTGGGTCACCACTGTGCTTTCCACGGCCACCACCCTGCGGCATGGATCACAATCACGGAAATCGATTGTCGATATGAAAGCCATCCGGCAGGCAGATAACCTGAGGTGGTGAATCTGTCCGGCCTCGATCTGAACCTCCTGGTGGCCCTGCGCGCGCTGCTGGAGGAACGCAACGTCACCCGCGCCGGCCTCAGGATCGGCCTCAGCCAGCCCGCCACCAGCGCCGCGCTGGCCCGCCTCCGCCGCCACTTCTCCGACGAGCTGCTGGTCAGGTCCGGCAACGCGTACGAGCTGACGCCCCTCGGCACCGCGCTCCGCGAGCCGGCCGCCCACGCGTACGCCGTGCTGGAGCGGCTCTTCACCAGCCGCGCCGACTTCGACCCGGCCACCGATGAGCGCCATTTCAGTCTGCTGGCCTCGGACTACGCGGTCGCGGTCTTCGGCGCCGGCCTGGCCCGGGTCCTGCACACCGAGGCGCCCGCCGTGCACCTGAGCTTCCAGCACCTCGGGCCGACGCTGGTGGAGGACACCGGCGCGCTGCTCAGCGGGGTCGACGGCGTGCTCACCCCGCACGGCGTGATCAGCGGCTTCCCGACGGTGGAGCTGTTCCGCGACGAGTGGGCGTGCCTGGTGGCCGACGACCACCCGGAGATCGCCGGCCGGATCACCCTGGACGATCTGGCCCGGCTGCCGTGGGCCGTCTACCTGCGCCCGTTCGACGCCCCGATCACCCGCCAGCTCAGCACGATGGGGCTGGAGCCCCGGGTGGAGATCTCGGTGCAGGACTTCCACCTGCTGCCCCACGTCGTGGCGGGAACCCGGCGCGTCGCCCTGATCCAGCGGCGGCTGGCCCGGCTGCTGGACGGCACCCGCACGCGCGTCCTGCCGCTGCCGTTCGACGCGGTGCCGCTGCAGGAGGCCATGTGGTGGCACCCCGTCCACACGCAGGACGCGGCGCACATCTGGCTGCGCGAGACGGCCGCCCGGGTGGCGGCGTCCCTCCCGTCCCTCCCCGACCTCCCGGCCCTGCCCGGCGACTAGGCGCGGGAGATCGCGCGGGCGCTGGTGCGCAGCAGCGGGGCGAGCGCGTGGGGCAGGGCGGTGCCGTGGCGGACGACGAGCGAGACCGCGGCGACGACCTCGCCGCGCGCGTCGGTGATCGGGGCGGCGACGGACAGCGCGTCCATGGTCACCTGCCGGTCGCTGATCGCGTAGCCGCGGGCGCGGGTGCCGGCCAGCGCGGCGCGGACCGCGCTCGGATCCGTCATGGTCAGTTCGGTGTAGCGCTTGATGGGCCGTGCCAGGACCTCCTCCTGGACCTCGGCGGGCGCGTACGCGAGCAGCACGAGCCCGACGCCGGTCGCGGTGAGCGCGAAGCGGCCCCCGACCCGCGTCAGCACCGGCACCGCCCGGCTCCCCGCGATCCGCTCGACGAACACCAGCTCGGTGCCCTCCCGCACGGCCAGCTGCACGTTCTCCCGGGTGACCTGGGACAGATCCTCCAGGTACGGCAGCGCCCGCTCGCGCAGGCCCAGGCCGCGCGGCGCGAGCGAGCCGATCTCCCACAGCCGCAGGCCGATGGTGTACCGGCCCGCCGCGTCGCGCTCCAGGGCGCCCCACGCCACCAGGTCCGCCGCCAGCCGGTGCACGGTCGAGACCGGCAGCCCGGCGTGCCTGGCCAGCTCGCTGAGCGTGAGCGCGCGCCGGTCGGGCGTGAACGCGCCGACGATCCGCAGCGCGCGGGCCACGACCGGCCCGGTCCGGTCGGCGGCGGATGCCGGCATGAGGTCCCCCAGGCGGTCAGAGCGTCACAGGTCGAGGAGCAGCTTCGGGCAGGCGGCGCGGGAGACGCAGACGAACATCGTGTCGTTCGCCGCCCGCTCCTCGGGGGTCAGCAGCGAGTCGCGATGATCCACCGTGCCGTCCAGCACCGCCGTCTCGCACGTGCCGCAGGTCCCCTCCCGGCAGGATGACAGGATCGGGACCCCCGCCTCCTCGGCGACCTCCAGGATCGACCGGTCCGGCGGCACGGTGAGGGTACGGCCGCTGACCGCGAGCTCCACCTCGAACGACTCCGCCCGGGCGGGATCGCCCGCGTCCCTGGGCACGAACCGCTCCACGTGCAGGGTGCCGGCCGGCCGGTCCGCGCAGAGCCGCTCGACCGCGTCCAGCAGCGGGGCCGGGCCGCAGCAGTAGACGAGGGTGCCGGGAGCCGTCCGGCGGAGGAGCCCGGCGAGGTCGAGCGGCCCGTGCCGGTCCTGCGGCCGCAGCTCCACCCGGCCGCCGTGCGCGGCCGCCAGCTCCGCGCCGAAGGCCATGGACGCGGCCGTGCGCCCGCCGTAGGCCAGCCGCCAGTCCGCGCCCGCCGCGTCCGCGGCCCGCAGCATGGGCAGGATCGGCGTGATCCCGATCCCGCCCGCGACGAACAGGTAGCGGGGCGCCGGGAGGAGCGGGAAGTGGTTGCGGGGCCCGCGGGCGAGGACCGTCACACCGGCGGGGAGCCCGTCGTGGACGGCCGCCGAGCCGCCCCGCCCGGCCGGCTCGCGCAGGACGGCGATCCGCCAGGACGTCCGGTCGGCCGGGTCCCCGCACAGCGAGTACTGGCGGACGAGGCCGTCCCCGACGACCAGGTCGATGTGCGCGCCGGGCGCCCACTCCGGCAGCGCGGCCCCGTCCGGGTCCCGCAGGTCGAGCGCCACGACGCCGTCGGCCACCCGCTCGCGGGCGTGGACGACCAGCTTCCGCTCGGTCTCGCCGGTCCCGCCGGTCCCCGCGCTCACCGGCCGGCCTCCCCGTGCCCGGCGGGGTGGGCGAGCAGCCACTCCCAGATCTCGATCGGGCCCTCGGCGACGTGCTCGGCGCCGCAGTGGCAGGTGCCCCGGAGCAGGTCGCTGCCCGGCAGCCACACCACGCGCATCACCGCGCGGCCGTCCAGCATGCGGGCGGGTTCCACGGTGTTCGTCTCCACGGGGCTCGTCTCGGCGGGGCTCATCCCTGGCCGGCCGCCATCCGCGCCAGCATCCGCCGGGCCGCCAGCCCGCCGGTGTCGATGTTGATCGACAGCTCCTGGTAGCCGGCCGGCTCGGCCGCGATCACCCGTTCCAGGACGTCGAGCGCCACCACGTCCTGGAGGACCACGGTGCGGTTGTTCTCGGCGAGGAAATCGGTCACGCCCTGGTCGTCGAGGGCGAAGTCGCGCGCCACGGCCCAGAAGTCGTGGGTGGAGTGCTCGGTCTCCGGCGTGATCGCGTACACGACCTCGACGTGGAACGCGTCCGGGTCGGTGCCGTCGGCGTTCGGCAGCACGCCCGGCGGGGCGATGCGCGAGTGCAGCTTGTACAGGCAGGGCGGGGTGTACTCGATGTCCTGCCAGCGCATGATCCGGCCGGTCAGCCCGGTCGACTTCGCGTAGAACGGCGGGCACTCGGCGTCGTCCATGTGCCGCGACACGTAGACGATCCCGGCCTCCTCGTCCACCTCGGTGGTGATCGGGGTGGCGGCGACCTCCGGCGTCCCGATGTAGCCGCCGTGCAGGTACGTCTCGTGGCTGAGGTCGAGCAGGTTGTCCACCAGCAGCCCGAACCGCGCCTGGAGCGGCTCCATCCCCGACACCGTCGTGTAGTCGGGGGAGTCCAGCCACGGCGCCCGCGGGATCCGGGCCGCGTCGGCCCTGGCGGGGTCGCCGATCCAGATCCAGACGAACGAGTCCTGCTCCACGACGGGATAGGTCTTCAGGCGGGCGGTGCGCGGCACCCGCGCCTGCCCGGGAACGGCCGCGCACACGCCGTCGGCGCCGTACGTGAACCCGTGGTACCCGCACACCACCTGGTCGTCCACCAGGCGGCTCGGGGCCTGCGACAGCGGGAAGCGGCGGTGCACGCAGCGGTCGGCCATGGCGGTGACGGCGCCCGCGGCCGTCCGCCAGAACAGGACCGGCTCGCCGCAGATGGTGCGGCCGAACAGCTCCCGGCCGATCTCGCGCCCGTACGCGGCGACGTACCACTGGTCGCGCGGGATGGTCGACACAGGCGGCTCCTTCGATGGTGGGCGGGACCGGCGCCAGGGGGCCGCCGGTGGCAACGATGGTGACCCCGGTCACGCGCCGCCCGGAACGGCGTTCCCGGATGCCGGAAAGGAATCCGGGACCGCCGCCGGGCCGCGCGGGTCAGGCCGCCGACCCCGCCGGCACCTCCGCCGCCCGCCCCACGGGCACCAGGCGGAAGGCGTTCACGGTCACCGCGCCGGCCACCAGGACGGCCGTGACCAGCAGGAACAGCTGGCCGGGCGTCCAGTCCGCGTCGAGCAGCCGCCCCGCCACCACCGGCGACAGGATGGCGCCGATCCGGCCGATGCCGATGCCCCAGCCGACGCCGGTGGCGCGGACCGCGGGCTCGTACACCGACGGGGTGAGCGCGTACAGGCCGGCGACGCAGCCGTTCACGAACACCCCGATCAGCGCGCCCAGCGCCAGCAGCAGCCCGTACACCGAGGCGGCCGGGACGAACAGCGCGAGCAGCACGGCCGTGGCGGCCAGGTAGCCGACCAGCACGTGCTTGAGGGCGAAGCGGGCGGCGAGCACGCCCAGCAGGGTGGCGCCGAAGATGCCGCCCAGGTTGAGCAGCACGCCGCCGGTGATCCCCTGGTCGGCCGACATCCCGGCCTCGACCAGCAGCTTGGGCGTCCAGCTGGTGACGAAGTAGAACGCGAACATCACCAGGAAGAAGCCCGTCCAGGTGAGCAGGGTGTTGCGGCGCAGCTCCGGCGCCAGGATCCGGCGCAGCGAGGCCGCGGGCCGCGCGCCGCCGCCGTCGCCGGGCAGCGCGGGCCGCGGCAGCGCGTCGATGCGGGGCTGCCGCATCGCCGCCAGCAGCCTGTTCAGCCGGTCGAGAGCGCCGGGGGAGCGCCGGGTGAGCAGGAAGTCCAGCGACTCGGGCAGCCGCCAGAGCACGACCGGGATCAGGAGGGCGGTGGCGACGGCGCCGAAGGCGAAGACCGGGCGCCAGCCGCCGTCGCTCTGCAGCGCCGCCGCGATGACGCCGCCCGCGGTCGCGCCGATGGCGTAGCCCGTGGAGTTGAGGCTGACCGCCAGCCCGCGCCAGCGCCGGTTCGCGTACTCGGCGGCGATCACGTTGCTGCTCGCCAGGATCCCGCCGATGCCGATGCCCGTGAGCACGCGCAGCGCGCCCAGCTGGACGGCGCTCTGGCTGGCCGCGGACAGGCCCATGCCGGTCGCGGCCAGCACCAGGCCGGTGAGGATCACCGCCCGGCGGCCGAGCCGGTCGGCCAGCGGCGCCAGGAAGATCGAGCCCAGCGCCATGCCGGCCAGGCCGGCGCTGAGGAGCAGGCCGAGCTCGGACCCGGACAGCCCCCACTCGTCCGAGACGGCGTCGGAGGTGAACGCCATGACCAGCACGTCGAAGCCGTCCAGCACGTTCAGCAGCACGCACACCGCGATGGCGGTCCACTGGATCGGCGACATCGGCGCGCCGTCCAGGCGGTCGCGCGGATCGGTACCCGGGGAACTCACGTCGAGCTCGCCTCCTCACAGGGGGTGGGATTCGGTCGCCCGAGCATGATCTGGCTCACATCGCGCGGCCATCGGCTTTCCATTCAATGGATGAGGTCGCCGCGGGCCGCGCGGCGGCGCGGTGAGGATGGGGGCCATGGCCAGGTCTTCCAGTGGAGAATCGGTCCTCACCCGGGTGGTGCGGATCCTCGACGCGTTCGGGCCCGACTCGCGGGTGCTGACGGTGGGGGAGATCGGCCGGCGGGCGGCGCTGCCGCCGGCGACCACGGCGCGGCTGGTGAAGGCGATGGTCGGGCACGGGCTGCTGGCCCGCGACGAGCGGCGCCGGGTGCGGATCGGCACCCGCATGTGGGAGCTGGCCGAGCGCGCCTCCCCGATGCAGAGCCTGCGGGAGGCGGCCATGCAGTACATGGGCGACCTGCAGTCGGTCGTCGGGCACTCCGTCCAGCTCGGCGTGCTGGACGGCCGCGAGGCGCTGTTCGTCGAGCGGCTGTCCGCGCCGGACGCGGTCGTCAACGTCACCCGGGTCGGCGGGCGGCTCCCGCTGCACGCCTCGTCCGCCGGGCTGATCCTGCTGACCCACGCGCCGCCCGCGTTCCAGGAGCAGATCATCCGCGGGCCGCTGGAGACGTTCACCCCGCACACCCTGCGGGACGGGCGGGCGCTGCGCACCGAGCTGGCGGAGGTTCGCCGCCGCGGGTTCGCGTTCTGCCCCGGCCACATCCATCCCGACGCCACGGGGCTCGCCGTGCCGGTGCGGCGGAACGGGCAGGTCGTCGCCGCGCTCGGGCTGGTGGTGCCGAACGACGGCGCCGCGTGGGCGCTGAACCGCCCGCTGCAGCTCACCGGCATGGCCCTCAGCCGCGCGCTCTCGGACTGACCGGCGCGCCCGGTGTGACCGGCGCCACCCGGTCCGCTCATTGAATGAGAAGGCCGTGGCCCGGCGGGCGGCGGCCGACCGATCCTCGGAGCACACCCCGAACCCGAGGAGAGAGCATGGCCGAGGCATCCGCCGCAGACCCGCCGGCCGAAGTGCGGGTCACGGGCAAGACGCCGGTCGCGGACGGCGTCGTGGCGCTCACCCTGGCGCGCCCCGACGGCGGCCGGCTGCCGGACTGGACGCCCGGCGCGCACATCGACCTGGTGCTGCCCGGCGGCCTGACCCGCCAGTACTCCCTGTGCGGCGACCGCTGGGACGCCCGCTCCTACCGCGTGGGCGTGCTGCGCGAGCCCGCCGGCCGGGGCGGGTCGGCGTTCGTGCACGACGAGCTGCGGGTCGGTGACCCGGTCGGCATCGGCGGCCCGCGCAACAACTTCCGGCTCGTCCCCGCCGAGCGCTACCTGTTCATCGCCGGCGGCATCGGGATCACCCCGCTGCTGCCGATGATCACGCAGGCGGAGCTGCTGGGGATCGAGTGGCGGCTGCTGTACGGCGGCCGCACCCGCGCGTCGATGGCGTTCCTGGACGAGCTCCGCCCCTACGGCGGGAAGGTCACCGTGGTGCCGCAGGACGAGCACGGCCTGCTGGACCTGGCGGCCTGGCTGCCGGAGCCCGCCGCCGGCGCCAAGGTGTACTGCTGCGGGCCCGGCGCGCTGCTGGACGCGGTGGAGCGGCGCTGCGGGGGCTGGCCCGCCGGGCTGCTCCGCACCGAGCGCTTCGTCGCCGCCGCCCGGCAGGCCGCCGCCACCGACGGCGCCTTCGAGGTGGAGCTGCGCCGCTCGGGCCGGACCCTGACCGTCGGCCGGAGGCAGTCGCTGCTCCAGGCGCTGGGCGAGGCCGGCGTCCACGTGCTGTCGTCCTGCCGCCAGGGCCTGTGCGGCACCTGCGAGACGACCGTCCTGGACGGCGTCCCCGACCACCGCGACTCCCTGCTGGACGACGCCGAGCGCGCCGCCGGCGACTGCATGTTCGTGTGCGTGTCCCGGGCCGCCGGCGACCGCCTCGTCCTGGACCTGTGACCCCGGAGGAACCCGCGATGACCACCGTGACCGTGCCGTCCCTGGACGCCGACCCGTTCGCCGCCGAGGTCCTCCGCGACCCGCTGCCCTTGCAGGCCGCGCTGCGCGACGCCGGGCCCGTCGTCCACCTGAGCCGCTACGGCGTGTACGCCCTGGCCCGCTACGAGCAGGTGCACGCCGCGCTGACCGACTGGCAGTCCTTCCAGTCCGGCGCCGGGGTCGGGCTCGCCAACTTCCGGTACGAGGAGCCGTGGCGCCCGCCGAGCCTGCTGCTGGAGGCCGACCCGCCCCGGCACGACGCGCCCCGCGCCGTGCTGGCGGGGATCCTCGGGCCGCGCGCGCTGCGGCGGCTGCGGGACGCCTGGTTCGCCGACGCCGAGGAGTTGGTCGACCGGGTGCTGGCCCAGCGGTCGTTCGACGCCGTGACCGCGCTCGCCCAGGCGTTCCCGCTGCGCGTGTTCCCCGACGCGGTCGGGCTTCCGAAGGAGGGGCGCGAGAACCTCCTGCCGTACGGCGACCACGCGTTCAACGCCTTCGGGCCGCACAACGACCTGGTCGCCAAGGGCGCGCCCCGCGTCGGTGAGCTGTCGGGCTGGGTGAACGCGCAGTGCGCCCGCGAGCGGCTGTCCCCGGGCGGGTTCGGCGCCCGGATCTGGGAGGCCGCCGACAGGGGCGACATCACCCACGAGCAGGCGCCGCTCGTCGTCCGCTCGCTGCTGACCGCGGGAGTCGACACGACCGTCCACGGCCTGGGCGCCGTGCTGTACGCCTTCGCCACCCACCCGGACCAGTGGGACCGGCTGCGCGCCGACCCGGGCCTGGCCCGCGTCGCGTTCGACGAGGCCGTCCGCTGGGAGTCGCCGGTGCAGACGTTCTTCCGCACCGCCACCGGCGACACCGAGATCGGCGGGACGGTGGTCCCCGACGGCCGGAAGATCCTGATGTTCCTCGGCGCCGCCAACCGGGATCCGCGCCGCTGGGCCGAGCCCGGCGCGTTCGACCTGGGCCGCGACCCGTCAGCCCACGTCGGCTTCGGCATGGGCCTGCACCAGTGCGTCGGGCAGCACGTCGCGCGGCTGGAGGCGGAGGCGGTGCTCACCGCGCTGGCGGCCCGCGTCGAGCGCATCGAGCTCGACGGCCCGCCCGTGCGGCACCTGAACAACACGCTGCGCGCCTGGGAGTCGATGCCCGTGCGGGTCGCCTCGGCCTGACCGTCCTCGTCGACGGTTGCCGTGGACGGGGGCGCGGGGCCGGTCTAGCGTGCGGATCAGGACGCCGAGGTTTGATCGCCTTCGGGGGCGAAAGGGAGCCGTCATGACCCGTTCCCGCGCACGCCGATTCCTGGCCTGGCTCACCGCCGCGACCCTGGTCCTGTCCGGCCTCGCGGTCCCCGGCGCGCAGGCCGGCGGCAAGGATCCGCGGCTGCTCCGGCTGCTGCGGTCGATGACGCTGGAGGAGAAGGCCGCGCAGCTGTTCGTCCTCCAGGTGTACGGCAAGAGCGCGGACACGGCCGACCCCGCGGACGTCGCCGCCAACCGGCGGCTGTACGGGGTCGACAACGCCGCCCAGGTCGTGGCCCGCTACCGCCCCGGCGGGTTCATCTACTACGCCGCCGGCCCGGCGAACGTGACGGACCCGCGGCAGCTCGCCGCGTTCTCCAACGGGATCCAGCGGGCGGCGATGGCGCAGCGCGTCCCGGTGCCGGCGACGATCGCGACCGACCAGGAGGGCGGCATCGTCGCGCGGGTGCCGCCGCCCGCCACGCAGTCGCCCGGCGCCATGGCGCTCGCCGCCGGGCGCCGGCCCGGCGACGCCCGCGCGCTCGCCCGCATCACCGGGCGGGAGCTGCGGGCCATCGGGATCAACCAGAACTACGCGCCCGACGCCGACGTCAACGTGAACCCGGGCAACCCGGTGATCGGCGTGCGGTCGTTCGGCTCCGATCCGGGGCTGGTGTCGGACATGGTCACCGCGCAGGCGGCCGGCTACCGCAGCGCGGGGGTGACCCCGACGGTCAAGCACTTCCCCGGGCACGGCGACACCACGACCGACAGCCACACCGGCGTCCCGCGGATCGGGCACACGCGGGAGGAGTGGGAGCGGCTGGACCTGCCGCCGTTCCGCGCCGCCATCGCCCGCGGCGCCGACAGCATCATGACCGCGCACATCATCGTGCCCGCGCTGGACGCCTCGGAGGACCCGGCGACCCTGTCCCGGCCGATCCTCACCGGCATCCTGCGCGAGCGGCTCGGCTACCGGGGCGTCGTCGTCACCGACGCGCTCGACATGCAGGGCGTGCGGACCAGGTACGGCGACGAGCGCATCCCCGTCCTGGCGCTCAAGGCGGGCGTGGACGTGCTGCTCAAGCCGCCGGCGGACGCGTCCGGCGCGGGCGTGTTCCCGCGGCAGCTCGCGGCGGTGGTGGACGCGGTGAGGAGCGGCGAGCTGACCGAGCGCCGCATCGACGCGTCGGTCTACCGGATCCTGGAGCTGAAGCGGCGGCGCGGGCTGTTCCGCGACCCGTACGCCGACGAGAGCCGGATCGACCGGGTCGTGGGCGCGCCGGCGCATCTCGCGGCGGCCCGGCGCGCCGCCGACCGCACGACGACGCTGGTGAGGAACGACGCCGGGCTGCTGCCGCTGGCGCCGGGGCCGCGGAACGTGCTGGTGACCGGCTGGGGCGCCGCGACGACGGCGGCGCTGGCGGGCGAGTTCGGCGCGCGCGGGGCCACGGCGGCCGTGCGGGAGACCGGGCTGAGCCCGGGGCGGGACCGTATCGACGGGGCGGTCGCGGCGGCGCGGGACGCCGACCTGGTCGTCGCCGTCACCAACCGGGCCTGGGACGTCAAGGAGGAGACCGGCCACAACGGTCCCGGCCAGATGAACCTCGTCAGGGCGCTCGTCGCCACCGGGAAGCCGGTCGTGGTCATCGCCGCCCGCGACCCGTACGACATCGCCTACTTCCCCGAGGCGCGCACGTACCTGGCGACGTTCTCCCACACCGCCGAGGCGCTGCGGTCGGCGGCCAGGGCGCTGTTCGGCGAGATCGAGCCGGCCGGGCGGCTGCCGGTGCCGATCCCGGCCCGCGACCGGCCCGGGACGCTGTACCCGTTCGGGCACGGCCTCGGCTACGGCGGCTGACCGTCGGCCGATATCGCCGACGAACGGGCCGTTCCGCGGGCGGTTGTTGCCGAATTCGCCACCGCGCGAACGCCGGTTCGGTGGACGACCTGGGCTGGTCATAACGGCGTCCAATTGATCATCAAGGAAAGGGCTTGCCGGTCGTGGGGGCGGCGTTTACCGTCGTTTAAAGATAGGAAAGTTTCCTATCAGTAAGAAGGCAGCAGGAAGGCGAGGACCCCCCGCATGAAGAACTCCACACGCCGGCTCGCCGCCGTCGCGGCGGGCGCGGCCGCCGCTCCCCTCGTCGCCGTCGCCCTCCCGGCCGCCGCGGCGAACGCCCACGGCCACGTCACCGCGCCCCCGAGCCGGCAGGCGCAGTGCGCGCAGCGCACCGTCCCCTGCGGCCCGATCCAGTGGGAGCCGCAGAGCGTCGAAGGGCCCAAGGGCCTGCTGAGCTGCAGCGGCGGCAACGCCCGCTTCGCCGAGCTCGACGACGACGGCAAGGGCTGGCACGCCGCCTCCGTCGGCCGCACGGTGGCGTTCACCTGGACGTTCACCGCCCAGCACCGCACCCGCGACTACGAGTACTACGTCAGCGGCCGCAGGGTCGCGCTCATCGACGGCGGCGACCGGCAGCCGCCGCCGACCGTGACCCACACCGTCGACCTCGGCGGCGTCACCGGCCGCCAGAAGGTGCTGGCGGTGTGGAACGTCGCCGACACCGCCAACGCCTTCTACGCCTGTATCGACGTCCAGATCGGCTGACCGCCCGCCCGTCGCGGGCCTACAATGAATCGCGTTTCAATCACTGATTGAAATACGATCCGAGGAGGCCCGCGTGGACGATCGACCGACCACTCCCGAGGTGTTCGAGCCGGCCCGGCTCGGCCCGCTGACGCTGCGGAACCGGACGATCAAGGCCGCCACCTTCGAGGGCATGGCCAAGGGCGCGCTGGCCGGCGACGAGCTGGTCGAGTTCCACCGGCGGCACGCCGCGGGCGGCGTGGGCATGACGACCGTGGCCTACTGCGCCGTCCAGCCCGAGGGCCGCACCGAGCGCGACCAGCTCTGGATGCGGCCCGAGGCGCTGCCGGGGCTGCGCCGGCTGACCGAGGCGGTGCACGCCGAGGGCGCGGCCGTCTCCGCGCAGATCGGGCATGCCGGGCCGGTCGCCAACGGCAGGTCCAACGGGCTGCCGTCGCTGGGCCCGTCCGCCTCGTTCAACCCGCAGAGCCTGCGGATGACGCGCAGGGCGACCCGCGCGGACATCGCGCGCATCACCAGGGCGCACGCCGACGCGGCGCTGCTGGCGATCGAGGCGGGGTTCGACGCGGTCGAGATCCACCTGGGGCACAACTACTTCGCCAGCGCGTTCCTCAGCCCGAAGATCAACAAGCGGGACGACGAGTACGGCGGCTCGCTGGCGAACCGCGCCAAGGTCGCTCTCGGCGCCGTCCGGGCCGTGCGGGACGCGGTCGGCGACCGCATCGCGATCCTGGCCAAGTTCAACATGGACGACGGCGTCCCCGGCGGGTTCTGGCTGGACGAGAGCCTCCAGGTCGCCCAGTGGCTGGAGCGCGACGGCGGGGTGGACGCCCTGGAGCTGACCGCCGGCAGCTCGCTGCTGAACCCGATGTACCTGTTCCGGGGCGAGGCGCCGGTCCGGGAGTTCGCGGCGACGTTCCCGCGGCCGCAGCGGCTGGGCATCCGGCTGGTCGGGGAGCGGTTCATCCGCTCCTACCCGTACGAGGAGGCGTTCCTCCTGGACAGCGCGCGGCAGTTCCGGGCCGAGCTGGACCTGCCGCTGGTGCTGCTCGGCGGGATCACCGAGCGCGCCACGATGGACCGGGCGATGGCCGCGGGGTTCCAGTTCGTCGCCATGGCGCGCGCCCTGCTACGCGAGCCCGACCTGATCAACCGCATCCGGGCCGACGCGCGGACGCGGTCGCTGTGCATCCACTGCAACAAGTGCATGCCGACGATCTTCAGCGGCACTCACTGCGTGCTCGCCTGACCCGCGGCGGGGGCCGCCAGCCCGGCGGCCAGGAAGGCGATGACGGTGCCGGTCTCCGGCAGCGCGGCGGCGGCCTGCGGGGCGCTCGCCAGCGGGCGCCCGTAGATCTCCAGCAGCAGCGCGAAGGCCAGCCGCCAGCGCTCGGCGACCTCCCGTACCGACAGGTCCGGGCGGGAGCGCGCGAGCATGACCTCGAACGGCGCCGGGCCGAACCAGTCCGAGGCGTGCGGCAGCCGCCGGGCGGGCAGCACCGAGCGGGCGAGCAGGTGGCACAGCATCCGCCCCTTGGCGGTCCGCGCCAGCTCCTCGAACGGCTCGACGAGGGCGGTCACCAGCTCGGTGACGTCCAGCGCCGCCCCGGCTGCTTCTGACCGCCGCGCCAGGCCCTCCAGCCGGTCCGCCCACAGCGGCAGGAGCTCCTGTTCGAGCAGCGCGATGACGAGGCCCTCCCGCGAGCCGAAGTGGTAGTGCACCGCGCCCGGGTTCAGGCCGGCCGCGGCGTTGACGGCCCGGACCGACACCTGGTCGGCGCCCTTCTCCATGAAGAGGCGCTCCGCGGCGGCCAGGAGCCGGGCCCGGGTCGATGGGGAGTCGTCGTCGGCCATCCGGCCATTGCACCACAGGTGCTTCAGGCACGGTCCAGTCGGTGATTGCCTCTTGGGGCGGGGCGCGTCGGGCTGAGACGATGCCCGCATGATCTCCGTCGAGGGCCTCGTCAAGCAGTTCGGCCCCGTCCGCGCCGTGGACGGGCTGAGCTTCACCGCGCGGCCCGGGATGGTGACCGGGTTCCTGGGCCCGAACGGGGCCGGGAAGACGACCACGCTGCGGATGCTGCTCGGCCTCGTGACGCCCACCGCGGGCCGCGCCCTGATCGGCGGGCGCCCGTACGCCGCCCTCGACCGGCCGGCCGCCGAGGTCGGCGCCGCGCTGGAGGCGACCGGCTTCCATCCCGGCCGCACCGCGCGCGACCATCTGCGGATCACCTGCGCGGCGGCCGGGCTGCCCGGGCGGCGGGTGGACGAGGTGCTGGAGCTGACCGGGCTCGCCGACGCCGCCGGCCGCCGCGTCGCGGGCTTCTCGCTCGGCATGCGGCAGCGGCTCGCGCTGGCCACGGCCATCCTGGGGGAGCCGCCGGTCCTCGTCCTGGACGAGCCCGCCAACGGCCTGGACCCGGCGGGCGTCCACTGGCTGCGTTCCCTGCTGCGCCACCTGGCGGGCATCGGCTGCACGATCCTGGTCTCCAGCCACGTGCTCCCCGAGGTCGAGCAGACCGCCGACCATGTCGTCATCGTCGCCCGCGGCCGGCTCGTCCGGGACGCGCCGCTGGCCGAGCTGGTCGGCGCCGGCGGCGAACTGCGGGTCCGCACCGCGCAGTCAGCGGAGCTGGCCGTGGCGCTGGAGAACGCCGGCGGTCAGGTCAGGCGCGAGGACGACCTGCTGTGGGTGACCGGGCTGGAGCCGGAGGAGGTCGGCGAGGCGGCGCTGCACGTGCGGGCGGTGCTCGGCGAGCTGGCCCGCGAGCGGTCCGGCCTGGAGAAGATCTTCCTGGAGCTCACCATGGCCGAGCTGAGCGCCCCGGACGGCCCGGGCCCGCCAGAACCCGAACCCGCGGCGGCGGCCGGAGAGGACGGCACCCGATGATCCGGCTGATCCGCGCGGAGCTGCTGAAGATCCGGTCCACCCGGATGTGGCTCGGCATGCTGGCCCTGAGCCTGGGCTTCAGCCTGCTGGGCCTCGCCGTCTACGTGGCGCTGGCCGGGGTCGAGATGAACGGGCAGCCGGGCATCCCGCCGGTGACCGACCCCGCGACCGTCCGCGCGTTCTACGCCAGCGCCGGCGGCGGGGTGCTGTTCATGATGATCCTCGGCATCATGGGGATCACCGGCGAGTACCGGCACCAGACGATCAGCGGGACGTTCCTGGTCACGCCGCGGCGCGGCCGGGTGCTGGCGGCCAAGCTGATCTCGTACTTCCTCTTCGGCGCGGCGTTCGGGCTCGCGACGGTCCTGGTGACGGTCGCGGTGGCGCTGCCCGCGCTGGCGATCAAGGGGGGCTCCACCTCGCTGCTGGACGACGACGTCCCGCTGATCCTGGGCGGCACCGTGCTGGCCATGGCGCTGTACGCGCTGGTCGGCCTGGGGCTGGGCGCGCTGATCCGCAACCAGATCGCGGCGATCATCGTCGCGGTGGGCTGGGTGCAGCTGGTGGAGGGGATCATCACCGTGGCGCTGCCCGAGGTCGGGCAGTGGCTGCCGGCCGGGGCGGTGCGCGCCATCACGCTCAGCACGTCCGCCTTCGGCGGCCCCGGCGAGCTCGCCACCCTGCCTCCCTGGGGCGGCGTGCTCCTGCTCCTGGCCTACGGAACGGCGTTCGCGGCCATCGCCACCGTCACGACCGTCCGCCGCGACATCACCTGACCCGCGCCCGGTCAGCCGGTGATGACGCGCAGCCCGACGACGCCCGCGACGATCAGCAGCAGGCAGAAGAGGCGGGCGGCCGTCACCGGGTCGTGCAGGAAGACCATCCCGTACACGGCGGCGCCGACCGCGCCGATCCCGGTCCACACCGCGTACGCGGTGCCGAGCGGCAGGGAGTGCAGCGCGTGCGCGAGCCCCCACATGCTCAGTGCCAGCGCCACGACGAACAGGACCGTCGGCCAGAGCCGGGTGAACCGGGCGGACGCCTCAAGCGCCGCCGCCCACACCGTCTCCAGCAGCCCGGCCACAATGAGGATCACCCAGACCATGCGCTCCCTCACCCGTCGTGATCGGCAAAGCGTGATCATGCTGCCCCGATCCCGGGCCCGCTAACCCGCCGTTCCCGTGCGGACAGCCTGGTGGAACGCTCGCGGTGCGAAGCCGCGCGCGAGGGATCCCCGGGGCCGGTCGCGGCGCCCGGGGATCCCCGGCCTCGCTAGTAGACGCTCACGCCGTACGCGCTGAGCGCTTCGGTGACCGGCTGGAAGAACGTGGTCCCGCCGGTGGTGCAGTTGCCGCTGCCGCCGGACGTGAGCCCGAGCGCGGCGGTGCCGGCGAACAGCGAGCCGCCGCTGTCGCCGCCCTGCGCGCAGATCGTGGTGCGGATCAGCCCGGACACGGTGCCCTGCGGGTAGCGGACGGTCTGGTTGAGCGCGGTGACCTGCCCGCTGCGCACGCCGGTGGTGCTGCCGCTGCGGCGGGCGGTCTCACCGACGACCGCGTTGCGGGCGCTCGTGATGTCCTGGGTCCCGGAGTAGAGGTAGACGTCCCCCGGCTTGGAGATCGTCGTGTTGGTGTAGCGGACGATGCCGTAGTCGTTGCCCGGGAAGCTGGAGCCCGCCCGGGTGCCGAGCACGGTACTGCCGCTGGAGTTGGCGTACCAGGTGGAGCCGATGTTGGTGCAGTGCCCGGCGGTCAGGAAGAACTGCTGGCCGGCGCTGTTGCGGACGTTGAAGCCCAGGGAGCAGCGGGAGCCTCCGGTGTAGATGGCCTGGCCGCCGGAGATGGTGGTGGTGAGCTTCCCGGCGATGTGCTCCAGCCGCACGGCCGAGCCGTGGGCCGCCGCGGCCGCCCTGGTACGGGCGAGCTTCGCGCCGGTCACGGTGTCGTCGTACGAGAGCACGACCTGGTTGGTGGCGGCGTCCACGGCCCAGGCGGTGCCGGTCGCGGTGACCGTCCGGCCGATGGCGTCGGTGACGCTCTTGAGCACCGCGCCGCTGCGGGCGACGTTCCTCGGTACGGCGCCCGCCTCGCGGACCTCACGGGCCGCGCCCGCGTCCGCGACGGTCACGACCAGCCGGCCGCCGTCCAGGTAGGAGCCGGCGGTGCGGGTTCCGAGCCGCTGCGCCAGTTCGGTGGCCAGCCGGCCCGGGTCGGGCGCGGGAGCGGGGGCCGCCGCGGCCTGCGCGGCGGGGACTGCGGTCAGCATGGCCGCGGCGGTGGCGGCCGCCATGCACACGACAGTGGCGGGACGGATGGGTCTCATCCTCACTGTGCCTCCAGCGAGTCAGGGCCGGTCCGGATGACGGGCCCTGAGTCACGTGCATCGTGAAGAAGGCGCGGTACCCCAGCAAGGGGACAGAATTGACCAATCCCCGGACCACCTTTGGCAAGCCTGCGCCCGTGCCACGTCGGCTTCGAAATGGATCGATCCAGCGCCGCGTCAACCCGAGATCTTGGCCGTATCCGGCCGTGCGGCCGGGTGCGGCCACGGCGCCCGCGGCACGGGACCGTCCCCCCACACTGATGATCGGCGTTGGACTCCCCGGTAGCTGAGGTGGCGGCGAATGAGCATGGGTCCGCAGGGCGGCCTGTCCCAGGAGATCGACATCAGCGTGCCGCACTCGGCGCGGATCTGGAACTACTGGCTGGGCGGCAAGGACAACTACGAGATCGACCGGGCGGTCGGCGCCCGGGTCGCCGAGATCTTCCCGTTCCAGCCGATGGTCGCGCGCATCTCGCGGGACTTCCAGCGGCGGGCCGTGCGGTACCTGGCGGGCGAGGCGGGCATCCGGCAGTTCCTCGACATCGGCAGCGGCCTGCCCACCGTCGAGAACACGCACATGACGGCCCAGGCCGTCGCCCCCGAATGCCGCGTCGTGTACGTCGACAACGACCCGATGGTGCTGGCCCACGCGCGGGCCCTGCTGAGCAGCAGCGCCGAGGGGGAGTGCCACTACCTGGACGCCGACCTCAACGCCCCCGGCCCGATCATCGACCGCGCCCGGGAACTGCTGGACCTCGACCGGCCGATCGCCCTCATGCTGATGGGGATCACCGGCCACATCGACCCCTACGAGCGGGCCCGCGAGATCGTGGGCACCGTCCTGGACGCCCTGCCGTCCGGCAGCTTCCTGGTGCACGCCGACGGCGACGACAGCGACGAGCGGGCGGTGGAGGCGCTGCGGCAGTACGCCCAGACCGGGGCCGTGGCGCACCACCTGCGTTCCATCGAGCAGCTCAAGGGGTTCTTCGACGGGCTGGAGCCGGTCGAGCCCGGCATCGTCCCGCCGCACCGCTGGCGGCCCGACGCCCCCGTCCAGGCCGAGCACGACACCGTGCCGAGCATCGGCGTCGCCGGCGTGGCCCGCAAGCCCTGACCCGCCGAGCCGCGGGGCGCCGCCCGCGGGCGTACGCCGTCCTACTCCCCGGAGCGTAGGGGCGCACGGCCGCGCGCCCGGCCGCCGCGGCCGTCCGGCGGGCGGTTCCGCGGCCGCGCCCCGCCGGTACGCCGCGGGGCGTACCGGGACCGCGGGCGTCCGCGCCGGACGGCGTACCGGAGAAGCCGTCCGGCAGGGGACGGAATCCGCGGCGCGAAGCGGCACCGTCGTCACGTGTGGGGCCGGCTCCCTGACCGGCCCCGGCCAGAAGGGACGTGACGAGATGGCGGTCTACGAGAGGAACCTGGCGCGGAGCACCGGCTCGCGCGCGGCACCGGCGGCGCGGCGGGCCGAGCCCCTGCTCCGCATCGGGCGGAAATGGCGCAAGACGCTCCTCATCGCGCACGTCGTCTCCGCCGGCGCCTGGATCGGGATCGACGTCATGGTGGCGGTCCTGGTCCTCACCGGGCGGTTCGGCACGACGGACGAGGTGCGCGGGCTGGCCTACCAGGCGCTGGCCGCGTTCGTCGTCTGGCCGATGCTGGTGTCGGCGCTCGCCTGCCTGGTCACCGGGGTCGTCCTGGGGCTGGGCACCCGGTGGGGCCTGCTGCGGTACTGGTGGGTCGCCGTCAAGCTCGTGCTGAACGCGGTCCTGTGCGTCCTGATCGTCGTCGCGCTCCAGCCGGGCATGGCCGAGGTCGGCGAGTACGGCCGGACGCTCGGCCCCGGCGTCCCGGAGCCGGCGGGGATCACGAACCTGTTCTTCCCGCCCGCGGTGTCGCTGACGGCGCTGACGTTCGCGACCGTGCTCGCCGTGGCGAAGCCGTGGGGCCGCGTCCGCGGCGGCCGCCGGGGCGGTGGCCCCCGATGACGGCGGCGGTGCGGACGGCCGGGCTGACCAAGCGGTACGGCCCCGTCCTGGCGGTGGACGGCCTGGACCTGGACGTGCGGGCCGGCGAGGTCTACGGGTTCCTCGGCCCCAACGGCGCCGGCAAGACGACGACGCTGCGGATGCTGCTCGGGCTGGTGCGCCCGACGGCGGGCTCGGTCAGCGTCCTCGGCGACACCGGCCGGCGCTGGCCGTCCCCGGCGCTCGGCCGGGTCGGGGCGCTCATCGAGGGACCGGCGTTCTACCCGTTCCTGTCGGGCCGGGAGAACCTGCGCGCGCTGGCGCGGCGGGCGCGGGTCCCGCGCGGCCGGGTGGGGGAGGTGCTGGAGCTGGCCGGCCTCACCGGGCGGGCCGGGGACCGGTACGCCGCGTACTCGCTGGGCATGAAGCAGCGGCTCGGCCTGGCCGCCGCCCTGCTCCGGGATCCCGAGCTGCTGGTCCTCGACGAGCCGACCAACGGGCTCGACCCGGTCGGCATGGCCGACATGCGCCGGACGATCCGCGGGCTCGCCGAGGAGGGCCGCACCGTGCTGCTGAGCAGCCATCTGCTGGGCGAGGTCCGGCAGATCTGCGACCGGGTGGGGATCGTCCACCGCGGCCGGCTGGTCTCGCAGCGGCCGATCGGCGAGCTCGGCGGCGCCGGCCGGCTGAGCGTGCGGGCCGACCCGCCGGACGAGGCGGAGGAGCTGCTGCGCCGGACGTTCGGCGCGGCCGCGGTGCTGCGCGCGGGCGAGGACCTGCACCTGGCCGTCGACGCGGGCATGGCGGCGGCGGTCAACCGCGCGCTCGTCACCGGCGGCGTCGCCGTCAGCGAGCTGCGCTGGCACGTGCCCGATCTCGAAGAGGTCTTCTTCGAGCTGACCGGGGGGAGCCGTGATGTGGTCTGACACCCGGGCGGAGATCGCGGTCCAGAGCCGCCGCACCGCCAACTGGCTGCTCCTCGCCACCGCCATGGCGCTGACGCTGACCTTCGCCTACGTCATCCCGTACGCCGGGTACAGGGGCGGCTCGGCGGAGGAGCGGCTCGCGCCGCTGCTCACCGCGGAGTTCGCCGGGTCGGCCATCGGCGGGATGCCGGCGTTCACGGGGGCGCTCGCGCTCATCTTCGGCGTGCTCGTCGCGGGGAGCGACTACGCGTGGGACGTGTGGAAGACGATCCTCGTCGTGCAGCCGTCCAGGACCCGCGTCCTGCTGGCGAAGGGGGCCACGGTGGCCCTGGGCTGCCTGCTGCTGGCGGTCGCGCTGCTCGCGGTGAGCGCGGCGGCCGGGCTGGCCGTCACGGCCGCCGAGGGCGCCGCCGTCACCTGGCCGGCCGCGCCGGACGCCGCCGCGGGCCTGGCCGCCGCGTGGCTCATCGCGTCCATGTGGGCCGCGCTCGGGATGCTGCTGGCCGTCGCCCTGCGCGCCGTCGCGCTGCCCGTCGGGATCGGGCTGGTGTGGATGCTCGCCGTGCAGAACCTGATCAGCGGGCTGGCCGCGCCGCTGCTGGGCTGGGTGGACGCCCTCCAGGCGTGGCTCCCCGGCGGCGCCGCCGGCTCCCTCGTCGCCTCCATGGGCGCGCGGGAGGACACCCCCGCGGTCGCCGAGCTCACCGGGCCCGTCCACGCGAGCCTGGTCATCGCGGCCTACCTGGCCGCGTTCGGGCTCGCGGCGGGCGTCCTGCTGCGGCGCCGGGACATGTGACCGGCACGCCAAGCGAGGGCAAAGCCATCAGCGGATCCGCGGCCGGTCCGTGGTGCTTCCGGGCCGGCCGTGAATGGAGTGGGACGACGCGGGCACACGAGACCCGTGTTCCTTCGCCGCCGCTCCGAGCCGGAGGGCCGCGCCGACCGATCGCCGCTCCGCGTGACGACGGAGGCGCGGTCCACGGTCTTCCGCATCGCCCGCCTGACGATCACCGCCACGCTGGCGTTCGTGCTCGCCCTCGCGGTGCTGCCCGAGGGCGGGCCGCAGCCGCTGCTGGCGCCGCTGACCGCGCTTCTCGTCGTCCAGTTCTCCGTCTACGGGACGATCAGGGCGGGCATCCTGCGGGTGGCCTCGGTCACCTCGGGCGTGCTGGTGGCGGTGCTGGCCGCGAGCACGATCGGGTTCTCCTGGTGGACGCTCGGCCTGACCATCCTCACCGCCCTGGTCATCGGGCACGTGCTGCGGCTGGGCGAGCACGTGCTGGAGGCGCCGATCTCCGCGATGCTGATCTTCGCGCTGGGCGCGGCCAGCGAGAGCGGCGCGATCGACCGCGTGCTGGAGACGCTGATCGGCGCCGCGACCGGGCTGGCGGCGACGCTGCTGGCGCCGTCCGTGCGGGTGCGGCCTGCGGAGGAGGCCGTCCAGGACATCGCCGAGCGGCTGCGGGCCCTGATCGCGGAGATCGCCGACGGGCTGCGCGGCGAGCCCGCCGCGCACGAGGCGGCCGGCTGGCAGGACAAGGCCGAGGAGCTGGCCCGCGAGATCGGCCGTACCGACCGGGACCTCGGCGCCGCCGAGGAGAGCGTCCGCCTCAACCCCCGGACGCGGGCGCGCCGGCTCATCGACGCCGGGGTCGCGCTGCGCAACGCGATGGAGACGATGGAGCACTTCACGCTGTCGCTGCGCGGCCTGACCCGGTCCCTCGCCGACGACGAGCGGCTGGGGCCGCGCGGCCGGCTGCTGACCGATCCCGCGCTGCGGCGCAACCTCGGCGACGCGCTCGCCGAGATCGCCGCGAGCATCGCCGCGTACGGCCGGCTGGCCCGCTCCGACCTGGCCCGCGACGCCACCCCGTTCCTCGCCGAGCAGGACCTGGAGGTGCACGTCGACGTGGCCCGCGCGCGCCGCGCCCGGCTGGCGCGGAGCCTGCACGAGCGGGCCGCGGCCGGCGACCTGTGGCCGCTGTACGGCGAGGTCTCCATGGACATCGACCGGCTCATCGAGCACCTGCGCGTCGAGCACCGCACCCGGGCCCGGCAGCGCTGGCGGCGGCACCGCGGCGCGTCGCGGCACCTGCCCGAACTGCCGATCAAGGTCGTCCAGCAGGCCAGGTACCAGCTCCGCAAGGCCGCCGAGCGGAACGCCCGCGAATCCGGCGACCCGCGCCGCCAGTGAAGCCCGCCCGCATTCCGATTAAGACCTTTTCACCGTTCCCTTAAGAGTTGAATAAGACGGCTTCTTTAGTGGACGATCCGAGTTTCCGAATGGGCGGGGACAGGTAATGTGCGGTCTCGGTCGCGCGTTCGATTCCGGCGCGGCCATTCCGGTCAGGGGCGGTTTCGGTACGGCGGGGGTTGTGAATGGCGGGGAGGGCCGGCGTCCCGGTCGTACCGGGCGGCCGTTCGCGGGGGCACGGCGGGCGCCGGCGGCGGCCCGGGACGCACCGGCTGGCCGCGCCGCGCCCGGCGCGGGCCGTTCCGGCGCACCGCCGGGGGCCGCGGCCGGCGCGGCGGACGCCCGTCCCGTTCGGGTGGGCGGCCGCCGCGGGCGGCGCGGTCCTGTGCGTGCTGTGGTCGGCGGCCTCGTGGCCCGCGCCCGAGGCGGGAACGGCGGTGGCGGCCGCGCAGCTGGCCGCGCTCGGCGCCGGCTACGGGGCGCTCCTCCTGGTGGTGCTGCTGCTCCGGGTGCCCGCGGCCGAGCGGATGCTGGGGGGCGGCCGCTCCGCCCGGCGCCGGCGGCGGGACCGCTGGTGCCGCGGCGCGGCCGCCTCGACGATCGCGCTCGTACTGCTGCACGCCGTGCCGATGACCGCCGGCCGGCCGGGTGGAACGGTCCGATTCCTGGGCTGGGCGGCGGCCGCCGCGGCGGTCCTCGGGGCGGTGCTGCTGGTCAGGGCGGGGACGGCCGCCGGTCGGGGGCCGGCCGTCCCCGACCGGGTGGCGTGCCTGGTGGCCTGCGCGGGCACGGCCCTGGGCTTCGCGCACCAGCCCGTCGGCTCCGGTGCCGGCGCCCGGACGCTGGCGGCCGCGTGGACGCTGCTGCACGTCCAGGTCCTGATCCTGGTGATCTGGTACCGGCTGCTGCCGCGGGCGACCCGCCCGGCACCGCCGCCCGTCCCCGGCCCGGGGCGGGGGCGGTCGCCCGCGGTCGCCCGGATGCGCTGCTGGGCGACGCTGGTCTGGCTGACGGACGGCGCGCTGGCCGTCACGGCGCTGGCCGTCGCCGCCCTGGCGTGAGATGCGGACCGACGGAACCGGCGCGCCCGCCGCGGATCAGCCGCGGCCGGCGCGGCGCGCGGCCCGCCGCGAGGCCGGCTTGGGAGCGGTGCGCAGCCACAGCTCGATCTGGGCGCCGCCCAGGGGCGAGGTGCCCGCGCGCAGCGACCCGCCGGTCGACTCGGCCAGCCGCCGGGCGATGTCCAGGCCCAGCCCGGTCGACCCCGCGCCGCTGACGCCGCGCCGCAGCGCCTCCTCGACGTCGGCGATGCCGGGGCCCGCGTCGCCGAAGAGCAGCCCGGCGGAATTCCGGCCGCGGTGGACGGCCAGCCGGAACGCGGTCCCGTGCGGGGTGTGCCGGAAGATGTTGCCGAGCAGCGCGTCCACGACGGCGCCCAGCTCGGCCGCCGGGACCGGGACCGGCACCGGCCCGTCGGCGCCGGCGAGCTCCCAGCCGCGGCCCTGGTCCTCGGCCAGCGCCGACCAGAACCGCAGCCGCCCGCGGACGACCTCGGCCGCGTCGCAGCCCGCGGCCGCCGCGCCGGCCGTCCCCTCCGGGCGCCGCGCGGCGGCGATGATGTCGTCGATCGCGGTCTCCAGCCGCTCCAGCGCGTCCCGGCTCTGCTCCAGCCGGCCCGGATCGCCCGGGTGGGCGGCCAGCCCGTCGATGTTGACCCGCAGCGCCGTCAGCGGCGTCCGCAGCCGGTGCGACAGGTCGGCGCCCGCCTCGCGCTCGGCCGCCAGCAGCCCGGCGAGTCGGTCGGCCATGTGGTTGAACGCCTCGCCCGCCGCGCGCAGCTCCGCCGGCCCGTGCGGCTCGACGCGCGCGCCGAGGTCGCCCGCGGCGACGCCGGTGACCGCGTGCACGAGCCGCTCGGTGGCCCGCACGACCCGGGTCGCCAGCCGGTCGGCCATCGCCACCGACACCAGGATCAGCGCGAGCGCCACCAGGGCCAGGATCGACCACGACCTGGCGACGCCCCGGCTCAGCTCCTCGCCCGGCACGTACACCTCGATGACGGCGAGCGTCCCGGCCTCCAGCAGGACCGGCCGCAGCAGCACCGTCCCGCCCGGCGCCGCGACGGTCGAGGTGCGGCCCGACCGGCGCGCCGCGGCGAGATCGGCGGCCGGCGCGTGCGGGGAGCCCAGCGCCTCGCCGGCCGGCAGGTGCAGCGCCATCCGCTCGCCCGCCCCGGCGGGCACCGAGCCGAGCGCCGCGGTGAGCGCCGCCGGGTCGCGCGTCACGGTCAGCACCGGGACGAGCGACGCGGCCTGCCGCTCGGCCGCCGTCACCGCCCGGTCCCGCGCCATCTGGCCGTTCAGCAGCCCCAGCGGCACGACGAACGACAGCGCCACCATCGCCGTGACCGCCGTGGCGATCCGCGCCAGCGCTCCTCGCATGCCCGTCCCGCCCTTCCGTCCGAGAGTGAAAGATATGTGGTCATGGCGATAATGAGGCCCGTGCGGGTACGAACCGGATTTCTCGCGGCCTGGGTCGCCACCACGGCCGCCGGGATCGCGATCAGCTGGGCGGGCGTGGGCGACGCGATGCGCGGCACCGCCCTGGCCACCCCCGAACTCGCCGCCCAGGCGCCGGTCCGGCAGGGCCGGCCGCCGGCGGGCCCCTCGCCCGAGGCCGGCGCGCCCAGCGCGCCCTCCCCGTCGCCGTCCGCGTCCCGTACCGGCACGGGCTCGCCCGCGGCCAGGTCCACCGGCGCGCGGCCCGCGCCCTCGGCCTCGGCGAAGGCGCCGAGCGGGCGGGTGCGCACCTACGTCGTCAAGTCGGGACGGGTGGTGCTGGAGCTGTCCGCCCGCTCGGCGCGGCTGGTGTCGGCGACGCCCGACAGCGGCTTCCAGGCCAAGGTGTGGCGCAGGGACGGCTGGCTGCGCGTCGACCTGACCGACGGCACCCATGGCTCGGCGGTGTTCGCGACCTGGAAGGACCATCCGCCGCTCGTCCAGGTCTACGAGTACTGACGGTCACTCCGGCGGTCACTCCGGCGCCGTCAGCATCACGCCCACGCCCCGCACGGTGTGCAGGTAGCGCGGCGCGGCGGCGCGGTCCCCGAGCTTGCGGCGCAGCCAGGACAGGTGCACGTCGATGGTCTGGTCGTCGCCGTACGGCTGCTGCCACACCTCGGTGAGCAGCTCGCGCCGGGACACCACCCGGCCGGCGTTGCGGGCCAGGAACGCCAGCATGTCGAACTCCTTGCGCGACAGCTGGAGGGGAGTGCCCTCCAGCCGCGCCTGCCGCCGCTCGGCGTCCACCTGCAGCGCCCCCACCACCAGCGGGCCCGGACGGGTGACCGTCCGGGCCCGGCGGAGCACCGCCTCGACGCGCGCGTGCAGGTGGCCGGCCGAGAACGGCTTGACCAGGTAGTCGTCGGCGCCCGAGCGGAGCAGCCGGATGATCTCCTGCTCGCCGTCCCGGGCGGTCGCCACGATCACCGGCACGTCGGACACGGCGCGGAGCATCTTCAGCGCCTCGGCGCCGTCCAGATCGGGCAGCCCCAGGTCGAGGACGACCACGTCGGGCGCGTTCGCCGACACCTCGCGCAGGGCCTCCAGCGCGAGCCCGGCACTGCGTACCGTGTGCCCGAGATCCCGCAGTTCCCGGAGGAGCGCCTGCCGGACGTCGTCGTCGTCCTCCACCAACAGCACCATAGCCACCGTGGGACCATAAACCATTATGAGCTGCCCAAAAACGGAAATCGGCTGCCGGCCACGGCTCAGCCGTTGAGCAGGCCGAGCAGCTGCCGGATCTGGTCGGTCCGCGACTCCTCGACCCGCCCCGCGAACGCCCTGGCGCCGGGATCGCGGCCCTTGCCCTTCTCCGTGCGGGCCATCTTCACCGCGTTGTGCTGATGCGCGACGAAGAGGTTGAGGAACGCGGGCTCGAACGCCGTGCCCTTCGCCGCCTTCAGCGCCCTGATCTCGTCCGCCCCCGTCGCGGGCAGCCCGCCGTGCTCGGCGTGGGCGCCCGGCGCGTGCGGGGCCCGCGTCGGCTTCGACCAGCGCCCGAGCCAGGAGCTCATCGTCCTGACCTCGTCCGACTGCGTCGCCACGACCGCCGCGGCGAGCGTGCGCACCTCGGCCCGGCGGGCCCGGGCGGCGGCGAGCCGCGCCATCTCCACCCCCTGCCGGTGATGGGCGATCATCATCTGGAGGAACATCACGTCGGCGTCGTTGTAGCCGGCCCCCGCCGGGGCGGCGCTCGCCGCGTGCGCCCCGTGCCCGGCGGCCCCGTGGTGCCCGTGGCCGCCGCCGGTGCCGCACCCCGCGAGCAGCAGCGGCACCAGCAGCGCCGGCAGGGCGCGGCGGCCCCCGTACCGGAGCCTCACAGCGGCAGCCACAGGGCCAGGGTGAACGGCGGTTCCCAGCTGCGGATCGTGGTGTGGGCCTGGCGGCAGCGGTACCGGACGCCGTCGTAGGTGACCTCGTCACCGACGCGGTACGTCGCGCCCGCCCTCCACGCCGACCCGGTCGCGGGGGAGGTGGGCCGCGCCGGCGTCGGCCGTCCCGGCGGGCGGGCGGTGGGCGAAGCCGACGCCGTGGGCCGCGCCGACGGGCCGCCCGTCGGGCCGGCCGTGGGCGACGGGGACGTACCGGAGCCGCCGCCGACGTTCAGGTCGACGCAGTTGTAGAACGCCATCGGCGTGTCCCCGATGTTCCACACCGCCAGGACGGTGCGCTTCCCGGGGAACCTGCTGAGGTCGACCTTGTGCGTGACGACCGAGTCCGGCAACCGGTTGCCGTCGTCGAACACGGCCACGCGGGTGCCGCCGACGAAGTACTCCCAGGTGCTCGTGCGGTGCCGCGCGGTGAGCGTCCAGCTGAACGACACCGTGCTCCCGACCGCCTTCGCCGGCCAGTCGCGGCTCTCGTCCGACAGCACGGCGAACTGGCCGAGGTTCGCGTGGCAGTTGCGCAGCCCCTTCGGCCCCTCGACGCTCTGCGGCTCGAACTGGATGGGCCCGCAGTCGGGCACCGCCCCCTGGGCGCACAGCGCCTGCCGGCTCGGCGGCGAGGAGATGTAGCCGTGCGCCGAAGCGGGCCCGGCGGCCACGACCACCGTCGACCCGGCGACCGCGGCGACCGCGAGTGGATAGGCGAATGTCCTGCGCATACCGACCTTCCCGGAAAGGTTCTCGGAACGGCCGCCCGGAATGGAAAGGCGGCCGCTGACTGCGGTCAGGACGGTAACGGCGAATTCCCTAAAGCCGCCTTAACAACCTCAGAAGTGATCGTCAACGTTCCTCGGGGCCGCCGCCGGCGGCCGGGAGGTCCTGCCGGACCTCGAACCGGACGGCCAGCCCGGTCACCCGCAGCACCTCGGCGATCCGCGGCCCCGGCCGCAGCAGCACCAGCCGCCCGCCGGCCGTGCCGACCCGCTTCCAGGCCCGGATCAGCGCGTTGAGACCGGAGGAGTCGAAGAACTCCACGCCCGACAGGTCCACCGCCACCAGCGGCGGGACGTGCAGCCGGACCACCTGCGAGACGTGCTCGTCCAGGCCCGGCGCGCTGGCGAGGTCCAGTTCCCCGCGCACGCTCACCACCGCCCAGCCCTCACGCCAGGCCACGCCGAAGAACGCGGGACCGACCGCCTCGCCCGCGGGCCGGGTGCCGCGCTCGAACGGACCCGCCGCCCTCCCCATCGTCCATCGCCTCCAGCCGCACGATCCACACACGATCCGCCTGGCCGGACCCTCGCACCGGCATACCCGGTGCCCGCGGGCGCGACCCCTGATGCCGGCCCCTTCCGCATGAGAAGCGGCGCGCCGTGCCGGCGCCTCGACTCCCTGACCGGCCGGGGCGCCGAGCGTCAGGTCAAGGTAGCGCCTCCCGGGGGAAGATCGCGCGGGCCGTGGCGACGAGCCCTACCCGCGGGCGTGCTCGCCGAGGACGCGGAGCGCCTGCCGTACGGCGGGGATCTGGGCGGCCTCGGGATGGTGGAGGACGTGCACCGTCCGCGGCCGGGCCTGGACGGCCTCGGCGACCACGACCTCCGGGTGGGTGTAGGCGTCCAGCGCGAGCCGGGGCAGCAGCCCCATGCCGAGGCCGCGCGCGATCAGCGCCTGGGTGACGACGTAGTCGTCGGTGCCGTGCCGCACGTCCGGCGCGAACCCGGCCGCCTCGCACGTCCGCCGCAGGTTCTCGGTGCAGTGCTCGCACCCGGCGATCCACTTCTCGCCCGCCAGCGACCGCAGGTCGACGGGCCGGCCGGCGGGCGCGCGGGAGGCGGGCAGCACCAGCCGCAGCGGGTCGTCGGCGAGCCGGACGCCGGTCAGCCCCGGCTCGTCCGGCGGCGCCTGCCCCGCGTGCGCGAAGACCACCGCGACGTCCACCTCGCCCGTCCTGAGCAGGGCGAGCGCGTCCGCGGGCTCGGCCTCGCGCAGCCGCACGTCGATGCCGGGATGGCGGTCGGCCAGGACGCTCATGGCGGCGGGCACGATGGTGGCGCTGGCGGAGGGGAAGGCGGCCAGCCGGACGGTGCCGCTGCGCAGGTCGGCGAGCGCGCCGAGGTCGTCGGCGGCGGCCTGCAGCCGGGCGGCGATGGCGTCGGCGTGGCGCAGCAGGGCCGTGCCGGCCTCGGTGAGCAGGACGCCGCGCGGGCGCCGCAGGACGAGCGGTGTCCCGGCCTGCCGCTCCAGCAGCCGCAGGTGCTGGCTGACGGCGGGCTGGGTCCAGCCGAGCGCGCGCGCCGCGCCCGCGATCGACCCGGCCCTGGCCACCTGCTGGAACACCAGCAGCCGATGAGCGTCCATGGGTATAAGTATGTCTTGGGTCAGAGCCAAGAAATACAGGACTTCCTAGGGGCATCGCGGCGCGGCACGATGGCGGCATGACAGCGACCATCGGCCTGATCGGCGGCATGGCCTGGGATTCGTCCGCCGAGTACTACCGGCTCCTCAACACCGGGAGCAGGCGCCGCCTCGGCGGCCATCGCACGGTACGGAGCATCCTGCTGACCGAGGACTTCGCCGCGATCGAGGCGCTCCAGCGCGCCGGCGACTGGGACAGGGCCGGCGAGGTGCTCGCCGCGCACGCCAGGACCCTCCAGGACGCGGGCGCCGGCCTGGTCCTGCTGTGCACCAACACCATGCACCGGGTGGCCGGCGCGATCGAGGCGGCGCTCGACGTCCCGTTCGTCCACCTCGTCGACGCCACCGCCGAGGCCGCCGCCGCGGCCGGGACGACCACGGTGGGCCTGCTGGGCTCCCGCTTCACCATGGAGATGGACTTCTACCGGGACCGGATGCGCCGCCACGGCGTGCGCGTCCTGGTGCCCGACGAGCCCGGCCGGACCACGGTGGACGACATCATCTACCGGGAGCTCACCCAGGGGATCGTCACCGACGCCTCCCGCCGGGCGTACATCGACGTCATCGCGGGCCTGGCGGACCGGGGCGCCGAGGCCGTCGTCCTGGGATGCACCGAGATCACCCTGCTCATCGGCCCGGACGACAGCCCGCTGCCGGTGCTCGACTCCACCCGGATCCACGTCGAGCGCGCGCTCGACCTGGCCCTCGACCCCGCGAAGGCGCCCGCCTGACCCGGACGGCCGCCGGAGATGGCAACCGGCGGCCCGCCTTGATCGTCTTCTCGGGGGGACCGATTGCGGGGGAGTGGTCATGATCGCCGGACACCAGGTCGCGTTCTTCCTGCGGGAGCTCGGCTCCCCCGACCCGGGGCGCCGCGCCGCCGCGGCCAAGGGCCTGGGCCGCGTCCCCGGGCACGCCGCCGAACTGGCCGCCCTCACCGCCGACCCCGCGCCGCGGGTGCGCGCGGCGGCCGCCCAGGGACTCGGCCGGCAGGGCGGCGCGGCACCGGTCGAGCCGCTGCTGGCGCTGTGCCGCGACCCCGACGCCGAGGTGCGGCGGCGCGCGGTCAACGCGCTGGACCGGCTCGGCGCCACCGGCCCCGCGGTGACGGCCGCCCTCGTCCGGCTGGCCGGGGACACCGCCCTCCGCAACCGGCCGGCCGTGCTCGGCCGGCTGCTGCGGCTGGCGGCGCCCGTCCCGGCCGGCGCGCTGGTGCCGCTGCTCGCCGACCCCGACCCGGTGATCTGGTCGCCGGCCGGATCGCTGCTGCGGCTGCTGCCCGAGGCCGACGCCGTGCTGGCCGGCCTGGCCCGCACCGCCGGGGGCGAGGTGCGGCGGCGGGCGCTGCACCTGCTGGCCCGGCCGCAGGCAGGCGTTCCCGGCATGGGCACCCCGGACGCCGGTTCAGGGGCGTACGAGGCGGCCTGGCGCCGGCTGTGGGAGCCCGTGCCGGAGGTGGCGGACGCGCTGCTGGCCGCCGTCGAGGCGGAGCACGACCCGGAGGCGCGGAGCGTCCTGCTCCGCGCGCTGGCGGCGCACCGCGTGCCCGCGGCGGTGGCGCCGGCGGCCGCCTGGCTGGCCGACCCGCGGTGCGGGCCCGCCGCGGCGGCGGCGCTGGCCGGGGCCGGCACGGCCGAGGCCGCCGGCCTGCTGCGGCGGTTCGCCACGGGCCCGGCGGCCGCCGGCCTGCGCGCCGCGGCCGTCCGCGAGCTGGGCGCCGCGGGCGGCCTGGCGGAGGCCGGGCTGCTGCTGCGGCTGCTCGACGATCCGGCCGAGCCGGTGCGCCTGGGCGCCGTCGCCGGGCTCGGCGCCTTCTTCCGCCGGTTCGACGGCGGCCCGATCGAGCGGCTGGAGCGGTGGCGGGCCGGCCGCGTCCCCGGCGTGCCCGTCCCGCCGCCCTCGGACGACCCCGCGGTACGCGACGCCGCGCGCCGCACGGCCGGGCTCCTGGCGGGCATGCTCGCCGCCGATCCGGAGCACGCCGGCGCCTACCACGACGCGCTGTGGCACGTACCGGAGGTGCGCCCGCTGCTCCCGGCGCTGCTGGAGGACCCCGACGGGCGGGTGCGCTCCACCGCGCTCCATCTCGCCGAGCGGTTCGGGGAGATGGACTTCGCCGGGCGGCTGCGGCGGCTGGACGACGCCGACGCGGGCGTCCGCCAGGGCGCGGCGCTCGCCTTCCTGCTGCTGGCGGAGGAGCGGGGGCTGGCGCCGGACGAGCGGGACGCGCTGCGCCCGCACCTCGGCCGCGCCCTGGAGGACACCGACCACTACGTCCGCACGTTCGCGTCCAGGACGCTGGCTCGCCTGGACGGGGAGCCCGCCGGGCAGCGGCCCTGACGGCGCGTCAGGAGCCGCCGGCGGGCGCGCGGTGCGGTTCGAGGGCGCGCATGTAGTCGACCATGCGCACGCCGATCTCGAACGCGACGTCGCCGCCGTCCAGATCGGGGTCGAGCCACACCTCGGAGATCCGCCGCCAGGGCGCGGGCCCGATGAACGGGCCGGCGACCGCGTCCGCGCCGAGTTCCGGGCGCCAGCGCGGCTCGGCGGCGCCCAGCCGCGCGAGCACCGCGTCGTTGTCGCTCTCGGCGCGGTGCTCGGCGTGGAAGCCGATCTCCAGCGCCCGGGTACGGGCGGCGGGGACGATGTCCGCGCCGATGACCTGGGCCTCGTAGTGCTCGCGCTGCGGCTCGGCGTCGCCGAACCACGCCTTCACCCCGTTCCGGCGCACCCGCAGGTGCAGCGGCCCCAGAGCGGCCGGCGCCGATCCCCTGACCACCTCGCCGACCTGCTCGAACAGCTCCCACTCCGCCATGGGCGCCCACCTCCCCCGAAATGATCCTAAACCGCCGGTCCGCGCGCCGGGGTGAGCACGAGGACGATCAGCAGGACGCAGCCGGCGGCGAGCGCCGCGACCACCCCGGCGATCCCGATCAGCGGCTCCGCGAGCGGCAGCAGCAGGACGGCGGCGGCGCACCCCGGAACGGCGGCGGGGTGCGCGGCGGGCTGCGCCGCGATGGGGGCGTGGACCAGCCAGAGCAGGACGATGAACGCCGCCGCCGGCACCGCCACGGCGTAGCAGATCGCGAGGGGCGACGCGGCGAGGTCGTGCCCGGTCTGCTCGACCGCGACCTCCAGGCCCGCGCCGACGGCCGCGAGGGCCGCGAAGATGCCGTAGTGGCCGTACCCCCACAGGTACGAGCGGTGGCGCCGGTCGCGCAGGCCCTGCCCGGCCGGCGCCAGGAAGTAGAGCCACCACAGCGCGAACAGCAGCACGAGGCCGGACCCCGCGACGAGGACGAACGGGCCGTCGACGGCGGACGTCTCGAGCGCGCCCGCGACGCCCCGGGACGCGGCGAGGACGCTCTCGCCGAGCAGGATGATCGTGAACAGGCCGTACCGCTCGGCGATGTGGTGGGGGTGCCAGGTGGTGCGCGCGGTCCGTTCCGCCCACAGCGGCACCGCCAGTTCCAGGACGGACAGGACGACGAAGGCGGGCACCTCGGCCGCGGCGGGCAGGTTGCCGGTCCCGGCCAGCAGGAGGCGGAGCAGCCACCCCGCCTGGAGGAGGGTGAAGCCGGCGGCGTAGCGGAACGCGGTGCGGCGCCGCGCCGGGTCCTCGATGCCGGCGCGGATCCACTGGGAGACCAGCCCGACCCGCATGAGGAGGTAGCCGAACGTGACGCCGCGGTAGTCGCCGTCCTCGGCCGCGGCGGGCACGCCGGCGGCCAGCACCAGGACGCCGGCCATCTGCACCATGGTCAGCAGCCGGTAGCCGACGTCGTCGTTGTCGTACGACGAGGCGAACCAGGTGAAGTTCATCCACGCCCACCAGATCGCGAAGAAGACCTGGAGGAACGCGACCAGCCCGGACATGGCGTGGGCGTCGGCGATGTCGTGCGCGAAGCGGGCGGTGACGGCCGCGACCGCGACCACGAAGGTCAGGTCGAACAGCAGCTCCAGGGGGCTCGCGCCGCGGTGCGGCTCGTCGATCGGGCGCGCGCGCATCCGCGCCCGGATCCCGCTTCCGGTGGTCTGTGCCGCCACTGCCCCGCTCCCGTCGCCGTGTCTTCGCCTTCCAGGACGACAGGGCGGTCCCCCGTTCTGTGACAGGGCGGCGGCCGGCCCGTGCCGCCCGGCTCCGGAGAGCGGGCCTGTCACAGACGCGGGGGCCGCCTTGTCATAGCCGGTGGAGGCGCCGTCACGGGACGGTGCCCCGCACAGGCGGCACGGAGGTACGCGCAATGAAGATCGTGGTCATCGGCGGCAGCGGGCTCATCGGCGGCAAGGTCGTCGCGAGGCTCACCGGCCAGGGGCACGAGGCCGTGGTGGCCACCCCGCGGACCGGGGTCAACACCCTCACGGGGGAGGGGCTCGCCGAGGTGCTGAAGGGCGCCGAGGTGGTGGTGGACGTGTCGAACTCGCCGTCGTTCGAGGCCGCGGCCGTGATGGAGTTCTTCACCACGTCCAGCCGCAACGTGCTGGCGGCCGAGGCCGAGGCGGGCGTCCGGCACCATGTCGCGCTGTCGGTCGTGGGCACCTCGCGGCTGCCCGACAGCGGCTACTTCCGGGCGAAGGTCGCGCAGGAGGAGCTGATCGCGGCCTCCCCGGTCCCGTACTCGATCGTGCACGCCACCCAGTTCTTCGAGTTCGCCGGCGCCATCGCGGACTCGGCGACCGAGGGCGGCACCGTACGGGTGCCGGACGCGCTGATCCAGCCGATCGCGGCCGACGAGGTCGCCGACGCGGTGACGCGGGCCGCGCTCGGCGAGCCGACCCGGGGCATCACCGAGGTGGCCGGCCCGGAGTCGTTCACCTTCGAGGAGATGATCGAGCGGTTCTTCGAGGCCCGGTCCGACGAGCGCAAGGTGGTCTCCGACCCGGAGGCGCGCTACTTCGGCGCGCGGCTGCGGGAGAGGTCGCTGCTCCCGGGCGACGGCGCCGGGATCGGTGGCGTCCGGTTCGCCGACTGGCTGCGGGCGTCCGCGAAGTGACGGCCGCCCGCCTGGACCCGTCGCGTAGGGTCGGCGGGTGAGCGAAACGATCATCGCGGTCCGGGGGCTGGCGGTGGAGCCGGGCGGCGTGCGGGTGCTGGGCGGGTTCGAGCTCGCGGCGGCCCCCGGCGACGTCGTCGCCGTCACCGGAGTGAACGGCGCCGGGAAGTCGACCCTGCTGCGCTGCCTCGCGGGCCTGCAGAGGCCGGCGGCGGGGGAGCTGGACGTGCTCGGCCGGCCGCCGGCGGACGAGCCGGCGTTCTGGCGCGACGTCGTCCTCGTCGCGGACGAGCCGGCCTGGTACCCGGGGCTGTCGGTGCGCGAGCACCTGGACCTGATGGGCGCCGTGCACGGCTCGCCCCGCATGGGGACCGGCGCGGCCCTGGACCTGTTCGCCCTGGCGGGACGCGGCGACATGGCCCCCCTGTCGATGTCGACCGGGCAGCGGCAGCGGCTGTCGCTGGCGATGGGGCTGGTCCGCCCGAGCCGGGTGCTGCTGCTGGACGAGCCGGAGCGCGGCCTCGACCCGGCGTTCCGCGGCCGGCTGGCGGACATCCTCGCCGGGTACGCGGCGGAGGGCGGCACCGTGGTCATGGCGACCCATGACCTGGACCTGGCCGGCCGCGCCCGCCGGGTGACGCTGGACGCCGCCGCGTGACCGGCGTCGCGGAGGTCCGGGCGTACGTCCGGGCGCGCGGCCGGAAGCGCGCGAGTTGGTCGGACCGGTACAGCCTGCTGGCCGGGGCGGCGGTCCTGGTGCTGCTGCTCGGGCCGCTCGCCGGCGAGGCGCTCGGGTCGATCGCGCGGGAGGCGCAGCCGGCGCGGGCGGGCGCCGGGCTGGCCCTGGCCGCGCTGGCGTACGCGGGGTACCTCGCCCTCGCCCGCATGTTCGGGCCCGTGGCGCTCCCGGCCGCCGACGCCGCCTGGCTGGTGCTCTCGCCCCTCCCGCGCCGCGGGGTGCTGGCCCGCACCGCGGCGATCCTGCTGGTGCTCGCGCTGGCCGGCGGCGTCGCCCTGGGCGTCGCGCTGCTCGCCGCCTTCGGCGCGCCCGACCACACCGCCGCGCGGCTGGCCGTCGCGGTGGCGCTGGGCGCCGCCGCCACGGCGGGCGGGACGGCGGCGGCCGTGCTGGCCCAGGCGTCGCCGTCCTGGGACGCGTGGGCGCAGGCGATGATCGCCGGGGCGGTGTCCGCGGCGGTGCTCGCGGTCGTGCTCGGCAACGGCCCCGGCCGGTCCCTGCTCGCCGCCGCGGCCGGCGCGCCGGTGTCCCTCGGCGCGGCCCTGGCGGCGGCGTGCGCGGCCGCCGCCGCGCTGCCGCTGCGGCTCGCGTGGGGAGCGCTCGACCGGGTCCCCGCCCGCTCCCTCCTGGACGCCTCCACCCGTACCGGCCATGTCGTCGCCGCGTCGGTCGTCATGGAGCCCGGCGCCCTGACCTGGATCGCCGAGGACGCCCACTGGCGGGGCCGGACCGTACGCTCCCGCCCGTGGCCCCGCCGGACGGGCGGCGCGGCGGCCATCGCCCGGCTGGACTGGCGGCGGCTGCGCCGCCGCCCCGGCCGGGTCCTCGCCGTGCTCGCCCTGGCCGCGCTGCCCGCCCTGGCCGCCCAGGCCGGACTCGGGGCCGTCGCCGCCGCCGCGGCGGCCGCCGGAGCCCTGCTCGCCGCCTCCGCCGGTACGGCCGGCGCCCGCAGGGACGCCGGGGACCCCGCCCTCGCCCGGCTGCTGGGCGCGTCCCCCCGCAGGGTGCTCGCCGCCCGCGCGGCGCTTCCCGCGCTCCTCGGCGGCGCCTGGCTCGCGCTCGCCCTGGCCGGGCTGGCCGCGGTGGACGCGCTGCCCGGCGCGGCGGGGTGGGCGCTGGGCCCGGCGGCGGCGCCCGCGCTGGCCGCCGGGGCGCTGCGGATGGCGCGGCGGCGGCCGGTCGACCACTCGATGCCGGTCATCGACACGCCCGGCGGCGCCCTGCCCACGGGCCCGCTGCTGTGGGCCCTCACCGGCGCCGACATCGCCGTGCTGGGCTGCGCCCCCGCGCTGGCCGCCCTGAACGCCCCGCCCTCGGCGGCCGGCGCGTACCTGGCCGCGCAGGCCCTCGCCGGGGCGGCGGCGCTGGCCGCCGTCGTGGCCGCCGCGCGGCGCTGACACCGGCCGGCGCCGTTCCGAGGAAGGTGACCTGCGGCATTGTGGGAAAATGGGACCGTGATGCTGGAGGACCTGGTCCGGCTGCGCCGGGCCCGCGACACGATGGACCGCGACTACGCCGAGCCGCTCGACGTCCCCGCGCTGGCGGCGGTCGCCCTCATGTCGCCGGGCCACTTCTCCCGCAGCTTCCGCGCCGCCTTCGGGGAGACCCCGTACAGCTACCTGATGACCCGCCGGATCGAGCGGGCCAAGGCGCTGCTGCGGCGCGGCGACCTGTCGGTGACGGAGGTGTGCTTCGCGGTCGGCTGCACGTCGCTGGGGTCGTTCAGCAGCCGGTTCACCGAGCTGGTCGGCGAGAGCCCCAGCGCGTACCGGGCCCGCTCCCATGACGAGGGCGCCGGCATCCCGGCCTGCATTGCCAAGATCTATACGCGTCCTGTCCGGAACGGAGAAGCCGGGCCGCCGCCCCGCACGTAGCGTGGGGGCATGGAGATCAGGCTTTCCACGTGCTTCATCGCCGTCGACGACCACGACAAGGCGCTCCCCTTCTACCGGGACGTCCTCGGCCTGGAGGTCCGCAACGACGTCGGCTTCGAGGGGATGCGCTGGGTGACCGTCGGCTCGCCGGCGCAGCCCGGCGTGGACATCGTCCTCGAACCGCCCCTCGCGGACCCGAACGCCTCGCCCGCCGACCGGGAGGCCATGGCGGAGCTGCTGGCCAAGGGCCTGCTGCGCGCCGTCATCTTCAGCACCGACGACTGCGACGCCACGTTCGAGCGGATCCGCGCCGCGGGCGGCGAGGTCCTCCAGGAGCCGATGGACCAGCCGTACGGCGTCCGCGACTGCGCCTTCCGCGACCCCGCCGGCAACATGCTCCGCTTCAACCAGGCCCGCTGACCCCTCCTTTCCCGCCCGCCCGCTCCCTCCTCCCGGCGGCCTGACCTTCCAGGGGGCAGGGGCATTACCCCTGGGGTAATCGATAACGGGTGGGGCGGGTTGAGAGGGTCGGCGGCATGGAGCGTGCGATGGAAGCGATGGCGGGCGGCCGGGTCGCCTGGGGGGCGCTGGCGCTGGCCGCGCCCGGCCTCAACGTGAAGCTGGCGGGCCTGGGCGACCGGGACACCCCCGAGCTCAGGTACATGATCCGCGTCTTCGGCAGCCGGGCGCTGGCCCTCGGCCTCGGCTACCTGCTGAGCGACCCGGCGGCGCGGCGGCGCTGGCGCCGGCTGTGCCTGGTGGTGGACGTCTGCGACACCGCGGCCGGGGCCGTCCACCTGGTCCGCGGGGACGTCCCCCGCGGGTCGGTGGCGGGACTGGTGGCGATCACCGGCGGCTACGCGGCCCTGGGGGTCCTGGCCCGGCGGAACGAGGACCCCGCCTGACCCGCCGTGCCGGGCGCCCCGCCACGGCCCTGATCAGCGGTTCAGGCCGCGCTCGATGGCCTCGATGACGCGGGGGCGCAGCTCGGCGGCGCTGATGATCGCGTCCACCGAGCCGACCTCGACCGCGCGCCGGATGCTGTGCACCCGGTCGAACTCGGCGGCGACCTCGCCGAGCTTCTCCGCCCGCACCGCCGACTGGACCTCGGCGAGCCGGGCGTTCAGCGCGGCCCGCTCCGCGCCGGTCGTCTCCGCGACCTGCGCCTGGAGCTTGGTCACCCGCGGATCGGTCGCGGTGCGGTTGTTCACCTCGCCCGAGAAGACCACGGCCGCCGCGGGAGCGCCGCCGAGCACCGAGGCGAACGAGCCCTCCAGCGCCAGCACGGTCATGTTCGGGTTGAGCGCCTTGGAGAACACCACGAACGCGCCGCCGTGGTAGCGGGAGATCACGCAGAACACGATCGGGCCGTCGAAGTTGACGATCGCCCGGCCGATCTCCGCGCCGTACTCCAGCTGGAGCTTGCGCATCGACTCCGGCGACCCGTCGAAGCCGGACAGGTTCGCCAGGACGACCAGCGGCCGGTTCCCGGACGCCGCGTTGATCGCCCGCGCGGTCTTCTTCGACGACCGCGGGAACAGCGTGCCCGCGGTGTAGGTGTCCGGGCCGTCGGTGGGCGGGAACCCGCGCCGCGGCACCGACCGCGACTCGATGCCGACCAGGCAGACCGGCCGGCCGCCGATGTGGACGTCCTGCACGGCGGACGTCTCGGCGTCGGCCATGTCCGCCCAGCGCTCCAGCACCGGGTGGTCCTGGTCGGACAGGGCGCGCATCACCGTCCGGATGTCGAACGGCTTCTTGCGGTCCGGGTTGTGCTCGGCCGAGAAGATCTCGCCGACGGTGGCGAAGTCGCTGCCGGCCAGCGCGTGCGGGAACGCGGAGACGTCGCGGTCGAACGGGTCGGCCGTGCCGGCCTTCCGCGGCCCCTCCTCACCCGGCACCACGTACGTGTGGTCGTAGTGCGCCATCAGCACGTCCCGGGCGGCCGGCAGGTCGGGCGCCCAGTACTGCGCCTGCCCGTTCGGCCCCATCACGCGGTCGTAGCCGCCGATGCCGAAGTTGTCCTCGGCCGACACGCCGCCGGAGAAGTCCAGCGACTGCTTGCCGGTGAGCACCATCGCCGAGTCCGGCGTCATCACCAGGACGCCCTTGGTGTGCATGAGCATCGTCGCCTCGGCGTTCCAGTACGGCTGGGCGCCGACGTTGATGCCGGCGACCACCACGTTGATCTCGCCGCCGGCCTGGGTGAACGTCACGATCCGCTTGAGCGCGGCCGCGACCCAGTCCATGTTCTCGGTGCCCGAGTCCATCGAGATCCGGGCGCCCGCCGACAGCGCGAACCACTCCAGCGGCACCCGCATCCGCTCGGCCAGGTCCAGCGCCGCGATCACCCGCGAGCACTCCGGCTCCGACAGCGCGCCCAGGGCCTTGGTCGGGTCGCCGAGCAGCACCACGCGGGTGACGCCCTCAGGGTGCCGCTCGGTCGGCGTCGTGACGACGCCCGCGACGATCGCCGCCGTGTTGCGGCCCTTCGGCCGGTCCACCGGGACGAGCGCGCCCCGCGCGTCGAGGTCGTGCTCGGTGAACGTGCCGTCCGGGCCGGCGAGCAGCGCGGTCAGCTCGTACGGGTACACGTTCCCGCGCCGCGCCGCGCGCAGCACCTTCTGGCGGTAGTCGTCCAGCGGCCGCACCGGTTCGGTGGACGGCCCGGCGACGTGCAGGCGCGGCCCGTGCCCCGGCTCCTGGGTGATCCGCACGGCGATCTCGGTCAGCGCGCCGGCCGGGGTGCGGCGGCGGGCCACGAACTGGACCTCCTCGAGACCGGCGCCGCCGATGGTGGGCAGCAGCCGCTGGACCAGCGCCTTCAGCTCGTCGGCGGTCAGCTCCGTCGGCGGCCAGACGTACATGAGGATCCGGTTGGTGTCGAACCTCTTGTTCTGCGGCCGCTGCGCCTGGATGTTGCGGATCGAGTCCAGGCAGGCGGTGAACACGTCCTCCGCCACCGGCAGCGCGATCAGCCGGCCGTCGGCGTCGCGCAGCGGCGTCAGGTCGCGGACCTGGCCCAGCGCGATGAGCCGCTCGTCGGCCGGGTTGCTCTTCGCGACGGCCCGGAACAGGTAGATCTCCTCGTCCGCGGACGGCAGCCGGGTGAGGTCGAACTCGCGCCACCGCTGCAACTGGAGCCGCTGCGCGATCTGCGGGTGCAGGCCGCGGATCAGCCGGTCCTCGGCGAGGCCACCGCCGTCCGGCCGGAACGTGAAGTGGTGGTGCATCACGGCGCCGCCCGTGCCGGTGACGGTGGCGGTGATCCGGCGGAGGCCCGCGGGCCGCGGCCGCTCGGCGAGGAGGCGCCCGAGCCGTTCCGCCATCGCGTCGGCGTTCGGCTGGTCCTCCCACGTCACGTACAGGTCGGCGACCACGCCGGCCGCGTCCCCGGCCTCGGCGGCGAGGGTGCCGACGGCGCCGAGGGCGTCCGGCAGGGCGGCGATGTCGACGGCGGTGGTGACCAGCCGCGTCACCTCGCCAGCGCCGGTGTGCTCCGCGGTCACGAAGCGGCAGCCCGCGACGTCCCGCGCGGTGATCCCGTCCAGCCACCGGTTGCCGTAGTAGCGGCGGGTCAGCACCTCCAGCAGCGGCGCGTGGTCCCGGCCGGGCCGGCCGATCCGCTGGCCGATCAGCCGGACGAGCGGCTCGGAGCTGGCCACCATCGCCTGGATCCGCGCGGCGCGGTCCGGCGCGTCCGGGTCGCCGTCCAGGTAGCGCAGGTCGTCGCGGACGGCGGCGTACACCTTGGCGCGCTCGCGGCGCATCAGCGGCTGGGTGAACCAGCGGAACACCACGCCGCGGGCCAGGTCGGCCACCGCGGGGAAGCGCACCTGGGCCGCCTCGACCAGGTGCTCCAGGACGGTCCCGGCGCGCTCGCCGAGCGACTCCGCCGGCGGCGGGCCGGCCAGCCACCGGCGCAGCAGCTCCGACACCAGCGCGACGCCGGTGCCGATCCGCTGCTGGGCCAGGAAGATCCGGAAGACCGCGGCCTCCAGCTCCGGGGTGCGGTCCAGATCCGTGACGCCGTAGTGGGCGAGCACCTCGCCGAGCTTGGCCTGGAAGCCCTCGGTGAGGCCGGCCCGCTCGGCGTCCAGGCTGCGCAGGTAGCTGTGGAAGAACTCGCGCGGGCTGTGCACCGGGCTGCCCGGCTCGGCGTCCGGCTCGCCGCGCGGCTTGTTGCGGCTCAGCTCGGACAGGTCGGCGAACACCGTCAGCAGGTCCAGCTCGCCTTCGAGGGGGTGCCCGCCCAGCTCGGCGCGCGCGGCCAGATAGCCCGACAGCACGCGGTCGCGGTCGTGCGGGTCGGCGTCGAAGCCGAGCAGCAGGCCGCGCAGGTCCTGGAGGCCGCGCGCGGCGCGGTCGGCCGCGGTCGCGGCGGGCTCGGCGGGCAGCTCGATCTCGACGGTCTCGGCGGCCTGCCCGGCCTCCTCGGCGCCCTCGTCGGCCAGCGGCTCCAGCCGCATCAGCGGCGCGCCCGTCTCGACCTGGGCGCCCACCGCCACCGGGCACTCGCGGACGCGGGCGCGGAACGGCGCGCGCAGCACCGTCTCCATCTTCATGCTCTCCAGCACCAGGATGGGCGCGCCCGACTCGACCTCGTCGCCCACCGCCAGCGGCGTCGCGACCACCAGCGCGGGGGCGGGGGAGCGGACGACGCCGCCCTCGTCCCGGCTGATCCGGTGCGTGACGCCGTCCACCTCGACCAGGTGGATCGGGCCGTGGGTGGCCGACACCAGCCGGAACCGGCGGCCGTTGACGACGATCTGGCCGCTGTGCGCGTCGTACCGCTCGATCTCGACGTCCGCCGGGTGGGGGTCGCCGCCGCCGGAGACGCCGACGCGGAACCGCCGGTGCCCGACCCGGGCCACGCTCACCCGGTAGCCGACGCCGCGGAGCTTGAGGTCCAGCGGGCGGCCCGCGTCGTGCTGCACCTGCGGGCGGCCGCCGCGCGCGGTCGACAGCAGCCGCCCGCGGGACACCTCCTCCTCGTCCTGGTACGCCTCGATCGCGGCCGCCGCCAGGGCGATCGCGGAGTGCCGGTGGCTGATCAGGCGGCCCTCGCCGCGCACCCGGTCGATCCAGCCGGTGTCGGCGGTGCCGTCGATCACCTCGGGCTGGTCGAGCAGGTCGAGGACGAAGCTCTTGTTGGTCGCGCCGCCCTCGATGATCACCGTGGTGCCGGCCATCGCGCGGCGCAGCCGGCCCAGCGCGTGCTCGCGGTCGCGGCCGAACGCGATGATCTTGGCGATCATCGAGTCGAAGTCGGCGGGGATCGTGTCGCCCTCGCTGACGCCGGTGTCCACCCGGATGCCGGGCCCGGCGGGCAGCACCAGCCGCGCGATGCGGCCCGGGGCGGGCGCGAAGTCGCGGTCGGGGTCCTCGGCGTTCAGCCGCGCCTCGACGGCGTGGCCGGACTCGCCCGGCTGCGGCCCCTCCAGCTTCCCGCCGCCCGCCACGTGCAGCTGGAGCCGTACCAGGTCGGTGCCGGTGGTGATCTCGGTGATCGGGTGCTCGACCTGGAGGCGGGTGTTGACCTCCAGGAACGCGAACAGCCGCTCGCCCGGGTGGTAGAGGAACTCGACGGTGCAGGCGCCGCGGTAGCCGACGGCCACGGCGAGCCGCTCGGCCGCCGCCTTCAGCTCGGCCGCCTGCTCGGCGGCCAGCACCGGCGACGCCGACTCCTCGATGATCTTCTGGTTGCGGCGCTGCACGGAGCAGTCCCGCACGCCCAGCGCCCACGCCGTCTCCCCGTCGGAGATCACCTGGACCTCGACGTGCCGGGCGCCGGTGACCAGCCGCTCCAGGAAGACCACCCCGGAGCCGAACGCCCGCAGCGCCTCCTGGCTGGTGCGCTCGTACGCCTCGGCCAGCTCCTCCTGCGAGCCGACCTTGCGGATGCCGCGGCCGCCGCCGCCCGCGGTCGCCTTGAGCATCAGCGGGTAGCCGATCGCCTCCCCGGCGCGCAGGGCGTCCTCCAGGGTGGCGACCTCGCCGCGGCTCCACGGCGCCACCGGGACGCCGACCTCCTCCGCGATCAGCTTCGCGCCGATCTTGTCGCCCAGCTTGCGCATCGCCTCCGCGCTCGGCCCGACGAACGTGACGCCCACCCGCTCGCACAGCTCGGCGAACGCCGGGTCCTCGGCGACGAACCCCCAGCCGACCCACGCGGCGTCGGCGCCGGTCTCCACCAGCGCCCGCTCCAGAACGGCCAGGTCGAGGTACGGGCGCGCCGACGCCGGGCCCAGCGGGTAGGCGACGTCCGCTTCCCGGACGAAGGTCGCGTTGCGATCGGCGTCGGTGTAGAGGGCGACCGTCTCGATCCGCGCCCCGGTCTCCGCCGAAAGGTCCCGGACGGCATGGATGAGCCGCATCGCAGCCTCTCCACGATTGACGATGGCGATACGACTGAACACCCGCTGAGCCTCCAAATAGCCGCGCACGGAAGGCGGCGTCCCGAGTACCGGCGCGCCGCCCGCACCTTCGCTCCACCCTCGTGGATGCCCGCCGTGTTCGCCAATGTCCCGCATCTCGCAGGGTGGAGCCGCTGTGTTGTAGGGACCCCACAAAAGGCGGGTCGCGGCCTTCGGGGATCAGCGGCTCGAAAGCAGGACGGGGCCGCCGATGTCGGGCGTCCCCAGCGTCCACAGGTCGCCGGAGACGGGATCGACGGTGAGGGCGCTGACGAGGATGTTGCTCCGGAACGGGACGGCGGGTGTCGGGACGCGTTCCCAGGCGCCGCCGCGGTAGCGGATCAGGCCGGGGGCGGCGGGCCGGTCGGTGGCGTGGCCGTTGGCCCACAGGGTGCCGTCGGGGGCGCGCGCGATGCGGCTGAGGGCGTTGAGCCCGGCCGGTACGGGGACGTGCTTCCAGGCGGCGCCGTCCCAGCGCAGCAGGACGGGCCGGCCGCCGCCGTCGGTCCAGTCGACGCCGGCCGCCCACGCCTCGCCGGCCGCCAGTGGCAGCACGTCGGTGATCGTCCCGAGCCGGGTGTCCTGCTCCACGGGGACGCGCGTCCAGGAGGTGCCGTCCCAGTGGTGCGCCTCGACGGTGTCGCTGTGGTCGGAGGTCTTGCCGAACAGCCACGCGTCGTCGCCCGACCGGACCTGGAGGGCGTGCCGCCGCAGGGGCGGGAGGGCGGCGACATGCGTCCACGATCCGCCGGCCCGGCGGTAGAGGTCGCCGGACGTCGACAGCCAGACGCCGGACGCGTCGGCCTGGAGGTGCGCGGAGGTGGCGCCCGGGGGCAGCGCCACCTGGGTGAACGCCGAGCCGGTGAAGTGCCCGATGTAGGGCTCCTGCGGCGAGGTGTCGGTGGCGTGCCTCGTCCCGGAGATCCAGACGTCCTCCGGGGCGACGGGCTCTACGTTGCTGATGGTGGCGTGCCGGGGCAGCCCGCCCAGTGCGTACTCGACCCAGCCGCCGTTCTTCCACCGGCGCACGACCGGGTTGCCGGGGATCTGCCGCCCGGTGCCGGGAATGGGGCCGGGGACGACGAGCTCGCCCTGGGCGCCGGCGATCCAGACGCTGTCGGGGGAGGCCGCGGCGACGTCGTAGAGGTAGTTGTTGGGCCAGAAGAAGGGCAGCGACACCTGCTTGAGGTCGCCCGAGGCGGCGCGCGCGGCGGCCGCCGCCGCGCCGGGCGCCGCCGGGGAGGCGGCGGCGGGGGAGGCGAGCCCGGCGGTGGCGAGAACGGCGGCGGCCAGCGCGCCGGAGACCGTGAGTCGGAGCATGGCCGCCAGTATGAACTGGCATGATCGAGGGTTCTTGTCACGTCCGGAACAAAACGGCCCGTCAGCTCCAGCGGAAGGTCCTCGCGGCGACCGCCGCGGCCAGGACGGCCGTCCCGGCGAGGGCGCCGAGCTGCGCCGGGTCGGGTGCCGCGCCCGTCCAGGCGTCGCTCAGCGCGTCCAGCCCGGCGCCGTACGGCAGGTGCCCGCCGGCCGCGTCCAGCCATCCCGGCAGGTTCCCGCGCCCGCCGAACCCGCCGCCGACCGCCATCGTGGCGAAGAACAGCACCAGGCCGATCGCCACCGCCGAGTTCGGTGTCGGCGCGAGCGCGGCCACGACCATGCCCAGCGCGTACATCGCCGCCGCCGCCAGCAGGAACACGCCGGCCGCGGTGAACGGGGCGCGCGGCATCGACACGCCGAACGCCAGCCGCGCCACCAGCAGGGCCAGCGCCACGCCCAGCAGCGCCTGCGCCAGGCTGACCACCACCTGGGCGGCCAGCACCGACGCCGGATGGGCCGGCGTCACCGACAGCCGCCGCAGGACGCCCGCCTTCCGGTACGAGGCCAGGAACGACGGCATGTTCACCACGCCGATCAGCGCCACCACCATCACGATCGTCAGCGGCACGACGAAGGCGTCCAGGGCGGGCAGGCCGCGGAAGTGCTCGCGCCCCTCGCCGCCGGCCCCGATCCCGTTCATCACCATGATCAGTACGGGCAGGCCGAGCGGCACCACCAGGCCGGCGGTGTCGCGGACCACCATCCTCGCCTCGGTCAGCACGAGCATCGCCCAGGCCCGCGGCGGCAGCGCGAACGCGGCGCTCATGCCGCCTCCCCGTCCCCGTAGGGCCGGCCGGTCAGGGCGAGGAAGGCGTCCTCCAGCGTGGCCCGCTCCAGCCGGGTCTCGGTGGCGACCACGCCGTGCCGCAGCAGCGCCGTGCCCACGGCGTCCAGGAGGTCGCCGGTGCCGGTGACCACGGTCTCGCCGCGCCGCGTCCGCACCTCCGTCACCTCCGCCAGGCCGGCCAGCACCGCCGGGTCGAACGGGCCCGCCGTCCGGAACCGCACCCGCCGCGGCGCGTCCAGCGCCGCGACCAGGCCGCCCGGCGTGTCCAGCGCGGCCAGCCGCCCCCGGTCGACGATCGCGACCCGGTCGCACAGCCGCTCCGCCTCCTCCATCAGATGCGTCACCAGCAGCACCGTCACGCCGGTGTCGCGGACCTGCTCGATGAGGTCCCAGGTGCCGCGCCGCGCCTGCGGGTCCAGGCCGGTGGTGAGCTCGTCCAGCACCGCGATCCGCGGCCGGCCGACCAGCGCGAGCGCGATGGCGAGCCGCTGGGCCTGGCCGCCCGACAGGTCCTCGAACGCGGTGTCGCGCTTGCCCGCCAGCCCCAGCTCGTCCAGCAGCCGCCCGGGATCGGCCCCCTCGCGGTAGAACGACCGGTACAGCGCGAGGGCCTCGCCGACCCGCAGCTTCTCCGGCAGCATCCCGCTCTGCAGCTGCGCGCCGAGGACCCGCCGCAGCCGCGCCCGGTCCCGCCGCGGGTCCAGGCCGAGCACGGAGATCCGCCCGGCGTCGGGGCGCCGGACCCCCTCGACGCACTCCACGATGGTCGTCTTGCCGGCGCCGTTCGGCCCGAGGATCCCGAAGATCTCCCCGTCCTCGACGGCGAACGAGACGCCGTCGACCGCGACCGTGTCCCCGTACCGCTTGCGCAGCCCGTCCACCTCGACCACCGCCATCGCGCCTCCTCACCGCCGTTCCGCCGCGTCCACCGGAACGCTAGGAGGCGGCCGCCCCCGCCGTCGGGTGCCGGACGTCACGACCCGCACCCGTGACTTCCGGCACGGTCGGCCCCCCGCGCGCCGGCCGTAGTGTTCCAGGCATGGCCGATTCCCACCTGGAGCGCTGGGGCGCGGCGAGCCTGCTGGCGGTGTGCGCGCTGATCGGGGTGCCGATCCTGCTCGCCGATGAGCCGCCCACCACGGGCCCGCCGTGGGTGTGGTGGTCCTGCTACCTCGGCCTCATCGCGCTGTTCGTGCTCGGTTTCCGGGAGAAGCCGCCGGAACGGGTGGTCCGCCGCCTCCAGCTGCCCGGGCTCGCGCTCACCGGCGCCGCCACCGTGCTGCTGGCCCCGCGGGCCGGCTACACCGCGATCCTGCTGGTCTTCATCACCGCCTACGCGGCGCACCTGTCCTCGTGGCGCACCGTCGTCGCCCTCCTGCTGGCCAACAGCACGGTGGCCGGCGGCGCGGCGGCGCTCGGGGAGGGCACGGTCATGGAGATCGCCCTGACCGGGCTCATCTACGCGATGCTCCAGCTCTGCACGGTCTGGGCGGTGCGCAGCGAGCAGCGCGAGGCCGCGGCGCGCCGGCGCCTCGCCGCGGCGAACACCGACCTGCGGGCCGCCACCGCGCTGCTGGCCGAGTCCAGCCGCGCGGGCGAGCGGCTCCGGATCGCCCGGGAGCTGCACGACCTCCTCGGCCACCAGCTCACCGCGCTCGTCCTGGAGCTCGAAGTGGCCTCCCACCGCAGCGACCCGGCGGCGCGCAAGCACGTCGAGCGCGCCCGCGGCCTGGCCAGGGAGCTGCTCGGCGACGTCCGCACCGCGGTCGGCGAGCTGCGCACCGGCACCCCGGACCTGCGCCGGGCGCTCGCCGAGGTCGTCGCGGAGCTGCCGTACCCCCGCGTCCACCTGGACGTCGACGCCACCCTCGAACCCGACGAGGCGTGCGCGGCCGCGCTGATCCGCTGCGTCCAGGAGGCCGTCACGAACACGATCCGGCACTCGGGCGCCGCGAACCTGTGGATCGACGTGGCCCGCTCCGGCGCCGGCGAGATCGTCCTGACGGCGCGCGACGACGGGCGCGGCACGTCCGCCCTGCGGCTCGGCCACGGCCTCACCGGCATCCGCGAACGCGTCGCGCAGCTCGGCGGGGCGGTGTCGTTCGACACCCGCGCGGGCTTCACCCTCAGCGCCCGGGTGCCGGCGCCGTGATCCGGGTGTGCGTCGTGGACGACCAGACCCTCGTCCGCCAGGGGATCCGGCACCTGCTGGAGCTGTCCCCGGAGGTCACCGTCGCCGCCGAGGCCGCCGACGGCGACGAGGCCCTGGCGATCCTGGAGGCGGCGCCGCCGGACGTCCTGCTGCTGGACCTGCGGATGCCCGGCCGGGACGGCATCGCCACCCTCACCGCCATGCGCGAGCGCGGCATCACCGTCCCCGCCCTCGTGCTGACGACGTTCGACGACGACGAGCTGGTCCTGCGGGCGCTGCGCGCGGGAGCGCACGGCTACCTTCTCAAGGACGTCACGCTCGACCAGGTCGTCGAGGCGATCCGCACGCTCGCGGGCGGCGGCACGTACGTCCGGCCCGCCCTCACCGAACGCCTCCTGCGTGCCGCGGAACGGCTGCCCGAACCCGGCGCGATCGGCGACCTCCCGCCCCCGGAGCCGCTGACGGACCGCGAGCTGGAGATCCTGCGGCTCATGGCCGGCGGCTACGCCAACCGCGAGATCGCCGCCGTGCTGCACCTGGCCGAGGGCACCGTGAAGAACCACGTGTCGAGCGTGCTGACCAAACTGTGCGTCCGCGACCGCACCCTCGCCGTCCTGCGAGCCCTCCACCACGGCCTCCTCACCGGCCGCTGAGCAGGAACAATCGTGGCTCCGGTGCTCGTTGATCCGTTCGGGACGGAGACATCACCAGGGGGAGGTAACCGGCGGTGACGGCGGTGAGCACGATCAGGAAGCAGGCCCGGCAGGCGCCCGGCGGCAGGGCGGGCACGGCACGGAGGACGCATCAGGTCCGGAAGGACGGCGCGTACCCCACCGGCCCGTCGCCCCAGACGCTGGAGGAGCTGCGCGCGGCCTACCAGGCGCATCTCGCGCAGCTGGCACGGGAACGTGACGAGGCGCGGCGCGAAGCGCGCCGCGCCAAGGCCGAGGCCGCCGTCGCCCGTGCCGACCTGGCCAGCCTGACGGCACGGGTCGACGCGCTTCTGACGGCGGCCGCGGCCCACCTCCCGCCCCAGACCTGAGCCGCGCCTGGAGTCGCGGGCCGTCGCCGGCTAGCGGACGCTCGCCCGCGCGGCCCGCTCGATCCCCCGGGCGACGGTGTCGGGTGCCGACAGCGGGCCGAGGTGTCCCGCGTCGTACTCGGTGATGGTGGAGCCGGCCCGCTGGGCCATGGCGCGCTCGGCGGCCGGCGGGATGATCTTGTCGGTCCGGCCGATGAGGTACCAGGAGCGGATCGTCCGCCACGCGGGGGCGGCGGAGGGCTCGTTGAGCGCGCCGAGGGTGGCGGGCCGCTGGGTGGCGGCCACGAGCGCCTTGTCCCGCGCGTTCAGGCCGGTGGCGAACGAGGTGAAGACGGTCGACCTCTTGAGGTACAGGTCGGTGGCCGGGGTGGGCGGCAGGGCGGCGGGCACGAAGTCGAACACGGTGGTGGGGTCCGGGACCGAGAGGGCGGAGTCCGGGCCCGCGAGCGCCGTGGCCGTCTCGCCCTCGTCCGGCGCGAAGGCGTTGACGTAGACCAGCGCCTTGACGCTGGAGTTCCCGGTGGCCGCGTTGGTGATCACCGCTCCGCCGTACGAGTGGCCGACGAGGACGACGGGGCCGGTCACGGACTCCAGGTAGGTCCTCAGGTACGCGGCGTCGCCGGAAAGCGAGCGCAGCGGGTTGGCGACCGCGGCGACGTCGTACCCGTCGTGCTGGAGCCTGGTGATGACCTTGCTCCAGCTCGACGCGTCCGCCCACGCCCCGTGGACGAGCACGATCGTGGGCCTGGTCGCCCGCTCCCGGATCTCCTGGGCGGGCGCGCTCCGCGCCAGCCCCATGGTCACCACGAGCAGGGCGACGGCGGTCAGCAGCATCACCGTGACGGTGGGCCGCCGTTTGACGTGAACGGGTGCGCCGGTTCGGGATCTGGTCATGATCCTGTCCTTTTCTGCGGGGGAGATCCGAGCCGGACCCGTGTCGGCCGGCTCAATTCCAACGACAGGACATCGGCCCGCCCTGTGACACCCGGAATCGCCGCCGCCCGCCCCGAGCAGGCCCGGCGGCCCGATCCGGCCGCGGCCGTCACAGACGGAATGGCTGCGTTGTCGTACCTGGGAATGGACGGGAAAAGCGCTACTCGCGGCGCGCTTTCCCGGCGCCGTCAACCGGTCACCGGATGGCGCTTTCACTTTTCGAACGGACGAGATGGGAAGCCGATGGACTTTTCAGGGCGGCCGACGGCCCGCGGAACGAGGGGGAAGACGCGATGACCGGCCTGGCCGTCGAACGCCCGCCCGGCCGCGGCGACCTGCGGGAGCGCAGCGCGCTGCTGCGGCTGGACGGCACCTTCGAGCCGCCGTACCTGGTCGTCGACGGGGACGTCGACATCGGCACGCTCGCCATGTTCACCGCCGCGCTGTCCCGCATGCTCGCGCACGGCTCCGGCGACGTGTGGGTCGACGCGGAGAGGCTGCGCTTCATCGACGTCGGCGGCCTCCGGGCCATCGCCTCCGCCGCGTGCCGGCTGGGACTCCAGGACCGGCGGCTGGTGCTGCGCGCGGTGGCCCCGCACCTGGTCGACCTGATGGACCTCGTGGGCTGGAGCCAGATCGCCAACCTGGTCATGCTCGCGCGCGAGCCCCGAGCCGTCAGGGAAGCTCCGCCGGCTGGTGCCGCGGGCTGATCCCGAGTTTCGCGAACACCCTGCCCAGGCGGTACCCGACCATCGGGGACGTGCCTTGCATCCGATGCGAGATCCTATTCGCCCGGCCGGGGACCCGCGCCTTCCCGCCCCGCGGCCTCCCGCTCTGCCTCGTCCTGGCCGCCGTCGTACACCAGCACCCCGTCCCGCCGGACCCGGGCCGCCGCGAACGGCGGATGCGGCGTCAGGCGCCCGTCGTGCATGAGGTGGGCGACGGGATCGTGCCGGACGAGGACGAGGTGGTCGGCGACCAGCCGGCGGTGGCAGCGCCACCAGGCGGCCTCGCTGCACATCACGGCCGTCGCGCCGCCGGCCTCGCCCGCCGCCGCCATGTCGGCCCGCAGGTCGTCGATGGCCGCCGCGAACTCCGCTGTCCGCATGTGCGCCGCGTAGCCCCGGAACATCGGCTGCCGCCAGGCCGTGTCCGGGGAGTCCGCGGCCGGCCGCCGGAAGCCGCCGAGGCGCTTGTCCCAGCGGTACCCGATCCCGTTCCCGGGCAGCCACCGCTCCAGCTCGGGCCGGGACACGTGCGGGTTGCGCCGGCTGCCGGGGGCGATCCGGATGTCCACGACCAGGCGTACCGCCGCGCCGCCGAGGAGCGCCAGGATCCGCTCCCGGTCCGCGGTGCCGTGCCCGAACGTGACCAGCCCGAACCCGCCGCTCATCCGTCCCCCGTCCCGCTCCGGTGACCTTCGTGGAGCGGGCGTACCCGATCCGGCGCCCCCGATCCGGCGCCCCCGCTCACATCTTCTCGGCGGCCGACCTGACGGCGTCGCGGATCCGGGCGGTCGCGGGTCCACTGCACGGCCACGGCCAGCGTCGGCGCGGTGACCAGGTAGCCGAGGAAGCGCCTGCGCCGCAGGCGCCCGTCCGGCTCGTCCGGTGCCTCGTCCGGTGCCTCGTCCGGTGAACGGTCGTCGTGCTCTATGGCGGTCCTCCTGGCGGTCCCGCGGTGCGGCGGGGATGGATCGCAGACCCGTGAGCTGGGTACCTGGACACTTACGTCGGGCAGCATGGCATACCGCGCCGGGTTCGCGCAGCCCCTATTGGCATGTTGCCAATAGGCGGTTAAAGTCCACTCATGCGCACCGCTGTCAGCAGCGCCGGCCCGTCATTGGCGCGCTCCACCGGCCGGGGCGGTCGATGAACACCTGGCTGGGCCACGGCCTGGCCTTCGTGGCCAGCGGCCTCTACTTCTCGGGTTTCGCGTTCTTCAAGTCCGCCGCCGCCGCGATGGAGCGGCTGGACGGCACGCGGCCGCTCCACCTGGCCGCGCGCGTCCTCGCCAGCGGCCTATGGTGGAGCGGCGTGGCGTTCATGTTCGTCGGCGTGGTCTTCCAGCTCGCCGCCCTGTCGCGTACCGGGCCCGAGACGATGACACCGGCGCTGCTGGCGGGGCTGGTCGTCCTGCTGGCCGTGGCGCGGGGCGTGTTCAAGGAGCGGGTGACCGGGCTGGAGTGGCTGGCGTTCGCGCTGCTGTTCGCCGCCGGCGTGTGCTTCGCGCAGGCGACGGCCTCCACCTGGAAGCCGCCGTCGCCGGCCGCGCTGCTCGCCATCGCCACCGCGTCGTTCGTGCTGCCCGTCGGGCTGTTCGCGCTCGGCGACCGGCAGCCCGCCGGAGCGCACGCCCGGCGCCTCAGCGGCATCGCCTACGGCATCTGCGCGGGCATCCTCATCGGCTCCGGTGAGCTGTCGCTGACGCTGTCGGTGCGCCACGGCCTCGACTGGTCGCTCCTGACCTCGACCGCCCACCCCTACCTCTTCGTCGCCGCCGTGGGCCTCGGGGTCGTCCAGCTGCAGATCGCCCTGCAGCGGTGCCGGATGGTCGTCCTGCTGTTCGTCGCGACCATCGTCGCCAAGATCTACGTGCTGCTGGCGGGTGCGTCGCCGGCCGACCCCTCGTCCTGGACGTCCGGCGCCCACCTGCTCGCCGGGACGGTGCTGCTGGTCACGGCGTTCGCCCTCGTGCCGCGCTTCGAGGCCGCGGCCCCGGAGGCCGCCCGGGCCCCCGGGGCCGCGGAGCCCCCGCGCCCGGTCAGCCGCGCCGGACGAGCGCGCGCAGGCTGACCGCCACGCCGGCCGCGCACCAGGCGAGCAGCACGGCGAGGTCGCGGGCGGCGGCCTCGTACAGGTCGGCGGCCAGCCCGGCCCGCAGCAGGTCCGCCCCGGGGCGCACGGGCAGGAAGTCGTGCAGGGCGCGGAACCAGTCCGGCAGCCGGGCCGCCGGGAACGTGACCGGCGAGAAGAGCAGGACGAAGAACACCAGCACCTGGCTGACCAGCTGCGCCAGCATCGGCTTGAGCAGCACCGCGACCGCGTACCCGACGGCCGTGGCGGTGACCGCCACGAGCAGCGCGGCGCACACCAGCAGCGGCCAGCGGAACGACAGGTCCAGGTCGAAGCGCAGCCATCCCACCAGCACGGCGACGCCCACCGACGGCACGCAGAGCGCGACCCACACCGTCAGGTCGGCGAGGAAGAGCAGCGGCCGCGCCACCGGCAGCGCCCGCATGTAGGTGAACGTGCCGTCGAGCCGCGCCCGCGCCACGCCCTGCGGCACGATGGCCAGGCCGATGGTCAGCAGCAGCACGGTCGGCGCCCCCGTCGCCAGGAACGTGGCCGTCGCGGCGTCGATGCCGGGGATGAGCAGGCCGAAGCCGATGACGATGCCCGCCGCCAGCAGCGCCTGCACCACCACGATGAGCGGCAGCAGGCCGCCGATCTGGGCGAGCTGCCACGAGAGCAGCGTGCGGTACGCCGCCCACGGGCCGATGCGCGCGGCGGCGGGTGCCGGGGGCAGGGCAGGCGCCGGGGGAGCTGCCGGGAGGTCACGCATCGCCGGCCACCTCCAGCAGCTCGGCATCGGCGCGGGGGGCGGGGGCCGAGGAGGCGGTCGCGGCGAGGTAGGCGTCCTCCAGGGTGGCGGGGGCGAGCGCGTACCCGTCGAGCATGCCCCGCTCCCGGTGGGCCGCCGCCCAGGAGACCGCGGCGGCCGCGGCGCCGGGCGGGATGGTGAGCAGGACGCGCCGCCCCGACCGGACGCGGCGCCGTACCGGAACGGGCAGCGGCTTGGGCACCGGCCCGCCCGCCGCCGCGGGACCCGGATCGGACGGGTCCGGGCCGTCCGGGACGAGGTGCAGCTCCAGGCGCAGCCCGTCGTCGCCGCGCAGCGCGGCCGGCGTGCCGGCGGCCACCACGCGGCCGGCGTCGAGCACCACCAGCTCGTCGACCACCCGTTCCGCCTCCACCACGTTGTGGGTCACCAGCAGGACGCCGGAGCCCTGGTCGGCGACCCGGCGCACCACCGCCCACAGCGCCCGGCGGCGGACGGCGTCGACGTCGTTGGTCGGCTCGTCGAGGATCACCAGCGGGGCGCCGCCGGCGACGGCCATCGCGAAGCCGGCGAGCCGCCGCACGCCTCCGGACAGGCCGCGCCCCTCGGGCAGCGCGCGCCGGTCCGCCCACGCCTCGACGTCCAGCTCGGCCATCAGCCGGCGGGCCGCCGCGGTCGCCTGCCGGGCGTCCAGGCCGCGCAGGCGGGCGGCCACCTTGACGGCCCCCGCCAGGGTGAGGCCGTCGATCGGCACGTGGGCCTGCGGCTGCAGCGCCACCCTGCGGCGGGCCGCGGCCGGCCGCGCCACCGCGTCGACGCCGGCCACGGTGATGCGCCCGGCGTCGGGGCGCAGCAGCCCGACCACCTGCGAGACGAGGGTGGTCTTGCCCGCGCCGTTGTGGCCGAGCAGGCCGACCACCTCCCCGGCGCGTACGCGCAGCGACACCCGGTCGTTCGCGACGACCGGGCCGAACCGGCGGGTGAGCCCGCTGACCTCCAGCACCGAAACCATGGCACGCCCTTCTGAGATACAAGGTGTATCCGGATACTAGCTGTTTTCAGATACAACCTGTATCCCAATGCCCTGTGTATGTGGCCCGTACAATCGGCGCGTGGACGAACACCCGGCCGAACCGCCCTCGCGCGGTGAACGGCAGCAGCAGACCCGCGCCGCGCTCGTCGACGCCGCCCGCGAGGTGTTCGCCCGGGACGGCTACCACGGCGCCGGCCTCGGCGAGATCGCGCGCATCGCCGGCTACACCCGCGGCGCCGTCTACTCCAACTTCGCCAGCAAGGCGGACCTCTTCCTCGCGGTGATGGACGCCAACCTCCGCGACATCGGCGGGCGGGCCTGGGACCCCTTCGACCCGGCGACCACCGGGGCCGGCACCGAGGTCGCCGAGGTGATCCGCGGCATCGCGCTGGCCACGCTGGAGTTCATCGCGGTGGCCGCCCGCGACGAGCGGCTGAGCGAGGAACTGGCCGGCCGCGTCCAGGTGCTCCTGGACCTCTACACGCGCATCGCCGCCGAGGCGCGCGCGGACGGCGAGCCGCTCGCCGCCGCCGAGGTGGGCGCCCTCCTCGCGGCCCTCGATCAGGGCGTGACGCTGCTGGCGCTGACCGGGCTCGCGTCCATCGACCAGCGGATGATGCGGATCGGGCTGCGCCGGCTCGTCGACCCCGCCCGCGCCGCGACCGAGGACGCGCGGGACTCCCGGGACGCGCCGGGCGGCCCGGCCGCCCTGCACGACCAGGTCATCCAGCAGCGGATCGCCGCCGCCCTCCGGGACCCGGCCCTCCCCGGCGGCGAGCGGGGGTAGCGGTCCGCGGACGGCGGCGGCGAGCGGTGCCGCCGGCCGTCAGAACTGGTCGTCGTCGACGTCGTAGCGGCGCGGGACCTTCCTGAGCGCACGCGCGTCGGCCTGCCGGTCGACCACGCCGATCCCGGGCCGTCCCGCCTCGACCCGGAACCGCGCGGCCGTGGCGATCGTGGTGCCGCCCGGAGTCCAGACCGAGCCGACGACCCGCAGCGAGGCCAGCAGCCGGGCCGGGGTGACGTCGCAGACGACGTAGCCGCGCCGGTTGCCGATGTACTTCCAGTGCGGGCTCTCCGCCATGATCGGGTCGTACGTGCGGTGGAACGCCACGGGATCGGAGTCGCCGCCGGAGCTGATCGACGTACCGGTGATCTCCGCGCCCACCACCGGCGACGCCGGATCGTCGAAGTCCGGCTTCAGGTCGCACACCCAGGTGGCGTGCCGGTCGCCGGTCAGCACGACCGGGTTGGCCGTGCGGCCGGAGCCGAAGAACTCCAGCATGCGGCGGCGCTGCACGCGGTAGCCGTCCCAGTTGTCGAAGTCGTAGACCTTCTCCGGACCCGCCCTGCGGTCGTTGGAGGCCCACATCACCTGGTTGGCCAGCAGGTTCCAGCGGGTGCCCGAGCGGGACATCCCGCCGACCAGCCACTTCTCCTGCTCCCTGCCGGTGAGGGTGCGGGCGGGGTCCTCGGCCTCGGCGAGGGTGGCGGGCTGGTCGCCGCGGTACTGGCGGGTGTCGAGCACGTGCAGGGTGGCGAGCCGCCCGAAGCCCAGCCGGCGGTGCAGCCGCAGGTCGAGGCCGTGCGGGCGGGCGGAGCGGCGCAGCGGCATGTGCTCGTAGTACGCCTGGAACGCGGCGGCGCGGCGGGCCAGGAACGCCTCGCGCGACTGCTGCGCGGGGTCCTGCGGGATCTCGTCGGCCCAGTTGTTGTCGACCTCGTGGTCGTCCCACGTCGTGATCCACGGGAACGCGGCGTGCGCGGCCTGCAGATCGGCGTCCGTCTTGTACTGCGCGTGCCGGTTGCGGTACTCGGCCAGCGAGTACGGCTCGCCGGTGCCCTCGTGGGTGCGGATCGTCGTGGTGCGCGGGACGGACTCGTAGATGTAGTCGCCGAGGAACGCGACGAACGCCAGGTCCTCGTCCGCCAGGTGCCGGTATGCGGTGAAGTGCCCGTCCTGCCAGTTCTGGCAGCTCGCGAAGGCGAACCGCAGCCGCCGGTTGACCGCTCCGCTCCGCGGCGCCGTACGGCTGCGACCGGCGGGCGACAGCTCGCCGCCGGCGCGGAAGCGGTAGTGGTACTCGCGGTCGGGCCGCAGCCCGCCGACCTCGACGTGCACGGAATGGCCGCTCTCGGGCCGCGCCACCGCGACGCCCTTCGCGCGGACGTTCCGGAAGCGCTCGTCCTCGGCGACCTGCCACGCCACCGGCACCGCCCGGTCCGGCATGCCGCCGCCGTCGAGCGGCCGGGGCGCCAGCCGGGTCCACAGGACGAAGCCGTCCGGCAGCGGGTCCCCGGAGGCCACCCCGAGGGTGAACAGGCCGCGCGGCAGGGGAGCCCCGCCGTACGAGCGGACGGCGGCCGCGGCCCCGTCCCGGCCGACCAGTGCGGGGCCGAGCACGATGTGGCCGGCGGTCAGTGCCCCGGCGGCGCCGCCGGTGGCGAGGAACCGGCGGCGCGGGAACGTTTCGGACATACACCCTCCCTTTGGCGTCACCGGAGGATGTCCGCGCACCGGTGAACGCGGGCAGGCGTCCGGGCCGAAGCCGAGGCGACGGGGGCGCGAACAACGCTCCCCGGCGCGGCGGGCAGGCTCACCGCGCGCCGGCGGCGGGGCGGGGAAGGTAGCGGCCGGCGGCCATGGCCCCGGCGATCGCCGCGGCGGCGGTGGCCCAGCCGAGCGGGTCGAGCGGGACGCAGCCGAAGAACGCTCCCACGCCCGGCGTCTGCACGATCGCCAGCAGCAGCGCGGCCGAGCCGACCGCGGTGGCCACGACGGCGCGGTCCCGGCGGCCGGTCAGCAGCGTCTGCGCCAGCTGGGTGCCGATCAGCGCGACGAGGCCGATGGTGCGGGCCCGTGCGGCGGGGCCGGTGAACCGCCCGGCGGTCCAGCCGGCGCTCGCGCCGAGCGTCGTGACGACCGCGCGCTGCGCGATGTCGCGGGTCAGCGCCGAGCCGAGGGACGACTCCGGGCCCTCGGCCAGCAGCGCCGAGGTGACCTCGCGCGACGGGGCGCGGACCGCGATGGCCAGCGCGGGCGCGAGGTCGGTGAGCATGTTCATCAGCAGCATCTGGCGGGCCGACAGCGGCGACCGCCCCGACACCAGCGAGCCGAGCAGGGTGAACCCGATCTCGCCGAGGTTGCCGCCCACCAGGATCGCCAGCGCCTCGCGCACCGACCCCCACATCGCGCGGCCCTCCACCAGCGCGGACACGATGGTCTCCAGCCGGTCGTCGGCGACGACGAGCCCGGCGGCGTCCCGGGCGGCGGCGGTGCCGCGCCCGCCGAGCGCGATCCCGACGTCGGCGAGCCGGATGCCGGCCGCGTCGTTGGCGCCGTCCCCGGTCATCGCCACGGTGTGGCCCTTGGCCTGGTACGCCCGCACGATCCGGACCTTGTGCGCGGGGGTGCAGCGGGCCACCACGTCCACCCCCTCCAGCGCCGCGCCCAGCTCCCCGTCGTCGAGATGGTCGATCTCGTCGGCGACGATCACCTGGGCCCGCTCCCCGGTCCCCGTGACGTCCCCGGCGATCGCGCCCGCGGTGGCCGGATGGTCGCCGGTCAGCATGACGATGTGGACGCCGGCGTCCCGGAGCGCGGCGACGGCGGGCGCGGCGGTGTCCCGGACGGCGTCGGCGAGCCCGAGCAGGCCGAGGAACGTCAGCCCGCCGACGTCCGCGTCGTCCAGCCGCTCGCGGGCCGGCCCGCCGCGCCGTTCGGCGACCGCCAGCACCCGGTGGCCCGCCTGAGCCAGCTCCTCCACCCGCCGCTCGACGTCCCGGCGGGCCGCGTCGTCCAGCGCGCCGCCCGCCGTGCCCGTGCAGCGCGGCAGCACCGTCTCGGGCGCGCCCTTGACGCACAGCACGGTCCGCCCCCTGCTGCGTCCCAGCGAGGCGTGGTACGAGCGGGACGGCTCGAACGGCAGGCTCGTCACGTGGTGCCAGGTCCCGCCGGTGTCGCGGCCCACCCCGGCCGCGGCGGCCCCCGCGTCCACGGCGGCGTCGGTGAGGTGGCTGTGCCCGCCGTGCCCGGCGGGCGGCGTGGCGCGCAGCGCGGCGGCCAGCACCGGCCGCGTCGACCGGTCCAGCGCGTCCACCCGGACGTCGCGGTGGCGGTCCCCGACCCGGGCCAGCCTGATCTCGCCCTCGGTGAGGGTCCCGGTCTTGTCGAAGCACAGCACGTCGACCCGGCCCAGCGCCTCGATGGTCTTCGGGTCGCGGACGTACACGCCGCGGCCGGCGAGCCGCCGCGTGGCGGCCAGCTCCGCCGCGCTGACCAGCAGCGGCAGCCCTTCCGGAACCGACGCCACGGCCAGGTTGACGCCTTCGGACAGGGCCCGCCGCAGGGCGCCGCCGCGGATCAGGCCCGAGGCGGTCACGGCGACGGCGGCGCCGAGCGCGATCGGCGTGGTCGCGCCGGTGATGGACTTCAGCCGGGCGTCCACGCCGCCGGATCCGCCCCGCCGGCCGGGCTCCGCCATCGCGCGGCCGCTCTCGGTCTCGGCGCCCAGCGCGACGACGACCGCGGTGGCCTCCCCGGCCGCGATCGTGGTGCCCTCGTACAGCATGGACGTGCGTTCGGCGACGTGCCGGGCCAGGGTCGGCGCGGCGTCCTTGCCGACCGGCAGCGACTCGCCGGTCAGCGCCGACTCGTCGGCCTCCAGGCCGCGGGCGGTCAGGATCCGGCAGTCGGCGGGGACGGCCGAGCCCGCCTCCAGCACCAGCACGTCGCCGCCGACCAGTCGGTCGGAGCCGAGCCGGCGTTCCGTCCCGCCGCGCAGGACCCGGACGGGTTCGGCCGAGCGCACCGAGATGCGCGCCAGCGTCCGCTCGGTCGCCCGCCGCTGCACGCCGCCGACCAGGCCGGACAGGCCCATCACCGCCGACGCCAGGGCCGCGTCCGCCGGCGAGCCGACCGCCGCCGCGCCCGCCGCGCCCGCGGCGAGCACCGGGGTCAGCGGGTTCGCCAGCTCCTGGCCGATCGCGCGCGGCAGCGTCAGGCGCGGCGGCCGGCTCCCCGCGGCCGCCGCCGTCCGGCGCTCGCCCGCCTCCTCGTCGGTGAGCCCCCCGGCGCGGCTCCCCAGCCGGTCCAGAACGATCTCCGCGGGCAGCGCGTGCCAGGGCGTGGCGGGCAGCGCGGGCGCGGGCTCGCGCCGCATCACCTCGCGGGCGCGCCAGGCCCCGTGCACCATGGCGGCGGCCGCCGCGCCGTGCACCGCGGACATCGCCCGGCCCGCCGCCCGCCCCGGCGGGCCGGTGAGCGCCAGCAGCGCCCCGACCCCGGCCCCGGAACGGCACAGCGTCACGCCCAGCTCGCTCACCCGGCGGGCCGTGCCCGCCGCCTCGATCACCGCGGCGGCCGCCGTACGGTCGCCGTGCACCAGCAGGTCGGCGCCCCAGGGCGGCAGGCCGTCCGGACCGGGCAGGCCCACGCCCACGTCGGCGGCGGCCAGCGCGTCCCGGTCGGCCGAGACCAGGAGCACCCCGGCCCCCTCCGACTGCAACCGGCGCACCGACGCCGCCAGCTCCGCGCCGCCCCGGACGCGGACGTCCGGACGTCCCGGCAGCTCGGCCTCGCCGCCCGCCGTCACCAGCCGCAGCCCGGCCAGGCGCACGGCAGTGACCAGCGCGTTCACCTCGGGCGCCGCCGTGCGCGCGGTGGTCAGGAACGCCTGCGCGCCGTCGCCGCGGACCAGCGCGAGCACCGGCCCTTCGGGCGGATCCACCCCGCCCCCCGCGGCCAGGACCCGCTCGGGCGGCCCGAGCCGCCACTCGCCGTCCCGCCGGACCTCGCCGGGCGCGGCCGGATCGAACAGGGCGTGCACCCGGCCGGCGACCTCCGCGTCGCTCGCGTCCCCGACGACCGTCACCTCGCCGACCGCCGGCTCGTCCGACAGCAGCACCCCGGCGTCGAGCACCACCGTGTCGATGCGATCCAGCCTGCGCAGCGCGCCCGGCACGACCGGCAGCACGCCCCGGGTCGCGAGCCGCGCCCCCAGCTCCGCGGCGAACAGCTCGCGGCCCGCCCCCGCCGCCTTCGGGAGCGCGGCCAGCCCCACCCCCAGCGCACGGCGGGCGCTCCGGGTCAGCAGCGCGCCCGCGGCCGTGCCGCCGAGCGCCAGCGGGAGGGCCTGGTCGGCGTGCCGCTCCACCGGGCCGGGCGGCAGCGGGCAGGGCCGCTCCGCCGGTACGGCCGCCGCGGCCGCCAGGGCGGGACGGCCGGTCAGCTCCTCCTCGGCCCCCGCCCACAGCCGGCCGGCCGCGGCGCGCTCGCGCCACTGCCACGCCCGCTGCGCGACGTCCAGGGTCAGGCCGGTGCCGCCCGGGGCCAGCGCCTGGACGGTGGCCTCCGCGACCGGCATCCACCGTTCCGCGAGGTTCCCGGGTACGGCGCGCACCACCGCCGAGTGCAGCCGCGGCACCGCGTCCACGAACCCGAGCAGCGCGGCCGCCTCCGCCGGCAGCGGCGACCGGCGGGCGGCCCACTCCACGCCCGTCATCGCCAGGCCCAGCAGGTCGGCGCCCAGCGTCAGCCCGGGCGGCAGCTCCCGGGGAGCCTCGTCCTCCGGGTCTTCGGGGTCTTCGGGGTCTTTCACGTCTTTCGCGGGGACGTCGATGGCCTCGACGCAGCGCAGCAGCTCTCCCGCCGCCTCGCCCGGAGGCCCGTCCCCGACGGCGACGACCAGCCGGCCCAGTGCCGCGTTCACCCGCGCCCACGCGACCGCGGGATGCCCCTCCACCGCGTCCACGAGCGCCGCGGCCCGCTTCTCGGCGCCGGGATGGTGCGCGTGCCGCAGCTCGACGTGCAGGCGTTCGCCGTACGTCCACGTCCGGCGGCCCCCGGGAATCAGCTCCGCGACCATGCCGTGCGCGGAATCCAGCGCCCCCGCGGTCGCGCGCAGCGGTGCCGCCGCCACCCGCGCCCCGGTACGGGCGAGCGCGGCGCCCCCGCGCGCCAGACTCCCCAACATGCCGCACCCCGTACCCGGGGGCCGCCCGCTACACGTCCTCCAAGGTGAAGTCTCCGCAAACGCCCGCCGCCCCGGCGGACGAACCGGCCGGTACCGCCCCGCCGGCGGACTTGTCGAGGAGAGCGGTGAGCAGGCCGACGAGCCGGTCCCGGAAGGCGGCGGCGTCCTCGGTCGGCCGGTCGGCCAGGTAGCGGTGGACGAGGGACTCGGTGGTGGCGACCAGGAACCAGGCCGTGAGGCGCGGATCGCGGACGCGCGGGCCCGGGCCGTCGCGGAGCAGGCCGCCGACGAAGTCGATCATGCTGTCCTGCAGCGCGCGCAGGTCGGCCAGCAGCGCGGGCGGCCGCGGCGACTCCTCGAACAGCACCTGGTGCAGGCGCGGGTCGCCGCTGTGGGCCCGCAGCGCCGCGTCGACCAGGACGGCGACGCGGTCGGGCCAGGCGGCGGGCACGCCGCCGCCGACGGCGGCGGCCAGGGCCGCGCGGGCCTCGTCGATGTGGCGCCGCGCGAGCTGGACCAGGATGGCGTCCTTGTTGGGGAAGTACTGGTACAGCGAGCCGATCGAGAGGCCGGCGGCCGCGGCGATGCGGTTGGTCGTCCCGGCGGCGTACCCGTGCTCGACGAAAACGCGAGCAGCCGCCCGCAGGATCTGCTCACGGGTCTCCGCGGACCGCTTCTGACGTGGGGTTTTGCGGGGTCTGAGCTGCTTGGGGGTGCCGGGCATCAAGGGGCCTAACGCGAGTAGAAAAGCGAGCAATCGCTCACTATCGTCGCGGTCACCGGACACCCGTGGCAAGGAGTGCTCATGACGGTCGACTACCTGCGGTTCTTTCCCGGCTGGGCGCGCCAGGCGGGCGGCCCGCCGCCGGTCCCGGAGTGGTGGCCGTGGCGCGGGATGCGGGTGCGGCTGGAGCGGATCACCGATCCGGCCGCGCCGGTGAAGCTGGTGGTGCTGCACGGTGCCGGCGGCCACGCGCGGATGCTGCTGCCGTACGCGCGGATGCTGGGACCGCTGGAGGTGGTGGCGCCCGACATGCCCGGGTACGGCCTGACCCGCTGCGAGGGACGGCCGGTCGACTACGCGCTCTGGGTGGACCTGGCCGCCGAGCTGATCGAGCGGGAGCGGACGCGCGACGGGCGGCCGGTCGTGGTGCTGGGCGCCAGCATCGGCGGGATGCTGGCCTACAGCGCGGTCGCGCGGGCGGGCGCGGACGGCCTGGCCGTGACGTGCCTGCTGGACGTGCGGCGGCCCGAGGCGCGGGCGGCCGCGGCGCGGTTCGCGCCGCTGGGCCGCGCCGCGATCCCGCTGATGAACGCGCTGCGCCCGGCCGGCGGGCTGCGCGTCCCGGTCCGCTGGCTGGCCAGGATGTCGGCGATGTCGAACCAGCCGGAGCTGAACGCGGCGGTGGTGCGCGACCGCCTCGGCGGCGGCGGCCGGGTGCAGCTCCGGTTCCTGCGCACCTACCTGTCCTCGGCCCCCGAGGTCGAACCCGAGGACTTCACCGCCTGCCCGGTCCTGATGGTCCACCCGGCCGCCGACCGCTGGACGCCCGCCGCGCTGAGCACGCCGTTCTTCGACCGGCTCCGTGTCGGGAAGCGCCTGGTCATGCTGGACGGCTGCGGCCACATGCCGGTCGAGGAGCCCGGCCTCACCCAGATGGCCGGCGCGCTGCGCCGCTTCACCGCGGAGACGGCGGAACGCCCTTCCCGCCCAGGAGATCCAGCTCGATCATCTCCGCCGCCGCGACGAGCTTCATCGCCGCCGCCGTCTCCGGACCGTCCTTGATCGCGTTCTGGGCGGCCGTCAGCGCGTCCCGGTCGCGCCACAGCTCGGTCACCCAGATGGTGTCGGGCGCGTCCGCCTGGCGGTTGACCAGGTAGAGCTCGCAGCCGGCCTCGCTCTCCAGGGCGATGGCCGCCGCCAGCAGCAGGTCCGCGAGCTCGGCGCCGCGGGCGGGGTGGGCGGTCAGCTTGCCGTACCGTGCGACTCGTTCCATGACCGGCAACGTTAGCCTCCGCGTCGCCTTCCGATGGGGCGGGCCTCCGGTACGGGTGCGATCGTGGCGCCGGACACATCCGGAATAACGGTCCGGGAGCCGCGGGTTCGTTCCAGGGTGCCCGTGCGCGGGCCGTGACGACGCACGCTGCGACACCCGGTTCGGGAAGGGGAGAGAACGGATCTTGACGGAGGCGACGGAGGCGACGGAGGCGACGGAGGCGGCACGGACGGCGGAGCACGGCGCCCTTGGCCGGGCGCTGCTGGCCCTGGCCCTGGGCGGCTTCGGCATCGGCACCACCGAGTTCGTGATGATGGGGGTGCTGCCGGAGGTCGCCGGCGACCTCCGGGTGAGCGTGCCGAGCGCGGGCCACCTCATCTCCATGTACGCGCTCGGCGTGGTGGTCGGCGCGCCGCTGCTGACGGCGGCCACGATGCGGCTGCCGCGCCGCCGGGTGCTGGCCGGGCTGATGGCGCTGTTCACGGCCGGCAACCTCCTCTCCGCGGTGGCGCCCGGGTACGTGACGCTGATGCTGGCGCGGCTGCTCAGCGGACTGCCGCACGGCGCGTTCTTCGGCGTCGGCGCGGTGGTGGCGGCGAGCCTGGTGGAACCGGCCCGGCGCGGCCGCGCGGTGTCGATGATGTTCCTCGGCCTGACCGTGGCGAACGTGGTGGGCGTGCCCGGCGGGACGCTGGTCGGCCAGCTCTTCGGCTGGCGCTGGACGTTCGTGCTGGTCGCCGCGATCGGCGCGGTCGCGGTCGCGGCCGTGCTGGCGCTCGTCCCCGCGCGCCCGTCCGCCGCGGAGGCGGCCCCGTCGCTGCGCACCGAGCTGCGCGTGCTGCGCCGCCCGCAGGTGCTGCTGTCGATGGGCGTGATCGTGCTGGGCTTCGGCGGGCTGTTCGCCTGCTACAGCTACGTGGCGCCGATGATGACGCAGGAGGGCGGCCTCCCGGCCGGGGCGATCACCCCGCTGCTGGTGGTCGTCGGGCTCGGCATGACCGCCGGGTCGCTGCTGGGCGGCCGGTTCGCCGACCGCGACGCCACCCGCACCACGATCGCCTGCCTGGCCGGGCTGGCCGTCGCGCTCGTCGCGCTGGCCGCCGCCGTGCCGGTGCCGTGGCTCGCGGTGCCGCTGCTGTTCGCCGTCGGGCTGTTCAGCCTGGCGCTGGGCCCGGCCGTGCAGACGCGGCTGCTGGAGCAGGCGGGCGACGCGCCCGCGCTGGTCTCGTCCGGGCTGCACTCGGGCGCCAACCTGGCCAACTCCATCGGCGCCTGGCTCGGCGGGCTGGTCATCGCCGCGGGCCTGGGCCTGCGCGCCGCCAACCTCGCGGGCGCCGCGCTGGTCGCCGCGGGCCTGAGCCTGCTCCTCACCGGCGTGGCGCTCGAAGCCAGGGGCCGCCGGCGGCGCGCGACGGCCCCGGCGCCCGCGCTTGACCGGCCCGAGCCCGCGCACCGCTCCTGACGCGGGGCTTCCGCGGGACGCCGCCGTCCCGGGGGGGGCGGGACCCGAGGGCGTGCCGGGTCCGCGTCAGCCCGGCATCCAGGGCCGCAGCTTCGCGGGGTTGAGCACCGCCCAGATGTGTCTGATCCGATCGCCGGCGATCTCGAACGCGTACACCGACACGGTGGCGCCGTCCCGCCGGGCCTCCAGGCCGGGCCGGCCGTTGACCGTGCGTTCCACGATCGTCATGCCGGGCGACGCGGCGGCCCGTTCCGCGAAGAAGCGCGCGATCCGCTCGGCGCCCACGACCGGCCGCAGCTCCGCCCTGACCCGGCCGCCGCCGTCCCCGGTCGCGGTGGCGTCCCGGTCGAGCAGGCCGATGAGGGCGCCGATGTCCTTGGCCTCCCACGCCCGCCTGAAGTCCCCGACGAGCTCGGCCTGCCGGGCCGCCGGAACCGCGGGCGCCCGTGCCGTGCGGACGCGGCGGCGGGCCGAGGACGCCAGCTGGCGGCAGGCCGCCGGGGTACGGCCGACGATCTCGGCCACTTCGGCGAAGGGATAGCGGAAGACGTCGTGCAGGACGAACGCGACGCGCTCGGCCGGGGACATCGACTCCAGCACGACCAGGAACGCCATGCTGATCGACTCTTCGAGGGTGACCCGGTCCGCCGGGTCCGCCGCGGCGGCGCCCGGCCGCCCGCCGAGCCACTCCGCCGATCCCGGCAGCGGCTCCGGGACCCATTCGCCCACGTAACGCTCGCGTCGCACCCGCGCCGACCCGAGCAGGTCGAGGCAGACGCGCCCGGCCACCTTCGCCAGCCAGCCGCCGGGTGACTCGACGGCCTCCCGCTGCCGGGGCGACATCGCGTACCAGCGGGCGTAGGTCTCCTGCACGACGTCCTCGGCCTCGGCCAGCGAGCCCAGCAGCCGGTACGCCAGCCCGAGCAGCCGGTGCCGCTCGTCCACGATCGCGCTCAGGGCGTCCGGGGCGGGCCGGCCGCCTCCCGGCTCGGATCGGCTGCTCATGGTGCCGCTGCCTCCTTGGTCGCGGGTGCCCTCACCGGTACGACGAGACGGCCGCCCGGAATGTGAGGCCGGCGCGCTCACCTCACATTCCGGCGGGCCGCGCCGTCGTACTTCCGAGACGGGCACCCGGCCCGCGGACAAGGAACCCGACATGGAACCCGTGACCACAACGATCATCTACTACAGCGCCACCGGCACCGTGCACGCGCTGGCGAGAGCCGCCGCCGAGGGCGCGGAGAAGGCGGGCGCCGACGTGCGGCTGCGGAAGGTCGCCGAGACGGCACCGCCGGAGGCGGTCGAGGCCGATCCGGACTGGGCCCGGCACCTCCGGGACACCGCCGGCGTTCCGGAGGCCACGCTCGACGACCTGGCCTGGGCCGACGTGGTGCTGTTCGGTACGCCGACCCGCTTCGGCAACCCGGCCAGCCAGCTCAGGGCGTTCATCGAGACCACCGGTGCCCTGTGGTTCCAGGGCCGGCTCGCGGGCAAGGTGTACTCGGCCTTCACCGCCAGCAACACCGCCCACGGCGGGCAGGAGTCCACCGTTCTCGCGCTCGGGAACACGTTCTACCACTGGGGCGGCGTCATCGTGCCCCCCGGCTACACCGACCCCGTCCAGTTCAAATCGGGCAACCCCTACGGCGCCTCGCACGTGGCCGGTAGCGGAGCGCCCGGGGACGTCTCCCTGGAGGCCGCCCGCCACCAGGCGCGGCGCGCCGTCGACACCGCGGCCGCCCTCAAGGCGGGCCGCACCGCCTGACCCCGGGCGGCGCTCCCCGCCGGCCCGGGGAGCGCCGCCGCACGGCGGCGCGCGGTCACTCGCCGTCGCTCTGGAACGTCGCCCATCGCTTCAGCGCGGCGCGGCTGGGGAAGCGGCCCACGTTCTTGTCGAGGGGGGTGGAGGTGTACTGGTGGAAGAGCCAGTCGTCGTCCTTGACGCGCGGTTCGCCGGCCTTCCGGTAGTCGGCGATCCAGAGGCCGTCGCCGGTGTGGTCGCCGGTGCCGGGGTCGGTCCACAGGTCGCGGTTGCAGTACAGGACGATGCGGTGCTCCGGGCGCAGCTCCTTCACCTTGCGGAGGAACTTGTCCTTCTGCGCGCTGGTGGCGCGCCGGCCCTGGGGATCGGTCTCCCAGTCCAGCGCCAGGATGTCGCCGTCCCGGGCCTGGCAGTGCTTGACGAAGTGCTTCGCCTGGGCGGTGATGCGGGCCGGCCGCAGCCCGCGGCCGGGCTTGAGGAAGTGGTAGAAGCCGACCACGCAGCGGGCCCTGCGGGCGGTCTTGGCCTGCTCGTCGCGGCGGGGGTTGGTGTACGAGGTGCCCTCGGTGGCCTTGATGAAGACGAAGTCCAGGCCCTTGGCCTCGTACTCCGGGTTGTGGGAGGAGACGTCGACGCCGTCCAGCATGGGTCCTCTCTCGTCGCGTTGAGAACTGCCTGTCCCCTTCTTGCGTTTCCGCTGCCGCTCCGAGTAAGGGTTACCGTGGGTTACAGGATGTTCGCCGTCCGTCATGGACCTCTGGCGGTAGGTACGCTGCCCCCATGGACGTCGCCGGCGAGACGGCCCGGATCCGCGCGGCGCTGCGCGACCAGGGCGACGCGGAACGCGCGGAGTACGAGCAGCGCTACCTCAGGAGCGGCCTGCTCCACTACGGCGTGCCGGTCCCGGCCGTGCGCAGGACGGCCCGCTCGGCGGCCCGCACCCGCGACGAGGTGCTCGCGCTCGCGGGCGCGCTCTGGGCCGTGACCGAGGACGGCCGCCGCGTCCACGAGACCCGCATGGCGGCGATCGAGGTGCTCGTTCGCGGCACCCCGCTCCTGGAACCCGCCGACCTGGCCGTCGCCGAACGCCTGATCCGCGACTCCGCGAGCTGGGTCTACGTGGACGGCCTCGCCGAGAAGGTCGCCGGCCGGCTGGTCCTGCGGTTCCCGCCGCTCGCCGCGACGCTCGACGGATGGGTCGCCGATCCGTACCTGTGGATCCGGCGCTCGGCGCTGCTGGCGCTGCTCCCGGGCGTCCGTACAGGAAGCCCGGACCTGGACCGCCTCGCCCGCTACGGCGACGCCCTGCTGGGGGAGTCCGAGTTCTTCATCCGCAAGGCCCTGGGGTGGGTGCTGCGGGAGCACTCCAAGAAGGACCCGGCCTGGGTCGCCTCCTGGGTGGCCCCGCGCACGTCCCGGATCTCCGGCGTGACCCTCCGCGAGGCCGTCCGCCACCTCCCGGCGGAGTCCGCCGAACCGCTCAAGGCCGCCTACAGGGCCGGTTGAGGCGCCGGCGCGGTGGGGACCGCCGGTCGCGGGCCCGCACCGCGCCAGCGCCTCGGTGCGGGACGGTTACCGGTCGAACCAGTCGTCGTCGTCATCGTCGCCGAACCAGAACTTCTCCCACCAGTCCCAGAAGCCGTCCTCGTCGCGGTCGTACCAGTCGGCGGTGACGGGGGCGGAGGGCGCCGCCGCGGGCGCGGCGGCGTGCGCGGGCGCGCCGCCCAGGAGGACGGTCGCGACGAGCGCCGAGAGGGCGAGGCCGGGGGCGAGTATCTTCTTCACTGCGTTCCTTTCCGTGGGTGTTTCGCTTCGGGGTCGGGGCCGACCGCTCGCGGCAGGGGATCTCGCGTCCGCGGGTCCCGGCCGGAGGCGTTCAGGCTTGCCTGCGGTCATGAGCTGGGGCTTGGGCATTGAGCGCTGGTCTCTCGTACTTACCCCCTGCGTGCTCTCTGTAGCCCTGGATGTGCGGAGAGTAATGTCTCTTGAGGGTTCGCCATCGTGTCCCGCCGGTGCGATCCGGTGGCGGCGGTCTCAGGGCAGCGAGGCCGCCTCCTCCGTGATGGCGTCGGCGAGGCGGTCGGCGAACCGGGCCTGGCGGGAGTCCGCGTAGACGGAGATCGTGACGTCCTCGCCGTGGCCGTGGAGCATGATCCCCAGGCCGGTGGACGGGGACACCAGGGTGGTGCCGTAGATCCCGAGCACCGCGCGGCCGTGCCAGGTGTGCGCGCCCGGCGGGATCGGGGTGTTGGAGCAGATCACGTCGGCGTAGGCGCCGCCCGTCATGTACCGCGCCGCCGGTGCCTGGACCCGCCTGCCGCGGGCGGCGGCCGAGGCGCCGTTCGCCGCCACCGCCGCGGCGAGATCGCCGTGCTTGGCGCGGGCGGTGCGTTCGCGCACCGCCTGGATCCGCTCGCCGAGGCGGTGCCGTCCCAGCGGCGGCTCGATCCGGAACGGCGAGGCCCCGTTGCCGAGCTGGAGGAGGCCGCCGGGTGCCCGCACGTCGCTGGGCACGGAGATGTGCCGGACGGCGCGCGCCGCGTCCGGGCCCAGCGTCCTGGACAGCGCGCCGGCGACGAGCGCCAGGTAGACGTCGTTGAGCGTGGCGCCTCCGGTCCGGGCCCGTTCCATCGCGGCCCGGGGGAGCGTCGCCCAGGCCAGGTGGCGGCCCTGGCCCGGGGGACCGGTGAGCGACGACCTGCCGATGGAGGGCAGTGACGCGCCGGTGACGGCGAGCCGCTCCCTACGCGTGACTTCGCGCAGCGTGGGCGCCGCGCCACACTCCGGGAGCGGCTGCGCACCGTCGCGATCGAGCAGCCGCTGGAGGACGTGGGCGTTCGAGACCCCGTCCATGAGCGCGTGATGGGTGCGTACCAGGACGGTGAACTCGTCCTCGCTGTAACCCTCGACGAGGTCGATCCGCCAGGGCGGCCGCCCGGACAGGGGAAGGTTCTGCGCGAGCAGCTCCGCGAGCCGTGCCCGGAGCCCGGCCTCCCCGGCGGCGGCGACGCGGGCGGACACGTGCGCCGCGGGATCGAATCCCGGCAGGGCGATCCACTGCGGGCGGCCGCTGGACGGCGCCAGCGAGTAGCGCAGGATCTCCAGCGGCGCCAGCCGCCTGCGGACCGTGCCGGCGAACTCCTTGAGCGCCGGCGGGCTCCCCTCGATCCGCGCCCAGAACCCGAACGTCATCGGGTCCGGAGCCGGCGGCGCGGCCAGCGACCAGAAGACCATGTCCAGCGGGGACAGGGGGCGCCCGCCGCGCTCGGCGGATGAGGGCGGCGGGCCGGCCGCGGCGCCGGAACGGGAACGGGAGTGGGAGCGGCGCGGGGCCGCCGCCGTGCCGCCGTTCCTGAGGAGCGCCGCCACGGCGTTCTGCCGTCCCAGCATGCTGATGATCCTGCGCGCCACGTGAGCCTCCGATCGGATGGGGTGCTGGCGGGGCCGTCCGGGCACGGTGCGCCGGGAGCGGCGATGGGCCTCCGGGACGTCACTCGGGCGCGCCGCCGAGCGCGATGGCCTCGTCGACCTCGTGCCTGCGCGTGGCCAGTTCCCGCTCGTACCGCTCCTCGTCGGCCTTCTCCGCGATCTCCTCGTCCTGGCGCATCAGGACCTCCAGATCGGACTTGGCGTTGTCGAGCACGCCCATGTCGGCGTACGCGGCCTGCACCTTCTCCCCCCACAGCCCGATGTCGCGCACGCAGGGGACGATGCGGCTGAAGAGCATCGACTGGTAGAGCCGGAACGGTTCGGAGTGCTCGACGTACTCCAGGCACTGCCCGACCGGCAGCCCGAGCCGTTCGAAGATCTCGCGGCCCTGGAACCGGTCGCGCAGGAGGTGGCAGCCCTCGACGACGAACTCCTCGCGTTCGGCGCGTTCCCTGGTGGTGAGTTCGGCGTAGTAGTCCTTGAGCGCGAGCCGGCCGAAGGCGACGTGCCGGGCCTCGTCCTGCATGACGTACGCGAGGAGCTGCTTGACCAGCGCGTTCTGCGAGATGTCGCGGTAGAGCCCGAACGCGGCCAGCGCCAGCCCTTCGATGAGGACCTGCATGCCGAGGTAGGGCAGGTCCCAGCGGGAGTCCTCCAGCGACTCGGCCAGCAGCTTGGCCAGGTCCTGGTTGATCGGGTAGTACATCCCGATCTTCTCGTGCACGAACCTGGTGTACAGCTCGACGTGGCGCGCCTCGTCCATGGCCTGGGTGGCGGCGTAGAACTTGGAGTCCAGGTCGGGGACGGACTGCACGATCCGCGCCGACACGTTCAGCGCGCCCTGCTCGCCGTGCAGGAACTGGCTGAACATCCATGACCCCTGATGTCGCCAGAACTCGTCGCGTTCCTTCTGGGTCATCTTCTCCCAGATGTCGGAGCCGAAGAGGGGACTGAGCTGCTCGGGGAGCTGGGCGACGTTGTCGGGGTCGACCTCCAGGTCCCAGTCGATGCGCTTCTGGGCGTCCCACTGCTTGTCCTTGCCCTTCTGGTACAGGCTCAGCAGCCGGTCGCGCCCGCCGTCGTACTCCCAGGTGAAGCGGGTGTCCCCGCTCATCGAGACGTTCCAGGTGTCCGTCGAAACGGGGGTCGAGTAGAGGTCGTAAGAACTCAAGGGGGAACCTCCGCGTTCTGCCGCCGGCACTGGCCGCCACCAAGAGTAGTGACTAGCGCACCGTGAGTTAGCGGCGCGAGGGTGAGATTCCTGTGGTGGGCGGGTCGCGGTCTCGCGCCGGCCACGGTTGCCTCCCCGTCCGGCCAGCCCGCTGCCGCCGCGCGAGCACTCTTGCTCAAAGTAGCGAGTCACTACTGTGCGTATCGCCATCAGACCTCACCGGCCGTAACGCGCACACGATGGGAAACGAGACGTGACCGAAGTCCTCGCGCAGTTCCAGGGTGACGACACGACCGCCGACGCCGACTCCGCCCTCGCCTTCCTCGACCGCCTCGAATGCAGTCCCATCATGGCCGGGCTCCGCGAGCGCGCCCACGCGCTCATCGGCGACATGACGCGCCCCACGGCGGCCGCCACGCCCCCCAGGGGCGTCGACGTCGGCTGCGGGGCCGGGCGGGCGGTCGCCGAACTGCGCGACCAGGGCCTGCAGGCCACCGGCGTGGACTTCAGCGGCCTGATGCTCGCGGCGGCCCGTCACCGCCACCCGCACCTGCCGTTCCTGGAGGCCGGCGCGGAGGACCTGCCCTTCGAGGACCACTCCCTGGACTGGTACCGGGCCGAGCGCCTCTACCTGCACCTGCCCGACCCGGCCGCCGCCCTGGCGGAGGCCCGCCGGGTGCTGGCACCCGGCGGGGCCATCGTGCTGATCGACCCGATCTGCGACTCGGGGACCGTCGACTCGGCGTACCCCGAGGTCGCCCGCGCCATCGGCGACGCCCTCGTCCAGGCGTGCCCCAACGCCCGCGCCGCCACCCGCAGCCATGCCGACCTGGCCGCCGCGGGCTTCGAGGACGTCACGGTGCACTGCCACACGATCACGGGCAGGGCGCTGGCCGACGCCGCGCCGCTGCTGATCGACCTCGGCCTCGCCACGGCGACGGGCCTCGGCCTGGTGGGGGCCGCCCAGGCCGAGGCATGGCTCGACGACCTGCGGCGGCGCGACGAGGCCGGCGGCACGCTCGCCGTCATGACGTTCACCATCACCGCCGCCCGCGCGCCGGCCGGCTGAGCCCGGCCGCTACCAGGGCAGCGGGCCGTCCTCGCCGAAGAACCCGGCGGTCGGGCCGTTCGCCGGGAGCGTGGCCAGCCGCACCACGACCGCGGCGCCCTGCGCGGGGGTGAGGTGCCCGGTGTGGTCGTTGCTGTCGGTGTCGACGAAACCGGGGGCGACGGCGTTGACGAGGACGCCGTCCTTGCGCAGCTCGTTGGCGTACTGGACGGTCAGCGCGTTCAGCGTGGCCTTCGACGGCGTGTACGCCGCCGACGGCAGCAGCGCCGCGAACGGGCCGTCCGGGTCGCTGGTGAGGGCCAGCGACCCGGCGTGGCTGCCGACGTTGACGATGCGCGGCGCCGCGGACCGCCGCAGCAGCGGCAGCATGGCGTTGGTCACCGCGATCACCCCGAAGACGTTGGTCTCGAACACGGCCCGGACCATGTCCAGGTCGACCGTGCTCGGGATCTGGTCGAGGGCGTCGGCGGGGGAGACCTGCCCGGAGCCGGTGATGCCGGCGTTGTTGACCAGCACGTCCAGGCGGCCGAAGCGCTCCCGGATCCACCGGGCGGCCTCCTGGACGGTGGCGGCGTCGGTGACGTCCAGGGTGACCGCGTGCGCGTCCCCGCCCGCCGCGCGCACCGCCGCGGCGGCGTCCTCGCCGCGGCGCGGGTTCCGTGCGCCGATCAGGACCGTCGTGCCCAGCTCGGCGAGCCGTTCGGCGGTCGCCCGGCCGATGCCCTTGTTCGCCCCGGTGATCAGCGCGACGTTCCGGTCCGGCGCGGTGTGCTCGTTCATCATCTGGCTCCTGCCCGAGAGTGCGCCGCGCGGCTCGTCCGCGCGGCGCCTGACGGGCAATGGATGCCGCCGGCCCGCCGGGTGTGACGGCCCGCCGATGTGACGTGCGCCACCGGACGCCGGGCGGGCCGCTCCTACCAGCTCGACTTGGTGACGCCGGGGAGTTCGCCGCGGTGGGCCATCTCGCGGAACCGCACCCGCGACAGCCCGAAGCGGCGCAGGTGGCCGCGGGGCCGCCCGTCGACGGAGTCGCGGTTGCGGACCCTGGTCGGGCTGGCGTCGCGCGGCTGGCGCCGCAGCTCGCGGATCGCCGCCGCGCGGATCTCCTCGGCGGTGTGCGGGCTGCGGATCAGGCGCTTGAGCTCCGCGCGGCGGGCCGCGTGGCGCGCGACCACGGCGCGGCGCCGCTCGTTGGCGGCGATCTTGCTCTTCTTGGCCATCAGACCTTCCCTCCTCGGGCGCGGACGCGGGCCACGGCGGCCTCGATGCCGATCTCGTCGATCGTCTTGATCGCACGGGCGGACAGCCGCAGGCGGACGTACCGGCCCTCGCTCGGCAGCCAGTACCGCTTGCGCTGGATGTTGGGGTCGCACCGGCGCGGGGTCCGCCGGTGCGAGTGCGACACCTTCCTCTCGGACGACGGCCCGGCGCCAGTGAGCCGGCAACGGGCCGGCATCAGCGCTCCTCCCGGTACGCGACGTGCCTGCGGGCGATCGGGTCGTACTTGCGCAGGGTCAGCCGGTCCGGGTCGTTCCTGCGGTTCTTGCGGGTCACGTAAGTGTGGCCGGTCCCGGCGGTGGACCTGAGCTTGATCACCGGCCGGAGTTCGTTGCGGGCCATCGGTTCTCCTCTCGACACATGCCATGATACCGATAACCGTTTTCATTTGCAGAGGGGGTCCCCGATGTCCGTTCCCGTCGTCCTGGTGGCCGGCCTGCACGGCACGGCCCGCGCCGCCGCCGTCGACCGGCTGCTGCGCGAGCACCCCGGCGCCCTGGCGATCCACCACGACCTGCGCGAGATCGCCGGCGGGCTGGTGACGCGCACCGTCCGGGACGCCGGCTCGACGGTGGAGCGCACCCTCGTCCGGCTGGAGCACGGCTGCGTGACCTGCACCGTCCGCGAGGACCTCGTCCCGCAGCTGCTCCGGTACGCGAACCGGGCGCCGCTGCTGGTGGTGGACCTGTGGGACTGCGTCGAACCGCGCTCGGTCGCCGAGGCCCTCGGCCACCTCGGCGGCATCCGGCTCACAGCGTCGAGGGCACCGGCCCCTGGCTGGCCGCGCTCCCCGAACCCGCCTGGGCGGACGTCCCGCCCGCCGGCTGGCCGCCGCGCTGGACTGGTCGCCCGACCACGGCGACCGCGTCCAGCACCTCGTCCTCACCGGCCCCGGCCTCGACCGGGACCGCATCCATGCCCTGCTCGACTCGTGCCTGCTCGGTCCCGGCGAGCCCGCCACCGCCCTGGACGACCCGTTCGCCGAGATCCTCGACCCGGCGCCCTGAGGGAACGCGGCACCGGCCGGGCCGTGCTCAGGACGCTCCGGCGCCGAGCGTCCCGGCCACGGTCCGGCGGGCCGCGAGGCGCGCCGGCAGGGCGGTGAGCGCCGCCGTCGCCAGCAGGGCCGCCAGCACGGCGGCGAGCACCCACGGCGCCGGGGGCATGCCCACCTCGTCGGCGCTGAAGGGCAGGACACCCAGGGGGATGCCCGCGAGCGCGCCGGGCACGGTCGGCAGGAGCTGCGCGGCCGACAGCCCGGCCGTGATCTGGCCCGGGGTCGCGCCGAGGGTACGGGCGACAGCCATCGTGGGGCGGGCCTCGAGCGCGGTCGTCCAGGTGATCGTGGCGGTGTTCACGAGGGCGAGCACGAGCGCCGTCACGGTGACGGCCAGCAGCATGTGCCGTTCCTGGGCGATGCGCGCCGCGGTCGCCATGGGGGAGCCCGGATAGCCCTTCACGGGCTGCGCGTAGATCGTCAGCAGCGCGGTCGCCACCATCAGCGTGATCGCGATGTTGCATCCGTGCAGGAAGGCGCGCCCGGGCCGGCGGGCGATCAGGCGCAGCCCGAGCAGCAGCGAGGTCGGCAGCAGCGCCGACAGCCCGTTCAGCCAGGGCCGCCGCCTGGGCCGGCGGGCGGTGCCGGCCAGCGCGGTGACGGTCGCGGTCCGCACCGCGCGGACGGTCGGGCCGCAGGTGGTGAGGAGCGCCACGGCCACGGCGACGACGGTCGTGAAGAAGACGGTGTCGCCGGACGGGCCGGCGGGGGCGGAGAGCAGGCTCGCGCTGGGGTTGAGCACGGCGGGCGTCGCCAGCCGCGCAACCGCCAGGCCCAAGGCGTTGGCGAGCAGCGCCAGGGTCAGGTACTCGGCGAGCAGGACCGCGGCGATGAGGCCGGGAGTGGCGCCGACGGCCTTGAGCAGCCCGGCCCGGCGGGCCTGCTTCACCGCCCGGCCCGCCGCCAGGGTGGCCACGCCGCCGATGGCCAGGAAGCTGAGCAGCCAGCTGCCGACGACCAGGATGGGCTGGGTGTCGCGGAACATGACGAAGTCCTGCTCGGCGATGTCCTGCCAGGTCCTGGTGCTCACCCAGGTGCCCTCGAACAGCGGGGCCCAGGCGGGGGCGTGCCGGTTCGCCGCTTCGGCCCCGGCCGGATCCCGCAGCTTCAGGTTGATGAACGAGGTCACCGGGAGATCGGCCGCCGCCAGCGCCCGGGTGTCCCGTTCGGCCAGCCAGACCACGCCGCCGCCGTCGCTCGGCCCGCCGCCCGGCCCGATCCCCAGCCCCCACGGGTAGACGGCGCGGGCCGCGGTCACGGCGATCCCGACGACCGGGATCGAGCGGCCGGCGATGGTGACGCGGTCGCCGACCTCGACGCCCACGGCGCCGGCGAAGCCGCGTTCGAGCACCGCGCCGCCGGGGCGCACCCAGGTGCCCGAGGTCACCAGCGGACGGTCGACCGGGGCCGGCGCCGTGCCGGTGGCGTGCACCACCGCGGCGCCCGTGGAGCCGTGCGCCGTGAGCCTGGTGTAGTACTGGCGGTACGGCCCGCTGTGCGCGACCACCCCGGGCCCGCGCCGCAGCGACTCCAGCGCCGCGAGCGTCTTCCGGTCGGCGCCGGGGGACAGCACCACCAGGTCCGGCCCGGCCGTGGCGTCCCGGGTCTGCCGGTAGAGCGTCTCGGTCCCCCCGGACAGGGACAGGCCGAGGGCCAGGGCGGCGGTGGCGGCGGTGATCGCGACCAGCAGCATCCCGGCCTGGCCGGGGTGGCGGCGCACGTCGGCCAGGACGAGCCGGAACACCAGGAGTACGCGGCCCACGGCGATCAGTCCTCCAGGCCGATGAGACCGGCGAGGCGCCCGGCGCCGTGCCCGCCCAGCCAGGTGTCGTCGACGAAGGCGCCGTCGCGCATCGAGACCAGGCGGTCCGCGGTGGCCGCGACCCGCTGGTCGTGCGTGACCATCACGACGGTCTGCCCGCCGGCCCGCAACTCCTCGAACAGCCGGAGCACGTCGAGCGTCGCCGCGGTGTCCAGGTTCCCGGTCGGCTCGTCGGCCAGCAGCACCAGCGGCTCGTTGGTCAGGGCGCGGGCGACGGCCACCCGCTGCCGCTGGCCGCCCGACAGCTCCCCGGGCAGGTGCCGGGCGCGGTCGGCCAGACCCATCCGCTCCAGCAGGAAGGCCGCTCGGCGCCTGGCCGCACGCGCCGAGCGGCCGGCCAGCAGCGCGGGCAGCTCCACGTTCTCCGCCGCGGACAGCTCCTCCACCAGATGGAAGGACTGGAAGACGAAGCCCACCGTCCGGCGGCGCAGCCGGGCCAGCGCCCGCTCGCCGAGCCGGTCGATCCGCTGCCCGGCCAGCCACACCTCGCCGGCGGTCGGCCGTTCCAGGCCGCCCAGCAGGTGCAGCAGCGTGGACTTCCCGCAGCCGCTGGGCCCCATCACCGCCAGCGTCCGACCCTCCGGAACGTCCAGGTGGACCTCGTCGACCGCCCGGACCAGCCCCTGCCCCTCGCCGTGGCTCTTGCACAGGCCGATGGCCCGCAGCACGGCGCCGCTCTCGTTCAATGCACCCTCGGATTCGTCCGACCATCGCTAACGGCTAGCCATTAGATAGCGGTTAGCTGACGCGGGCGTCAAACGCGGCCGCGTGACCTGGGACGCGCGCGCGGCGCCACCCGGCCGTGCCCGCCGGTGCCGGCCGTCCCTAGGATCGGGCGGATGGAGGAGGAGCCGTTGCGAGCACCGGTGTCGTCGCTGCGGGCCACCCGCTGGTTCGACGACCGGCCGGTGCCCGCGGCGGAGATCGTGCGGGTGCTGGAGGCGGCCCGCTGGACCGGGTCGGCGCGCAACCGGCAGCCGTGGAGGTTCGTCGTCGTCCAGGACCGCAGCCTGCTGCGGGAGCTCAGCCTGCTCGGCGGGTACGCCGCCCACCTGGCCGCCGCCCCCGTGGCCGTCGTGCTCGCCGTGGACCACGCGGCGGGCGGCCAGGACGCCGAGTTCGACGCGGGCCGGGTCGCCCAGAGCCTCATGCTCGCCGCCCACGGCCTCGGCCTCGGAAGCTGCCCGGCCTCCTTCTTCCCCGCCGCCAACGCCGAGCGGGCCGCCCGGCTGTGCGGGGTCCGGCCGCCGTGGAAGGTCCGCACCGCCATCTCGCTCGGCTACCCGGCGCCCGCCCCCCGAGGCAGGTCCGCCATCCCCTCGGGACGCCTGCCGCTGGACGGCCTCACGCGCTGGATCGGCTTCTGACCCTCCCCGTTCATGATCTACTCGTGCGTTCAGCGCACGCGTCCGCGGTGCCATGGATCCGACGGAGTGAAAAGATGGTCGACGACGTCCTCGACCCGGCGACGGGGGCGCACGAGCCGGCCGCCGAACGGCCCGCCGCGGCGCCCGGTCGCGTGCCCCTGGGCCGGCGGCTGGCCGGCATGCTGCCGGCCGCACCGGTCGGCCGGCTGGTGCGGGCCGTCTACCCGCGGCTGGAACCCGAGCTGGCGCGGCTCTCCGACTACGTGCCCGCCGGCGGCACCGCGATCGATGTCGGCGGCTGGTTCGGGCCGTGGACGCGGCGGCTGGCGGGCAGGGCGGACCGGGTGGTGACCGTGGAGGCCGATCCGCGGCTGGCCGGCCTGCTGCGCCGCGCGTTCCCGCGGGTCGACGTCGTGCAGGCCGCCGCGTCCGACGCGTGCGGCGAGATCGACCTGTGGATCCCCGAGACCGGGGCCCTGGCGGGCGTCTCCTCGGTGACGGCCGGGGCCGGCCGTCCCGTCCGGGTACCCCGGGTCACCGTGGACGGCCTGCGGCTCACCGACGTGCGCTTCATCAAGCTGGACGTCGAGGGCCACGAGCCGAACGTCCTGCGCGGGGCGGCCGACACCGTCCGCCGCGACCGCCCCACCCTGCTGGTCGAGGTGGAGGAGCGGCACGGCCGGCTGCCCGAGGTGATCGCCCTCGCGCGCGGCTGGGGCTACACCGGTCATGTGCTGCTGGACTCCGGCTGGGCCCCGCTGGCCGGATTCGACCTGGCCGCCCACCAGCGGAGCGCGGTGCACGAGTTGGACCGCGGCTTCGCCCGCAGGGTCCTGCGCCCCGGCGGGCGCTACATCAACTCCGTCCTCTTCACCATGGACCCTCATGCGCCGCCGTACGCCTGACGCGGTCACGGGCCCGCGGCGCGCCGGAGGAGGACCTCAGAGGATGAGCCCGCCGGTGGCGCGGATGTTCTGGCCGGTGATCCAGCCGGCGTCGGGGCCGGCGAGGAAGGCCACCACATCGGCGATGTCGGACGGGCGGCCGAGGCGCCCCAGCGCCGTGAACGCCACGGTCCGCTCCAGCGCCTCGGGCGGGTTCGTGGCGCGGAGCAGGTCGGTGTCGGTCGTGCCCGGCGACACGGTGTTGACCGTGATGCCGCGGCCGCCGTACTCGCGCGCCGCGACGGCGGTGAACCGTTCGAGGGCCGCCTTGCTCGCCGAGTACATCGCGAGACCGGGCACCGGCAGCGCGGTGTTGAGCGTCGAGATGTTGACGATGCGGCCGCCGTCCCGGAGGACCTCCCCGGCCCGGCGCATCGCCAGGAACGGCACCTTGGCGTTGACCGTCATCACCCGGTCGAACTCCGCCGCCGTGACCTCGGCGATCGGCGCGGGTGAGTTGACCGCCGCGTTGTTGACGAGGATGTCGAGGCCGTCGCCGACCGGCTCGAAGAGCGCCTCGACGCACGCCGGGTCCTCATGGTCCGCGCGCACCGCGACGGCGCCGTCCAGTTCCCGGACCAGCTCGTCCGCCGCCGCCCGGCTCTCCTTGAAGCCGAACACCACCCGGGCGCCGTCGCGGGCGAGCCGCCGTACGATCGCCCGGCCGATCCCGCGCGTGCCGCCCGTCACGAGCGCCGTCCTCCCGGTGAGCGTCATGGCCCGGGAGACTAGCCCGCCGGCCTCCCGTCGTATTGAAGGAATGCGCGCAGCCGCAGCGGCGTGAGGCCGCTCATCGCCCGGACGTCCCGGGTGAGGTGCGGCTGGTCGGCGTACCCGCACGCGGCCGCGAGATCGGGCGCCGCCGCCGGCCCGCTCAGCAGGAGCGCGGCGTGCTGGAACCGCGCGATCCGCGCGACCGTCTTGGGCGGCAGCCCGATCCGCCGCTGGAAGCCGGCCTCCAGGCGGCGCCGGGGGACGCCGAGCTCCCCGGCCAGCTCCTCGATCCGGAGCCGGCCGGCCGATTCCTGGATCCGCCACCACGCGCGGGACACCGCACCGTCCGGAGTCGGGTCCGCGCGCGCCGGCAGCAGCCGTGCCAGCTCCCCGTCCAGGACGGCGAACCGGGCGGCCCAATCCGGTCCCTCGGCCACCCGGTCCGCAAGCCGCCGCGCGCGGCCGCCGATCAGGGCGTCCAGCGGGACCTCGGCGCCGGCCAGCTCGCGCATCGGCACGCCGAGGAGCGCGGCCGCCCCCGCCGACGTCAGCCCGATCGCGATCCCGTGCCGCCAGCCGGACTCGCACACGAGCGGGGTGCTCCGGGGCCCGGTGACCAGGCCGGGCCCGGCGAAGTCGACGATCAGCGTGGCCAGGCTCAGCGGCAGGACCCGGCGGCTCGGGGGCTCCGCCGTTCCCGTGCGGAAGCCCCCGTAGCCCACGACGTACGGGCGAAGCGACGGCCGCGGCCGGGCGGTGACCGTCTCGCAGGGCGCCGCCTCGACCCGTACGGAGATGGAATGGATCACGCGCCCTATCCTGCGTGCCGTTCGAGCAGCCTGCTAGGGCTCGTCCGGCGGATGTGGACCAGGCCGTCGAACGCCCCGCGCAGGGAGGGCACGGTCATGACATGGTCCGAGCCGTCGCCCTCGCCCGCGTACGAGGGGAAGATCATGCGGGCGGCCGCCGGCGCGTCCAGCCAGGCCCGGACCGCGCCCGGCGCGGGGGCGCCGAGGTCGAGCAGGTAGTCGGTGCGGCGCGCCTCGCCCAGGATGGCGTCCAGCAGGCCGGGCGGCGGGGCGGCGATCGGGTACGGCGCCGGGCCCCGCGCGAAGCCGGAGGTGATGACGCCCTCGCGGAACACCGCGCCGATCGAGACGTACCGCCGGCCCAGGCGGTCGTGCAGGTGACCGCCCGCCATCGTGGCCCGCCAGCCCCCGCCGGGGAAGCGGTACTCGATGGCCGGCGCCTTGGACGTGTGCGCGCTCGCCGCCGAGTACACGACCCGGCCGCCGCCCATCGCCGCCCGCCACCAGCGGATGGTGTCGGCGATGAACGCCTCGCGGCGCGGGCTGAAGCCCGGTTCGGCGTACGACTCGTACCAGCCCAGGATCGTCCTCGCATGCTGCTCGGCGTACTCCCGCGCCGTGCGCGGTGCCGTCGCCGGGGCCGCGCGCACCAGGTCGTACGCCGCGCGGGCACGGCGGATGAGGCGGCGGCGCTGGCCGTCCGTCAGGTCCTCCTGGTACCACCTGATCTGGTCGTCACGGGTGGGCCGGAGCGGGTCCAGCAGGCGTTCCAGCTCGGCCAGGCGGCCGGGCGCGACCCGCCGCACGTAGCCGGTGACCTCGTCGAAGCCGCGCTCGCGCAGCCGGGTGAGGTCGGTGCCCAGGAACCGGACCTGCCGGTCATGGGCGACATTGTGCGCGCGCATCCAGCGCACCATGTCGAGGATCTCCTCGCACATCCAGAAGGGGAACCCCATGCCCATGACGATCTCCCGCGGGTCGCCGCGGCCCGTCGCCACGTAGCGGTCGATCTCCACCCCGTGCGTGAAGTCGTGCTCCATCGCGATCGTCCGGAAGCCCATCCGCTCCACGAGGTACCGCGCCATCCGGTGCTTGGCCCGGAACTGCTCCCGGGACCCGTGCGTGGACTCTCCCAGTCCCACCACCGCGGCCTCTCCGGCGATCCCGCGCAGCGCGTCCAGGCCGTCGAGCGGCGCATGCGGGTCGGTGGTCACGGGGACCGCGTTCCGGTCGATCCAGGCGACCACCGCGGGGCCGCCGCCGGCCGGCTCCGCCTGCGCCGGCACGGGGACCGCGACGGCGGTCACGGCCACGGCCGCGCCCACCGCCGACAGGCGCAGCGCGTACCGTCCGGCCGCCGGGGGTTCCTTGCCTCTCATGTTCCGCTCCGTTCGCCGAGTCGTGTTGGCTCGGCCCAGCGTCCGTGAGGGGAACGCCCCGGAACGTCCGCTCTCGGGCGTGTCCGCGCTTACCGCCCCCGACGTACCGCGGCCACCCCGAGGACCGCCCGCCGGCGTACGGCCGCCGCTAGCCCAGCCCGGCGATGAGGGCGTGGACGAACGGCGCGGCGTCCGCGTCACCGTCGCGATGGCCGGGGGAGTCCATGTGGCCGAGGAACGCGTGCTGAAAGCAGGCTCCCAGGAGCAGCCCGGCGGCCGCGTCCGCGTCGACGTCGGGGCGTACCCGCCCGTGCCGCTGCTCGGCGCGCAGGTAGGCGGCCAGCGCCTCGTTGAGCTTGTGCGGGCCCATTCCCTGGGCGCGCAGCTCGTCCTTGTGGGCGGCGAACGTGGCGGGGTCGGCGAACATCGAGGCCAGCATCGGGAACCCGGTGCGGTAGAAGCCGATCGCGGCGCGCGCCACCTGGGCGAGCCGCTCGGCGAGGTCTCCGGTGCCCGGCTCGAGGTCGAGGGCCGCCATCAGCTCGCCGGCCCCGGCGGACCGCTCCCGGATCACCGCGACGATCAGCTCGGCCTTGTTCGCGAAGTGCTTGTAGAGGGCCGCCTCGGTGAATCCGGCCGCGCGGGCGATCTGCCGTGTGGTCACGTTGGCCAGCCCGTGCTCGGCCATCATCGCGGCCGCCGCGTCGAGGATCACGTCCCTGGTGCCCATCCCGTGCCTTCCTGTCCCTGGTCGAATTGACGGGGTGGGTAAACGCTCACTAACCTGGTTAACAAGCGTTTACCTAGCAAGGAGCCTAGCCAGCATGAAGAAGCGGATCACCATCGCGCTGGGCGTGGCGCTGTGCGCCGTCCTCGGCGCGACCGGCCTCGTCGGCTACCTGACCTTCCTCCGGTCGCCCGCCAACACCCCCGCCGACGCCTGCGAGTCCGGGCGCGCCGGTACCGGCCGGCCCCGCCTGGTGGCCGCCGGCGCGAGCATGACGCAGGGCACGCTGGGCGCCGACTGGGTCGGCGCGATCCGCGAGCGGTACCCCCGGTACGAGGTCGTCAACGCCGGGATCAACGGCGACACCAGCGCCGACCTCCGCGAACGCGTCGACTCCGACATCGTGGCGTGCCGCCCGGCGGCCGTCGCGCTGCTCGTCGGCACCAACGACGTGCGCGGCGAGGTCCCCCTGGAGCGGTACCGCGCCAACCTCACCGCGGTCGTGGAACGGGTGAAGGCCACCACCGGGGCACGGGTCGCGCTGCTGTCGCTGCCGCCCCTCGGCGAGGACCTGAACGCCCCGATCAACCGCGTCCTGGCCGGGTACAACGCGGCGATCAAGGACATCGCCGCCCGCACCCGGATCGACTACCTGCCGGTCAACGAGAGGATGGCCGAGCTGCTCGGCCGTTCCGGCCGCGCGCGCCAGGGCTACGACTTCAGCTTCTTCGCCGCGTTCACCGCCGCCGCCCAGCACTACCTGCTCGGGCGCGACTGGGACCGGGTCGCGGAGGCCGCGGGCCGCGAACTCCTCGTCGACCACATCCACCTGAGCGACAAGGGCGGCGCCATCGTCACCGGCCTGGTCGGCCCCTGGCTGGCGTCCGCCTGACGCCCTGCGCGCGGCCGAGCCGCTCGGCCGGCCGGGAGTGTCTAGCGGGTCTTCCGCACGCGGGTGGTCTCGGTGTCGAGGGGGGTGCCGTCGGCGCCGGTCGGGGTGATCTCCGGGACCGGGGTGCCGTGCCGGTCGACGAGGGTGGAGTGGGCCTCGCCGGGGGCGAAGGCGTGGCGCTCTCCCCACTGCCGCAGGGCGACGACGACCGGGAAGAGGTCGTGGCCGGCGCCGGTGAGCACGTACTCCCGCCGGCGGCCGGACGGTGCCGTCCGCTGGGCGAGGAGGCCGTGCGCGGTCAGCTTGCGGAGGCGGTCGGTGAGGATGTTGCGGGCGATGCCGGTACGCCGCTGGAACTCGGTGAACGAGCGCGCCCCGTCCATCGCGTCGCGGATGACGAGCAGGCTCCACCTGTCGCCGACGAGGTCGAGCGTGCGGGCGACGGGGCAGTCCGGGTCCGTCCAGCCGGCGTCCGGGGCGCGCGTGGTGGGGCGCGGCATGGCACCTCCCGATCGGTTGCGGATTGAAACCATTGTGCCGTACGGTCCAATCGGTTGCAATCTGCTACTGATTGGGGGAGCCGGATGGACGTGCGGCGGCGGGTGCTGCTAGCGGTGGTGTGCGGTGTCGCGGTGGCGGGCGTCTACGCCGCGCAGACGGTGCTGGAGCCGATGGGACGCGATCTCGGCGTGCCGGCGGGGCTCGCCGGGTGGATCGTCGCGACCGGCCAGGTCGGCTACCTGGCCGGGCTGGTGCTGCTGGTGCCGCTCGGCGACGTGGCCGACAGGCGCCGGCTCATCGCCGTGCATCTGGCGCTCATCGCGGCGGGCGCGGTGCTGACGGCCGCGGCGCCGGCCGCGTGGGCGGCGTTCGCCGGGCTCGCGGCGGCCGGGTTCTTCGCGGTCGTGGTGCAGACCGCGGTCGCCTACGCCGCGTCGGTCTCGCCGCCCGCCGAGCGCGGCCGGAACATCGGCGCCGTGACCTCGGGCGTGGTGGCCGGCATCCTGGGCGCCCGCGTGGCCGCCGGCGCGCTCGCCGGGATGTGGGGTTGGCGGAGCGTCTATGCGGTCCTCGCGGTGCTGTGCTTCGTCCTGGCGGCGCTCGTCCTCGCGGTGCTGCCGCCGGACGAGCGCCCCCGGCGGCCCGCGGGCTACCGGCGGGCGGTCGCCGCGCTCGGCGGGCTGTTCGGGCAGCGCGTCTTCCTGGCGCGCGGGCTGATCGCGTTCTTCTCGTTCGCGTCGTTCGGGACGCTGTGGAGCGGGCTGTCCCTGCCGCTCGCGGACGCGCCGTGGCGGCTGAGCGAGGGCCAGATCGGGCTGTTCGGCATCGCCGGGCTCGCCGGCGCGCTCGGCGCGGCGCGCGCGGGACGGTGGGCGGACGCGGGACGGGCGGGCCCGGTCACCGGCCTCGCGCTCGCCCTGCTCGTGCTCTCGTGGGCGGCGATCGCGCAGCTGCCGTGGTCGCTGTGGCTCCTGGTGGCCGGGATCGTGGCCCTCGACCTGGCGGTCCAGGCCGTGCATGTGAGCAGCCAGCACCTGCTCACCGCCGCCCATCCGGACCGCGCCGGCGGCGTCATCGGCGGCTACATGGTCTTCTACTCGCTCGGCTCCGCCCTCGGCGCGGCCGCGACCACCGCGGTCTTCGCCGCCCACGGCTGGGCGGGCACCGGGCTCCTCGGAGCCGGATTCGCGGCCTGCGCGCTGGCCGTCTGGGCGGCCGGCGGGATCCGGCGCGCCGGTGACGCCGGCCGCGGGCCGGAGCCCGTTATAGTCAGGAATATTGACCGTCAATATTCATGATGATTTCGGGTGGTGCCCACCATGGCGAGCGAGACCGTGCCCGACCTCGGCGTGCTGACCGGCCGGCTGATGCGCGCGATCCAGGACGAGCTGTTCCAGCGGCTGGCCGAGCGGGGGCATCCCGACGTCAGGCCCCGGCACGGCACGGTGCTGGCCCACCTGAACGAGGGCGGCCTGCGTGCCACCGACCTCGCCGAGCGCTCCGGCCAGCACAAGCAGATCGTCGGGACGATCGTCGACGAGCTCGTCGGGCTCGGCTACGTCCGCCGCGAGCCCGACCCCGCCGACCGGCGCGCCAAGCTCGTCGTCCCCACCGACCGCGGCAAGGACGAGATCGCCGCCGCGCGCGCCATCCTGGCGGCCATGGAGGAGCGCCACCGGGGGGCCCTGGGGAACGGCACGTACGCGGACTTCAAGGACATGCTCGTGCGGATCACCGAGGATCAGCGCGACTGGCGCTCTCACGGGTGACCGCGGGGAAATATAGTCACGAATCTTGACTATCAATAATCGTGACTTTAGTGTGGAGGCAGCGAGATCGGGAGTGGCTCTCCCTCCGCCACGGAGGGTCAGGGGTACCCCGCCGTCCCACCCCGCGCCGGCCCCCGCCGGCGCGGGCCCAGAGGAACTCCTGGAAAGAGCCGCCACCATGAGCACCTTCACCACCGCCCGCCGGCTGCGCGCCGACTTCACCGGACCCGTGCACCTGCCCGGAGACGCCGGGTACGAGAAGCTCCGCGGCACCCCGTTCGCGCCGATCGACCCGCGCCCCGCGCTGGTCGCCGAGGCGACCGGCGCGGAGGACGTGCGGGCCGCGGTCCTCGCCGCCCGCGACGCCGGCCTGCGCCCGGCGGTGCAGGCCACCGGGCACGGCACCCGCGCGGCCTGCGACGGCGGCCTGCTGCTGCGGACCTCCCGGATGGCCGGCGTGCTCGTCGACCCGCACCGCCGCCTCGCCCGCGTCGGCCCCGGCACCCGCTGGGGACGGGTCCTCACGGCCGCCGCGCCGTTCGGCCTGGCCGGCCTCTCGGGATCGCACACCGACGTCGGCGTCACCGGCTACACCCTGGGCGGCGGCCTGGGCTGGCTCTCCCGCGCGTACGGCTTCGCCGCCGACAGCCTGCTGCGCGCCCAGGTCGTCACGGCCGACGGGCGGCTCGTGACCGCGTCCCCCGACGCCCACCCCGACCTGTTCTGGGCGCTGCGCGGAGGCGGCGGCAACTTCGGCGTGGTGACCGCGCTGGAGTTCCGGCTGTACCCGGTGGACCGGGTCTTCGCCGGTACGGCCTGCTACCCGATCGAGCGCGCCGCCGAGGTCGCCGCCCGCTACCGCGACTGGATCGGCGGGGCGCCCGACGAGCTCGGCACCGCACTCGAGCTCACCTCGATGCCCGACACCCCCGAGACGCACCCGTCCGTCCGCGGCCGCCGCGTCCTGCGGCTCAAGGCCATGTACACCGGGAGCGCCGGCCAGGCCCGGCGCCTGCTGCGGCCGCTGGTGCGGGCGGCGGGCCCGGCGCTCGCCGAGGACTTCCGCACCCTGCCGTACGCCGAGGCCGAGATGGGCGGCACCGCCCCCGGCCAGGTGGACCTCCTGCGGGAACTGCCGGACGCCGCCGTCGAGGCGATCGTGCGCGCCGCCGGAACGGACGGCGGGCCGGCCGTGGAGATCCGGCACTGGGCCGGCGCGATGGGACGCCCGGGCCCCGGCGCCGGACCGGCCGGCCCCCGCGCCGCCCGCCTGTCGGTGATCGCCGACCGGCCGGTCCCGGACCTGGCCGCCGCCCTCCGCCCGTACGGCGGCGGGGCGTTCCTGAACTTCCTGCACGACCCGGCCCGGACCGCCGACGCCTACAGCGGCGCCGACCTCCGCAGGCTGGCCGCCGTCAAGCGCCGGTACGACCCCGACAACGTCTTCGGCCTCGGCCACAACATCCCGCCCGCCCCGGCCGCCGCCGCCCGCACCGCCGGCTGAGCCGGCCGGAGGACCTGTTCCGGGACCGGCGCGGCTGAACGGTCGGAACGCGGCGTTCTCCGGAGCTCCGTCACCCCGTCCCGGCGGTCGCGCCGTGGTGGGCGCGGACCAGGGCGATCACCGTGTCGGCGGTGCGGTCGAGGTGGGTGCGGCCGTCGGGCAGCCGCGCCTCCGCGCTGATGTAGCTGCGCCGCCCGATGTGCGTCGCCGGGTCGAGCCGGTGCACGGTGACCTTCCCGGCGCGGCGGGCCCGGTTCCAGCCGCTGCGGCGGAACAGCCGCCAGCGCTGCGGGAAGATCCAGGCGCCGACCCGTTCGATGTGGTCCGCGGCGCTGGTGAGCTGGTGCAGGTGGTCGGCGCCGGTGAGGTCGTTGGCGCCGTTGTGGAACCCGCCGATGTTGATCAGCAGCAGCGGGGCGTCCAGCCGGGTGCGCAGCTCCTCGACCGCGCCGGTGGCGACCTGGGCGCCGCCGCTGTAGCTGAGCAGCACCACCGGGATCCCGCCGCCGGGCCGGTAGCCGGCGTACCGCAGCTGGCCGGCGATCTGGGCGCCCACGGCGCGGTTGTACAGCGGGCGGTACCGGCGGTCGGCGGCGACGAAGATCTGCATGACGTTGTGCAGGAAGAGCAGCAGCCCGATGCGGCGGCGGAGCCACGCCCACACGGGCCGGTCCAGGAGCGGGGCGGCCACCGGGGAGTACGGCTGCACCTGGCCCAGCACCCGCAGCTCGGGAGCGCCGGCGATGATCGCCTTGACCAGCCGGCCCCCGTCGCGGGTGTCGCGGAACCGGCGCTTCCCGATCCCGTCCAGGTAGACCAGGTAGGCGTCCGGCGGACGGTCCGCGTCCGCGCCCCGGGCGTACGGCACGCCCTGCGGGAGCTCGCTGGTGGGCGTCCGCCAGCCGGCGATGAAGACCATCACCTCGTAGCGGGCGAGCAGCGCTTCGGCGAGCAGGACCGCGCCGAGCGCCAGGGCGAGCAGCGGCAACCAGTTCATGTGAGCGGCTCCTGTGCGCTGGTGGCGAGGACCGCCGCGAACAGGCGCCGGACGGCGTCGACGGCGGCGGCCAGCCCGAATCCGGCGAGGGCGAGGCAGCCCGCGGCGGCCCACCAGCCCAGGCCCGCCGCCGCGGCGAGCGGGGCGGCCAGGCCGGCCCCGACCCCCACCAGGAGGAGCAGGTGCAGCAGGGGCCCGAGCAGCGGGAACGCGAGGACTGCGGCGAGGAGCAGCGGCGCGATCAGGCCGGGCGTCCAGGACGGCGCGGGACCCGGCGGGGGAGCGGACGCCACCAGGCCGGCGAGGGCCCAGGCGGTCACCGGCCACAGCGCGATGACGGCGCTCTCGACCACCGCCCCGATCAGCAGCAGCCCGACCATGATGTGCGGCGACATGCCGGACCGGCGGGAGACGAGGGGCAGGATCCGCCCGGCGGCCTCGGACAGCCCGGCGGCCAGCAGCAGGACGGCGACGAGGGGGGACATCGGTCAGCGCTCCCTGGCGGGTGCTGCGGGGGCCGGGCGGCCGTCCCGGCGGACCCGGCACAGGTAGTGCTCGATCTCGTCGGCGGCGCGCACGTACCCGCCGGCCTCGCGCTGGACGTCCCGCAGGGCGGCGGCCGAGTCCCGGAAGCGCGGCTCGCCGAGCAGCCGCCGGGCGAGGGCGCCCACGGACTCCTCGGTGACGTCCCGCACGCCGACCGACAGGCCCGCGCCGAGTTCCACGACCCGCCGGGCCACCAGCGGCTGATCGGCGCCGTGCGGGACCACCAGCATCGGGACGCCCGCGTGCGTCGCCTCGTTGACGCTGTTCATCCCGCCGTGGGTGACGAACATCGCGGCGCGGGCCAGCACCTCCGGCTGCGGGACGAAGCGACGCGCGAGCACGTTGGCCGGCAGCGGGTCCAGCACGGCCGGATCGGTGGACCCGGTGGAGACGACCACCGTCCCGGCCAGCGGTGCCAGCGCGGCGGCGAAGGTGCGCAGCAGCCGCGGATCCGGATCGATCACCGTGCCCAGCGAGGCGTACAGCACCGGGTCCCGCAGGGCGCCGACCGGGAACGACGGGTCGGGCGGCCGCGCGCCGAGGCTCGGGCCGACGAACCGGTACGACGCGTCGAAGGCGTCCGCGCCGGGCTGGAACGTCCGCGAGGTGTAGACCAGGTTGAGCGGCTGCCGCACGTTCGCCAGGTCCACCAGCGGCAGCCCGCCCGTGTCGTAGCGGCGGTGCAGCAGCCACCGCGACCGCAGGTAGGCCGCGGCGGCGCGGGGCCGGGCCGCCGCCTCGGCCAGCAGCTCGCGGGAGGCGCGGGTGGGGCTGGGCACGTCCCCGTTGAACGCGAACGTGGTGAACGACGACGCCGCCGGGACCGCGAGCTCGGCGGCGGCGACCGCGCCCCACGGGCAGGCCGAGCCGTGGACGATCAGGTCCGGCCGGACGCGGCGCAGGCCGGACAGCACGGCGGGCAGCACGCCGGTGGCCGTGCGCGCGAGCCCGGCCAGCATCGTGACCGGCATCGGCGGATCCGGGAGCGGCGGGTCACCGCCGGGGTAGAGCCGCACGTCGGCGCCGGCGGCCTCGATCTCCTTCGCGAACGCGGGCGAGGCGTGGTAGGTGACGGCGTGCCCGCGGCGCACGAGCTCGGCCACGACCGGCAGCGTCGGGTTGATGTGCCCGTGCATGCCGATGTTGAGGAACGCGATGGTGCTCACGGGCCGACCTCCGATACGGAACGGGGCCGCGCCTCCCCGAGACGGGCCGGCGGAACGGCCGGGTCGTCCCGGTACAGGCCGGGCCCGGTGATGCGGAGCCGGTCGAGGAAGCGCCCCGCCGCCAGGGCGGCGGTGTCGATCAGCCGCTGGGAGTGGCCGAAGTCCCACGGCGCGGGCCAGGTGTCGACTCCGGTCGGCGGCACGACGGTCGGGACCCGCCGGGACACCTCGTTCAGGTCGCGCTCGATCTGATGGTGCAACAGCAGCAGCCCGGACCTGACGGCGACCGCGCCGGCCCGCCGCGGCGGCACGGCCGGGCGCAGCGACCACCACTCCGGCCCGGTCGACAGCACCACGATGCTGGCCGCGCCGGCCTCAAGGGCCGCCAGGACCGGGACGTAGGCGATCACGCCGCCGTCGACGAGCGTCCGGCCGTCCCGGACCACCGGGGGCAGGACGCCCGGAATGGCCGCGCTGGCCAGCAGCGCGGACTCCAGATCGCCGCGGTCGAGCAGCACCCGCGCACCGGTGAGCAGGTCCATGGCCACCGCGGTGAACGGGATCTCCAGCTCCTCGATCCGCGCCGGCAGCCCGGCCCGGGCGATCAGCCTGCGCAGTCCCCGGTCGGAGAAGACGCCGCTCCGCCCCGGCAGGTAGCCGAACGGGAACACCTGGCGGCGGCGCAGCGTGGTCCATACGCCCTCCAGCCACGGCGCCGCCCTGCCGGGATGGGCGGCCGCGGTCGCCCCGCTGAGCGCGCCCACCGAGGTCCCGAAGATCATGTCCGGGACGAACCCGCGCCGCTCCAGCGCGTACCCGACACCGCAGTGCGCTGCCCCGTACACGCCCCCGGCCCCCACCACCACCGCCACGGGCCGCGGCAGGTCGCCCAGCCCCGCCGACCCCGCCGGTCCCGTCCCCTCGGCCGGCCGTCCCGGCGGCGACGTTCCATGACCGCGGCCGCCGAGCACCGCGGAGGCCGGTCCCCGACGACGCGTGCCCCTCATGGCTCACCTCTCCCACAGGCGGGATCGTGCTCCCTCGCCAGCTAAGACAGGACCGCCACCGGATCTGTGACAGCGCGCGCGGCGTCGCCGGAAAGGGGACCGCAGGGAATCGGCGACCGCGGAGGCGGGTCAGGTCGTGAACGAGCGTCCGGTGGCGTCGAGGGCCTCGCGGAGGATGCCGACGGCCTTGGGGCCGACTCCGTGCATCGCTCGCAGTTCGGCCTCGGTCAGTTCGGCGACCTGGGCGAGGGTGGTGATGCCGGCGGCGGTGAGCGCCCGGGTGGCGGGGCCGCCGATGGCCTTGGGCAGGTCGCCGCCGGCCCCGGCCGTCGCGGCGTCCGCGGCGGCGGCCCGCGCCGAGAGCCGTTCCGGGGCCCGCGCGATCCACGCGCGCCGCACCCAGTGATTGAGCCGCTGCCCGTCGATGTCCGAGAGCGCGATGCGGACGCCGGCCGCCTTCCCGCCCTCCACGAGCCGCTCGGCCCCCGGGTACGCCGCGAGGAACTCGTCCGCCTCGGCCTCGGGCAGGAACAGGTGCGCGTCGCCGGCGCCGCCCGTCGCCGCGAAGCGTTCGCCGTGCACCGTGAACGCGGCGGCGCCGGACGGCCCGCGCTCCTGGACGGTCTCCGGCAGGGACAGCGCGGTCTTCCGCAGCTGGGCGGACGTCGTCACACGGCCTCCTTCAGGTGTCGTTCCGGACGTTCCGACCATCCAACACCCGGGAACTCATCGGTGCCGCGAGCACGCGATCCTTCCGGACGGCCGCCCGCCGCCGGGAAGCGCGACCGGCCTCGCGTTCCGCCCGGGCGCATGGTCACCTTGGGGTGATGGCCGAGCCTCCCGCGGAAGGTGTCCCCATGGTCCCCGAAGGTCTCGTACGCGCGCTGGACGGATTCGAGGCGGTCCTGGCGGCCGTGCCCCCGGACCGCTGGCTCTCCCCGTCTCCCTGCGAGGGCTGGTCCGCCGCCGACGTGGCGGGCCATGTCATCGCCGGGCTGATGGCCGTCCGTGCCCGCGCCGCCGGCCGGCCCCTGCCGGAGAGCGAGCCCGACCGGCGGGAGGCGGCCGGCGAGGACCCGGCGGCCACCTGGCGGGCGGTGCGCGGCGACATGATCGCCGCGCTGACGCCCGAGGCGCTGGCCCGCCCGGTCGAGCTCGCTCTCGGGGTGGAGGTGACGCTGAACGAGTGGCTGCGGCAGTACCCGCTGGAGTTGCTGGTCCATACGTGGGACCTGGGCAGGGCGACGGGTCAGCCGGTCGTCCTGGACCCCGATCTGGTCGGCCCCGCTCTGGAGACGGCCGGACGCTTCGCCGCCCAGGGACGCGCGGCGGGGATGCTGGGTCCCGAACGCGCCGTCCCCGACGGCGCCGACGACCAGGCGCGCCTGCTGGCACTGTTCGGCCGCGACCCCGCCTGGGGCTGACGGCTCAGCTCAGGCCGCCGTCCACCCGCAGGACCGTTCCGGTGACGTAGGAGGCGCGGTCGCTGAGGAGCCAGGCGGCGGCCTCGGCGACCTCCTCGGGTTCGGCCGCGCGCCGCAGCGCGGTCCGCGCGTTGAGCCGCTCGACGATGCCGGGCGAGACGGCCTCCCGGGCGAACGGCCGCGCCGCGGCGGCGCCGATGCCGCGCCCGGCTCCGGTGATGAAGGCGGCCTTGCCGGCCAGTAGGCCCGTTCTCGTGTTCTCCGTCATGGCATCGAGCCTGGTTTCGGGCGCGCGGTGCTGCCAGGTACCGGCCGTACCTGGCTGAGCGCGGCACCGGCCGGCCGCGGCTCGTCTCGGGATCGGCGACCGGCGTCGACATGCCAGGCCGACCGCCGTACCGCGCGGGCGCTCAGATGCTGCGCAGCACCGACACGACGATGCCGAGGATGACGGCGCCGTCCCCGTCGATGGCGTCGTAGGCGGAATTGCGGGGTTCGAGGAGGACGCGGCCGTCGCGGCGCCGGTACACCTTGACGGTGGCCTCGCCGTCCAGCATCGCGGCGACGATCTGCCCCGAGTGGGCCTCGGGCTGCTGCCGGACCACGACGATGTCGCCGTCGCAGATCGCGGCGTCGACCATCGAGTCGCCGCGGACGCGCAGCCCGAACACGGTGCCGCGCCCGGTGAGCTCGCGGGGCAGCGACAGCGTCTCGCCGGCGTGCTCCTCGGCCGTGATGGGGGCGCCGGCGGCGATGTCGCCGACCACGGGGACGGTCACGCCCTGCCCGGCCGTGCGGTCCGCGCCCTCGTTCAGGAACGCCCGCACGTCGATCGGGCGGGACACCGACGCGCCGCGCCGCAGGAACCCCTTCTCTTCCAGGCTCGCCAGGTGGCGCGAGACCGACGAGGCGGACCGCAGGCCCACGGCGTCACCGATCTGGCGCGTGCTCGGGGGATAGCCGTACCTGAGCACCCAGTCCCGGATCGCGACCAGGATCCGCTGCTGGCGCTCGGGCAGCGCGGACGCGCCCAGGTCCTCGAACGCTTCAAGATCGCCGTATCCGGTCACCCTCGGAAGTGTAGGGGTTCGGCGAGGGGCGGGCATCGGCCGGCAGGAGCAGCGCGAGCGCGAACGCGGCGGCCGGGACGAAGCAGAGCAGGGTGAACACCGGCGGCGTCCCGTGCGCGTCGGCCACCAGCCCGAAGACCGGGGTGAGCAGGCCGCCGACGCTGACGCCGAGCCCCAGCGTCACGCCGGCCGCGGTCCCGGGGCGCGCGGGCAGGTAGTCCTGGCCGAGCCGGACCAGGACCGCGAACGGGACGTTCAGCGCCAGGCCGGCCAGCGCGGCGAACGCCAGCGGCGCCAGCGGGCCGGGCGCCAGCCGCAGCGCGGCGAGCATCGGCACGGCCAGCAGGGCGCCGATCCGTACGGTGCGGACCGGGCCGATCCGGTCGGCGAGCCGCCCGCCGGCGATGGTGCCGGCCACGCCGCCGCCCAAAAAGCACGCCAGCGCCGTACCGGCCAGCGTCTGCGAGCCGCCGAGATGGCGGATCCAGTACAGGCCGATGAAGGTGGCGACGGCGGCGAACACCGCGGAGCGGACCACCGAGATCATGGTGAGGACGGCGAACGGGCCCCAGCGGTCCCGCCCGCCGGCCGGCGCGGAGCGCGCGGCCGCGCGCCGGCGCGTCGCCCGGGCCAGGACGAACGCGGCCAGGACCGCCGGGGGCAGGAACACGACGGTGCCGCCGGCGCCCCAGGCGGTCAGGGCGGGGACGGCCAGTACGGGGGCCAGGAAGAAGCCCACGCTGCCGCCCGCGGCGAAGACGCTCATGCCGGTGACGCTGTCGCCGGCGGCCTCGCGGGCGGCCTTGCCCGCCGCCGGGTGGAACATCGCCGCTCCCAGCCCCGACAGCAGGAGCAGCAGCCACACGGCCGGGTAGGAGTCCGCGAGCCCGGAGAGCCCGAAGCCCAGCCCGGCGAGCAGGACCCCGGCGGCCGCCAGCCGCGGCAGCCGCAGCCGGTCGACGGCCACGCCGATCAGCGGCTGCGGGAGCGCGCTGCCGAGGGTCGCGGCGAGCGTGAGACCGCCGGCGGCGAGGTAGCTGTAGTGCCGTTCGAGGACGAAGTAGGGCACGGCGGCGGGGACGAGTCCCTGGTAGAAGTCATCGACGGCGTGGGCGGCGGCCCACGTCCAGATCCGCCGGGCGGCGGGCGCCGCCGGCGCCTCCGGTCGGTTCCGGGGCACGGTCAGGTCGTTGCTCGCTGTCACGCCGTCCAGGATCATCGCCGCCGGCCGTTGCGGGCTAGCGGTATTCTGCCGAGATATGTCGCCGACCCGCCAAGATCCGGGCGCGGCGCGGCTCCTGCCGCTCGCGCACCGGCAACGCGTCGACTGGCACGACCACCCGCACCACCAGCTCGCGTACCCCAGCCACGGCGTCCTGCGGGTGTCGACGGCCGCCGGCACCTGGGTCGTGCCGCCGCACCGGGCCGTGTGGCTGCCCGCCGGGGTCGCGCACACCCATCAGGCGCACGGGCCGACCCAGCTGCGCACGGTGAACTTCGGCCGGCCGGTCGGCGGGTTCGGCGGGCCGGCGGTGCTGGCGGTGTCGCCCCTGCTGCGCGAGATCATCATCGCCCTGACCGCCGACGAGGCACCGTCCGGCCGGCGCCGCCGCGACCTGGAGCGGGTGGCGGTGGACCAGCTGCGCCAGGTGGAGGAACTGCCCCTGCGGCTGCCGCTCCCCGCCGACGACCGGCTGCGCTCCATCGCCGCCGCCCTGGCCGACGACCCGGCCGACCGGCGCACCCTCGCCGAGTTCGGCCGCGCGGTCGGCGCCTCGGAACGCACCCTGAGCCGGCTGTTCCGCCGCGAGACGGCGATGAGCTTCCCCCAGTGGCGGACCCAGATGCGCCTCCAGCACGCCCTGGTCCTGCTGGCGGACGGCGCGTCGGTCACCCGCGTGGCCGACGCCTGCGGCTACGCGGGCCCGAGCGCGTTCATCCAGGCGTTCCAGAACGCCTTCGGCACCACGCCCGGCCGTTTCGCGAACCGATGCTCCCCCTGCACGCCGACGCCCGCGCGACCAGCCGGATGAGCGCCGCCTACGTCCTGGAGGCGCTGCACGACGAGGACGTCCACGAGCGGGCGCGCCGCGGCCTCCTCCAAGGGCGCGCCCTCGTCGAGCGGCTGGTCCGCGATGCGATCGCCGGCGGGCACATCGACGCCGCCCGCGACCCGGCGATCGAGACCGACCTGCTCCTCGCCCTCACCGGCTTCACCCCCCTGCTCGAACTGGGCGTGATCAGCCCCGAGGCCGCGCTCGCCGCGATCGACCTCCACCTGGACAGGCTCTTCACCACGAGAGGGCCCGGCCCCCTTTGAAGGAGAGAACGCCGGGACGTGGCCGCGGGGGGCGGTCAGGTGTCGGCCGGGCTCCGTTCGGAGTGGAGGGACCCGTCGCCGGCGGCCCAGCTGGCCAGGAGGCGGAGCCTGTCCTCGGAACCGCTGCCGGGCTCGGCGCCGTAGGCGACGAGGGTGAGGTCGTCGGCGGCCAGTTCGAGGGCCTCGTAGGTGAGGTGGAGGGTGCCGGCGACAGGATGGTGGAACGGCTTGGCGCCCTGGTGGTGCTGCCGGACCTCGTGCCGCGCCCAGCGGACGCGGAACGGCTCGCTGCGCGTCGACAGCTCCCCGATGAGGTCGGTGAGGCCCTTGTCGTACGGGTCGCGGCCGGCCTGGGCCTGCAGCAGGGCCACGGTGTCGTCGGCGGCGCGCTCCCAGTCGCCCCAGAAGTCGTGGGACCGGGAGTCGAGGAAGATGAACCGGGCGTGGTTGGGAACGGCGCCGCGGGCGGCGTCGATCATGGGGGCGTACAGGGCGCGGCCGAGGGCGTTGGTGGCCAGGATGTCGCCGCGGCCGTTCATGACCAGCGCGGGGGCGTCGGTCATGGTGTCCAGGAGCCGCTGCACCGTGGGCCGCACGGCGGCCGGGGCAGGCCGGCGCCGCCGGCGCGCGGCGGGGCCGGCCGCCCGCGCGAGGTCCTCCAGGTGGGTGCGGTCGCCGTCGTCCAGCCGCAGGGCGCGGGCCAGGGAGTCGAGCACCTGGTCGGACACCCCGGACAGGTCGCCGCGCTCCAGCCGGGCGTAGTACTCGACGCTGACGCCGGCGAGCTGGGCGACCTCGGATCGGCGCAGGCCCGGCACCCGGCGGGTGCCGTAGGAGGGCAGCCCCGCCTGCCGCGGGGTGATCCGGGCCCGCCGGGAGGTCAGGAACTCGCGGACTTGGCTGCGCTGGTCCATGCCTCCCAGGCTAGGCGCCCCCGCCCCGGGCAGGGGTGCACTGCCAGTACACCCCTCACCGGCACGAACCGTCAGGGCATCCCGCTCACCAGACGCCGTTCCCGCCGCCGAGGCCGCCGCCGTCCCTGACGGGCTCCGACTCCACCGCCGTTCCGCGGACGCGGTAGAGGCGGTCGCCGATCAGCACGGCGTAGCCGTCCCCGCCGCGGCCTTCCACGAGCTCGCCGCCGCCGATCGCCCCGTCCTTCGCCGAGGCGCCGGGCAGCGGCACCCGGCGGGTGATCGTTCCGGTGTCCAGCGAGTACCAGACCATGCGGAGCGTGTCGCCGGTGGCCAGCACGGCGACGACCTCATCGCCGTCGGGGGCGACCGTGCCGACGACGAGCCGGGCCGCGGGGTCCCCGAACGTGACGCGCCGCACGTCGTCGCCGCCGCCGAAGACCCACAGCTCGTACCCGTCGGCCCCGTCCCTGGCCAGCTTGGCCGACACGTGCTCCTCGTCCCGCGCCCAGCGCAGCTGGCTGGCGGTGGCGCCCGGGATCAGGTCGATGTGGGTACGGGCGCCGTTCCCGGTGAGCACGATCGTGATCCGGCCCTCGCTCGCCGCCCCGGGCCCGCACCCCACGGTGGAGTACGCGAGCCTGCCGCCCCCCTTGGCGACGGCCAGGAGGCCGAAGCCGTCCGCGGGACGGCCCGGGATCGCGAGTTCGGGCATCGGCTCCAGCGGTCCCGGCGCGCCGTCCTCGCCCAGGACCAGCCGGTGGAAGCGGACGAGGCAGGCGCGGGCGTCGGCGGTGGCGAGATAGAACGTCCGGTTGTCGCCCGCTCCGGCGGCGTGCAGGAAACCGCCCGAGCCCGCGGGGGCCCGGACCCGCCCGATCGTGCGGCCGGTGGCCACCTCCTCGATCGTCACCTCCGCCGCCGGTCCCATCCCGGTGCCTTCGAGGACGTACTCGGCGCCCGCGTACGCCGCCGGCGACATCGCGGGACCGCCCCGGCCGCCGTCCCACACGCGCGGGACGGCCAGCACGAGCAGGGCGAGCAGGGCGGCGGCGAGCATCGCGACCCCCGGGAACGCCCACCGGAGCCGGAGCCGCCCCCGGCCGCCGGACACGGGGGCGGCGAGCGGGCGGAGGCCGTCCTCGGTGACGGTGCTGGCGGCGTCCTCCAGCGCGGCGCGCACGAGATCGTCGTTCGGCGTGGTCATCGTTCCTCCTCGTAGCGCTCGCGCAGCCGGGCCAGCCCGCGTGCCAGCGTCGACTTGACGGTGCCGGGACGCACGCCCATGGCGGCGGCCATCTCGGCCTCGGAGAGGTCGAGGTAGTAGCGCAGCACGATCGCCTCACGCTGCCGCGGCGGCATCCCGGCCAGCGCCTTCAGCACGCGGCGCCGGTCGTCGGCGATCAGCGCGTCGCTCTCGGCCGACCAGACCGGCGGGGGCGCCGGGACGAGGCGCCTGGTCAGCGCCCGGCGGCGCAGCAGCGTGCGGCACGCGTTGAGCACCGACGCGCGGGCGTAGGCGAGCAGCTCGTCCGGCGGGTCCGGGATCCGGCCGCGGCGCCCGTGCAGGCGGGTGTAGACGTCCTGGACGACGTCCTCGGCGGCGGTCCGGTCGCCGAGCATGAGCAGGGCGAGCCGGACCAGCGCGAGGTGGTGGGCCCGGAACAGCTCCGCGACGCCGTCGCCCGCGGCGGCGCGCCCGGAGGCGGCCGCGGGGAAGGTTCGGTCGAACGTCATGCCAGAAGAACCATCGAGAGGCCCGGAGGTTGCGTCCGTTCAGGAGATTTCTCGATTCCCGCGGGCGGCGCGGAGGACGAGGGCCAGGCGCAGGACCACGGTGACGGCGCCCGCGGCGGCCGCGGCGCACAGGGCGATGAACATCCGGCACCGGCGCCCGATCTCTACCGCGACCCCGCCGGCGTGAACGGCGTGCCCGCCGCCGAACTGGCGGCCTCGATCCTCGACGCCGAACTCGACACCGTCTTCACCGGCCGGTGCCGCCAGTACGGCGAGGACCCCGGCCCCTGATCAGCACACCTCCGCCCGGCACGAGCGCGCTCCGCAGCCGCAGCGCGCGGCCCGCGCGACGTGACCGCCGCCGATGCCGGGGGAGTCAGTTCGGCGGCGCCGGGCGGAGGGGGCGGCCGTTCAGCTCGGTCTCACCCGCGAACGTCCACCACAGCTCGCGGCCGGCGATGAGGTAGGGATGCCGGACCCGTACGGGCCCGCCGGTCTCCAGCGCGTCCGCGGTCTCGGTCAGGTAGGCGCCGAGGGACGGCCACGCGTTCAGGAAACTTCCGGCGTCGTCGTGCGCCGCCGAGCCGAGCCGCCCGTACCCCGGTCCCGGCCGCAGATCGATGATCTGCGAGTCGCCGTCCGACTCGGCGAACGGCAGCCAGAGCGGGTGCCACCAGGGCTCCTCGCCTTCCTCCAGGAACTCCTCGGCGTCGTCCTCCAGCTCCGCGCAGCACATCTCCCAGTGGGCGACGATCCGGGCCACGGGCAGCGGAGGCTTTCCGGGGAAGATGTTCGCCCATTCCAGGAGGCCGTCGTGGCAGAGCAGCGACTCCACGAGTTCCGGCGGGAACGCCAGCCCGGTCGCCTCCTCGGCGGCCCGGACGTCCTCGCGCCGGGCGGGCGGTGCCAGCACGGCCGCGCTGTCCGGGGCGTGCCGCGCCAGCCAGCCGTCGATCCGCGCCCACGCATCGGCCACCGCACCCATGCGGCGATCCTAGAAGCGCGCCACTCCGCGGTGGACCGATTTCCCGCAGAGCGCGGGAGTGCGGGTCCGGCGATTCAGGCGGTTCAGGCGGGCGTTCGCCGGCTCGCGGCCGCCACGTCCCACAGCCTGGCGGTGCCGTCGAGGCACGCGGTGGCCAGGGTCCTGCCGTCCGGGCTGAACGCGACCGCGCCGACGTCGTTGGGGTGCGTGAGCGGCCACCCGGCAGGGGCGCGGGTGGCCAGGTTCCACAACCGCGCGGTGTCGTCGCCGCTTCCGGTGGCGAGGGTCGTGCCGTCCGGGCTGAACGCCAACGAGTCGACGGTGCCGGAGTGCCCGCTGAGGGAGCGGCCCTTGGGCTTGCGGGTGGCCGGGTCCCAGAACTGCACGGCCTCCGTCCGCAACGGCCCGTTGACATAGAGCCCCATGGCGAGGGTCGCGCCGTCGCGGCTGAAGGCCAGCGTGCTGGCGGTGTGCGCCTGGCCGATGAGGGGCCGGTGGGTGGGCGTGCGGCGGGCCACGTCCCACAGCCGTACCTCGAGGCTCGAGGTGGCCAGGGTCCTGCCGTCCGGGCCGAACGCCACGGCGCGGACGCCGCCGTCGTGCGCGAGGGGCTTGCCGACCTGCGTGCGGGTGCGGACGTTCCAGAGCAGCACCCGGTCGTCGTAGCTCGCGGTGGCCAGCGTCCTGCCGTCCGGGCTGAACGCCAGCGACTGGACGACCCCGCTGTGACGGGTGAGGGGTTCGCCGATCGGGGTGCCGGCGGCCACGTCCCACAGCCGCACCGTCTCGTCGTCGCTGCCGGAGGCCACCAGCCTGCCGTCCGGGCTGAAGGCCACCGCGCCCACCCGGCGGGTGTGGCCGGTGAGCGGGCGGCCGATGGGGGTGCCGGCGGCGACGTTCCACAGCCGCACGGTGTTGTCGCCGCCTCCGGTGGCGAGGATCCTGCCGTCCGGGCTGAAGGCCACGGCGAGGACCGCTTGGGTGTGGCCGTTGAGGGGGCGTTCCGTGGCGGGCCCGCCGGTGGGCGCGGTGGCGCGGCGCGAACGGGGGGTCTCGGGCCGCCGGTCGCGGGTGAGGAGGTACCCGGCGGGGACGGCCCCGGCCAGGCCGGCGGAGCCCAGCGTGACGAGGACGGCGCGGCGGGACGGCGCCGGGTACTGCGGGACGCCGAGGAGGCCGGCCGGGTCCGGTGCGATGGCCGTGGGTGCGGAAGCGGGTGCGGAAGCGGGTGCCGTGCCGGCGGGCCCCGCGGGGGCGGGCGGGGCGCCGGCCAGCGCGTTCAGCGTGGCGGCGGCGGCCTCGGCGGTCGGGCGCAGCGCCGGATCGCGCTGGAGCAGCTCGGTCAGGACCGGCGCCAGCCGGCCGGCGCGCTGCGCGGGCGCCGGCCGGCCCTGGGAGATCGCCCACAGCAGGGCGCCCGGGGTGCGGCCGGTGAAGGCGGGCCGGCCCTCGACGGCGGCGTACAGCGTGGCGCCCAGCGACCAGATGTCGGACGCCGCCGTGGCCTCACGGTCGTCGATCTGCTCGGGGGACAGGTAGGCGGGCGTGCCGACCAGGGCGCCGGTGGCGGTGAGGGTGGTCTCGTCCGGGACGACCGCGATCCCGAAGTCGGTGACCACCGCCCGCTCGCCTTCCAGCAGGATGTTGGCGGGCTTGATGTCGCGGTGCACGATCCCCGCCTCGTGCGCGGCCGCCAGCGCCGAGGCGACCTGCGCGCCGATCCGCGCGACCTCCGCCTCGTCCAGCGGGCCGCCGTCGCCGAGGACGGCGGCCAGGGAGCGGCCCCGCACCAGCTCCATCACGATCCAGGGCAGGCCGTCCTCGTCGTGGATCTGGTCGTACACGGTGACGACGCCGCGGTGCTTGAGCATCCCGACCGACCGCGCCTCCCGCTCCATCCGCGCCACCAGGACCCGGCGCGGTCCGGGCTCCAGGCCCGGGGGGAGTTTGAGCTGCTTGAGCGCCACGTCCCGGCGCATCCGCTCATCGCGCGCGCGCCAGACGGCGCCCATCCCGCCCTCGCCCAGCATCTCCACCAGCCGGTACCGGCCGGCCACGACTCTCTCGCTGCCCTGCGCCACAGCGGCACATAACCATGGGCACCACGCGTACCGGAAGTGTCACCGGCCCGATTGTGACCAGTTCGGCGGCCTACGGAGAGCGGCGGCGGCCGGCGCGGCCGCCCCCGGCCCGGGCCGGTTGCCGCCGGCGGTCGGCGGCGAGACAATCAGGCGCTATGCCCGCACCATCGACCTCGTCCAGGACGGACTTGCGCGAGGCGCTCCTGCGCGCCGCCGAGGAGGCGATCGACGAGCACGGCATCGGTCCGGTCGGCATGCGGGCCATCGCCCGGCGGGTCGGCGTCTCGCACCAGGCGCCCGGGCATCACTTCGGCGACCGCCGCGGGCTGTTCACGGCGCTGGCCGCGAAGGGCTTCCGCACGCTGGCGAGGCGGATGCGCTCGGCGCGCCGGCGGATCCCCGACGACGCGACGCCCGCCGAGCGCGTCGCCACGCTCGGCATCGGCTACATGGTCTTCGCCAAGCAGCACCCCGCGCTGTTCGTGGTGATGTACCGGCCCGAGCTGCTCAACGCCGACGATCCGGAGCTCGCCGAGGCGCGTGCGAGCGCGTTCGGGATCCTCCTCGCCGAGATCGACGAGGCTCGCGCCACGGGCTGGGGGAGGGACCACTCCGCGACCGCGCTGGCGCTGACGTGCTGGTCGACCGTTCACGGCGCGGTGATGCTCTGGCGCGACGGCACCCTGGACACCTTCTTTCCCGGCCTCGGCGGCGTCGAGGCCGCGGCCCGGCTGGTGACCGAGACGCTCAACAACGCTCTCGCCGCCGAGGCGGCCGGCTGACCCGGCTCGGCCGTGGGCGCGGGGCCGGCCGGATCACCAGCCGAAGCCGGCGCCCGGGAAGGTGACCTCCAGGGTCGCCTTCGAATCCGGCGCGCACGGGGCGTTCAGGGTCTCCCTCAAGGTCACGGTGCTCGTCGCCGACAGCGTATCGGCGCCGTTGGCGATCGACCCGGTCACCGGCCCCCGGTAGCGGCACTCCCCGCCGAGGGCGTTGGTGATCACGATCGAGATGGTGCCGGTCACCGCGCCCCTCCTGATCCGGAAGTGGAGCGGCACGTCGTGCCCGGCCGCCGTGATGACGCCGGCGCAGGACGCGTCGAACCCGCGGACCCAGACCTTCCCGCCCTGCCGCGTGCGATGGGCTCGCGCGGCCAGGTTCGTCAGGGTGCAGACGGACGGCCCGACGCTGGAGTCCCCGGTGAAGCGGCCGCTGCCCTCGGACGTGCTGTAGTGGCGGCCGGGCGGCGGGGCCGGCGCGGACACGGAGGCGGAGGCGGACGCGGCGGGCGCCGGCATGGCGAAGGCCGCGAGCGCGACCGCGGCCGGGACGGCGCCCTGCTTGAGGATCTTCATCGGAACCCTTTCGCGGATCGTCCGGTCGGCAGGGGCCACGAGCCCCGCCCGTCACTTGACAGCATCAAGCAAAGCTTGACGGTGTCAAGCGACTTGGGCTACGAATCTATGCCGTAGGAGCCGAGCCACGGCGCCGACGCGGCGGCACCGGCCGCAAGGAGAGACCATGACCCTCGCCCCCACCGGCGGCGCCGGCCTGCTGGGATCCCCGCTCACGCTCCGGTCGGGCGGGGTCCTGCCCAACCGGCTGATGAAGTCGGCGCTGAGCGAGGGCCTGGCCGACCCCGGCGGCGCTCCCGGCACCCGCCTGACCAACCTCTACCGCCGCTGGGGCGAGGGCGGGTACGGCCTCCTCGTCACCGGCAACGTCATGATCGATCACCGGCAGCTGAGCGAGCCCGGCCAGGTCATCGTCGAGGACGACCGCCACCTGGCCGCACTGGCCCGCTGGGCCGGGAGCTACCACGAGCACGGCGGGCAGATCTGGGTCCAGCTCAACCACCCCGGCCGCCAGGCCAACCAGCGCACCGGCCGGCACCGGCCGGTCGCCCCCAGCGCGATCGCCGCCCGCGTCCCCGGCGCCGCCAAGCCCCGCGAGCTCACCGACGCGGAGATCCGCGAGATCATCACGCGGTTCGGCACCGCCGCCGCCGTCGTCGAGGCCGCCGGATTCGACGGCGTGCAGATCCACGGCGCCCACGGCTACCTCGTCACCCAGTTCCTGTCCCCCCGCACCAACCACCGCGATGACGGCTGGGGCGGCGACCCCGAGCGCCGCCGCGCCTTCGTCCTGGAGGTCCTGCGCGCCATCCGCGCCAACGTCGGTCCGGGCTTCCGCGTCGCCGTCAAGCTCAACTCCGCCGACTTCCAGCGCGGCGGCTTCACCGAGGAGGAGTCCCGCGAGGTCGTCCGCGCACTGGTCGCCGAGGGCATCGACCTCATCGAGATCAGCGGCGGCTCCTACGAGGCCCCGGCCATGATGGGCGTGCTCGCCGAGTCCACCCGCGAACGCGAGGCGTACTTCCTGGACTACGCCCGCACCGTCCGCGACGTCGCCGGCGACGTCCCGATCGCCGTCACCGGAGGCTTCCGCACCCGCGCCGCGATGGAACGCGCCCTGGCCGACCGCGACTGCGACATCATCGGCATCGGGCGTCCGGCGTGCATCACCCCCGACGCCCCCAGGGCCCTCCTCGAACGCGGCCAGCAGCGCCTGGACGCCCCGACCATCCGGATCGGCGCCCGCGGCCTGGTCGGGCGCCTCACCGACCTGCGTCCCGCGGACAGCGCGCTGAACCTGCTCTGGCACGCCGAACAGCTCCACCGCATGGCCACCGGCCTCGACCCCGACCCCGCCCGCCCGTGGTGGCGCACCCTCGGCTCGGCGGTCCGCATCGGCCCCAGCGCCCTGCGTCCCAAGCGAGGCTGACCCCCCGGAGGCGCTACGCGCCGACCTCGGCCGCCAGCAGCCGCAGCGCGTCGGACGAGGCGGCGCCGTCCGGGGTGTAGACCTCCAGGCGGTGGTCGGGGCTGTCGGGCTGGAGCCACACCTGGTAGTCGACGTCGACCCGGCCGACGGTCGGGTGGGACAGGCGCATCGGGCCCGTCGTGCAGTCGGCCACATCGCCCTCCGCCCACAGCCGGGCGAAGTCGCCGCTGCCCATGGCGAGTTCGCCGATCAGCTCGGCCAGGGCGGCGTCGTCCGGGTAGCGGCCCGCGGTGAGGCGGAGGTACCCGACGTGGGTGCGGGCCAGCTCGTCCCAGTTGCGCAGCGAGTCGCGGGTGAGCGGGTTCAGGAAGAACATGCGCGGCATCGACGGCCGCCGGTCCGGATCGGCCGGCGCGCCGAAGTCGACGTGGGCGGCGTGCAGCGCGTGGCCGGTGCGGTTCCAGGCCAGGACGTCGCCGCGGCGGCCGAGTACGAGGGCGGGCATGGACTCGCCGAGGGACGACAGCAGCGCCAGCACGCGCGGGTGCGGGTGCTCGGGCTCGGGGCGGACGAGGCGGGACGTGGCCGTCCGGCGGGCGAGGTTGCGCAGGTGCGCCGACTCGGCCGCGTCCAGCCGCAGCACCCCGGCCAGCGCGCCGAGGACCTGGTCCGAGGCCAGGCCGGCCTGGTCCTGCTCCAGCCGCGTGTAGTAGCCGACGCTCACTCCGGCGAGGTGGGCCAGCTCCTCGCGGCGCAGGCCCGGCACGCGGCGGGTGGCGCCGTACGTGCGCAGGCCGACGTCGGCCGGCGTGACGCGGTCGCGGCGGGCCTTGAGGTAGGCGCCGAGGCTTTCGAGCTGCATGACCACGAGCCTAGGCGCCAGGGACCGCGAACGAGAGGCCCGAGGGTACCCCTGCGAGGTGTATCCATCCCAGGGGCCTGGCTGGCCGGCCCGCCCCGGCGGAGGGTCGTCGCCATGAACGAGACACGCGCTTCCCGCTCCCCGGGCCTGCGGGCCTGGCTCGGACTGCTGGTGATCCTCGGCCCCGTGCTGCTGGTGGCCATGGACGGCTCGGTGCTGTTCCTGGCGATGCCGCGGATCTCCGCGGAACTGTCGCCGACCGCCGACCAGTCGCTGTGGATCCTGGACGTGTACGGCTTCGCGGTCGGGGCGCTGCTCATCGCCTTCGGCAACCTCGGCGACCGGTACGGCCGGCTGAGACTGCTGATGATCGGGACGGCCGCCTTCGGAGCCGGCTCGCTGGGCGCCGCCTTCGCGCCCACCCCCGAACTGCTCATCGCCTTCCGCGCGCTGATGGGCGTCGCCGGCGCCACGCTGCTGCCGTCCGCGCTGGCCGTGCTCAGCGAGCTGTTCACCGACCGCCGGCAGCGGGCCCGGGCGATCGGCATCTTCGCGGCCGCCTTCGCCGCCGGGTTCGCCATCGGGCCGATCACCGGCGGTCAGCTGCTGAGCCACTTCTGGTGGGGCTCGGTCTTCCTCATCAACCTCCCCGTCGTGCTGCTCTTCCTGGCGTTGGCGCCGGTGCTGCTCCGCGAGGTGCGCTCTGGCGGCACGGGCCGCGTCGACGCGCCGAGCGTGCTGCTGTCGGCCGCCGGCATCGTGCTGAGCGTCTACACGATCAAGCACCTGGCGGGGGAGGGCCCGGCCCCGGCCCTGGCGCTCACCGGCCCCGCCGGCATCGTCCTCCTCGCGGCCTTCGCCCGCCGCCAGCTCCGGCTGCCGCGGCCGCTGGTCGACTTCCGGCTGTTCCGCGACCGGGTGTTCTCGATCGCGGTCGTCACCGGGCTGCTGCCGCTGGCGGCGTGGTCGGCGGTGGCGTACCTCGGCGGCATCCACCTGCAGTCCGTGCTCGGCCTCAGCGCCTTCGACGCCGCACTGGTCGCGGTCCCCGGCGCGATCGTCCTCACCGCCACGTCCATCGTCACCCCGGCGCTGGTCGCCCGCACCGGCACCCGGGCGGCACTGCTGGCCAGCCACTTCACGATCGCCGGAGGGCTGCTCCTGCTGCTGCCCCTGGGCGTCTCCGGCGGCCTCGGCTGGTACGCGGCGTCCACCGCCGTCGCCGGCGTCGGCTACGGGATCTCCTTCGCCGTCGTCGCCGACACGGCCGTCGCCGCGGCGCCGCCGGAGCGGGCCGGTGCCGCCGGGGCCATCGCCGAGACCAGCAACGAGCTCGGCAACGCCCTGGGCATCGCCCTCCTCGGCTCGCTGGCCACGCTCCTCTTCCGCCTCCAGGGCCCCGACCTGGCCGCAACGCTCCCGGAGACCCTGCACCTGCCCGGGATCAGCGCGGCGGCCGTCGCCGACGCCAAGAGCGCTTTCACCACCGGACTGCACGCCGTCGCCGTCACCGCCGCCGTGCTGCACGCCGCCCTGGGCGCCTTCACCCTGCGCCGCGTCCCGCGTCCGGGCTCCAGCGCGCCGCGGCCGGTGGACGACGCGTCCGCGCTCCTGGCAGCGGAGGAGGCGCCATCGAGCCGCTGAAGCCGCTCCGAACTCCGCCGGCACGCGCAACTCTCCCGTTACGTTACAGTAGAGATTGTCGCGGGCCCGGCCCGCGACGATCCCTGGCCTGCGGGACGGCCGATGTGATCCCCGCGGCGGTCCGGCCGCGTCCCGCACCAGCGGACTGAACGGCCTTTCCCGCTCGCCCGGCGACGTGGCCGGGCGCCCGCCCCACGCTCGTCACCCCCGATGGGCCCGCGCCCGCGCCGGCGCGTGCCCGGTCCGCCTGTGTCTGGAGTGCCTTGTCCCTGCCCGCCGTCATGGCCCGCCTGAAGCCGTCCCCGCGGCCGTCGGCACCGATCACCGCCAAGCTGCTGCGCACCGAGGTGCTGGCCGGGCTGGTGGTGGCGCTGGCGCTGATCCCCGAGGCGATCTCGTTCTCCATCATCGCCGGGGTCGACCCCAGCGTCGGGCTGTTCGCCTCGTTCACCATGGCCGTCACCATCGCCATCGTCGGCGGCCGGCCCGCCATGATCTCGGCCGCGACCGGCGCGATCGCCCTGGTCGTCGCACCGCTGTCCCGCGAGCACGGCCTGGGGTACCTGATCGCCGCCGTCATCCTCGGCGGGCTGTTCCAGATCGTCCTGGGCGCGCTGGGCGTGGCCCGGCTGATGCGGTTCGTGCCGCGCTCGGTCATGGTCGGCTTCGTCAACGCCCTGGCCATCCTGATCTTCATGGCCCAGGTCCCCGAACTCCGCGACGTCCCCTGGCCGGTCTACCCGCTCGTGCTCGGCGGCCTGGCGCTGCTGGTGCTGTTCCCCAAGGTCACCAGGGCGGTTCCGGCGCCGCTGGTGTCGATCGTCATCCTCACCGCGCTGACCGCCGGCGCCGGGATCGCCGTCCCCACCGTCGGCGACAAGGGCGCGCTGCCCTCCTCGCTGCCCACCCCGGGCCTGCCGGACGTGCCGTTCACCCTCGGCACCCTGACGCTGCTCGCCCCGTACGCGCTGGCGTTCGCGCTGGTCGGGCTGATGGAGTCGCTGATGACCGCCAAGCTCGTCGACGACATGACCGACACGCACTCCGGCAAGACCCGCGAGTCGATCGGGCAGGGCATCGCGAACATCGTCACCGGGTTCTTCGGCGGCATGGGCGGCTGCGCGATGATCGGCCAGACGATGATCAACGTCAAGAACGGCGCCCGCACCCGGATCTCCACGTTCCTGGCCGGGGTCTTCCTGATGATCCTGTGCATCGTCTTCGGGCCGATCGTCTCCGACATCCCCATGGCCGCCCTCGTGGCCGTCATGGTCCTGGTGTCGGTCGGCACGTTCGACTGGCACTCCATCGCCCCCGCCACCCTCAGGCGGATGCCGATCGGCGAGACCTCGGTCATGGCCGTCACCGTCGCCGTCGTGGTGGCCACCCACAACCTGGCCATCGGCGTCATCGTCGGCTCCCTCACCGCGATGGTGATCTTCGCCCGCCGGGTGGCGCACCTGTCCAACGTCTCCGCAGTCCGCGACCCCGACGGCGGCCAGGCCGTCTACTGCGTCACCGGCGAGCTGTTCTTCGCCTCCAGCAACGACCTCGTCTACCGGTTCGACTACGCCGGCGATCCCGGCCACATCGTCATCGACCTCACCGGCGCCCACATCTGGGACGCCTCCTCGGTCGCCGCCCTCGACGCCGTCACCGCCAAGTACCGGGCCCGCGGCAAGACCGTCGAGATCATCGGCCTGAACGAGGGCAGCGCCAGGATGCACGGCACCCTCAGCGGCGAACTCGCCGGCAGCCACTGACGCCCCGGCGGCCCGGCAGGCGATGGCAAACTTGACCGATCGGACACGGCCGCCGCCGTCCGACGGCCACGGAGGGAACGTGATGGGCGCGGAGCGCATGCAGATCGGCGAGGTCGCCGACCGGACCGGGCTGAGCCTGCGCACCATCCGGCACTACGAAGAGGTCGGCCTGGCCCCGCCCTCGGCCCGTTCCCAGGGCGGTTTCCGCCTCTACACCGAAGCCGACGTGGCCCGGCTGATGGTGATCCGCCGGATGAAGCCGCTGGGCTTCACCCTGGACCAGATGCGCGACCTGCTGGAGATCACCGACCGCCTCGACGCCGAAGGACTGGACGCCGGCGAGCGGGCGGCGCTGCTGGAACGGCTGCGCGGCTACCAGCGGACCGTCGCGCAGCAGATCGACAAGCTGCGGGTGCAACTGGAACGGGCCGAGGACTTCGCCACCACCCTGCGCACCCGCCTGGAGCAGGCCACCGCGCCTGCCCCCGGCACGCAGGAGGACTGACCGCCCCTGCACCGGCCGTTCCGCCGGACGCGTCCTGACGACGGTCATCGACCTGGACTCACCAGGTGATTCTGGCTGCGACCGGGCGGTGGTCGCTGCCGGTGGCGGGCAGGACCCATGAGCTTTTCGGTTGGACGCCGCGGACGAGGATGTGGTCGATGCGTGCTACCGGGAGTGTGGCGGGCCAGGTGAAGCCGAAGCCGTCGCCGGTGGTGTCCTGGGTGGAGTGCAGTTGGGTGGTGAGGGGGTGCAGGGCGCGGTCGTGGGTGGTGGCGTTGAGGTCGCCGAGCAGGACCACCCGCTGGTTGGGTTCGGTGGCGATGGTGTGGGCGAGGGCGTGGGCGTTGCGGTTGCGGTGGGTGGTCCAGAAGCCGGTGCGGGGGGTGAGGCGGGCGGAGCCCAGGTGGGCCACGTACACCGCCAGCGGCCCGTGGGGGGTGGTCACGGTGGCGCGCAGGGCGCGGTTGTAGGCCTGTTTGGTTTCGGGTGCTTTGGTGGCGGCCAGGGGGCCGTGGTCCATCTGGATGTCGACCGGGCGGATGTGGGTGAGCGGGAGTTTGCTCCAGAGGCCGACCGTGCCCTGCACGGTGTGGTGCGGGTAGGTGTGTGCCAGTGCCTTCTCATAGGCCGGCCGTGCTTGGGGGGTGAGTTCTTGCAGGGCCAGCAGGTCGGCGCCGGTGGCGGTCAGGGTGCGGGCGGTGCCGGTGGGGTCGGGGTTGGCGGCGCCGAGGTTGTGGCCGGCCAGGGTGAGGTCGCCGCCCGGGCGGGTCTTGTCGGTGAGGGTTGCGGTGAACAGGTGCAGCCAGACCGCGGCCGGCAGTAGCAGCGCTACCGCCGCCGTGGGTGAGCGGCGCCACAGTGTGGCGGCGGCCAGTGCCGGGATCGGCAGGCCGGTCCAGGGCAGGAAGGTCTCCACCAGGCTGCCCGCGTTCCCGGTCCGGTTCGGGATGTGCGGGTGCAGCAGCATGAACAGGCCCAGCAGCAGCGCGAGCACGGCCAGGACGGGGCCGCGCCTCCACGGCTCCGGCCAAGAGCCGATGCGGATCGTCCGGCCGATGCTCGCGCGGCGGGTCCCGACCCGGGTCCCGGTTTCCAGGCGGTCGCCGCCCGGTTCCGGTACGGCCGTGTCCGCTCGGGCCAGCGCCCGTCCTCGCTCACTGCCGGTCACTTCTGCATCCTCGGGTCCTGGGTGGGGTCGGAGTAGGTGCGCGGGCAGCCGCGACCGGGCGCGTCCGTGCGCAGTTCGTAGTGCCAGGGTTCGTTCCTGTAGATCTGGCACAGCCCGTACTCGGCGCCGTGCCTGGACAGCCATGCCGTCGCTTCGGAGCGGCCGATGTCGACCGCGTCTCCCGACACGTGCGGGGACGTCGCCGGGGTCGCCACCCAGCGGGCGGCCGCGGCTTCGGACCCGTACTTGGAGACCGCCCTGCGGAGCAGCCGGTTCTGGTATTCCGCGGAACGCCAGCCGCTATTGACGTAGATCTCCACTCCGTCGTCCGCGGCGGCCGTCGCGGCCTGGCGGAGGGCCTTGAGCAGATCCGGATCGAGCTTGGCCACGGCCGGGATCGTGTCATCGAAGACCGTCACGCCGTCCGGGACGGCCCCGTCGGCCGTGCCGGGCGCACCACGGCGCTCGCCGCGCGGGGCCTTCGGGGGCGGCGCGGCCGAGGAGGAGGGGGACGGCACGGGCGAGGAGGACCGCAAGGAGGGAGCGGGCGACGAGGAGGGAGGCGAGTCCTGTGACCGGCAGCCGCCGAGGGCCGTGGTGATCGCCGCTGTGACGGCCACCAGGCCGACGGCAGGGGAGCGGTGGATCGGGCGGGGGATCGTTGTTCGCGCCGATGGTCGAGTTCGGGTCATACCGGCAGTCAAGGGAACGCGGCGTTGCCGGCTCGTATGCCTTTTTCGATACGCCGACGATATGTGCCGCCTCGTAGCATCGACCGCATGCGCGTGCTGATCGTCGAGGACGAGCCCTACCTGGCCGAGGCCATCCGCGATGGCCTGCGCCTGGAAGCGATCGGGGCCGACACGGCGGGCGACGGCGACACCGCGCTGGAACTGCTGAGCGTCAACGCCTACGACATCGCCGTTCTCGACCGCGACATTCCCGGGCCTTCCGGTGACGAGATCGCCGAGCACATCGTCGCCTCCGGCGAAGGCATGCCGATCCTCATGCTCACCGCCGCCGACCGGATCGACGACAAGGCCTCGGGGTTCGAGCTCGGCGCCGACGACTACCTCACCAAGCCGTTCGAGCTCCGAGAGCTCGTGCTGCGGCTCAGGGCGCTCGACCGCAGGCGCGCGTACGCCCGGCCCCCGGTCAGAGAGATCGCGGGCCTCCGGCTGGACCCCTTCCGCCGGGAGGTGTTCCGCGATGGGCGCTATGTCGCGCTCACCCGCAAGCAGTTCGCCGTGCTCGAGGTCCTCGTCGCCGCCGGAGGCGGTGTCGTCAGCGCCGAAGAGCTGCTGGAACGGGCCTGGGACGCCAACGCCGACCCCTTCACCAACGCCGTCCGCATCACCGTGTCGGCCTTGCGCAAGCGGCTGGGAGAGCCCTGGGTGATCGCCACGGTGCACGGCGTCGGCTACCGGATCGACACCGGCACGAGCGCCGTCCCCCCTGGCAGCGCTCATGAATAGGCGCCGGGGTCTCAGCGCCCGCCTGAGGCTCACCATCAGCTACGCCGGATTCCTCCTGCTCGCCGGCGCTCTCCTGCTGGCCGTGATGTGGGTCTTCGTGCTGCGCTGGCTGCCCGATGTCCAGCCCGGACCCATCCAGAGGACGTTCGGCGGCGTGATCATCACCGGGCCCAACCGCTCGGACCTCCTGCGCGGCTTCGCCCCCGCCGCGGCCATGGCGCTGGCCTTCCTCCTGGTGCTGGGCCTGCTGGGGGGATGGGTCCTCGCCGGCCGGATGCTCGCGCCGCTCACCCGGATCGCGGACGCGGCGCGGATGACCGCGAACGGATCACTGTCCCACCGGATCCGGCTCCAGGGCCGCAAGGACGAGTTCCGCGAACTCGCCGACGTGTTCGACGCCATGCTCGAGCAGCTCGAATCCCACGTCACCGAGCAGCAGAGGTTCGCGGCGAACGCCTCCCACGAACTGCGCACCCCGCTGGCCATCTCCCAGACCCTCCTCGACGCCGCCCGCGACGACCCGGCGCGGGATCAGGGCGAACTCATCGAACGCCTTCGCACGGTCAACACGCGGGCGATCGATCTCACCGAGGCCCTCCTGCTGCTCAGCCGCACCGATCGCAAGAGTTTCACGCGCGAAGTGGTCGATCTGTCCCTTGTCGCGGAAGAAGCCGCCGAAACGCTGCTCCCTCTCGCCGAAGAACGCGAAATCGTTCTCGACGTCACCGGCGAGAAGGCGCGGACGGCCGGCTCGGCGGAACTCGTCCTGCGGATGGTGACCAATCTCGTCCAGAACGCCATCGTCCACAATCACCCCGCAGGCGGCACCGTGACCGTCCACACCGAAGTGGTGGACGGCGCTTGCGTTCTGCGGGTCGAGAACACCGGCCGGCCGGTCCCGCCGGACCTGATACCGACCATCACCGAACCCTTCCAACGCGGAACGCAACGCGTACGTGCAGGTGAGCATGCCGGCGTCGGCCTCGGGCTGGCGATCGTGCACAGTATCGTCCGAGCGCACGACGGGACCCTCGACCTCACACCCCGCCCCACCGGCGGCGGCCTCGTCGTCACGATCCGACTTCCCGGTGTTCGGTCCGGACATGGCGCTGGCGGCGCGGGACCCGTGCACATGGCTCGAGCATTGGAAACGGTGAGAGATCAGCCACACTGATGGACGCGGGCCTTCACCGGCCCACCGCTTTCTCCGCCCCGGTCCCTCCGCCGACGCCGACCGGATCGTCAAGCAGATCGACGGCGCCCTCGCGAGCAGGGACCACAGGGCCGCCGATCAGGCGGTCGAAGAGCTGCGGCGGCTCGTCCAGAGCGCCCGGGACACCGCGCGAACGGGACGCGGCCAACGCACGCCTGACAGTGGCCGGACGATCACGCCGATCGGATACCCGCAACGTGACTTCCGTCACAACGGCAAGAAGTGTCAGTGAGGCCGCCGCATCCGCCCTGTTCAAGGCTGCCCGGCGGTGTCCCCGCCCGGGCGCGCCGCCGCCCGTTTCCCATCCCCAAAGGAATGAGCGAGAACGCCTTCATGTGGTTCGCTTTCCCTGGAGAGAAAAGGTGGGCATGTGAGTACTGACGAGCAGGCGCCCTCGGGCATCGACCCGAGCGTCCCGAGCGTGGCGCGGATGTACGACTACTACCTGGGGGGCAAGGACAACTTCCTCTCCGACCGGGAGGCCGCGGACAAGGTCATCGCGATCAGCAGGGAGGTCGGCAACGACGTCCGGCTGGCCGCCCGCGCGAACCGCGCCTTCCTCGGCCGTGCCATGGAGATGCTGACCGGCCTCGGCCTGCGGCAGTTCCTCGACATCGGCACCGGGCTGCCCACCCAGGAGAACGTGCACCAGGTCGTCCTGCGCGGTGCCCCCGACGCGCAGGTCGTCTACGTCGACAACGACCCGATCGTGCTCGTCCACGCGCGGGCGCTGCTCGCCGACAACCCGCAGACCCTGGTTCTGGACGGCGATCTGCGCGATCCGGACGCGCTGCTCGCCGACCCCGCCCTGCGCGCCCGGATCGACTTCGATCAGCCCGTCGCGCTGATCCTGTGCGCCATCCTGCAGTTCGTCTCCGACGACGCGGAGGCCCGGCGGATCGTCGGCCGGCTGCGCCAGAGCCTGCCGTCCGGCAGCCACCTGGTCATCTCGCACGTGTTCCCGGGCGAAGGACACGACGACGAACTGGCCGAGGTCGACGGAGTCTACAGCCGTACCAAGGCGGGGAACTTCACGCTGCGCAGCCGCGCGCAGATCGAGGCCCTGTTCGCGGGAACCGAGCTGCTGCCGCCCGGCCTGGCCCCCGTCGAGGACTGGCGACCGGGCGGCAACGGCAGCTTCGACTTCACCAGGGCCACCTACCTCGGCGCGGTCGCCCGCGTTCCGTGAGCGTGAGCCGCCCCGGCGTCACTGGCCTCGCGAGGCCCTAAGCCCGAGATCTGCGTAAGCCCGCCGCACTCTCACGGCCAAGCCGGCGCCCACCGACCGTCCCCCTGCCCGCCGACTTTCCGAACACCGTCCGCGCCGTCGGCGGTGACGTCGAAGAGCTCGGCCCGCGACCAAAGGAAGGGCAGCGAGGCGACGGCGGCGGCAACCGCGATGACACGTCTCATGCGACAACCACTGCCCTGGCCGCAGCGCCGCGCCCGCCGAAACCACGTCCATGCAAACAGAACGTGCCGCTAGGGGAGTTGCTTGTCCGCGTAAAACGGAGGGGGCGAGGCTTAGGGGTGGTGTTTCCGGGACGGGCGGGGTATCGGGTGCTCGGAGGCCGAGCGGGCCAGCAGGCCGATCCCGAGCAAGCCGACGAATGCCGTTCCCATGGAGTTGGCGATCGCCTGACCCCATTCGGGTGCGCCGTTCAGGGCCTGGACGAACGGGCCGACGTCGCGCACGCGCACCCGCTGACCGACTTCGACCGCATCCTCGTTCGCGCCCCGCAGTTCGAGGTCGCGGACCGGAGCGCCGCCGGTGTCACCGGTGAAGGTCCCGTACCAGGAGCAGGACTTGCCGCAGCGCCACTCCTCGACCAGCAGCGTGCCCGGCCGCCCTTGCCCGGCGGCGGCCTCGCGCGTCGCGCCGATCTGAACGACGGCGCTCCACAGCAGCCAGGCCGCCACGCCCAGGAACCCGGCGGCCGCCAGCCAGCTCGCCGTCCCGGGCGCCCACCGGCGTATCCTCATCGTCCTCTCGGAGAGCCTCGCCAACGGCACCTCCCGTACGCCCCGGGCCGGCGGAACGGCCGGTGCGCCGGGCGGCCGGCCGTGATCCAGTTTCCCGCGCCGGCGCGATCGGTGCGTCATGCCTGCCACTACCGGCCACTTCGGGCCGGATGGTTCACGCGTCCAGGGCATGCGGGCCCGCGAACGGGAGGGGTGTCCTGTCATTACACCTTTCAGCAGTGCCTTCTAGGCGGCCTGAGCAGGTTCTTTCATGGGTGGTGGCCGATCCCGCCCGGCCCGTCGCGGCCGGGTACGACCCAAGGAGAGATGTTCGTGCGAGTTCACGCTTACGCCGCGCCGGCCGAGGCCGAGCCGCTGGTGCCGACGACCATCGAACGGCGCGCGGTGGGTCCCCGCGACGTGCTGATCGAGATCAGGTACGCCGGTATCTGCCATTCCGACATCCACACGGTCAACGGCGACTGGGGGCCGCAGTCGTACCCGCTTGTCCCGGGCCACGAGATCGTCGGCGTCGTCGCCGAGACCGGCGCCGAGGTCACCCGGTACGAGGCCGGTGACCGCGTGGGGGTCGGGTGCATGGTCGGCTCCTGCGGCCGGTGCGATGCCTGCCGTGGCGGCAGCGAGCAGTACTGCGCCGAGGGGATGGTGGAGACCTACGCGGGCGTCGACCGCGATGGCACCCTCACCCAGGGCGGCTACTGCACGCACGTGGTGGTGGACGCCGACTACGTCCTGTCGGTGCCCGAGGGCCTGGACCTGGCGGCCGCGGCGCCGCTGCTGTGCGCGGGGATCACCACCTACTCGCCGCTGCGCCGCTGGGGTGCGGGCCCGGGCCGCAAGGTCGCCGTGGTCGGCCTGGGCGGGCTCGGCCACATGGCCGTCAAGATCGCCCACGCCCTGGGCGCCGAGGTCACGGTGCTGTCGCAGTCGCTGAAGAAGCGGGAGGACGCTTTCCGGCTGGGGGCCGACCACTTCCACGCCACCGGCGACCCCGGCACGTTCGAGCGGCTGGCGGGACGGTTCGACCTGATCCTCAACACCGTCAGCGCCCCCATCGACATCAACGCCTACCTCGGCCTCCTGGCCGTCGGCGGCACCCTGGCCAACGTCGGCGCCCCCGCCGAGCCGATGAGCGTGAACGCGTTCGCGCTCATCTCCGGCGGCCGGTCCTTCGCCGGATCGATGATCGGCGGCATCGCCGAGACGCAGGAGATGCTGGACTTCTGCGCCGCGCACGGCCTCGGCGCCGACATCGAGCTCATCCCGGCCGACCAGATCAACGAGGCGTACCAGCGCGTGCTGGCCTCCGACGTCCGCTACCGGTTCGTGATCGACACGGCCACCATCGGCTGACCCGCCCCGCCGCCGCGGTCGATGTACGGTGCCGGGCCCTCGTGCGGCACCTCCGGCCAGATGCCGCACGGGTCGCGGCGTTACCGGCCGCCCCCTGACTCCTGCCGAACGAGCAGCAGGGTCTTCCCCAGGGCGGTGCGGTTCTCGATCGCGGCGTGCGCGTCGGCGGCGCGTTCCAGCGGGAAGGTCTGCCCGATGACCGGCCGGACGAGCCCGGCGGCGGCCTGGGACATCATCCGCTCCGCCCACCGCGCCACGTGCGGCCCGAAACCGAAGAGCTGCTCGATGCCGATCAGCTCCACCTCCCTGGAACGGGCTTCCGCGGCGTCGACCGGGGTGACCTCGCCGCTGGACGCCCCGTGCACCGAGAACCGGCCACCGCGGGCCGTCACCTCGAACGCGGCCCGCCCGATCCGTCCGCCGACGCCGTCGAACACCACGTCCGGGCCCGCGCCGCCGGTCGCTTCGAGCACCCGCTCCGTCCAGCCCGGCTCGGAGTAGTCGACCGCGGCGTCGGCGCCCAGCTCCCGGACCAGGTCGAGCTTGCGCGCTCCGCGGGCGGCTCCGATGACCCGGGCACCCGCCGCGCGGGCGAGCTGCGTGAGCAGGCTGCCGACGCCGCCGGCCGCCGCCTCGACCAGCACCCGGTCGCCGGGGCCGACGGCGGCCGTCTCGATCAGGCCCTGGGCGGTGCTGCCATCGCTGTGCAGGGCGATGGCGTCCGGCAGGTCGAGGCCGTCCGGCACCGGGAACAGTTCCTCGGCGTCGGCCACGGCACGCTCGGCGAAGCCGCCGGTGTCCCCGGTGTCGGCGATGACCCGGCGCCCGAGCCAGGACGGATCCACCCCCGCCCCGACCGAACCGACCTGACCGGCCACCAGGCCGCCCGGCACGTACGGCAGCGGCGGCCTGGCATGCCACTCGTCGACACCGCGCCGGATCTGCGTCTCGACGAACGTCACGCCCGCGACCGCCACATCGACCACGACCTGGCCCGGCCCGGCGACCGGATCCGGCGCCTCACCGGGCACCAGCACCTCCGGACCCCCGAACCGCGACGCCTGGACCACGCGCACACTGACCACCCCTGATCGTTGACCGACGAGTAACCCGACCATGCAACGTCAACCGCACTTGAGATCAAGGCGCGGGCCCGGCCGCTGGCGCCGGCGGGGTCGTTTCCGGCCGGTGGAACCGGATCGGCCGGCGCGATCTCTGAACAACGGAACAGCGGATGAGGGGACTCGTGTGAAACGCAGAGATGTGCTCAAGGCCGGCCTCGCGGCCCCGATCGGGCTGGCCGTGGCGGGCCGTCCGGCGACGGCGGCCGCCGCGGAGGCGTGGGAGGTCGTCAAGGCCAGGGGGAACGTGCCTCCCGCCCTGGTGGAGTTCGACCGTGCGATGAAGAAGTACATGTACGAGCGCGAGATCTCCGCCGGACAGCTCGCCATCGCCCGCGAGGGCAGGCTCGTCTTCACCCGTGCCTACACCTGGTCCACGGCGCGGAAGCCGGTGCCGGCGGTGACGCCGACCAGCCTGTTCAGGGTCGCGAGCCTCAGCAAGCACATCACGGCCACCGCGGTGCTGCGGCTGGCGCAGGACGGCGAGCTGGACCTCGGCGCGCCGGTCACCGAGTACCTCGACCTGCGGCCCATGCCGGGGAGGCAGGCCGATCCGCGGCTCGCGAACGTCACGCTGTGGCGGCTCCTCCAGCACTCCGGAGGATGGGACCGGGACATCTCGGACGACCCCGCGACCATCGAACGGAAGATCGCCGAGACCCTCGGCAAGGGCCTGCCGAACGACCACGCCGACGTGATGACGTACATGACGGGGCTGCCCCTCGACTTCACGCCCGGCTCCAGGTTCGCGTACAGCAACTACGGCTACAACCTGCTCGGGCGGGTGATCGAGGCGGTGACGCGGCAGAGCTACCAGGGGTACGTCGCCGCGCGGCTGCTCGCCCCGCTGCGGATCACCCGCATGCGGTCGGGCCGCACCCTCAAGGCCGAGACGCCGGGCGAGGTGCCGTACGAGTCGTCGCTCACCGCGAAGACCGTGCTGGACGACTCCGGCACGGAGGTCCCGTTCCCGTACGGCGGGTTCAACATGGCCAACAAGGACGCCAGCGGCGGCTGGGTGGCCTCGGCCATGGACCTGGTCCGGTTCGAGCGGATCTTCGACCTTCCGGCCGCCACGGGCCTGCTCGACCCCCGTTCGATTTCCAGGGCCCATGCCAGGCCTGAGTGGGGCACCTTCTCCTCCGGCTCCTGGTACGGGGCGGGCTGGTACGTCCGCGAGCTGAGCGGCGGGTACAACACCTGGCACCACGGCGGGATGGCGGGAACCTCCACGTTCCTCGGCAGGAGGTACGACGGCGTCACCTATGCCGCGCTCTTCAACCGGCGCGACGAGGAGGGCGGCGCCTCCGACTTCGGCGCCATCGAACCGCTCCTCTACGGGATCAGCGCCGGCATCGGAACGTGGCCGTCGGTCGACTACGGGTCCCTCTACTTCTAGGACACGCGCCGCCCGCGGACCTGGTCGCCGGCGTCCGCGCGGTCGCGTCCGGCGACGCCGTGGTGGCGCCCAGCGTGACCCGCCGCTTGATCGACGCCGCTAGGGCAAGGCCGGGCGGATGTCGAGGCGTCGGTCCAGGCCGGTCGTCCGCAGGACGCGGGCCGGTTGCGGGGCGGGGGCCAGCAGCACCAGTTCGCCCGCGGCGGCGCCGATGATGCGCCGGGTCCGGACGATGGCGTTCAGGCCCGAGGAGTCGCAGAAGCTCAGGCGCCGCAGGTCCAGGGCCATGGCGAGCGCGGCGCCCTGCGCGTTCAGCAGCGCGATGATCCTGGTCACCGCCCGCACCAGGGCGGGTGCGGTGACCAGGTCCAGCACGCCGTCCAGGCTGAGGACGGTCCAGCGGCCCTGCCGGCGGGCGTGGATCGCCAGCGGTCTCGCCGGCTCCGGTTCCCGAGACGGCGCGGACGCGTGCGGCCGCCTCGTCGCTTCCCCCGAGATGGTGTCCATGATGCTCCTTCCCCGGTTCCCCCGCGTTTACATGCCCGTCACCCTTTGGATAAACGGGAGGTTCGCCGGAACGTTCGAATGCACGGCCGGGGTGTGGGTAAAGCGCCCCCAGTCGTCGTCGTTCGAAGGAGTCAAGGCCATGGTCATCGTCGCCATCGTGGCGGTCTGCGCGGTCCTGCTGGTGCTGGCGTTCCTGCTGCCGCGGCTCTCGCGGCACCCGCAGCGCGGTACCCAGCGCGCCCTCGGCATCGGCTCGCGTGCGGGCTCCTCGGCGCCCGGCGGGCTGGGACGGCTGCTGAGCAAGCCGTTCCGCAGTTCCTCGCGTGCCGTCAGCCGCAGCGGATCGGCCGGGCGGCGCGCCCGCGGCCGCTCCCCGTTCTAGGCCGGGGTTGACCCTGACGCAGGGTCAACCTCTCAGCATGGTCGCCGTGGCCCGGTCGTGGCCACGGCGACCATGCTGAGAGGCGACACGATGATGCGGAACTTCACGGTCCACCATGACGGCGTCACGATCCCGGTGTCCCGGGGCGGCCGGGGACGGCCGCTGGTCCTGTGCCCCGGACTGAACTCGACGCAGGCCGATCTGCACGAGCTGGCCGGGCTGCTGCGGCGCGACCATGACGTGGTGACCTTCGACCTGCGAGGGCATGGCCTGGCCTCGGCGGCCGCCCGCTACTCCTTCGCAGCGTTCCTCGGTGATCTGAACGCCGTGATGGCGGAACTCCGGCGCCTGGAGCCGGACGCGCCGCCCGTGCTCGCGGGCTACTCGCTGGGCGCGGACCTGGCCGTGCACTTCGCCTCCGAGCATCCGGGCGCCGTGGCCGGGCTCGTCCTCATCGACGGGGCGAACCCGGTGCCCGAACCGTTCATCACCGAGGCCCTCCTGCCGGAGTTCCGTGCCATGTGGGACGACATGGTGAAGCGGCAGGAGGCCCGGCGGGGCACCCCGCGTCAGGTGCTGCTCACCTCCCAGGAGATCCTCGATCTGAACGTCGAGATCGACGCGGTCCGGTCCGGGATCCTCGGCCGGTACGGGAAGGTCGACCGGCCCATCAGCATGATCATGTCGACCTCGATGGCCGGTGACGGCGGTGACGGGCACGCGCCGCGGCTCAACCGGAACTGGCGGGCGGGCGTCGAGCGGCTCCGCCGCGAGCGGCCGGACATCGCCGTGTCCTGGATCGACGCCGACCACGGGCTGGTCTTCACGCACGCGCGGGAGATCGCCGAGATCGTCCGGGGCGCGCGGCGCGCGTCCGCCCGGACCCAGGACACCCCGTAGGAGACTGGTGCGATGCTGACCATCGGGGAGTTGGCGTCGTACGCCGGCGTGACGGTGCGCGCGGTGCGGCACTACCACGCCAAGGGGCTGCTGCCGGAGCCGGAGCGGGACCGCTCCGGCTACCGCAGGTACGACGCCGGCGCCGTGATCGACCTGATCAGGATCCGGACCCTCGCCCGGGCCGGGGTCCCGCTGGCCCGGGTGCGGGAGCTGCTGCGGGCCGACGAGGAGGAGTTCGCCGCGGCGGTCGCGGACATCGACGGGCGGCTGCGGGAGGAGATCCGGCAGCGTCAGCGCCACCGGGAGCAGATCGCCAGGCTCGCCGGCGGGGACCGGCTGGCGCTGCCGCCGGAGGTGGTCGGGCATCTCGACCGGCTGCGGGCGCTCGGGATCGACGAGCGGATCGTCCAGGTCGAGCGCGACGGCTGGATCCTGCTGGCCGCGCACTCGCCCGGACGGGTCGCCGAGTGGATGGCGCGCAAGCGCGAGCAGATCGCCGACCGGCGGCTCATCGGCTTCTACCGCACCCTGAGCGAGGCCCTCGACCAGGCCGCCGACGACGCGCGGCTGGCCGAGCTGGCCGACGAACTGGCCGCCTGCTTCACCCGGATGGCCGACGAGCGGGGCGAGGGCTACGTGGACGACACCGACATCGCGGCACCGCTGGTCGAAGCGATGGACGCCCTGGCGTTCGACACCGTGCCGCCGGCCCGCCGGCTGATCGAGCTGCTGGAGGAGCGCGGCTGGACCGGCTGGACCAGGCTGGAGCGCGTGGCTGCCCAACGGCCGCGGAACGGTCAGCCGCGCTGCGGGGTGACCAGGCCGGACTCGTAGGCGAAGACCACCAGCTGGGCGCGGTCCCGCGCGTGCAGCTTGGTCATCGCCCTGCTGACGTGCGTCTTCGCCGTGGTCGGGCTGATCACCATGCGGGCCGCGATCTCGTCGTTCGACAGCCCCCGCGCCACCAGCGCCGTGACCTCGCGCTCGCGGTTGGTCAGCGCCGACAGCCGCTCGGGCGCGGGCTCGGCGCGGCGGCGGGCGACGTACTCGCCGATCAGCCGGCGGGTGATCGCGGGGGACAGCAGCGCATCGCCGCGGGCCGCGACCCGCACCCCCTGCAGCAGGTCGGCGGGCTCGGTGTCCTTCACCATGAAGCCGCAGGCGCCGGCGCGCAGCGCGTTGAAGACGTACTCGTCGAGGCCGTAGTTGGTCAGGATCACGACATGGATGCCGCTCAGCCGCTCGTCGCCGGCGATGAGCCGGGTCGCCTCGATGCCGTCCATCACCGGCATCTGGACGTCCACGAGGGCGACGTCGGGGCGGTGCTCGCGGGCCAGCGCGACGCCCTGCTCGCCGTTCGCGGCCTCGGCCACCACCTCGATGTCGGGCTCGTTGTCCAGCAGCGCACGGAACCCGCCGCGGATGAGGGCCTGGTCGTCCACGAGCAGTACCCGGATCATGCCGGCTCCTTCGCGGGAAGCTCGGCGCGCACGGTGAAGCCGCCTTCCGGGCGGGGCTCGGCCCGCAGCCGGCCGCCCAGCGCCGCGACGCGCTCGCGCATGCCGAGCAGGCCCGTTCCGGGTACGGGCGGCGCCGCCGGATCGGCCGCCCCGTCGTCGTCCACTTGCACGACCAGCTCCCCGTCCACGTAGTCGACGCGCACCGCGGCGGCCGCCCCGCCGGCGTGCCTGGAGACGTTGGTGAGCGCCTCCTGGACGATCCGGTACGCGGCCCGGTCCACCTCGGCGGGCAGCTCCCGCCGCGTGCCCGACACCGTCACCGTGGCCGGCAGCCCGGCCGCGCGGGCCCGTTCCACCAGGTCGTCCAGCCGGTCCAGGCCGCTGGCCGGGGGCTCGCCGCCGGGCGGGTCGGTGTCGCGCAGCACCTCCAGGGTGGCGCGCAGCTCCCGCATGGCGTCGCCGCCGGCCTCCTGGATGGCCAGCAGCGCCGGGGGGACGTCCTCGCCGCGCGAGCGCGCCAGGTGGACGGCCACTCCGGCCTGCACCTTGATGATCGAGATGCTGTGGGTGAGGGAGTCGTGCAGTTCCCGGGCGATGCGCAGCCGCTCCTCGCCCGCGCGGCGCAGCGCCGCCTCCTCGCGGGTGCGCTCGGCCTCGGCGGCGCGCCGCTCGGCCTCCGCCACGTACGCCTGCCGGTGCCGGGTCACCGTCCCCGCGACGCCGGCCGCGACGAACCAGCCGATCAGCAGCGTGCTGCCCTGGAGCCCCTGCACCGACTCGGTGATCTCCGGCAGGTTGACCGCCAGGTCCGCGCCCAGGAAGACCGCGCTCGCCGCCGCCGCGGCCACCGGGCGGCCGGCCCTGACCGCGGCGAACACCGCCACCATCACGGGATAGGCGGCCACCGGCCCCGGTTCGAGGTGCAGCGCCAGCGCCAGCATGAAGGCCGTGCCGGCGAGCAGCGCGACCAGGGGCGCCCGCCGCCAGGCGGCCAGGGCGAGCGACCCGGCCACGGCGGCGGCGACGTCCAGCGCGTCGGCGCCCGGCGTGATGACCACGATGGCCGTCACCAGGACGGCGAGTCCCGCGGCGAGCAGGCCGTCCTCGGCGTGCGGCCGCCACCGGCCCATGAATCCCATCTGCGTGACATTACGGTCTTCCGCGACCGAAAACCTCCACCGCGCGTCGTAATCGCCGGCTACTCCCCGCGTAGTAGCCGGCCGTTCCCTACTCCCCGGACCGCAGCCGGAGATGTCTTCCTGTGCACGATGCCCGCCGGCAGGCCCGGACATCACGATGTCGGGCATGCAGAAGACGCAAGTCAGGGAAGGCCCGCCTGCCGAGGGCCCGGCGGTTCCCCGGCCGGGGCTGACGCTCGCGGCGGTCGCCGTCGTGCAGTTCATGGTGTCGCTGGACCTGTCGGTGGTGAACGTCGGGCTCCCGGAGATCGCCGCCGGGCTCGGTTTCGGTCCGGCGGACCTGACCTGGGTGATCCACGCCTACGCCCTCACGTTCGGCGGGCTGCTCCTCGTCGGCGGCAAGGCCGCCGACCGGTACGGCCGCAAGCGCGTCCTGCTGGCCGGCCTGGGACTGTTCGGGCTGGCCTCGCTGGCGGGCGGGTTCGCCCAGGAACCCGGCCACCTCGTCGCGGCGCGGGCCGCGCAGGGGATCGGGGCCGCCGCGCTGGCGCCGGCCGCGCTGGCGCTGCTGACCTCGGCGTTCCCCGGCGGCCGGGCCCGGGTGCGGGCGTTCGGGATCTGGAGCGCGGTGAACGCCGCCGGAGGAGCCCTCGGGGTGCTGATCGGCGGCCTGCTCACCGAGTACGCCGGCTGGCGCTGGGTGATGTTCGTGAACGTGCCGATGGCCGCCGCCGCGCTGGCCCTGGCCTGGCGCGGTGTCGCCGGCGGCCCGCCGGCGGCGCGCGGCGGCCGGCCGGACGTGCTCGGCGGCGTGCTGGCCACGGCGGGCATGACGCTGCTGGTGTTCGGCGTCGTCCGTACCGATCGGTACGCGTGGACCTCGCCGGTCACGCTCGCCACCCTGGCGGCCGCCGCCGCGCTGCTCGCCGCGTTCGTCCTGGTCGAGCGCCGCAGGCAGCACGACGGCACCCGGGAGCCGCTGGTCCGGCTCGGCCTGCTCGCCAACCGCTCGGTCGCCGGCGCGAACGCCTTCAACCTGCTGACCGGCGCCGCCATGGCCTCGGCGTTCTACTTCATGTCCCTCTACGTCCAGCAGGTCCTCGGGAACGGCCCGGCCCGCACCGGGCTCATGTTCCTGCCGCTGGCCCTCGCGGTGATCGCCGGCTCGGTGCTCGCCGTCAAGCTCGGCTACCGGGCCGCCCCCCGCACCCTCCTGGCCTCCGGCGGGCTCGTGACCGCGGCCGGGTTCGCCTGGTTCGGGCTGATCAGCCCGGACGGCTCGTTCACCGCGGACGTCCTCGGGCCCTCGGCCGTCGTCGGGATCGGCTTCGGCCTCTGCCTCGGCCCGCTCGTCAACATCGCGACCCTCGGCGTCGCGCCCGGCGATTCCGGCACCGCCTCGGCGCTGCTCAACAGCTCGCGCCAGATCGGCGCCTCGCTCGGCCTCGCCGCCCTCGGCACCGCCGCCCAGCACCGCACCGGGGAGGGCACCGCGCCCGCCGCCCTCAACGACGGGTACGCGCTCGGCCTGGCACTCGGCGCCGCGCTCCTGCTCACCGCCGCCGCCGTGGCGCTGCTCGTCCTGCGGTCCGCGCCGGGCCGTCCGGCGGGGCTGCTGCGGCCGTACCTCGGCGGCTTCGCCGCGATCGTGGTCTTCCAGGCCATCGGTGCCGTCGCGGGGCTGGCGCCGCTGCTGGCGGTCGTCGAGCTGGGCCGCACGCTGCTGGCGCCCGGCCCCGTCGACCACGGCCACGTCCGGCTCGTCGTGATCGCGGGCGCGGCGGGGCTGCTCGCCCGGCTGCTGCTGGAGGGCGCGGCGTCCGCGACCGGGCACCTGCTCGACGGGCACGTGCAGCTGGCGTTCCGGCGGCGGCTGGCCGCGCGGCTGGGCAGCGTCCCGATCGGCTGGCTGTCCCGGCGCCGGACCGGCGAGCTGGCCAAGGTCGTGGGCGACGACGTGAGCGCCGTGCACCCGTTCATCGCCCACATCCCCGCCACGGCCGTCTCCGCGTTCGTGGTGCCGCTGACCGCGCTCGCCTACCTCTTCACCGTCGACTGGCGGCTCACCCTGATCACGCTGTCGCCGCTGGCGCTGGCGCTGGCGCTGGTCCCGCTGATGATGACGCCCGCCCGGCTGCGCGAGGAGAAGGAGTTCGACGCGGCCATGGGGCGGATCGCGGACGCGGCCGTCGAGTTCGTCCAGGGCATCGCGGTCGTCAAGACGTTCGGGGGCGGCGACCGCGCCCACCACAGGTTCCGTACGGCCGTGGACGAGTTCGTCGTCCGCTTCTACCGGATGGTGCGCGGCATCGCGGGGATCGCCGCCGGGATGCAGCTGGCGCTGTCGCCGCCGTTCATGCTGCTGACCGTGCTGGCCGGCGGCGCGGTGCTCATCGCCGGCGGCGGCCTGGCCCCGGCCGACCTGCTGCCCTTCCTGCTGCTGGGGCTCGGCCTGACCGCTCCGGTGGACGCGCTCATCGGCCACGGCTTCGACGACCTGCAGACCGCCCGGCGCGCGGTCGGCCGGATCCGGGAGGTGCTCGCCGTGCCGCCGCTGCCGGAGCCCGCCCGCCCGGTCGAGCCGCGCGGGCACCGGGTGGAACTGCGGGGCGTCCGGTTCGGGTACGAGCCCGGCCACGAGGTGCTCCGCGGGGTCGACCTGACGCTCGAACCCGGGACGGTCACCGCGATCGTCGGCCCGTCCGGGAGCGGGAAGTCCACGCTGGTGCGGCTGCTGCCGCGGTTCTTCGACCCGGACGCCGGCTCGATCACCCTCGGCGGCGCCGACCTGCGGGAGATCGCCGCCCGCGACCTCTACCGGACGGTCTCGTTCGTCTTCCAGGACGTCCGCCTGCTGCGCGCGTCGGTCGCCGACAACATCGCGCTGGCCGTCCCGGACGCCGGCCGCGACGCCGTGGTCCGCGCCGCCCGGCTGGCGAACGTCCACGACCGGATCCTGGAGCTGCCGCACGGCTACGACACCGTGGTCGGCGACGGCACCGGGCTGTCGGGCGGCGAGGCGCAGCGGATCTCGATCGCCCGCGCGCTGCTCGCCGAGGCGCCCGTCCTGGTGCTGGACGAGGCGACGGCGTTCGCCGATCCGCAGACCGAGCTGGCGGTCCGCCAGGCGCTGGCGGCCCCGGCGGGCGACCGGACCACCCTGGTCATCGCCCACCGCCTGGAGACGATCATCGACGCCGACACCGTCGTGATGCTGGAGGACGGGGTGGTCGCCGAGCACGGCACGCCCGCCGAACTGCTGGCGCGGGACGGGAGGTTCGCCGAGTTCTGGCGGACCCACCGCTCCGCGATCTCCGCCGAGCCCGAGCCCGAGCCCGAAGCCCACGGCCGCGTACCGCTAGGAGACGAGACCCGATGATCCGGATGCTGCTGCGCGTGCTCGGACCCGAGTACGCACAGCCGGTGCGCCGCACCGTTGCCCTGATGACGGCGGCCGCGGTGGCCGAGGGCCTGTCGTACGCGCTGCTGGTCCCCGTGCTGCGGGAACTGCTCGGCGGCGGCCCCGCCGGCGCGCGCCCCTGGCTGATCGCGTTCGGGGCGGCGGTCGCGGCCTTCGCCGTGCTGCGCTACGTCGCCGACCTGTCCGGGTTCCGGGCGGGCACCACGCTGCTGGACGGCATGTACCACCGGCTCGGCGACCACCTGGCCCGGCTGCCCGTCGGCTGGTACGGCCCGGGCCGCGTCGGGGAGGTGTCGGCCCTGGCCGGCCAGGGCGTGCTCCAGGCGATGAGCGTGATCGCGCACCTGCTGGCGCCGTACCTGTCCGCCTGCGCCACCCCGCTGACGATCATCGGCGTGATGCTCGCGTTCGACTGGCGGCTGGGGCTGGCCGCGCTGGCCGCCGTACCGGTCGTGGCGGCGATGCAGGTCTGGACGGGGCGCGCGCTGGACGCCACCGACGCCGAGCGCGCCGCACGGGACCACGAGGCCGCCGGCCGGGTCATCGAGTTCCTGCAGGCCCAGCCGGTGCTGCGCGCCGGCGGCCGGACCACCGAACGCTTCGGGCTGCTGGACGACTCGCTGCGCGACCTCCAGCGCGCGTCCCGCCGGACCGCGCTGGCGGTGGTGCCCGGCGCCCTCGGGCTGACGCTCACGGTGCAGGCGGCGTTCACCGCGCTGCTGGCGCTCGGCGCCTACCTCGCGCTCGGCGGGAACGCCGGCACCGCCGAGGTCATCGCCGTCCTGGTGCTGGCCGCGCGCTGCGCGGACCCGCTGCTGGCGCTGGCGGACATGGGCGGCCGGCTGCGCGCCGCGCGGTCGGAGCTGGAACGGCTCGACGGCGTGCTGCGCGCCGAGCCGCTGCCGGAGCCCGCCGAACCGGTCCGTCCGGTACGCCACGACCTGGAGTTCGAGTCCGTCACCTTCCGGCACGGCGACCGCACGGTGATCGACGGAGTGTCGCTGTCGGTGCCGGAGGGGTCGCGGCTGGCCGTGGTCGGGCCGTCGGGAGCGGGCAAGAGCACCCTGCTGCAGCTGGTCGCGCGGTTCTACGACGTGGACGCGGGCGCGGTCCGCGTGGGCGGCGTGGACGTGTGCGACATCGACACCGCGGGGCTGATGAGCAGGATCGCCGTCGTCTTCCAGGACGTCTACCTGTTCGACGGCACGATCGAGGAGAACGTGCGCCTCGGCCGTCCGGACGCCTCCGCGGCCGAGGTGCGGGCGGCGGCGGCCGCGGCCCGGCTGGACGAGGTGGTCGAGCGGCTGCCCGGCGGCTGGGAGACGCGCGTCGGCGAGGGCGGCGCGCTGCTGTCGGGCGGCGAGCGGCAGCGCGTCTCGATCGCGCGGGCGCTGCTGAAGGACGCGCCGATCGTGCTGCTGGACGAGGTGACCTCGGCGCTGGACCCGGTGAACGAGGCGGCCGTGCACGCGGGCGTCGAGCGCCTGATGGCGGGCCGGACGGTGGTGATGGTGGCGCACCGGATGCGGACGGTCCGCCGCGCCGACCGCGTCGCCTTCCTGGACGGCGGCCGGATCGTGGAGGCGGGCGACCATGACGCGCTGCTGCGCCACGGCGGCCGTTACGCCGATTTCTGGCAGATCGCCATGGCCCATCCAAGCTCTGATGATTGATCCGCCAATCATCGGAAATGGGTGCATACGTTCGGATGCGCGTGAGGCTCACGCGTGCCATGAACATCGACCGATGAGGACGTGATGGACCAAGACAGGCGGCCGGCCGAGGCACGGCGGACCGGCCAGGGCGACGGCATCGTCCGCCCCTCTTCCGTCGAGCGCTCGCGGACGGTGGCCACCCGGGACATGACCACCCGGGACCTGAGCGGGCGCCCGGTCGGCGGGCTGCGGCCGATGGAGCCGCAGCGCGGCGGCGACGGCGGGCTGGCCCACGTGGTGGAGGTCCTGCTGGACAAGGGCCTGGTCATCAACGCCGACATCATGGTCTCGGTCGCCGGCGTGGAACTGCTCGGCATCCGGCTGCGGGCGGCGCTCGCCTCGTTCGAGACCGCGGCGCGCTACGGCCTGGAGTTCCCCTCGGGGACGAACCTGGAGACGGCGGCCTGGAAGGAGACCGAGGACCCGAAGGAGAGCTGCCCGGAGTGCGGGAAGCGGACCCCCACGCAGCAGCTGCTGAACGAGTTCTGCCCGTGGTGCGGCTGGCGCAGCGCCAAGGCGCTCGCCGAGGCCGCGCGCGACGGCGGCCCGGACGACTCCGAACGGGACGCGGATGCGGGCTGACCCCGCCGCGCCCGGCACGCCCGCCGTGCCCGCCGTGCCCGGCGCGCTCGCCGGACCGGCCGGGCCGGCCGGCCCGCGCTCACCGCTGCGCCCCACCCGCGACCCGCTGGTCACCCTGGACGACCTGCTGGAGACCGTGCTGAACAAGGGCGCGGTGCTCCACCTCGACCTCATCATCGCGGTCGCCGACATCCCGCTCATCGGCGTCAACCTGCGGGCGGCCATCGCCGGGATGGAGACCATGCTGCAGTACGGCCTGCTCCAGCAGTGGGACGCCGACACCCGCGCCTGGGCCGAGCGCGCCACCGCCGCCGTCCCCGAACTGGAGCCGGACGAGCAGGTGGTGATCCGCTCGTTCGGCGGCCACTACGACGAGCGCGGCCTCGCCAAGACCTGGCGGCCCGGCACCCTCTTCCTCACCGACCGGCGCGTCCTGGTCCAGCGGCGCGAGCCGCGCGAGGTGCTGTGGGAGGCGCGGCTGGAGGACGTGACCGCCACCCGGCTGCAGAGCGAGATGACGGTCGGCGGGGAGGAGCGCCTGCGGGTGCGGCTGGAACTGGCCGGCGGTGGCGGTGCCCTGCTGTCGGCCGGCGACCCAGAGGGCTTCGACGAGAGCCTGCGCCGGCTCGCCCCGCACGTCCGCTCCGAGGAGCCCGTTCCGCTGCCCGGGGCCGAGCAGGAGCCCGAGTGCGAGGGCCATATGTGGTACCACGAGCCGCGCCGCGAGGGCGCCCTGTGGCGCGGCGGCCGGGCCCGCCTGGAGCGCGGCCGGCTGACCTGGAAGGCGCCGACCGACGCCCGCCCGGCCGTCGTCCTGGACGCCGCCTCGATCCGGGACGTGCGGGTCGAGCCGGGCTCCGCGCCGTCGTCCGCCCTGGACCGGCTGGTCGTGGACGCGCCGGGCGGGCGGATCGTACTGGCCACCGACGAGGCACCGCGCTGGATCCGGGCGCTGGCAGGCGCGGGCGAGGAGGATTCCCATGGCCATCACCGTTGACGAGAACAGCCTCAAGAACGGCGTGCTCACCCTCGTCGTCACCCTGGTCGAGGTGATCCAGGAGGCCCTGGAGCGGCAGGCCGTCCGCCGGATGGAGGGCGGCGACCTCAGCACCGAGGAGCTGAACCGGCTCGGCGACGCCCTCATGGAGCTGGACGAGGCGATGGAGGAGATCAAGGCCGAGCACGGCATCACCGCCTCCGTGGCCGACCTGCACCGCGGCCTGGACGAGGTCGTCGACGAGGTGGTGGACCGGCTGGCGAACCCGGCCCGCTGGGCCGACGAGATCGAGGGCGGAGGACCTTCACGTTGAGCCGTGACGCGCTGTACGTGTACGCGCTGCTCGCCGACCCCGGCCCCGGCATCGAACCGCCGGGCCGGGGGATCGGCGGCGCCCCGCTGCGGCTGGTGCGCGCGCCCGACTGCGGGCTGGCCGCCCTGGTGCACGAGGCGCCCGCGGAGCCGTACCAGGGGCCGGACGAGGAGGTCCGCGCCTGGATCCGCACCCACGACGAGGCGGTCGAGGGCATGCGGCGCGCGGCGGGCGGTGTCCTGCCGATGACGTTCAACGTGCTGGTCGCGCCCGGCGAGGACGCCGACGCCGAGACCCGGCTGCGGGCGTGGCTGCACGACGGCCGGGACGAGCTCCTCGGCCGCCTCGCCCGGCTGCGGGACCGCGCCGAGTACCGGGTGGAGATCACGCTCGACTCCACCGCCGTGACGGCCGACGACGAGGACGCCCGCGAGATCGAGGAGCGGATGCGCCAGAGCTCGCCCGGCCTGCGGCGGCTCCTCGGCAAGCAGCTGGAGGCCAGGCGCAAGGCCGCGGCCGACGCCCTGGCGGACCGGCTGCACGCCGACGCGCGCCGCCGCCTCGGCGCCGCCGCCGACGACCTGGCCGACCGCCGGCGCGCCGTGCGCGACCCGGACGAGACCGAGGTGCTCTCCCTCGCGCTGCTGGTCCACGACGACGGGGTCGAGGACCTGGGGCTCGTCCTCGCCGAGCTTCAGGAGAGCCACCCGGCCGTGCGCGTCCGCTTCCTGGGCCCGTGGCCGCCCTACTCCTTCACCGGCGACGAGGCCGCGAGCCCGGCCACCAGGTAAGCGCTCCGAACCCCGATGACTACTTAACGTAGCGACACGGACACGTTAAGTACGGGCCTGGCGGGGCCATATGTCATTGGGCCGACCGGCGGCCCGAGCAGCAAGCGTCCACGAACGGGACACCCGCAGTGCGCGCCTGCCATGCCTCGTCCAGCGGCGGAGAAGGAGGGCCCGGCATGAGCGCGGAACGGGTGGGCGGCGACGCGCGGGTCTGGGACGTCGTGGTCGTGGGAGCCGGCCCGGCCGGCACCAGCGCGGCCCGGGCCGCGGCGGAGGCGGGCTGCCGCGTGCTGCTCCTGGAACGCGCCAGGATGCCCCGCTACAAGACCTGCGGCGGCGGCCTCATCGGCCATTCCCAGGCCGCGCTGCCGGACGGCCTGAAGGTCGAGGTGCACGACACGATCGAGTCGTTCACCTTCACCCATGTCGGGCGGCGGCGGCGCACGCTCGCCACCTCCGGGCGGCGGCCCTGCCTCATGGTGTTCCGGGACGAGCTGGACGCCGCCCTGGCCGACGCCGCGGCCCGGATGGGCGCCGAGGTCCGCGACGGCGTCGCGCTGGCCGGCCTGGAGGAGGACGACCTCGTCACCGTGCGCACCTCGGCCGGGGAGGCCCTGCGGACGAGGGCGCTGATCGGAGCCGACGGCAGCGCGAGCCGGATCGCCCGCCATATCGGGGTGCGCTACGAGCAGACGGACCTGGCCCTGGAGGTGGAGGTGCCGGTCGGCGGCCGGGCCGCCGCCGGGTGGAGGGGCCGGGCGGAGTTCGAATGGGGGCCGCTGCCCGGCTCGTTCGGGTGGGTGTTCCCGAAGGCGGGCATCTGCACCGCCGGCGTGGTCGCCGCCCGCGGCCAGGGCGACGCCACCCGCGCCTACATGCGCGAGTTCCTGGCCAGGCAGGGGCTGGACGGCGCGACGCCGCTGCACGACACCGGTCATCTGACCCGGTGCCGCCATCCCGAGTCGCCGCTGGCCCGCGGCCGGATCATGGTGGCCGGGGACGCGGCCGGGCTGTGCGACCCATGGTCGCGGGAGGGCATCTCCTTCGCGCTGCGCTCGGGCGGCCGGGCGGGGACGGCGGCGGCGCGGATGGCGGGCGCCGACGCCGCCGGCGTCCGGCGGGCCGGCGCCGACTACACCCGCGCCGTCCGGGCCGACCTCGGCGCGGAGATGGCGGCCTCGCGCCAGGTGATGGACATCTTCCTGCGACGGCCCGGCGCGGTGCACGGAGCCCTGACCAGGGTGCCGCCGGTGTGGCGGATGTTCGACCGGTACATGCACGGCGAGACGACGATCCCGGCGCTGATGGCGCACCCGGCGGCCCGGCTGGCCGTACGGGCGGCCGGCCGGATCCTGTGACCACGCACCCGAGCACGCGCCGGGCGCCCGGCCGGCGGCCCGCCCTGACCTGAGCCAGCAGCGAGAAGGGGACCTTCTGGTGAGCCTGACCGAGACCGCCCACGCCCAGGTACCGGTGGCGATCGTGGGGGCGTCCTGCCGGGCGCCCGGCGGGGTGACCGACGCCGACGGGCTGTGGCGGCTGCTGCTGGACCGGCGCGACGCGGTCACCGGCTGCGACCCCGGCCTGCGCTGGCCGCGGCACGAGCGGGTGGTCCCCGCCGACCTGGCCGACCCCCGCGCGGTGCGGCACGGGGCGTTCCTGGACGGCATCGAGCTGTTCGACCCGGGCTTCTTCGGGATCCCGGTCAAGGAGGGGCCCAGCGTCGACCCCCAGCACCGGCTGCTGATGGAGACCACCTGGGAGGCGCTGGAGAACGCCGGCATCCCGCCCCGTTCCCTGGCGGGCTCGCAGACCGGCCTGTTCATCGGCATCTCGAACACCGACTACTCCCGGCGGTTCACCCTCGACGAGGTCGACATCTACCAGGGCATCTCCTCGATCCACTCGGGCGCGCCCGGCCGCATCTCCTACATCCTCGACGTCAACGGCCCGTCGATCGCGGTGGACGCGGCGTGCGCCTCGTCCCTGGTCGCCGTCCACCTGGCGTGCCGCTCGCTGCACTCCGGCGAGAGCGACCTGGCCGTGGCGGGCGGGGTGACCGTCCAGCTGGAATGGGCCGGCCTCATCGGCTTCGCGCGGGCCGGGGCGCTGTCGGCCGAGGGCCGCTGCGCGGCCTTCGACGCGGCCGCCGACGGTTTCGTCCGCGGCGAGGGCTGCGGCATGGTGGCCCTCAGGCGGCTCCCCGACGCCGTACGCGACGGGGACGCGATCCTCGGCGTGATCACGGGCACGGCCGTCAACCACGCCGGCCGCGTCCAGGGCATCACCCAGCCCTCGCGCGCAGCGCAGGAGGCGGCGATCGCCAAGGCGCTGCGCACCGCCGGCGCCGACCCGGGCGAGGTCGGGTACATCGAGGCGCACGGCACCGGCACGCCGGTCGGCGACCCGATCGAGTTCGCCGCGCTCAGCGGCGCCTACGGGGGCGCCGCCGGGCCGTGCGCGCTCGGCTCGATCAAGACCAACATCGGGCACGCGGAGAGCGCGGCGGGCGTGCTGGGGTTGATCAAGGCGGCCACGGCCGCGCGGACCGGCCACATCCCCGCGAACCTGCACTTCACCGAGTGGAACCCGGCCATCGACGCGGCCGGCACCCGCTTCTACGTCCCCACGGAGGGCGTCGACTGGGACGAGCCGTCCGGGCCGCGCCGCGCGGCCGTGTCCTCCTTCGGAGTGACCGGGACGAACGCGCACCTCATCGTGGAGGAGCCCCCGCCGCCCGCCCGCCCGGCCCCGGCACGCCCCTCCGTCACGGCCGGGACCCCGGGACGGCCGAGGCTGCGGCTGTTCGCGCTGTCGGCCGCCTCCGAGGGCGGCCTGGCGGCCACGAGCGCGCGGCTGGCCGACCACCTGGAGGCGGCCCGGCCCGCCGCACCGGACGTCGCCCACACGCTGGCCCTGCACCGGAGCCATCTGGCCCGCCGCGCCTGCGTGCTCGCCACCGGCACCGGCGAGCTGCTGGACGGCCTGCGCTCGCTGGCGGGCGGGCACCAGGACGGCACGGGCGACGACGCCCGGGTGATCAGCGGTGCGCCGCCGGCCCCGGGCATGCCGGTGTGGGTGTTCTCCGGGCACGGATCGCAGTGGGCCGGCATGGCGCGCGCCCTGCTGGACGACGACCCGGCGTTCACCGGCGTCATCGACCGGCTGGATCCGATCGTTTCCGCCGCGGCCGGGTTCTCGCTGCGGGCGGCGCTGGCGGCGGGCGAGTGCGGCGAGCGGATGGACGTCGTCCAGCCGCTGGTGTTCGCGGTGCAGACCGGCCTGGCGGCGATGTGGCGGCGGTGGGGCGTCCGGCCCGCCGCCGTGGTCGGCCACTCGATGGGGGAGGCAGCCGCCGCGGTCGCCGCGGGCATCCTGACGCCCGAGGACGGCATGCGCATCACCCTGGCCCGGTCCGCGATGCTGCAGCGGGTCGCCGGCGGCCGCATGGTGAGCGTCGCGCTGCCCGCCGAGCAGGTCGAAGCCGAGATCGAGCGGGTGCCGGGCGTCTCGGTGGCGGTCGTCACCGCGCCGTCGTCGACGGTCGTCGCGGGGCACGGCGACGCCGTGGCCGGGGTGGTGCGCGGCTGGCGGGAGCGCGGCGTCTTCTGCCGGCAGATCTCGGTCACGGTGGCGGCCCACTCGGCGCAGGTCGACCCCATCCTGGACGATCTCGCCCGGGAGGTGTCCTGGCTCGCCGGCGGGGAGCCGCGGGTGCCGTTCTACTCCACCAGCCAGGACCCGCGGCTGCCGGTCGTGTTCGACGCCGCGTACTGGGCGCGCAACCTGCGCGAACCCGTCCGATTCGACGTGGCGTGCCGGGCGCTGCTGGACGACGGGCACCGGTCGTTCGTGGAACTGTCCCCGCATCCGCTGCTGCTCGCGGCCGTGGAGGAGAGCGCCGCCGCGCTGGCCGCGCCCGTCGTCACCGCGCCGAGCCTGCTGCGCGACCAGGACGGCCGCGAGGCGATGTGCCGGGCCGCCGCCCGGCTGCACGTGGCCGGCACGCCGGTGGACCTGCGCGCCCTCAACGGCGACGGCGGGCGCGTCACCCTGCCGCCCACCGCGTTCGACCGGTCGCGGTTCTGGACCGAGGAGACCGGCGCGGGCCGCGGCGGCCGCGGCCACATGTGGCTGGGCGACCGGCTGGCCCTGCACGACCGGGACTCCGAGGACCGGACCCGGCACGTGTGGAGCGCCGATCTGGGCACCGGCCGCGTCCCCTGGCTCGCGCAGCACACCCTGCGCGGCAGCGCCGTGGTCCCGGGCGCCGCCTACGTCGAGCTGATGCTGGCCGCGACGGGCGAGCTGCTGGACGCCCCGACCGGCCGGCTGCGGATGACCGAGGTGGGCTTCGAACGGCTGCTCCCGCTGGCGGACTCGGTCCCGGTCCAGGTCACCGCCACCAGCGGCGGGCAGCGGGTCGCGGTGGAGATCTCCCATCGCGCCGGCGGGGCGTGGGAACGCGTCGCCCGGGCGGTGGTCGCCCAGGCCGCGGCGCCCCCGGCCGAGCGGCCGCCGCTCGTTCCGCCCGGCGGCGCCGAGCCGCCCGAGGGGCTGTACGAGGCGCTCGTGCGGATCGGCCTGGACACCGGCCCGGCGTTCCACTCCGTCACCGCCGTCGCCCCCGGCGGCGTACGGCGCGTGCGGGTGCCGGAGGAGGCCGTCGTGCGCGCGGGCGCCCCGCGCGTGCATCCCGTCCTGCTCGACGGGTGCATCCTGTCGGTGGCCATGGACCTCGCCACCGGCGACGCGGACCCCTCGGGCGAGGGACGTCCCTGGCTGCCGTCCCGGATCGGGTCGATCGTCCTGCCCGACGACCCCGGAACCATCGCGTGGACCCGCTGCGAGCTGCGCCGCGGCGAGGACGAGACCGCCACCGGACGCGCTGACCTGTACGCCGCCGACGGCCGGTGGGCGGGCGCGCTCGAAGGGCTGTACTTCGTCAGGAGCCCCCGGCCCCCCGCCGCCCAGGTCCTGAACGGCCGGCTCTTCGAGATCGCCTGGCGGGAGGCGCCGCCCCTCCCGGAACCGGCGGCGGACACCGGACGCTGGATCGTGGTCGGCGAGCCCGGGGACGACGACCGCACCGCCGAGCGCGTGGCCCAGGCCATGTCCGGCGACCCGTACCAGGTCATCCTCCACAAGCTGGACCCGTCCGGCGGCGCCGAGGACCTCGACACCGGCGCGGTGAACGTCGTGTGGTGCGCCACCGGCGCCCTCGACGGGCTGGAGAGGGTCGACCGGATCCTCGCGCTCCTGCGCGCCGGCGAGCAGGCGCCGCCGCGGCTGTGGCTGGCCAGCACCCGGGCGCGGCACGTGTTCGAGGACGATCCGGTGGACCCCGACGTGTGCGCGCTGCGCGGCCTGCTGCGGGTCGCCTCGTTCGAGCATCTCGGCACCGCCGTCGGCTGGGTGGACGCCGACACCGTCGCCGACCTGGCCGCGGAGGTGCTCGCCGGCGACGAGGAGACCGAGGTCGCCTGGCGGGACGGGCGGCGCCACGTGGCCCGGATCGTCCGCGCGCCCCTGGCGCCGCGGCCGCCCGACCCCGAACGGACCGTGGACCTCACCGCGGGGGAGGGGGAGTACACGCTCCCGCGCAGCGCGGACGGCGGCCTGGACGGGCTCCGCCCCGCCGCCACCGGCCAGGCGCCGCCCGTTCCGGGGCCGGGCCAGGTCCTGATCCGGACCGAGGCGTGCACCGTGCACTTCCGCGACGTCATGATCGCGCTGGGCGTCTACCCGGCCGAGGAGGGCGGGCCGCCCCCGCTCGGCTCGGACGCCACCGGCGTCGTGGCCGCCGTCGGCGACGGCGCCGGGCACCTGCGCGCCGGAGACCGCGTCACCGCGATCGTCCCCGGCGGCGGGACGATGGCCTCGCACTGCCTGGCCCGGGCGGAGCTGACCCTGCCGCTCCCGCCCGATGCCGACCCCGCCGCGTACGCTCCGCTCGCGCTGACGTACGGCAACGCCTGGCATTTCCTTCACGACGTCGGCCGGCTGGCCGCGGGCGAGACCGTCCTCGTCCACTCGGCCGCCGGCGGGACCGGGCTCGCCGCGGTCGCCGTGGCGCGCCTGCTCGGCGCGACCGTCCTGGCCACCGCGGGCACCGAGGCCAAGCGGCGGCACCTGAGCCGGCTGGGCGTGGAGCACGTCTTCGACTCGCGCGACCTCCGCTTCGCCGACCAGGTCCGCCAGGCCACCGGCGGCCGCGGCGTCGACGTCGTCCTGAACTCCCTGAGCGGCCCGGCCATGCACGCCTCCCTGGCGCTGCTGGCGCCGCGCGGCCGCTTCGTGGAGATCGGCAAGCGCGACCTCTACGACGGCACCCGGATGGACCTGAGCGACCTGCGCCGCGGCAACACCTACGCGGCCGTGGACATGGCGCTGACCGCCGCCGAACGTCCGGAGGTCCTTCGCGCGGCCGCCGAGCGGGCCCTCGCCGAGGTCGCCGCCGGGCGCCTGCCGCTGCTCCCCCTCGAAAGCCATCCGGTGGAAGACGCCGCCGCCGCGTTCAAGCGGCTGGCCTCCGGCGACCACATCGGGCGGGTCGTGCTGACCTTCCCCGAGCCGGGCCGGGACCTGCGCGTACGGGCGGCCCCGCGGGACGTGGTCCGCCCCGGCGGCGCGTACGTCATCACCGGCGCCACCAAGGGCGTGGGACTGGAGGCTGCGCGGTGGCTCGCGGGCGCCGGCGCCGGCCGGGTCGTCCTCGGCGGGCGCGGCCGGCCCGGCCCCCGCGAGAGCGAGGCCATCGCCGCCGTGCGCGCCGGCGGCTGCGAGGTGGAGCTGGTCCGCGGGGACATCGCCGACCCGGCCACCGCGGAACGCCTGGTCGCCGCCGCCGGCCCGGACCTGCGCGGCGTCCTGCACACCGCCGTGGTCCTCGACGACGCGCCCATGACCGACCTCACCCCGGACCGGGTCGCGTCCGTCTGGCATCCCAAGGTCACCGGCGCCAGGAACCTGCACCGGGCCACGGAGGGCATCGACCTGGACTGGTTCGTGATCTTCTCGTCCCTCTCCGCCATGATCGGCAATCTGGGGCAGGCCAACTACTCCGCCGCAGGGAACTGGGTGGACGCCTTCGCCCGGTGGCGCCACCGGCAGGGCCTGCCCACCCTGTCGGTGGACTGGGGCGCCTGGGGCGAGAGCGGCCGCGCCACCGACCTCGCCGAACGCGGCTTCGAGACCATCACCGACGCCGAGGGCTTCGCCGCGCTGGGCGAACTCATCAGGCACGGCCGGGTGAACACCGGGATGTTCCCGTACCAGCCCGACGTGATGGCCAGGTACTACCCCTACGGCGTCCAGGCTCCGCTGCTGTCCGAGGTCCAGACCCGGGCGGCCGGATCCGAGCAGGACATCGACACCGCCGCCGTCCACGGGCAGCCGTCCGGGCCGGCGCGCACCCAGCTGATCCAGACGATCGTCCTGCGCGGCCTCGCCACCCTGCTTGGCGCCGACCACGCGGCCATCCCCGCGCACGCCCACTTCACCGAGGTCGGCCTGGACTCGCTCATGGCCGTGGCCCTGACCCAGCGCCTCAACAACGCGCTGAACACGTCCCTCACCTCCGCCACGGCCTGGGCCAACCCCTCGGCGGCCGAACTGGCGGCCCACATCGACCGCTCCCTCACCCCGAACTGACCGGCGACCCCGTGTTCCGAGAGGGGGAACGGACGCCGGCGTACCGGGCCGGGCCGATCAGGCGAGCACGGGGGAGAGGGCCGTACTCGCCTTCCTGGAGATCGCGACCAGAACGCCGCGGGGGTGTCAGGTGCGGCGGGCGGCCCAGACGGTGCGCTCGGTGCGTACGGCGAGATCCTCGCGGCGCAGGAGGCTGTTCGGGCTGTCGGCGTCCAGGAGCTCGTCGAGTGCGGCGAGGTCCTCGGGGCTGAGAGCGGCCGCGACGGCGCCGCGGATGCGCTGCAGGCTGCCGTGGGCGTAGCGGCCGATCGCCTCGCTGCGCTTCCCCTCGATGTCGACGGTGACGGTGCGCTCGTCCTCGACGGTGAAGCCGGCGGCGGTCAGCATCGGGCCCCAGTCGGCGCCGCGGTGCGGAACGTGCTCGGCGTGGAGCTCGTCGGCCGCCGCGTGGGCGCGCTCTTCGAGGCCGGGCCGGCTCTCCGGGGCGTGGGCGGGGAGGAAACGGGGGAGGCCGGCGAGTTCCACGACGGCGAACAGGCCGCCGGGGGCGAGCAGTTCGCGGACGCTCCTGAGGGTGCGGTCGGGGTCGGCCATGTGGTGCATCGAGGCCGAGGCCCACACCAGGTCCGGCGTGCCGAGGTCGGGCCAGCGGCCGGCGTCGAGATCGGCCTGAACGGTCCGTACGTGCCCCTCGACACCGCGGGCGCATGCCTTCTCGCGTAGCAGCCGAAGGTGCTCGGCCGAGGTGTCGACGGCGGTGACATGCGCCTCGGGGAAGCGTTCGAGGAGGGCGAAGGTCCCCGCGCCGGTGCCGCAGCCGAGGTCCACGATCTGGCGCGGCTCGCGCTTCAGCGGCAGCCAGGCGGTGATGGACGCGATGTGCTCGGCGAGGACCTCGGCGTCCAGGTCGAGGATCTCCGCCTGGCCCTCGGCGCCGTGTTCCCGGTGGTGATCGTGCTGGGCGCCGTGGCGCGGGGCGTGCGGGTGTGCGTGGTTCATGCCTTCACGGTAGGACCGTCATGCGTCTAAAGCACAACCGCTTTCAGTTTAGGCAAGGCAATGGCCGGATGCGCTGCCCGGCGCGCAAGATGACGCCGCCGCGCACGGCTAGTCACAGGCGCCCTGAGCGTCGCGGTCGCCCTTCTCGCGCTGGTGGCCGCGGCGGGCGTCGCGGTCGAAGATGCCCAGGATCTCGCAGGGCCCGCCCTCGGAGCCGATGGCGTGGGGCATCATCGTCGGGAACTCGGCGGCCTGGTTGGTCTCGATGCGGAGGCGGCGGTGGCCGAGCATGAGGACCGCGGTGCCGGACAGGACGACGAGCCATTCGCGCCCGGCGTGGGCGCGCATGCGGGCCGGGTTGTCGGGCGGCGGCTCGGTCATGCGCTGGCGCACCACGCTCATCCCGGGATCGCCCTTGATGGGCCAGCGCATCAGGCCGTGGGCGCCGTCGATCATCGGGCTCGTGACGACGTCGTCGGCGGCGGTCTCCACGAGCTGGTCCAGCGTGGTGTCCAGGGCGCGGGCCAGGACGACCAGCTGGTCCAGCGCGAGGCGGCGCCGGCCGTTCTCGATGCGGCTCAGTGAGGACTGGCTGAGGTTGGCGCGGGACGCCAGTTCCTCCAGGGACCAGCCCTGCGCCACCCGCAGGGCGCGGATGCGCTTGCGCACGAGGCTGTCCAGCTCTCCATCGTCTTGCGCCATAGGCAACATCCTATGCCCTCGATGCAACGCCGGCCGCGCGTACCAGCAGTACCGCCTCTGCGGCCGTCCGCCCGGTTACGTCATCGGTCGAGGGAGTGGAGGTACTTCCCGAACTTCTCCAGGCCGTCGATGTTCCGCGGGCCGCTGATGCCCTCGTTGTAGTCGAGGATGAAGATGTTGTCCTTCTTGATGGCGGGCAGGTCGCGGGTGTGCGGTGACTTCCTGAGGAAGTCGATCTTCTTGGCGGCGGGCTGGTCGCCGTAGTCGAGGATCATGATGACCTCGGGCTGCGCCGAGGTGACGGCCTCCCAGCCGACCTGCGACCAGCGCTGCTGGAGGTGGTCGAAGACGTTGCGGCCGCCGGCGGTCCTGATGATGTCGGTGGGCGGCACCTGCGCCCCGGCGGTGAGCGGCTGGTCGGTGCCGGAGTCGTACAGGAACACCGGTACGGGGTCGCCCTTGGGGGCGGCGGCCCGGACGGCCTCGACCCGCTTCCTCAGGTCGGTGACGAGCCTGTCGGCCCGGTCCTCCACCCGGAAGATCCGGCCGAGCCGCTGGAGGTCGGTGAACAGGGCCTCGAACGGCGTGATCTTCTCGGGGTGGCCGGGGTAGTTGAAGCAGCTCTCGGCGTGCATGAAGCTCTGGACGCCGAGGCCGTCGAGGATCTGCGGCGTGATGCCGCGCTGCTGGCTGAACCCCGAGTTCCACCCGGCCACCACGAAGTCGGACTTGGCCTGGACGACGATCTCCTTGTTGAGCAGGTCGTCGCTGAGCATCCTGACCTTGGCGTACTCGGCCGCCCACGGGGATTCGGTGACCGGCGGATTGGCGGGCGGCATGACGTAGCCGTGGACGTGCTCGGTGAGGCCCAGGCTGAAGAGCTTGTCGGCGCTGCCGCCTTCGTAGGCGACCGCCCGCTTCGGCACCGAGTACTCGACGGTCTCCCCGCACCTCTTCACCTTGCGCTTGGCCGCGGCCGGATCGGATTCGACCTCCGCTCCGCAGGCGGTGAGGACCAGCATGGCGCCGGCGGCGGTCGCGAGGGCTCGCTTCATGGTGTGGGCCTTTCGGAGGGGAGGGAGTACAGCAGCTGGGGGGAGCCCGACAGCGGGTGCGGGACGACGGTGACCTCGACGCCGAAGACGCCGGCGACGGTCTCCGGGGTGAGAACGTTCCAAGGTGTCCCGGACTTGGCGAGCCGCCCCCGGGACAGGACGCCGATCCGGTCGCACACGGCCGCGGCGAGGTTGAGGTCGTGCAGGACGACCAGCACGGTGAGGCCGAGTTCCCGGAGCAGGGACAGCAGCTCGACCTGGTGCCGGACGTCGAGGTGGTTGGTCGGCTCGTCCAGCACCAGGATCCGCGGCTCCTGGACGAGTGCCCGCGCCAGGAGCACGCGCTGCCGTTCGCCGCCGGACAGGTGGAGGATGCCGCGCCCGGCCAGGTGGACGATGTCGAGGCGTTCCATGGCCCGCTCGCACAGTTCGCGCTCCCGGCCGGTGAGGGGCCGGTTGCCGCGCCCGTGGGGGATCCGGCCGAGCGCGACGACCTCCTCGACGGTGAAGTCGAGATCGACCGCGCCGTCCTGCGTCATCGCGGCGACGAGCCGGGCGCCGTGCCGCGGGGACAGCCCGGCGAGGTCTTCGCCGCCGAGGAGGACGGCGCCGGAGGTGGGGCGGAGGGCGCGGTAGACGCATCTGAGGGCGGTCGACTTGCCGCTCCCGTTCGGCCCGACCAGGCCGACGACCTGCCCGCTCGGCACCTCCAGCGACAGCTCGTGCACCAGGTTCCGGCCGTCGGTCGCCACCGTCAGCCCGTCCAGGACGAGATCCATCGTCAGCGCCCCCCGAACACGTAGGCGCGGCGGCGCATCAGCCCGATGAACACCGGCACACCGACCAGCGCCGTGATGGCGCCCAGCGGAAGCTCGCGCGGCGCGACCGCCGTCCGGGCCGCCAGGTCGACCCACACCATGAAGATCGCGCCGGTCAGCGGGGCCACCGCGAGGACGCGGGCGTGGACGGCGCCGACGACCATCCGGACCAGGTGCGGCATGACCAGCCCGACGAAGCCGATGGCCCCGCTCACCGCGACCATCACCCCGGTCATCAGGGAGACGATCAGCAGCAGCGTCCTGCGGTGCCGGTCCGGGCCGACGCCGAGGCTGGCGGCGGTCTCGTCGCCCAGCGCCAGCGCGTCCAGGACCCGCCCGTACCGGTGCAGGACGAGGACGCCCGCCAGCACGACCGCCGCCACGACGGGCAGCGAGCCCCAGGACGCGGCGCCGAAGCCGCCCATCGTCCAGTACAGGATCATGCTGCTGGCCTCGCCGTCCGGCGCGAAGTAGACGATCACGCTCATCAGCGCCTGGAAGCCGAGCCCCATCGCCACGCCCGTCAGCACCAGCCGCAGCGGCGACAGCGTCCCGCGGCCGGCCGCGGCGAGGTACACCAGCAGCGAGGCCGCCAGCGCGCCGGTGAACGCGCCGGCGGACATCGCGTACACGCCCAGTCCGGCCAGGCCGCCGGTGACGCTGACGCTCACCGCGCCGACGGACGCTCCGGACGAGACCCCCAGCACGAACGGGTCGGCGAGCGCGTTGCGGACCATCGCCTGGATCGCGACGCCCACCGCGCTGAGCCCGGCGCCGACGAGTGCCGCCAGCAGGACGCGCGGGGTCCGGATCGTCCACACGATCTGGTACGACGAGGCGTCGGCGGCGTCGACCGTCCCGCCGGTGAGGGCGGCCCAGAGGTAGCGCGCGGTCTCGCCGGGACCGATCACGGCCGCGCCGAGCCCGATGGCCACCACGATCGACACCGCCAGGAGGACCCCCAGCGCGCCGCACAGCAGCATCAGCCCGGAACGCCTCGCGACCCGTTCGCGCACGCCGGTACGGGCCGCGGGCGCGGAGAGCACGGTCGAGGACATGGCACCAATCCGAAAATGAAAACGATTATCGGTGCAGACCGTACCATGCCGTGATCACCGCGGTGAAGCGGGATCCGCGGCGCGCCTAATCGCTCGTGCGGGCGGCCGCAGCCGCGTTGGAGAAGCGGCGGGTGCCGGGCACCAGGGCGGCCAGGGCCGGGGCGAGGAAGCAGGCGGCGGCGCAGGCGCCGAGCACGGGTTCGGGGCCGAAGGCGTCCATGGCGGGCGCGATCAGGGCGAGCCCGAGCGGGGCCAGGCCGTACGACAGCAGGAAGTCCAGCGACGAGACGCGGGCGAGCTTGCCGGGGGCGACCTCGCGCTGGGTGGCGGTGAACCACGGGACGTTGAACAGCTCGATGCCGATGCCGGTCGCGACGTAGGCGGCGATGACCACCCACGGATCGACGGGCAGGAGCAGGCTGAGCGGGGCGACGCCGTACGCGCCGAGCGCGGCCAGCGCGCTCCAGCCCTGCGCGCGGGGCCGCCAGCGCGCGATGATCACGGCGCCGATCAGGGCGCCGGCGATGTAGGCGGTCGCGGCTCCGGCCAGGACCGCCTCGCTGCCGTAGCGGTCGCGGCTGACCACGGGGAGGGCGACCGCGGTGGCCGAGTAGCCGGTGGCGATGACGGCGGTCAGCGCGGCCAGCCCGGCCAAGAACCACGGGTGGCGGCGCGCCTCGGCCACGCCCTCGGTGAACTCGGCGAGGAAGCCCGGCCGCTCCCGTGCGATCGTGCCCGTCCTCCGCCCGGCCGGGGGAGCCAGCGCGGCCACCAGCCAGAGGGCGCCGATGACCAGGAGCAGCCCGCCCGCGTCGAGCACCGCCGCGAGCACGGCGGTCGCGGCGGGGCCCGCCAGCGTGGTCACCCGGACGGCCAGCGTCATCGCCGCGTTGGCCCGCTGCCGCCGCGCCGCGTCGACGACCTCGGCGGTCAGCGCCTGGAACGCCGGCCGGCACGCCCCCTGCCCGGCCCCCGCCACGGCGGCGGCCGCGGCCATGAGCGCCACCGACCGCCCGAGCCCGTACGCGATCACGGGAGTGGCGACGGCGGCGGTGAGCCCGGCCCACAGCACCATCTCGCGGCGCGACCGCCGGTCGGCGAGCACGCCGCCGACCGGGACCGCGGCCAGGAACCCGGCCGTCCGGGCGGCCAGCACGGCGCCCAGCGCGGACGCCGAGAGGGAGCGTTCCAGCACCGCCAGGCCGAGCACGAACGGCAGCGCCCACGTGGCCAGCCCGGAGGCCGTGTTGCCGGCCCACAACCGCAGGAACGCCGCGTCCCGCAGCATCGACCGGCCCTTACTGCTGTCTGCGGCGGACGGTGCTGTGGTCATGGCGTGCTGCTCCCGCGGTCGTGGGCTGTTCGCGCCGAAGGCGTCGGCCGGCGGGCGCGGCAATGATTATGGTTACAGTTATCACATTGCGGTGATCGCGCCCATAACGGCGATGAGAGCCGGTGTCCTGCGGCCTGAGCGCCGCGGGAGTGCGCGTCAGCGGCTGGGGTCGCGATCGAACAGCTTCATCGACCAGAGGAAGCCGACCAGGGTGATGCCCACCGACCAGGCGATGGCCTGGGAGGCGCTGGTGCCGATGGCCTCGCCCATCAGCAGGCCGCGCAGGGTCTCGATGGCGGGGGTGAACGGCTGGTACTCGGCGAACCAGCGCAGGGCGGTGGGCATGGAGTCGGTGGGAACGAAGCCGCTGCCGAAGAACGGCAGGAGCATCAGCAGCAGGGGCGCGTTGCTGGCGCCCTCGGGGTTCTTGGCGACCAGTCCGAGCGCGACCGCGAGCCAGGTCAGCGAGAAGACGAACAGCGCCAGGAAGGCCGCGGCGGCCAGCCACTCGGCGGGGGTGGCGTCGGGCCGGAAGCCGATCGCCAGGGCGACGAGGGTGACGACCACGATGCTGATCGCGATGGAGATCATGCTGCCGATGACGTGCCCGGTGAGGATCGACGAGCGGGAGATGGCCATGGTGCGGAAGCGGGCGACGATCCCCTCGGCCATGTCCATGGCCACCGAGATGGCGGTGCTGGTGGCGGCGCCGACGGTGGTCATCAGGATGATGCCGGGGGTGACGTAGTCGAGGTACTGGCCGCGGCCCCCGCCGCCGGCGAGTCCGTTGCCGAGCGTGCCGCCGAAGACGTACACGAACAGCAGCAGGAAGACGACCGGCATGCCGATGAGCTGCACCGTCATGGCCGGATAGCGGAGCATGTGCTTCAGGCGCCGGCGGATCATCGTCGCCGAGTCCGAAAGGAGGCGGGGGCGGACGGCGGTGGCGGTGCTCATCGGGCGGTGTCCTTGTCCTTGGGGTCGCCGGTGAGGGGTGAGGAAGACGTCGTCGAGGTCGGGGGTGTGGACGGCCAGGCCGGCGGGCTCGACGCCGGCGGCGTCCAGCCGGGCGAGCAGGTCGCGCAGCGAGGCGACACCGCCGTCGGAGGGGACCTGGAGGGTGAGCCGGTCGTCGTCGGAGGTGTCCAGGAACCCGGCGCCGAGCGCGTCGAGCGCGCCGGTGAGCGCGGTGCCGTCGGTGAAGCGCAGGGACACGTGGCCGCCGGGGATGAGCCGCTTGAGCTCGTCGGGGGCCCCTTCGGCGATCAGCGTCCCGCGGTCGAGCAGGGCGATGTGGTTGGCGAGGTGGTCGGCCTCCTCCAGGTACTGCGTCGTGAGGAAGATCGTGACTCCGCCGCCGGCGAGGTCGCGGACGATCTGCCACATGGTGCGGCGGCTGCGCGGGTCCAGGCCGGTGGTGGGCTCGTCCAGGAAGATGACGCGCGGGTCGCCGACCAGCGTCATCGCCAGATCCAGCCGGCGGGTCATCCCGCCCGAGTAGGTGGACGCCGGCTTCCCGGCGGCCTCGGTGAGGTCGAACCGCTCCAGCAGCCGCGCGGCGAGCCGGCGGCCCTCGCGCCGCCGCAGATGGTGCAGGTCGGCCATCAGCAGGAGGTTCTCCTCACCGCTGAGGAGCCGGTCCACGGCCGAGTACTGGCCGGTGACGCCGATGGACGCGCGGACGGCCTGGGGGTCGGTGGCCAGATCGTGGCCCGCCACCCGGACGTCGCCGCCGTCGGCGCCGATCAGCGTGGACAGGATCTGGACGGCGGTGGTCTTGCCGGCGCCGTTGGGGCCGAGCAGGGAGAAGATCGTTCCCTCGGCGACGGCCAGGTCGATGCCGTCGAGCACGACGTTGTCGCCGTAGGACTTGCGCAGTCCGGTGACCTCGATCGCCGGGGGTCTCGCGCTGGTCATGACGATGCTCCTTCGAAGCCGCGGACCAGCCGGCGAGGGCGGCGGTGCCGCCATGCCGAATGGGTCGCGCGGGTTTTGAGGCGCGGCGGTGCCGTCGCCGTCCGGGCAGGGGAATGAGGCCGCAACCGGCGGCGCTAGGGGAAGAGCGGCCGCCGGCGGCGGCGCTGAACGAGATGTCGATGCCGGCGTGATGGCCGGTCGCCGCGGTGACCGCGGTGGTGGCTTTCGGGGCGGACGGCCTGCGCGCTCGGCGGGCAGGGCCGACTGCGGTCAGCGGCCGATATTCTCCGGCTCGCCCGTGCAGGGATTCCGCCGGCGCCGGTGGGCGGGCGTCACTTCTCGGCCGTGCCGGATTTCCCGCTGACGGACTCCTGGTGGATCTCCGCGTAGGTGCGCGAGTCCTTGATCAGGTCGTCGCAGAAGGCGGCGACATCGTCGCCGATGAGTTCCAGGACTCCCCGGCCGGACGCGACGCCCTCTTCGAAGAAATCGAGCATGTCCGAGAGCAGAGTCCCTTCGAGCAGGTCGACCGGCCCGACCTTGAAGAGGTACTTCTGGATCTCCTTGTAGACGATCTGGTAGTCCGGCGGGAGCGCCTTGACGCGTGCCATGTGCGCCCGCCACTGCTTCTTGCCTTCGATGATGTCCCGGATGCCCATGTCAGCCTCCCAGCCGGCCCAGTTTCCTCGCGACGTTCCTGTTCAGCTGCTCGCGCCACCGGTCGCGATGGCTCCGGGCCCCTTCGCCGCCGGCCAGCGCCGCGCAGAAGCCCGCGACGTCGTCGCCCAGCACCTCGTCGACGCTCTGCCCTTCCGCCGCCGACTCTTCGAGCAGCCCCAGGGCACCGTCGAGGATGCGCATCAGGTTCCGGCCCGTGAAGTCCGAGTAGGGCATGAGATTCCCGACGATCTGCTCCCACGCCGCCCGGTGGTCGGCCGGCAGTGCTTCGGCCCGCGCCTGGAACGCCTTCCATTCCCTGGTGAGGTCGCTTCCCGTCACGGTCTCCCAGAACTTCATCCGCCGCCCTCCTTGAGCTTCTCGATGCGTGATGTGATGAACTCCCACTTCGCCCAGAACGTCGCGAGTTCTTCGCGTCCCGCGCTGTTGAGCACGTAGAACTTGCGCGGCGGTCCCTGCTCGGACGGTCGTTTCGTCACCTGGACGAGCCCGTTCTTCTCCAGCCGCTGCAGGATGGCGTAAACCGTCCCCTCGACGACATCGTGGAAGCCGAGTTCGTTCAGCCGGCGCGTGATGGCGTACCCGTAGGTCTCCTCGCTGCCGATGATCTCGAGCACGCAGCCTTCGAGCGTGCCCTTGAGCATCTCCGTCAACTGCTTGTCCATGAACCCCCTCCCAGCTACTCAGTGGCGCTGACTACCGGTACAAAGTAACACTGACTACCGGTACTTAGCAAGACTGACTAGTCGACCGGTGTGGCGACGCCGGCGGGCCGCGTAGGGGCTATAAATGCGAAAAAATTCGTGTTAGGTTGTGATCCAGGTCATAGAAACCGGGACGGTGCCGTATGGGCGAGATGCCGCAGGCGATCGGAGCGGTGCGTCCCGGTGGCCGGACGGCGCGTACCCGCGGCGCGGTGCTGGAGGCGACCCGCGCCGAGATGGAGGAGGCCGGTTACGCCGGGCTCACCCTGGAACGCGTGGCCGAGCGTTCAGGAGTGCACGTGGCCACGCTGTACCGGCGGTGGCGCAACGTCGAGGGCCTGGTCATCGACCTGCTGGGGGAGCTGGGCAAGACCGAGATCCCGATTCCCGACACCGGCTCCTTCGAGAACGACCTGCGCGCCCTCGCCCTGGAGATCGCCGCTCTCTACCGGCAGCCCGGGCATCGCGCCCTCGTCGAGGGTGTGATCGCCGCCGCCCTCCGCTCGCCGGAGGCGTCCGCCGCCTGGGCGGCGGTGATGGCAGAGCGCAACCGGCTCGCGTCGGAGATCGTGGAGCGGGCCGTACGGCGCGGCGAACTCCCCCCGGAGACCGACGGCATCGCGGTCATCAACGCCGTCGGCGCCCCCGTCTACTACCGAATGCTCGTCGTACGCGGGGAGGTCGACGACGCCCTCGCCGAGACCGCCGCCGCCACCGTCCACGCGGGCGCCCTGAACGGCGCCTTCACCCGCCCGCAAAGCCGACCACGGCTCCGTGACGCGCAGGGAGAACCTCCTCGCACCTAGAAAGGACCGGCGCATGCGACAGGACATCGAGTTCACCTCGGCCGGAACGACCCTCCGCGGATGGTTCCACACCCCCGACGGCACGCCCGGCCCGTACCCGGCCGTGGTGGTGACCCACGGCTTCGGGGCGGTCAAGGAGCAGTACACCGACGACATCGCCGAAGCGCTCGCCGCGGCCGGGTTCGCGGTGGTCCTCTACGACCACGCCTGCTTCGGCGCCAGCGACGGCGAACCCCGCCAGGAGGCCGATCCGTGGACGCAGATCCAGGGGTACCGGGACGCCATCACCTTCCTGTGCACGCGTCCAGAAGTGGACTCCGGCCGCATCGGGGTGTTCGGCTCGAGCTACTCGGGCGGTCACGTGCTCGTCGTGGCCGCCGTGGACCGGCGGGTCAAGGCCGTCTACTCCCAGGTGCCCGTCATCAGCGGCGGGACGACCCTGTCCCGGTTCATCCCCAGCGAAGGGCTAGCCGAAGTGCGCAGGTCCTTCGACGCCGACCGGCTCGCCCGCTTCGCCGGCGAACCTCCCGCGATGATCCCGCTGATCACCGCCACGCCCGGGGAGCCCGCCGCGCTGGCGGACCGGCAGACCTACGAGTGGTACCGGTCGATCCCGCCCGAGCGGCTGGAGACCTGGCGCAACGAGGTGACCCTGCGCTCGGTGGAGGCGATCTCCGGCTACGAACCCGGTGACTACATCTCCCGCATCTCGCCGACGCCGCTGCTGCTGGTCGTCGCCCAGAACGACATCCTCACCCACAGCGACCTGGCCTTCGCCGCGTACGAACGAGCCCTGCACCCCAAGCGGCTCGTCACCCTCCCGGGCGGCCACTTCGTCGTCTACGGCGAGCAGTTCAAGAGGTGCCTCGACCTCATGACCGAGTTCTTCCTCCAGCACCTGGGCCCGGCGGCCGGCTGACTCCCGAAGGCCGGCCCGGCACCGGGGCGGCGGCCGCGGCAGCGCCGCCGCCCCGGTGCCGGCCGTCTCCACGCCCTCAAACGCGGGGGACGAGGCGGACGAACGGGATGCGGAGCCCCACGGCCCGGAAGTCCTCCTCCGATCCGTCGACCGAGTACCCCATCAGCCGCGGGAGCAGACGTTTCGCCAGGAAGCGATGCCGGGACGCGTACCGGCCGAAGACCTCCGCGCCCGCCTCCGCGCCGAGCGGCTCGGCCGTCACGGGCACGACCCGCCCGCCGACCTGCACGACCACGTCCGGCTTCTGCTCGATGTTGCGGTACCACGCCGACTTCCGCCCGAACCCCGACGCGACCACGTAGCCGCCCGCGTCCCGCGACACGACCTCCAGCACCACCTGCCGCCGCTTCCCGGTGACCCTGCCGACATGGTGCAGCACCAGGATCCGGTGGCCGAACACCCAGCCGAACCCCCACCGGTAGGCGTGCAGCGGCAGCCGGAAGAGCCACCGGCCGATCCCCTTCGGCGGATCCACCCGCCTGACGATCTCCATGGTCCTCCTCACCCGACCAGCCTGCGCAGGACCTCCGCGGTGCCGTCCGGTGCCGGGGCCAGCGCCCGGTGCAGCACCAGACCGTCGATCACCGCCATCACGGCCGCCGCGGTCCGCTCCGGGGACGGGACGCCCTGCTCGTCGAAGCGCCGAGCCAGCTCGTTCCGGAACTCCAGGAAGGCCCCGGCGATCGCCTCGCGCAGCGGCTCGTCGCGCGCGGCGGCCAGGAACGCCTCCATGAACAGCAGCAGCCCCGGCTCCTCCCCGGCGGAACGCTCGACCGAGGCGAGCAGCGCCTCCACGACCTCGGCGGGGGAGCCGGCGGCATCGAGCAGCGGCCGCAGGCCGGCGGTGAAGTCGCGCATAGCCGCGGTCACGGCCTCGTTCAGCAACGCGTTCACGGAGGGGTAGTGGTAGTGCACCACGCTGGGCGTCACCCCCGCCCGCTCGGCGAGGATCCGCGTGCTCACCGCGGTCCAGCCGCGCTCGGGGATCAGCTCGGCCGCGGCCTGGAGCAGCCGCCGCCGTACCTCGCGTCCGCGCTCGGCCGCCGGAGAGACCACCCTGCCGCCTCCATCCTGAACAGTCGCCCTGTACGACTGCCCTATCAAGGTAGGCCCAGAGCCCCGGCGATCGCAAGCCGCCCGCACGCCTCCCCGGAAAGGACCCGTCCGATCGCCGTGCGGGGCGGCTCGGCCGGATCCGGCTGGAAGTGCCGATCCTGGGACTGTGCGCAGCCGGCTGATTACCGTTTCCGGGTAGCAGTCGTGTTCAGAGGGCGGTCCGAAGGTGCACATCCTGGTCAGGCGAGTCGGCGTTCCCGAAGCGGCGGCGACGGCCGTGGCGCTGGTCATCGCCGGGCTGGACGCCATCGTGGGCACGGACCGTTCGGTACTGCCGCTCTATGTCCTGGTGCCGGTGCTGGCGGTCTCGGGGCGGGCGGACGCGCGCCGGCCGTTGTGGGTGGCCGGAGCGACCGTCATGCTGGCCGCGACACTCGGATTCCCGAACTGGCAGATCAGGCCGCTGTCGATGGGCTCGATGCTGGTCGGCGTCGTGGCCATGGGGGCCGTCGCCTCGGCCGGTGTGCGCCTGTTCCAGAGGCAGAGCCGGGTGCTGGACGACGTCCAGGAGAACTCCAGGTCCGCCCGGCAGATGATGAAGCGGATCATCCAGCGGCCCGTACCGGAGCGGGTCCGCTCGCTGCGCACGGAGGTCAGGTATCTGGGGCCGGCGGACGCCCGGATGCCGGCCGACATGTGCTCGGTCGAGGACACGCCCTTCGGAGTGCGGATGCTCGTGGGAGACGTGGCCGGCCGGGGCGGTGCGGCCTTCGGCATCAGCACCGAGGTCAGTTGCGCGTTCCGGGGCGGAGCCTGGACGGAGGAGCGGCTGCCGCTGCTGGCGGCCCACCTGCAGGGCGTGCTGGCCCGGTCCTCTCCGGAGGAGGGAATCGTCACGGCCCTGTTCGTCCAGGTCTCGGGTCCGGTGGTCAGCCTGCTCAGCTGCGGGCATCCGCCGCCGGTGCTGCTGCGGCCGGCCGGGGCGGCCGAGGTGGAGATGCGGCCCTCACCGCCGCTGGGCCTGCTGCACCTCGGCGACGGCCGCCTTGACGTGCAGCAGATCAGGCTGGACGGTGCGGACCGGCTGCTGCTGTACACCGACGGGGTCACCGGCGCGCGGGACGAGGAGGGGAGACCGTTCCCGCTCGCGGCGCGGGCGGCGGCGCTGGCCGGCGAGCAGGACCCGGGAGCGTTCCTCGACGCGTTGCGCGACGACCTCCTCCGGCACACCGGCGGCCGGCCGACGGACGACGCCGTGCTCCTCCTCGTCCAGATGGATCAGGCCGCTACGGCGCCCGTGGCGTCGCGCGCGTTGTCGGCGACCGCTCCTGCCCGTCCGCGAGCCTAGAGACACGCGCCGCAAAGCCCGTCCGACCCCATGCACATCAAGAGTGAGGGTCCTGGACGAGAGGTGAAGGACGCCGGGCGGCGCGGTGACAGGGCACCGCGGCGGGCCCGGCGGCCCGCGTCGCCCCAGGAGCGCCGGATCGGCGGTTCAGGAAGGGATCAGGATCGGATGCCGATCAGGCGGCCGTACCCGGGACGCACGACGCCACAGGAGGACCGCGCCGCACCACGGCGTACCGCAGCACGGCGCGCGCCGGCGCGCGCTCATCGGCGCGCGTGCGCGAGAACGGGCGGGGCCCGGCGGCAGCCGTCCCGGCCGTGAGATAGAGCAGGAACAGCAGCGGACGCAGCACCCGGCCGGCCAGCTGCCGGCCCAGGGCGCACAGCCGAGCCTCACCCCACTCCAGCCAGGCCGAGGTCAGCAGCACGCTCACCGCGTGCATCAGCAGCATCCCCAGGCCCGGAGGGCCGTGATCCATCGCCTCCAGGCCACCACCTCGTGCCCGTCCCGCTCGTACACGTGTCGTCGTACGCAGCACGTGCCCGCGGAGTTCACCGTCCGCCGGCGACGGCCGGGACGGACATGCCCGGCGGAGCCGCTCACCCGGCGCGCGGCCGACGAGGACGCCGTGCGCGACCGCGCGGAACGGGGCGGGGGACCGCAGCCGGGCGGCGCACGCGTCGATCCGCTCCGGAAGGCCGGTGGCGTAGCGTCATCGGCCTTCCTCCCGCCGCTCGGCGTCGCGTTCGGGAAGGACGGTGATCTGCTGGAAGCCGGTACGCGGGTGTGCGGCCACCTCGGCGTCCACGCGGTAGACCCGGGCCAGCAATGCGGGCGTGAGCACCTCGGCGGGCGTCCCGTCGGCGACCAGGCGGCCGCCGTCCAGGACGCAGAGGCGGTCGCAGTGGGCGGCGGCGAGGTTGAGGTCGTGCAGCGCGACGATCGTGGTGGCCTCCAGGCGGCGGACCAGCCGGAGAGCGTCGATCTGGTGGCGCAGGTCGAGATGGTTGGTGGGTTCGTCCAGGACGAGGGTCCCGGTCCGTTGGGCGAGGGCGCGGGCGATCAGGACGCGCTGCTTCTCGCCGCCCGACAGCCGGTCGAACGGGGCGTCCACCAGGTGCGCGGCCTCCATCTCGGCGAGCGCGGCGGTGATGAGGCCGCGGTCGGCCGCGTCGTCGCCCTGGAAGGCGCGCTTGTGCGGGGTACGGCCCATCGCCACCACGTCGTAGACGGTCAGCTCGAAGTCGCCGGCGGAGTCCTGGAGGACGGCGGCCAGCCGCCGCGCGAGGCGTTTGCCCGGCATGCGCCAGATGTCGTCGCCGTCCAGGAGGACGCGTCCGGAGGTGGGACGCAGCGCGCGGTAGAAGGTGCGCAGCAGCGTCGACTTGCCCGCGCCGTTGGGACCCACCAGCCCCACGACCTCCCCGGGCGCCACCTCCAGCGAGACGTTCTCCACCAGGGGACGGCCTCCCGCCACGACCGTCACCTCCTCGGCCCGCAACGTCTCGGGCCCGCCGGTCACCGGGCCGCCTTCCGCCGCATCAGGAACAGGAAGAACGGTCCGCCGACCAGGGCGGTGAGGATGCCCACCGGGATCTCCTCGGGGCTGATCAGGGTGCGGGCGACCAGGTCGGCGGAGACCAGGAAGGCCGCGCCGAGCAGCGCGGCGGCGGGCAGCGCGCGGCGGTGGTCGGCGCCCACCAGCAGCCGCACCACATGCGGCATGATCAGGCCGACGAAGCCGATCGAGCCGCTGACCGCGACGACCGTCCCGACCATGAGGGCGACCAGCACGAACATGGCGGCGCGGAAGCGGTGCACGTCCAGGCCCAGCGCGGCGGCGGCCTCCTCTCCGGCCAGCAGCAGGTTGAGCGGCCGGGACAGGCCCAGCAGGACGGCCGTGCCGGCGAGTACGGCGGCCGCCGGGATCCACAGCACCGTCCAGGTGGTGCCGGCCAGCCCGCCGAGCGTCCAGCGCAGCGCCGCCTCGGCGCCGTGCGGATCATCGGAGGTGATGACCAGGTAGCTGGCCACCGCCGACAGGACCTCGGCGGTGGTGACGCCCGCCAGCACCAGCCGTACCGTGGTCATCCGCCCGCCGGCCCGGGCCAGGAAGTACACCAGGACCAGCGCCAGCAGCGCCCCGGTGAACGCGGCCAGCGGCAGCGAGAACGCCCCGAACCAGGACACGTGCAGCACCACGACCAGGACCGCCCCGACCGTCGCGCCGGACGAGACCCCCAGCAGCATGGGATCGGCGAGCGGGTTGCGCACCAGCGCCTGGAGCGCCATGCCGCACACCGACAGGCCCGCGCCGACGACCGCGCACAGCAGGACGCGGGGGAGCCGGACGTCCAGCACGATCGTCGCGCGGACGGGCGTCCAGTCGGGGGCGGCCAGTGCGGGATGGATCCGATGCAGGAGGATGCCCCAGACCTGGTCGGGCGGGACCCGTACCGACCCGGCGGCGATCCCGGCCGTCGCCGCCGCCAGCACCAGCGCGACCAGCGCCGCCAGCACCAGCGCGTAGGGGACGCGCCGCCGGGACCGGGGCGCGCCCGCGCCGTCCGTGGCCGGGGCGCCGGCGGCGCGCGGTTCGGCCAGGTCGGTCACCTGAAGCGGTCCGGGTGCAGCTGCCGGGCCAGCGAGTCGACCGCGGCCGCCACCCGCACGCCGGTGACCGTGGACGACAGCGGCAGTGTCGCGAACCGCTCGTTCTCGATGGCGGGGACGTCCTTGAGCGCCGGGTTGCCCAGCAGGAACCTCTTCTTGTCCTCGGCGGACCGGTCGCCGTAGTCGTAGATGAGGATCACGTCGGGTGCGCGCTCGGCGAACTGCTCGAACGAGACGTCCCCGTAGGGCTTGTCCACGTCGGCGAACAGGTTGGTGCCGCCGGCCAGGCGGATCATCTCGTTGCCGATCCCGGCGCCGCCCGCCGTGAACACCGTCTTCTCGCCGCTGTCGTAGACGGCCACCTTGACCGGGGAGACGCCCGACAGCCTGCCCCTGACGCCGTCCAGGACGGCGCGCAGCGAGGCGATCCGCCGGTCGGCCCGGTCCGGGACGCCGAAGATCTTGGCGAGGGTCCGGAGCTCTTCCTCGACGGTGGCCATGGTGACCGGCCCCTCGGGGCACTCCTCGCCGTTGAGGTGGGTGTCGATCCCGGCCTTCTTCAGCGCGGCCCGGGAGCGCCCTTCCTTCTCCTCGAAGGCGCTCTTCCAGCCGCCGTAGACGAAGTCGGGCTCGGCCGCCAGCAGGGTCTCGAACGAGGGGTACTCCTTGGAGATCACCTTCACCCGGCCGTAGGCGGCCTGGAACTCCGGCAGCACCCTGTCGTCGAGGTATCCGGTGCCCACCATCGACTTCTCCAGCCCGAGCGCCAGCATCACCTCGGTCGCGTGCTGGTTCAGCGACACCGCGCGCTGCGGCGGCCGCTGGTACGTCGTGGTCACCCCGCAGCTGGCCACCGTCACCGGAAACCCGGACGGCGGCGCGCCCCCCGGCCCGGCGGTGGCGCGCTCCGTACCGCCACCGCATCCCGCCACCAGCAGCACCGCCGCCAGCACCACGCCGGGGCGCATGCGGATCATGACATCACCTCTCACGGTACGAACCGGCCGCCGGACGTCGCGGCGGCGTGAAGGAGTACAGGTCCAGAACGGCGGGAGGCTCGGCGAGCCCGGGACCGCCGGCGCGCACCCAGGCGACGATGTCCTCTGTGGCCGCGGAGTCGTTCACCAGCCCCAGCCACACCGGCCGCGCGCCCCGCGCGCGGCCGGCGGACGAGGGCTGCACGACGATGACGTTGGCCCGCTCGCACACGTCCAGGCAGTGCGAGACACGGACCGGGACGGCCTCGGTCAGCCGCGCCAGCTGGTCGTCGTGATCGATGCCGGTCACCTTGGGACGGCCGCAGCAGCAATCCCGGCACACCGTCACCCGGCACGGTGCCGGGCCCGGAGAACCCACGGGCATACAGCCCCTCCTCTCTGGGGAGATCCGCCCCAGTTCCATCGAGGAGGCGACCGCGTGAGTCTCCTGGCTCTCGGGTCAACGCTCGTCCCGGCCTTCCCGCCCGCGTACGCGGGCAGTGGCATGGTTCGGGATCCGCTCGCCGATCACAGTGGCGGGACCGCGCCGGATTCGCACCGGCTTCCTCGTCCGCCGTCGCCTACACCGCACATGGTGTCACATGCGGCACTTGCACAATAATCGCAACAAGGTGGAACCCCGTCGCGCGGAGCGCACCGCCCGGTCAGGAGGCGCGACCGCCGCTCGTAGACGCTGACATGGCGCCGGCCGGAGGCGGTGTACGGCTCGCCCCACCGTTCGCGCAGGCCGAGGCCCGCGACGCGCGCCATGAGGTCGAACTCGGGCGGATGCGCCAGGCGCAGCCGCCTCGGCGATCAGCTCACGACCCCAGCCGGCACGACCCACAGGTCGGATGCCCAGGACCTCCCCGAATGACGGCCGCCCAGCAGCCTGACCGCCACGGCGAAGCCCATGCAATAGGAAAAGCGCAGTGAGGTCGAGAAGTTGATCGCCCGAGGCGCCATGAGTCGCCGGGGAGAAGGAGGAGATCAACTCCTCGCCTCTCCCAGGGGCCTGTCGGACGGGGCTGTTTTTCTACGTCCGGGAGAATGGCCGGTCGGACGGCATTGGGGCCCTTCGGCCCTAGGAGCGGTACCCGAATCCGCCTACTTTCATGTTACGAAATCAAGAGCCACGTCATCGATGGGATCAATGCTGCCCGATTCTCCTTAAAAGGAGGTACTCATGACCGAGCACATTCTGCTGTTCGAGGGCACGTGCGGCCGCTGCGGGCGCCTTGCCGCCGAGGTCGTGGAGGTCTCCGCGGGCAGACTGGACGCCGTGCGGCTCACCGATCCGCGCGCTGCGCGGTGGGCGGCCGACGCCGGCGTCGAACTCCCGAACCGGCCCGCCCTGGTGGTGCTGTCCGGCCCCCGTCCCCGGCTGCTGACGGGGAGGAGAATGGTGTCGGCGCTCGTACGGCTCCTGGGCCCGCGGCGCAGCATGGCAGTCCTCAGGGCGCTCGGCGAGGATCACGCCGAGGACGACGGAGGACGACGGAACTTCCTGCGTACCGGCCTGATCGGCCTGGGCGTGGTCGCCGGCTCGGTCATCGTCCCCGGGACCGCGCACGCTCGATCGGCGCGGAAGTTCACCCCCGACGAACAGGCGGCCATCCGGCGCCGGATGGCGGGCTACGACCGCATGGACGCCGTCCGCGCCCGCCTGCGGGAGCACGGGTTCCAGCTGAGACCGGAAGGCGACACCGTCGGCGGAACGCGTTCGGAACCGCTCGTGGTATCGGTCTACGCCCCCCGCGACAACGACCCGGCGCGCGCCGCGGTGCTCATTCGGCGGGTGGCCGGCGGCAAGGTGACCGGGACGCTGGAGATCGTCAGCGGGGATCCCTCGGCGGTGATCGCGGACGGGAGGGTCAACGTCGACGCCTGGCAATTCACATCCGTCCCTCTGACGCGGCCGGGCGAGGTCGAACCGCTCTCTCCAGCGCAGTATTTCGCCTGCATGGTCCGGTGCCTGGCGAGCAATTGCAGTACGGAAGTCGCCGCCTGCAGGCTGATCCCCAACAACTGGGCCATGCTTCTCTGCATCTTCACCTTCTGCAATGGCCCGGTGGCCGCGTGCCATGACGAATGCGTCGACCTTTGGTAGGCCCGGGCTCGCCGACCTTCGCCCGCTTCCTCATGGGTGAATACGACGCGGACCATCCGGACGCGACGGTGGACGTCCACGCCGCCGTGATCGCGTTCCTGAACGAGCCCGAGGGACGCGAACTGGAGCGGCTATTGGAATCACTCCAGGAGGCCATGGGCGCCCCGGTAGGGGTCTATGACACCTCCTACCCATGACGAGCCGATATCTGCTGGCCCGCGACGCACCCAAGCAGGGCAATGCACCGCACCCAGGGATCGTCCATCCGTCACCAGAAGCCCGACCATCATGATCCGAGGCGCGGGCCAGGGCGCTCAAGGCTGCATGGTCGGCCTCGGCGCCAAAGCGGCCCACCTCACCCCGGCACCAGCACGTTCGGCCAGCTCATAGCCTGCATGGCGTGAGTAGGAGGTGGGTCGCCCCAGGAGGCTGGGACATCGAACTGATCGATCTTGATGGCGTGGCCCTGCTGCGCGTGCGGTACCTGAGGTATCTGCGCGGGTACTGCCGGACCGTCCATGAGGTCGCCGCGCTCCTGGAGCCGGCCGGGCTGACGATGGCGGACCTGGTCGAGATGCTGCCCACCGCCCGCCGCGTCCATGGCCGCCGGCGATGGTCGGCGTGAGTCAGCCGACCTGCGGTCTCGGCGCATGCGCGCTCGCCCAGTGCTGGGTGGAGCTGATCCCCAAAGGGAAATGGCGCCCGGCGGAAGCCCGGCATGATCGTCACGATTGCACAACGCCATGGTGTCGCGGACACGTGATCAGTATTGTCTCGGCGCATGACGACGCCTCCGCCTGGACCCACGGGCGTTGCATCGAAGACCTCCCGGCTGGCGATCGCCTCACTGGTCACCGGGATCTCCGGCTGCCTGTCGGTCATCGGGCCGGTTCTCGGCGTCGTGGCGCTGGTCCGGATCCGGCGTACCGGAGAACGCGGGCAAGGTCTGGCCATCGGCGGCATCGCCACAGGCGCCGTCTCGTCGGCCGTCGCGGTGGCGATGATCGCTTCGGGAACGCTGTCGGTCTGGACCACCCCCGCCGAGCTGGGCGGCGACGGGGTCCCTCGCCCCGTGTCGACGAACGAGGGTGTCGGTGGCTGTTTCGACTTCGACGGAGAGGTCGGCGACTTCTCCGGAGGGACCACGGACGTCTCCTGCGAAATGCCGCACGACGCGCAAGCCGTGTACCTCTACAAGGCACCCGACGGTCCCTATCCGGACCGCCAGACCCTCAAGAAGATCGCCGAAACCGAGTGTGTCAAGGCCATCCCGAACTTCCGCGAACCACCATCACCGGACATGATCCAGGGTGTCCAAGCGATCAACGAGCAGGCATGGGTCTCCGGCACCCGGAACGTGCTCTGCTACGTCCGTGCCAAGGAGGGCAAGCTCACCGGGACCCTGCTCAAGGACTGAACCGCAGCCGCACGCCGAACGCCGCACCAGAGCGCACGAGCCTGGGCGCTGGCCGCAGGGCCTAGTAGGGCGCCGGCGGTGTAGCCGATGTCACGCCACAGCCGGTAGGTGCCCAGGGCATTGGCGCGCCCAGGAGGGTGGGCATGGTCGGACACCGAGGCGATCAGCACGTCCCCCGTGACCGCCGCTGGCCGGGAGCCGGGCCGCGGTGCGCGGCCGTCCGGGCCGCCGGTCGGTGACCGGCGCCCACCTCGCACGCGCCGAGCAGCGGAGCCGGGCGGCCGGGGCGGCGACGCGAGCGCCGCCGCCCCTTGACCGGACAGCGGTCACAGCCGCCCAACCGGTCTGTCTTCACCCTCAACGATCACCGGCCCGAGCCACGTCCTCATCGCGAGTGGCGGGAACACACCGACGCGGCCGGACGCACCGCTGCAGAACCGGGCCGCACGGGCCATGTTCTCTCGTCACCTCCGGGGCTGGACCGCAGTGTGCCTGACGGGTGGGCTACCGCTTCGGTGTGACGACGGGGGCGTTGAACGGGAGGACCAACAAGGGACCCGTCACCACCACTCGATCGGTGTTGGGCACCCCCCAGCCGAGGTCGGCCCTCTGGTGACAGGTGCCGCGGTCTTCGATCCAGTACCTGGCATCCGCGCCGCCCGGTCCGGAACGGAAACGGCCCAGCAGCGAGATGCGGTCCCGGATCGTGCCCTTCTGATCCACCACGAAGCCGTGAATGGGGTACGTGCCGCGGAAACCGCCCTCCACCGTCCGCGCCTCGTAACCGAGGTCCGAGATCATCACGCGGAGTGCCGTGCCCGCCTCGTCGGTCACGGTGGCGTCGAACTCACCCATGAACGGCGTCACGAAGCCAGGGAACGACGTGTGGAACCTTTCCGGGTAGATCGAGGGCCGCCGTTCCAGCGAGGAGAACCGGTAGGCCCGCTGGAACGTGCCCGCCGTGATCGTGTACGTGCCGTTCTCGCACACGAACGGACGGAGCGCGCGCCCGGCCAGATCGGTGGACAGCCGTACGATCTGGTTGCCCGTGGCGGGATCCCCGAATTCCTCCTCCACCATGGACGAAGAGATCCCGTGCCTGGTCAGCTTGAGCTTGAATCCTGGGCCGACCGCGGCGATGCGGCTCTCGCTCTCCTTGACGTAGACGTCCTGGATTTCCTTGGCGGAGGCGTTCGGCGCCATCAATATGGCGGCGACCAGCGTCATTCCGGCCACGGCGAATCGGGCCACGATCCCTCCCTGCATCCGTACATCGTTGTACCAAGAGCCATGATCACAGGATCGTCGGCCTTCGCCTAGATGTACTGCCCACAAAGGTCGGGGACGCGGGTGGCGGGGGAGTTGCGGCCTCGCTGCGATGCGTGATCAGCCAGGCGTTCGCCACGGACCCGGTCGTCGGCATGCCGACCGCGGTGGGGATCTAGGCGTTGATTTCCGCGCCGGTCCGCCCGCCGGACCGCAGCCGCCGCACCAGCTGCGCGGGATCATCGCCACCCCGGCACGCCACAGCGTGCTCTTCCCGATTCCCGCGTCCGTCCCCTTCGATCAGGAACGCGACCCGTGGCGAATCCAGGAAGGACGACAGCGAACTCGAGTTCGGCGTCCCGCCCGACGATCTCGGTCTGTCCGTCGAAGCGTCCCACAGCCAGATTTACGCCGGGTGATCCCACCGTCACGATCTTCTGTGAGGCCGCAGCGGGACAGCGAGCGCCAGCGGCTCGCGGCACGATTCGAATATGCATGACGCAGGATCACGAACCGGCGCTCTTGGTGCGCTCGCTCAGGGAAAGTACACCTCCTTGCGTCCTTGCCGGTGCGGGGAAGTCGGCTGCCACTATCCCGCCCCGCAGTGGCACGCGAACACGCCGCCATCAACCGTCATCAGGTTTTGGGTGCTGGACCGGCCGGTGGAGTGGTCAGGGGATGCGGCCGGGTGTCGGGCCCGGGCACGGCACGCGGCCAGCCGGTCAGGTGCCTGCCGCTCGCCGCTGGATCAGGCGCAACGTGACCGCACCGGCGAAATAGGCCAGCAGCACCTCAGCGGGAAGCCCCGCCGGAGCACGATACTCCGGACCCGCCAGCGCAACACCGACAAGTCCCAACTGCGCCGCAGCCAGCCCGGTAATGGTCAGCGCGCTGGAGGCCCCTGGCCGGACGATCGGCCTCCGGTCCGTGCCCACACCGGCCGGGCCTCGACCGGAACGCGTTCTGCCACGCCACTCCGACCATCCGAACAGCGCCACCAGCAAGGCCAGCACGAACGCCAGGCAAGCCAGCCACGGAAGCCGCAGCAGCAGCCACTGGGAGGTGCCGACCCGCGGCTGCGGGAAGATCCCGGTTGGATAGAGCGCGACGGCGGCCACCGCCAGTGCCGTCATGTGCCACAGGAACGCGGTCAGAATCACCGCATTGAGCCCCACCACCGCCATCCACGGGCGGGGCCGCCGCAACCACCGGTTGGCCGGGCCTTGCAACAGCAGCACCAGGGCGGTCTGCACGATCGCCAGGGACAGCAGGGCGACCGTCGGCGGGGAGGTGTTCTGCACCTGTGCTCCCGGAACGGCGACCATGCTCACCGGATACGGTCCCGCGGCCGTGAGGAACACCAGGCACCCGGCTCCGAGCGCGGCCAGCGGCAGGGCCACCTCCCACCGCGCGGGCAGCCGCCCGTCCTGCCAGGCGAATCCGATCTGATGTACGGCCAACCATGCCAGCAGGAAGTTGGCCGCGCCGCCATGGTCCGTCCCGTAGCCCAAGCGCACAACGTCGCCCGCACCGACCAGAAGGGCCAGGACCACGGGGACCGCAAGACCCCACCGGCGGTGCATCGCATACATCGCAGGAGTGAGCACCACCACCGCGAAATATGCGGCGAGAAACCACAGCGGGATCGTGACCAGCCAGACCGCCCTCCCGATCAGGTCGGGCTCGGCGCCCAGGGCGCGGGCGAGAGCGGCCGACATTCCGATCACGAAAAGGAACGCCGTCGTCGGGCGCAGCAACCGGTCGGCGCGGCCGACCAGCCATTCCCGCCATTGGACGCCGCGTGCCATCGACGACCTCAGCGAGGCGGCATTGGAGAAACCGCCGACCAGGAAGAACACCGGCATGACCTGAAACAGCCACGACAGCCATCGCGTCCACGGCAGGACCTCCAGCACATGGCGGCCACCAAGGCCACCTTCGCCATAGGTCACCACGGTGGCAAGCCAATGGCCGGTCACCACCAGCACGATCGCGGCCGCACGGAGCAGATCTACCCAGCGATCTCGCTGCGGCGGCGTCCGCTCGGCCAGCAAGCGCAGCCCGCGGATCACCTCCCGGGCGCCATGCACGATGCGTTCTGACATGCTGCCGACACATCCTCCCCCCGGCCCTGACACCGCGAGATATGCCCGTGGTGAAGGAGCCCATCCCGCCCCCTCGCTCAAGGCGCCTGACCAAGCGCGGCGAACCTTGGTGGTCGCTGCACCAGGGAGGCGATCGATGGTTGGCGGTCATCCCGCGATCGGGCGGACGGCCCACCCGGTGCCGCGCCGGCCGTGGCCGGTAGGGGGAGGCCGCTGCGCGGGCGTACCTCGGGGGCGTGCAGCGCGCTGGCGGGTGGGGCTTCGGGCGCCGGTACGCCGACGGCGGCGAACTGTCCCTCGTCGGCATGGTCGAGGAGTTCGGCCGAGTGCAGCGGCCAGGGTTCGTGGGCGAACGGCAAATACAGCCGCCTGCTGCTCGGCGTGGCTTACCTCGAGGTCGCAGATGCTCAGCCGCCTCGCGTGGACCGCACGTCCGTCTGCGCTGTCGTCCCCCGGAAAGGCTCGCGCATCCCGCCCGACCCGAAGTATTGAGTTGCCCCGATTAAGCTCGGAATGAGATGCGTGCGGCTTCTGGCTCGCCGCCGATCTTTGAGATCGTCACGGCCGTCCAGGATTGGCTGCCGCTCGGATTTGTGACATAGAACGAGGTGTAACAGGATCCCAGCCTCGCGACCTCCTCGGCGAAGCAGTACTTCGTTCTTGTGGTGCCGCCGATGTTGACGGTCAAGGAGCCGCCAATTCCGCCGTTGCACTCGAAGTAGCCGCTGACCAGGAGCCTGGATCCCGTCGTGGTGGCGTCCACGTAGTTACGACACGAGATGCCGTAGCTCTGCAACTGCCATGCGCCCCAATCCTGCCATCCGGCCCGAGCTGCCGCCCCGTTCGCGGGAACGAGAGCGGCCGGGACCGCGATTGCGGCCAGGGTCGCGGCCTTGATCGAACTTCTTAGCAGTGATTTCATTGACTCTTCCCTGGAGAGGAGCTGTCGGCTTCATCGTTACCCTGGCACTGATGGGCGTCAATGTCCGAAAGTGAATTGGGGCCCCAGGGCCCTATAAAAACGCTCACGGGTACGGGATGCAGTGAACCTCACACGAGACCTCGAGGCTTCCCATCGTTTCGTCACGCCCAACGGCTGCGGCACCCGCCACGAGGTCCTGATCGCCGAGGCGGTGCAGGAGCCGGAGGCCAACGCGCGGTGCCGGAGTACCGACGGGACCGGCCGTCGGCTCCTCCGCGACGACACCCGGGTCAGCGGGCAACCGGGGCCTGGACAACGACCACATGGTGCCGCTGGCGGAGGCGTGGGGACTCGGGCGCCTGCGGCTGGGATGCCGACCGCTGCCGCGCCTACGCAACGACCTGGACAACGAGCGCGCCCTGGCCGCCGTCACTGCCCGCACCAACCCGGCATAAGGCCGACCAGGGCCCGCGCGAATGGCTGCCGCCGTATGAGCAGGCGCGGTGCCCCTACACCGGCGGTGTGGACCGCGATCAAGCAGCGCCGACGCTTGGCCGCCGCCGTCGCCGAGAAGGACACTGACCGAACTCGCCCAGGACTGCCCCAACCACCCGCCTGTTCGGGTACGCCTACCCGCACGCCGACACCGACCGGCTTCAGCTCGCCAAGGACCGGGCCTACCTGCAGTTCCTGCTCGACGACGAGCACGGCGACGGCGCTAGTCAGGGGATCGCCCATCAGCATGCTCATGATGGGTGGGGGACGTCCGGCGGTTCTTGGCGGCGACCAGGGCGGGGGCGCGTCGGGTCGCGCTGACTTCAGGCCATGTCCTAAACGGCCAGCCGTCTGGTGGCTGGTCTGAGCCTGTCGAGCTGATTAGAGCGGCGCTCTCTGCGTCAAACGGTGCCACCCTGTCTGCGTTCAGCGCTACCCGCGTGCCGCTTCGTGTCGGCGTCTGACGGGTCGTACCGGTGTCCCCGGGCAAGCAACGAGCGAACATGGGGGCAGGGACGCAGGGTGACATGGTCTTCGGCGCGGCGGGGCTTCGTCGAACGGCGCGGGACGTGGTTGCTCCTTCAATTTGAGCCGAGAGGTATCCCGTGGGCTTTCGCGGCTCTCAGCCATTCTGGGAATTCGGAGAGGATGCGGTGGTAGAGCTCTGCGTCGGTGATATCGGCGATGTCGTCCACGGCGAAGAAACCGGCGTTGTCGACCAGCCGGCCGTCGAGGTCGTCGAGCTTGTGCAGGAGCCCGTACCGGCCGTGGCCGAGGCCGATGAACTGCCAGAAGATCGGACGCTCCGACGCCTCGCGCAGCAGGCGGGCGATCTGGGCGTCCTTGGCCACCCCGCCGTCGGAGAAGAAAAGCACGAGCACCGGCTCGCCCGGCCGGTCGGCGTAGTAGGAGACGATGTCGGCGATCACCTGTGGCTCGTTGTTGCGGCCGCCCAGGCTGACGCGGGCGCCGTCGGCGGCGACGGCCTCGTGCATGCGCACGTTGTCGTGCGTCCACGCCTGGATTTCAGCGACCTTCAGCGGCGGTAGCCGCGCGAAGTCGGTGGCGAAGATCCACGCCTCCAGCGCCGCGTCGTCGTCCACCTGCAGGGCGATCGCCGCCATCCGCTCCACGATGTCGGCGACCACGCCGTCCTTGTACATTCGCCGCATCGAGCCCGAGGCGTCCAGCGCGACGGCCACCCGCGCCCGCACACCGCCGATCCCCTTCTTCTCCAGCGAGACGCGGACAGCCTCCTTGCGCAACGAGATGCGCTTGCGCAGGTCCACCTCGACCGGCGGTTCATCGGCGCGCTCGTCGTTCACCTCCACCCCGAAGTCGGTGGCCAGCCCGGCCAGGCCGCTCGCCCAACCCTGACCCACCGCCCGGATCTTCCAGGTCTGCGCGCGCCGGTAGATCTCGACGACGACCAGCACCGTCTCACCCGCCGTCATCACCGGGGTCTCGAACGCGGGCCCGCCATGCACGGCGGCGCGAACCGTGACACCGTCGAACGTGCCGGGCCCGTCGACGTTGGCGACCACCGCGATGGTCGAGACGTCACCGGGCACCACGTCCGGGTCGACGACGACCCCATCGCCGTCCAGCCTCACCCCGTCCTGTGCGGGGTGGTTGAAGAAGACCAGATCCTCGTCCGAGCGCACCCGCCGGTCCTCGTCTAGAAGCACTGCCGACACGTCGATCGCCCGACCCGCGGCACTCACGGCGACGTGGATCCGTCCGGCCTCCAGAGTGGCGTTTTCTCCCTTGCGCAACATCACTGTCCTTGGCCCCCAATCACCTCGGCCAGACAGTACGCCCCTGATCAGCGCATCACGGCATGTGTGCCGAAACAGGCCAGCTTGCTCGGGGTATGAACGGTGGCTTTTCGGCGCATTCTTCTTGGAGGAGATCGCGATGTGGGCCAGCGTCATCGCAGTCTCGGAACCTTGGCGGGCGATCTGACAACCGGGTTACTCGAAGCTCGTGTCAGCCGTACCGTCCGCCAGGACGATGGGGCGGCCGCACGCTGGGAGGCATAGGCCGCCAACTCCAGCGTGGTGGTCGCGGCCTAGGGCTGTTTCGGAGTGAGGTGAGCGGCGGCGTGTCATGCGCCGGACGCAGTGAGGTTTCGGTAGAGCGTTCATCGACCAAGAAGAACAACACCGGAGACCTCGTGGCCACCCTGGCGGTGGCGAGGCGGTTCGACCTGGCCGATGGGCAGTGGGCGCGGCTGGAACCCCTGCTGCCCGCCCCCAGACGTCCAGCCGGCCCTCGAAATGGACGAAACGGCGGCTCATCGACGGCATCCGCTGGCGGGTCCGGGTCGGCGCGCCGTGGCGGGACGTGCCCGCCTGCTACGGCTCCTGGCGGGCGGTGTAGTCGCTGTTTCGCCGCTGGCAGCGCGACGGGGCCTGGGCGAACTTCCTGGCCAGACTCCAGGCCGAGGCCGACTCCACCGTCATGCGCGCCCACCAGCACGCCGCCGTAGCCCGCCGCCACGGGAACGAACAGTCCGAACCGCCCCGGCACGACGACGTCCGGGCCCGGCGACCGCACCCTGGGACAGTCGCGGAGTGGGCTGCCGACCAAGCTGCACCTGGCCTGTGAGCAGGGCCAAAGGCCGTTGTCGCTGGTGGTCACCGCCGGGCAGCGGGGCGACGCGCCGCAGTTCAGGGCGGTGATGGCCCGAGACGCGCGATGAACGCGGGCAGGGTGAGCAGCTCGCAGCTCAGCAGCGTTGGACGAAACCACCTGGAAGTCCTTCCTAGAAGGTGGACAGCCCGGCCGGGCACCGCGGGGAGGACTCGGCCAAGTATGACTGCGTGGCCGAAGGTCTCGTCCACCGGTCGGTGACCGGTCCCGCCGCCGGAGAACGCGAGGTTCCCGGCCGATCCTGCGCTTCGACCTCGGCGACGGCGTCCTGCTGCGGCCCGAACCGTGCCCGTCCGCCAACCGCCCCCACCCTGTTGCTGAAACGTGTTCACTCTTGGCCCGTAGCGACTGCTGCCGGGCTACCAGGCGATCTCTCGTCCCCTGGCGGTCAGTACGAGCGTCAGGCAGCCGATCCACTCACCGTCGTCGGGATGCTCCCAGTTCCCATCGTCGGCCAGGAGCACGGGCAGCTCGCTTCGCGCGATGGGCCTGCCGGGCTGGAACCCGCCGCTTCCGTCGGGCGCTGTCCAGGGAATGACGCGGCAGACGACGATCCACCCTCTGTCGACGAGCGGAAGCAGGACATCAGCGAGCTCCGCACCGGAAGCGTTCTCGTACGACTTCTCCAGGTCGCCGCGTACGCCCGGGAGAATGTCTATCTCGAACGCGTTGAGCATGAACGCACGCTGAGCGGGAGACAGAGTCTCCGATGTATGCACGCTGAGATCGTCGCATCCCCTCGACATCACGCAGCACGGTGGGCTTTCTCGGCATGATCCGGTCTCGCGTGGCTGAAGGGTGTGGACGGCCTTGGCGATGCGTCCCGTACGCCAGAGGCAGCAACGCAGCCTGTGGAGTATTCGCCGTGCCTTGAGGCTGGGCGTTAGCCCGTTCGCCGGGCCCGCGCAGCCGTGCGTGTGTACGGTGGGCCTCCTTCTGCGAGTCTGGCTTGCCGCGCCCTCGGTACGGTGTGTTTTCTGAGAAGGGTCCCTGTGATCCCTGAATGCAAGATCGGAGTCTGGAGTTCGTCGACTCGCGCTCCTTGCGGCGAGGGGCCCTCGACGACCGGTTGGACGTCATGTCCGCCACATGGGGGCTCACCGTGCAGTAGGGGCGTGCAGGCTGCACGGCATGACTACCTGGATGGGCCATGACGCTCCGGTCGGCGACGACGTCCAGGGCCGAACCGGTCACATCCCGATCGACTGATCCGGACATCGGGAAGCCCAGATCGCCGATAGAACGATCTGGGCTTCCCGGGCGGCCGGAGGTCAGGGAGCGAGGCAGCCCGCCGCAGGCACCTCGGATGGAACCCCGGGGTTTGCGAGATCGGCAAGGCCGGTGACCTCTTGGACCGCGCAGTCGACCGTTGCGACCGGGTCGGGTGCGGCGGAGGAGGGAGCAGCGGTCACCGCGAGGAGGGCGGCGGGGACCAGGACAAGGGCGGCGGAACGTGCGAGTACCCGCATTGGGGGTCCTTTCAGGCGGGAGCGGCGCTGTATGTCCGACTACAGCGACAGTGTGCATCCGATACGTTACTAAATGAAGTCAGTGGAGGTGGGAGCTTTTGCCCTTGCTGCTTGAACTCTGCTCTTTGCCTATCCGGCAAATGGTGCAAACGGGTGGCCGGTGGAATGCGATCCTCAAGTTCGGCGGGTTCGGTGCCATTCTTGCCGGAGGTGGGGACGGTAACGGGCATTCGCGTCCAGACTTCTTGACATGTCATTTATCCCCAGAGTCTGACGTTCTCCGCCAAGTGCAACTTCATCTGCCGCGGACCCGGTGACGCCGCCTTGAGTGGCTTCGGAGTCGTCCCACCATGGAACGCCACTGCCGGTCGCGCTCACGTCACCCACATGGGCCACCGCACCTTGCCGTTGATCACTCGGTTCAACGCCTGTGCGGCAAGCAACCGAATCACAGCGGCTACACCGCTATCCGCTCTTCGGGACCACACGCCGGATCGGGCGGTTCGCCTCCCGAACACTGCGAAGCGACGAGAGCCACCGCACCGCACCATGCACCGCGGGCGATGCCGTGCTGCTGCCGCTGCACGACCTGTGCCCGGCCGAGATCGCCGAGCTGCTCGAAAGCCGCCCGGCCACGGTCCGGCCGGTGCTGGAGCGGCCGGGGCGATACCGGCGGCGGCGCCAGCCTGGCTGATCACCCTAGGCCGGAGCGGCTCCGGCTGGACGGCGCGCGGCTGAGTGAGTGGATCGTGGCGCTGGGGCGCATGTGCGGTCGGGCTCGTCGCCGCGCAGTGCCGTCCCGAGATTGGCACACCTGGCAAGAGCCGTCAGGTGACGGTGTTTGGTGCGCTAGAGGTGGGCCACTGGGCGGTGTGGGCACGGGCTCGGGGTCGCTGCGCGGTCGACTTCACCACACTGCTGATGCGCGCGGTGCGGGCCGCGTACCCCGCACCCGGCACCCCGTGGTGATCTGTGACCACGACAGCGTCCACCATGCCAGGGCCGTCCGGACGTTCCTGGCCGAGGACTCACGGCTCGACCCGACCGTACGGATCTGCGCCGTGCTGATGAACCGCCTGGCCGATACCGCCTCCGACTGGTCCGGCCGCCGCCGACGTCCACGCCTTCTTCCGCGCCCGCTCACCGACCGGCAGCTCACCACCGCAGCACCCTGGACCAGCCCTGGCTACTGATCGGTTACGAGCACAACCTCTGACATACCGCTCAGCCCTCCTCGTCCACGGTGTCGAGAGAGTCAAGGAGATCCTCGACGGTGGAGGTGATGTCCGTGGTCGGCCCCGCCCGCAGGTGCTCCCGGAGTTCATGCCGCCATGCGACTCGCTCGCGGCCAGCAGCGGGTCAGGGTCGTTCTTTGGGCAACGGAGTCTCGCTTGCATCGGCGATGGTGAGGCCGGTGGCCAGCAGCCGGCCGGGCTGGAGCCCGAACATGCGGTGGAAGGCGGCGCTGAAGTGCGAAGGGGTGGCGAAGCCCGCCTCGGCCGCGGCGCGGGTGAGATCGCCGCCCGCGCTGATCGTCCGCCCGGCGGCGATCATCCGCGCCCAGAGCCGGTAGCGCCGGAAGCTCGTGCCGGTATGCGTCTTGAACAGGTGCAGGAAGCGCGAGAGCGACAGCCCGCAGATGGCTGCGCCCTCTGCGGCCATCACGGTCCGGTGGGTCTCGTCGAGCAGCAGTGCGGTGACGGCGCGGATGCGCTGGTCTGGCCCTGCGGGCGCGTCGGGGGCCGCGCGGTCCAGCCAGCGGCGCGCCCCGCTCGCCAGGTGCAGGTCCGCAGCCAGTGTCAGCAGGGCGTGCTCGTCGCGGTGACCGGTCAGGACGGGCGCTCGGCCGCCGGTCATCCGCTGTTCGCAGGCCGATCGCCGCGCCGAAGCGGGATCGAGATAGCAGAAGAGCATCCGGTCGCCCTCGGCGGTCAGCAGGTGCCGTACCCGGGGCGCGATCAGCGCCGTGCGGGCTCGGACACAGACCGCGCCGTCCCCGGCCCGTACCCGAAACGGCGCGTCGAGCCCGACGGCCAGGCAGGCGACCGAGCCCGCGTGCGGGCCCAGGCCGAGTGCCGGTCCGGCGTAGATGGCCTGGCCGGGCCACAGCCACAACACCGGGCTCGGATGGCACGTTGGTGACAGCGCACTCGGGGACACGGGCACCATCCTGGCGGCATGACGACACCGATCGCGATCTGCGCCGCCGTGTTCTTCCTCGGGATGGGGCTGTACGGCCTGCTGGCGCCGGCCGCGCTGATCAGGCCGTTCGGTATCACGCTCGACTCGGCCGAGGCGCGGACCGAGGTTCGCGCCGTGTACGGCGGGTTCGGCGTCGCCGTCGGCGGCCTGCTGGTCTGGGCGGCGGCCGCCACCGGCGCGTCCCGCCAAGGGGTCTTGGCGGCCGTCGGCGTCGCGCTGCTCGGCATGGCCGCGGGACGCCTGTTCGCGCGGGCCTTCGACCGTCCGGCGGCGTTCTACCCGTCCTGGTTCTACTTCTGGGTCGAGGTCATCGGCGGCGGCCTTCTGCTGGCGTGCGCGGCGGCATGAAACCTCAGCAGGCGCACTCGGACCCGCAGCCGTTCCCTGGCGGCCGACGCAAGGAACGCGCAGCGACAGCAGCGCCATCACCGCTCACAGCGCCTGCCGCCGCCGTCCCCGCGACTGCGCTCGCAGGTCCTCGCCTTCGGAACAAAAGGCGTTGTCCAACACGATGACCGGCCCCATATTGACCACGAGACCCGACGGGCGTTCCAGGTGTTGACCGCCGCACCCCACAGCGATTTCCGCCGCCACGCGCACGTTGAACGCCGTCCAGCCGGTCGGCGGCGCTACGAAGTCAGCCGAGCCGATCGGCCACACCGGTGAGCCGGGCGCGACGGGATGGAGGCGTGTGCGTCCGGGGGTTCGGCCGTGCGCGTAGCGGTTCCGGGTGTGGCTCCTGGGTGGGAGAATGTCGAGGCTAGGGGACTCTTTGTTCAGTGGCGAGAGCCAGGTGGGCGATGTTGAACCGAGCCGAGGCCGCGCTGGTAGCGGTGCTGTTGGAGGAACTGGTCGGCCATCCCGCCGCCGATGTGCGGGCGGCGGCCGAGCAGATGGCGTTGATGCTGAACTGGCGGCTGGCCTCCAGTGAGGGCACCGGACCTGATCGGTGGCCCGATGGCGACAGCGGGCCGGTGGAACGCCGGGATGCCGGTGTGGCCCGGGACGAGGCCGCGCTCAAACGCGACCTGGCCGCGCAGCGGCGTGACACGCGGGCCCAGGACCGCGACCTGCGGGCACGGGCCCGCGATGCCGCGGCCGCGGACGCCGACCAGGACGCCGCCGACGAGGAGCGGTTGCTGGCTGAGCTGCTGCGGGCGGCGGAGTTGCGTGATCGGGTCGCCGCCGAGCACGCGGCCCACACGCGCGGCCGGCGCCTTGAGGCGGGCAGGCCCGAGTCGGCGGCCGAGGCGGAGCTGCGACAGCAGGCCGAAGTGGACCGGGAGATGGCGGCGGCCGACCGCGAACACAACCTGCAGGACCGCAAGCTGCTGCGTACCCTGCTGGCGGCGGCGGCCCAGCGCCGCCAGGAGGCCGTGGAAGATCGGTGCGACAGCGACCAGGACCGCCGGCAGGCCGCCCAGGACCGCGTGACCGCCGCCGCCGATCGCCGCGAGGCCCTCCACGATCGCTGGCAGGCGTACCAGGACCGCGAGCGCGCCGATGCCGACAGCCGGCACAGCAGCACCGGCAGCGAGTTGACCGAGCCCTGGTGACCCACGCCATGCCGGCGGCTCAACCCGGGATTCAGCTTGTGATCCAACGACCATTCACGGGAGGTTGAGCCGCCAGGAGACTCCGAATCGGCCGGTCACCCAGCCGAACCTGGCGTTGAACCCATAGCTTCGCGGCATCGGTGTGGTGCCCTGGTCGCGGAGGCCGGTGCACCCGCGCCGGCCCATGGACTCCGCCGCGCCGAGGGCGTCGGCTACGGCGGCGTCCGGTGGGCGGGCTGGTCAGGCTCCGCAGCGGACCGGGCTGGCGGCCGCAGGCACCAGGTCCGGTACCGCATGCAGGCGAGGCCCTTGAAGCAGGGTGGCGTCCTGGGTGAGCGCCGCGGTTTCGGTGTCGGCGGTCGCCGGGTCGGTCATGGCCTGCAAGTGGCGGATCATGACGCCTTCACGGATCGCCCACGGGCAGATCTCCAGCCGCGGCACCCGCAACCTGGTCATCAGGGTTTCGGCGACGATCGCGCCGGCCAGGATCTGCGGCGCCCGCGGCCGTGACACTCCGGGCAGCCGGGCCCGCTCGGCGTGGGTCTTGGCGGCCAGAACGAGGATCTGGGCGCGCAGCCGGTCCAGTTCCAGCACGCGGGGCACGTGCGCGCCGGCCTTGCGTTTGGGGGCCCCGGTCAGGCGCGCGAGCTGGAAGAAGGTCCTGGAGGTGGCCACCGGCCGCACCGGCACCCCGCCCTCCCGCATCCTCTGGCGCCGCGCGGACTCCAGCGCGTGGGTGACCTCGGTCAGGTGCGCGGCCAGGTGCTCCTCGATGTGGAGGCGCAGCCGCCGCACATGTCGGCGCGGGGGCGGGTCGCCGGGCAGGAACCGGCGGGTGAGCCGACCGGCGCCCAGCGGCAGCGAGGACGCCAGTGACGGCTCCTGCCCGTGCCCGTAGGCGACCTCCAGCGAGCCGCCACCGATATCGGCCAGCAGCATCGACCCCGCCGACCAGCCGTACCAGGCGCGGGAGGCCAGGAACGTCAGCCGCGCCTCATCGGTGCCGGACAGGAACCCCAGCCGCAGTCCCGTGGCGCGGGTGACGCGGTCGACGACGTGGTCGCGGTTGGTCGCGTCCCGCACCGCCGAGGTCGCGAACGCCAGCAGCTCATCGACCCGATGCGACCTCGCCGCCCGCACCGCCCGCCCGACGGCGGTCACCAGCCGTTCCACGGCCGGGCCCGCGATCGTGCCGTCGGCGTCGATCGACTCGGCCAGCCGGGTGGGATGCTTGACCGTCGCCACCGGCCGCGGCGGCTGCCCCACCTGCACGTCCACCACCTTCAAATGCGCGGAGTTCGACCCCACATCCAGCACACCGATTCGCATGACCCCCGCATTACCCCCACCACCGGTCTTCATTCGCACCGGTCACGACCGTACGGCGGCGGCCCGCCGACCGCCGGCGGAGTCGGTGAGCAGATCGGTACGCAGCCGGGCGGTCCGGCGCCCCGCCCGGCGTCACCGGCCTGGCCGCGGCGCTGGTGGTCCTGCAGGCGGCATGGCTGAACCTGGACGAGCTGGAAGCCGAACTCGTCGGCGCGGTGCATGAGGCCGGGTTGAGCTGCGAGGCGATCGCCGCGGTGTTGAAGCTGCCGGACGCCGCTGCCGTCCAGCACCGCTACGACCAACTGCGGCCGCGGCCGGACGCTCCCGTCGCCGAGATCCATACCCCCCACGGCCCCGGCCGCGACGGCACCGCCCATGTCGGCGCTCCCTCCGACCGACGGACCGGCCGACCAGCCGTAGCCGCCCGGCGTGCCCGCACCGGCACGCCATCCGGGTGGGGAACTTCCGGGGTCAGCCAGCCGGGCCCGGGCCCGGGGCCGTGGCGGCAGCTGCCAGGGACACCCGGCCACGTACTCGCCTGGATCGTCCTATTGCCCGTTCCTCCGGCCCGGCCTCCCTGGTCAGACCGGCTCCGGAGTCGGCCCCTCCTCGATCTCCGGCAGCGCATCGCAGATCTTCAAGAAGCGGTCCAGCCCCGTGGTGACCAGCACGTTGACCACCCGCGGAGTCGGCCGCACCAGCACCAGCTGCCCGCCCGCCGCAGCGGCCCGCTTCCACAAACGGATCAGCGCGTTGAGCCCTGAGGAATCGCAGAAGGCCAGCTGCGACAGCTCCAGCGCGATCCGCGGACCGGGCTGCCGCGCGATCAGCTGACCGACCTGCTCGCTGAACTCCGGCTCGGTGGTCAGGTCCAAGTCCCCGCGCAACTCCACCGTCAACCACGGCCCCACCGGCACCACGCTCACGCTCAGCCTCGGCTCGGCCGCTTCCCCCCGCCTCACGATCATCGCGCCCACCCTTGTCCGCAATGCACCGATTATGCCCGCTCTCCACTGCCACCGCACCAGGCATGCGTCCACCGCCAACGCCAGCACGCGGCGTGGTCGGTCAGGAAGGCCCTGAGCCGGGTGTCACGGCGGTCCAATGAGCCTCGCCCTCGACGATCGTCTGACCAATACGAACAGCGGCGAATGGATCGGAGTTCGCTAGATGTGCTCCAAGCTTGCATGAACGCCGGTTACGGTGCGTCGAGGTCGGCAGCGGGATGCCGGTCACCCCCGCGCATCCGCGCCCTCTGGGCGATGCCGGTTTCGAAGCCGCCCGCCCCGCCTTGCTAAAGATCACGCCCAGCAGCACGCGGACGGCCAGGAGGGGGTGGGTGCGGCCACAGCAGGTAGGGCGCCGATGCCCTTGTGCTGGAGAAGAGTCGCCGGGGTGGCCGGATCGTTCAGCCGGCGAGGGCCGGACTCGTGCGCTGCGGCTCCGATCCCGCTGATCGGCGCTGTCACCGCTTCACCCTGACGGACGAGGACGAGTCTGCAGTTGCTCATCGTTGCCGCCTTCGTCAGCATCCCGATTGTCCGCCACTGCTTCGGTCCTGTCCCCAAGGTCGCCACGGTCGCCAAACGCCAACGCCAGAACGTCCGCCCGCAAGTCCTGGAGGAGAACAAGCTTCGCTTCGTCGCGAGCGGCCACGAGACCCGCCGCCCCGGTCGCCGCCATGATGATCGGCACCGCCGCGTTCAACCTCGCCGGTGCCGACCCGGCCACTGACCTGAGTCTCCTCCTCGCTGGTCCTGCTGCTGAACGCCGGGATCGTCTACAGCGACCTCACCGCTGTCCCCTCGGTCCAGGCCGCCTTACAACCGCAAGAACGACCCGAACCGGCCCGCGTCCAGGTCGCGCCCCGTTCCTCAAGGCCGCCGAGAACGCCTTCCCCTCCTAGGTCCGCACTCAGACCCACATCCCGCAACACCATCGTCTTCGCCGGTTCCGCCATCGCCCTGGCCGCCGTCACCGTCGCCTGAACGCCCCCGCCGAGACCAGCGGCCCAGGGCGCCGTGCCCTGGGCCGCTCACCGCTATCCGGCATTCCGGCCACGTCCCGTTCGTGACGACCACGCACACCGCGCATCGCCCTTCGCTGCTTCTACGGCTCAACGCCCTGGTCAATGGCCACCGGGCAACCGCGGGGACAGTTGGCCTAGCTCGCAACATTGGTGTTCTGGAGTGCGCTGATCCACCAGGCGCCGTCGCGGCGGACCGCGACGGCGGTGCCGTGGTTGGCGAAGGCGAGGTCCGGCCCGGTGGTCTCCTGCCGCAGGTGCAGGACGGCAGTGCCGGGATTGGGCGAAGCGGCGTCCAGCAGCGTCACGCGGGTCCGCCAGTCGGCCACGGCACCCGCAAGCCGAGCGGTGTGGTACGCGAACAGGTCGTCCCAGCCCCGGATCAACGTTCCGTCCGGCACGACCACGACGGCGTCCGCGGCGAACGGCCGGTCCAGCACGGCGGCCCGCTTCCGGTTGAAGCCGTCCTCCAGATCCGCGACCAGCCGCCGCAGCCGCGCGAGGTCCGCTTCGTCCACTCCGCTGTTGACCGCGGGACGTCCTGTCGCGCCGGCCCTCAGCGCGGCCAGGAACTCCTCCTCCGTCAAGGCTCCAGAGACCTGCGGCCGGTCACCGAACCGCAGCACCGGCACCCCGCGGACCCCCGAGCGCCGCACCCTGTCGAGTTCCCGCCGCGTCTCCTCGGCACCCTCGTCGCTCCACCCGACACCGGCCTCGGCCGCCAGGCCCTTCAGAACGTCCACATCGGCGATGTTGAGCTCGTCGGTGTGGTGCGCGCGGAAGAGCCGTTCGACCATCTCCTCGCCCCGCCCCTGAGCCGCGGCCACCCTGACCAGGCGGTGCGCCTCGAAGGTGTTGGAGAAGACCGCCCTGTCATGCCGGAACTCCAGGCCCTCCCCGGCGGCCTTGGCGGTGATCGCGGCGATCGCCTCCGCGGGGTCCCCGCCGAACGCACGGCGCAGCACCTCGGTCTTGGGCTCGCCCGCCACGGTTGCGTCCGGGCTCAGCTGGTACGGCCGGAAGACGACCTCGGCCCGGCCGCCCTCGGCCCTGAACCGGGCCAGTGCCCGGCGCAGCCGAGCGAACGCGAAGTACGACCAGACGCATGGGATGTCGAGCACGAATTCCACTGTGGTGTTCATGCCGTGAACGCTACGAACGCCCCTCGTAGCAGGGCATCTGTCACATGACCGGTCGGATGTGCGTGGTTCCCAGCGCGGCGGCGACCAGCGCGGCCTTCGAGCTCACCGAGGAAGGCCGGCGCGGCACCCGCGAGCCGACTGAACAGGGCAGCGCGCCGCCTCTTATCCGCTTAAGGCGGGTGGTCAGTCCTCGCGAACTGTCCGCCCGGCCTGGATCTCGCCTCGGTGCCGGATGTACTCGTCAGGGTGCGCATGGGAGATGCGCGTCGCCTCGGTGACCAGCTCGCGTAGCTCGGCCGGCCAGCGCTCGGCCTTCAGGTTGAGGAGGGGCAGTATGCAGCGCCGCACGTCAAGGTCGGGGTTGGCGACGAACTCGCGCAGTGCGGCCTCGTCCCATCGGTCCCGCAGAACCCTCACGGCGTCGTACTCGGCCTGGGCTTCCGGTGTGAAGATGTTGGTACCGCGCGGCGCGAAGGCCCATGCGTGATAAATGGCGCGTGCGGCCCCGGCACGCTCGGGGTCGGTGCCGCCACGGAGGCGGTCGAGCAGGGCTGCCATCACCTGGCGCGCGCCGAAGGCGGCCACGGCCGGTTCGATGAAAAAGCTGTTGTGGCTGGGGTCAGGGCAGTAGACACCTGCGCTGATCAGCGCATCGAAGAACTCGGGGGTTCCCCCTGAGATGTGGACACCGGTTTCAGGCGGCAGCGGTGAGGCTACCTGTGGTTTTCTCGTAGTTGATCGGTGAGAGGTGGCCCAAGGCCGAGTGGCGGCGGCGGGTGTTGTAGCGGGT